>JBBRLQ010000013.1:0-227736 GCA_038231275.1 Polyangiales bacterium
CAAGAAGTAGTACATGATGCCGAGAACGGGGGTCGTCAGAAAGAAGGCGACGGCGTTGTGGCCGTACCACCACTGCACCAACGCATCTTGGGCTCCGCCGTAAATCGAATAGCTCTTCAATGCCGACACAGGGATCGCGAGGCTGTTGACGATGTGGAGCACCGCCACCGTGATGATGGTGGAGATGTAAAACCAGACCGCAACGTACAGGTGCTTCTCGCGGCGCTTGGCGAGCGTCCAGAAAAAGTTGACCGCGAAGACGACCCACACGATGGCGATCGCGATGTCGATCGGCCACTCGAGCTCCGCGTACTCCTTGCCCTGCGTGTAGCCGAGCGGCAACGTGACGGCGGCGGCGACGATGATGAGCTGCCATCCCCAGAAGTGAATGCTGGAGAGCGTGTCCGAGGCGAGGCGCGCCTTCACGAGGCGCTGCGTGGAGTAGTAGATGCCGGCGAACATCATGTTGCCGACGAAGGCAAAAATGGCGGCGTTGGTATGGAGCGGGCGCAGGCGGCCGAAGCTCAGGAACGACGCCGCGTTTGCCGGATACCACGCCAGCTGGAGGGCGACGACGAACCCGACGAGCATCGCGACGATCGCGAAGATGACGCTCGCGGCGACGAAGCGGCGGGCGATGGCGTCGTTGTAGACGATGCGCTCCTGCCGGACGGGGCCGGTGTCGGGGGTGGCGATCTCAGCGGTCATGGGGGCGCTCCGGGTTGGTTTCGGTGGACTCCTCTTCGAGGGGGAAGAGGGCGAGACGATCGGCGTGCTCGTGATCGCGGCGGCGTACGCTGCTGGCGAACGCCAAAATCGAGATGACGACGAGGACGAGGCTGACGAAGATTTGGAGGGTCAGGACTTCCAAAGGGCGCTCCTTGGCGAGAGGGAGAAGGTCGTCGCGAGCACCACGGTGATCGAGCTGACGGGCATCACGATCGCGCACACGAGGGGCGACAGGAGCCCCGCATAGGCCAGGCCGACGGTCAGGACGTTGTAGGCGACGGCGACGACGAGGTTGCGCCGCGTGACGCGATCGAGCGCGCGCGCGGCGCGGAGGGCGAGGCCGACGGGTCGGAGGCCTGGCGTCGTGAAGTAGAAGTCGGTGCGCGCCGGCATGAAGGGGCGGTCCACCGCCGGCGTGCCCGAGCAGAAGGCCTCCTCCACCGCGAGGCTGTCGTTGAGCCCGTCGCCGATGACGAGCGTGTCGTCGCGATCGACGTCGCGCACGAACTGGAGCTTGTCGCTGGGCTTTCTGCCGCCGAGCGCGCGACCCGGCGGCAGCGCGACGCGATCGGCGAGGGCGTCGACGTTGGACGCGTCGTCGCCGCTCAGGATCCAAACGTCGTAGCCGCGTCGCGTGAGATCTTGGACCTCGCGTTTCGCGTCGGGCCGCAGTCGCTCGCGAAGCTTCAGGAGGCAGCGGGGCGCACCGTCGACGACGAACGCGACCTGGCCCGCCGGACCGGCGCCGACGGAGTAGACGTGGCCATCGACGGTGACCTCGAGGCCATGGCCGGCGCGCTCGATCACCGCTGCGCCACGCTCGAAGCGGACGCCGCGCGGCTCGAGCGCGCGCGCGATCGCCTGGCTCTTGGGGTGACCGCTGCGCGCGGTGAGGTTGTAGAGAATGCGGCGATCCTCCGCCGACAGACCCTCGAGGATGGCTGCGTCGACGACCTCGAGCGCGCCCGTCGTCAGCGTCCCGGTCTTGTCGAAGACGACGCGGCGCACGTTCTTCGCGCGATCGAGGAAGCCGGCGGAGCGCACGAATAGGCCGTTTCGCCGCAGTCCAGCGTTGACGAGCTCGTACGCGAGGGGCGTCGCGATGCCGAACGCGCACGGGCAAGTCACGATCAGGACGCCGGCGGTGACCACCAGCGCGCGCTCGACGTCGCGCGTCGCTAGCCACCAGCCTACGAAGCCGATCACGGCGAGCGACAGGACTCCCATGACGTAAACCCGCGCGAAGGACTGCCACCACGGCGTGGCGCGTGCGGCGTCGCCGGGACGGGCGCCACGCAGGAGCGAGGCGACCGGCGATCCGGCCCACCCGGCTGTCGCGCGCAAAAGCACGGCGGACTCGCCGACGTTGAATGCGCCGGCCGGCAGGGCCTCGCCCTTCGCGAACGGGCGCGGCGCGCTCTCCCCATCGATCCAGTCGAGCGAGCACGACGCGGCCTCGCCCTCGAGCGTGCCGGGAACGACCACGAGGTCGCCGGGCGCCACCAGGAGCTCGTCACCCTCTTCGATCTCGGTCGCCGGGACGATCGACACGACGCCGTCGACGAGGCGCCGTGTGAGCAGTCCGAGCGCGCCGTCGCTCTCGAGGAGCATCCGTCGATTCTTCTCGACCATCCGCTCCTGAAGGAGCCGGCCGACGAGCATGAGCGCGATGAAGACGCTCAGCGTGTCGAAGTAGGTGCCGGCGCCGCGCACGACGTACGCGTACGCGGAGCCGGCGTACGCGAGGGCGATGCCGAGCGCGATCGGGACGTCGAGGTGGAGGACGCGCCTCCGGATGGCCTGCCACGCCGAGCGGAAGAACACCGTGCCGCCGACGATGACCGAGAGCGTCTCCAGCGCGAAGTTGAGCGCGCCGAAGAGTCGGAAGAGCGGGCCTTCGCGGAGGCCCGCGTAGACCGCGACCGAGAAGATCATCGTGTTCATCGCGATCGCGACGCAGACGCCGATGCGCGTCAGCAGGTCGCCGGGCGGCGCGCGATCGTCCTTGAGCGACGGGCCGACCGCGTACCCGAAGCGCTCGACGTCGACGACGAAGTCACGGAGCGAGAACGCGCCGGTGACCGAGAGGTCCATCTTGCCGAGGGCAGGGTTCACGACGATCGAGAGGGCGCCCTCGTGGCGGCGGAACAGCTGCTCGAAGAGCCACACGCACGCGGCGCACTGGATGCCCTGCACGTCGAGCGTCATCCGCGGGGATTGCGCCAGCACCTCGAGCCACTTGTGATCGCGGGCGCGCGCCTCGGTCGCCGGCAACCCGACGTCGCCGCGCAGGTCGTAGTAACGGCCGAGGCCCTCGCCGCGCAGAAGACCGTAGACCGCTTCGCAGCCGCTGCAGCAGAACGTGTCGCCGGGGTCGCACGACGATCCGCAGTGGAGGCATGCGGCGATGGCCGACGGCATCATGCGCACGCCGGACAGGTCGAGGTCGTGTGCGCCTCCGTCCTCTACCTTGCGTGCTGTGGGAAGTGCGCTCACGGGATTCCGGCCATCGAGCAAGGCGCGTGCCTCGACCGACCGGGCGCCTGATTGGCGAAAATTCACGCGCCGGGGCGCGGCCCTTGCGACCCCACGAACGTCTTGCGCCGACCTCCTGGCGCCCGACGCGTGTGAGATCCTGAGCGCTCGGGATGAACCCTCGCCGGCTCCATCCAGCCAAATGGCCGAGCGCGTGACCGGCTCCAAACGCTGCAGACTTTGCACAGCGGCGCACCTCGTGCGCGGGCCGCCCGCTGCGACGCGGCCGTGCAAGAGGTTCACGCCGGGCACGGAGCTCGCAGCGAAAAGCTGGCAATGCGGGTGGAGCGCGTTCCCATTCGGACGACGGTGCACCTCACGCCAGGAGGCGAGCGCCGCCGCACCCTCTCGGTCTACTGCCCGTTCCAAGGGCGGACGTTCCCCGCCCAGGTCTGCCACGACTGCGCGCGGTTGGTCACGTGGGCGGAGGACGCGGATGCGTGCGGCGCCCACATCGTCTGCGCCTCCGACGCGGAGCCGCCCGAAATGCGCGTCGTCGCGATGCGCTTCGGAGACCGTGCAGCGGGCCGCTTCGAGGAGATCAGCGCCCGCACTCCCATCGGTCTGGTGATGGCCGCGACCTTCACGACCGCCCACGCCGACCTCGAGCTCGAGGAGCTTCGCCAACACGTCGGCGCCTCGACGGGGCGCGTGCTGCCGGTGGTCGACGACGACGGCACGCTCCTGGGGATCGTGTCGGCGGACCGGCTTCGTCCGAGCACGCCGCCGCCGCCGTCGCGCGCCGCGTTGAGCGAGCTCCTCGCGAGGCTCGTTCCGGCCAGGGTGCGCGAAGTGATGACCGGCCACGTCGTGGTCTTCCCCGAGACCGGGCGCGTCCGCGACGCCCTGAATGCGATGCTCGTCGAGCGGGTGCGGTACTTGCCAATCGTGTCCGACGAAGGGGTGGTCGTCGGCTTGGTATGGGACTTGGATCTCTTGTCGTGGCTGGCGCGGATGCACCGCGCGAGTCCAGAGGAGGGAAGCCTATGATCAGCCGAGAAGACGGCGACCGACTGAGGCGAGAGCACCGCCAGCTTCGCGTCCTCCTCGCGCGCCTCGAAGAGTCGGGGGCGCGGGTTCTAGGCGAGATCCCGGGCGGCCTCGGTGATCTGAGAGAGGCGGTCCGCGAGCTCGATGTCTCGTTCCGCGCGCACCTCTTGACGGAGGAGACCGCGCTGGTACCCCTCCTCTCCCCTGCCGCGCTCGCGCGGCTCCACGAAGAGCACACTGCGCAGCGCGCCGCGCTCGCCGCGATTTCGTACGAGGCCGAGCTCGACACCAAGCCGCCCACGCGCCTCGCCGACGACGCGCTGTGGCTCGTTCGTGGGCTCTTGCGCGACATGCACGACGAAGACGCTGCGCTCGACGCGCTCTCGGTCTCGCACGAAGGGGGGGAGCGATGAGCGCCCCGCGACGGACACGCCACGCGCTCACGGAGTTCTTGCCGCGACGCCAACCCATCTCCACGCCGGCACCCGAGCCTCAGACGGTCCCCATTTCCCGACGCGACCTCGTCGGCTCGCGCGATCCGCGAACGTCGCTCGACGTGTTCTGCCCTTCGCAAGAGGCGACGGTGAGCGTCGATCGCTGCGCCGAGTGCGGATTCCTCGAGACCTTGCCCGCCGATCGCACGACGCCTCACGCCGCCCTGCGCTGCGCCCCTCCCGACATGAAGGCACGACGCGACGCGCGACGCTCGTCGCGGATCGACATGGCCGAGGCGGCCGCGCGCGTCCCGTTGGGCGAGCTCGTTCGCCGAGACCTCGTTTGCGTGACGGCCGACACCCGGCTGGAGAAGCTCCTCTCGCTGATGACCGAGCACGGCCTCGACGGCGTTCCGGTCGTCGACCTCGAGTGGCGACCGCTCGGCATCGTGACGACGACGGACCTGGCATTGAACGACGGCTCCGACGGCACCGTGGGCGACGTCATGAGTCCCTGCTCACATTGGCTCCCCGAGGACGCGCCGCTGTCACACGCGGTCTCGCTGATGGCGACCGAGTCCATCCACCACGTGCCGATCCTCACACGCGAGGGGACGGTCATCGGGATGGTCACGTCGCTCGACTGCATGCGCTGGATGGCGCGCGAGATGGGCTACTCCGCGGGCTGAGCGGCGTTCAAGACTTGCGCGCGGCCGGGCCAGCGATTCGCACGTCTCCCTGACGGCGCGTGATTCCCTGCGTGTCGAGCCACTCGAGGAGCGGGATGGCGTATTTTCGCGAGAGGCCGCCGGCGAGCTCCTTGAAGGCGCCGGGGGTCAGCGCCGTCGCGCTCGCGAAGTGGGCGGCGACGCGGAGCTTGAGCGCGTCGAGGGCGGCGCCGTCGAAATGGAGCCCGCCGCCGAGCGCGCGCAACGTGCCCGCGCGCTTCAGCTCGACGAGGGTGTCGCGGAAGGGGCGAGCGTCGAGCGTCGCCGCCACGCGGGCCTCCTCGTCGAGCGGCGGCGCGAGGCCTGCCGCGGCGTAAATTCGCGCCACCCGCTCCAGCGCCGCCGGATCGAATCCTCCGCGCGCGGCGTCGCGGACGACGGCGCCGGTCTGCGCCAGCGTGCCGTTGGCGACGAGAGAGGCGATCGCGGCGGGCACGAGCGCGCGGAGGCGCGGCGGAACCTGCGTCTCGACTTCGGCGGTCAGGATTCCTCCCGCGTGCGGCCGCGCCGCGTGCAGCGCGCGAACGCTCCCCGTCACCGCGCGCGTCGCCTCGCTCCCCAGCGTCGCCGAGTAGAGCTTGCCGCCCGCCTCGAGCGCCGCACCGGACGCCACCAGCGCCGCGGCTTCACGCGCGACGTCCCGATCCGGCGGCAACCGGCGCGCGAGCTCCGCGACGTCGATCCCGGCATACCGCGCCTCGTCGACCATGGCGCGCACCGTGCTGTCCGCTCCTGGCACCTTGCCGCGCGTCGTGCGCGGGTGCGGATCGCGCACGACGCCTCCGCCGATCGTACGGTCTCGCCCGCGTTCGGCGCGTCGAACGACGAACGGCTGCCCGGCGTACGCGGCGATCGGGGCATCGAGACGCACGCGGGCGACACCACGCGCTCCGGGAGCGAGCGCGTCGGCGCCGAGGACAGAGAGGTGCGCCGGCACGCCGACGGTCCCGACGTGGAACATGACCGCGGCGCGGCGCGGCAGCCCCTTCGAGGAGGCGAGGAGATGAAGATCGACCTCGACCCACCGCGTTGGAGCTTGCCAGCCGGCCGACGCGACGACGGCGCCGCGCGCCACGCTCCCCTCCCCTTCTCCGACCACGTTGACGGCGACGCGCAAAGCAGCCGCGGCAGATGCGACCGCGGCCCCGTGCACGTGGAGCCCGCGAACGCGCGCGGTCGCGACGTCGCCGTGCGCGGTCGGGAGGATTGCGACCGCATCGCCGACCGACAGCGTCCCGCGCGCGAGCGTCCCCGTCGCGACCGTGCCCGCGCCGGCCTTCGAGAAAACACGGTCGATCGCAAGATACGCGGGCCCTTTGACGGCTCGCAGCGATGATGCGCCTGCGGCCTTCGCTACCGCCGCGGCGAGCGCGTCGAGGCCGCTTCGTGCGCGGACCGACGTCCGCACGACCTGCGCCTCCGCGAGGAACGTTCCGCGCGTCGCCGCACGCACGTCCTCTTCGACGAGGGCGAGCGTCTCCTCGTCGCCCAGATCGCTCTTCGTGATCGCGACGACCCCCGCGCGAACCCCGAGCAGCGCGCATACGTCGAGGTGCTCGCGCGTCTGGGGCATCACGCCGTCGTCGGCGGCGACGCACAGGACGACGAGATCGATCCCGGTGGCTCCCGCCACCATCGTGCGAACGAACTTCTCGTGCCCCGGAACGTCCACGACGCTCGCGTCGAGCGACGGCGATACGCGCCACGACGCGAAGCCCAGCTCCAGCGTGATTCCCCGCGCTTTCTCCTCGGGGAGGCGATCGCAGTTCGTGCCGGTGAGCGCCTCCACGAGCGAGGTCTTGCCGTGATCGACGTGCCCCGCGGTCCCGACGACGACGTGCCTCATCGTTTCATCGCCTCATCCCGTGCCCTGGACCGCGTTCGCCGCCGCGACGAGCGCGACAGTGAGTCGCTCGTCGTCTACGGGAGACACGGCGCGCAGGTCGAGGAAGACGGCGCCGTCATCGATGCGTCCAACGACCGGCGGAGCTCCCGCCCGCAGCGCCGCGGCCAGCGCGTTCGCGTCGTTGGTCGGGACCCGAACCGCGCGGCTCTCGATCTCCCGCGTCGGCGCCGCGCCTCCGCCCACGCGTGAGACGGACGGGGCGACCTCGGCGACGATCCCGCTCGCGCGCGCGGCCTCGACGATGCGCGCGGCGCGGCCTTCCAGAGACGCGACGGTCTGCTCGAGCATGCGCACCACCGGGATCCGCTCCGGCGCGTCGCGCCACAGGCGTAGCGTCGCGGCGAGCGCGGCGAGGCACGTCTTGTCCGGCCGCACGGCGCGCATTAGAGGATGGCGTCGCATGCGCTCGACCAGCGCCTTCTTCCCGACGACGATTCCAGTCTGCGGACCGCCGAGGAGCTTGTCGCCGGAGAACGTCACCACGTCCGCCCCCGCCGCGACGAACGAGGCCACGGTCGGCTCGCCCGCGGCCGTCTCGCGAAGCGCGCCCGAGCCGGCGTCGTACACGACGGGGATCCCGCGCGCGTGACCGATCACCGCGAGCTCGCCGAGCTCGACGTCGCGCGTGAAGCCCACGATCGCGAAGTTCGATCGGTGCACCTTCATGAGGAGGGCAGTCTCCTCGCCGATCGCGCGTTCGTAGTCGGCGGGGTGCGTTCGGTTGGTCGTGCCCACCTCGACGAGACGCGCGCCCGATTGCCGAAGGACGTCGGGGATGCGAAACCCGCCGCCGATCTCGACGAGCTCGCCTCGACTCACGACGACCTCACGTCCCGTCGCGAGCGCCGCGAGGACGAGGAGCACCGCCGCCGCGTTGTTGTTCACGACGAGCGCGTCCTCGGCCAAGGTCAGCTCGCGCAGCAGCGCCGTCGCGTGGACGCTGCGCTCGCCGCGCGCGCCGGCGTCGAGATCGTACTCGAGCGTCGCGTACCCGGCGCCGATCTCGCCCATCGCCGCGATGGCCTCGGCCGCCAGCGGCGCCCGCCCGAGGTTGGTGTGCACGATGACGCCTGTGGCGTTCAGCACCGGCCGCAACGTCCCGGCGCCGGCACGCGCCACGCGCGCCTCGACGTCCTCGTCGGACACCGCCGCCTCACGCCCCGCGAAGATGGATGCGCGCGCGTCGGCGATGGCGTCACGCACTGCGCCGGTCACCGCCGCGCGCCCGTGCGCCTCCGCCAGAGCGACGACGCGTGGGCGGCCGAGCACGGCCGTCACCGCCGGCAGCCCACGCAACCGCGGCTCGAGGTCGCTGCTGTCCGCCATCGGACGAAACGGTACCTCGCCTCGACGACACGGCACAGTCCCACTGTGCAGCCGTACCCCGGCCGCGACTGTACCTGTCCGTCGCGGCCGTTCCCCGGAATCCTCGAGGGATGCCCACCAAGACCATCGGCATCGTCGGCGGGATGAGCCCGGAGTCGACGGTGCTCTACTACCAGACGATCGTGCGCCGTCACTTCGCCGAGCGCGGCGATCATTTCTATCCGCGAATCGTGCTGGCGAGCGTGTCGTTCGGGCGCTACGTCGAGCTTCAACACGTCGGCGACTGGGCCGCGCTCGCCGAGGGTCTCGCCGCCGAGCTCCGCGCCCTCACCGCCGCAGGCGCCGACTTCGCGCTCGTCGCCTCGAACACGATGCACAAGGTCCTCCCCGACGCGCGCTCGGCTCTCTCGGTGCTGAGCGTGTTCGACGCCGTCGCGCGTGAGGCCAGGCGGCTCGGCGTCAGGCGCCTCGGCCTGACCGGCACGCGGTTCACGATGGCGGATGGCTTCTACGCGCGCGGCCTCGCGTCGCGCGGGCTCGAGATCGTCGTGCCCGAGGCGGCGGAGCAAGAGGAGATCCATCGCATCATCTACGAGGAGCTCATCGGCGGCCGCATCGTCCCGTCGTCGAGGACGCGCCTGACGGAGATCGCCCGCGCGCTCTCCGCGCGAGGCGCCGAAGCCCTGCTCCTGGGCTGCACCGAGCTCGAAATCCTGATGGCCGGGGCCGCGCTCGAGATGCCGCTCTTGCCGACCGCTGCGCTGCACGCGAACCTGGCGTGGGAGATCGCGGTGGGCGAGGTGACGGGTCTGCTCTGAGGCTCCGGCACGATGACGCCAGCACGATGACGCCATGAACGCGGGGTGGGCGTTTTAGCCGCGTCGCCACGGTTTTGCGGCCACTAAAAATCGATTCCGGTTCCAAGTTGCAGACCGAGATCCACACCGTGGCCGAGTCGGTCCATCGAGTCGCGGGGGAAGAGAGGAGGAGCTCGTAGCCAGCACCCGCAAAGAGTCCAAAGCGGACAGAGGTTTCGGTTGGCCGATCGCCCACGGGCCGATCGAGAGGACTCCGAACGTGATCAGCGCCCACGCACATCTAGGAATGCGAGGCGATGAGAGTCTCACCATCGCATCTCGGCGAGCAGCGGGTCAGCGTCCACGAGGCAGTGAACCTGATCGTCGTGCTCGCTCTGGACCTCGGCAAGCGGTGGCGATTGATCCCTGAACGACCGCGGTCGGATTCCTGGCTTAGGAACCGGCGGGGAGCAGAAGGACGCGGAAACGGCGTAACCCGCGTTTTCCGGGAAAAATGGCGGAAGCGCACGGGAATCGAACCCGCCCAGGTCGCTTTCGCGCCCCGCACCGGTTTTGAAAACCGGGGCCGGCAGCCAGCCGACGGGCGCTTCCGCGTCGAAGTACAGCCGCTCAGGGCTTGGGGCGCAAGAGGCCCATCGCGGTGCGGAGCTGCGGGTCCTCCGCCGCGCGTTTGCCGAGGTCGGGCTGCGCGAGGAGCTTGTCGAGCGTGTGATCGCCGCTGCCTCCGCCGAACGCGACCTCGACGTCGGGGGGCAAGCCTTGCCCCCCAAAGGAGCGGCCGCTCGGCGTGGAGAACAAGCTCGTCGTGTACTTGATGGCGTAGCCGTTCGCGAGCGTGTCGAGCTTCTGCACGCTCCACTTCCCGAACGTCCGTGACCCGACCACCTGCGCGCCGCGACCCTCGGCGAGCGCGGCGGCGAGCAGCTCGGCGCCCGACGCGGTCTCCTCGTTCACGAGTACGACGAACGGCATGTCGCCGACGATGCGCTCGCCCTTCGCAGAGATCGTCTCGGACGGCTGCCCGCGCCGATCCACCTTCACGATCGGCGTCCCGGGTTTCAAGAAGTAGCCGGCGCTGGTGATTGCCTCGTCGAAGAGGCCGCCCGCGTTCATGCGCAGGTCGAGCACCATCGCGCGCGCGCCGGACAGCGTGCCGAGGACTCCCTTGAGAACGCCCGGGGTCTTCTCGTGAAACGTGTGGATGCGTACGTAGCCGACCGCGTTGGGCAGCATTCCGCCGCTCGCGACGTCGATGGGGACGATCTCGCGCTTGAGGGACACGCTGAAAACTTTGTCGTCGCGGAGCACCGTGAGCGTGACGGCATCGCCGGTCTTGCCGCGGATGTCGTGGACGACGTCGCGGATCTCCTTCCCCTTGTAGAGCTTGCCGTCGACGCTGAGGATCTCGTCGCCCGCCTTGAGCTTCTCGCGCTCGGCGGGAGAGCCGGCGACGGTCCCGAGGACGCCAATGTGGCCCGTGGCCGGATCGAAGTGGATCTTCACGCCGACGCCGATGACCTCACCTTTGATGTCCGCCTGCATCTCGGCAAGCTCCGACGGGGAGAGGAGCTTGTTCCACTTTTGCTGCTTCGGATCGATGCGCGCCATCATCCCTTCGGCGGCGGCGCGGTAGAGATCGTCCTCGGTGAGGCCGGCGGAGTAGTAGCTCGCGAGCAGCGTGTCCTTCACGGTCCGGAACGCCTTCTCGCCGTCGGTGAACTTCTCCACCGGGATCGGGTCCTCGGGCTCGGCGGCGCCCGGAGCGGACGCGGGGGCCTGGGCCGCTTGAGGCGCGGCGCCCGTGGGCGTCGGCGTCGGGGAAGCGTCAGGGTGACCGCACGCGCCGAAGAGAGCGAGGGTCAACGGGAGCGTGAGCGTGGAGACCTTCATGGTGCGTTCTCGGGTGATTTCTTTTGAGTGGAGTCGCTCGAGTGGAGTCTCTTCAATGGAATCTCTTGAGAAGGTTCTCTTCAGTGGAGTCTTTTCAGTGGATTCGTTCGAACGCTTCCACTCAGTAGATGGACAGGCTCTCCGCGAGCGGGCGCGCCGTGTCGACGTAGCGTCCGCCAGCCGCGGGCGGCGTCTTGTCCGCGAACGCCGGGAGCAGCGCAGCGACCACCAGCGCGAGCACTGCGGCGGCGAGGCCCTGGTAGAACGGAATAGGACGCGACATCCAACCGCGCGCGCGCGCCAACGTCGAGGGTCGAAAGCGCTCGGCCACCGCGCCGCGAAGCCTGGCGCGCACCGCGTCGGAAGGGACCTCGCCGCCGACCCCTCGCGCGACCTGGCGCTTCAGCGCGAGGTACGACCGCAGACACGCTGTGCAGCCGAGGAGATGATCGTCGATCGCGTCGCGCGCCCCCTCCTCGAGCGTGCCGAAGTGGTAGCTGACGAGATCGACTACGACGCAGTCCATGGCTTCATCTCCTCTCGCAACGTGGTCACCATCTGGCTCATTCTCGACTTGATCGTGCCGAGCGGCGTCTCGAGCACCTCGGCCATTTCCTCGTAGGTCATGCCGGACGAGCGCAAGTGGAAGAGCTCGAGCAAGCGCGGTGGCAGGCGCGCGACGGCTCCAGCGAGCGCCGTATCGAGCTCGTGGCCTTCGAGGCGCTCGTCCGCGCGCAGACGCGGCGCCTCTTCGGGGATCGACGTGATCGCGCGCGCGCCGCGCTCTCGCCCGCGGAGGACGTTGAGCGCGGAGTTTCGCGCGATCCGGTACAGCCACGCCCGGAATCCCCCGGGCCGCAGCTCGACGTCGCGCGCGTCGAGCGCCTTCATGAACGCTTCGTGAAACACGTCCTCTGCGTCCGCGCGGTTGCGGAGCATCGACAGCAGGAATCCGTACAGGCGCGACTCATATCGCGCGTAAAGCTCGTCGAACGCGCGCATGTCGCCGCGGCGCACGCGCGCGTAGAGGGCCTCGTCGGGATCCATCGCTCAGTCCTCGGTAGCTTAAACACCGCGGGCCGAGAATGGTTCGACGGAAACGAGCCCTTCTTTCCAGCGGAACGTCGCGCACCTGCGCGCGTCGCGCCGGCGCCGTGCGCCTACACCAGCGTTCGTTTCAGGGGAGCGCGCCGGCGTCGAGCTCGACGAGCTCGAAGACGAGGCGGCGGCCAGGCGGCACCGCAAGTCGGCCGATCATGCGCTCGTGCTCGTGCGGCGGATTCTCGTTGCCGCTGAGTGCCTCGGACTGGCCGAAGGTCGACACGCTGAGCCGACCGGCACCGTCGTCGGCGACGCGGACGTAGTCTCCGTACCCCGCGTAGTAGCAGACGAGCCCACCCTTCACGCGCGGGGCGTCGTCCAGCTCCGCGGCGTGGTAGGCCAGGCGGCAGCCAGGCTCGTTCAGACGGCCGATCAGGAGACGCTGCGGCGGCTGGGTGTCGGCCACGAGCTCGAGCGTCGTGTGGAACCGCTCCTGCCCAGTTTTGGGATCTTTGCGCAGCTCCTGATCGAGGACGTAGAAGCGGACCTTGACGGTGGCGTCGTCGTCAGGGCCCGTCGCCCTGGCGGTTTGGGTGGCGGCTGCAGTCGCCGAGGTCGGCGGGGCGCGCGCGGCCGACGCGCTGGGAGGGACCTCCACCACGTGCGTGGCGGGCGGCGACGAAGGCCTCGCGCACCCGCTGGCGAGAGCGAAGACGAGCGCGACGGCGCCGGAGATGCGGCAAGAACGGTGCGTCGCGGGCGTCGCCACACCGTTGAAACGACCTAGCGCGCGCTCCGATTCCGCCGCACCTCCCGACGGTCACCCCGCGACAGGAAGCGGCGTGACCTCGTCGCCGACGCGAACCTCACCGAGGGTCTCGGGGGCGAGGTTGATCGCGAACCACACCGCCTCGTCCCACCTCCGGAACGTGGCGAGCGTGCGCAGCGGCTCCTTGCCGCCGGCGCCGGTCGTGGGATCGATCGTCGTCACCACGCAGCGGTCGCAGCCCTTCGGAACCCGGAACGTCGCGGCGCCCACCGACACGCGCGGCCACGCGTCCTCGGCGAACGGCTCGTCGCAGGCGACGACGATGTTCGGGCGAAAGCGGCTCATTCCGAGCTTCTGCCCGGCGCGGCGCTCGAGGTCGGCGAGCGAGCCCGTCGACGCGAGGAGGACCGGAAAGCCGTCCGCGAACGAGACGATGTCACCCGGCGCGGCGTGGCTCGGCTTCACCGCGCGCTCGACGTCGTCGGGCATGTACACGAGCGTCGCGGCGCGGCCGAGGATGCGCGTCATCCATTTGCGCGCGGGCGGGTGCTCGATCGCCTCGACCTCGGTGTGCCAGACCTCGACGCGCCTCCGCGTGCCCGCGTCGATCGCGCGCGGGAGATCGAGCGTCTCGTCGCCGTATTCGAGGCGGAGGCGCGCGCCCTCGAGTGCCGTCCGAACCAGGCAGAGGCGCGGCTCGTCGCGCTGCGTGATGAAGAGGCCTTCGTCGTCGACGACCATCCAGCGCCGATCGCCCGAGAAGCCTCGTCGCTCGACGCGCGCGGCGTCGACCGCGATGCCGGCGCACGCCTTCACCGGGTAGATGTGCAGCGATTCGACGCGGATCACTGCGGCTCCGATCACATCCGCGTGTGCGCGGAGGCAGGCGTAGAACCAGCGGGCGCGCCCGCCGGAGGCGGAGCGAAGGGCGTCGCGATCTTCGTGTAGCCCTTGGGAACGTCGAAGAGAGATGCGTCGAGCGACTTTTTCTCGACGGTCACCGCTTCGGTGCGGCTGATCTCTTTGCCCGCGGCGTCGAACTCGACGCTGCGCAGCGGGAAGTTCTTCTTCTCGCGGAGCTCCTTGTTCCACGACGCGCCGCCGCCGTGACGGAGCGCGTCGATGTCGAAGAAGGCGAGGCCCTCGGCGATGCACACCTCGGTGCGCTTGCCGCTGGGGTCTTTGACCACCCAGTCTTCGCAGTCGAGGCCCGCGATCGTCTCGTGCTTGCCGGTCTTGTCGACGGCGCTCGTGCGCGGATCGGTGTTGGGGGCGGCCGACGGCGCGGAGAAGTCCATGTCCATGTACGCCTTCTGGGCGTCCATCACGAGCACCACCTTGTTCGCCTGCGGATCGAAGAGCGCGCATGCCGCCTGGCCATTGTTCGTCGTGTCGAAGCGGAGCTTCTCGCCCTTGGCCTTGACGACCATGTCTTGCGGCGGGCCGCCCGCGCGCGTCGTGCGCAGCGTGACCTCGCCCTCGAAGTTGGAGCCGAACCCCTTCTTGCAGCCCGGGAGGACGGCGACGAGGACGGCGGCGGCGGCGGCGGCGAAGGGAGCGCTCTTCATGGCCGAGCAGTCTACTCCAGTCGGAGGCGCAGCACCGTGGGCTCGAAGAGCTTCTCGGGAGGCCAAATTTTGCCGTCTTTGTCGAAGCTCCCCCACTGGCTGTCCGCCACGTAGACGAGGTCGTGGCCGACGACGACGCCGAGCGTGGGCTCGTGCATCTCGGCGTGGTTCCACTCGAGGACGCGCGACAGGGCGACGCGATCGCCCTCGACGGTGAGCTCGACGACGCGGTGTGGCTCGTACGCGTTCTGGATGGCGATGAGCTTTCCGTGGTGCGCGCGCAGGCCGTCGGTCCCGGCGAGGAGCAAGTCGTCGGGGGCGTCGAGCCAGCGCACGCGCCGTGTCGCGCGATCGACGCGCGCGAGGCCGCGGGTCCAGTCGGCCACGTAGAGCGCGTCGCCGATCGCGGCGATCCCTTGCGGCGATCGAAAGCCTTTGGGGACGAACGGCCCGAGCGGTCCTTTCCCTGGAGGCAGCGCGAGGAGATCGCCGGCCGCCGCGTCGCTCACGAGGACGGTCCCGTCGGCGTCGAGGAACAGATCGTTGCAGTTGTGAGGTCCTGGTCCGGACAGGGGATGGCGCTGGGTCACGCGCCCGGTCCCGAGATCGAGGGCGACCAGTACCGCCTTGCCCTCGTCCTCCTTCGCGTAGCCGCGCATCTCCGGCACCGCGGAGGTGCACGCCCACAGGACCTTTCGAGCGGGATCGAGGGCGAGGCCGAGGACCGCGAGGAGGCCGTCCTCGGGGCTCGTGAAATCGAGGGCGACCCCGCTCCGAGCGACGCGGACGATCTTGCGGCGATGCACGCTGCTGACGAAGAACGCACCCGTCGCCTCGTCGACCGCGATTCCCTCCGCGACGAAGTCCTTCTCGGAAAGCCGGAACGCCACGGCGCTCGCGTTCGTTCGCTTCTGGAGCAGCGCGTCGAGCTCGGCCTTCACCTGCGCGAAGTCCGGACGCGCGCGCAGGCTCGCGAAGTCGTCTTCGGCGGCGATGTCGAAATAGGCCTTTAGCCGGGAGAGCCGCGTCAGCGTGGCCACCGCCTCGTCGGCACGCCCACTCACGGCGTAGGCCGCGGCGAGAAAATACAGCCCGCGTGGGCGACCCGGCTGAATCCTCACGGCCCGCTCGGCCGACGCCACGAACGCAGGCTTGTCTCCCGCCTTGTACGCCGCCAGCGCGACGGTGAGCTCGTCGGTCGCGTCTCCAGGCTCGAACGCCGGCGTGATCACCGCGGACGGCGCGGCCGGACCGGGAGAAGGCGCGGGCGCGCAGGACGCCGCCATCATGACCGCCGCGCATGCGAGACATGTCGCGCGCATCACTTTCCCGCTTCGCGCTCGACGTAGACGCGAATCTTCGTGACGCCGCCGACGCGTGGCAACGGATCGCCCGGGCGCGCGAGGCGGCCACCTTGCCCATGGTACGCAGGGAACGGCTCCTCGGGCGCGAGCAAGCTCGCGAACAGCTCACCGCGCCGATTCACGATCAACGCCGGCACCGGATCCTTGTCGCCCGATGGCCGCCGCAAGAGGATCGTAATGTCCTTCTCGCCGGTCGCCGCGATCACCGCGCCCTCGCGCGACGCCGCCGCGCCGAGGAGCGTCGTCATCTTCCACGCCCGGTGCTCGTCGTCCTTGAAGTCCGGCGGCACGGTCGCGAGCTTCGCGGCATCGATCGCCGGCGCCGGCGTGCCGTCGATCTCCACCGAGACCGTGGCCGCGGCGGCGGGCGCAGCGGTGGCGGGCGGCGGCGGCTTCGGCATTCGCTTTCCGTCGCTCGACTCGCTCGCCTTCGAGCACGACGCGCACGCCAGCGCGAGCGCGACGGTCGCTGCTACGGCCAGGATGGTCCTCATCGTCCCCACCTCTCCCCTTCGCGCGTCTCCGCGCTCGGCACGACCTCGTCGCCGTCCTCGCCCAGCACGTCCTTCACGGGGCCCTCTTTCGTCACGCGCCCTCCGTCGATCAGTACGGCGCGATCGCCGAGCGCGCGAGCCTCTCCGCGGTGATGCGTGACATGGAGCATGGGCACGCCGAGCTCCGCCACGAACGAGCGGAGATCCCGCACGAGATCGTTCCGCAGCTCGCGATCCATCGCGCTGAAGGGCTCGTCGAAGAGGACCACTTTGGGGTTCGTCGCGAAGGCCCGAGCGAGCGCGACGCGCTGCGCCTCCCCGCCCGAGAAGGTTGCGGGGCGACGGTGCTCGAGGTGACCCACGCGCAGCCGCTCGAGCATCTTCTTCGCGCGCGCGGCCCGCTCGTCTTTGCTCGCACCGCGGTCCATCCCATAGGCGACGTTCGCCGCCGCCGTCATGTGCGGGAAGAGCGCGAGAGACTGGAAGACGAATGCCACGCGGCGGAGGTGCACCGGGCGATCGAGCTTCTTCTCTGCGTCGAACCACACGTCGTCGCCGAGCGCGATCTTCCCCCGCGACGGGCGTACGAGGCCGGAGATCGCTGCGAGCGTCGTGCTCTTGCCGGCACCGCTCGGCCCGAAGAGGATCGTGATCCCCGGCGCCGCCTCGAACCGCACGTCGAGGTGGAAGCCGCCTTGCTGCTCCACTTCGATCTTCACGGTGAGCGCGTCAGTGGGCATCGCGCCTCGCGGTAAGGCGATTTACCGTGTAGAGTACACCTATCGCGACGGCCGTGAGGACGAGCACCATACCGAGCGCCTCGGTCTCGCGGTGCGCTTGGATCGCGTCGTAGATCGCGAGCGACGCGGTCTGCGTCTCCCCCGGGATGTCGCCTGCGACCATGAGCGTCACGCCGAAGTCGCCGAGCGAGCGCGCGAACGCGAGCATGAGCGCCGCGACGATCCCGCGCGCGGCAAGCGGCAAGCGGATCGTGAAGAACGCGCGCGTCGGGCTCGCGCCGAGCGTCCGCGCCGCGCGCACGAGCAGGACGTCGACCCCCTCCAGCGCCGCGCGTCCCGACTTCACCACGATGGGGAGGGCCCCGACCGTCGCCGCGCAGATCGCCCCCGTCTTGGTGAACACGATCGACGAGCCGGTCAGCTGCTCGAACGCGTGCCCGATCATGCTACGCCGCCCGATCGCGACGAGGAGGTAGTACCCGAGCACCGTCGGCGGCAGCACCGTGGGCGCGGTCACGAGTGCATCGAGCAGATCCCGCCCCGGCAGCCGCTCCCGCGTGAGCAACGCCGCCAGCGCGACGCCTAGCACCCCCGCCACGACGATCGCCGCGCACGCGATCTGCAGCGACAGTACGAGCGGCGCCAGGTCCATCCCGCCGCGAGTCTACCCCTTATTTCGTCCGCCTCGCGCCAATGGCTGCGAGCAGCTTGTCCACGTCGATCTCGTCTTATTTCCGTCCGACCGCGCGCTTGTTCGTGATCAAATCCTCGGCGGAGAGGAGCGTCGCCTCGCCAGGTCCGCGCTTCACGGACCGTCACCGCCCCGTAGCGTTCGCGTGACGAAGGTGCGGGGCGAGGTCACACCTGAAATGGAACACCAAGGCTCATCCTCGTGACGGCGCCACCCGCCTATTTCGCGCTCGCCGCCGCCGGTTCGCCCGGGAGCAAGAACCCGTAGCGACGCATCACCGCGCGCCCGTCCTCCGAGCCGACGAACGCGACGAAGCGACGTGCACCCTCGCTCACGGCGGCGCCTTTTCCTTTGCACGCGACCAGGGCCTGATCGATCCGTTCGTGCGCCTCCGCGGGGATCGTGGAGTAGGCGCCGCCCTCGGTCACAGTGGCGAGCGACAACGCCACGATCGCCACCTCAACGTTCCCCGACTGCGCGAACTGCAGCGTCTGTTGGACGTTCTCGCCGTACACGACGCGCGGCTGCACCTTGTCCCATACGCCGGCCCGCGTCATCGCGTCCTTCGCGGCGCGTCCGTACGGCGCATGCTCCGGGTTGGCGATCGCGATCTTCGCCCACTTGGCGTCCGCGAGATCGGCCACCGTCTTCGGCGGATCGATGCCCTTCTTCGACCAAAGCACGATCCGACCGGTCGCATACAGCGCCTTGCTGTCGGCCGCGCACGCGCCGCTCTTCACCGCGTCGTCGGCGAAGCTGACGTTGGCGGCCGCGAAGACTTCGAACGGCGCCCCCTCGGCGATCTGCTTCGCGAGGAGGCCCGTCGATCCGAACGAGAACGTCACGGGTTGCCCGGTCTTCTTCGTGTACGCGTCGCCGACGTCCTTGAACGCGAACGCCAGATCGGCCGCCGCGGCGACCTTCAGCGGCGCTCCGCCCGCCGGCGGATCCTTCTTGCACGCGAGGGACGGCGCGACGCCGAGCGCGAGCACGAAGAGGACGCCGGCGGCTCTCATCGCGTCAGGCCTTGGTGATGAGCGTGCCGACGTCCTCGCCGGCGAGCGCGCGGGTGAGCATGCCACGCTCGAGTCCGTTGACGATCTGCAGCTCGTGGCACGATCGCGCGCGCACGAGGTACTCGATGACGACGCGCTCGAGGATCATGTCGGGCAAGTCGGCCTTCAGGAGGTCGCTCGCGGTGATGCGCGGGATGTGCTTGGCCTTGGGGTTCTTCTTCGGATCGTCCTCGAAGAGGCCGGCCTCGTCCTTGACGAAGATGGCGCGCTTGCAGCCGAGCACCTCGGCGCTCAAGAAGACGCCGGCGTCGGTGCGGTGCTGCGGGATGCGCCCGTT
Organism: Polyangiales bacterium; assembly: GCA_038231275.1. Taxonomy (GTDB): domain Bacteria; phylum Myxococcota_A; class Polyangia; order Polyangiales; family Polyangiaceae; genus JANYHK01. Next base: position 19,377 of record JBBRLQ010000013.1, read on the forward strand.
CTCGGTCGGCTTCTCCCAGTACCCGAACGGCGGCATGCCCGTCATGATCGGGATGCAGCCGAGTCGGAAGTAGAGCGGCAGCTTCTCGAAGTCGTCGTGCATGATGTAGATCCCGCCGTGCTTGGCGAGGAGCATCTGCAGCATGCGGGCGTTCTGGCGCGGGACGTACCCGCCGAGCGCCGCGAGAATGCCGGTGGGCAGCTCGAGATCACTGGCCATCGCGTAGATGTGCCGCGCGCGTGTTCCGCCGCCGCAGCAGAGGAGCAGCTTGTACATGTCCTTCGCGGCCGCGACCTCCTCGAGGATCGGGAAGAGCGCAGCGCGTCCGCGATCCATCACCGACTGACCGCCGATCTTGACGACCTTCACGTCGGGCATCATCGCGACGGCGTCGTACGTAAAGCCACCCTTCTCGCCGTCTCCCACGCCGGTGAGCGGCGAGTCGGCGAACTGGCTCTCGATGCGCTTCCTCTCAAGCATGGGTCATCTCCTTCTCGATGACCGTGCCGACGTCTTCGCCGGCCAGCGCTCGAGTGAGCTCACCTTGCTTGAGGCCGTTGATGATCTGCACCTTCTTTACGTGCCGCGCGGTCTTCCACGCCGTGAAGAGGAGGCGATCCAAGATGAGCTCTTCCGGCATGTCGGTGAGGAGCTTCGCGAGCGTCGTCTTCTTGATCTGCTTGGCGTCCGAGTGCTTCTTCGGGTCCTTGGTGAAGAGACCGTCCTCGTCCTTCACGAAGATGATCTTCTGCATGCCGAGCACCTCGGCGTGGATGAAGAGACCGAAGTCCGAGCCGTGCGTGGGCATCGGGCCCTCTTCGGGCGGCGGCTCCCAGAAGTGGTAGGGCGGGACCGAGATGACGATCGGCATCATCCCGTTCTCGAGGTAGAGCGGCAGCTCCCAGAAGTGCTCGCGCTGCATGACGATCGAGCCATGCTTGGCGAGGAGCGCGTTCAGGAAGACGGCGTTCGCCTCCTCCATCGCGCCGACCAGCTGCGCGACGCCGCCGGTGGGCAGACCCAGATCGAGCGCGATCGAAATCGTGTGGCGCACGCGCGTCCCGCCGCCGACGCCGATGACCATCTGGTGCTTGCCGCGCGCCGCCGAGAGCTCGTCGGCGATCGGGAGCAGCGCGCCCTTGCCGCGGTCGAAGATCGAGTGCCCTCCGAGGCTGACGAGCGTGACGTCGGGCAAGATCGAGAACTCACGCTCCGAGTTCGTCTTGGCGATGACACGACGGTCGACGAGCGACTCGCGCATGAGAGAAGAGGAGATGTGGGTCCGGCCGTCGCCGGTGACGAGCTTGCTGGTCATTGCTTATTTCTCGGGAGATCGTGCGTTACGAGTGTTCCTGCGCCGAGGCAGGATCGCCTGTTACAGTTTTGTTACTTTCGGGACGGCGAAACTCGGCGAGCGGCTTCAAGATCTGCCAGCTGACCGCGCCGGAGAGTACGCCGAAGAGCGTGTGGACCGTGAGCCCCGGGATCAGCATCGCCCACGCGACCGCCGGCGCCTGCACGCTGAGGGTCACGACGAAGATCGTCGCGAAGCGGCACGCGCCCATCAGGCCACCGACCCACGACCACGTGATCGGGCCGGGGAGCTTCCCGCCACGCGTGAGGATCGGGACGAGCAGATCGCAGACGAGCCCGGGGGCGACGTGCTTGGCGATCTCGAAGATGCCGTAGCGCCCGTCGCCGAGGAGGAACGCGACCGTGCCCATGACGAGGCCGGTCAGCGTCGCGCCGAAGCGCGATTTCGTCTTCACCGCAGCGACGATGTAGAGCGGCGTCAGGATGACGAGCTTGTGGCCCGGCGCGAAGGGGATGCTCGGGAGGATCTTGAGCGCTTTGATGCCGAGCATCGTGAGCGCCATGCCGGCGATGACCGCCACGTCGGCGGCCATGCGCTTTCCGCCCTCACCCGCGGCGCCGAGATCGTGCCCCGCGAGGTGCTCCTCGGTCCGTGCGATCTGACGCTCCATCCGGCGGAGGATCGGCGCGACGTCACCGCGCCCGAGGCGTTTCACGGACGCCCAGAACCCTTCGTGCGGCTCTCCATCGGCATTGCGTCCGCCGCCGCCACCGCCGCCACCGCCGCCACCACCACCGCCGCCGCCTCCACCGCCACCACGCCCTCGGCCGCTCGTCCCCATCAGCGCGAGGACGGCGTCGATCGACGCGGCGACGATCTTCGGAACGCCGAGCTTGCCCATCCCCGCGGCGATCGCGCGCTCGTCGCCGGCGCGCGCCACCTGCGACGCGAGGACGACGCAGAGGACGCGCAGGACCATCAGCCCGCCCAGGATCGCGCCGGCGACGTTGAGACTCACCGTCCATCCGCCGAGGTGCACCGGCACCCAGCGATCGATCGCCGGATCCTCGGACGTGAGCGCGTACGAGAGGCCGATGAACGCTGCGAAGCCCCAGAGCTTCGTCACCTGACGCACGAGCCGCCTCGGCGGCAGGCGCACGATCAGCCACAAAATAGCCTGGCTCGCCGCGAGCGCGCCGAGCTGCCACGGCTGCCGCAGGAAGAAGACCCCGATGGCCACCCCGACCAGGTAGAGAACGCGCAGGCGGGGGTCCATCGAAGAAGCCTACCACCCCAGCCGGCGGCCGAAGCTTAGGGGGTCCCGGCTTCTTGCTCCGCCTTCGTCTTCAGCGGCGGGCACACGCTCCTCAGGATCTTCTGGTTCACGGGCGGGAGCGACCGGAGGTACTTCACGATGGAGTACGTCTCGAAGTCGTTCATCGTCGAGAAGTGCTTCATCTGCGGGCAGAGCTCGAGCCCGCCGAGATCGACTCCCGTACGGATCGCGAGCGCAAGCTGGTCGTCGGTCCACGCGGCGACGCCGTAGGTGGGATCAGGCGTGAGGTTCGGCGGGTAGAGCTCCACGGTCGGATCCTGCGGGTAAGCGATCGCCGCCACGGCGCCCGCCATGTTCTGCCCGTGGCACTTCACGCAGTCGCGCGTGACGACGGACGCCTTGCCCTGCTCGAGCGTCGCCTGGTCCTTGCCGGTGGGCGTTCCTCCGTCCCCGCTGTCGCCGCTCTTGCTGCTGCTGCACGCCGCGAGGACGCCTACCGCACCCGTCGCGAAAAGCCAAAGCCACCGTCGCATACGCTCACTCCTCTTGGATCGGATCGTCCTCACGAAAATGAGAACGGCCCCGCTCTCTCGTGGAGAGCAGGGCCGAGCTCTATGCCTTGTAGCCGTGACTCGTTCTAATCACTGACCGCATGTCTTGGCATTGTACTTCGTGATGATGTCCTGCGCGAACGCGTCGATCGCAGTCGCCATCGTCGGAGTGATGGTGAACATCGGGTGCGAGTAGGGCGCACCCGTCGAGGTCGCGGTGGACTTGTCCTTCAGCGCAGCCGACGCGACGAGCGAGGTGCCGTTCGTGCCGATGTACTTGCTGATGATGTTGATGCCCTCGGGCGAGAGCGCGTTGTCCTGGAGCGCCTTCAGCGTCGGCGTGCCGATCGCGCTGAAATTCGCGTGCATCGCGTACTCGCCCTGCGTGTGGCAGGTCTGGCACGGAGCCTGGTTGCAGCCGGTGCAGGTGTTGGCGTTCTCGTTGGTGCGCCGGATCGTGCGCAGCTTGTCGAGGCCGATCGCCTGGAACTTCGTGGTGTCGATGCAGGTGCCGAGCTTGGCCAGGATGCTCGTCGGCGTGTTCACGCCGCGAACCTGGGCCTCCATCGCCAGCCACGTGTTCATGTCGCCGGTCTCCTGCGCGGTGAGCGCGGGGCCCGTGTGCTGTCCCTTTCGGAGGAGCATCGACGTCGTCATGATGTAGCCGCGCGCCTCGACGGACGCGTAGGCGGTGACGGCGTCGGCGTTCCAGAAGGTCGGCGCGCCGGACGCGCCGGGCGGCGCGTGGCAGCTGGCGCACGTCGTGGTCAGCTCGGGGAACACGGTCTTGACGAAGTATTCCTTCGCGGTCGGCGACGTCACGCCGGGCGGGGGAACATCGGGCGGAGTGACGACGCCGCCGGAGCTCGTCGTCCCGGGGATGGTGCCGCCGCTGGAGGTGCCACCGCTGGTGCTGCCGCCGCTCGTGGAGCCGCCGCTGCTGGTGCCACCGGAGCTGCTGCCGCCGCCGCCGGGATCATTCTGGCCGAGCGTATTCGGGTCGGTGCTTCCGCACGCCAGCGCAGTTGCACCGGCGAGCGCCGCGACCAGTGCGAAGGCGTACGGCTTCATGTTCACTTCTCCCCTTGCTTGCGGCGGAGGGCCAGGAGCATTCCGAGTCCGACGAGGAAGAGGCCGCCTGCGCCGCCGGTGCTGGTTCCGGTCGTGGAGACCGCGCAGCCCGAGTTCGCGCCGTCGAGGCCGTTGTGGAACGCGCCGCTGTTCGGATCCGGGCTGTCACCGCCGGGGATGACGCTGGGCGGGGGCTCGGCGTTCGGGCTGGGGTTGGTGCCGGGGACGTTCACGCGCGGGAGCGGGCCGGTGACGCTGGGCTGTCCGTCGGGGCCGACGCCGGGCGTTCCGGTCGGGCCGCCGGGGATGGTCGGCGTGCTGGGGATCCACGACGCGGGGACGAGCGAGAGGTAGATGCTCTCGCGCGCGGCGAGCTTCGCGGTGTCGGCGCTGGTGTAGCCCTGGACCGCCGACCCGATGAGCGTCTTCACTTCCGGCATGAACGCCGTGGCGCCCTTGTTGTAGCCCGGGTTCTGGATGCCGCCCTGGGCGTAGATGAAGCCGCGGCCCTGGTTGTTCGGGTTGCGCTTGCCGCGGACGACGGTGCCGGCGATGTCACTGTAGGTTGACGTGGCGTAGAGCTTGAGCGGGTCCTTTGTGCCGATGACGTTGTTCACGCTGTCGAGCGGCAGAATCTGGACGAAGCCCTTGCCCGTACCGGTCGACGAGGCGCCCATCGAGACGACGACCGGCATCTCGCTGCCTTCCGGGCCCCACGTCGCGCCGATGGCGCCGGCGTGACGCGCGTACGGCGCCACGTTCGACATCATCGGGCCAACAGGCGCGAGGGTCGTCTTGTCGAACATCGCGAGGTTCGACTCGTTGATGCCGCCGGTGTGGCCGTTGTTGCCGTTGCCGGGGCCGCCGCGGACCGCCGCGCTCGTCTGGTAGCTGACGGCGATGTACTTTCCGAGGTCGGCGATGTTCGGCTGCACCGCGTACTTGTTGTTCTTCGGGTCGCTCTTGGCGATGAGCGCGGTCTTGATGACCTTGCCGGTCGTGACATCGAAGGAGAGGAGGCGGACACCGACATTGGCCGGCTGCGTGTTCGCCTCGACGCTGGTGAGGTACGCCGTCTTGCCGTCGGCCGAGTTGGTGACGACGTCGGGGCGACAGTGCTGCGCGTTCTGGATGACGCGGTTCAGGTATTTGACGTCGAGCTTGACGCCGCCGCCCGCCGCGTCCTCGATCACGTCGGTGCGGAGGACGTACGCGTTGTTGTTGTTGCGCTGCACGCCCATGACGAACGCATTGTCGGTGCCCTGAACGCGGGCGATCGAGTGCGCGCCGTACTGTTGGTTGTCGTTGTTGCCCGAGAGCTCGATGAGGTTGGTCGGCTTGAGGAGGCTGTTGCTCCGGTTCGTGTTGGTGACCTTGACCGGCTTCATCGTCGCCTTGTCGTAGACGAACGCGACGATCTGCGGGTTGTTGTTCTGGCCGTTGTCCTCGCTCGCGCCGACGAGCAAGTAGTACTTGTTCGTCGCCATGATGTTCGGCTTGGCGAACGTGCGGTCGCCCTCGAGCTCGGGGAGCTCGACGTACTGCATCGCGTCGACCTGCGGGCCCTGCGTCGTGAGGTGCGTGACCGCGAACGCCGCCTGCATGTAGCTGTTGTTGCTGTTCGGGTTGACCGTGTTGGCCGTCCGCGTCGCGATGAAGAGGAGGGGGACGTCCGTGGCAAAGCTGGTCGCCGCCGTCGGGCTGTCGTCGACCTTCAGCTGGGGATCCATGAAGCCGACGCCGGTGCAGCGGCCGACGCGCGGGACCTTGTTGCCGGCCGCGTCGGTCTTGGTCGGGCCGAGGAGGTCACCGATCATCTTCGGCAGGATCTGGTGGTACGTGTTGAGCACCACCGTGCCGCCCGTCTGCCCGCCGGCCTGGGGAACGTCCGCCTTCGCGCTCGCCGTTGCACCAACGATCGCGAGAGTCGAGAGAGCCACTGTGCAGATACGGGACGTCTTCATTTTGAATGCCTCCGAGCGAACGGTTCGGTGCGAGCAGCCTCGCAAGCCACCTAGCTATCGCTTGTTTTCCTGGTCGTCGTTGCGCGCGTCGTCGTTTGCGGCGAGCTGCGCGCTGAGATTGGTCATGTCCGAGATCGCGACGAGCTCACGGCTCATCGGGGTCGTGTGCTTGTAAACGTGCACGCTGGTGACGAGCGCGTCCTTGTCGACGCCCCCGTCGGCCTGCATCGACGCGGGGACACGCACCAGAACCTTGCCGTGCTGGTGCTTGCCCAAGGTGAAAAAGATCTCGTCCGAAACTTTTGCCCACTTCATCGCGTCGGCGCGGCCGACGACCTCGTCGCCGCTCACGAGCTCGACGGAGGTGGCGCCCGCGGTGTCGGCGCCGAGCGCCGTCGCGAGCTTGGCGAGGGAGAGCTTGGCGTCGCCGTCGGCGGTGGCGCCCATCGCGATGCCGTCGCTCACGAGCTTGCGCTTCACGACGCCGGCGAGCTTGCCGTCGACGTAGAGGCGCGTGCCCTTTGCGGCGTCGACCGTGGCGTAGGGGATCGCGTCCGAGCAGTCGCCGTCGGCGCCGACGATGCACTGCTTGCCCTTGGCGATCTTCGGCGCGTCCTTGCCGACGAAGACCTCGAACTTACGGATCTCGTGGACGATGAAGAGGTTCTTCAGGCCCGTCGTGTCCCACGCCGCCTCGGCGCCGCCGGTGATGCCCGCGCTGAAGCGAACCACGAAGCGGTCCTGCTCCTTCGTGAGCTCCTTGCCGTCGACGCTGCCGATGCGGCTCGTGTTGTCCCAGACGTAGATCGACTTGACGGTCTCGGGGGCGACGCCGATGGCCTTGAGGTACTCGGCGAGGCGGAACGCGGGCGCCTCGTCGGAGCCGATGTTCGCGATGCCGGGCATGTCGCCGTACCGGAGGACGCCCTTCTGGACGCCGTCGACGTAGACGGGGAGGTCGAGGCCCTTGAGCTTGCGGCTGCCGTGCATGTCGGCCGGGACGCCGCCCGCCCCTGCCATCGCCGGGTCCTCGACCTTGGCCTGGACCGGCGCTGCCGCCTTCGTGGCCGGCTCGGCGTTCTTCTTGGAGCAGCCCGTCGCGACGATGGCCGTCGTGGCTGCAAAGAAGATCCAGCTGAGGAGGGAGCCGCGCATGCAGACCCTCAGTGCACCCCGTGTGCCGAACACTGCCGCTGGATTTTCCGCGCCCCACCGCACGCAAGTGCTTGGAGTCCGCACCCCAGCGGACGAAAAGCCGCTATCCCCCGCGGTTACCTGGTTGTTACACGCGATCCAGGGGTGACTTCGTCGCTACCCGGGGCGGTTGGAGGGCGATGTAGGTTGGATCCCCCGGTGACCACCCAAAACCCCCGAAATCTGCCCCGACTGGACAGGCGACCTGCCAGATCCGCCTGGCACCCGGACAAACTGCTGCCAACAGCCATCACCCCCTGGATCGGCAACTTGCTGCCTGTGCCCATCAATGGGCATACAATTCACGGAATGCGGCGAATTCTTTTGGGACTTTTTGGTGGTGCGATCGTCCTCGCCTCGGCGTGCGACGCCGGTGACGACACAGTGCAACCGCTGTCCAAAAAGGATGCAGGAGGCGACGCCACGACCGGCGGAGACGCAGGGGGGACGGAGGGTGGCGTCATCAACACCAACTCGACCTGCTTCAAGATCGGCGGTTTCTCGAAGGTCCAGGCGATCTCCTCGGCTGTGCTGAAGGCGGCCTCCGCGGACTGCCGGATCGGGGCCTACTTCACGGGGCTCGCCCTCACCGAGCAGACCCATTTCACCGACTGCTTCGCCAAGCAGCTCGGGGAGATGCTCCAGTGCGACGGCGTCACCTACGCGGGGAGCATCGACTCGCTCCAGGTGGCGTGCCGGTCGCTGGCGGACGCGCACCAGGCGATCAATCCGCAAATCACCGCCGCCGACTTCGACGCGTTCGTGGCGGACGTCACGAGCGTGATGAAGCAGCTGGGCGTGAGCACGGCGGATCTCGGGACGATCGCGCCGCTCCTGAACGGTACGCGCGGGCCGGTTCAACAGTCGGCTGACAACACGCTGGGTCAGACGACCTGCGACGCCGGCGCGGTCGACGACGCCGAAGCAGGAGCCGACGGCGCAACCGACTCCGACAGCGGATCGGACACGGGCGCCGACGCCGACGACGCGGGCTGATCGTCCGCCGCTACTTCTTGCAGTATCCCTGGTTGTTGCAGACGCCGCTGAACGGGGCGACGCACACCGTGCCGGCGTTGGCCTGCGTGCAGTGCAGCGAGCAGTAGCTTCCCTGCCCGCCCATGAAGCACGCGTTGCTCTCGCACTCGGCGTCACCGCCGCAGTCCGCGAGCGCCGGCTTCTTCCCGCCGTCGCCACCGGAATCGTTGCCCGCGTCGCCGCTGGTTCCACTGGCGCCGCTCGTTCCGCTGGCGCCGCTCGTTCCGCTCGTTCCGCTCGTTCCGCTCGTTCCGCTCGTCCCGCTGGCGCCACTCGTTCCGCTCGTTCCGCTGGCGCCGCTCGTTCCGCTTGTCCCGCTGGCGCCGCTCGTTCCGCTCGAGCCGCCGTCGTCGGTCGTCCCGCCACTCGACGACGTCGACGAGCTACCGCTGCAACCCGCGGCGATGACGAGCACCGCCGCGCACGACGAGACGAGCCCAGCCGAAATCCAACGGTTCATGGGAATGAGTGTGGCCCGATTCTCCGCAGATCCGCGGTTACACTATTGTCACACGGGTGATTTGTCCGTGTCGGTGTCGGTCGGCGGATGTGACCTGCGCGCGCGGCGGCGGAGCGCGTAGAGAAAGACGAGCGCGGCGGCGGCCATCGCGACACCGAACCACCACGCGCGCGAGGCAGGCGGGGCGCTCGCGGCGCGGGCGAACTGCGGGGCGACGTACGAAGCGGTGTCGAGGCCTGCGAGGCTGGGCGTCGGGCGACCGGACGGAAAGAAGAGCAGCGACGTCGCGAAGCCGGCGGCGGAGACCTCGGGCGTCGCAGGGATCGCCGGCGCGTAGAGATCGACGATCGTGCGCACGTGACGAGGATCGAGCGCGGGCAGCTCGCGCCCGAGCGCGGCGGCGGACGCGGCTTGATCTTGATGAATCAGGCGCTCTGCTCGCGCGATCGCGCGCGCCATTGCCGCCGCGGTCGCCGGGCTCGCCTCCGCGAACGCGCGCGTGAAGACGAGCGCGTGGATTTGACGCTCGGCGAGAACCGGCACCTCGCCGCCGGAGATGTTGACGAGGAGCCGCGCGCCTTGCTCGACGAGCGCCTTCTCGACGTACGGCGTGTGCGCGAAGAGGACATCGACCTCGCCGCGCCCGAACGCGCCATTCTGATCCTTGCCGTGGATGATGTGAACGTCGACGTCGCGATCCGCGTCGAGGCCATACGCCGCATACATCGCGCGGAGGCGCGCGGGCGGGTGCGGCGCGATGCCGAGCTTGAGGCCCTTGAGCGCGAGGAGACGCTCGCGCACCGGGACGTCGCGCGTGAGCTTGCGCTCGTCCCACACGCGCCCGCTCACGACGACGTTGATGGGATCGTTCTTGAGGAGGTTGCAGACCAGGACGAGCGGCACCTTGGCGCCGATGAGCTCGAGGTAGACCGGCGGCGGGAGCACTGCGACGTTGGCCTCGCCGCGCTCGAAGTAGATGCGCGTCTCTTGCGGAGACGGCGGCACGACGAGCGTGACATCGACGCCCTCCTCGGCGAAAAATCCGGCCCCCTTCGCGAGCCAGAACGCCATGTATTGCAGGTTGTCGGCGTCGGGGAGGAGGACCTTCACGTCGCGGCTCGCGGCGCGCGACGAGGGCGCGACGGTGATCCCGACGAGCATAGCGACGAGCGCGAGGGCCAGCGCGACGATCCGGCGCGTCACTGCGCGCCTCCGGCCGCGGGAAGAGGCTGCCGCTCCCAATCCCAGCGCACGCCCACGAGGACCTGCCGGTAGCCGCCCGTGAAGATCCCCTCGGGCCGGCGCGCCGCGATGTACGTCGCGTCCAGCGCGTTCTTGACGGTGAGGCGCACCGTGATCCCGCTCTCCTTGTGGCGGTAGTGCACCGTCGCGTTCACGTAGTCGACCGACGGGATGATGCCGACGCGGCCCGTCGAGTCCTCGGCGACGGTGTTCGCCTCGTCCGCGTATTGTGCACTCAAATGGGTCCATGCGACCTGGCCTCCGATGCCGTTTTTGTGCTCGACGTCGACGTTGGCGCTGACGTTGTGGAGCGGCGCGTAGGGGAGGAGGTTTCCGGCGAAGGAGCCGCCCACGAACGTCGCGCGCGCGTAGGTGTGACGCGCGCCGACCTCGAGGAGCGTGGGCCAGCCGAGCGCGCGGCCGATCTGGAGCGTCGCCGCGGCTTCGGTGCCGATGTGACGGGTCTCGCCGGCATCGACCTCGCCCGAAGCGACCGCCGACGCGCCCGCGGTGTTGGCCACGACTTGGTTGGTGAACTTCGACGCGAAGAGCGTGAGCTCCGTCCGTAGCCACTTGCTCGGCGACACGCGGGCACCGATCTCCCAGTTGATGCTCTCTTCGGCGCTCACCTGGTTCGGCGTCCCCTTCGGGCTGATCGCCGCCGTGATGCGCGGCGGCGCCCAGCCAACGTGGAGCCCTGCGAAGACGTGCGCGGTGCGGGAGCCGTAAATGATGCCGATCCCGGGGATGAGCCCGTTCGACGCCGTGTCGCCGGCCGCGGAGACGTCCTGGCCGTTCACGCGCATCTGGAGCTTGTGGAACGACGCGTGCTCGAAGCGCAGCCCTGGCGTCACGAGCAGGTCCTCCTTGAACGCGATGCGATCCTGCGCGTACGCCGCCGCCGCGATCGTGCGGTGCTTCTCCTCGGCGTCGAGCGTCCCGGAGTACGACGTTGGGCTCTGCCCGGTGCGCTGCTGGTAGTGCGCCGTCTCGCCGAGCACGCGCCCGCCGTACTCCAGCGTGTGCGCGACGGGTCCGGTGTCGAAGCGCGTCTCGAACCGCGGCTCGATGCCCGCGACCTGGTAGTCGCGATCGAGCACGGCGTCCGACGGCTGGAAAAAGATCGCGGAGTTCGGCAACGACGTGTCGCCGATGACGCGATCGTAGTCCTGACCGGCGAACCCTGCGCGCACGTAGAGCTGGCGCCGCCAGATACGATTGGTGTCGTACGCGTAGAGGAGCGTGCGGAGCTTCGTCTTCTCCCACCGTTGCTCGTGCGTGAGCGACACGTCGTACCGGCGCAGGTGCAGCTTGTCGTCGGGGGCGAGCGTGCCGCGCCGCGGCGTGTCGGCGTACATCTGGCGCGTGAGACCGACGTCGTCCGAGACCGACGCGTCGTCGTGGAATCCGAGCTTGAGGGTGGCCTCGCCGGTGTCGCTCGTGTCGAAGGCGACCTTGCCGAGCATGTTGACGGATTCGAACGCATCGTCACGAAATCCGTCACCGCGGCGATAGAGACCTTGGACCACGTAGCGCGCGGATCCGAACGTGTCGCCGTAGCTCGCGAGCGCGCGGGCGTAGCCGTATTGGCCGCCTTCGAAGTCGGCCGTGGTCGACTGGCGGGTCGGCGGCGCGAGGCTCAAGAAATTCACGACGCCGCCGATCGTCTGCGGCCCGAAGAGGACGCTGCCGCTCCCCTTCACGACCTCGATACCGCGCATGCGCTCGATCGGCGGCGAGTAGTACATGTCCGGCTCGGCGTACGGATTGAGCGATATCGGGATGCCGTCCTCGAGGATGAGCACGTGGCGGCTGCGGCCGTTGTCGAGCCCGCGCACGCCGATGTCGAGCCGCCCGCCGCCGCCGTACTCCTGTCGCACGACGAGCCCGGGCACGCGGCGGAGCATCTCGGAGACCTCGGTGGGCTGCGCGCGCTCGATGTCCTTCTTGCCGACGACCGTGCCGGAGCCGGGGATTCGCTGCAGAGAATCGGCCTTGTCGCCGATGACGCGAACCTCCGGGGGCTCTGATTTTTCGGCTTTCGGAGTCGGAATCGGATCCGGGGTCGGTGTCGGGGTCGGTGTCGGAGTCGGAGTCGGATCCGGGGTCGGTGTCGGATCCGCCGTCGGCTCTTGCGCGTGGGCGAGTGCGGGGAGGAGGAGCGCCGCGAGGAACGCGATGCGCCGGCTCATGGGGCCTTGCAGACGCCCTGCGGGTTGCAGCCGCCCGACGGCGGCGGACACTCCGTCGGCTGCGTGCAGTGACGCGTGCAGTGCGGGCCCTTCGAGGGGAAGTTGAAGCAGAGGTTCGTGTCGCATTGCGCGTCCGTGTCGCACGGGGACATGAACGGGAGGAGCGCGGCGGCCTCCGCTGCAGGCCCATCGGGCGCGGGGCCGTCGACCGCGGACGCCTCGCCGCCACTGCCGCCGCCGTCAGAGACACCAGGGACGGCGCCGCTGCAGTCGCACGCGCCGTAGGTCTGGCCGTCGCTCGTGCACTGCTGGAAGCCGTGCGGCGCGCCGGGACAAGCGCATGCGCGGTAGTCCTGAGGATAGCAGGGCCTGCCGTCGTCGGTACACGCCGAGGCGAGCGCGACGACGACGACGACCGCGACGAGCGCGGCGAGGACCCGGGTGCCGAGCTTCACGAGGCTCATCGTAGCCAACGCGCGCGCCGCCGGACTACCAAACCGGGATTCTTGCAAAGTTGTAACATCCCACTTCATGAAGTACCGGCGGCCGCGGCGCTCGCGACGTTCGCCGTCGCCGCGAAGCGCACACGCTCCGCGTCGCCAACCGAGAGTCCGCGTCGACGTGGCCACCGACGCACCGAGCGACAGGCGCGTTCGACACCGGTCTGGATTCACACGCAAGCGATCGCGCTCGACGCGGCGTACGTGTACTACACGGTGTCCTCCGCGAACCCGATAGGGCGCCTTCCGAAGTAGGACGGCCGCGCCGCCGGTGCTAGTCTTCACCGCATGGACAAGCGCCCCTCGCTTCACACCCTCGCGGCGGTCCTGACGTTCGTCTCGGCGGGCGGCGTCGTTGCGCTTTTCGCGTGCACCGATGTCGGCACGACCACGTACGGCGACCCCACGGGCCTCCGCTCGGACAACCTGCCGGGCGAAGGCGGCACCGAGGCTGTCGTGTGCGGTGACGGCGGGAGCGGCGGCGGCGAAGGTGGAGGAGGCGCTGGCGCGTGCGCGATCTCCTTCAAGACGGACATCTACCCGAACATGACGGCGGCCGGCCCGTGGAAGTGCGCCTCGACCGGAAAATGCCACGGCGGCGGGCAAGCCCCGGCGATCGACGGGACGTCGCCGCAGACGGTCTTGGACAGCCTGAAGAACTACTCGATCAAGGTCGGCGCCAACCCGGTCCCCTTCATCACGCAAGACGGCGGGAAGGATCCGACCGGCTCCGCCTTCGAGTGCAACGTGACCGGGCAGTGCGGCCAAGGCATGCCGATCGCGCCGGGGATCTCGCTCACCGCGGATCAGGTCTGCCGCATCGACGCATGGCTTCGCTGCGGCGCACCGAACAACTGAAGCGCGGCGTCACGCGGGGCATCGCTTCGTCGTGCGCGTGCGCGTGCATGATCGCAGCGCTCGTCGACGCGTGCAGCCCGTCGTCCAGCGGCAGCGCCGACCACGCGTGCGTCCAGGGTCTGTCGGTGACGTGCAAGCCGCTCTACGATCCGCCGACGTTCGACACGCTCTACGCCAAGCTCTTCGTTCCGACGTGCGCGAGCGGGACAGGTACCTGCCACACGTCGGACGCCGCCAAGGGGGGCCTCGTCTTCGCCAGCCCGGATGATGCGTACAGCCGTCTCGTGGGACAAGGACGCGTGACGCCGAACGATCCCGCCTGCAGCCTCGTCATGAAGCGCGTCAGCTCGACCGATCCGAGCTTCCACATGCCGCCGGGCCCCACGTCGATCTCCGCGGGCGAACAGTGCACGATCGTGCAATGGATCGCAGCGGGAGCGAAGCGATGAGGATCCGAACGCGCGCGTGGATGACCGTACTTGCCGTGATCGTCGCGATCCCGCTGGCGTGCACCACCAAGAGCGGTGACACGACGCTCACGCGCGATCAGCTGCTCGACCCGCAGACGTGCGCGCAGTGCCACGCCAAGCACGTCGAGGAGTGGTCGGGGAGCATGCACGCGTACGCCGCGGAAGATCCGGTCTTCGTCGCGATGAACAAGCGTGGCCAGCGCGAGACCGGCGGCGCGCTCGGCGACTTCTGCGTGAAGTGCCACGCGCCGATGGCCGCGCGCGACGGGCTGACGAAGGACGGGCTGAACCTAGCCACGGTGCCGGCGGCGCGGCGCGGAGTGACCTGCTTCTTCTGCCACACCGCCGACTCGGTCACCGGCACCCACGACGCCGCCCTCACGCTCGCCGGGGATCCGACGATGCGTGGAGAATACACGGATCCGGTGGCGAACACCGCGCACCACGCCACGTACTCCAAGCTGCACGATCGCGATCAGCTCGACTCGGCGAAGCTGTGCGGCGCGTGCCACGACATCGTCAACGGCCACGGGCAGTCGCTCGAGCGCACGCTCGCGGAGTGGCAGGCGACGGTGTTTTCGAAGGCCCCCGGCGGCGCCACGTGCGGGCAGTGCCACATGGCGCAGAGCGCGACGCTCGAGCCGATCGCGCAGGCGCCCGGGGTCTTTGCGAGGCGGCGGCACTCGCACACGTTCGCGGCGGTCGACCTCGCGCTCACCGACTTCCCGCAAGCTGCCGAGCAGAAGGCCGAGGTGCAAGCGCAGCTCGACAAGACGCTCCAGTCGGCGCTCTGCGTCGGCGCGACGGGCGCGCAGGTCAAGGTGCTCCTCGATAACGTCGCGGCGGGGCACGGCTTCCCCAGCGGCGCGGTGCAAGATCGGCGGCTGTGGGTCGAGGTCACCGCGTACGTCGGCGCCGACGTCGTCTATCGGAGCGGCGCGCCCTCCACCGACGGCACGCCCATCACGCAGTCGACCGATCCGGATCTGTGGCTGGTGCGCGACTGCATCTTCGACGGCGCCGGCAAGGAAGTGCACATGTTCTGGCAGGCCGAGCAGCTCGAGAGCAACGAGCTGCCCGGACAGGCGACCTTCGACCAGACCGATCCGCGCTTTTACCAGACGCACATCGTGCAGACGTACCCGCGCGCAGGCGCGCTGCCAAAGTCGCCCGATCGCGTGACGATGCGCGTGCACCTCCAGCCGATGGGGACCGACGTGCTCGACGAGCTCGTGGCGTCCGGCGATCTGGATCCTGCGGTGCGCGCGAAGATGACGACGTTCGACGTCGGGCCGCTCCTCGAGTGGACGGCGGCGAAGGCGACGGCGACGTACACCGACACGGCCGATCACCTCCAGTACGCGTGCGTGAGCGACACGAACTTCAACGTGGTGGCCGATCGCGTGCCGGCGACGAACCACACGCGTTGCAAGTAGCGCCCCGGCGCCATGTTCCGAGCCCTCTACGACAGCCCGCTCCTCGATCCCCTGCTCTTCTGGATCGGCGGGGCGGCGCTCCTGCTCGCGGTCGCCCGGAGGCTGCCGCTTCTCTACGCGTACCTCGTCGCGTTCGGGCTCTCCATCCTCGCCGACGCGACCCTGACCGGCCCGTGGTCGCCGATCGCGCCGGGGTCGCGCGTGGCCACCGTGGCCTCCGTCCTCTTCGTGATCCTCGGGGATTTACGGTATTTCGTCGTCCTCGCGCGGGCGCGCGCGACCGGCGCGTCGATCGCGAAGTCGGGGTGGCTCATGGCGATCGGGACGTCGCTGATCGTGCCGATCCTGTCGTTCGCGGCGGGCGAAGCGTTTCCCGCGGCCTTCGCGAACGGGCGCGTGCAGTTCCTCGCGTACGAGCTCGCCTTCTTCGCGCTCGTCCTGACGCTCCGCGTGGGCGCGCGACGGCTCGCGCCGGGAGGTGCCGCGTACGCGCGATGGGCGGCGCGGACGAGCGACTTCGAGCTCTGCCAATACGGGCTATGGGCACTCGCGGACGTGGTCGTCCTTTCCGGCTACGATGCCGGCTTCCTCCTCCGCGTGGTCCCCAACGTCATGTACTACGTCCTCTTCCTCCCCTTCGTCGCGTGGACCGCGCCGCGCGAGCTCGCCGAGCCATGGCACGGGGCGCGCGCGTAGCGGCCGGCGTCGTCGCGGTCCTCGCGGTGATCGCATGCCGCGACGCCCGCAAGGACGGCGACGCGCGCTTGTCGTTCGAGAAGGACGGCGCGCAAGTGAAGACGCTCTCGCTGGCCGAGCTGAAGGACGTGCCGGTCGAGACGTTCACCGCCTACGATCCGTACTACGCCAAGAAGAAGACGTACCGCGCGCTGCCGCTTCGCGCCGTGCTCGAGCGCGCGTTCGGGGCCAGCAGCGCGCCGCTCGAGGCGCAGGCGTACGTGCTGCGTGCGAAGGACGGGTACACCGTTCCGCTCTCGGGCGCGCGCCTCCTCGAGCCTGGCGGGTACATCGCGATCGCCGACGTCGACGTGCCGGGGTGGGAGCCGATCGGACCGCAGCAGGTGAGCCCCGCTCCCTTCTACGTCGTGTGGCGCAACGACGATCAGCAAAACATGAGCACGCACCCGCGCCCCTGGCAGCTCGCGACGATCGCGATCGCGCGCTTCGAGGACTCGTTCCCGCACGCGGTGCCCACCGGCGAAGCGCCGGGATCGCCGGCGATGCGCGGCCTCGCGACGTTCCGTGCACAATGCATTCATTGCCACGCGATCAACCGCGAGGGGGGGCGCGTCGGACCGGATCTCAACCTGCCGATGAACGTCCTCGAATACCGGCCCGAGGCGCAGGTGCGCGCGTACATCAAGAACCCGCTCGCGTTTCGCTACGGCAACATGCCGGCGCACCCGGGCCTCACCGAGGGCGACCTCGACGACCTCGTGGCGTACCTTCGCGCGATGAAGGACCGGAAGCACGAGCCGGACGCGGGGGCGCATTGATCGCGCCGACGGCAGAGGCGCTCGTGCGCGGCCGGCTCGCGGCGCTTCCGGCGTGCTTGCGCGAGGTCGCGGCGCGCGTGCAGACCGGCTCGATTTCGTCGGGCGGTGTCGTCGTCACAGGGATCGGCGCGTCGGAGGCGCCGGCGCGCCTGATGGCCGAGCTCCTGCGTGCGTCGCGCGGCGCTTCGGCCGTGTTCGCGCCGCTCTCGGCCTTCGCAGCCGGAGCCGCCGGCGCCGATCCCACCGGGACCGACGATGGCCGCGGGCGCTCGCTCGTCGTGTTCTCGCAGGGCCTCTCTCCGAACGCGTGCCTGGCGCTCGCGCGGGCGCGTGAGTTCGAGCACGCCACGCTCTTCACCTCGGCCCGTGAAGGCGCGCAGCTCGCGCGCTTCGTCGCCGACGGCGGCCACGTCGTCCGCCTCCCGCCGGAGCGCGAAGAAGGCGCGCTGGTCCGCGTCCTCGGTCCGTCGGCGGCGATGCTCGCGGCGGCGCTCTACACGGGCGCGGCCTCGGCGCGCGACGTCGACGCTCTCCTCGCGACGCTCGCGCGCGACACCACGCAGGTCGCTCCGGCGCCGACGCGCTGCGAGCGTGTCGCCTTCGTGACGGCCGGCGGCTACGGCGAGCGCTGCCATGCCGTGAAGAACACGTGGCTCGAGGCCCTCTCCGCGCCCGAGCCGCCGATGTGGGACGTGCTTCAGATCGCGCATGGGCCGTTCCAGCAGTTCTTCGACGCCGAGATCGTGCTCTTCGCGCTGGAGCGTGAAGGCGCGGAGTCCGAGCTCTGGGATCGCCTCGCGCGCATGCTCGTCCCGGCGCGGCACACGCTGGTTCGTCTGCGGTCGGTCCTTCCGGGCGCGCTCGCGCCGATCGACCACCTCGCGCAGGTGCTCGCGATCGTGTGCCGCGCGCTCGAGGCGTCGCCGCGCGATCTGGGCGCCTGGCCCGGCTCGGGACTGGACGCGCCGCTCTACGAGCTCGGGCGCGAAACGAGCTAGAAGGAGGCGCGTGCGAGGCATCGAGGGCTTCTTCACCGAGGACGAAGGGCGATGGTACGCGCGGTTCGCGCGCGCGCTCGTGGGCGGCACGTTCGTCGAAGTGGGCTCGTGGAAGGGGCGGAGCACGTCGTTCGTCGCGCCCGTCTGCAAGGCGAACGGGACGCGCCTCGTGTGCGTCGATCACTGGCGCGGCTCGAACGACGATCTCGGCCCGAAGTACGCCGCGACGCTCGCCGTCGAGGACGTCGAACGAACGTTCCGCGCGAACATGCAGGCGCTCGACGTGGAGGTCCTCGTGCTCGCCGAGACGTCGCGCGACGCGGCGGCGCGCTTCGAGGCGGGGAGCGTCGATCGCGTCTTCCTCGACGGAAGTCACGATGGGCCGAGCGTCGCCGAGGATCTCCTCCTCTGGAGCCCGCTCCTCGCCGCCGGCGGCGTCCTCGCGGGGCACGACTACGACGTGAAGCACCCTGCGCTCGTCTCCGCCGTCGACGCGTTCGCGGAGGCGCGCCGCCTCACCGTCCGCCGCGGTCCGCGCTCCATTTACTGGCTCGAGCCGACAGGTAGTATCCCTCGCCCAAAGGAGTGAGGCATGGCGCGCGCGAAACAGAAGACGGCTCCGAAGAAGCAGAGCGGCTCGACGAAGAAGGAAAAGGTGATCCTCCTCGTCGCGACGCGAAAAGGCGCGTGGATCTTTCACGGAGACTCCGCGCGCACGCGGTGGCGCGCCGATGGGCCGCATTTCCTCGGTCACATCGTGAGCCACGTCGTCCTCGATCCGCGCGACGGCAAGACGCTCCTCGCCGCCGCGAAGACCGGTCACCTCGGCCCGACGGTGTTCCGTTCGACCGATCTCGGTCGCACGTGGAAGGAGGCCGCGCGCCCGCCGGCCTTCCCCAAGGCCAAGGAAGGCGAGAAGGGGCGCGTCGTCGATCACACGTTCTGGCTCACGCCCGGCCACGCCAGCGAGCCCGCCACCTGGTACGCCGGCACCTCGCCGCAAGGCCTGTTTCGCTCGGTGGACGGCGGCGTGACGTGGGACTCGGTGTCCGGCTTCAACGACGAGCCGGAGCACGTGAAGCGAATGGGCGGCCAGCAAGACGGCACGCCCGACGGACCGAAGCTCCACTCGGTGATCGTCGATCCCCGAGACCGCAACCACCTCTACCTCGGCATGTCGAGCGGCGGCTTCCACGAGTCGCGCGATCGCGGCGCGACGTGGACGCCGCTCTCGCAAGGAATGGAGGTCGTCGGCGGCTTCGACCCCGCGAACCTCACGTTCCACGATCCGCACAGCGTCCAAATCTGTCCGAGTAATCCCGATCGGCTCTACCAGCAGAACCACTGCGGCATCTATCGCCTCGATCGCCCCGGCAAGACGTGGACGCGCGTGGGCAAGGCGATGCCGAAGAAGGTCGGGGACGTGGGCTTCCCTGTCGTCGTGCACCCGCGCGACGCCGACGTGGCGTGGGTCTTCCCGATGGACGGGACCGACGTGTGGCCGCGCACGAGTCCCGGAGGCTCGCCGGCCGCGTACGTCACGCGAAACGGCGGAAAGACGTGGCAGCGCCAGGATGGCGGCATGCCGAAGAGCGAGGCCTGGTGGACCGTGAAGCGGCAAGCCATGGCCGCCGACGCGTGCCCGAAGGTCGGGCTCTACCTCGGCACGACGAGCGGCGAGGTCTGGGCGAGCCGCAACGAGGGCAAGGCGTGGGCACCCATCGCGCGCCACCTCCCCGAGATTTACGCGGTCGAGACCGCGTCGATCGGATGAAGGTCCACATTCCGAGCCCGCTCGTCTCGTACACGCAAGCGCGTGAGGTCGACGCGCGCGGCGCGACGCTGTCCGAGGTGCTCGTCGATCTCGACCGGCAATTTCCGGGCTTTCGCTTCCGCGTGATCGACGAGCAGGACAACATGCGCCCGCACGTCCGCTTCTTCGTGAACGGCGAGCAGGTGTTCGACCTCGCGCGCGCGCTCGCACCGAGCGACGAAATTCAGCTGGTGCAAGCGCTCAGCGGGGGCTGAGGCCGAACCTCGGCGGCGGGGGCGCTAGCGGCAGTCGCCGTGATCGCCACTGGCTTCGCCGTGATCTCCCTCGCCGTCGCCGGCCTCGTAGAAGAAGTACGTCGCGGTGTACGGCACGCGCGCGCTCGCGCCGACGGTCGACGCGTCGCAGCCGCCGGAAGGCGCGAGGCCGCCGGTCGTCTCGAGGCGCTGCACGAACGTGACCTCGTCCATCTTCCCGTCGCCGGCGTGCGAGACGGCGCGGAGGAGGAGCCACGGGACCGCTGTGGGATCGGGCGTCGCCGCGGCGACCTTTGCGCCGACGACCGTGCTGCCGTCGTTCGCTTCCCACGTCGGGCCGGCGTAGTGCTTCCCGGAGACGTGGCCGCCGTGCTTGTAGAGCGTCGCTTCCGGCGCCTGGAACACCCAGCCGTACCCGGCGGCCGTCGCGCTGCACGCGTAGATTTGAACGCCGATGGCGTCGAGGTGGAACGAGACGCGGTTGCCGGCGGGGACGGCGAGCGCCGGGCTCGGAAGGGCCGGCACGCACTGCGACGACTCGTCCGAGAGCGGGCTGGACGCGTGGCCCGTCGTGCCGTTCGGCGTCGGATCGACGGCGCCGCCGCAACCTCCGAGCGCGACGGCGCTGAGCGAGACGACGGCGAGGCAGATGTTGAACAGAGCGATCGGTGCGCGCATGGAGCCCTCCCGAGGCGCCGCGAGGGCGCCCTGGCACGTGGATGGAAATGGGGACGACCGAAGCCACCGCACCCGTGCGATGTCCCCGCCGCCACGAGGGGATACGTCAGCCGTCGCGGCCGGTGTCGCACAAAGCGCGGCGCGCGATTTCGGGGAATTTACCCTGCGACGCAGAAGAAGAACGCGACTTCTTCAGCCGCGCCCGCGCCCGCGCCCGCGTCGGCGGAGGCAGCGGGAAGCGAGAACGTGATGCGCCAGACGCCCGGCATGAAGAGGTAGACCGGCGTGACGGCGTAGTTGCCGTCGGCCTGCGGCGTGATGACCGCCTTCACCGAGCTTCCGTGTCCGTGATCGGGCATGAACGAAGCGATCGCCAGCGGAGCGTTCGACATGGGCGCGCCGGAGGCATCGGCGACGTGCAGCGTCCACGAGTTGGTGCCCACGGACGGAGGGGCTGGATCGCTCGAGACGAGCGTGACCTTCAATTTTCCGGTCGACGACGACTTGGCGAGGTTCGCGACGTACGTGTCCACGCGCGTGTCGTTCTGGCAGGTCACGACCGGCTGCGCGTCCGCGGGCGCGGCGCCCGACGAGCCGCTCGACGACGTGCACCCGGCCGCGCCTGCGATGCAGAGCGAGAGCCACGAAATGAGCCGCGTCGAGGTCATGAGATGGAGCATGCCAAAGGGGGTACGCGCGAAGGGGGCGACCGGTTTCGTGAGCGTAGCGCGTTCGCGAAAAACGGCACGGTCGCGCTCAGTTGCAGCGTCCTAATTGCGGGGTGAGCCGCAGACGAGCCACCCGAGCAACGTGGCGCGCTCGTCCGAGGTGAGGGCGGCGGCGTCGGCCGGCGGCATCAGGCACCCGTACACCTGCGCCAGGACCGCGCCGCGCTGGCGGAAGACGCCGTCGTACGAGCCGAGATCGTGCTGCGTCGCCTCGATGCCGCCGTCGGCGTGGCATGCCCAGCAGCGGCGCGCGACGAGCGGCCCCACCGAGGCCTCGTAGCTGGGCGCAGGAGACGGGCACGCCGCGGGCAGATCGGAGGGGCACGCCTCGACGCCCCCGTCGGGCGACGCGTCGGAAATGGGAGACGGGCCCGTCGAGCTCGGCGAGCACGCGAGCGGCGCGACGACTCCCAGGGCCGCAGCGACCACGAGCGCAGACACGATGCGCGTCAGAACCACGCGTAGACGCCCCCCACCGTGAGGCCCATCGTCGCGGGCAGGTTCCTCCCGAGCTGCGGCACCGGGGGATTCATGAAGACGCTGCCGATCACCCGCAAGTGATGATCGATCGGGTAGAGCCCCGCAAGGCTCATGGTGAAGATTCGGCGCGAGCTCTTCGCGACCTCGTCGCCATCGACAGTGGCGTTGCCCTCGAGCGTGAACGAGCCGACGAGCACGATCGACGCGTCATTCGAGAAGGCATATCCGCCCGCGGCGAGGATCGTGGTCTGCGCCCCGAGAAGCGAATGAACGCCTTGCACCGTTCGCGCGGCCCGCTTGGCGACGAGCACCGTCGCGTCGACGATCCACGGACCGAACGTCTGTTCCAGCGCGAGGCCGACGTTGCCCTGGAACGCGCCGACGCCCGTCGCGTCGGTCGCGAGAGGACGGCTCGCGCTCACGGACTCTGGCGGGCGCCCGGTCGGCAACGTGACGCCTGCGAGGACGCCGATGCCCGGGACAATCTTGGATTCGCCGGCGTCGGTGAAGTCGTACCGCGCGCTGACGTTGAGATCGCCGAACCCGCCCCCGAATTCCGGCCCGTCGCGACGCGTCTGCCGGTGGGTCTCGACGATGGGCACGAGGACCGCCGCCTGCGCGCGCCTCAAGAAGCGAACGGCGGCGAAGGCATCTTGCTCGAGATCGACCTCGCTCGTCCCGGGCGGCGACGTGGCGTAGTGGCCGTCCGAGTCGAACGACGCGAACACGTTCGCCGCGCGGGCCTGCGCACCGACGAGGATGGCCTCTTGCGGCGCGAGGCGGCCCGGCGTGAGCGCGGATCCGCCGGCGCAGCAGGCTTGCGCGCGCGCGTCGGCGCTCCACGCCAAGGCCATGGCGAGAAGCGCCGCCGTGACGGCGCTACGGCACGGAGAGGACCGGCGCCGCATGATCGGTGACGGAGCCGCCGAGTGTGAGCCGAAGCTCCCAGTCGCCGGGCATGAACATTCCCACGTTGGCGATCGCGTAACGGCCGCCGCCGCGAGGCGTGACCTCCGCGCGGATCGACGAGCCGTGCCCCATCGCGGGCATCCATGGGACGGCGTCGACCGTGAGCCCGTCCTTCGGCGCGCCGCTCGCGTCCGTCACGTCGAGGAGCACGTCGAACGTGCCGCGCGGAGGCGGCTGCGGATCGGTCCGCACGTCGACGTGAAGCCCGCCGGCGCTGACGATCGACGTGAACGGCGTCGCCGACGTGAACTGCGCGTCGGCGGCGCCTGCATCGGACGACGCTGACGCCCGCCCCCCTCCTCCGCTCGAGCACGCCGCGAGGAGCACCCCCGCGGCGAGCGTCGTCTTCGCGCCCGTGCTCATGGCACCTGCACGAAGAAGGCGGCGTGCCCGTGCGGCGAGTCGTCGCGCGTGTCCTCGCAGGACTCGTGGAAGTGGAACCGTACGGTCCAATTTCCGGACGCGTCGAAGCGAATGGGGCCGACGGTGTAGGTCCCCTGCGTCGACGTCTCCGCGGAGGTCTGCTTCGTGTTCGGCCCGGGGTGCGTGTCGTTCAGGTAGACCTCGGCGCGAACGGGGATGAGCCCGCCCGTCCCTTCGCCGGGAAGCGGCCGCATCGGCGACGACGCTGCGTCCTTCGTCGTGACCGTCACCGTGAACGTGACGTCGGCGCCTTGGCGGACCGATGTCGCGCTCCATTTCACGTGGTACTTGCAATCGTCGTCGTCGCCCTCGGCGTTGAATTCGGTATCGCCGTACGTGATTCCGCCGCCACCGCCATCGCCGCCCGCGCCGGCATCGTCGGGTGCGCCGCCGTCACCCGGGTGACAGGACGCCGCGCTGACGGATTGCGTGACGCCGCCGTCGGCTTTGCAGTGCGCGTCTTGCGCGCCGGAGACGGGACCGCCGCCGGGACCGGCATCGGCAGTGCCGCCACTCGAAGACGTCGAGCAGGCCGCGACGAGGCCACAAATCGTGACGAAAGGAGTGAAAAATAGACGTTTTCTGACCATGGAAAGATCTCCCACGACGAGATTCCCGCGGCGCGAGGCCGCCGAATCCCACCGAAGAAACAAACGTTCGAGGCGCCCGTTGGTTTCAGGCGTCGCGTCGAGGCGGCGGCGTCGGGGGAGTATCGCGTCCGCGCGGGGGCGCTCGCTCGCGGGAGGACAACGGAGACGGAACGATCGCGGGCGCACCGGCGAGGGCCACCGCGACGGGCACGGTCGCCAGCGGGAGCGGCGCCGCGTTCGGCATCGGAGGTGTGTCGTCGTCGCAGGTGGAGCGGAGGGTCGGTCGCGGACTGTGCGCCTTCGCTTGCGCGCGCGCGCTTTGCTGCTCGGCGCACTCCGGGCATGCACACTTGCCGCGCATCATCCCGCACGCGCAGTGATGCTCGGGCTCGCCCCCGACCGCGCGAAGCGCCCACGGCGCGGCGGGGCCGAGCAGCATCGGCGCCGCGAGGAGCATCCCGACCACGAGCGAGCAGACGACGTGCACCGCGCGGCGCATTCGTGCTCCAACGTGCTCGCGGCTCACCACGCAATGAGTTTAGTGGGCCCTACCTTTGCGAGCAACCGGACGTCGCGTCACGGCACCGGAAAGATCCGGATCGCGTGCGCCGTGCCCGCGTTGTCGTGCTCGGCGACGAAGAGGCGCTTGTGCGCGCCGTCGTAGGCGCAGCCACGCGCGCTCTTGAGGCCGGTCTGGAACGACGTGACCGCCCCCGTCTTCGAGATCTGAAAGACGGTGCCGGCCGAGCTGCCGGCGAAGAACGTCCCGTCAGGCCCCTGGCACACGAGGTCGGGCGACGCGAGCGCGGCGAAGACCGAGGGCTGCGGCCCTGCGTCGACCGGCGGCGCCGCATCCGCCGCATCGACGCCACCGTCACCGCCATCCCCCGCTTCGACGCTGCCGTCATCCGCGTCCGCGCCCGCGTCGGCGACGGACGCGTCCGGATCGGTGAACACGCCACCGGTCAGCGTCGACGCGATCAAATATCCGAAGTCCTGATCACTGAGGAGGATCCGCCCGTCCAGCGTCTGCGTGACGCCGATGGGCTTTTGGAGTCCGGCGATGAGATCCTTCTCGGTCCCGGCGATGAGGTTGATCTTCGCGATGGCGCCGATGCGCGGGCCGCCGTCGGGTGTCGAGGTAAAGTACGTGTCGACGATCGTTCCGTCGGCGAGCATCGCGAGGCCGATGCGGCGCTTCTTCGTGCTGAGCGGCACCGGTCCGCCGTCGACGATTCCCGTGACGACGCCCGCGTCTCCTTTCGGGGAGACCACGATGATCGCGCCGTACTGCCCGAAGCCGAAGCGCGTCACGAGCAAGGTACCGTCGAGGAGACGGATGACTTGCCCGAGCGTCGGATTCGCGGCGCCGCCGTCCGCAAGCGGGTCGAGCGCAGGGAGGGTCGCCGCGACCGCGAAGCCCGCGGCGTCGGCCCATTTCTGGATCGAGTTGTTCACGCTATCGGCGATGTAGAGCGCCGCGTTCACGCCGGGGTCCCAGAAGAGGCCGTTGGGATCGCCGTTGAAGGGCATGGTCGTCGGGCCGCGATCGAACGTCCCCGAGTCCTTCCCGCTGTCCGCACCGGTGTCGCCTCCGCCGGTGTCCGACGTGGAGGTGTCGCCTCCCCCGCCGGTGTCTCCGCCGCTCGTATCGGGCCCGACGGTCACGTCGCCCGGACCGGCATCGCGGACAGCGTCCGACGTGTCGTCGCCGCCGCACGCGAGCGCGAGGGAGCCGCCTACGCCAAAAATGAGGACCGCGAGCCCCGTGCGACGACCGTACGTCATAGCGCTTTCATCGCACGAACGAGCGAGGGGCCCGATCAACAGTCCTGTGACATCAGTTGTAACAACAAGGCAACAACCGTCCTCGCGCGGGCATGGCACCCTCGCCCCATGACTCGCCCGATCACTCCTGCAAAGACGCTCGCGTCCGCCGCGGTCGCCGTCTGCGCGATGCTCGGCGCCGAGCGCGCCGCGTCCGCCGGCAACTGCAGCGCTCTGCCCAATCCCATCGTCGTCGAGTCGGGCGACACGCAGGAGCCGCTCCTCAAGTCGCTCGGGCAAAAGCTGAGTAACTCGGCGAGCGCGCCGATGACCGTCGCGTACTTCCTCACGGGGTCATGCACGCTCGTCGACGACATGTACAATGCACGCAAGCTCACGGTGAACCTGAGCTACGTGCCGTCGACCACCGAGGATCCGACGTGGACCACCGCGAAGCCGAGCCCGACGTGCACGATGGACGTCGCGGGCGGGATGCCGGTGGATATCGCGATCAGCGCGACGTTCGTCTCGAGCTGCACCCAGGCTGCTCCGCCGACGCCACTCGGCTTGGTCCAAGGCCCGATCCAGAGCTACGCGTTCATCGTCCCCAAGGCGAGCGCGCAGCAGGTCATCACCGCCGAGGAGGGATACTTCACGTTCGGCTTCGGCAACGGCGGGCAGGTGAGCCCGTGGAGCGACGAGCTCTTCATGTTCATCCGCCCGGCGACGAAGAGCACGATCCTCACGATCGCCGCGGCGATCGGCGTGCCCGCGGCGAAGTGGAAGGGCCAGCGCAAGAACGCATCGACCGAGGTCCTCAACCTCGTGGCGACGTCGACGAACCCCGACAAGACGATCGGCATCATCGGCTCCGAGGTCTACGACTCGAACCGCGGTGAGGTGACCGAGCTCGCGTACCGCGCGTACGGCCAAAAGCACGGGTTTTTGCCGGACTCGAGCGTGACGGCGTTCGACAAGAAGAACCTCCGCGACGGGCACTACACGATGTGGGCGCCCACCGTTTACATCACGGCGGTGGACGCCGGGGGCACGCCGACCGGTGCCAACGCGAAGACGTTCATCGACCTGGTGCTCGGCAACCCGACGCCGAGCGTCACCGACGTCGACGGACTGGGCACCGTGGTCTCGAAGGGCCTCGTCCCCGACTGCGCGATGAAGGTGAAGCGCGCATTCGAAGGCGCCGACCTCTCGCTCTACACACCGGCGCAACCGTGCGGCTGCTTCTACGAGTCGAAGGTGCCGCAAGGGAGCACGAGCTGCACGGCCTGCACCGACAACACGCCATGTGGGACCGGCCAGTGCCGCCACGGCTTCTGCGAGGCCAAGTGATGAAGACCACCGCGCTCACGTTTTACGCGTCCGCCGCGCTCGTGGGCGGGCTGCTCTCGTTCGGCGTCGTCGCCGCGTGCGACAGCTCCTCGGGCGTCCACGAGACACCGCCTGGCACGGACTCGGGCGGCGACACCGCGGCACCACCCGGTGACTCGGGAGGCGGCGGCGACACGAGCACACTGCCAGACGGGGCGCCGGCGCCCGACGATTGCGTGGTGAACCCGACGACGCACCTCGAGATCATCAACGCGTGCACCGACGCGTCGCGGTTCGACAAGAAGCCGAACCTGCCTTTGCTCCTCGCCGACGGCGGCCTTCCGCCCCTTCCCTGAGGATCAACGGCACGCGGGCCGATTGCACAAATCGGTCTGCGGCCCTACCGACCACTCTCCCTCGGTGCACGTCAAGTAGGGCCCCAGCGACACGCCGTAGCACGCGTCGTATCCGCACACGAAGCCTTCGCTCGCACACGCCGTGCCGAGGCGCGGGCGATCGGCGGGGCATCCGGCCGGCGCGGTCGCGAGGCCGCCGTCGTCGAGGAACGGCGCGACGTCGTCCCACGCGCGGCACCGCCACTGGAAGAGGCGCCCGCCGTCCGTGTCCCCGCACTCGCCACACGTGCAGCGCCCGGCAGAGTAGTCGCAGCTGCCGGTGGTGACCGGACAGCTCGCGTCGGACGCGGCGCCGAACGATGGGGGGCACGCCGCGACGTTGGGGGCACAAGGGAAATCCGCACCGAACGTCGCCCACTCGATCTTGCCGCCGGTCCCCGCTTTTTTCGTGCAGAGTGCACGCGTCGCGCAGCGCTGGTGGGCGCCGCCGCCGAACTCGCACCACAAGCCCGGCGTGTCGCACGCCTCACCCTCGCTCGGCGAGATTGGCGGACACGTTCGATCGGGCGACGCGTCCGCAGCCGCCGCGTCGGTCGCGTCGCCATCAGGAGCTCCGGCGTCGAACAATCGGAGCGAGAGCGACCCTTCGCAACCCGCGACGAGGAGGACCGCGACTGCGATCGGGAAGCACCTTACCGAGCTCACGCGTGTGACAATAGTGTAACCCTTGGCGATCCACTCCCGTGATGTGATCATCGCCGCGTGTTCCTTGCGCCGCGAAGCCTCCTCGTCGCCGCCGCGGCGCTCTTCGTCGCGTCAGGGGCGCGCGCGCAGGACGCCGAACCGAACCCGCGCGCGGTGGTCGCTCCGACGACGCCGAGCTGGACGCGCGACCTTCGCTTCAGCGGCTTCGTGCAGGCGGATTGGGGCATCGTGCGGCAGTCGTCGCAGGACGAGGTGAACGCCGCCACCGGGGATCCGCTGAACGAAAACCGCTTCCTCATCCGTCGAGGGCACGTGCGCGCCGACTACGACCGCGACGGTCCCGTCTTCGGCTCGCTGGAGCTCGACGCGAACACCGTCAGGGCTCCCACCGTGCGCCTCATCGACGCGGAGGCGTCGTTCCGGTGGCCCAAGGCCAAGGATCCCGAGTCGACGTCGTCGTTCATCACGACGATGGGCCTCTTCAAGATCCCGTTCGGTTTCGAGGTGCTCGAGGCCGACAACCGGCGCCCCTTCCTCGAGCGCGCGACGGTGATCCGCGCGCTCTTTCCCGGCGAATACGATCTCGGCCTTCGCTTCAAGGTGAAGTGGCGCGCGCTCGATCTCGCGATGGGCCTCATGAACGGCGCGCCGATCGGCGAGCGGCAGTTCCCGGGCCGCGATCCGAACGAGAGCAAGGACATGGTCGCGCGGCTCGGCGCCACCACCAAGCCGATCGACGGCGTGGGCGTCGACGTCGGAGTGTCGGGCGTCACGGGCGCGGGGTTCCACAAGGGGACGCCGTCGACGAAGGACCAGCTCGTCTGGCGCGACACCAACGAGAACGGCATCGTCGAGCCGACGGAGATCCAGGTCATCCCCGGGAGCTCGGCGACGGCGTCGCAGAATTTTCGGCGGTTCGCGCTGGGGGCCGACGCGCAGGTTCGCGTCGCGATCCCCGTGCTCGGCGAGATGGCGGTGCGCGCCGAGATCGTGTGGGCGAAGAACCTCGATCGCGCGCTGGTGATCGCGGATCCGATGGCGACGGGGCGCGATCTCCGGGAGACTGGCTACTACGCCGGCGTCACGCAAGAGATCACGCGGTGGGGGATGGTCGGCGTTCGCTACGATCGCTACGACGGGGACGCCGACGCGAGTCGGCAAGCGGGCGCCGTCGTCGTGCCGAGCCGCGCGGTCTTCACGACGGTGGCGGTCATGGGGATGCTTCGCTGGTCGCCGGGGCGCCTGATCCTCGAGTACGATCACAACACGAACCCGCTCGGACGGGACGCCGCCGGCGCACCGGCGACGCTCAAGGACGATGCGCTCACGCTCCGCGCGGAGGTGTCGTTCTGATGCGCGCCGCCTTCGTCCTCGCGATCGTCGCATCCGCCGTCGCCGCCGCGTGCAGCGGGACGACCGCCGATCAAGGCCTCGACAGCGACATGCAAGTGCAAGGCGCGCAGTTCTTCCGCGGCGCGATGCCCGCGGAGACGGGTGGCCCCAAGGTGGCGAGCGTCGCCCTCCTCACGCAAGCGGTGCGCGCCGGGCAGATCGGCAAATCGGCGACGGGCGCGCTCGAGCCGCCCGCCGCTGCGGCCGCGCTGATGCTCGCGGGAGATCGCGGGTACTGGATCTTGTCGGCGGGAGTTCCGGACGTGCAGTCGCCGACGTTCCCGTCGTTCAAGGCGAGCCTGTCGTTCGCGCGCACGCTGGCGGCCGGCCCGCGCGATCTCCTCGTACGCGCCGTCGACGGCGACGGCCGCTTCGGTCCCGCGAGCCCGCAAAGCCTGACGATCGCAGCGGACGGCCCTCCGCCCGGCGCGCTCGTCTTCTCGCTGACGTGGGACACCGAGAGCGATCTCGATATTCACGTCGTCGATCCGACCGGCGCCGAGGTCTACAAGGGGAACATCAACTCGTGGTCGCCGCCAGCCCCCGGTCAGCCGTCGCCGCCCGACGCGTGGAAGACCGGCGGCATCCTCGATTTCGACTCGAACGCGTCGTGCGTCATCGACGGCCTCCGCAGGGAAGACGTCGTCTACGCGAGCGCGCCGCCGGCCGGACACTACCTCGTCCGCGTCGACACGTTCTCTTTGTGCAGCGAGATCTCCGCGCACTGGACGATGGAAGCGCTCGCGGACGGCGTCGTCGTCGGGAGGGCGACCGGCTCGAGCTTCGAGACCGACACCCAGATGCCGCACGATCGCGGCGCCGGCGTCCTCGCCCTCGAGATCGATCGGTGAGGCGGCGCCGGCCGTTCCTCGCAGGCCCCCTCGCGCTCGCCTTCGCTCTCGCGTTCGCGGTCCCCGCGGCGGCGCAGCCGGTCACGAAGATGCCGGAGCTCGTGACCTTCGTGGAGGCGGAGTACCCGAAGGAGAAGCTCGCGGCGGGCGTCTCCGCGGACGTCATCCTGGTCCTCACGGTCGACGTCGACGGCCGCGTGAGCGCGGCGGCCGTCCAGCGCAGCGCGGGAGAGGACTTCGACGCGGCCGCGATCGCCGCAGCGAAGCAGTTCGTGTTCAAGCCGGCGGAGGTGGACGGGAAGAAGGTCGCGTCGAAGATCACGTACCGATACGCCTTCACGCTGACGCCGACGCCGACGCCGACTCCGACGCCGACCCCTACGCCGACCCCTACGCCGACGCCGACGCCGACCCCGACTCCGACTCCGACTCCGACTCCGACTCCGACGCCGACCCCGATCGACGAGGTGACCGTTCGCGCCCCACTCCGTGCGCGCGAGGCGACCTCCACCACGGTCCTCGCCGACGAGGCTCGGCGTGTGCCCGGCACGCATGGCGACGTCCTCAAGGTCGTGCAGTCGCTCCCCGGCGTCGCGCGCTCTTCGTTTTCGAGCGGGCAGCTGGTCGTGTGGGGATCCGCGCCGCGCGAGACGCGCGTCTACGTCGACGGCGTGGAGATTCCGGCGCTCTACCACGGCAGCGGGATCCGCTCGACGGTGAGCTCCGACCTCGTGCGATCGATCGAGCTCGTGCCCGGCGCGTACGGTGCGGAGCACGGGCGGGGGCTCGGCGGGCTCGTGCGCGTCGAGACGAAGGGGCTGCCGAAGCAAGGCACGCACGGGTACGTCTCCGTCGACACGCTCGACGCCTCGACGCTGGTGTCCACCGCGCTGAGCGATCGCGTGCGCGTCGCGGTCGGCGGGCGCTACGGGTACCTCGATCGCGAGCTGCCGCTCTTCACGTCGCGCGACGTGTCGGACGTGTACCCGATCCCGCGCTACGGCGATTACCAGGCGCGCGTCGAGGCCGATCTCCGGAAGGGAGAGACGGTGCGCGTCACGCTCCTCGGCTCACGCGACGATCTGCGGCGCGCGGTGCTCTCCGCCGATCCGGCGGCGACGCAGTCCGAGGACACGTCGAGCGCGTTCCAACGGGTCTATGCACATTACACCCATCGACTCGACGACGGCTCCGACGTCTCGATCACGCCGTTCTTCGGCCGCGACACGACGAGCTATGCGGCGGCCTTCGGCGCGAACCCGGCGCGGCTCGACGTCGGGACATGGCGCTACGGCGCACGCGGATCGTACGCGACGCGGGTGACGGCTGGACCGGTGGCGGCAACGGTGTCGGTGGGCCTCGACGCGCTGGGCTCGGCGTCCGACGTCACCCGACGTGGGTCGCTGAACCTGCCGCCGCGCGAGGGGGACCGTTACGTCTTCGGTCAGCCACCCGGCGACGACGTCGCGAGCGATGCCTTCCAAACGCACATCCTGAACGTGGCGCCGTACGCGACGGCGCAGCTTCAGGCGGGCGCGTTCACCGTCGAGCCAGGCGCACGCGTGGATGCGTTCCTCATCGAGGGGAGTCGATCGACGCCGCGCGTGGGGC
Source organism: Polyangiales bacterium (assembly GCA_038231275.1). Lineage (GTDB taxonomy): Bacteria > Myxococcota_A > Polyangia > Polyangiales > Polyangiaceae > JANYHK01. Next base: position 51,360 of record JBBRLQ010000013.1, read on the forward strand.
AGACGCCCAGCATCGGATTTTCGCGCCTCGAGGGGGGCTTGGATCCGCGGGTGCGCGTGAGGTGGAAGGCGAGCCCCCGCTTCTCGGCCGTCGTTGCGGCGGGCACCTACCACCAGGCGCCGGAGCCGGAGGAGCTCTCGGCCGTCTTCGGTACGCCGGCACTCGGGCTCGCGAAGGCGACGCACGCGAGCCTCGGAGAGGCTCTCGAGCTCACGCGCACCCTGTCGATGGAGCTGACCACCTTCTACAAGAAGCTCTCCGATCTGACGGTACGCAGCCGCCTCACGACGCCGCTCCTCGCGCGTGCGCTCGTGCAGGACGGCGAGGGCCGCAGCTACGGCGCGCAGCTCCTCGTGAGGCAGCGGCCGTGGCGCGGGTTCTTCGGGTGGGTGTCGTACACGATGACGCGCAGCGAGCGGCGCTACACGGACGAAGAGCGGTGGCGCCTTTTCGATTTCGATCAACCGCACGTCGTCACCGTGGTCGCCGCGAAGGAGCTCGGCACCTGGGAGCTGGGGCTACGCCTGCGCGCGGCCACCGGGATGCCGCGGACGCCGGTGACCGGCGCGCTCTACGACGCGCGCGACGATCGGTACCAGCCGGTCTTCGGCGACCACAACTCCATCCGCATCCCGGCGTTCTTCGCGCTCGACGCGCGCGTCCAGAAATCCTTCCACCTGTCGACCGACATGAAGCTCGACGTCTTCATCGACGCGCAGAACGTGACCTTCCACGAGAACAAGGAGGAGATCGTGTACGGCTTCGATTTCTCGCGGCGCGCATACATCACCGGGCTGCCGACGCTCGCCGTGGTCGGCGGGAGGCTCGAGCTATGAGGCGCAGGATCGCGTGCGTGGGCCTCGTCGTGGCCGCGTCGGTGGCGTGCAAGCCGGATTTCGGCGAGCGCGCGTCCGTCGTGACCGCGCCGCGCATCCTCGCCGTGCGCGCCGAACCTCCGGAGGCACCGCAAGGGGCGACCGTCGCGCTGACGCCGCTGGTCGCGTCATCGGACGGGACCGTCGCCGCGCCGCAACTCGGCTGGGCGTTCTGCGCGACGTCGAAGCCGCTCGGCGAGAACGACGTCGTCGGCGTGGACTGCCTCGGGACAGCGGTCCGTCCGATCTCCGAGGGTCCAGCCGCCTCCGCGGTCATCCCGTCCGACGCGTGCGCGCTCTTTGGCCCCGAGCCGCCGCCCGGCGCGCGCCCTCGCGACGCCGACGTGACCGGCGGCTACTACCAGCCTCTCCGCGCTACCCTCGGAGGCGCGCCGACGATCGCGCTCCTCCGTGTCGTGTGCAACCTCGGGAGCGCCTCCGCCGACGTCGCGGCCGATTTCAAGGCGCGCGACCACGCGAACAAGAACCCTGCGCTCTCGATCGACGTCCCGGAATCTGCGACCCTCGGCGCCCGCGTCAATTTGCACGCGTCGTGGCCCGCGAACGACGCCGAGGCGTACGTGGCCTTCGACGGTGCGTCTCAGACCGTCACCGCCCGTCGTGAAGCGATGCGCGTGTCGTGGTTCGTGAGCAGCGGCGCGCTCGACGCCGATCACACCGGTCGCGACGAATCGGACCCGCTGACCGCGACCGACGACGGATGGACGACACCGAGCTCCCCCGGGATCGTGCACGTATGGGTCGTCCTCCGCGACAGCCGCGGCGGCGTGGACTTCGCGAGCGCCGACGTCAACGTTCGATGACGGAGACGAGCGCCTCTTCGAGCACGTTCAGATCAAACGGCTTCTCGACGCACGGGTTCGTCATCGTTCCGAGGAACGCGGTCTCGCGCGGCGCGAAGGCGCCCCCGGTCATGAAGATCATTCGCCGTTCGAGACCCCGTCCGTCTTGTCGGAGGCGCTCGTGCAGGTCCGGGCCGCCCATGTCGGGCATCATCACGTCGCACAAGATGCAGTCGAACGCGCGCTCCTTGCAGAGGCGGATCGCCTCGTGACCGCTCTGCGTGAAGGTGACGTCGTGCGCAGATAGGGCGCGGGAGAGGGCGCTGCCGATCTGCATGTCGTCGTCGACGACGAGGATGCTCACCTTGCGCGGTCGCCGCCGCGACTCCGCCGGCGACGGCGGAGCGGCTTGTGCGGCCTCGGCGTAGGGGAGGGTGACACGGAACGTCGCTCCGCTTCCCTTGTTCGGTTCGCGCGCGTCCAGCGTGATCGTGCCACCGAACGCGCTGACGATGCTCTGGCAGACCGAGAGCCCGAGGCCGGTCCCCATGCCGACGGGTTTCGTCGTGAAGAACGGCTCGAAGAGTCGCGCGCGCACGTCTTCGGGGATTCCCACGCCGGTGTCGCTCACCGTGATCGTCACGCCCTCGGGAGCAAGAGACGTCTCCACACGGATCTCGTCCTTCTCGACGCTCCCCTCGGCGATCGCGTCGGCGGCGTTCACGAGGAGGTTCACGAACACCTGGGTGAGGCGCGACTCGTTCGCCCGTACGGCGCGCGATCCGCCGTACGCCTTGGTGAGGCGCGCGCGGTGCCGGATTCGGTTCTCCGTGATCTTCATCGCGGCGTCGATCGCCTGATGCACGTCGACCGCTGCGACCGGCTCGTCCTCGCTGCGGCTGAACGCGCCGAGGCCGCGGACGATCCGGCGGACGCGCTCGGTGCCGTCGCGCGATTCGTCGATCGCGTCGCGGACGGCAGCGACGATGGGCGACGGTTCGAGCGCCGCCAGTTTTCGCGCGGCGAGCTCGAGGTTCAGCACCACGTAGGCCATGGGGTTGTTGATCTCGTGCGCGACGCCGCCCGCGAGGCGCCCGAGCGCCGCGAGCCGGTCGGCGTGGAGGAGCTGCGATTGGAGCTCTTTGATGCGCGCCTCCGCGGCCTTGCGCGCCGAGACGTCCCACACGACGCCGATCATCTTGAGCGGCCTTCCCGACGCGTCGCGGAAGACTTGTCCGCGGCACGCCAGCCAACGAATCGGGGCGCCCTCGACGACGACGCGATGCTCGAGCTCGTACGGGACCCCGGCGCTCGCCACCGACGCCTCGATCGCGGCGACCACGCCCGCGCGATCGTCGGGATGGAGCACCTTCTGGTAACCCTCGAACGTCCCGTCGAACTCGCCCGGCTTCAAGCCAACAATTGCCTCGATGCCGTCCGACCACTCGACCTTGCCGGTCGTGATGTCCCATACCCACGTCTGCATGCGCGCCGCGGACAACGCGAGCTCGAAATGGTCGGAGCGGGGCGGCAAGGACGTCAACGGGATCTCCTCAGGCATGCCAGAGTACAATCGGAATGCCCACGCCGTCGACGACCAGCGAGGGCAATTTGCGAGGCGTGACGCCTCGCCGAGAATGAGCCCACCATGACCCCCGACGAGTTTCGCCGCTACGGCCACGAGCTGATCGAATGGATCGCCGACTACCGCGCGACGCTGGAATCGCGGCCGGTGATGCCGCCGGTGGTGCCGGGCGCGATCAAGGCGAGCCTCCCGACATCCCCGCCCGAGACCGCGGAGCCGTTCAGCCGCGTCCTCTCGGACTTCCGCGAGAAGATCGCGCCCGGCCTTCTCCACTGGCAACATCCTCGTTTCTTCGGCTTTTTCCCCTCGAACGGCACGCTTTCGTCGGTCCTCGGAGACGTGCTCAGCACGGGCCTCGGAGTCATCGGCCTCTCGTGGCAGTCGAGCCCCGCGCTCGGCGAGCTCGAGGAGGTCGTGTGCGATTGGGTGCGTCAGCTCGTCGACCTATCGTCCGGTTGGAGCGGAGTCATCCAGGACACCGCCTCCACGAGCACACTCGTCGCGCTCGTGTGCGCGCGAGAGAAGAGCAGCGCCTACTCGCTCGCGGGGGACGGCCTCCAGGGGAGCGGCAAACGCCTGGCCGTGTACGTCTCCTCGCAGAGCCACAGCTCGGTGGAGAAGGCGGCGCTCCTCGCCGGGTTCGGACGGAGCTACGTACGCAGCATCCCCGTCGACGACGCGTTCGCGATGCGTCCCGACGCCCTCGCCGCGGCGATCGCGGCCGATCGTGCGGCAGAAATCGTCCCCTGCGCGATCGTCGCGACGACGGGGACGACGACCACCACCGCCGCCGATCCGCTCGGCCCGATCGGCGCGATCGCGCGCGAGCACGGCGCCTGGCTCCACGTCGACGCCGCGATGGCCGGCTCCGCGATGATCCTGCCGGAGTGCCGCCGCTTGTGGGACGGCGTCGAGCAAGCGGACTCGCTCGTCATCAACGCGCACAAATGGCTCGGCGTCGCGTTCGACTGCTCGCTCTACTACGTCCGGGATCCCGAGCACCTCGTGCGCGTGATGAGCACGAACCCGAGCTACCTGCAGAGCGCCGTCGACGGCCGCGTGAAGAACTTTCGCGACTGGGGCATCCCGCTCGGCCGCCGATTCCGTGCGCTCAAGCTCTGGTTCATGCTGCGCGAGCAAGGGGCGGAGGCGCTGCGCGCGCGGTTGCGGCGCGATCTCGAGAACGCAAAGTGGCTCGAGGCCGAGGTGCGGAAGACGCCAGGCTGGAAGATCCTCGCGCCGGTCGTCCTCCAGACCGTCTGCGTGCGCCACGAGCCGGACGGCGTCGCCGGCGAACGGCTCGAACGCCACACGCAGGCGTGGGCCGAGCGCCTCAACGCGTCCGGCACCGCCTACGTGACGCCCGCCAAGATCGACGGATCGTGGATGGTGCGCGTCTCGATCGGCGCGCTCGCGACCGAGCGAGAGCACGTCGCCGCCGTGTGGCAGGCCATGCAAGCGGCGGCTATCATCGAGGCGAAGCGATGAGCGACCGCATCCTCCTCGTCGACGACGAGCCCGACATCCTGCAGCTCTTGTCGTTCAACTTGAGCGAGGCCGGCTTCGAGATCGAGGCCGTGGGAACCGCCGGCGAAGGGTTGGCCGCCGCCGCGCGCGCGCGTCCGAGCGTCGTCATCCTGGACTTGATGCTTCCGGACATGAGCGGCACCGAGGTGTGCCGGAAGCTCCGCGCCGATCCGCTGACGAGCGATCTGCCGATCCTGATGCTGACCGCGCGCGGCGACGAATACGACAAGGTCCTCGGCTTCGAGGTCGGCGCCGACGACTACGTGGTGAAGCCGTTCAGCGTGCGCGAGGTCGTGATGCGCGTCCGTGCGCTGGCGCGGCGCGCGCAGGAGCGGACGCAGGCGCGCGCCGCGACCGAGACCGCCAAACCGCTCGCCTGGCGCGCCCTGGCGGTGGACACCGTGCGCCACCGCGTCACCCTCGACGGCCAGGAGCTGTCGCTTCGGCCCCTCGAGTTCAAGCTCGTGACGACGTTCCTCGAGAACCCCGGCGTCGTCTACTCGCGCGCGCGCCTCCTCGAGGAAGTCTGGGGGATCACGGCGGAGATGAACACGCGCACCGTCGACACGCATATCCGTCGCCTCCGCGAGCGCCTCGGCACGCACGGCGAGGCGATCGAGACGGTGCACGGCTTCGGCTACCGCCTCGCGCCCCCGTGACGGATCACAGCGAGATCGACATCCACCCCGAATAGCGGGGCACGCGGAGACGGTGGCTCGGGCGGCGGAGCTCCGACAGATCCACGTCGACGCCCGAGTCGATCTCGGCGAGGCGAAGACGCGCGCCGCCGACGGAGAGGACCGCGCCGGGCGGCACCACCGTCCACATGATCGCCGGGAGCTTGTCGACGAAGATGGGCTCGGCGACGCTCGCGCTCAGGGCCCACAGCTCTCCGTCGAAGTGCGCCAGCGAGCCGTGCAGGCAGAGCACGCCGTCGGCCGTGACGACGAAGTCTCCCTCGGAGCCGACCGTGATCGCCTGGCCGGAGCGGAACGAGAGGGTCTCGGTCCCGGCCCGGCCGACGAGCGCTTCCACGCGGATTTCGAAGGTCATACCTACATGTACGCCTTCCGTCGCTAAGTCTCCCCGCGTTTTCGCTATCTCCCTGGATATTTGATTATTTTACGCCAAGAAGTCCTCGCAGAACGACCTCAGGGGCGGTGCTCGCGGCGACGCTTCGGTGGCCACCTTCGAAGGCGACGTGGCCCGAGTTGATGCCCGCCGTCATCTCCTTGAAGAGGCCCGCGACGTCGTCGCTGATGCCGTGGCCCGTCAGCACGGCAACCATGGCATCGAGCGGCGCTTCGGTGACCTTCACGGGCTTTCCGATCACGCGCGAGATGGCCGCGGCGAACTGCTCGAACGAGACGTTCGAGCCCAGCTCGACGATTTGATTCTTGGTCGTGCCCTCGACGAGGAGCTGCGCGGCGAGCCGGCCGATGTCGACGGTGGCGACGGCCGGAAACTCGTGCTTCGCCGGCGTGAAGCTCGGCAGGATCCCCTGATCGAGCTGGCCGAGCGAACCGCCGACGTTCTCGATGAAAGAGCCGGCGCGAAGGAACGAGAAGGCAGTGCCGGGGATCGCCGCGAAGGCCTTCTCCGCGGCGTGGACCGACCTGATGGGGCCGGTGCCGGCGGGGTGCTGCGCGCCGACCGACGACAGGAAGACGACGTGCGGCACGCGCGCCGTGCCGACCGCCTCCGCGATCGCGCGCGTCACCGCCGCTTGCGACGCGAGCAGCGTTGGGTTCGTGTAGTCGGGCGGCACCAAGAGGTACGCGCCCGACACGCCCTCGAGCGCACGCGCCAAGGCCGACGCGTCCGAGAGATCGGCCACCGCGACCTCTGCCCCCTTGGCCTTCCACGCCTCGCCTTTGGCCGCTGTGCGGACGATGACGCGAACCTTCTTGCCCTGCGAAAGGAGCGTGTCTGCGACGACCTTGCCCGTATTCCCCGAAACCCCTGCGATCGCGAACGTCATGGCGTCTTCTCCTTTTTTTTCGCCCCGTCGGGAGGCGCACAGACAAGATGGGCTCGCACGGCTCATTCGTCACGTGCAATGATGTCATGACCATCATGCATGGAATGCATCTCGCCGGCGTCGACCTCAACCTGGCGGTCGTCCTCCATGCGCTGCTCGCCGAGCGCAGCGTCTCGCGCGCGGCGAAGCGGCTGGGGCTCAGTCAATCGGCGACCAGCCACGCGCTCGCTCGCCTCCGTGTGCTGCTCGGCGATCCAGTGTTCGTGCGGACGAAGGACGGCATCGCCCCGACGCCGCGCGCCGACGCCCTGGCCGACAAGCTCGCGGCATCGCTCAGCGCGCTCGAGAACGCGCTGCTCGCCGCGCCGGCGTTCGACCCCAAGACCGCCAAGCGCAGGTTCTACGTGAGCGCGTCGGACTACGCGGAGTTCGTGCTCCTTCCTCCCCTCCTCGCACGCATCGCGGTGGAGGCGCCCGGCGTCGACCTGTGGGTTCGACCGTACGATGAAGGTCTCGCCGAGCACCTGCGGCGCGGGGACGTCGACGTCGTGCTCGGTGTTCCGGCGTCGATCGAGGACGCGGACGGCATACGGGCCGCGGAGCTCTTCGACGAGCGGTTCGTGTGCCTCGCGCGAAAGGGGCATCCGCTGACGCGGGGGAAGCTGACCCCCGCGCGCTTCGCGGCGGCGCGGCACGCGTTCATCGCGCCGCGTGGGCGGCCGGGAGGGGTCGTGGACGTCGCGCTCGCCGAGCTGGGGCTGGTGCGCCGCGTGGCGTTCGCGGTGCCGCATTTCCTCATCGCGCCGCACGTCGTGGCCGAGACCGATCTCGTGCTCACGGTCGCCGCGCGAATCGGGCGTGCGTTCGCGCGCTCGCTCTCCCTCCAGCTCTTCGAGCCGCCCGTCGCGCTTCCCCATTTCACGCTTTCGATGTTCTGGCATGGCCGACACGACGCCGATTCCGCGCACCTCTGGCTGCGGCGCGCGCTCGAGGGGGTCGCCGCGGAGCTGATGAGTGGAGCGAAGCGCAGCGCAGCGAAACGCTCCTGGCGGAAAGGCCTGACCGCAGTTTCCAGTCAGGCCTCGGGGCGCCGCCCGGCACGCGCCAAGGCCGCGCGCGCGCGGTGATCGCTGTACTCTGCATGTGCCCCCCTGGAGCCGACGACGATGCCCTTCCCCCAGCTCACCTTCCGGACCAAGCTCCTCGCGAGCCACGTCGGCCTCGTCGCGGTCGTCGTCACGATCGCGTTCCTCCTCTTGAACCGGACGCTCGGCGCCGATCTGGCCGCGCAGCTCGATCAGCGGCTCGAGGCGCAAGCACGCGGCGCCGCGGTCTGGGTCGGCGAGGGGCGAAGGCACCCCGACAAGCTCGCCGGGCGCATCGCGCTCATCGTCAGCGCCACGGTCACCATCTTCGACAAGGACGGCAAGGTCGTCGGCGACTCGGCCGGCGCGCCGCCTCCCCGCGATCTCCCGCCCGAGGTCCTCGCCGCGCAAGCGGGCGACGCGATGGGGCGCGCGTCGCGGGTGACCGATGCGGGCGAGGAGATGCACTACGTCGCGGTGCAAGCGGGCGACGGCGTCATCTTGCGCCTCGGCGCGCCGCTCAGCGGAATCAACGCCACCGTCCGCGAGATGCGCCACCAGCTATTCGTCGCGAGCGGCATCGCCCTCGCGATCGCGCTCGGCCTGGGATTTCTCGCCGCGCGCGTCGCGTCCGATCCGCTGCGCGCAATGACCGCGTCGGCGACCCGCCTCATGCGCGGCGACTACGACCTCGAGCCGCTGCGTCATTCTCCCGATGAGTTTGGTCTCCTCTCGCGGACCTTGTCGTCGCTCGCGGCCGAGCTCAAATCGAAGATCGGCGACCTCACGAGCGAGCGCGATCGGCTGTCGGCGATCCTCGCGGGAATGGCCGAAGGCGTGCTCGTCACGGGCGAGGACGGCCGCGTCCTCTTGGCGAACCCCGCGGCGTCGCAGATCCTTGGCAACGAGCTCCCGCCGGGCACCGCGCTCACCGACGCGGTTCGCGCGCCGGAGTTGCTCGCGTTCATCGAGTCCGCGCGCAAGAGCGGCGAGATCCGAGAGGACGAGATCGAGACGCACGACCAAGGCGATCGCACGATCGCGCTCTACGTGCGCCCGCTTGGCAGCGATCCGCCGCGCGGCCTCGTCACGGTGCTCCGCGATCGCACGCGCCTGCTCCACTTGATGGAGCTGCGCAAGGACTTCGTGGCCAATGTGTCCCACGAGCTACGGACGCCGGTGACCTCCATCCAGGGCTACGCCGAGACGCTCCTCCGCGGGACAACGGACGCGCCCACCACGCGCCAGTTCCTCGAGATCATCCACCGCCAATCGCAGCGCATCGGGCAGCTCGTGACCGGCCTCCTCCGGTTGTCCGAGCTGGAGGCGCGCCCAGAGAGCGAGGCGGTCCGTGAGCCCGTTTTGCTCTCCGCGGTCGCCGACGCGGTGCGCGACACCGTCCACGCGCGCCTCGACGAGGCCGGGAGCACCCTCACCGTGACGATCCCCGACGATCTCCGCGTCCTCGGCGATCCCAGCGGCCTCGAGCAGGTGCTCTTGAACCTCGTCGAAAACGCCCTCAAGTACGGCGCGCGGGACGGCGCGAAGGGGCGCATCGCCGTCTCCGCCACCCGCGACGCGAAGAACGCCGTCCTCCGCGTCGAGGACGACGGGCCAGGCATCGAGTCCCGCCACCTCCCGCGCCTCTTCGAGCGCTTCTACCGCATCGACGCCGGCCGCTCGCGCGATCGCGGCGGCTCGGGGCTCGGCCTGGCCATCGTCAAGCACCTCGTCGAAGCGATGGGCGGCCGGATCGAGGTCCAAAGCCGCGTCGGAGAAGGCTCGATCTTCGAGGTGCGTCTCCCGCTCGCCGCAAACGCAAAATAGTAACAAAATCCGATGCCAATCCAGTAACGTAGCCGTCGTGCGTCAGGGCCTTAGGAGGGTAGACGAGCTGTCCCCCGACACGTTCATGCGGGTTCCGGTGACTAACCGCTGGACCATGCGGCTTTTGGGCGTCCTAATCGCGCTCGCGCTCGTCGCGGCGCCCCGCCACGCGCGCGCGGACGACGCGCCGGTTATCGCCGCGGTCGAGAAGATCCAGCGCGACGACATCGCGAACGCGAACTTCGGCGACGCCAAGAAGAAGCTCAAGGCGATGCTCGAAAAATGCGGAAAAAGGCCCGTATGCGGGACCAACGCCGTCGCCCAAATCCACCTCACGCTCGGCATGGTCAACGCCCAGATCGGCCGCGACGACGAGGCGAAGCAGGAGTACACGGACGCCCTCAACGCCGACGCGTCGACCTCGCTCCCGGCGAGCGGCACGACCGACTCGATGAAGAAGGTCTTCGCGGACGCGCAAAAGGGGTGGATCGCCGCGCACCCGCAGCCCGACGACTCGACCAAGGCCGGATGGCAAAACAAGGTCGCCTTCGATTTCGCGACCGCGGCGACGACGGCCGACCAGCAAGGGAACTTCCCGGACTGCATCCAGAAGGATCGCGCCGCCCTCCAGCTCGAGGAGCAGCAGCGCGCCCGCCTCCACCTCGCCGGCTGCGAGCAGAAGGCCGGCAAGATCATCGACGCGCTCCGCGACGCGCAGAAGGCTTACGAAGGCGCGAGCCAGAAGAAGGACCTCATCGTCAGCAAGGCCGCGCAGGTCAAGCTCGCAGAGCTGATCCCGAAGATCGCGCACGTCACCTTCAAGCCGCCGGTAGGGGCAGGCGCCCTGAAGGTGACCTTCGACGAGAAGCCGGTCCCGTCCGACAAGCTCACCCAGAACTTCTCGATCGATCCCGGCCAGCACCATGCGCACGCCGAAGGGCAGGTCTCCGGCATCCTGATGAGCTTCGATCAGACGGTCGATCTCAAAGAGGGCGAGACGCAGGAGGTCGATATCCGCCTCAAGCCGACGGCCCTCACGCCGGGCGAGCTCGAGTGCATGCTCAAGGCGAAGACGGAGGAGGAGATCCGCGCCTGCCTCCCCAAGAACGAGAAGCCCCTCGTCGTTCGCGCCGCGCTCGACTTTGGCGGGTACACGGACAGCGTGTCGGTCAACGTCCTCAGCCCGGCGATCCGCGGCTCGATCGTATCGCCGACCGGCGGCTGGAACGTCGGCGCCAGCTACACGCTCGACGTGCTCACCGCGGCGTCGCCCGACGTCGTCGCCACCGCGTCGCGCCGCTTCTACGACACGCGGCACGCCGTCACCGCGACCGGCGGGTACAAGCCGGGCCGCTTCGGCGGACAGATCTCGGCGTTCGGGTCGTCGGAGAAGGACTACTTCTCGCGCGGCGTGAACGTCACCGCGAACGGGGATTTTTTCGACAAGCAGCTCACGCCGCAGATTGGCGTCGGCTACAGCATCGACACCGCCGGCCGCTCGTCCACCCCGTTCAGCATCTTCAACGAGAAGTACACGACGCTGACGCTGAGCGGCGGCGCCACCATCGTCGCCTCCCCCACATCGGTGCTCGTGGTCGGCCTCACGATGATGCTGGAGCGCGGCGACCAGTCGAAGCCCTACCGCTGGATCCCGATCTTCGACACCGGCTTCACCGTGCCGATCGGCGCGTCGATCAGCTCGGTCAACGCGAACCGCCTGCCCATCCGCCCGCTCGAGCACCTGCCCACGGAGCGCGATCGCTACTCGCTCAACGGGCGCTACCTCCTCCGCGTGAAGGGCCGCTCGACGCTGCGCCTCGAAGAGCGCATCTACTACGACAGCTGGGGCGTCAAGGCGAGCACCACCGACGGCCGCTGGATGTATGATCTCTCGAAGAGCCTAGTCGTGTGGCCCCACGTGCACCTCAACGCGCAGACCGGCGCGAATTTCTTCCAACGCGCCTACAACGCGACATTGAATCCTGACGGTTCGATCGGCCTCCCCGCCAACCGGACGACCGATCGCGAGCTCTCGCCGCTCATCACGATCGCCGGCGGCCCCGGAACCCGACTTGCGCTCACGCCGCCCGAGAACAAGATTCAGATAGGCCTCTCGCTCCAGGCCGACGTCATGTACAGCCGCTATTTCAACGCGCTCTTCATCAAGCAGAGGATGGCCTACTACGGCACTCTGGGCTTCGACGGGGAGTTCGAATGAGCACGCTCGCCAACACCTCGCGCTTCGGCGTGGTCCTCGTGATCGCGGCACTCGCCGCGTGCGGCCTCGACCCCATCCACGACGGCGCCGTCGCCGCGCAGGGCAAGGAGACGACCGGCGTGCCGATCGGCCCCTTCCACCGCGCCGGTCAGCCCTGCGTCGTCTGCCACGAAGATCACGGGCCCGCGTCGAACGTCGTGTTCTCCGTCGCAGGAACCATCTTCGCGGGCCCCACCGGCACGGTCGGCGTCGACGGCGCGACCGTCCAGATGACCGACTCGAAGGGCTCCAAGTTCGAGAAGGCGACCAACTGCGTCGGCAACTTCTTCGTGAAGCCCTCCGAGTGGGACCCCGCCTTCCCCATCCTCGTCCGCGTCTCCAAGGGGGCCGCCAAGCGCTCGATGAAGACCCCCATCGGCCGCGAGCCATCGTGCGGCAACTGCCACGTCACCATCATCAACGACACGAACCAGTTCGGTTCGATGGCGCACATCTACCTGTTCGCCGGCGACGATCCCGCGGGGCCCGCCAAAGACTGCCCTGTCAACCCGGACCTCGGACTATGAAGCGCGGCCCCTTCGTCTTCTCGATTCTGTCCTCGGCGTTCGGCGCATTTGGCGCGGTCTGCCTCGTGATGGCCTGCTCGTCCTCGCCCTCCACGTCCGACAAATTCACCGTGTCAGGCCCCAACCCCGGCGACTTCTCCACGACGGTCGGCGGCGTCGACCCCGTCTTCGAGCGCCACTGCGGGTCGTTCGACTGCCACGGCAACACGGCGCGCGCCCTCCGCATCTACAGCCAGAACGGCCTGCGCCTCCCAAACGAAGGAGGCGTCCTCCCCGGCGGCGCGGCGACCACCCCCGACGAGGTCTCCGCCAACTACCGATCCATCATCGCGGTCGAGCCCGAGCAGATGAACAGCGTCGTCAAGAGCAGCGGCGACCCCTACTCGCTCCTCATCTTGAAGAAGCCGCTCCTGATCGAGACGCACAAGGGCGGCACCGTCATGATCAAGGGTGACGACACCGAAAAGTGCATCACCGGCTGGGTCAAAGGCACCGTCGACAAAAACGTCTGCACCGCCGCGGCGCAGCTTCCTTAGTCCCCGAGCGAGGCTCGCGGACTAAGGAGACCTACGTTTGTGTGGGCCCTGCGGGCCCCTCCACGCCGAGGAACGGCGTGGAGCCCTCCCCGCACATCGCCTGCGGCGAATGTCGTGCGGGGCACGACGCGGGAGAAGAGATTTCACGGCCTTCGCTACGTGTGGGTCCGCCGTCGCGCGGTGCGCGACTTCGCCCGAAGGGCGAGGCGGGGAGGGCTCCACGCCGTTCCTCGGCGTGGAGGGGCCGCAGGCCCACACAAACGAAGGCTGATTTGGCGAAGCCTAATCAGCCCCGGCGTCGGGTTGCTTGACGGCCTGGCAACGCCCCGCGTTCATGTTGCTGATCGTGTCGCTCACGAACTGCGTGATGTTCGCCATCACCGTCGGGCTGAGCGCGAATCGCGGGTGACTGTTGGCGTTCACTTGCTGCGCCTCGGTTCCCTTGTCCATCATGCGCCGCGAGTTCTGCAGCGAGTCGAACGCGCCCGACGCGTTGACCGAGCCGACCACGAGCCGCTGGATGTACGGGAACTGCGTGAACTTGAGGAACGTCTCTTGTTTGTTCTGGCTCAGCCAGAGGCTCGCTTGCCCCTTGATGTGACAGGAGAGGCACTGCCCCTCGTTCTCGGTGTTCGTCTCGGCGATCTTGTCGAGTCCGAGCGCCTGCCACTCCGTGTAGTCCATGCAGGCGCCGAACGCCTTGAACGCAGCGCGCAGGTTCGCGGGCTTGCCGGTGTCGCCGGACAGCTTGCGCGCGGTGACCTCCATCTTGAGCCACTGCGTCACGAGATCGCCCTGATCGCTCGTGAGCGCAGGACCGCTGTGGAGGCCGTGCTGCACGAGAGGGCTCGAGCTCGGATCGGCGATGAGGCCGGTCGTGCCCTCGAGCGCGTTGTAGCTCGCGTCGCCGCCGCTCGCGAGGAACACGGGGGCTCCGCGCTCGCCGGTCGCGTGGCACTTCGAGCACGTCGGCTCGATCGACGGATAGACCTTGTTGACGAAGAACGCGTGGGCCGCGGCCGTGTCGCCTCCGCCCGTGGTGCCGCTCGTGCCGCCGCCGCCGCCGGAGTCGGACGACGAGCCGCACGCGAGCATGCCGGCGGTGCCGAGCACCGCGACAATCGCAGCAACGTGAACTCGGGCCCTCATTTGCCACCTCCGTCCGCCGCGTCGGGCGGTCCGGCGTCTCTGGGTACGACGAACGGCTGCCCGCACGTCCCGCTCGCGACGTTCTGCAGCGTCGCGGTGACGAAGTTGTCGAGCGCGTTGGTCACGTTCGGCGGGAGGCCGAACGACGGATGGCAGTCGGTCTTCCCATCGGGGCACGGCTCGTCCGCCTTGTCGGCGAAGCGTCCGGCGGGCACGAGGGAGTCGAAGTTACCGTCCTTGTCGAGCTTGCCGACGACGAACTTCTGGATGAACGGGAACTGCTTCGCCTTCTCGAACGTCTCGCGCGAGCCTGCCGACAGCCACGCGCTGCCCTGCCCGATCGAGTGACAGCCCATGCAGGGCCCGTCGATGTCCGTCTGCGAGAACGGCAAGTCGCCCACTCGGAAATACTCCCACATGTCGAAATTCATGCAGTCTGCATACGATTTGTACGCCGCCTGGAGCGTCGGCGCCTTTTGCACGCTGCCGGACAGGCCGCGCGCGGTGGCTTCCATGTTGAGCCACTGCGTGAGCACCGTGCGCTGCTCCGGGGTCAACTGAATCGTCTGGTCGGTGTGACTGTGCTGAACGAGCGGGCTCTTCGACGGTTCGGCGATGAGCCCGATCGTGTTCGTGATCAGCTGGTAGCTCTGCTCCCCGCTCGCCGCGAGGAAGACCGAGGCCGCTCCCCCGGCGCCGTGACAGTTCGCGCAGCCCCTAGAGACTTGCGGGAACACCTTCGAGATGAAGTAGTCACGCGCGCCGAGCTGCGCGTCCGCGTTGTCGGTCGCGGGGTCGGGAGTTGACGCCGTCTTCTTGCAGCCGGTGGCGCTGGCCGCCGCGGCTGCAAGAGACAACGAAGCGAGGAGAAGAGCTGCAGCCTTCGATCTCATTGTGACCTCGGTGGAGGGACTCGCGGGAGAAGTGCCGTCGGTTCAGGCCTTCTTGGTGCGGCGACGAGCGCCAGCGATCACCAAGCCGACGAGCGCGAGCCCACCCAGCATCGTACCAGAATCCGTCTGCGTACCAGGCGTGCTGCACGCGCAACCGCTCGGGGAAGCCGGCGCACCATTGTTCTGGTTTCCGGTGTTGTCGGTGGTCGGGACCGGCGGCTGATCGACGGGCGCCGGGTTCTGCGGCGTAAGGACCTGATCGGCCTGGCCAGGGATGAACGAGAGGTACAAGGAGTTCTTGTAGTCGCCCGGAACACGCCCGCTCACCGCGGCGACGAAGAACGATTTGACGTCCTTCATGTAGCCACTGTCCTGGTGGTAGCCGGGGTTCGGCACGTCGCCGATGCAGCGGAGGAAGTCACGGCCTTGGCGCATCGGGTTTTCGCCGTACCAGTTCGCGAGGTGGCCCGAGTCGCCGTACCAGCTGATCGGCCACTTGTGCGCCTGATCGTTGTACGTGAACACCTTCGTCGGCGTGTCGTAGTTGACCATGACCATCTCCGCGCGGCCGATGCCGGTGGGAGGGGCGCTGATCACGCCGACGTGCGCGGCGCCGTCGACACCGAAGGCGCCGGTGCAGATCGTCGAGTGCGTCTGGTGCGCGGCGACGCCGGTGACGTGGCCGTTGATGGTGAACGCGTCGGCCGCGAGATCCATCGTGTAGAGGTGCGCGACGTTCGAACCCTTGAGGTTCGTGTTCTGCCCCATCGCGTTCGACTCGATGGTGCTGAGCGCGAAGCTCGTGTCGTTGATCTTCGCGACGGTCGGCTGACCCATGTAGTGCTTGGTGCCGTCCTTGTCCTCGTACGACGGCGCGATCAGCTGCTTCCAGCGGACGTTGCCGGTGGTGGAGTCGAGGATGGCGCACTCGGTGCCGACTTCGACGGGGCGGTTGTTGCCCTTGCCGGCGCAGTAGAGCGAGCGCGTGGCGTCGATCGCCTTGAGCGTCGGGCGGCCGATACGGGCCGGCGAAACGACCTGTTGGATCCAGTTGCGCTTCAGCGTGTAGTTGACGTCCACCTTCGTGAGCTGGATGCCGAAGCCGTACATGACCTCGGTCGCGTTGCCGGCGGTGCTGAGGTAGCCGCCCGACCACTGCCCGTTGCCGTTGTACGCGAGGTCCGGCGCGCCGTCGTTGTTGTCGATCTTGTCGGTCGGCACGTTGTTGTCGGTCGCAGTGACCGTGTTGCCGGCGGGGAGCTCGGTGATCGACTTCGCGTTCACCATGATCGGCGCCGCGACGACGTTGCACATGTGGTCGATCGCGCCGACGTACGTGTTCGGGCGGTTGCTGTTGTAGTCCGAGCCGTAGGCCCACATGATGACGTTGCCGTCGTTGGCGATGCGCGGGTGGTTGCAGAGGCGGTTGCCGCCGCCCTTGTAGTAAGAGAGCTGCTTCAGGTGAACGCGCTCGGCGGGCGCGCCGACGGCCTGGAGCTCGTAGCTCGAGCATGAGCACTGCCAGGGGCCGTAGCCGCTCTTCTCGTCCATCGACTGCATCGTGACGAGCACGACGAACTGCTTGCCGTCCTTCGTGATGGTCGTCACGTCGGTCTGCTCGAAGCCGGGGCCGCGGCGCTTCATCTCGCCGTCGAGGCGGCCCTCGTTTCCGGAGCCGGCCATGAGGACGACCGCCGAGCTGTTCACGGCGGTGCCCGGAGCAGTGTTCCCTGCAGTGGCATCTGCCGCCACGAGAGTGAGGAGCGAAGCCCCGACGAACCCAACGACGTGACGTGCTTTCATGGTAGCCCTCTTTGATCTCTGGTTTTCGGGTCTAGAGTTCGTCGTCATCGCCGCCACCACCACCACCCTGGCCGCCGCCGGAGTTGTTGGAGTTGGAGTCGGCGTTGACATCATTTTTCGGCAGCACGATGGTGCGTGCGGGAGGCGTGTTCTTTACGAAGATCTGAAGCGCGGACACCT
The DNA here is from genome assembly GCA_038231275.1 of Polyangiales bacterium. Classification (GTDB taxonomy): domain Bacteria; phylum Myxococcota_A; class Polyangia; order Polyangiales; family Polyangiaceae; genus JANYHK01. The sequence continues at coordinate 68,388 of JBBRLQ010000013.1, forward strand.
TGGCCGCCTTGGAGTCTCCGGCCGGCATCGCGATCTGGCCGTGGTTGTGGCGCGGGAGCGAGAAGGCAAGCTTGTCCGCGCCGCCCGCCTTGCCGTCGACGCGCAGGATGACCTCGTCGTCGCGCACGAAGTCCATGGCTTTCGCCTGCTTCGCGTCGACGCCGATCGAGGTCAAGTAGCCGGGGAGCGAGAAGCGGGGGTTCTCGACGCTCGAGTCGACGAGGAGGCCGTTCGGGAGCTCCTTGCGCTTCACCGTCGCGGCGAGCTTGCCGTCGACGTAGACGCGCGTGCCCTTGCTGATCTCGGCCGGAGCGTACGGGATGCCGACGATCGGCTTGCCGTCCGCGAAGGCGAGGTCGCCGTTCTGGAGGGTCGGCGCCTCTTTGTCCACGTAGACGGTGATCGCGCTGATCATGTCGACCGTGGTGTCGGCCTTGAGGTCCGTGACCGCGAACATGATGCGGGGCTTGCCACCCTCGGCGCCGCGCGAGAACGAGAAGTGGACGCCGTCCTGCACGCGGCGGAACTCGGTCCCGTCGAGCGTGACGACGCGCGTTCCGCCGTAGACGTGGAGAGCCTTCACCTTGGCGACGTCGACGCCGAGAGCGCGAACGTACTCGCCCAGGTAGTAGTTGGGGGAGCCGCCGGTCATCGAGTCGTGCATCTTCAAGCCGGCGGGGAGCTCGGTCGAGCGGATGGCCGCGAGGGGCGTGCCGTCGACGTAGATCATCGCCTCCTTGAGGCGGGGCTTCTTCGGCGCGAGGACTTCTTGCGTCGGCATCGGCGCGACGGCCGCCGTCTTGGCGCTCCCCTGCGAGGAAGGCGCCTTCTTGCACGCCGTGACCAGCACCGAAGCGCTGGCGGCGAGCAGGACGACGCAGGTGCAGGCGATGAAACGCATCGGACGACCTGACTGCATGGCGTGTGCCGCCGCGTATTCCCGCGGAATCTGCGAAATTCGTTCGTTACAGCGATGCAACACGATGTGACCTGGGGGTTACCGCCCAACAGAGTGGGGGGCTTCCACCCCGACCCCAGGCAACTCCTTGCCTCCTCCTCTTGAGGGTCTGCGCATCGCCGCGAAGAAAGGTCGATCTTTTGCGATCCTGGGTCTGCTCGACGAGGCATCGGGGCGATGGGCCGGCATCTTGCACAACGGGACGTCGTCGCGGTGCACGGGCTGCGTGTTGGGCTCGCAGTCAAAAGGAGAGGTCGGAAGATGACTACAAGGCGCGCGGGTTGGGCCATCGTGTTTGGAGCGGCCGTTGCGGCCACGGGCCTCATGCTCGCCTGCAGCTCGAACGACGAGACCGTCGCCGGCAAGGTGAACCCCGCGGGTCCGGGCAGCGATCAAGACGCAACGACCGGCGACGCCGCGCTTCAACCCGACACGCTCCTCCCGCCCGGCGCGCCTCTCTGCACGAAGTATCCGAACGGCCCCGCACTGGTCACGAAGATCACCGCGGACCTGCTCGACTCGCTCAACGCCGACTGCCGCGTTTCGGCCTATTTTACCGCGCCCAAGAGCGGCGCCGCGCACCTGTCGCAGTGCCTCCAGAGCCAGATCTCGACCTTCTTCCAGTGCCCGGGCGCGACGTACAGCGTCGACCAGGCCGGCAAGACGTGCCGCACCATGGGAGACGCGCACAAGGGAATGAACCTTCGCTCGGCGGACTTCGACGCGTTCATTACGAACCTCGTCGCGGTGCTGAAGAAGAACGGGATCTCGAGCGACGACATCACCGCGGTGCTGCCGACGTTCACCGGCACCAAGGTCGCGATCGTCCCGAACCCCAAGGAGCTCGGAAACTCGATGTGCTCCTGCCCGAACGACGTCACGCCAGACGGCGGATACTGCGGGCTCGACGCCGGAATCGACGCGGGAGACGCGGGAGACGGCGGTGACTCCGGCGCCATCGACGCCTCGGATGACGGCGGCTGATCCCACCGCGGGAGACGCGATGACGAAGCCTGCGAGCCGCGCGGTCCGCGTCGCGAAGCGGGCCGCGATCGCGGCGTGTGCGATCGTCGCAGTGACGGGATTGCTCCATACGCGCGCCGCGCGCCCGCTCCTCGCGCGGCTCTCCGGGGGAGGTGCGGCCGGGTGCCCGGTGCTCGTGGGCGCTTCCCCCCAGGCCCTCGAGGAGCATCGCGCGGCGGCGGTGAAGCCACTGGCGGCGGGCGAGCGCGCACCGACTCGCGCGGCGCTCGCCTTCACGCTGACCACCACGACGCGTGCGGATGTGGGGGCATGGACGGCGAGCCATGCGCTCGAGTGCAAAGACGACGTCGCGGGGACCGCGCTGCGCTGCAAGGACGTGGATCCGAAGACGCTCGACGATGGCCAAGTCCCCATCGATGACCTGTTTTTCCTGTTCGATCCGGCAGGGAAGCTCGTCGCCGTGGACGTGATGCATCGCGGGGCGAGCGCCGACGAGGCCTCGCGGCTCCTGGACGACGCGTCGTCGCGGCTCCAGCGCGTCTTGAATTCGCCGCCGACGTCCACGAGCGGCGACCGCACCAGCACCTACCTCACCTCTGCCCCCCTGGCGCAGAGCGCGATCGAGTACCGGTTCCGCGATCTCGCGGTCGACGTCAACGCGACCAACTTCGGCGAGCGCGGGATCATCGTGCGCGAGCAGTACCGCGCCATCCCGGACTGACCGCGCAGCCCGACGCTCGAGCCGACGCAGGCGACGCCCCCCAGGGCGCGGCAACGAGCCCCCAAACCACGGGTGGGACGGCGTCGTAGAGGGGCCCACGAATCGAGTTTTCCCGGGCAAAGGGTGGCAAGAAATTGCCCGCGCGTGGCGTGCCGCGTGCAATGCTTCTTCTCGGAGGTTCTCTGCCCGTGAAGAAGCCCGATACTGGTAACGGCGTCATCGTGATGAAGAAGCTCACCACGCGAGGCCTGCAGGCGCTCGCCGGCGGCCCGAGCCGTCTACGGAGCTCGAAGCCGTCACCGTTCGGAGCGCAGCCTTCGAAGAGCGCGCAGAGCCCCGAGGTCGAGAAGATGCGTCCGCCGGTCGACTCGCTCAACGAGGTGACCCTTCCGCGTGAGACGGCGGTGAAGCCGATCGCGCTCGCGAGCGACGAGGAGATCGATCACGCGACGCTTCTCGTCGAGCAGGCGCAGCCGAAGCTTCGCGACGAGGACATCGAGACGTTGATGCAGTCGAACCCGCTCTCGTCGCCGCGCCCGGCCGCCGGTCTTGCGGCGCGTGAGGACGAACGCGTCGAGCGCGTCGAGCGGACCGCGCTCCTCGTGGCGCCTCCCCCGTCGGCGGCGATGCCGTCGCCGCTTGGTGAGCCGGAGCCGCCGAAGCCGCAGATGACGCTCCGTACGCCGCCGACCCTCATCCACGCGCAGAACGCGATCCCTGACGAGATCCGGCAGCTCGCGATCAAGGCACTCGCCGATCAGAAGGCCGCCGCGGCGGCTCCTCCGCCACCCGCCGCTCCCTTGTCCCAGCCGATGCAAGCCAAGACGGCCGTGACGCCGGTGCCGCAAAAACCGCAGCCGGGAGCGCCTGCGCTCGTGAAGGGCGGCGGCAAAGTGCAGATCGTGGTGCGCGAGACGAAGCGCCGCACAGCGGTCGGGTGGACGGCAATGCTGCTCGCGCTCGGCGTGTTCGTCGGCTTGTCGACGGTCGCCGTGATCCACGGCGACGCGAGGCACGCGTGGGACGCGGCGAAGAACTATGCGTCGCCGAAGCCGGCCGAGCCGGTCATCGCGGCAGCGCCTGCGGTTCAAGCGCCGGGGATGGATCCCGTCGCCGTCGCGCCCGCTCCCGTTCCTCCGCCCATTGCCGCTCCGGCGCCCGCCGCCGATCCGATCGCCGCGAACACCGACCTGAAGGTCGCCGACAACAAGCCGAGCGACGTGAAGGACGACGCAAAGGCGTCGCCGAAGCCCGAGCCGAAGCCCGAGGTCACGAAACCCGATCCCGCGCCTCGCCCGCAGCAGAGGCCGTCGAACGCCTACGCGAGCGCGCCGTCGCGCTTCGCGGCCGCAAAGCCGGAGCCCAAGCCCGAGCCGATGTTCGTCGCCGCGAAGCCCGAGCCGAAGCCGAAGCCCGAGCCCGTCGCCGCCGCGATCAAGCCGAAGCCCGAGAAAGATCCGGCGCCGGCCCCGACGCCCGCTGCGAAGCCCAAGGACGACGACGTCGCGAAGATCTCCCAAATGGCGCAGCAGCAACTCGGCGCCGCTTTGCCCTAGGCGCTGCGCGCCTTCGGGAAAAGCATCTTTGACTAGTGGGGCTTGCGCCCCCTCGCGCGTGAAGAACACGCGCGAGCCTCCCCGCATCGCCGAGGAACGGCGAAGTCGCGCGATGCGCGCGACGGCGTACCCAGACGTCGGCGCCCTAGTTGCGCTCTTCGCAGAGAAAGATGCGCCCGCTGTTCTGCTCTTCGCGAGATGACCTTCCGCGATGCCGTCGCGCGGTCGCGCGACTTCGCCGTTCCTCAGCGAGGCGGGGAGGCTCAAAACGCTCCGCGTTTTGAGGGGCGGCAAGCCCACTAGCTGAAAACGCAGTTGAAGCTCCGGCGGATTGACTCAGTCAATCCGCCGGAGCTTCATCTGCACGTCGCTCGACCAGTGCGCGGCGAAGGCGCGGACGCACGTGGAGAGGTAGCGATCGTAGTCGTCGAAGACTTGGTCGCCGTAGGTCGCACGGATGTCCTTCTCATGGAGCTTCATGCGGCGCAGCCACTCGGCGGTCGTCTTGCCGTAGTGCTCGCGGCGGGTGTGAAGCTCGACGATCTCCCAGCGTGGGCTGACGGCGGTGACGAGCTCCTCGAGGCGCGGGTTGAGGCCGCCCGGGAAGATGACGTCGGCGGTGAAGCGGAGATCCTCGAGGTCCTTCCGGTTGCGCGGCATGCGGTTCCGGAGGATGGCCTGGAAGCCGAAGCAGTCGCCCGGCTTCACGAACGTGGCGCACTTCTCGAAGTAGCCGCGATAGATCTGAACGGCGAGACCCTCGGCCGCCTGCTTCGGCGAGCACAGGTGGTCGATCATCTCGATGGAGATGAGGGCGTCGTATTGCTCCTCGCCTTGCTCCTTCGGCGAGAAGTCGGCGTAGTCCATGCACCACACCTTCACGCCCTGAAGATTGCGGGCCATGATCTCTGCGTGCTGCGCGGTCGAGAGCGTGATGCCGTGCGCCGCCTTGGCGCCGCGCTTGGCGACGTACTCGAGGTTCGCGCCCCAGCCGCATCCAATGTCGAGCACGCGCTTGGTCTTGTCGACCTCGGCGAAGTCGTAGAGGATCCGGCTCTTGTTCTCCTGCGCGGTCTCGAGCGTGTCGCCGTCACGGAAGACGGCGCACGTGTAGTGCATGCGCTCGTCGAGCCAGAGGCGGAAGAACTCGTTCGCGACGTCGTAGGAGACCTCGATTTGATCCTTTGTGCTGGTCATGACGGCGCTGGTATGCCACGAAATACTCTGGTCGTCACGGGGTGACGGTGAACGTCGCCGCCGCGCCCGCCGCGCCCGCGGGGATGGTGCCGCCGTAGACGAGGACGAGCTGATTGTTGGAGCCGTCGTGGAAGCCGTACGCGAGCGCCGTCTTGGGGGACGTGTTCGACGCGACCGTCGTGCCGCCGAGCATGAACGTCCACGTCGCGCTGTTCCACCCGTCGAGCACGAACACAGAGGCGAAGCGCGACGCGGCGGTCTTCATCACCCAACTAACCGGCGAGGTCCCGGCGGGCGTGGTGAGGTACCAGGCGAGCTCCCCGTCGTCGAAATTCGCGGCGGTGGCGCCGGTGAGGGCGCCGATCCCCTGATCGAAGTAGTCCGCGGCGCGATCGCCGAGCCCCTGCGCGCTGAGCCCGCCCGGCCACACCATGAGCTCGCCGTTGCGCGCGAACATCGCGCCCGCCGCGACGCTGGTGTTTTGGACCAACCAGAAGTGATCCGTCGAGAAGTCCGAGCCGCCGTTCGTCTCGCCCGAGCCGTTCATGAGCAGCGCGTTCGGCCCGGGCGGCGGGCCGTCTACACGCGAGTACGCCTCGGTGCTCCCGCTGATGGCGGAGATGGCCCAGTTGACGTTGGTGGCCGGTGTACTGTGCATGTATTCGACGTTGTCGATCGGCACCGCCGCGGCGTTCGAGTTGTTCGCCTGGTACTTCAGCCCGACGCGGCCGCTCGGGTAGATGGTGTGGGCGGCGGTGACGTTGAGCTTCTGCGCGCCAGTGCCGAGATCGAACTTCGAGATCACCTGAACGCGGGCCGGCGTTTGGTCGATGATCTGCGCGCTGGACGGGCTCGCCTCGCGGCTCAAGTAGAAGACGCCGCCGATCTGGATCTGAAATGGCTCGAGGAGCAAGTTGGCGCTGCAGCCACCATCGTAGCGGCACGAGAGGTTCGCGCTCGTCGTGCCGATGTCGACCCACTCGGTGAGGAGCCACGCCGACTCGCTGCCGAACGACAGCCGAAACCGACCGGTCGCCTCGACGGAGATCGGCGACGCGGCGGGCGAGCCGGTCACGACGAGATCCACCGCGGAGGCGACGACGTCCGGCGAGGCGTCGCTCGCAGCGTCGGGGAGGTGCGCGTCGGTCGTGGAGCCGTCCGGCGGCGGCGAGGACGTGTCCGATGTGAGCGTGTCGCCCACCACGTCGGTCAAGCTCGCATCGTTTGGTTGCGCGCCGTCGGGTCCGACGGCGCCGTCGCCGAGCCCGTTGGTGTCGAGAAACAGCGAGCAGGCGAACGCCGACGCGGCGAAAAGTCCGCATGAATAGGCCATCACGAATGGGTGGTGCCCCCGACGCTTCCCCATGAACTCGTCACTGTACCGCGATTTGGGCGCGGGCTACTCTGGGGAACGATGGGCGAGCTTGGCTCCCTCTCCGCCACGCGCATCCTAGGCCGCTACGCGCTCTACGACGAGATCGCGGCGGGCGGCATGGCAACGGTCCATCTGGGGCGGCTCATCGGCCCCGTCGGCTTCTCTCGCACAGTCGCCATCAAGCGACTTCACGCGCAGTATGCGAAGGATCCGGAGTTCGTCGCGATGTTCCTCGACGAAGGGCGCCTCGCTGCCCGCATTCGGCATCCAAACGTCGTCCCGACTCTCGATGTCGTAGCGCTCGACAAAGAGCTGTTCCTCGTCATGGAGTACGTGCAGGGTGAGTCGCTCTCGCGGCTCTTTCGCGCCGCGGCGAACAAGGGAGCGCCGATCCCCCGCAACATTGCCGTCACCGTGATGGCGGGCGTGCTCCACGGCCTCCACGCCGCGCACGAGGCGAAGACGGAGCAGGGCTCGGCGCTCGCGATCGTTCACCGCGACGTGTCGCCGCAGAACGTGCTCGTGGGCATCGACGGCGTCGCCCGCGTGCTCGATTTCGGTGTCGCCAAGGCGACCGAGCGCATGCAGACGACGCAGGACGGGCGCATCAAGGGAAAAATTTCCTACATGGCGCCCGAGCAGCTGATGAGCGACGCGGTCGATCGACGCGCCGACGTGTACGCCGCAGCGGTCGTGCTTTGGGAGCTGCTCGCGGGCAAGCGCTTGTTCGAGGGCTCGAACGACGCGCGCGTGCTGGCCAAGGTGCTCGGCGAGCCGCCCCAGCCGCCGAGCAGCGTCGAACCCTCGGTGCCGAAGGACGTCGACCGTATCGTGATGCGCGGGCTCTCGCGCGATCGAGCGCTCCGCTTTCAAACGGCGCGCGAGATGGCGGTGGCGCTCGAGAACGTAGGCGCGCTCGCGCCCGCGTCGGCGATCGGCGAGTGGGTCGAGTCGATCGCGCACGACGCGCTCGTGAAGCGGGCGAGCCGCGTGAGCGAGATCGAGAGCCGTTCGGACATCCACGCTGCGATCGTCCCGGCGCCGCCGGTGAGCGGGCCGGTGCCGAGATCTCACGCCGGCGCGGAGGAGAGCGCTGCGCCGGCGAGCGGTACGAGCCCGAGCCAGGCGCCGACGAGCGTCTCGTCGCGAAGGATCGCGCCGACGCTGCCGGAAGAGATGGTGAGCGTCGACGCCGAGCCGCCCGAGCCGGCGCCGGTGCCGAAGCGGCGTGGCCGCGTGGTGCTCGGGCTCGCCGTGGCGGTGGCCGCAGTCGGCGCCATTGCCTTTTTCGCGCGCGGACGAGCGACGACCGCGACCGCGACCACGAGCACGATCGCGACCACGACCACGACCACGACCCCGACCCCGAGCCCGACCGCGACCGCAGAGCCGGTGACCATCGCGACCACGACCTCGAAGAAGCCCATGGCGCATCCGCCGGCGAAGGCGCCGTCGCCCGCTGCGAGGCCGCCGAAAACGCCGGCGGATTCCTGCGATCCTCCGTACACGATCGACACGGATGGAATTCGCCACGCGAAGCCGGAGTGCCTAAAATGAGCACGATCACACGCCCCGCCGTTGCTTCGCTGTTCGCGCTGCAACTCGCGATCGCCCCGAGCGTGGCTTCTGCCGTGGACGTGCTTGCACGGTGCTCGGCGACCTACTCAGAGTCGCAGGTCGAGAAGAAAGCCGCGCACCTCCTCAAGGCGCGCGAGAAGCTCGTCGTGTGCGCGCAGCCCACATGCCCATCGTTCATCACCGCGGACTGCACGCAGTGGCTCGCCGAGGTCGACGCGCGCATGCCGCAGGTCGCGTTCGTCGCTCGCGATCGCAGCGGACGCGACAAGGTCGACGTGACCGTGGCGATGGACGGGCAGGAGATCTTGCACGAGCTCAGCGGCAAGGCGGTTGCCGTCGACCCCGGCGCGCACACCTTCACGTTCACGACGAGCGGCGCGCCATCTGTCAGCGAGCAGACGATCATCGCGGAGGGCGAGAAGAGCCGCGTCATCACCGTCACCATCGGCGGCGAGGCGCCGGCCAGCGCGGGCAAGTCGGCCGTCGTCGCCCCGCGGACGCGCCGCGCCTCCGCCGTCCCCGCCATCGTCGTGGGCGCCGCCGGGATCGTCGTGCTCGGCGCGTCGGCGTTCTTTGGATTCTCCGCCAAGAGCGACGTCGACCACATGAAGTCCACATGCGCGCCCACCTGCCCGAGCGGCGACATCCACTCGGCAGACGCGAAGATCCTCGTCTCCGACGTCACCCTCGCGGTCGGAGTCGTTGCTATCGGCATCGCCGCGTGGCTCTTCTTCTCGCGGGGCGAGGTCGAAGATACGAGCGCGCGCGTCCCGGGCCTCGTGCGCTTCTGACCGGCCGCGACCCGGTCTCCGTCCGTTCGACGGTCACGACGACGTTGTCGATGACGACGTCCAGCCCTCGGTTCAGGCCCCCAAAAACCCCGTCGCCGGGGCCGGGCTCTGCGTGCGCGCCTTCGGAGGTTGCTCGAGCGCCGCAGCGAGGACCTCGTCCATCCTCGCGACGAAGACGAACTCGAGCTCCTTTTTCACCTCGTCCGGAACGTCGTCGAGATCGTGGCGGTTGCGCTCGGGCACGAGCACCCGCTTGATCCCGGCGCGGTGTGCGGCCAGCACCTTCTCCTTCAGGCCGCCGATCGGGAGCACCCGGCCGCGCAGCGTGATCTCGCCGGTCATCGCGACGTCGTGGCGGACGCGGATGCCCGTGTACATCGACACGATCGCCGTGAGGAGTGTGACGCCGGCGCTCGGTCCGTCCTTCGGCATCCCGCCCGCGGGGACGTGGACGTGCACGTCGTTCGTCTCGAACAGCTCCGGCGCGATGCCGTACCTCTCTGCGTTCGCGCGGGCGTAGCTCATCGCGGCCTGCGCGCTCTCCTTCATCACGTCTCCGAGCTGACCGGTCAGGATCAGCTTGCCCTTGCCGGCCATTCGCGTCGCCTCGACGAAGAGGATCTCTCCTCCCACCGGGGTCCACGCGAGGCCGGTCGCCACGCCCGGGTCTTCGGTGCGCTCGGCGATCTCGCCGCGGAAGCGCGGCTGGCCGAGGATCTGGACGACGTCGTCCTCGGTCGCGACCGACCGCTTCTCGTACTTGCCCTCGGCGAGCCCCACGACGACCGCGCGAACGATCGCCGCGATCTGGCGCTCGAGCGAGCGCACTCCGGCCTCTCGTGTGAAACCGTCGATGATCGATTCGAGCGCGGCGTCCGACACGTCGAACTGCTCGGGGGTGAGGCCGTGCTCGCCGAGCTGCTTCGGGACGAGGTGACGGCGCGCGATCGCGAGCTTCTCTTTGCGGGTGTAGCCGGGGATCTCGATGATCTCCATGCGGTCCTTCAGCGGGCCAGGGATCGTGTCTCCCTGGTTCGCCGTCGCGACGAACATCACGCCGGAGAGATCGTACGGGATCTCGAGGTAGTGATCGGTGAACGTGTCGTTCTGCTCGGGATCGAGCACCTCGAGCAACGCGGACGACGGATCGCCGCGGTAGTCGCGACCGAGCTTGTCGACCTCGTCGAGCATGAGCACCGGGTTGACGGTGCCGGCCTTCTTCATCGCCTGGATGACCTGGCCTGGGAGCGCGCCGACGTAGGTGCGCCGATGTCCGCGAATGGCCGCTTCGTCGTGCACGCCGCCGAGGCTCATGCGCTGGAATTTGCGGCCAGTGGCCCGGGCGATGCTGCGGCCGAGCGACGTCTTGCCGACGCCAGGGGGACCGATGAGGCACAAGATCGGCCCCTTCTTGTCGCTCTTCAGCTTGCGGACGGCGAGGTACTCGAGGATGCGCTTTTTGACCTTCTCGAGGCCGTAGTGATCGTCGTCCAAGACCTTGCGGACCGCGGAGATCTCGGTCGAATCGACGCTGCTCTCCTTCCACGGCACGTCGAGGATCCACTCGACGTACGTGCGCACCATGGTGAACTCCGGCGACTGCGCGGACATGCCGCGGAGGCGACGGATCTGCTTTTTGACGACGTCGGCGGCCTCCGTCGAGAGCTGCTTCTCGGCGGCGCGCTTCTCGAGCTCGTCGACGGCGCTGTCCTCGTCGCCGCCTTCGGGATCGAGCTCGTCCTGGATTGCCTTCAGCTGCTGGCGGAGCACATGCTCGCGCTGCGTCTTGCCGAGCTCGTCCTTGACCTGCGCGTTGATCTTGTCGCGCATCTTGAAGGCCTCGAGGCGGCGCATCACGTAGCGCAGGACCTCCCGCAGGCGTGTCTTGTCCTCGAGCATGCCGAGGAGGGTCGCCTTCTCGTCGGCCGTCGCGTCGACGTAACCGGCCACGAAATCCGCGAGGCGGCCGGGCTCCTCGATCGACTCGAAGCGGCCGGCCATCTCGCGCGGCAGACCCGGCAGGAACTTGAGCACCTCGCGCGTCGCGTCCTTCAAGCTCATCCCGAGGGCTTCGAGCTCGCTGTCTTTGTCGGCCGCGTCCTCGTGCGACGTGGTCACGGTGGTTACCCGCCCCTCGAAGAACGGCGCCTCGCGGGTGAGCGCTTCCAAACGGATTCGCTCCTTGCCCTCGAGGATCACCGCCCAGGTGCCGTCCTTCTGGCGGGCCGCGCCGACGACGCGGGCGAGGACGCCGATGGGATGGAGGTCGTCCATCTCCGGCTCATCCTTGCGGCCGTCTCTCTGCGTGAAGACGGCAACCGTGATGTTCGGATTCGAAGAGGCGCGAGCCGCGATGTGCTCCGCGAGCGCGACGCTCTTCGCGCGACCGACGTCGAAGGAGACCACGATGCCCGGAAACAGCACCGCGTTGCGGAGGGTGAGGATGGGAGATTCGAACGTTTGGTTCTTGAGGCTGTTCAGGGGGCTCGTCATGGCGTCTTCGTTTGACCGTAAGCACGGGCAAAAACTTCGCCACTGTCTTGGATCCGACAGGCGTATTCTGAGTGGAGAATCGAGGGCTCATCCATGCACGAAATCGTGATGCGCGCGCCGGGCAAGAACGCGCTGTCGACTGCGCTCATGTCGTGGTTCGTCACCGAGCTCGAAGCGGCGGCCGGGCAGCCGGTGCTCATCCGTGGCTCCGACGGCGCGTTCAGCGCGGGGCTCAACCTGAAGGAGATCTCGAGCCTCGACGAGGACGGGATGGAGCGGTTCCTGAACGCGCTCGAAGAGATGCTCGACGCGCTCTACACCTACCCAGGGCCGACCGTCGCGTGCATCGACGGCCACGCGATTGCAGGAGGCTGCGTCGTCGCCCTCGCGTGCGATCTTCGCATCGTCGCAGCGAATCCCGAGCTGCGCATCGGCCTGAACGAAACGGCGATCGGGCTGCGCTTCCCGCCCAAGGCCTTCGCGATCGTGAAGCAGCGCCTGGCGCCCCACGTGCTCGAGCGCGTCGTCCTCGGCGCCGGGCTCCATCCGCCGGAGCAGGCGCTCGCGCTCGGCCTCGTCGACGAGATCGCGTTCGACGTCGAGGCCGCCGCGCGAACGCACCTGTCGCGCCTCGCCGCCTACCCGCGCGAGGCCTACGCGCGAAACAAGGAGGCGCTCCGTGCAGGCGTCATGGACGTGAACGACGACGACGCACGACGCTTCCGCGAAGAAGTCGTTCCGCTCTGGAGCTCGCGCGAGACGAAGGACCGGCTCCTCTCGCTCCTCAAGAAGTAGGACACGCTCGCCTCGTGAAGAATCGCGTCGTCCTCATCGTCTTCTTGACGATCTTCCTCGATCTCATCGGCTTCGGGATCATCATCCCGATGCTGCCGCTCTACGTGAAGTCGATGGGCGGATCGGCGCAGGTCGTGGGCTTCATCTTGTCGGTCTTCTCGTTCACCCAGCTCCTCGCGACTCCTCTACTAGGGAAGCTCTCCGATCGCCTGGGGCGGCGGCCCGTCATCCTCGTGTCCTTGGCCGGCAACGCGGCGTCGATGGTGATCTTCGCGGTGGCGACCGAGGCGCGGCTCCTTCCTCTCCTCTTCATCTCGCGGATCATCGCGGGCGCGACTGCGGGGAACATCGCGGCGTGCCAGGCGGCGGTGGCGGACGTGACGGAAGGCGAGGAGCGCGCGAAGGGGATGGGGCGCGTCGGGGCGGCGATCGGCCTCGGGATGGTGATGGGGCCCGCGGTGGGTAGCGCGCTGGCGATCGTCGGACCGTGGGGACCACCGATGGGGGCCGCGGCGCTGGCGCTCGCCGATCTCGTCGCCGCGTTTTTCTGGATGCCGGAGACCCGCAAGATCGCGCCGAAGGCCGCGGATCCGAAAGCGGCCAACGGAGCGAGCCTTGGAACGCTCCTCGGCGACCCGAAGATCCTCACCGTGTTCACGCTCTACTTCCTCATGTTCCTCGCGATGACCAACATGCAGGTGGCGCTGGCGCTCCTCGCCAAGGAGCGGTTCGGGTGGGGAGCGAAAGAGGTCGGCGCCGGCTTCTCCGCATTCGGAGCGATCTCGCTCGTCATCCAAGGGCTCCTCATCGGGCGCCTCGTTCGCATGTTCTCGCCCATCGGCATCGCAGTCGCGGGAGGGCTCACGATGGCGGCGGGGCTCCTCCTCGTCGCGTTCTCGGGGAGCCAGACGATGCTCGTCGCCGGCATCATGGGGATCGCGATCGGGATGGGAGTGAACGGGCCGGTCTTCTCGACGATGGCGTCCGATCTCGCGGGAGAAGGGCGACGCGGCGCGGTGCTCGGCTTCGCGCAGTCGTCGGGAGGGCTCGCGCGCACGGTTGGCCCGGCGCTGTCCGGGTTCCTCTTCACGACGTTCAGCTCGGGGGCGCCGTTCCTGAGCGGGGCGCTCGCGGCGACGTTCCTGGCGGGGCTCGCGCTCACGCTTCGCAAGCCGGGGTAAGCTATGGTGCGTCAGCCGTGCACAAGGAGCCCAACTCCAGCATGAAGGTCCGCCCCGAGGTGCAGCTCCTCGGGCGCCACCACGTGCTGAGCGTCCTCTCGGAGGACGAGCTGGGGACCGTGAACCTCGCGCGCCTGGAGGGGCCGAGCGGCTTCCAGCGTTGGGTCGCGCTGCGCATCGTCAACCGCGAGCTCGCCAAGAACCCGAAGTTCAAGGACGCGTTCTACAACGCAGCGCGCCTCGCCGCGCAGGTGAGCCACGCGAACGTGGCGAGCACGCTGGAGGTCGGCGAGACGAACGGCAACCTGTGGCTCGCGATGGAGTACCTGCACGGCGAGCCGCTCGGCGACGTCATGCAGCGCGCCCGCGAGTACGAGATGCCGCTCCCGTGGGACATCGCGTGCCGCATCGCGAGCGACATCGCGCTGGGCGTCGACGCGTTCCACGAGGTGCGCAAGCCCGGCGGCGAGCGGATCTCGATCGCGCACGGTCGCCTCGCGCCTCACCAAATCGTCGTGACGTACGACGGCAAGACGAAGGTCCTCGGCGTGCCCGTCGGCGCCGCGGATCTTCCCTCGTACGGCACCGACGCGCTGCGTGAGCTCCCGTACCTCGCGCCCGAGTTGGAGGGGGGCGGCCCGCCGAACGCACGCTCGGACATCTACGCCGTCGGCGTGCTCCTCTGGGAGCTCGTGAGCGGTCGCTCGCTCTTCGCCGGAGTGAGCGACGCCGAGACGCGCGCGAAGATCCGCGCACACGTGATACCCGCGCTGAAGCCGATGAGTCTGGGCTGCCCAGAGCGCATCGACAAGATCGTGCAGCGCGCGACCGCGGTGGACGAGAAGAAGCGCTTCGCGACGGCGCGCGAGCTGGGGCAGGCGCTGCAGGCGGCGCTGGTGTCGGAGGCGCTCGTCGTGACCGACGACGACGTGGGCCGCTATGTCCTCAAGCTGTTCGGAGACACGTTCGAGGAGCGCGAGGATCGGCTGCGCTCGGCGTCGGAGGTGACCGAGGTCTTCCGACGCTCGTCGCACCCGCCACCGGGTCCCGATCCGGACGCGACGATTCCGATCAGCGAAGCGCAGCCGCATACGGTGCGGATGTCGAACATTCCGCACGTGCCGCCGACGTACACGCCGATGCCGGTCCCGATCGCGCGGCCGGTGAACGATCTCGCGGAGACGCAGATTCGTCCGCCCGGGCCGCCGGCGCCGACGGTGATCATTCGCCCGACGCCCACGCCGCCCCCGGGACGGCCGCCGGCGCCGTCGTCGTCGTTCGCCTCGTACACGCCGCCGACGGTGCGCAACGCGCGGCGAAAGAGCGCGCTTCCGTACGTGGTGGTGGGCGGTACGGCGCTCGTCGTCGCGGTGACGCTGGCGGGCGTCTATCGCATGCGGGTCCGCGCTCCGCTTCCCCCGGCGAGCACGACCACGACCGCGACCCCGACACCGACCCCGACCCCGACCCCGACTCCGACGCCGACGCCGACCCCGACTCCGACTCCGACTCCGATTCCGACTCCGACTCCGACTCCGACCCCGACCCCGACTCCGACTTCCGATCCGACTCCGACGCCGAAGCCGAGCACTCGTCCTCCGCGTCCTCCCAGGCCGCCGCCGCCTTCCGGCGCGACGGGGCTTCTCACCGTGATCTGTTTGCCCGCGTGCGATCAGGTGTTCGACGGTGGGCGCGCGCTGGGGCCGTCGCCGATCTTGAAGGCCACCGTCTCGGCGGGGTCGCATCGGCTTCGGTTGAAGTTGAACGATCCGCCGACGGAAAAAATCGTGGTCGTCGAGGTCGCGGAGGACGACACCAAGGTCGTTCGGCAATCGATGGAGTAGCGCGGAAGAAGTCGGCCGGCGACCCTTGCAGCCTGCGGGCGGGCGTGACTACGTGCGCGCTCGATGACCTCCACGAAGATCGACGCCACGCTGCGCGCCCTCGAACAGTCCCACGCCGACGATCCGGAGCGCGCGGAGCTGCTGCGGCGAGCGCGGGCCTTCAAATCGAGCTGGATCGAGCTCGCGCAGGGGCTGACCGAGGCGCGCAAGAACGGGCGCTGGAAGAGCTGGGGGTACGAGTCGTTCGAGGATTACACGCGACTCGAGCTGCACCTGCGGCAAGAGACGGTCGACAAGCTGACCGGCTCGTACTCGTTCCTCCAAAGGCGCGCGCCGGCGGTGCTCGATCGCGACGGTGTGGGGGCGCCGCTCCCGAGCTACCAGTCGATCGATTTCTTGCGCCGTGCGGAGGAGCGGCCCGATGCGCCGCGCGAGGCGGTCGAGGAGATCCGCCGCAAGGTGCTCGACGAGGCGATGCCGATCATGCAGGTCGCGCGCGAGTTCAAGGACGTCGTCTTCCCGATCGACGAGAAGACGAAGAAGAAGCAAGACGCCGCGGGGCTGAAGAACGTGGCGAAGCGCCTGCGCGAGCTGCTCGCCGAGACGCGCGCGGTGCCGCGGCGAATGGCCGGTGAGGTGAGCGAGTCGCTCGACAAGCTCCTCGCGGCGCTCGGGGCCGAGGGAAGCGAAGAAGAGGCCGCGTAGCCGCCGCCGGAGTGGGTGGTAAGCTGCACGATCGTGGCGAACCGAACCGTCGATACGCTCCGCCGAGGCGCGCGCATCCACAGCCTGCTGTATGCGGCCCACCTCTCCAAGAACCCTGATCGCAAATACGACGTGACGTGGGAGGGGCACCACTACCGGCGCAGTGACGTCTCGGGCGCGCGCGGCACGGTGACCTTCTCGAAGCACGGCGTGGTCGCCGTTTTCTTCGATCCGAGGAGCCCGCGCGCGCCTGCGCCGGGGAAGAAGCAGAAGAAGCTCGAGGAGCATTTCGTCGGCATTCCCGCGGCGCTGCTCACGCTCGCGAAGAGAGAGACACTGGCGACGATGGACGACGGCGTCGGGCCGGTGGTGACCGCGGCGATCTGGAGCACGCCGGAGGGGGAGCTCGTTGGGGCGCGCCCGTGGCCGCGCCTCGCGGAGGACGGCGCGCACCTCGTCGAGCTGGAGCTCGGCAAGCCGGACGCGTCGATCGCGGCGTGGGCCGAGCGCTACGCCCTCGCGGAGGACCAGATCGCCGCGACGCGCGAGACCTTCCCGACGAAAGGGAGCGTGCCGCCGAGCAACGCGAAGGTGACCCTCTCCGACGGCGCGCGCGCGGCGCTGCGAATTCTGCCGAACCAGGCCACGCGCGAGCTCCTCGAAGGCGCGCAGGTCTTGCTCGGCTGACGCGAGCATGACGACGCCTCGCCAGGCTCGTGACGGTCGCCACGTGACCGTCGACGCGTTCTTCGACGGCGGACGCGACATGCGCCGCGCGATCGATCGGAGGTTGTCGGATCGCTCGTCGCCCTTCGATCCAGGGCGGTTCGTGTGGGAGGCGTGGCACGTCGACGGGCAGTTCTCGCAGCTCCGTACGCCGGCGCGGGCGTTCTTTCCGGCGGCGCTCATCGCGGCGTTCGAGGCGCGCCTCCTACGCTGGGCGGGCGCGGCGTACGGCGTCTCGCGATTTGGCGGGCCGCCGTGGCTCAGCGTGATCACCGACGGCGGGTTCCAGAGCCTTCACCGCGACGGACCGAACGGGCAAATCGCGTTCACGTTCGCGCTCGGACGACGCGGCGCATTCCGAGGAGGCGAGACGCTCATCGCGCGCGACGAGCTGCTCGACTATTTTCGCACCGGCAGCCATCGTCCCGCGGTCGCGCACACGCCGCTCTTCGACGAGATCTCCCCACGGCCGAACCGGCTCATCGCGTTCGACAGCCGCATCCCGCACGCCGTGCGTACGGTCGAGGGTCCGCGCCACGCCCGCGACGGACGCATCGCGCTGCAAGGGTGGCTGGAAGCGGCGGGATGCGTCGTCGAAGGACGTCTCGCGCACGGCGAGGTGGACGACGCCGTCGGTGCCAACGTGAAGCGATTGGCGCCGCGCGCGCTCCGTGGCGCCGAGGGGCTCGTGGCGGTGCGCGTCGAGGTGCAGACAAACGGCTGCGCACGGACCGCGGAGATCCGCGCGAGCACGCTGGTCCCGACGGGACCCGACGCGCGCGCACCGGAGCGCGCCGCCCTCGCGATCGCCGCCGCCGTCGCGAAGACCCGCTTCCCAAAGGGCCCCGCGCGCATCACCGTGCCCGTCCTCGTCGGCGGATCCCGCGCGCGCGTTCCCTCCGCGTAGGGGCTACAGGCCGGCGACGTCCTTGTGGCGCTTCAGGACGTAGCGCATCTTCACAAGCGCGCGGCCGTGCGGCGGGAGCTTGAGCTGCCAACGGACGAAGCCGTCCTCGTCGGGCTTGGGCGCGTCGGTCGTCTCTTTGGGATCGAGTGCAATCTGCACCTTTTCGAGCTCGGACACCGGGATCGCCTCGGAGACCGCGATCGTGCGCGGACGATCGTCGAGGCTCGAGACGTGGAGGGTGACGCGGTATACGCGCGTGATCCAGCTCGAGAGCGCGCCCGGCTCCTCTTCGTTCTCTTCGACGACGCGCCGCGCGCGGACGCCGGGATCGGGACCCCAGCCCAGCTCGAAGCGCTCGCTCGGCGCGACGAACAGAACCTGGGTTCGCCCGACGAGGCCGCTCTCCTCGACGAGATCGACGGGACCAGCGAGGATCGGGGCGCCGCCCGCGTTGGTCTGCGTCGTCTTGCGAATCGCGAGCGCCGCCAGCTGCGGGCACATGACGAGCTCGCTCGCGGCGTCGGTCTCGAAGACCGAGAGGGGCACGCGGTGAGGTTTCCCGTCGGTCTCGATCGTCGCGCGCGCGGCGCCGCGCACGAC
The DNA here is from genome assembly GCA_038231275.1 of Polyangiales bacterium. GTDB lineage: Bacteria > Myxococcota_A > Polyangia > Polyangiales > Polyangiaceae > JANYHK01. The sequence goes on from JBBRLQ010000013.1 coordinate 86,799, forward strand.
GCGGGGTTGACCGCCGTCGTCGATGCCCGGGACGACACGAGACGCGGCGGAACCCTCCTGCCCCAGCCCGGCGGTGTGAATCTCCTCGTGGCGCGTCTCCACCACGAGCGTCTCCTGCTTTTTCTGCGAAGCGAGGCGATCGGCGGCGAGGAGCGGCGGCTCGCGGCCGAGCGACGGGCGCTCGGTCGAGAACGCGACGTCGGCGTCGGTCCAGGCTTCTCCGGTGTTCTGCCAAACGCACGCGTCGGTCGCGAAGCGGACCTTCCCGGCGTGCAGGCGCGCCGTGTGCGCGGGGCGCCAGCACGCGCCCGGGACGATGTAGTCGACACGCAGCTCGGTCTTCTGCGCGGCGGCGCACGACAGGACGATCACGATTCGGGCGCTCTCGCGCGTGGCCGTCGTCTCACGGACGTCGCGGCGGCGGCGGAGGCGGGCGAGCTCCTCGGTGATGCGCCGGTGCTGCTCGGCGATCTGGAGAAAGCTCGCGCGCTTCTCCTTCTCTTCGGTCTCCAGCTCCAAGAGGCGCGCGCGCGTCGCGGAGACGCTGAGCACGCCCCACGACGTGTCGACCGCGGCGTCGGAGACGAGCTGCGCGATGACCGAGTCGAGGCCGGCGAGCTCGACCTCCATGCGTTTGCGCGCACGCGCGACGTCGCGCTCGTCCTGGGCGCGCTCGTCGATCTGCGCGTCGAGGGTGGCGACATCGACCGGGCGCTCCCTTTCGGTATGGATCGCGCGTCGCTCGACGCGGACCGCGCCGACCGTGATGCCCGCGTCGACCGCGACCTTGAGCGTCTTGTCGACGAGCACCGTCGCGACCTCCTCGATCACGATCTCGTTCACGCCGGCGGCGAGCTGCACGTCGCCGCGCCGGACCACGTGCGCGCGATCCTCGCTCACCGTCACCACGTCGACCTTGGCGGTCACCGGGATCATGCTCATGCCTCCCTCCGGTTGCCGCCTGCCAGCTCCTGCTTCGACGAGAGCTTGACGACGTATTTGGCGAAGAGCTTTCTCTTCTGGCCTGCCTCCACGGTAACCGTCCAGCGGTAGCCTCCGTCGAGCGTTTGGTCCTGGGACCACTCTTTCCACGCGGGCTCCACCGTCTCGACGGTGACCTCGATGTCCTTCTCGTCTTTGCGCGTCACCGGCACGCGCTCGCGAACTTCGAGCTCGGCGGGGGCGCTCGTGCCGTTGTGGACGTCGACCTCGATCTCGTGCACGAGCGAAAGGCCGCCGCCGAGGAGACCGGTCGACTTCTCCGCGAAGGAGGTGTTGCGCGCGATCTTGATCGCCTGCTCGACGCCGAGGCCGAGGCGCACCTTGCCGCGCGGCGGGGTCGGTGGGACGCGCGTGGTCATCAGGTACGCGCCGCCCTGGTAGACGTCGAGCGGACCGCGCGGCAACGCGGCGTCGATGGGGCTGTGGAGCTCGAGGACGCGGAAGACGTCCTGCGTCTCACGCGGGACGGCGACGTGGGTGACGCGCGACTCGGTCTTGTAGACGCCGAGCGGCAGCACGTGGAACGCGCCGTCGGAGGGAACGTTCACCGTGCCGGTCGCGACGTACGCGTAGTCGAAGTCGTTCGAGCGCGAGATCGGCTCGTGCCCGGGGGGCAGCGCGTCGTCGCCGATGCTCGCGCGCTGGACGGCGACGCGGATCACCGTGAGCACGTCGATCGACACTGACGCGCCGAGCGCCTCGAGGTACAGAGACGACGCGCTCGCGGCCACCAGCGCGCCGCGACCGCTCGACGTCGGATCGAGCATGCGGAGACGACCGTACGAGAGGGCCTGCAGATCGAGCCCGGTGGCCCGCGGCTCCGCCTCTTCCACGCTCCCGGCCTCACCGTACGAAGCCGCGGAGGCGCGCCGCTTCATCATCGGCTCCGCGAGCGCCGCACCCCCGAACATTCCCACTCCTCCGCGCGGGGCCGCGAGCGACAGGGACTGCGGCGGCGGCATCATCATGGCCGCCATTGGCGCCATTGGCGCCATGGGCGCCCCGGTCGGCATCCTCGCCCCCGGGCGCGCGGGGGGAGAAGGCGCCGACAGCGCGTCGACCTCGCGCGCAAATGCCGGCATCCCGGCGGCGGGCTGGCGCACGACGGTTCGCATGTCCTCGACCGGCGTGTTCTCGTCGTCGTACCCCTTCGACGCGGAGACGCGCATCGTGACCTCGTCGTCCCCGATCGAGCGCGAGAGGAAATCCTCCACCTCTTGCCGCGACTGCCGCGGCGGCCCGAACGCGCGATCGCGATCGGCGTAGAGCTCCAGCGCCCCCACCGGCGGCTCACGCCAACCACGCGGCGGCTTCCCTCGCTGCGCGCGCCCGATGCGGACGCTCTTCAGCGTCGGAAGCTCGGTCCACGCCGCGGCGTCGGCGGTCGACAAGATGAGACGCGCGCCCGTCCAGTCCTCGCCGCTCCGCTGCGCGACCGCCGCGCGCAGCGACAGCTCGGCCCCTTTCCCGCCCGCGCCGAGCGCGACCGAATACGACGGCGACCAGCGCGCGCCGGGAACCATGTATTCTACATGCAAAAGACCCTTTGCCGAGCCATCCAGCGTGACGATGACGCTCTTGAAGAGCTCATGCTCCTTGGGGTTCCTCGCCGTCGTCACCCGCGCTGCGCGATCGCGCAGCGATGCGTTCAGTCGTTCCGCCACCACCAGCGTTCGTTCGAGCGTCGCCAGCTCCTCGGCGAGGCGCGCTTGCTCCTCGGAACGAAACGCGACGAGGGCGCGGCGCGCGGCGGCGGGCGACGTCATCGGCGGCTCCCCTTCCTTGCCTTTGGGCCGCGCGAGGATCGCGATCGATTGCACGCGCGCGATCATGGCTCCGACCCGCTCGACCTCGGCGCGGATGCGAGCGACGTCGAGCTGCGCGGCGTGGAGCTCTTCGTCACGAGGGGGCGCGAGGGCGGCGTCGTCCGGCGGGACCTCCAGGGTGACCCGAAGATCGGTCGCGGCGCCTTCCCCGTCGATGCGCGCACGGATGGACCCGTCGTCGAGCGTCAGGGGCAGCCGCACCAGACGGACGCGCCTCTCGGACGACGCCGGAAGCTCGGCGACCCGCTCGACGCGCGCGCCGGAGCGGAAGACTGTGACCTCGTGGACGCGTGACTCGAGCGCGGTGCTCATGGGGCGACCATTGCACGCGCGGAAACACGTCCGGTCAAGGCCGGACGCGGGCGATCCTCCTGCCGCCCACGTGTCCTCCCCTGTACGATGGCCGGGTGCCGTTCGTCGCCTTCGGGGCCCTGACGATGACGCTCGCCCTCGTAGTCGGGCGTCCGCGTGTCCGCGGGGTGCCGGTGTCGCCGCTGGTCGGCGCGATCCCGGGCGTCGTCGCGATGCTCGCGTTCGGGGTGCTCTCGCCGTCCGACCTCGTCCGGGGAGCGACGATGCTCTGGCGGCCGCTCCTCACGATCGCCTGCATCATGTCGACCACCTCGGTCGCGCACCGCCTCGGCATCTTCGACCGCGCCTCACGCGCGATCGAGATCCGCACCCGCGGACCGGTCTCGCGCGCGTTCACCGCCACCTACGTCATCTGCGCGACCACGGCCACGCTCTTCAACAACGACGCGGCGATCCTGCTGCTGACGCCGGTGATCGTCCCGGTCGTCCGGCGCATGTACCCGAAGCGGCCGTACCTGGTTCTCCCGTTCGCGTTCGCGATCTTCACGTCGGCGGGCGTCGCGCCGCTGTCGACTTCGAACCCGATGAATCTGGTCGTCGCCGAGCAAGCGCACATCGCCTTCAACGGCTACGCGCTGCGGATGATCCCGGTGGCGCTCGTGGGAACGGTCGTCTCCTATTTGATGCTGCGGCTCGCGTACCGGAAGGAGCTCGACGACTCCGTGCCCGCGGGCGGCGCCGAGCTCGGCTCGCTTCAGCCGCTGGAGCCGACGTCGTACGGCGTGCTCGGGATCGTGGCGCTCGTCTTCCTCTCCTACCCGCTCTTGTCGTATTTCGACGGACCGGTGTGGGTCGCCGCGACCGGAGGCGCGCTTTTCACGGCGGCGCTCGGCCTGCGCAGCTCCGAGGTGACGTTGACCACGCTGCGCACCGGCGTCGCGTGGGAGATCCTTGGATTTCTCTACCTCATCTTCGTGACGGCGCTCGGCCTCGAGAACGTCGGCATCGCGCGATGGCTCGCCGAGGTGTACGGCGCGCCGTCGAGCCTGCCGGGATCGCTGGCCGCGATCGCCGGCACGAGCGCGCTCGGTTCGGCGATCATGAACAACCACCCGATGGCTGCGCTGAACGCCCTCGTCATGCGCACGCTGCCAGGCGACGTGACCTGGCAAACGCTGGCCGCGCTCGTCGGCGGAGATCTCGGCCCGCGCCTCTTGCCGATGGGATCTCTGGCGGGGCTCTTGTGGCTCGACATGGCCGCGCGCCTCGGCGCGACGGTGCGCACGCGGGATTTCGTGCGCGTCGGAGTGATGACCAGCCTCCCCGCGCTCGCCGCGTCGCTCGCGGTGCTATGGCTCGAGGCCGTGCTTTGGCCTGCCGGATAGGCCCCGGGCGTCCATCTCGACCTCTACTCGACCGACGGCGGCGCGCACGGGGCGACCGCCCGACGCCGACTGAACGACGACACGATCGCGCGTGTCGGCGACCGCGGGCACAACGCCGAGATCGACGGGGCTGGCCCATTGGGGGCGGCCACGCGCGTCGTAGCGCGTCGCGATCACGTGATCGCCGACAGGTCCAGGCCGCACGTCGCCGTACTGGACGAGGACGAGCGCGGCGTCCCCGTCGAACGCGATCGACAGAGGAGCGGGCGCGCGCCACGGTGCTCCCACGTCGACGCCGTCGCGGCGCCACGCCATCGTCCCGTCCTCGCGAAGGAGCTGAGCGCGCGCGCCGCCGAGCCACGCGCACGTCGCGACCCACCCGCGCGTGGGCCAGTACGCCGCCGAGAGATCGTCGCACGCGTCGACCTTCATGACCTGAAAGTCCGCGAAGGGGCCGCCCTCGGGATCCCAGATGCGCGCGGCGACGACCTTGGTGGGCGCGTCGTACGCGAAGAACGTCGCGCCTCCCGACGGGTGCGCCGTGATGGCGAGGTGCACAGCCGGAGGGATCATCCCCGCCGTCGGCCGTTCCTTGGACCAAAGGAGCCGATCCCCTTCGAGCGCGAGGACCATCGGATCGCTCTCGTCGCGCGAGGAGACGAGGATCATCCGTCGCCCGGCCGCGAGCGCGAGGCGCTGCACGAGGAACGGGCCCTTCGCGTCGCCGAAGTGCTTCTTCACGAGGTCGGCCTGCGACGCGAGGACCGAATCGACGTCGAGGCGCGCGATCGTCGCGCGGACGGACTCGCCGGCGGGAGCGCTCGCGACGCCTGCCGCGTCTGCCCCAGCTGCCGCGTCTGCCGCGTCTGCCGCAAGGGCAGTGGAAGGAGAGGGCGACAGCGACGCGGCCGAGGCGGAATCGGTCCCCGACGCCGCGCCAGGCCCCGCGTCGGTGGTCACGCCAGTTCTCCCGCAGCCGAAGAACGACGAGCCGAAGAAGACGGATGAGGAGGAGCAAAAGAGGAGAGCGGCGGAGACGCGGCGAGCCTTCACGATGCCAGGGTAGCGCGTCCGCCCGTGCGCTCGCGCGTACGTCCTCGCTGTACGATTCCAATCTCGCGGCAACGGCGGATCCACCTCTGGCGTACCGCTTTAGCCGCAGCGGTATCGACCGGAAATCGCGCGTCTCCCCCGTGCCTCCGTCCTCGACCGGCTGCTACGTTTTTCTTGTTTTCGTCGTGTCCGTCGTCGCAAGGCGACAAAGTCGGAGGGATCGATGGCCAACGTGGGCGCTGACAGCATGGACGACATCTGGTTCGTACAGCTTCCGAACGGGAACGTGAGGGCGTGGTCGCTCGACGAGCTCGACGCGGAGTTCCAGAAGGGCACGATCAACGAGGGCACGCTGGTTCGCCAGGGCGTCGCGCCGTGGACGAAGCTCTCGGCGCTGCTCGGCCTCGACGACGCGCCGCCGCCGATCTCGAGCGGCATGGCGGTGTCGGTCAGCGTCGCGCCAGCGGCCATCGCGCCGTACCAGATCCCGAGCATGCCGCCGCCGCCCGTCGTGATGAGCCTCGACGAAGACGTCGATCTCGATTTCATGGCGCCGCCGGCCTCGCGGAAGAAAAAGGTGATGATGGGCGTCGCCGCCGCGGCGCTCGTCCTGTGCGGCGGGGTCTTCGCGCTGACCAAGGTCACGTCCGGCGCGCCTGCTGCAGCCAGCGCCGTCGGCCAGAACGCAAACGCATCGATCGCGCAGATCGCCGCGCCCGCTCCCCCGCCTGCGCCCGTCGCCGCGCCCGCTGCCGCGCAACTCGACGCACCGAAGGGCGCACCGCTCACCGATCTCCAGAGGAAGGCGCTCCTCACCGCGGACAAGAACCGCGAGCGCGTCGCCAAAGAAGCCAAGGAGAAAAAGGCGAAGCTCGCCCCCGCTCGCCGCTCGCCGCGAAGCGCCAGCCCGTTCCACAAGAACGGCAGCAAGGGCGACCCGCTGAACATCACGTTCTGACCGGCACCCTGTCGTACGATGGCGCGATGCTGACGCGCTTCGCCGACGACATCTGGACCGAGGCACGCAGGGCCAAATTCTGGGGCCTCGAGACCGGCTCGCGCATGACGATCGTGCGCATGGAGAGCGGCGGGCTGTTCGTCCATTCGCCGCTCGGCCTCGACGATGCAACGCGCGCGGAGGTCGACGCCATCGGACCGGTGCGCGCCGTGGTGGCGCCCAGCCTCTTTCATCACCTGCACGTCGGCGCGTGGATGAGGGCATACCCCGACGCCGTCTTCGCCGCGATCCCGGGACTCGAGTGGAAGCGCCCCGATCTGGCGTTCACGTCGGTCATTGGCGACGAGCGCCACGCGGCGTGGACGCCCGATCTCGAGCAAGTCTACTTCTCTGCGCGGCGCGAAAACGAGGTCGTGTTCTTCCACACGAAGAGTCGGACGATGATCTGCGCCGACGCGCTCCTGAACCTCTCGAAGCACGACCAGGCGTGGACGCGCTTCGTCGCTTCGTGGATCATGTGGAATCGCGCGCCCGGCACCGGACCGCTCGAGCATGTCATGGTGCGCAATCGCGACGTCGCGCGCCGGCAGGTCGAGCGCATCCTCGCGTGGGACATCGATCGCATCATCTTGTCACACGGCGCCCTCGTCGAAGGGGACGGCCGTGAGGTCGTGCGACGCGCGTACGCCTGGCTCTGAGCGGAGCGAAGCGCAGCGGAGCGAAACGCTCCTGCCGGAGAGCCGACTCGAGCGCCGCGCCTATTTCTTGATCGGCGCGCAGACGGCCTTCGGCACGAACACGCGCGCCGGAGAGCCAAGGAACGTGACCACCTCGGTGGACGCGCGCGCCGGCACGAGCACTCTCTGCGGCTCGGGGTTCACGTCCGTCGTGACGGTGCACGCCTCGTCCTGGGCGCACGCGTTCGCGAGGACGACGACGTGGTTGTATCCAGCGGCTCCGTAGCGCGCCTCAGCGCGGATCGCCACGCACGCGCGCGGCGGCGCGGGAGGTGCGGGATCCGCATGCACCGGCGCGGTAGCGAGGGCGAATGTCGCCGCCACGAACGCTCCGCCGAGCACCCTCGCGCTGCGCTTCGTCGTGGGTTCATGAGCCATCGTCAGACCTCTTTCGACACGTGACGGAGCGACGCCGATAGGTTCGCGATCACGCGCTCCAAGTTTCCCATGAGATCGGCCTCCGCGCTGCCCCACGCCCAAAACGAAATCATGAGCTGCTCGCCGAGCTGCTCGGCCGGAGGGAGCGCCAGGTAGCGCGCAGGCACGCGCGTCGTGCCGATGACGCCGAGCTCGAACAGTGCGTCACGCTCGGACAGGTCGCGATGGAGCGCGCCCGTGAGCCACGCGACGTCGGGCGGCGACGCGTTCAGGGGAAGGTCGCGGAAGAGGACGATGATGCGCCCGGAGCACTCGAACGCGCGCGCCCGATCGGCCGTTCCGTTGGCGTGCGGCGCCGTGAACGCGCAGTCGCTCGACTCGAACGGCGAGTCGTCCCCGTTCAGCCACTCGAGGAGCGCGTAAAACCGGGTCACCGCCGCGTGATCTCCAAACGGCACGAAATCCTCGAGCGCCGTGCGAATGAGCGAGGGCGTCGCGCGCAGATCGTAGTAGCGGAATGCCGCGCTCGTCACGGCGTCGGTCCACGGATGGGACCGCGGCTCGGTGAACGGCGGCCCGTCGTACTCGCAAGTCCTCACGGCGCGCGCGGAGGCTCCGGCGTCTCTTGGGGGAGGCGAAAGATGACGAGCTTGCGCATGGGATACGCGAAGCAGACGAAGACGACGAACGTGCCGAGGAAGCTCACCAGCTCTTGCGGCATGAAGGTGATGCGCGGGGAGAGGAACCGGAAGATGCTCCAATTGAGGAGGAGCGCGAAGAGCTCCGCGGCGACGAACAGACGAGCTTGCCGCGTGATCTTGCCGCGCTGCGCGCGAAACGTGAACGTGCGGTTGCCGAAGAATTGGAACGACGCGCCCGCGAGCAGCGCCGGCACACGAGCCGTTGTCGGCGCGAGACCGACCAGGTGGATGGACGTCGTGAGGACGGACACATCGAGGATCGTCGCGCCACTCCCCACGATCAGCGCGCGCCCAAACCGCAGCGCGCGCTCCACGAACGGCTCTTTTGGCGTCGATTCGTCGCGTTCTGCCGGCAACACCGCTCTCAGGATAGCGCGGGGCATAAAGCGGGGTAGGATCGTGTTTCGCGTTTCGTACGACGAACAGGAGGGTGGCCATGTCCGCGAGAGACCGCATCGAAGGGCTTACGAACAGCTGGTACGGCTTCGACCTCGTGGCAGGCGCGGTGGCGCTGCTCGACAGCGGCTTCGGATTCTTCTCGCTCCTCCGGGCGGCGGCCGCGGTGCTCTTCAGCTTCGCGCTGACGTGGTTCTTCGGGCGGCGCCTGCTCGCCAAGTCGAGCACGATGCGGATGTTCCTGCTCGTAGTGGCGGGCATCGGCGTCGTCTTCGGCGCCCTCGGCACCGCGCGCCTCGGGTGGACGTTCCTCCACGACTGGTCGATCGGGCTCCTCATCCAGACGGCGTTCACCGGCTCGGCGGCGTGGATGTACCTCAGGTCGCTCCGCGCGCTCACGGACTCGCAGGTCAAGGCGTACTTCGACTGACGATCGCGAGCGCGATCGCCGCAGCGGCGACGAGACCCGCGACGAGCCCCCAACCGAACGAGCCACGGGTTGGCGCCCTCGCGTCGGCGCGTGGAAACGTGACGGCGTGCAGCTCTCCCGCCTCTGCGTCGTAGAGGAGCACGCCGTCGACGTCGAAGGCGACGCTGTACTCGAGGAGCTGTCGGCGCGTCGCCGTGGTCTGGATGCGCGGCGCGACGCTGCCCGTCTTCACCTCGACGACGTACACCGCGTCGTCCCTTCGCACGAGGTAGTCCGCGCGCACGGACGCGCGCGTCACTTCCCCGTCGACGTGCACGGCGTAGTCGGCGGCGACCTGGGCGCCGAGGATCTCGTAACCGGCGGCCACGAGCGACGAAGCCGCCTCGGCCTCCCCCTCCCCTGCCCTCACCACGCGCGCGAGGATCCGCCGACGCCGCGCGCGACGCCTCCACGTGCTCGCGATCGCCTGCGCGACGGCGAGCACGATCGCGAGCGCCGCGACGACCACGAGGAGATCGCGGGAGATCGCGGGCATGCTCCGTCATCGCACCGCGCGGTCACGCGGGCCAAGAACGCGTCGCGCGACGCCGGAAACCGAACGCGCTTACGGGCCGTACGGGTTGGGCGAGCCGGAATCTTGCGTCTGCGCGGGGCAGGCGCTGCCCGACCACTGGAAGCACACGTGCGTCGCGTCGCAGCAATTCACGCCATTGTTCACCGGCGCGCACCAGGACTGGCAGTCCTGATCGGTCGCGCAGGTGTTGCCGCACTGTCCGGTGGAGCCGGCGTCCGGCGTGCCCGACGTGCCCGACGTACCCGAGCTGCCGCTCGAGCCGGAGCTGCCGCTCGAGCCGGAGCTGCCACTCGAGCCGGAGCTGCCCGAGCTCGTCGACGCGTCCTGGTCCGTTCCCGGGCCGTCCGACGACGCCGGGTTGCTCGACGAGCAGCCGTAGGCGGCGAATCCGAAAGCGGCGAGCAAGGCACCCGAAATGGCGACGGCGATTTTCACGGGTGTTTACTTAGCTCAAGAGGCTTGCTGCACTAAGTAAAACCTCGAGCACGAGACAATAGAGAGACGCCTGGCCCCGATGACGAGCGACGACGACGCCGCGAAAACGCGAAAAAACACGCGATTTCGCTTCATTCCGCCCGTCACCCTCGTGATCGCGCTCGGCGTGCTCCTGTTCCAGCCGGGTCTGCGATCGCCGCTCATGTTGGATGATTACATCCAAGCTGCAATGGTCGACGGCACGTACGGTCCGCCGCGCGGCCCGTTCGATCTGTACGACTTCGTCGGCACGAGGGAAGCGGAGCGCCTCGTCGCGCGGGGGTTCCTCCCCTGGTGGTCGCATCCGGCGCTGAAGATCCGGTTTTTCCGGCCCGTGTCGAGCGTCCTCAGGTGGAGCGATCAGCGCCTCGTCGGCCGCAGCCCGCTGCCGCTCCACGCCCACTCGCTCGCGTGGTGGGTGCTCTGCGTGATCGCGGCGCGCTCGCTCTTCAAGCGCGTGCTCGCGCCGAGGCCGCTGCTCGTCGCGACCGCGATCTTCGCGCTGGCGCCGTGCCACGTGATGCCGCTGGCGTGGCTCGCCAACCGCGAGGCGCTCCTCTCCTTGTCCTCCGGGGCCTTCGCGCTCGCCGCCTACGCGCGATGGCGCGACGAGCGACGGGCAAAGGACGCGGCGGTCGCGTTCGTGCTCTTCGGGCTGACGGTCCTGTGCGGCGAGTACGGCCTCGGCTTCGGCGGATACGTCGTCGCGTTCGAGCTCGTGCGACGCCGAGAGTCCGTCGTGCGGCGCGTGACGGGCCTCGCGATCTACGCGATCCCGACCGCGGCGTACCTGTGGCTTCGCGCGTCGCTCGATTACGGGACGAAGGGCTCGGGATTTTACGCGGACCCGATCGCCGAGCCGTTCGAGTATTTGAGGCTCGCGCCGTGGCGGGCGCTCGTCCTCGCGGCGCAGGCGTGGCTGTCGTACGCGGCCGATCCCGCCGCGGGGGAGCTGGAGACGGCGCTGACGACGGTAAGCGTGCTGGCGGGGCTGGTCCTCGTCGCCATCGTGTGGCGTCGCGTTCGCGCGGAGATGGACACGCCCACGAGCGACGCGGCGTCGTGGCTTCTCCTCGGCTCGATCTTCGCGCTCGCGCCGGTGCTCGCGGTTTTGCCGTCCGCGCGCGTGCTTGGCGTGACCATGCTCGGCGTGGCGCCAGTTTGCGCGCTCATCGTCGAGCGCGCGTGGTGGCCGACCTCGGTAGCGCCGCGCCGTGGAATGCCCGAGCTCGTCGCGCTTGTGGGGACGGCGATGGGCTTCGCGCAGCTCGTACACGGGCCGGGCACGTCGTTCTTGCTCGCGCGACGCCATCGCGCCGAGGCGGTCGCATTCGCGACGCAGACGACCGCGCTCGGCAAACGCCTGGGCGACGTACCCGCCACCGACGTCGTCGTGGTCCGCGGTTTCGCCCGCATGTTCTTCGCTCCCTTCGCGCTCTCGCCGCACGGCGAGGGGCCGCGGCGCTGGCGGATCCTCTCGCAGACCGGCCACGTGCTCTTACTGCGGCAAGGCCCACGCGCGTTCGACGTCGTCGTCGCCGAGAACGCCACCATCTTTCCGATCGGAGACGGCAACCTGTTCCGCAACAAGGCGCTCCCGGTGCGCAAGGGCGATCTGTTCAAGATGCCTGGCGCGACCGCCAAGGTCGTCGACGTAGGACCGGCGGGCCCGCGGCGTGTTCACTTCGAATTCGACGACGAGCTCGGCCCGTGGATCAACGAGAAGAACGACACGTTCGCCGACGCCGAGCTCCCCCGCGAAGGCTTCGGCGCGCCGTTCGATCCGTGATCGTCTGCGCCGTCACGCCGCGATGCGTTCACGGAAGCGCAGCGACGGCTTCTCGATGAGGACGTGCATCACGTACGAGAGTGCGATCGACAGGATCATGAGCTCCCCGAGTGAGATGAGCCACACGATCGACATCGGCAAGGACTTGGCGAGGCGCTGCGCGACCGGAACCATCACCTCCTCGCAGAGCGGGATGTGCACGAGGTAGATGCCGTAGCCGAGCGTCGCGATCCGCCTATAAATCGGCCACGACAGGAGTCTCACGAAGAACCCGTCGCCGTGCAAGAGGAGCAGCACGCAGCCGAAATACATCGCGCTCGTCACCGTTCCCCACGACCAGACGAGGACCATCTGCATGGTGCCCTCGCCGAACATCCAAGGCTGCACGAGGAGCCACAGGCACGCCAGCGACGCCAACGTCACGAGCGCGCGGTGGAACGGCGCCTTCAGCCACGCGGCGATGCGCTCCTTGTACTCGGCCTGGACGACCGCGAGGAGGATGCCGCCGACCAGCGTGTCGAACCGCGTGTGCGTTCGGAAGTAGAGCGCCATCCGGAGCGCCGAGTCCGTCCACGGACGCCCGTGGTAGTAGATGTACATCCGGACCCCGAGCGCCGCGAAGAAGAGGACGAGCAAGAGCCCGATCCGCCACCGCCCGCTCCGCACGCGCTGGAGGACGAAGAAGAGGATCGGCACGGTGAGGTAGAACTGCTCTTCGAGCGCGAGCGACCACCCCCAGTACATGATCACGTCGCCCGGCTTCAGGCGGATGAAGTTGGTCCCGTACAGGTACTCAGCGAGCAGGTGCTTCTGCTGGAGCGCCGTCAGCGCGGTCGTGAGCGCGAGGTAGGTGAGGACGACGTAGTACGACGGGAACGTTCGGAAGATGCGCCGCAGGTAAAAGCGCTGGAGCTGCTGCGACCCCGCGGTGCGGATCGAGTGGAGGAGGATCGACCCGATCAAGAATCCGCTCAGAAAGAAGAACAGATCCATCCCGAAGAACACCGTGAGCGACGACGCCATGAAACCGGCGTCGAGCGGCATGCGCTTCTCGCCGCCGAAGATCCACGTCACGTGGAACTGCACGACGCTCAGGATTGCGAAGACGCGCAGACCGTGGAGCTGCGGGTAGCGGTTGTCGAGGAGCTCCAGCGAAAGAAATCTTCCGAGTCGCGATTGCGGCAGCGCGGCGGCGGTCATGACGCGGCGGCGCTCGCGAAATACTCGTCGTAGCGCGCGTCGGCCTCGGCGCCGAAGAGCATGGCGCACGCCTCACGGAGGCCGGGCGCGGCGCGGAGCTCGGCCTCCGTCATCACCAGCGAAATCTTCGAGCGGCGACGCAGAAAATCCTCGAGCTTCACGATCATCTCGCGGCGCGCGGCCTGTTGGATCTCGCACCGCAGATACTCGGCGCCTTCGATGAGCACTTCGGCCATCGTGCGATCGGCGCGGATGTCCTCGAGGAGGCCGAGCGCCTCGGCGCCGTAGCGACGCCACAAACGGAGGGTGAGCTTCTCACTGGAGCGAGGCGAGGTCATCGCGTCGAGATCCATGAGGCGCGCCTGGTGGAGGAACTCGCGGCGGGTCTCGTCGGGCGGCTCGCCGTACCAGCGCGCGTCCGGGTAAGGGAGCGTGACGCCGAGAGCCGCGACGGCCGCCGCGATCTCTTCGCCGACGTTGAGGCAGTCGGTGAGCTTTCCGCCGAAGATGCTGACGTGGCGCGCGGTGTCGTCGATCTCGACCACGTGCTTGCGCGACATCTGCGTCCAGTCGCTCGCGCCTTTGGACGCGTTCGTCTTGGGGACGGCGAGGGGCCGCACGCCGCAGCGCTCGGCGATGACGTCGGCCTCCGTGAGCGGCGCGGGGAGGCGGAGGCGCTTGTTGATGTTGTCGAGGACGAAGCGGCGGTCCTCGCCCGTGACGTGGCTCTCCGGATCATCGACGCGCGTGTCGGTGGTTCCGATGCAGGTACGCGGCCCCATCGGCACGACGAAGAACGGACGCCCGTCGTCGGCGAAGAACGTGAGGACGCGGTGGCTGCCCGTGAGGCGGCGGACGATGAGGTGGATGCCCTTGGAGAAGACGTGCTCGTGCGTCGTCTCGCGCGAAGAGCGGCGGTTCATCGCGTCGACGTAGGGGCCGCACGCGTTGACGAGCACGCGCGCCCGAACGGTGAGGTCTCGGCCCGTGACGACGTCGCGAACGCGTACGTGCCACGCGTCGCCGTTACGCTCGGCACCGAGGGCCTCGACGTAGTTGGTGGCGAGGCATCCGTAGTTGAGCGCGCCGCGGATGAAGTTCCACACGAAGCGCGCGTCGTTGTCGTGGAGGTACGCGTCGGAGTACTCGAAGCCGCCGTCGGCGACGTCGACGCGGATCAACGGCTCCTCCTGCTCGATGGTTCGCGTCGAGAGGAGGCGCGGACCCTTCGTGAAGAAGCTCCCGATGATCCAATAGAGCCACGCGCCGACGAGCAGCTTCAACAGGCCGTGCCGGAAGCCCTTGGGGTGCACCGCGAAGAAGCGGATCTCCTGCACCGTCGACGGGTAGCTCTGGATGAGGTGGTTGCGCGAAAGGCAGAGCTTGCGGACGAGGCCGAATTCGTACGACTCGAGGTACTTGATGCCGCCCCACGCGAGGTTCGACGACTGCTGGCTCGTGAAGCCCGCGAAATCCCCCTTGTCCACGAGCGCCACCTTGACCCCACGGGCCGCGAGGCACGCCGCCGACACCGCGCCGTTGATGCCGCCGCCCAGGACGAGGACGTCGAACACGCGCGCCTCGAGGTCCCGGAGGTTGGTGCTGCGAAGAGAAGGCGAGGCCATGACGGAATGTCGCAGACATGATCGCACACGTGACCGAGCGCTTGAAGCAGAACCGCGCGAGCCGGGGTAGAGTGTGCGGGCCATGACGCGCGCGACTCCTCCTCGTTCCCTCTTCTCGCTCCTCGCCGTCGTCGGCCTCGTCGCGAGCTGCCTCCCCGACGCCACCGGCACGAGCTCGTCGGGCGGCAGCACGAGCAGCGGCGGTGGGGTCGCGGTCGACGGCGGAGGCGACGGAGGCACCAGCGACGTCCCCGCCGCGCGCGTCGCCCTATGCGCGCAGTACGCCGCCGCGACGGCCAATTGCTGCAATCAGGGCGCAGGCGGCACGTGCGCCACGAACAACCAGGCCGATTTGAATGCATATTGCATCAAATATGCGCGCCTGTGCACCGGCATGCCGACGTGCTTCTCGGGGCCCGACTGCAACAGCCTCATCTATTGCGGCGGCTCCTGTTGAGGGGGATGCTGCGTGGCATGGACACCGAAGCCTTCGCGCACCTGCCCACCCGCATCCGACTCGGCGATCTGGAGGTCACGCGCCTCGGCTTCGGCGCGATGCGCCTCCCGGGGAAGGACGTCTGGGGCGAGCCCGATGATCCCGCGCGCGCGCGAGGTGGTGCGCCGCGCCGTGGATCTCGGCGTCGATCTGATCGACACCGCGTGGTACTACGGCCCGCTCGTCTCCAATCGCCTCATCAAAGAGGCGCTGCATCCGTACCCGAAGCACCTCGTCATCGCGTGCAAGCTCGGCGGCAAGCGACTGCCCGACAAGGGCTGGGCGCCGTCGATCCGCCCCGAGGAGCTGCGCGCCGGCTGCGAGGAAGATCTGCGGTCGCTCGGCCTCGATCGCCTCGACGTCGTCCACCTCCGATGGATGGCGGCCGGCGTACCGTTCGCGGAGGCGCTCGACGCGCTGATCGCCCTCCAGAAGGAGGGGAAGATCCGGCACCTCGCGCTGAGCAACGTGTCGGCCGCGCAGGTCGAGGCGGCGCTGGCGCGGACGCCGATCGTCGCCGTGCAGAACATGTTCAACGTGAACGGCGGCGCCGGCACGCTCGCGAAGATGACGCACTCCGAGGTCGAGTCGCCGGACGCGGTCGTCGATCTCTGCGAGAAGAAGGGCATCGCGTACCTCCCCTATTTCCCGCTCGCGGTGGGCGGCATCGCGGGACAGAACGCCGGCCTCGCGAAGGTGGCGGCCAGGAAGGGCGCGACGCCGGCGCAGGTCGCGTTGGCGTGGCTGCTCGCGCGATCCAAGACGATGCTGCCGATTCCGGGGACCGGCTCGGTCGCGCACCTCGAGGAGAACTGGGCCGCCCGCCTCGTCGCGCTCGACGCCGCCGATCGCTCGGAGATCGCGCGCGGCGCCGCGACGACCTGACTCCTCTATTGCACGGGCGCCTATTGCACGGGCGCCGGCGGCATCGGCGGCTTCTCGTCCGGAGAGAGCAGCATCTGGACCTCTGCGGCCGCTTTGCTGACGAACGCCTTCAGGATCCCTGCGCTCGCGCGATGACCACTTTGCGAGTAGCTGCCGAGGCTCGTCGACGGGCTCGACGGAGTCTGCGCGGGGCGGAGCGGCGAGAGCGACTTCGCTTCACCGGCCAAGGCGAAGGTATCCCCGAGCTTGGTCAGGAATGCGGCGTTGGGTCCCTCGGACTTCCGCGCAGCGGTCTTCAGCTCCACGGCGAGCTTCGACATCATCCGCTCGAAGGTCGCCGGATTCGTGTCGAGCAGCCTCTGCAGCTTCTGCATGAGATCGCCCTCCTTGCTGATTCCCTTCGTCGCGGCCGGGGTCGTCGCGGGCGGCTCCGGTCCGTGGGTCACCCTTGCGGTCGCCATCGGCGCGACACCGGTGATCGAAGGTGGCGAGGCCACACCTGTGATCGTGCTCATGACGTTGCCCTCATTTTTCCCCCTGACACGAAGGGCGAACGGCTCGAGGGGGAGATTCTTTAGGGGGCTACAACGTTTGAAGGAACGACCGTCCGCGCCCGTCAGCGCTTCCCGTTGCCGACATGGCCGCGTGTCCGGTCGCTGCCACCGGACGCGGCCGCGCCGCCGCCGGACCCTCGCGCGTCGGTCGCGGCGCCGCTGCGATCGGTGCGCGTGTCGGTGTGCACGCCGGGCGCCGCGGCAGGGGCGTCGCCGACGCCGGGACCGCAGCCTCCCGACAGCCCGGCGAGGAGCGAAAGCGCAACGGCGAACAAGGACTTCATGTCCTCAAGCCTTCCACGAAGGAGAGGGGCAGGCCGCCCCTTTCTGCGCACGAGCTGAGGGCGGGCGCGCGCGCAGGCGCACGCTAGAGGTTCTTCTTCGCCTCGGCAGGCGTGTTGCGGTGCTGGAGGAGCAACTTCCGCAGCCCGAAATTTCGGCGTACCAGCGGTTGCTTGAGGAGGTGCGCCAAGAGGGCCGGCGGCGCCGCCGAGAAGCGCGCGATGTTCTGGACGAACATGACGGTGTAGGTGGTCTTTCCGCACAGGATCGTCGTCGTGTGGGCGTCGAGCGGGCAGCCGGCGAGGATGAGGAGCGCGCGACCTTCGGTCTTGATGAGGAGCGCCGCGCGCTCGTCCGCCGTCGCGACCGTGAATTTTTTCCGGAGGAGCTCGCGCACTTTCACGCGCGAACGCTCGGGGTTCTCACGATCGATCGAGATCCGGTAGACCTCGAGGAGCAGCTTGGGGTGGACGATCTTCCGGAGCACCGTCTCGGGGAGCTGCGGATTTCGCAGGAGTCGCCGCTGCACCCCGGAGTCGGCCATCACGTCGGTCCGCCGCGCGCAGAGCTCGAGGCCGGCCGCGGTCCGATGATGAAACGCGATCGTGCGTGCGTGCTCGAGCCCCACCTTCGGGTTGCTCATCACCGCCGCGACGACCATCGGCTCGGGATCGAGGCACAGCGCGATGAGGTGGCTCCCCTCGACGGTCTGCGCCGCCGCCGCGCGCGCGTCGCGGGACATGGGTCGGTAGATGCTCTCGTAGATTTTCCGGTACTCGCGATCGCCGATCTCGGGGTCGGCGTCGGAGTCGGAAGCGGAGTCGGCGTCGGACGCGGACTCGGCGTCGGAGTCGGCGTCGGAGTCGGCGTCCGAAGCGGGGTCGGCGGCGGGGACCGGGGCGGCTTCGCGGTCGTGGCTGGCATCGCGCTCGAGGTCCGGGAGGCGGTCGGACTCCGGCGCGAGGTCGAGCACCGGGTCGAGCACCGGAGTGTCCGGATCGAAGTCCGACGCGATCACCAGGCCCTCCCCCGCGGCCCGCTCGACCTCGACTGCGCCTTGGTCTGCGAGGAGTCCGACGATCTCGACGACCCGCTCTTCCGCGAGCCCCGTCATGGTCACGAGCTCACGAACGCTCACGGGCGCGTCGACGCGCGACAGCACGAAGCCCTCCTCCGCAGAGAGCTTGAGGCTCCGTACGTCGAAGGGCTTCGGCCGGACGCTCTTGAAGTCCCCCATCGAGGGAGAGTAGAGCGCGTGTCGGGGGTGTTCGCGACGGTTACTTCACCGGACCGGTGCCGCCGCAGGTGCCGGCCACGCCGCCGCCGCCGCACGTCTGGGGCGCCACGCAGGTGCCGCAGTCGAGCTGGTTGCCGCAGCCGTCGCCCGCCGGGCCGCAGCTGATTCCCTGCTGCGCGCACGTGAGGGGGACGCAGGCGGGGTGACCGCACTGGCCGGGAGCTCCGGCGCCGCCGCAGGTGTCCGGTGCGGTGCACGTGCCGCACTGGAGCAGGTTTCCGCAGCCGTCGCCCGCCGGGCCGCAGCTGATGTTCTGCTGCGCGCAGGTCTTCGGCACGCAGGCCGCGTGGCCGCAGACGCCGGGGGAGCCGCCGCCGCCGCAGGTGTCCGGCGCCGTGCAGGGGCCGCAGTCGAGCTGACCGCCGCACCCGTCGCCCGCAGGTCCGCAGCTCACGTTCTGCTGCGCGCAGGTGAGCGGCTTGCAGCTCGGGTTGCCGCAGACGCCCGGGGTTCCGCCGCCGCCGCACGTCTGGGGAGACACGCAGGGGCCGCAGTCGAGGAGCCCGCCGCAGCCGTCGCCGGCCGGGCCGCAGCTGATTCCCTGCTGCCCGCAGGTGAGCTTGGTGCACGAACCCGAGCCGCACTGGCCGGGCGAGCCGCCGCCGCCGCAGGTGTTGGAGCCGCTGCAGACCCCGCACTGGAGGAGGCCGCCGCAGCCGTCGCCGGCCGGACCGCAGTTGACGCCGATCTGGGCGCAGGTCTTCGGCGTGCAGCCTGCCGTGCCGCACTGGCCCGGGACGCCGCCGCCGCCGCAGGTGTTCACGCCGGAGCAGGCACCGCACTGCTGAACGCCGCCGCAGCCGTCGCCGGCAGGGCCGCAGTTGATGTTCTGCTGCGCGCACGTCAGCTTGGTGCAGGTCGGCTGGCCGCACTGGCCAGGAGTTCCGCCGCCGCCGCACGTGTTCGTTCCGGTGCAGGTGCCGCAGCTCGCGATGAGACCGCCGCAGCCGTCGCCGGCAGGACCGCAGTTGACGCCGGGCGGGCAGCCTTGCGGCGTGCAGGTCGGGTGACCGCACGCGTTCGGGGTGCCGCCGCCGCCGCAGGTGTTCGGCGGGGTGCAGTTGCCGCACTGGAGGAGGCCGCCGCAACCGTCGCCTTGCGGGCCGCACGTCGCGCCGAGCTGCGCGCACGTCTTGGGCGTGCACGAGGGGACGTCTTGCGAGATGCACGACGTCAGGTCGAAGAGCATGAACTCGAGGAGCTTCTCCTGCGGCGTCATCGGCGCGTTCGGCGTGCACTCCGCCGGGAACGCGATGTTCGTGCTGGGGTTGTTGCTCGCGTCCTCGACGTGGAAATCGCTGTACACGACGCGCCCACACTGGTTCGCCGGCGTCGCGCCGACGGGCGTGTTGAACGTGTAGTGCAGCGGGAAGGCCGCCACGTCGGGCGGGTTCGTCGAGTACATCCAGCGCTGCGCCGGCGCGACCACCGCCGAGAAGTCGTTACGGACGACGTTGACCGGGATCTGCCCGAGCGTGCCGCCGGTGACGTTCTTCAGCCACTGGGCAAGCGCGACGCCCTTAGGGAAGCTCTGGTCGATGACGCCGGTGAACTGCTGGTTGTACGACGCGTTGTTGATCGTCCAGTTCGCGGTCGAAGAGAACGGCGCGTCGTTGTAGAGCCACACGTAGCTGAAGTGGGTCGTGAAGACGCGCCCGCCCAGGTTCGTGTAGTTGATCACGTTCGTCTGGTTGCCCACGGCCTCGTCGCGCTGCCCGCCGAGGCACGGGAAGAGGACGATGTCGTACGCGTTCAGCGTCGTCGCGTTGCCGACGAGAGCCGGCTCCTTGGGCGTCTGGTTGTTGATGCGCGCGCCGCCGGCGGGGCCCGGGTTGCCCGGGTTGTTCGGGTTGGCTTGGTAAACGTGCATGCGGCCGGCGGCGGTCGGGTTGCCCGACGCATCGATCGCGGGGTTCACGAACTCTGCGTCGTCCACGCCCATCTTGCGGAGGACGCACTCGAGCGTGTCGACCGCGCCGGTGTCGATCGCGAAGCGCGGGATGTTGCCCTCTCCCGAGTTGCGCGGGAGGTGGGTCTGCGTGGTCGGCAGCAGGTTGTCCTGGCACGCGGTGACGGGCACGGTGATGACGCGGCGCCACTTGCCGAGCTGGATGACGACGGGGACCGCAGGGCCGACCGGCGGGTTCGTGAGCTTGAACTTGCCGTCGACGCCGGTGATGAAGCTGACGATCGACGCTTGAGGCGTCGCGCACTTCTCGCAGGTGGCGCCCGTCGTGATCGGCTGAACCGGTCCGCTCGGGACGTAGACGTACGCGTTGTAGACCGGGTCCGGTTGGCCGAAGCCGTTGAGCGGGTTGGTGCCCGCGACGACGGTGCCGCTGATCGAGGTCACGCCGCCGCTGTCGCACGTCACGAAGACGCCGGCGTCGGTGGCGACGGTGCCCGTGCCGCACTGGCTCGGCGTGGTGCCGCCGCAGATCGCGGGAAGCGTACAGGTGCCGCAGCTCGCGATGAGCCCGCCGCAGCCGTCGCCGACCGGACCGCAGTTCGCGCCGAGCTGGGCGCACGTCTTCGGCGTGCACACGGCGCCGCCGTCCGCGCCACCCTGGCCGCACTGGTTGGGGCCACCGCCGCCGCAGTAGGCCGGCGCCGTGCAGGCGCCGCAGGTGATCGTGTTGCCGCAGCCGTCGCCCTGCGTCCCGCAGTTCGCGCCGAGCTGACCGCACGTCTTGGGGACGCACGGCGAGCCGCCGTCCGAGCCGCCAAGGCCGCACTTGTTCGTGCCGCCGCCGCCGCAATAGGCCGGCGCCGCGCAGGTGCCGCAGTCGAGCGGGTTGCCGCAGCCGTCGCCTTGGGTGCCGCAGCTCGCGCCGAGCTGACCGCAGGTCTTCGGGACGCACGGCGAGCCACCGTCCGCGCCGCCCTGCCCGCATTGGTTGGTGCCGTTGCCGCCGCAGAACGCAGGCGCCACGCACGTGCCGCAGTTGACCGTGTTGCCGCAGCCGTCGCCCTGGATGCCGCACGTCGCGCCGAGCTGCCCGCACGTCTTGGGCGTGCACGACGAGCCGCCGTCGTTTCCGCCCTGGCCGCACTGGTTCGCGCCGTTGCCGCCGCAATAGGCGGGCGCGACGCACGTGCCGCAGCTGATGATGTTGCCGCAGCCGTCGCCCTGTTGGCCGCACGTCGCCCCGAGCTGGCCGCACGTCTTCGGCGTGCACGGCGAGCCGCCGTCTGCGCCGCCCTGGCCGCACGCGTTGACGCCGCCGCCGCCGCAGTATGCGGGCGCGACGCACGCGCCACAGTTGATCACGTTGCCGCAGCCGTCACCCTGGACGCCGCACGTCGCGTTGAGATCGCCGCACGACTTGGGAGTGCAGTTCGAGCCGCCGTCGGGCCCGCCCTGTCCGCACGAGTTGCTGCCGCCGCCGCCGCAATACGCGGGCGCGGTACACGTGCCGCAGTCGATCACGTTGCCGCAGCCGTCGCCTTGCTTTCCGCAATGCGCGCCGAGATCGGCGCACGACTTGGGGTTGCAGATGGGGAGGCCGCCGTCGGTCAGGCCGTTGCCGCACTTGCTCGCGCCGCCGCCGCCGCAGAACTGATCGGCGGGGCAGGAGCCACACTGCTGGATCCCGCCGCAGCCATCGCCTTGCGGACCGCAGTCGAAGCCGAGCTGGGTACACGTCTTCGGCGTGCACGAGGTGGTCGTCGCGCCATCGCCGAAGGAGCCAGTTTCGAAACCGCCGCCCGTAGCGTCGACTCCGCTGTCCCCGTCGTTGAACTGCGCGGACGACCCGCTGTCGCCGCACGACGCGGCCAGCAGACCCACCAAGACGACCGAAAGCGCGACAAGCAAACGTGAGCTCTGCATACAAAACCTCTCAGACTAATGACGCTACAGAATCTGGCGAGGGGCGCAAGGAAAGCGTGTCCACCCCGCCGGGAGTCACTCCAATGAAGTCGCCGGGCGCCGCCGATCGGATCCGTTGTGTGTGCTGTGCGGCCCCGTACGCGGGATGCGTACGCGAACGGTCTCGACCCGTCCGACGGTGAGGCGACGCCGAGACGGCACCCCGCCACCTCGAGATGGCCGACCCTTCTCCGTTCCGTCGACAGGCGTTCGAGAGCGACACGACGCGAGAGAAAACGGACGTCAGGTCGGGCGCGTAAGGAGGGACTGCACGGCCTCGTGCTCGCGGTGCACGAGAAGGGCGACGACGTCTCCGGGACGGCCGGTCGCGAGGACGTCGTTGAGCGCGTCGACCTCCGAGTCGGCGATGCGTAACGCCGTTTGCGGCAGGCCGAGACCGCGGAAAATGGCCTCGAACAGCGACGGGACCTCCCCCGGCTGACGGCCGCGGAGATAGCCCGGGAGCTCTCGTACGAGCACTCGGTCGGGACGCGCTTCGAGGACGGCGCGCGCGATCTCCTCGATCTCCCGGTTGCTGCGGTCTCCCGCGCTGCCGGTGATCACGGCGAGCCGACCGCCGGACCGACGGCGGAGCTCGGCCACGAGTTGGAGGGCGGCGCGGACGGCCTCCGGGTTGTGCCCGAAGTCGAGGAACACCTTCACCCCTGCGCGGTCGACCAGCTCGCCACGGCCGGGGTTGTCGCGCGCACCGAAGCCGGCGAGCGCGCGACGGATGGCGTCTTCGGGAAGCCCGACCGCGAGCGCCAGCGCGACCACTCCAAGGATGTTCTCGACGTTGTACCGCGCGACCCCCCCGAACGTGAGCGGCAGCTCGGTGATCACGCCGAACGACGTGACGCGGTCCCCCTCGCGCGCCACGACGGCTCCATCTTCGGCAAGAACGACGCGGTCTCCTTGTGCGCGGCGCGCGTCCACGACCGCGCGGGCCTCGGCGTCGGCGGTCTCGAGGTCACAGAAGAAGGTGACGCGCGCGGCGACCTTCGCCGACATGCGCACGAGGTTCGGGTCACGGGCGTTCAAGACGACGCCGCCGGAGCGGGGGACGACGTCGGCGATGAGCCCCTTCACCTCCGCCATCGCCGCGAGATCGTCGATGCCGTAGAGGCCGAGGTGGTCGTCGGAGATGTTCGTGATGAGCGACGCGTCGGCGGAGTCGACGGCGAGGCCGCGTCGAAGAATGCCGCCGCGTGCCGTCTCGAGCACCGCGAAGTCGATGTCGTCGCGCCGGAGAACGGTGCGCGCGGCGGCGGGTCCGGTCCAGTCTCCCTCTTCGACGAGGACGCCGTCGACCGCGATGCCGCCCGTGGACGACGCCCCGACGTGCCAACCGGCCTCGCGCGCGACGCGGGCCATCAGGCGCGCGGAGGTCGTCTTGCCGTTGGTGCCGGTGACGAGGACGATCGGGATCGTGCCGATCGTCGCCCAGGGGACCGCGGCCACGTCCGGGACCTCGTGACGTCCGCACGTGAAGGCGTGCGCACCGGCGCCGACGGTGAGGCTCGTGTCGTCCCACAAGAACGGCAAACCACGACGGTGCGCCTCCGCGACGAGCGCGAGCATGTTCGGGCTGCGATCCTTCGCGAGGATCGCGGCGATCTCCTGGCGCTTGGGCTCGAGGGAGAGCGGCGCTTCGCGCGCCAAGACGCGGCTCGCGGACATGACCGCCCACTCGCTCGCCTCCGCGCACGCGAGCATCTCGTCGAGCGGCGTGGCGTAGCCGATCACGGCGCCGCCCTTGTGCGTGCGGACGATCGGCGAGATCTCGGGAACCATTCCCAGCGCCTTTCGCATGCGCCCCAGCTCGCTCAGGTACGCCGCGAGCGTCGCTGCGATCGTGTCGTCGTCCTCGAGATCGAGCTCGACGATGACGAGCGGCGCGCGCGAGAGGAGGTTCGGGCCGGTCAGCCTTCGGGCATCGACGAGGAGCATGGGAGGCGGCGCTCGAACGAGCTCAATCCTCGGTCTCGCGCGCGAGGCGGACGCCGCGCTCGTCCTCGATGACGGCCGCGCCGGCTCCCATGAGGAGCAGCACGTCGCCGCCCACCTCGCCCCCGCGCGGGATCGAGACGGGCGCGGCCTCGAGCGGCGCCGCGGGCGGCTGCGATTTGACGTCGTCCCCTTCGGGCTTGAAATAGATGATCTGCTTCCAGCTGCGCGACACCTTGTCGGCGAACGCGAGGAGCAGGTCACCGCGCCGGCAGAATTTCAGCGCGGTGTCGAACGCCTGCTGCTCGTCGGGGATC
Source organism: Polyangiales bacterium (assembly GCA_038231275.1). GTDB lineage: Bacteria > Myxococcota_A > Polyangia > Polyangiales > Polyangiaceae > JANYHK01. Next base: position 111,288 of record JBBRLQ010000013.1, read on the forward strand.
ACCTGGATGTGATCCTTGGGGAAGCCGCTCTCGAGGAGCTCCTTCTCCATCAGGCGCGGCACCTCCTCGGGGCTTCGTCCGCGCAGATCGTCGTCGCGCCGGAGGATGATGTGATCGAACGCCTTGCCGGCGATGCGCGCCATCGCGCGGAGGTCCTCGTCGCGCCGATCGCCGGGACCGGCGAGGAGGCACACGCGGCGGCCGTTGCACTCCATCCGTCCGGTGAGGTCGGCCATCGCCTGGATCGCCGCCGGGTTGTGCCCGTAGTCCAAGATGACCTTGAACGGCAGCTTGTCGAAGACGTTGGTGCGCCCCGGCACCTGGAAGTACGTCGTGTCGAAGGTGCGGAGGCCCTGGCGGATGTTCTCGACCTTCACGCCCATCGCGTACGCCATCACCGCCGCGAACATGGCGTTCTGCACGTTGTGCATCGCCTTGCCCTCGATCGTGGCAGGAATGAGATGAGTCCAGAGGAGGGCGAGGTGCGCGCCTTTGTCGTAGAGCGTGATCATGTGGCCGTTGATCCCCTCTTCGAGGACCGCGGCGAGGCCGCCCGCGCGCAGGTGCTTGCGCACGAGCTCGTGACGCGGGTTCATCGTCACGTAGGCGATGCGCGTCGCCTTGGTGTGATCGGCCATGCGGAGGCAGTTGATGTCGTCGGCGTTGAGCACCGCGCAGTCGCGCGCGACCTCGACGACGATGCGCTTCACCTCGGCGAGCTGCTCGAGCGTGTCGACGCCCTTGATTCCCAGGTGATCGGCGCTGACGTTGAGCACCGCGCCGACGTTGCAGTGGCGGTAGCCCATTCCGGCGCGGAGCAGGCCCCCGCGCGCTGTCTCGAGCACCGCGAGGTCCACGTCGGGATCGCGCAGGACCATCTGCGCCGACTGGGGGCCGGTCATGTCGCCAGCGACCGTGCGCTCGCCGTCGATGTAGACGCCGTCGGTCGTCGAGAGGCCGACGGTGAAGCCGTTCATTTTTTGGATGTGCGCGAGCATGCGCGCGGTGGTCGTCTTGCCGTTGGTGCCGGTGACCGCCGCGATCGGGATCTGCGTCGGCGTGCCCGCCGGGAAGAGCATATCGATGACCGGGCCGGCGACGTCGCGCGGCTTTCCTTCGGTCGGCGCGACGTGCATGCGGAAGCCCGGCGCCGCGTTCACCTCGCAGATGCCGCCGCCCACCTCGCGGTAGCTCTGCGTGATGTCGGACGTGATGAAGTCGACGCCGCACACGTCGAGGCCGATCGCCTTCGCGGCGCGCACCGCCATGTCGCGGTTGTCGGGGTGGACCACGTCGGTGAGGTCGATCGCAGTACCGCCGGTGGAGAGGTTGCCGGTGCCGCGCAAGAAGAGGAGCTCGCCGTTCGGGAGCACCGCGTCCTTGGTGACGTTCTTCTTCGCCATCAGGCGCTCGGCCTGCTCGTCGAGCTCGAGGCGCGTGAGCACCTTCTCGTGCCCGATGCCGCGGCGCGGATCGCTGTTCACGATGTCGATGAGCTGCGCGATTGTGTGCGTGCCGTCGCCGACGACGTGACCGGGCACGCGCTTCGCAACCGCGATGAGCTCGCCGCCGATCACGAGCATGCGGTGATCGAAGCCGGCCAAGAAATTTTCCACGACGACGCTGCGCGCGTGCTCGCGGGCCTTCGCGAAGGCGACCCCGACCTCACCGGCGGTCTTGAGGTCGAGCGAGACGCCGCGGCCGTGGTTCGCGTCGAGCGGCTTCACCACCACCGGGTAACCGAGGCGCGACGCGGCGCTGACCGCGCTCTCCGCCGAGCGCACGACGCGCTGGCGTGGCACCGGCAGGCCGAGGTCGCCGAGGATCTTGTTCGTCTCCTCTTTGTCGGAGGCGATCTCGACGGCGATGTGCCGCGTCTCGCTCGTCACCGTCGCCTGGATTCGCTTCTGGTATTTGCCGTGCCCGAACTGGATGAGGCTGTAGTCGTTGAGGCGCATCCACGGGATGTCGCGCGCCTCTGCCGCGCGCACGAGCGAGCCGGTCGACGGCCCCAGCTGCCGGCGCTGGGCGAAGTCGATCAGATCGTGCAGCTCCTTCTTGAAGTCGAAGGGCCCGGTCTGCTCGTCGTCGTCGCCCTCGTCCTTTTTGGACGGGCGCAGGTCCGGCGGCAAGAGATCGTGGAGCAGGCGCATGGCAAGATCGCCGGCGGCCTCGGCGACGCGCTCCTCTTCGTACTCGTAGACGACGTGGTAGAGGCCCTTGCTCCCCTCGCCGCGCGTCTTGCCGAAGACGACGTTCGCGCCGGTGAGCTGCTGCAGCTCGATCGCGACGTGCTCGAGCACGTGACCGAGCCACGTCCCGCCGTCCTCGGTGAGGCGACGGATGAAGCCCCCTTCGGTGCCGTGCGAGCACGTGTGCGCCTTCAGCGAAGGCAGCGCGCCGAGGAGCCGATCGTTGAAGCCTACGATCTTCGCGCTCGGCCAGTCCTCGAGCGCGCCGAGATCGACGGTGAGGCGCATGACGGGAAAGTGCGCGTAGAGGCTGGGACCGCGGTAGACGCGGCGCTCGAGGAGGTGCATCGCGATCCCGTTATATCAGCGGGTCGCGGCTGGGCTATCCTCATCCGATCGCGGCCGGCAGCGGCGAGCCCGGCGCGTCGCCTTCGAAGCGATGACGACAACGTGCCGAAACGTCCCCGACACATTGCCCGGCCTCACTTGCCCGTTACGTCCAAACGACGTTCCGTCTAGTCTGTAGTGAGAAACACTACGGAGCCCTTCCATGGCAAAGTCTCCCGGAGCGCGCAAGGCCCCGCCCGAGTACCCCATCAGCGTGCGCTTTCCCGCTGCGCTGCGAAGCCGCACCGAGCGCTACGCACGGGAGCACCGAGTCGCCGTTGCGAGCGCGATTCGGATGATCGTCGGCGAGCACCTCGACGAACTGGATCGCGACGAGGGGCTCTCCCGCGCCGAGCTCTGGCAGCGCGCGCAGGCCTGGTCGACGGCGCAGTCGATCGTCGATGGGAGCGCCGTTGAAGCGAGCTGGGATGAGCTACGCACCGCCGCGCGTGACACCGAGGCCAAGCGCGGTCGCGCCAAGCGATCGCGCTGATGGCGCGCAAGGTTCGACTCCACCGGGCCTTCGTCGACGACGTTCGGCGGCAAGCGCGATGGCTCGCCGAGAATGATCGCGCGCGGTGGTCCGAGGAGCTCCTGGAGGGGATCGACGAGGTCGCCGCACGACTCGCGCGCTTTCCCAAAATTGGACCCCTCGTCTCCGAGGACGAGCGCGTCGTGCTCCGAAAGTTGATCCTCCGGCGGCTCCCCTACGTCGCCTGGTACGCGTACGCGAAGCCGGCAGGGGACGTGTGGCTCCTACGCCTCTTTGGAGCGAGGCAGGATCGAGTCGATCCGGATCCGTCGTCGTGGGGGATCTGACCCGACGGCCAGAGTCGCGCTTCTACGTCACGCCGAGCGGCGTCGAACGGAAGATGGCTTGCTCCTCCTCCGTCATGTCGACCGGGATGCTCTCGAAGAGAGGCGTGCTCAAGTAGCGCTCGGCGGTGTCGGGGAGCATGGCCAGGATCGTGGCGCCCTTGGGCGCGTCTTTGGCGACCTCGAGCGCCGCGGCGAAGGTCGCGCCCGACGAGATGCCGACGAAGATGCCCTCCTTCTTGGCGAGGTCATGGCTGCACCGCATCGCGTCCGGCGCGGTGACCGCGAGGATGCGATCGATCACCTTCATGTCGACGGCCTCCTCCGTGAGGAGGGGAATGAAATCCGGCGTCCACCCCTGCATCGGGTGCGGCGTCCACGCCGGGTGCCCTGCCGACGGTGAGCCGTCTGGGTGCCGCGCCTGACGGGTCTTGCTGGCGAGGAGCGGCGCGGTCGCCGGCTCGCACACGACGATCTTGGTCTTCGGGCTCTCCTTCGCGAGCACACGCGATACGCCCTTCAGCGTCCCGCCGGTGCCGTATCCGGTGACGAAGTAGTCGAGCGGAAGATCGGCGAAGTCGGCAAGGATCTCAGGCGCGGTGGTCCGCGAGTGCACGTCGGGGTTGGCTTGGTTCTCGAACTGACGCGCGAAGAACCACCCGTGCTTTTTTACGAGCTCCTTGGTCTTGTCGACCATCCCGGTCGCGCGAAGCGCCGCGGGAGTGAGGACCACCTTCGCGCCGAGAAAGCGCATCAGGCGGCGCCGCTCGATGCTGAACGACTCCGGCAGGGTGACGACGAGCGGATACCCGCGCGCGGCGCAGACCATCGCGAGGCCGATGCCGGTGTTGCCGCTGCTCGCCTCGATCACGGTCTGGCCGGGCTTGAGCTCGCCGGAGGCCTCGGCGGCGTCGATGATGCCCATCGCGAGGCGATCCTTGACGGAGCCGAGCGGGTTGAACGCCTCGATCTTCACGAAGAGCTGGACGTGCGCGGGCGCGAGCTTGTTGATGCGCACCACGGGGGTGCGGCCGATCGTCTCGACGATGTTTGCGTAGCGGGCCAAGAGTCCCTCCCCTTCTTTTCTTCTCGTTCTGTTACGCGAGGCGCCCATCCTAGCCCAGGTCGCCCGTGGCGTGCGCGCAGCGAGGAGGCTACCGTGCTCCGCATGGATGGGCTCGCTGCGCGTTGCTTCGTCATCGCCGCTGCGAGCGTCCTCGGCGCATGCGCGCGAGCTCCTGCGCCCATCGCCCCGGACGGCGCGGCGCAGGCGAGGTACGCGGAAGGCAAGAGCTGGCTTTGCTTGCCCGGGCGCGACGATGCGTGCGCGCGCTCGCTCGACGCCACCGAGCTGCGCTTCGACGGGACGCGCGTGGTCGTGCGCGACACGAAGGCGCCTGGCGCCGACGACGTCGACTGCTTCTACGTCTATCCGACCGTCGACTTGAGCCTGGGCGCCGCGAATCACGAGGACTTCACGGACCTCGCGCCGATGACGCGCGTGACGGTCGCGCAGGCGGCGCGGTTTCGCAACGTGTGCACGCTGTACGTGCCGCTCTACCGGCAGATCACGATCGGCGCCTATTTGCGCGCGCCCGACGTGAAGCGCGCGTACACGGCGGTCGCGGAGGCCGACGTCGACCAGGCGTTCGCGCAGTATCTTCGGAGCTACAACGGCGGCCGCAAGATCGTCCTCGTCGGACACTCGCAGGGCGGCGAGATGGTGGTCCACCTCCTCCAGCGCTTCTTCGACCGCGACCCGGAGCTGCGCGCTCGCCTTCTCCTCGCGATGCCGATCGGATGGCTCGTCGAGGTTCCCAAGGGAAAGACCGTCGGGGGCAGCTTCGCCAACGTGCCGGTGTGCACGCGCGCGGGCGAGACGGGATGCGTCGTCGCGTACCGCTCGTTTGCCGCGGGGAGCGAGCCGGAGTCGAAGCGCGCCACGCCGGCGGAGGGCAATGACGCCGTGTGCGTCAACCCCGCGGAGCTCGCGCATGGTCCCGGTCACGCGTTCTCGCGCGCGTTCTTGCCGATGGGTCTCGTGGCGGGAGACGCCGGCCTCGACGCGGTCACGACGCCCTTCGTCTTGCTCCGCGATTTCTACGGCGGCACATGCAAAGACGGACCGCGCGGCACGCGCTACCTCGCGGTCTCCTCCGCGCCCGCCACGGGCGATCGTCGCACGACGCCCATCCGCTTCTCGAGCCTGTGGCTGCGCGGCGAGCTGGGGCTGCACCTCCTCGACATGCAGTTCGCGCAAGGCGATCTGCTCGATCTCGTGGCCGAGCGCGCCGCCCCGAAGCCGTGACCCGCGCGCGACCCGCTTGATCGTCCGCCGCCCGATTCGATACGGTGGCTGCAATGCGAATCGAACGACATGGGATCCTCGCGTGCGCTGCTCTGCTCGCGACGGTGGCGACGACGGGATGCTCCAAGGACGACGCGGCAAAGGGAACCGCTTCCAGCGCGAGCGCCGCGCCGGTCCAATCGACCCCTCCTCCTCCGCCGCCGAGCGCCGCGCCGACCGCCGCCGCGAGCGCCGCTCCACCCGTCGACTGTCCGAAGGGCTCCGCCGGCGACGGCACCTTTGCCAAGCCATGCGTGGCCAAGGGCAACGCGCGCATGATGGAAGTCGCATGGACCGGAAAGTCCGACGACAAAGGCCCGTCCTTCCGCGTCGTGAACAAGTCCACGTCGGTCGTCCTCTACGGAAAGATGGCCGTCTATTTCTACGACAAGGCCGGCAAACCGATCATGGCGAAGGACCGAAGCCAGTCGCCGCCCACCGACAAGCCGTTCCACACGTGCGGCGGGAGCATGTTCCAGGGCGTGATGAAGGCCGGCGAGAAGGCGGTCATCACGTTCTCGTGCGTCACGAAGGCGGACGTCCCCGACGGGGCGACGTCCATCGAGGCAGAGATGCAAACGGTCGGCTTTACCGACGACGAGAAGAAGATCTCGTCGTACTGGCAGAACCCCGACCTCACGCCCGACACCCGCAAGAAGGGCGGCGTGAAGTAGCGACGCACCCGAGGGCGCGAAATCAGCGCTCGCCGGCGGCGGCGGCCTTGCGCGTTTCGAGGTCGAACGTTCCACCCTCGATGAGGACGTGGAGGCGCACGTTCGTCATGCAGACCGGGCGACCTTCCTTGGCCTCGGCGATCGACGAGTGCGTGAGCTCCGACGCATCGACGATCGTGAGCGCGCCGTTGCCCACGACCTTGAGCTTCCTCTCCGAGTCGATGAACGCCGCCGTGTCCTCGTCGAGCCCGACGCCGACGGCGAACGGGTTGTAGGCGAGCGCCGTCAGGAGGCGCCCGAGGCGATCGCGCTGGCGAAAATGCTGGTCGATCATGATCCGGTTGGTGAGGCCAAAGCCTGGCACCAGCGTGACCGCGCCGGCGTGCGGCGTGTGCCCCTCGGCGCCGAAGGCGATCATGTGCTCGCTGAGGATCGCCGCGCCCGCGCTGGTGCCGCCGACCGTGACGCCGTTCGCGTTGGCGCGACGGATGGCGCGCGCGACGAGCGTGCCGCCGAGAATGGTCGTGAGGCGCAGCTGGTTGCCGCCGGTGATGAAGATGCCGTGCGCCCTCTCGATGTAGTCGAGCCACTCGCGCTTGTTCGCGTCGTCGCGGGTGAGGAAGGGCAGCGCCTTCGCCTCGTCGGCGCCGAGCTTCTTGAAGATTTTTTCGTACTTCCTGCCGGTGTCCTCGACGGTCGACGCCGTCGGGATGATGACGATGCGCGCGTTCTCGCCGCCCGACACGTCGAGGAACTTGCGAAGGACGTTCGACTGCCCCTCCTTGTCCTCGGCGCCGCCGATGGGGACGATGAAGCCGCGTTTACGATCGGTGGGGATTTTCGATGGGCTCATGAATTCGCTTTCGCGGGGGCGCGCTCGAAGGTGCCGACTCGGACCGTCTCGCCGCCGCGGACCAAGAAGCGTCCGCACGCCATCACCTCGCGTATGCGGTGCGCGTCGTCAAGGACCACGACGTCGGCGTCGGCGCCGACCTCGAGCGTCCCCTTCTTCGTCAGGCGGAGCAGGTGGGCGACGTTGCGGGTGAAGACGGGGAGCACGTCCGCCAGAGCGTGGCCGCGCTTCAGCAGGATTTCCAGGGTCTCCGCGATCGATGACGGGCGGCCGACGTCCATCGCGACGAGGCGGCCGTCCGCGTCGAAGGTCGGCAGACAGCCGCCGCCGTCCGAGCTGACCGTGAGGAGGTGCCGCGGCGCGTCACTCGCGAGGTAGCGCTCGACGCCGTCGGCGGCGGAGTACGCGTCCTCGCCGTCCTGCACCGGGAACGCCGTCACGTCGACGGTGCAGCCGCGGCGCGCGAGATCAAGCGCCTCTTCGAAGAGGCGCGTCTTGCGGTTCACGTGCGTCGGGTAAAAGACGCGCGCCGGCAGCTCGGTCGTGTCGAGCGCGCGGCGTACGAGCTCGAGGCCGCGCGCGCCGTCGCCTACGTGGAGGTGGAGGACGCCCGCTTTTCCGCTCATCAGGCCGGCGACGTGGCAGTCGGCGGCGAGGCGAACGAGCTCGTCGAACGTGGGCTGGCTCGACCGGTGATCGCTGATCGCGACCTCGCCGACGCCGAGCACCGGGTCGACGAAGACGATGTCCGACCGCACGCGGCCGGTCAGCGTGATCGGGGGAACCTCGTAACTGCCGGTCCAGCACCACGCGGAGAGGCCCTCTTCGCGGAGGCCGAGCGTCGCGGCGACGAGGGAGGCGACGTCGCGGGTCGTGCCGTCGGTGCCGAGGACGCCGATCGCCGTCGTGATGCCCGCACGCGCGAGCGCGGCGAGCGCGACAGGCGGGACGCGCGAGCTGGGGCCCGACTCGCCGCCGCCGCCGGTCAGGTGCACGTGCGCGTCGATGAGCCCCGGGATCGTGCGCGCGCCGCCGAGATCGACGACCTCGCACAGCGCCGCGGGGAGCGCCGGGAGCGACGCGCCGATCGCGAGGATCTTCCCGCCCCCCACCAGCAGATCGCGCACGCCCACGCGCTCGGGCGCGAGCACGTCGGCGTTGCGCAGGAGCGTGAGCGGAGAGGCCACGGCCTGCTCGTAGCCGAAATTCAGCGACAAATCACGTCCATCGAGGCGCGCGGCGGCGCCTCCTCGAGGCCGCGAGCGCGGTGACGAGCGCGCCGAGCGCGGCCGCCCATCCCGGCACGTCCGATCCCGCCCCCGCGCAGCCGCTCTTCGAAGATCCACCGGGGCTGGCAGGCGCGCCGGCGTCATCCTCGGGGACCGTGTCGGTGAACGTGTAGGGCAGCGCGGCGCGCGCGTGGGGCGATGCGTTCTTGGTGCCGTCGGTGTCGCTCGCGCGGGCGAGGTAGTACGCCGCGAGGAAGTCTCCGCCCGGGTTCATCGTCGTCGACGCGTCGCCGTTCACTTCGAACGGATCGGAGCGCCACTCGAAGTTCGAGTCGGGCCGAACCGCCCACGGGACGATCTCTTTGGCGACCAGGGATCCGCCGTGGCCGTTCGACGTCTCTAGCGCAATGACCGTCACGCCGTCGACCGCGAGGCAGCTCCCCGCCTTGATCTCCGTATCGTCGCAGTTGCGCCGATCGCGCGCGAACGCCGGCGCGTCCTGCATGCCCAGGAGCGACGCTCGGATTCGATCGGTAAGGCCCGCCGCCGGCGTGGCCGCGTAGGCGCCGTACACCGCGTCGAACCACGCCTGCTTCACGTGCGACACGTCGCGCGAGTTGGGCGTCGACCAGTACTGCTTGTCGAGCGTCTCGTGGAGCTTGCCGAGGACGTACGGATCGGTCTCTGTGCGCCCGATCGTCGCGAGGGCGATCGTGAGCATGTTCACGTTCGAAAAATTCGTCGGCGCGCCCAGGAAGATGAAGCCCGAGTTCTCGGCCATCGACTTCGGCAGGTTGCGGTGGCCGACGAGCTCCTCGTAATAGAAGCGCCCGACATCCGGATCGCCGCCGACGTGGTAGGCCGCGCGGATCACGCCGAGCGCCATCGCCGCGTTGAAGCCGTTGCGGATGGTGAGCTGCTCGGCGACGACCGCGTCGGGGACGACCTGGCGCGGGTTCAGATCGTGGAAGCTCGTGAGGCGGCCGTCGGCGTCGCGGATGCAGAGATCGAGGCCGTACTCGGGGGCGACCTTCATCAGGTTCTTGGCGAACGCCGTCAAATCGGCGGCGAGCGCGTCGACGACGTCCTTCGGCGCGTCGGGGTCTCCGGTGAGCGCGTCCCAGAGCCACGTCGCGCCGAGCGCGTAGCCGCTGACCTGATCCTTGCTGGTGTCGTCGAGCCACACCCAGCCGTCGAAGCCCGCGGCGACGGGCGCGCGCCACACGGCCCCCTTCTTCGCGGGGAGCGGTCCGCTCCCGTCCGTGAGCGGAACGAGCGCGGGGGCGGCGCCGGGTGAGGCGGGGCCACCGGCGACGTTCGGCGAGAGCTTGCGAATGCCGCGCGCGACGACGCCCGGCCCACCGATCGACGCGTACACGTGCCACGCCCTCGCCGCGCGGACGGCCGCATTTCGCGCCACCGCGACGTCCGCCGCCGGCGCGCCATCGCGCTTCAAGACGAGGAGGCGCGCGCCAATCCCCACCGACGCGATGCCCGCGAAGTTCCCTTCGTCGCCGTACTCTTCGTAGCCGTCGAGGACGTCGAACGGGTGCTTCCCCGAAAAGGCCTGAAAATCCGGCTGCGCGGTCTGCGCGAAGAACGCCTTCACGCCCGCCACCTCCGTCGCCTTCACGATCGTGTCGAGGAAGAGCCCGCTCTCGAGCGTCGTGAACGCGAGCTCCTGCCGCTGGTACGCGGCGGCCTTCGCGAGCAGCGGCGCGTCGGGCACGAGGATCGGCGCGGCAGAGGCCGAGCTCGGCACCGAGAGGATCGCGAGCGAGAGGGCCACGCCGGCGGCGCGATTCCAGTGGCGCATGCGGCGGAAGGTAGCGCTACGGCTCGTCGGCGTCGATCGCGACGAGGAGACCGGACGCGAGCGCCGCAGGGAGCGAGCGATGCCATCCGGCGTACGTCGCCTCGCTGCCGAGACAGAACGACGTCGCGCCGAACACCGCGCGCACCAGGGCACGCGCCGCCTCGTCCTCGCCGGCGTCCACGAACGCGCGCGCGACCTTCTCACGCACGGCGACGTCGAGATCTTTGCGCGCAGCGATCACGTCGGCGGGGATGCCACCGAACGTCTCGAGCACGCGAAGCGTCGGATCGCGCTCGCCTTGCACGAGCGCGCCCCCTTCGTCGGCCGCGCCGTGGGTGCCCGCCACGTCGGCCTCGCCCTTTCGCACGGCGTCGAGCGCCGCCGGGTGCGATCCGAGGAAGCGCTCTTCGGCGAAGAAGGCCTCGGGCCCGAGCCCGCGCGCGTGCAGCTGGCCGCGCGGGAGCACGTAGCCGGCGACGCTGAGCGGATCGACCCACGCCGCTCGCTTCCCCCGCAGACCCTCGAGCGTGAGGATCTCGGAGTCGGCGCGCACGACGAGCACGGCCTCGTAGGTCGATCGACCCGCGCGCTGGAGCGTGACGAGCGGTACGACGACTTGCTTGCGCTCGAGGCGCACGTAGACGAGCGGCGGGAGCCACGCGAGATCGACGGCGCGCTCGGCCATCTTGTCGGCCAAGCTGTCGTACGTCGGCGCGGCGTCGTGCGTGAGGGTGACGTCGGCGCGCGCGGAGACCCACGCGAGCAGCTCCGCGAGGGGAGCCTCCACCTCGGGCCTCCCCTGCGCCGAGAGCCCGAACACGATCCGCGGCGCCTCCTCACTCATCTAGAGGAGGAGAGTAATCCAACTCGGGGGGCCGGATTCGTACACTTGCACGGTAATTTTGCGGCCTCGCAGACGGTGAAAAGCGACCGAAAGTCGCGGCATTGACTTGCCGCAGAGACGTAAACGAAATGTGCGATTCGCCCTCCCACGAACCCCGATCGTGCGCTAGAGACTCCCGCCCTTGAGGAGGTGTCTGATGCGTGTTGTCGGAATCTGCGCTTCATTGCTCGCTGCGGCTCAATTCGTGATGGTGTCGACGACGCCGGCTTTCGCCGCGCCGAACGACGCGCAGACCGCGGCGACCGCGCCGGCCGACAAGAAGCCCACGAAGGGCACGCGCAAGAAGCCGAAGAAGACCGACGCGGCCCTCGACGGCGCCGCCCCGGCCGCCGCGGCTCCCCTCAGCGCCACGAAGAAGCCCCGCGGCAAGAAGCCGAAGAAGGGTGCGGCCGCGCCGGCGCCCGAGGCCGTCGTCGCTCCCGCTCCCGCCCCCGAGCCGACTCCCGCGCCGGAGCCCGTCGCCACGACGACGCTCACGAGCGCCGAGGTCCCCGCGGTCGAGGAGAAGAAGGACGAGAAGCCGGCCGTCGAAGCCAAGCAGGACGACGGCATGGTGGAGGTCCACATCGACTCGCCGCGCGCCGTCACGCTCGAGAAGCGCTCGGCCGAGTCGACCTGGGCGCGCGCGTGCGACGCTCCCTGCGACGTGAAGCTCGGCGTGAGCGACGAGTACCGCATGGTCGGCACGGATCTCAACGGCTCCGAGCCGTTCCACATCGACGGCAGCAAGGGACGCGTCGTCCTCAAGGTCGATCCGGGTACGCCCGGCGGCCAGACGCGCGGCCTCATCACGACGATCGCAAGCGGCGCGCTCCTCGCGGGCGGCGTCGTCGTCATCCTCGTCGGCGTGAAGCACCACGGCAACTCGGACGGCGAGCTCTCGCAGCCGCACAACGACGGCGCGCTTCTCGCGGGCGGCGCGATGGTCTTCGCGGGCATCGTCGGCGGCATCATCGGCACGTCCTGGCTCGTCACGAACGCGCACACCGGGGTCGACGGTGACGTCTCGAAGGGCACCGACGAGAAGGCCCGCCCGGCCACGTTGGGCGTCTCCGCGTCGCGTCAGCCGACCTGGAACACGCCGAAGGTCGTCGGCGTCCCGACCGCCACCACCGTCCCGCTCTTCACGGGCTCATTCTAGATCACTGAAGAGCGTACGGTAGCGACGTCCGCACCTCGTTCGCCGCCGGTAGAACGATCGTGACCTGCGTCCCCTTCCCGACCTGACTCGCGATGCGCATCGTCCCACCAAACCGGCGGACGAGATCCTCGCACACCGACAACCCGAGCCCAGTCCCGACGCCCACCGGCTTGGTGGTGAAGAACGGCTCGGTCACGCGCGAGAGGATCTCCGCGGGAATTCCCCGCCCAGTGTCCTCGACCGAGATGCGCGCGTCGCCGTGGGGATCGGTGTCGAGGGTCACGACGATCGCGTGCGCTCGCCCATCATCGTCCGGGATCGCCTGCGCCGCGTTCACGAGCAGGTTCACGAGCACTTGCCCGAGCCGGGTCTCGCTCGCGATGACCTCCGGGCACTCGCCGAGCTCCGTGCGCAGCACCGCGCGCCGCTTCACCTCCCCGGCGACCATCCGGGCGCTCGACGCGACCACGCCGCGTAGATCCACCCGTGCGAGCTTCTCGTCGTCTCCGCGCGCGAACGCCTTGAGGTCTTGGACGATGATCTTCACGCGCGCGGCGCCGTCGATCGCGTCATGCAGCGCCTCCTTCTGGTCGCCCTCGAGCGCGGTCGTCTCGAGGAAGTCGAGGTTGGCGAGGACGTAGGAGAGGGGGTTGTTGATCTCGTGTGCGAGGCTCGCGGAGAGCTGGCCCAGCGACGCAAGTCGATCGGCGCGGAGGATCTGCGCCTCACGCTCGGCCTCGAGCTTCCGGCGATCGGCTTCGGCGAGCTCCTCTTCCGCCTTCGTTCGAAGCCACTCCTGCGCGATGGCCATGAGGAGCAGGAGCCCTCCGAAGAGGCCGGACACCATCACGTTGCTCCACATCGCGTGCGCCGGCGGCATGCGATCAGGAACGACGACCCCCGCAGCGCCAAGCGCGAGATAGGCGAGCACTTCGGCGCCGCATACGCACGCCCATACGACGCCGGCTCGGCGACCCGCGATGGCCATCGCGATGAAGGGCACCGCGGCGACGGTGGTGAGCGGCGGAGCGGCGAGGCCGCCGCGAAGGAACACCCCCCAGCCCGTCGCCACGAACCAGCACGCCGCAATGAGGTTTCCGCCAACCGAGAGCGAGCGCCCGCGCAAGATCGACGCCGGCGCCGCAAGGCTCGCGAGACCCGCGGCGAGCGGTGCGAGCACGTAAGGCGCCTGGATCCCGAAGAGGAGGTAGTGCGTGACCGCGAGCGTCGTCCCGCCGATTCCTCCGAGGAGGCCAAACGCCGCCACCAGGCGCGCTCGCCGCCGTTCGTTGGGCGAGTCCGCGGCGAACCGACGAAGAACCGCGCCGTCGAAGGGAAGATGGCCAAGCATCGCAACCGACGGCACGAAGCAAACCTCGCGCCTCGGTCAACCCCTGGTTCCCACGGGCCGAACACGCGGCGCCGTCAGCGACATGACGCCGCTCGTCAGCCCGGCGAGCGCAGGGGAGCGAGCGCACGCACGCGCGGATCGCGAAGCCACAACCCCACCCACGCGAGGACGCCGAGGAGGACGGGCAAGATGAAAGGCTCCCCCGCGCGCACATGCGTCGCGACGGCGCCGCCGAGGTACGCCGCGATCAGGATGGCGCCGAGCACCGCGGTCCGCGGAATCAGGTAGAGGACGACGCACGCCAGCTCGACGATCCCGATCGGCGTCAGCGCCCCCGCCGGGTACCCGAACTTCGCGAACCCTTCGACCACCGGCGCCCCGTGCGACACCTTCATGGCCCCGCTCATCGCCATCGCGAGGGCGGGCAACGCGCTCGCCACACGCCCTCCCCAAAGGGCCGCCTTGGAGGGAATCTCGTTGGCTTCGTTCGGCTTCGACATGGCGACTTTTCCGGGCAAGTGGGTGGTTACGAAAGGTGACCAGCACTATATTGGTCACCGGTGGTCCAACCGCAAGCAGGCACACGCATGTCACCAAGGCACATCCCGGGACACGAATCCTGCCTCGCCGTCCGCGAGGTCCTCGATCGCGTCGGCGACAAATGGAGCGTGCTCCTCGTCGGGATGCTCAAAGATGGCCGGATGCGCTTCAGCGATCTGCGGCGCGCCATCGAAGGTATCTCCCAGCGGATGCTGACGTTGACGCTCAAGGCGCTCGAGCGCGACGGCCTCGTGCTCCGCACCGTGCACCCGACCGTGCCGCCGCGCGTCGACTACGAGCTGACCGCGAACGGTCGCACGCTCCTCGACGCGACCGCCGCGCTCGCGACGTGGGCGCAAGAGAACCGCGTGGCGATCCGGGACGCGCGGACCAAATACGACGCGCGCCAAGCACGACGCGCGCGCCGCGCAGAGGGCGGATAGTCGGTGCGCCGCTTCGTCGTCATCGGGCAGAGCGCGGTCGCGTCCGACGATTTCCTGCTGGAGGATTTCGCCGGGACGAGCGGGCGCCTCGACGTGCTCGCTCGCTGCGTTCGTGCGGGCCTCCTCTTCTCGCATGGCGTACGCCGCGACGCGTGCGTCTACCTGGTGCTGCTCGGCGGCCCGCGCGCGCCGCGCGTCGTGCGCTTCCAGGGAGCCATCGCGAAGTACGTCCGCCCCGACGAGCGGAACCTCTCGGTGCAGCTGAAGAAGGTCCTCGCCTACCACGACGACGACGAGCGTGCGGGCTTCGTCGAGGTGCGCGCGGGCATCTCGGTCGCCCGTGGTGCGCTCGAGCCGGTGCTCGGCGATCTCGACGGCGCGACGCCCTTCGTCCTCGAAGAGGGCGCGCCCGACGTTCGCGAACGGGCCTCTGCCGAGCTGGCGAACGCGGCGTTCTTCATCGGCGATCACCACGGCTGGGACCCCGCCTCGCGCGCGCGCCTGGCCGAGATCGGCGCGCGCCCCGTCGGGGTGGGACCGGTCAGCCTCCACACCGAGGACGTCGTCACGCTCGTTTCGAACGAGCTCGATCGCCGCGAGGCCTGACCTCCGGTATTCTCCGGCGATCCCATGAGCCAGCAGGTCTCTCTTCCGAAGCGCGCGCGTGTCGTCGTCATTGGAGGGGGCGTCATCGGCACCTCCGTCGCCTACCACCTCGCCCACATGGGCTGGAAAGACACCGTCCTGCTCGAGCGCGACAAGATCACGTCGGGCACCACGTGGCACGCCGCTGGCCTCATCGTGACGTTCGGCTCCACGAGCGAGACGTCGACGGAGATGCGAAAGTACACGCGCGATCTCTACGCCCGCCTCGAAGAGGAGACCGGGCAGTCGACCGGCTTCAAGGCGTGCGGCTTCATCGAGGTCGCGAGCGAGAAGGATCGCCTCGAGGAGTACCGGCGCGTGTCGGCGTTCAACCGCTACTGCGGCGTCGACGTGCACGAGATCTCGCCCGGTCAGGTGAAGGAGCTCTTCCCTCTCGCGAAGACCGACGACCTCTTGGCCGGCTTCTACGTGAAGGAGGACGGGCGCGCGAACCCCGTCGATCTCACGATGGCGCTCGCGAAGGGCGCGCGCATGCAAGGCGCCACGATCCTCGAGAACGTGCCCGCGCTCGGCGTGCTCACCAAAGGCGGTGCGGTCACGGGCGTAGAGACCCCACTCGGCGACATCGAGTGCGAATTCGTCGTCAATTGCACCGGAATGTGGGCGCGGCAGCTCGGCGCAAAGAACGGCGTCGTCATCCCCAACCAGAGCGCCGAGCACTACTACCTCATCACCGACAAGGTGCCGGGCATCGACGCGTCGTTCCCGGTGCTCGAAGATCCCGGCTCCCACGGCTACATCCGCGAAGAGGTCGGGGGCCTCATGATCGGCCTCTTCGAGCCCATTTGCGCGCCGTGGAACGTCGGCGGCGTCCCCGAGGATTTCTCGTTCGGCGAGATCACGCCGGACTGGGATCGCATGGGCCCCTACGTCGAGAAGGCAATGAGCCGCGTGCCCATCTCGCTCGAGGTCGGCGTGCGAAAATTCTTCTGCGGCCCCGAGAGCTTCACGCCGGATCTCCAGCCGATCGTCGGCGAGGCTCCCGAGATCAAGAACTACTTCGTCGCCGCCGGCCTCAACTCGATCGGCATCTTGACCGGCGGCGGCCTCGGGCGCGTGCTCGCGCACTGGATCATGACCGGGCGCCCCGACGTCGACGTCACCGGGATGAACATCGATCGCTTGCACGCCTACCAGACCAACCCCGAGTACCGGCGCACGCGCACCGTCGAGTCGCTCGGCATGGTCTACCAGTGCCACTACCCGACGCGATCGATGGAGACGGCGCGCGGCGCGAAGAAATCCGCGGTGCACGATCGCCTCGCCGCGATGGGCGCGTACTTCAAGGACGTGAGCGGCTGGGAAGGCCCCGACTGGTACGCGCCGCCCGGCGTGGAGCCAAAGGTCGAAAGCCTCTCGTGGGGCCGGCAAAACTGGTTTCCGTACTGGAAGGCCGAGCACGAGGCGGCGCGCGAGGGCGTCATCCTCATGGACATGTCGTTCATGGCGAAGTTCCTCGTGCAGGGACGCGACGCCGGCAAGATCCTGAACCACATCTCGGCCAACAACGTCGACGGTCCCGCGGGGATGATCACGTACACGCAATGGCTGAACCACCTCGGCAAGCTCGAGGCCGATCTCACGGTGACGAAGCTCGGAGACGAGCGCTACTGGGTGGTCGCGTCGGACACCGCGCACCGCCACGCCGATACGTGGATGCGCCGGCACATGGCCGACGCGCACGCGTTCGTGACCGACGTGACGAGCGGCTACGCGCAGCTCAACGTGCAGGGACCTCGCTCGCGCGAGCTCATGCAAAGCATCACGTCGGCGGACTTGTCGAACGAGGCGTTCCCGTTCCGCACCGCGCGCGAGATCGACGTCGGCTTCGCGCGCGTGCTGTGCGTACGCATCACGTACCTCGGCGAGCTCGGCTACGAGCTCTACATCCCGACCGAGCAAGCCGCGCACGTCTACGATCGCATCATCGAGGCCGGCAAGAAGGTCGGCCTCCGCCACGCAGGCCTCAAGGCGCTCGCGAGCCTGCGCATGGAGAAGGGCTACCGCGATTACGGTCACGACATCGACAACACCGACTCGGTCCTCGAGGCGGGCCTCGGCTTCGCGGTGGATCTGAAGAAGGAGGGCGGCTTCCTCGGCAAGGAGGCGGTCCTCGCGAAGAAGGCCGAGGGGCCGTTGAAGCGACGTATCGTGCAGGTCCTCTTGAAGGATCCCGAGCCGATGATGTTCCACGCCGAGATCGTGCGGCGCGACGGCAAGGCAGTGGGCTATGTGCGCGCCGCGTCGTACGGCTTCACGGTCGGCGGCGCGGTAGGCCTCGCGATGATCGAAGCCGGCGAGCCGTGCGACGCCGCGTACCTCGCGAAGGGGACGTGGGAGGTCGAAATCGCCAACGTTCGGTACCCCGCGATGGCGTCGATGAAGCCGCTTTTCGACCCTGAAAACAAGAAGATCAAGGCATGACAAATTTCGGTGGGGAGCTTCTGACCGCCGCGACGTAGGTTGATGTGTGGTGCGAAGCCCGCTCGCCGATGCCTTGGGGGATTTGGCGTTCACTCCGCCGCCCGTGTGGAGAGCGCGGACCGTCCTCGAGTACCTCGCGCCCGACGCGTGGCACTACGCGTACCCGCCGAGCGTGATCGTCATCCGCGAGCCGATGCGCGACGAGGACTCGGTCGAGGCGCTCGTGAATCGCCAGGTCGATCACGTGGCGACGCTCCCAAGTGGACGCGTCTTGCGGCGCACCGAGCTGACGGTCGACGGACTGCCGGCAATGGAGCTCGCCTACGAGTGGATGGGCGCGCGCGAGATCGGCGGTATCCAGCAGATCACCACGCTCGTCGAGAGTCACGCCGACGGCAGGCGAATCGTCACTAGCTTCACCACCGTCTGCGCGGTCAGCGACGCCGCCTTCCTCGCGCCGATCTTCCGCGCGATGCTCGACTCGGTGCGCGTCGGCCAGCGCTCGGTCTCCGCCGTGGTGCCCGCGCCCGACTCCGAGCCGACGCTGCCCGCGATGGTCACGCCCTTCTCCGTGGGCTACTCGCCAGCAATCCTCGACGTGCCGATGCCCGGGATGCGGCAACGACGACGCGACGGCTGAACGCGCCTCAGCGCGTGCGGCGCTCGTGGGCGTCGAGGAGGCCGCGGTAGACGCGCGGGTTCGGTTTGTAACGATCGCCGAAGAACTCGCCGTCGTCGCCGTTCACGACGCGCGCGATCGCGGCGGCGACGGCGGGCGAGCGCGAGAAGCCGGCGTCGCAGTGGACGAGCAGCCGCTCGATCTTCGGGCGGTGAAGCTCGACGAAGTCCCAGATCGAGGTCGCGTGGGTCGGCGAGAAGAGCGTGTCCTCGGGGTGGACGCTCGACGCGCGCTCGATGTCCACGAACGACAGGCGCAAGATCCCGAGGCACGCGTCGGTCGTGCGCAGACGCGCGACGTCGTCGGCGTGGCTGGTGATCGAGATGATGACGTGCGGCGCGTCGTGCGGACGCACCGCCTCGATGGCGCTTCGGCTGTAGACGAAGAACTCCACTGTCTCCCGTACCCCCTGGCGCGAGGGTATCGAAAGCGGCCCCCCGAAACGATGCAAATTGACGCGCGCGCGCGACCCAAGCACGCTCACGCCATGAGCGAACGAATCACGCGGGAGCGCGACGGCCACGTCCTCTTGATGGGCGTCAACCGCGCCGAGAAGCGAAACGCCTTCGATCTCGCGACCCTCGCCGGGCTCGCGGCCGCCTATGAGGAGCTCGCCGAGGATCCGGAGCTGCGCGTCGGCGTCGTCTTCGGACACGGCGATCACTTCTCGGCAGGGCTCGATCTCGCGGAGGTCGGTCCGCACGTCGCCACGCACGGACCGCAGGCGCTCGCTGGCGGAAAGAAATACGACCCCTTCGGCGTCTGGGGGCCGCCGGTGCCCAAGCCCATCGTGATGGCGGTGAGCGGGATCGCGTTCACGTTGAGCATCGAGCTCGCCCTCGCGAGCGACGTCGTGATCGCCGCCGAAGGCGTGCGCTTCCGTCAGCTCGAGATCGGCCGTGGCATCTTACCGTTCGGCGGCGCCACGATCCGCGCGACGACGCAGCTCGGATGGGGCAACGCGATGCGCTTCCTCCTGACGGCCGAGGAGTTCGGGGCGGCCGAAGCGCTGCGCATCGGGCTCGTACAAGAGGTCGTTCCGGCGGGCCAGCACGTCACGCGCGCGCGAGCGATCGCGCAGCTCATCGCGCGTCAGGCGCCGCTCGGCGTGCAAGGGACGCTGGCGAACGCGCGCGTCGCGGCGAGGGAGGGCATGACCGCAGCGACGACGCACCTTGCGAGCCTCCTGCCCGCGATCATGGCGAGCGAGGACGCGCAGGAGGGCGTGAAGAGCTTCCTCGAACGACGCGAGGCGAAGTTCTCGGGCCGCTGAGATGCCCCCACGGAGGAGCGTCTAACCGCGCGCGGCTCGCGAGGCCTTCTTGCGGGTCTTGCCAGGCTTCTTCGCCTTGGCGGGCTTGGCGGCCTTCGGGGGCGGCGGAAGCGCGGCGCCCGAGACGATGTCGGCCTCGGCCGCGGAGCTGGTTTCGGGCTTCTCTGCAGGGGCAGCGGTTTTTTCCGCCACGAGCGCCTTCGGCTCGTCGGCCTTCGCACCCGCCGCCGACTGGATCGGCGGATCCGCCTTGGCGCTTGCGCCATCCGACGACGGCCCGCTCCAGCCCTTCTCGGTGAAGTCCTGGGACTCGACGTGTTTCTGCGCGCCGCCGCACGCAGTTGCGAGTGCGAGTGCGAAGGCCAGGGGGAATGCGAGTGCGAGCTGGGTGAGAATTCGGGTGTGCATCTGCGTCTCCTCGGGGAGATGCAATGCAAGAAGGCTGACAACGTACGCGAACCGCCCCTGCGGAATCTGGCGCTACCGGCGGATCAGCGCGCCGCTTCGAGGCGCCTTGCGAACGCGACGAGCGGCTCCGCGACGCGCGCGAGGAGGCGGCTGTCCCCCTCTTCGATCATCTTGCAGTTGCCGTAGAGCGACGCGTCGGCGAGCGTCGGCGCGCTGCCGAAGAGGAAGGGCTGCTTGGCGAGCGTCGCGAGGGTTGGGCCGAGGAGGTGGCGCGCGCGCTCGATGAGGGTCGCCTGATCGCGCTTCCACACGTCGAGGCAACCCGCGCCGAACTTCCGCTCCTTCACGAGCGTGTAGAGGGCGCGATCGCCGGGCGTCGGCCACGCGTCGCGCACGGCGGGCGACGCGATGCGGAAGAGGACGTCCTCGAGCGCGCCGTCCACGAAGTCGTGGTACGCCCAAATCGGCCCCTCGAACGGCGACGGCACCAGACGCGCGCCCCGCGGCTTTGCGACGAGCCGCTCGCAGATCGCGCGGGACTCGGTGACGACCGTGCCGTCGTCTTCCACGAGCACCGGGACGTAGATGTACCCGCCGGTCACGGTCGCGAGCTCGTTGCGATCGCTGTACGGCACCTCCACCGTGTCATAGGTCTCCCCCATGAGGTCGAGCACCATCTGGACTTTTCGCGCATACGGGCTGTAGCGGAATCGATAGAGCTTCATACCCATTGGTTTACGCCGCCGCGCGGACACCTACGAGCTCCCTTTCTTCATCCGTCACATGAGGATCTCTCATGTATCCTCGAGCCGGTGAAGAGCGACGAGGTCCCTGCGCCCCTGCCGCCGCTGAACGCGCTGCGGGCGTTCGAGTCGGCGGCGCGTCACCTCAGCTTCACGCGCGCCGGCGCCGAGCTGTTCGTGACGCAGACGGCGATCAGCCATCAGATCAAGCTCCTCGAGGGATACCTCGGGCGGCCGCTCTTCGTCCGTGGGCACCGCGCGCTCACGCTCACGGTGGACGGACAAGCGTGGGCGAGCGAGCTTCGTGAGATCTTCGGGCGGCTCGAGCAGGCCAACCGCCGACTTCGCGCGCGCCCCGCGGCGGAGCGACCGGTCGTGGCGGTGAGCGTCATCCCTTCATTCGGCGCCGGCTGGCTCGTGCCGCGCCTCGGGCGCTTCCTCGCCGCCCACCCCGGCATCGACGTGCGCATCTCCGCGAGCGGTCACCTCGTCGACTTCGGGACGGAGCCGATTGATCTGGGAATCCGCTTCGGGCGCGGGCGCTATCCGGGGCTCGTCGTCGAGAAGCTCGCCAACGACGCGCTCGTCGTCGTGTGCGCGCCGGCGCTTCGCGCACGCAGGCGGCTCGCATCGCCGGCGGATCTGCGGCGCCACGTGCTCCTTCACGACGACGATCCCGACGCGTGGCGCCGATGGCTCGTCGCGCACGGCCCCGCCGGGGTGGATCCAACGCGCGGCACCGTCCTCACCGACTCGCGCATGCTCGTCGCGGCGGCAGTCGAGGGGCAGGGCGTGGCGCTCGCGCGACGGTCGCTCGCGATGGACGAGCTCGCAGCGGGGCGCCTCGTTCTCCCGTTTCCGAAGATTCGGCCGCTCCCCGTCGCGAACGCGTACTACGTCGTCGCGCCGCGGAGCGCGCTCGCCCGCGCCGAGGTCCGCGCGTTCCGCGATTGGATCCGTGACGAGAGCGAAGCCTTGCGCGGATGAACCGGCGTCACCGTCACATCACCCCGCGGCGGAGATCGGCGGCGAGCAGACGATGGAAGAGGTGCTCTCCCGCCTCGCGCCGCACCGACAAGCGCCCCGCGCCGTACGCGCGCGACTTGAGCCCCCGCTGCACCGACGCGCAGATCGCGTGATCTTCGTCCTGGATGCCGGCCGACACCGCGATGCTCTTCGCGTTGCGCTCGCGTGCCGCCTCGCTCGTGTCGGCGAAGTAGAAATCGAAGACGACCTTCATCGCGTTGGGGCCCATCGGAACGACGAGGTTCGTGTCGAGGTAGCCCTCGTACCAGTTGAGCATCAGGTTCGGGTACAGCCAGAAATACTGGGCTCTCCCCTTTCGCACCTGCGACGTCATCGCGTCGCCGGTCCCCGCCTCGATCGGCGACGACTGGAGGCAGAAGCGATCCATGCACTCGATCGTGTACTCGCCGAACGGCAAGATGCTGTTCAAGCCGCGATGCAAGAACGGGATGTGGTAGCCGCCGTCCAGGTAGTTGTCGACGAACACCTTCCAGTTGCAGGCGATCGTCCACTCGCGACGCTCCACGAACTGGAGCGCGCCGAGGCCGAGCGGCGCGGCCATCGGCACCATCCGCCCCAGGTACTCCTCGAGCGCCGGCGGGCGCGCGCCGAGGTGAACGAAGACGAGGTTCTCCCACGACGCGACGCTCACGGGGACGAGCCCGTTGTCCTCTTTCGCGAAGCGGCACACGCCGTCCCACTCGGGGACGACCTTGAGGTGACCTTCGAGAGAGTACGTCCAGCCGTGGTACGGACACCGCAAGCGCTCGGCGCGCCCCTCCGGTTCCGTCATCACGGCCGCCGCGTGGTGGCGGCACACGTTGTAGAATGCACGCAAAATGCCGTCTTTTCCCCGAACGACGACGATGGGCTCGCCGCCGACGGTGGCAGTGACGTACTGACCGGGCGCCGCGACTTGATCGCCGCGCGCCGCGAGCTGCCACGTCGCACCGAAGACCTCGCGCTCCTCGAGGTCGAGCACGCGCGGATCGGTGTACCAGCCGCCGGGGATGGTGCGCGCCTCCTCGAGCGGGAGATCGGGATCGTAGCTGGCGATGAGCGCACCGAGGGACATGCCTTCTCTCCTTCAACCCACCGGAGCTCTGAGGCGCAGCTCACGCCTGATCAGGAACGCGCACGCGACGAACTGGAGCGACACCGACGCGACCGAGAGCTGCCAGATCGTATGCATCTCGAAGCCCGCGCGGCCCGATAGCCACAGGACCGGGAGCACGAAGGAGACGGCGCGCGTGGCCGATGCCATCAAGGACGGCCACGTGTTGCCGAGGCCCTGGAAGACGCCGGCGATGACGAACACGAGGCCGCTCGCGACGTAGTTGTACGAGACCGTCTTCAGGTAGTCGACGCCGACCGCGACGACCTTGGGATCGTCGGAAAAGACGCCGAGGAACGCGGCGGGCGCGACGTGGCAAACGAGTGTGAAGGCGAGCATGAAGGCGATGATCAGCTTCGCGCTCTCTCGGAGCGCCTCGCGCACGCGGTCGAATTTTCGCGACCCGAAGTTCTGCCCGACGACGGCCGCGGCCGAGAAGCTGATCGCCACCGCGGGCATGAAGCCGGCCTGCATCACGCGGCCGCCGATGCCGAAGCCAGCCTGCGCCTCGGCGCCGAACGGGCGCGTGACGACGTAGATGACGCCCATGATGATCGACATGAGCAGGAACTCGGCGCCCGCCGGCAAGCCGATCCCGAGCATGCGCCCCCACACCGCGAAGTCGGGGCGCCACGACGCAAGGCGCAGGCGGAGGAAGGTCTCCTTGCGGCGCAAGTAGAGGAGGAGGCCGACGACCGCAGCGAACGTCGAGAACAGCGTCGCGAGGGCCGCCCCACCGACGCCGAGGGGATGGCCCGAGCCCCAGCCGAAGATGAGGAACGGCGCGAGGACCATGTTGAGCAGGACGCTCAGCGTCTGCGCGATGAGTCCCGGTTTCATGTCGCCGATGCCGCGGAGCGCCGACCCGAGGCCGACCATCGTGAACTGGAGCGCGAGCGCCGGCATGAAGCCGAGGAGGAAGGTGCCGGCGAGCTCCGCGGTCACGCGATCGCCGGCGAGGCCCTCGGCGTACGTGCGCCGCAGCGCGAGACAGGCGGCGAGGAAGACGAGGCCCGCGACCGTGGAGAGGCTCTGCGCCTGGTTGAAGAGGCGCTGGACCTCGTCGTTCTCTTTGCGACCTGCCGCCTGCGAGACGAGCGCGACGCACCCGACCGACAGCATCTGCGTCACCGCGAGCGAGACGAACATCAGGTTGCTCGAGAGCGCGACGGCGGCGACCGCCTCCTTGCCGAGGCGGCCGACCCAGTAGATGTCGACGAGCCCGTAGAGCGTCTGGATCGCGAGACCGGCGAGGACGAAGAGCATCATGCGCACGACGTGCCCGCGGATGCTGCCGACGGTCATGTCGTGGACGCCGCTCTTGGCAGGCGCGGCCGGTCGGGCCGGTTCGACCGGCGGGCTCTCGGGTTCGGCGGGCGCGTCCATGGCGGCTGGCGTTACGTTATACCGGCCCTGAAGCCACCGCGCGCGCGTGAACGCCGGTTCTCGGCCCGCGCGTCGCCGATGGCGCGGCCGCCGGCGGGCGCCGCGACAAACCGCTCGAAAAGAGGCGCTTTCGTGCGTCGGCACGGGAGATGCGAAGGGGCGGGCATGTCGCGCACTCGCCTCCTCTCGCTCGTCCCGATGGTCGTCACTTCGCTCCTCCTCGGAGGGTGTGGCTGCGACGCCGCGGGGGGACGCGCGACCGAGGCCTCCGTCGTGCAGGTCCCGACCACGGCGGCGACGCTCGACGTGGAGCTCGGAACCGGCACTGACGGCTTTCACGCTCTCGGCGCGCAGCAGTCGGTGAGCATGGTCCACGGGCCGCAAGGCGGGCAGCACGTTTGGGTGAGCCTTCGCATCAAAGACGCCGGCTTCGACACGGCCCGCGTCAACTTGAGCGCGCGCTATTCGGAGAACGGAGCGCCCGCCGGCGAGGCGTCCGGATGGATCGCCGATCTCAGCGTCCCGATGGACGGCGTGCGCACGCATGCGGGCATGAAGGATTACGTCAGCGGGGTCGCGTCGCCGCGCGTGGTGATTCTGCGCGCAGAGGTCGTCGCGCCGGACGGGCGGCACGGCGTGGACGAGCGCGCGATCATGCTGACGCCCTGACGACGGCGTCGACGCCTCAGCCGCGCGCGCGCAGGCCGGGGAGCATGCGGCGAAGGCTCGGCGCCGCGAAGCCCGCGGCCTTGCGCGGCGCGAACGCTCCGAAGACGAGCGCGCCGACGACGAACGCCACCACCGCGCTCGCGCCCTCGGCCGACAGCGCGCCACCCGAGCGACGCACGACGCGCTCCACCTCGGCGTCCATCACGCGACGCACCTTGGTGAACATGACCGGATCACTCAGCGCCTCCGCGAAGATCCCGACCCACGCGCGCGCCGCCGTCGCGTCGCTCCGCCCGTCCAGTGCGAGGGCAGCGCCGATGTAGGCGTCGAGCGGATCGGCCGCGGAGTGCGCGTCGAGGCGGCGCCGGAATTCCGCGCGCAGCTCGTCGAAGAGCATCTCGTAGAGCTCTTGTTTCCCCGTGAAATAGTGATGGAGCAGGCCTGGCGCGATGCCCGCTTCGGCGGCCACCGCCGCCACCGTCGCCCCGCCTCTGCCGTGCGCCCCCAGGACGCGCGCGAAGGCCCGTGCCAGCTCTGCGCGGCGCTTGGCCCTGAGACTCGGCCGCCCCATAGATTGGTTGTACCACCAATCTATCTGCCGCACACTTGAGACATGGCCGATCACAAGACCGCCGACGTCGCGCGGCGCCTCTCGTTCCAGTGTCCGCCGACGTTGCTGGAGCGCGTGGTCGTGCGCTACGCCGAACCGCACCGGCGATACCACACGTGGGCGCACATCCTCGCGTGCTTCGACGCGCGCGACGCGCTCACGAGCGCCGCGTCGCCGGCCGTCGACCTGGCGCTGCTCTTTCACGACGCGATCTACGAGCCGCTCCGTCAGGACAACGAGGCGCGCAGCGCAGCGCTCCTCGTCGAGGAAGGGCGTCGGGCGTGGCTCGACGATCGAATGCTCTCGCGCGCGCAGAACCTCGTCCTCGCCACCGCGCACGGAAGCGCGACCCACCTCGGAACCGAAGAGGCGAGCATCGTCCTCGACGCCGACTTGTCGATCCTCGGGGGCGACGAGACGACGTTCGACGAGTACGAGAGGCTCGTGCGTCAGGAGTACGCGCAGGTCGAGGAGGCCGCGTACTCCGCCGGGCGTCGCGCGATTTTGAGCGCTCTCTTGGCCCGCGCCACGATCTTCGTGACGCGCGTGGGGCGGGCCCGATGGGAGGAGCCTGCGCGTCGCAACCTCGCGCGGAGCCTCGCGAAGCTCGCCCGGTAAAAAAAGTACGCGGCGCCGCATCCTTTCGGGGGTGACGGTCGTCTTCGGGGCGAGGACGACATGACAAGCGCCAAGACGATCACCAAGCCCGTAGCCACCAAGACGAGCAGCGCGTTCCGCATGGATTGCGCGGTCCGCTGCACCATCCAGGCGAGCCCCGACCGGATCTGGGGTCTGCTCACCGACGCGGCGAGCTTCCCGCGCTGGAACTCCACGGTCACCAAGATCGAAGGATCGATCGCCCCGGGCGAGACGTTGAAGCTCGAGGTCCCCGCGGCGCCGGGACGCGTCTTCAAGCCGAAGGTCACCGGCTTCGAGCCCGGCCGCTCGATGGTGTGGAGCGACGGCTTCGCGCCCATGTTCAAGGGCGTCCGCACGTTCACGCTCACTGCGACGGCCGACGGCGCGACCGAGTTCGCGATGCGCGAGGAATTCTCTGGCGTCATGCTCCCGATGATCAAGGGCTCGCTACCGGACTTCGGGCCGGCCTTCGAGGCGTACGCGGCGGATCTGAAGCGCGAGGCCGAGAAGAACGGGTAGCGTGATCCGGTGACCCCCACGACGACCGACGCGTTCGCCGCCGCCCGCGAGCAGTTCCTCGCGATGGTGGAGGGCTTGCGCCCCGAGCTGCACCGCTACTGCGCGCGCCTCACCGGCTCCGTGATCGAGGGCGAGGACATCGTGCAGGACGCGCTCGCGAAGGCGTTCTACGCGCTCAGCCAGTCGCCGGAGGTCCCCCCTCTTCGCCCGTGGCTCTTTCGCATCGCGCACAACGCCGCGCTCGATTTCTTGAAGAGCCACGGCAAAAAATACACGGACGTCTCCGCGGAGCTCGACGACGTCGCCGCGTTCGACGAGCGCCCCGATCCCCTCGTCGTCCGCGCCGCGCTCGCCCGCTTCTTGACGCTCCCGGTCACGCAACGCAGCGCAGTCATCTTGAAGGACGTCCTCGGGCACTCGCTCGAGGAGACGTCGGCGACGATGGAGACGACCATCATGGCGGTGAAGGCAGCTCTCGTCCGCGGACGGGCGAAGCTCCTCGAGCAGGAGAGGCAGGAAGATCTCGCCAAGGCGACGGCGCGCGCCGATCTCGACCGATACGCGACCCTCTTCAACGCGCGCGACTGGGACGGCGTGCGCGCGCTCGTCGGCGAAGACTGCCGGCTCGATCTCGTGTCGAAATCGCAACGCCGCGGCAAGCAGGTCGGCATGTACTTCGGCAACTACGAGAAGGCGGACGTTTCCGTGCGGGTCGCGCGTCTCGAGGGAAACCTGGTCCTCGCCGCGACCCCGCCCGGCCCTGGCGCGCCGACGTACTTCATCCTGCTCGAGTTCGACGGCGGCCGCGTGACCAAAATTCGCGATTTTCGATACGTCCCGTACATCGCCGCCGAGGCCGAAATCGAGCCCGTTTAGTGGCGATCACGCTCCATTGCTCGGCGCGCGCGCGAGGACCTCGAGGCTGATCTTCCGGAAACGCACGTCGGCGTCGAGATCGGCCAGGATCGCGATCAGGCCCCAGTACATCCGAAACGCGTACGCGAAGTCGGGATGAATCTGGAGCCCGTCTGCGACGAACGGACCCGACGGCGCCAGCGGCGCGAGCTCGCCGAGGAGCGCGGCCTTCGAGAGCTTCCGCGGCGCGTCGTCGCCGACCACGCTCGTGAGAAAGCGCGTGAGGAGCTGGGCCATCTTCGTGTAGGTCCGATCGGAGCCACCCGGCACGAACTGGAGGAGCTTGTGCCCGGCGAGGACGCGCGCCGGATCGCCCACGATCGTCCCCTCCAAGATCTCGCGCCAGCCGCCCGCTGCCTCGCCGCTCCACTCGCGGACGTTGCCGAAGTCGACGAGGCAGAGCGCGCTCTCCGAGAACAAGAGGTTGCCGGGGTGCATGTCGGTGTTGAACGATCGCTCGACGATCGTGGTGCGGATCGCGTAGCGGAGCAGCGCCTCGGCCGCCCGGCTCCGCTGAGCTGGAGTCGCCGTCGCGACGAACTCCGCGAACGTTTGCCCCTCGAAATACGTCGTCACGAGGACGCGCGCGGTGGTCAGCTCGTGATGGACGCGCGGGATGACGATCTCGCCGTCGTCGGCGAGGCGTTCACGGAAGCGCGTCTGCGCCGCCGCCTCGCGGAGGTAGTCGCACTCGAGGAGCATGCGCTCGCGCAGCTCCGAGACGATGCCGGCGATGTTCCACCGCGGGAGCGTGCGCTGGACGAGCGGAACGATGAGCCGAAGCGCCCTGAAATCCCGCTCCATCCGGCCCGCCACGTTCGGATACTGCACCTTGATCGCGACGCGCTCGCCGCTTGGGAGGACGCCGCGGTGCACCTGCCCCACGCTGCCCGACGACAGCGGCGTCTCGTCGATCTCCGCGAACACCTCCGAGGCTCGTCGCTTCAGCTCGGACTCGAGGACGCCACGCACGACGTCGAACGGCACCGGCGCCGCATCGTCGTGCAGCGTGGCAAGGAGCGCGCGTGACTCCGCGGGCATCGGGACGCCGTAGAACGCCATCACCTGCCCGACCTTCATGAGCGGCCCCTTCAGCGCCGACAGGTGGTAGGCGAGGATCTCTACGTACGCTTCGATCGCCTCGTCCGGGCTCGCGTGCACGCGCCAGCGCGCTTTGAGAAGCTCGTAGCCGAGGCGCAGCGCGGAGGGCACGACGTCGGCATCAGGCCGTTCGTGCTCGGCGCGCGCCGTGGCCTTCGAGAGCGCGAGCGAATAGACGTCGGCGCTTGAACCATCGGTGATCGACAGCGACAGCGCCCGGTAACGCGCGGCGAGGCGGGTCCCTTCTTTGACTTGCTTGTGGCGAAGGAGCCATCGCGCGCCCGCCGCGACGCCGAGGAGCGACAACGCCGGATCGGACGCGTCGTCCACACCGTCGATCGCGCGAATGAGCGCCTGCGTCCGCGACGTAAGCGGAAGCGACGCTTTGTCCGCCTTCTCGAGCGCGAGGGCGAGCGTCCACGCCGCCGGATCGCCCTCGCCCGACGCCGTCCTTCGCAGCGACGCCGCGGCGGGCAGCTCGGCGACGAGCGCCTTCGACGGGATCGCGCGCGCCCAAAGATAGAGCTCGAGCATCCGCGCCGGTGTTCGCGCGAGGGTGCCGAGGCGCAGCGCGCGCAAGATCTCCGCGGGAGACCCCTCTCGCATCGCGCGCACGCACGCCGTCTCCCACGCGAGCGCGTGATCGAACCGCCCGCTCAAGCGCGACAGGCGCGCACCCGACAGGCTCGCCGCGCCACGATCGGTCGGCGCGCCGTCCGCGAACGCGCTCTCGAGGAGACGCAACGAGACCTCGCTGCCTCCATCCAGGAGCGCGCGCGCCGGATCGCCGCTGGCCTCTGCGCCCTCCCACGGCGCCTCGCCGCTCGGCGACGCCGCGCGCGCGATCGCTTCGAGCGCCTCGTGAAGCTCGCTGAGGCGTGACCCGCGACGTCCGATGCCCACGCGACGCAGGCATCGCGTCGCCTCGGCGTGCAGTGCCTTCACCTCGTCGCGCCGCGATGGACCTTCGGACGCCGCGACCTCGAGCGCCGCCGCCGCGCGCGCGAATCGCGTGAGCTCACCGCGCAGCGACGACGCACCGGAGGCACGCGCGCGCCGACCCGTCGTGAGCGCCGCCCCGAGGCCCACGAGCGCTACTTCGCGCCGCGCCGCATCGACCGCCGCCGCGACCGTGTCGCGCCGCCAGACCTGCGCCCGCGAAGGCTCCCAGAAGTCGTCTTCTTGCACCCGCGCGTTCTCTCCCCTCGTGGACCGTTCGCCGAACGAAAATTCAGCGTAACCGCCGAAGAAGAGACGTGAAGTCGAAAATCCGATTTGTGCGAAATGGTGCGACAAACATCGACTGCTAGTTGGAAGCGGGTCGACGCCGCGTGGCGCTCGCATCCACCTCGAAAAGGAGCTTCCCCATGACCAAGAACGGCACCCCCAACGGCATGCACACGGTCACCGCCCACCTCGTCGTGAAGGGCGCGGCCAAGGCGATCGAGTTCTACAAGAAAGCGTTCGGCGCCGAGGAGGTCTACCGGCTGTCGACGCCGGACGGCAAGATCGCGCACGCCGAGATCCGCATCGGCGACTCGCCGATCTGGATCAGCGACGAGCAGCCGAACATGGGCGCGATCGCGCAGGCGAGCCCCGGCGCGACGACGCTTCATCTCTTCGTCGCGAAGGTCGATGAGGTGTACGCGCGCGCGCTCGACGCGGGCGCGAAGAGCGTGCTTCCGCCGACCGACATGTTCTGGGGCGCGCGCTACGGCCAGGTCGCCGACGCGTTCGGCCACCGGTGGTCGCTCGCGACGCAGACCCGCGAGGTCTCGGCGACCGAGATGCAAGACGCGATGAAGCGACAAGCCGCCGCACCCGCCACCGCCTGAAGGCGACCGTCGCGAGCGAAAGCGGCAAGTCGTCGTAGCCGCGCCGATGTGTCGTCGGCGCGGCGCCGCCGTCGGACGATGGACGACTGGCGCGGCCGCGGAGCGAGGACGATGCTCCGCGCGTGGGACGACGGCAAACGCGGGGCGAGTGGGAGCGGCTCATTGGCGAAGCCGAGGGCAGCTCGCTCGAGCAAACAGCGCGCAGACACGGTGTGCGGCCGAAGACGCTCGCGTGGTGGCGATGGCAGCTTCGGCGTGGCGGAGTCACGCGTAGCGCGACCAAGGGGATGCAGCCCGTGCCAGTTCGCGTTCGCGAGCACGTCGGGCCGGTCGTCGACGACATCCTCGAGGATGTCGTTTGGGGTGCGGTGATTCGCCTTCGAGTCGGCCAAGACGTCGCGTACGTCGCCTCGGCCGCCGTCGACATGCGCATGGGTCACGACGGCCTCTTCGCCGTCGTCCGCGAGAAGTGGAAGCGGGATCCGTTCACCCAGGCGTTACCTGCAGACGTTCCCGACGCAATCCTTGCCGATTGGGCAGTCGGCCATGGCCGTGCATTGCGGGTGCGCTTCGCTGTACGAGCGACACACCTTGTCGAGACCGCAAGAGCGGATGCGCAGGTCGATCTGGCTACACAGCGTGTCGTCGGTGCAAGGGTACTTGCAGAGGCCTTGGTTGCACTTCTCCCCGCCGGCCGTGTTGCACTGCGTATCGATCTGACAGTTCCGCTTCACGCGTGTGTCGGGCGCGCACGCGCCCTGGTCGCAGTAGTCGCCCGGGCCGCAGGGCTGGGTGTTCGTGCATGCGGCGGTGCAGTGACGGGCAACGCAGAACGGTGTCGTCGCCGAGCACTCGGCATTCGAGGTGCAGCTCGAGCCAGTCAGGTTCTTCTCGCACCCGCCCTTCACGCACGTGTCGTCGCCGGCGCAGCTTCCGGTCGCGCACGCGTCCTCGCACCTACCGCTCACGCAGACGCCGCCGCCGCAGTCGCTGTCGTACTTGCACACGTCTGCGCTCGACGTGCACCTACTGCTGACACAGGTGAGGAGGGCGCCGCAGTCACTGGGCTGCGTGCAGGCGCATGGGCCGTTCGTCCCGCCGCAGCTCTGGCAGGTGCCGTGGTCACATGCGTCGGCCAGGTTCCCACCTTCGGAGGGGTGGCCACCGTCGGTGCTCTCCGAGCAGTAGCCGGCAGTCTTGGCCGCGTTGAGACCAGCCTCACAGCTCGCCTCGAAGGTGCTCGCCGACGCCGATTGTGCCAACCCATCGTCGATGCTGTGCTTGGCGGAGTCGCATGCTGCGGCGACTTGGGGTTGAGAACCGGCGATCTGTCCGCAGCACGTCAGGTAGGCGGTGCACGCCGGGCCAAGTCGACTGGCGGAGTCCTGGGACCCAGCGTCGCTCGCGACGGCGTAATAGTTGTTGGTGCTCGAACCACATGCCACCAAGACCGTCGGCACCAAGAAAAGTACGAGCTGCATCTGATTCGCGCTCTTCCCAGGAACACGCCGGCTTGACATGTCCCACCCGAGTGCATCACGTGTGCCGCAAACGGATTGAGGGATTTCCGACGGACACCGAGGCCAATCGAGCCTCACGATCTCGGAGGGCGCGGCGTGGTGAGGCCTTCCCGGCCCCACCGACGAGCTGCGGGGCCGGGCGCGCTCGCGTCGTTGAACCGGCGGCGGGGGGTGCCGGTTCAACGACGTCATCAGGATGAAAGACGCGCCGGCTGAGAAGGTACGAGCCCCGCGTAGTCATGGCGGAGTAGAAATGGAACTTCCGGTCAACCGCCGGCGGGCATCACAGATTGAAGGGTCCCCGCATATCGGGAGCGCTCTGCGCGCCGAGCAGCAGGGGCAACCCCAGCATTTTCTCGGTCGCCGCCAACGCCGAATAGTGGTTGATCGGAGTGGTCACCACCGTGCCCCGTGGAACCGATGGCGAGATGACCACGTTGGGAATCGGGGATTCCTCATCCCAGATGATGAAGATCGCGGTGTTGTTGGACAGGTACGCAGGGCTCTTCAAGATCTGGGGTACTAGCGCCGCGAGGAAGTCGTTGCCGGCGGTGACCGAGCAGTCGTGCATGTCGTTGCAGAGGTTCGGGGTGACAAGGCTGAACGCTGGTAGGTTGTCATTGACCAGAGCGTTGATGAACGCACCCGCGGTGGCGGAGCCGAAGATCACGTCGTCTTGCAGGCAGGCGGATTGGTCGGTGCCGCCCCACATGTACAGCGCTGGGTTGCCAATGAAGGCGTATTGGGTGCCACCGGAATAGGCGCACTTGGAAGGCATGCCCTCTTCATACGATCTCTCCTTCAAGCCCTTGGCGCGGACCTGTCGAAAGAGGTTGTCGTTGTCGGTGTGCACCGTCGCCGACGGAGTGCAGCTGCAATTGAACCCGTCGAGTACGGCGGAATCGGTGATCCCGGTGGCGAGGGCGATGTAATTGGGCAGCGAGTCGTAGGCTGCTCCGGCGTCGCTCCAATTGCTCGCGGACCCGCACTGCTTCGCCAAGCCGGAAATATAGGGCGCGGCGGCATTGCCGATGACCTGGCTGTAGGTCTTGTTCTCCATCATGATCCAGATGACGTGCTTGTAGTCCGGTGGCGTGCTGAGGATCCCGCATGGCGACGTGGCCGTGAGCGCAGGTTGCATAGATTGAACCGCCTCGTCGTCGGTTGGGCCGGGACCGCAGCCCAGGGCGACGACAACCAGAACACAGCAGCGTGTGATTCTCGAGCTCATCATGTGGCCTCGCCGTCGTGTGAATTCGCTCACGTTAGTAGATCACCATGTTTAGAAGCGCCGATCCGGCCTCTTCGACCGACGCGCCGTACGCGATTGCCCGATAGAGGCCCGGCTGAAGGGTGACCACGGGCGTTCTGGTCAGATCGTTCCTGATGACCGCGCCCGTGGCGTCGTTGATCAGCTTGACGTAAATGGCAATACCCGCCCCTTCGAACAAGCCGTAGGCATTGAAGCTGACTACCGGCGTCAGATACGTCGTGAAAGCGATGTTCATTTCGCTCACAGGAACGCCTTTTGAATTTTTGACGTAACCTCTCACCGACGAGCCCTTTACATAGATGCCCTGACCATGTCCTGCGAGATAATCGACCTCCGCTCCCGAGGCATAATCTGGATTGCCTGGGGCGGTGCCAACCGTGACGACGGTGTAGTTTCCCGTGATCAAGTTCGTCGCGTAGTTCACGCACTGACTACTGAAATGTTGGAGCAGCGTCCCGGTCGAATCATAGAGATCGCCGGGGTTTCCGTGGCAATTTCCTTGATTCAACTCGATGCTTCCCGCTGTCGAAGAACCTGACTTACTGAGCGTCAAGCCTAGAACGATGTGTCCCGTGGAATCATTCAGATTGCTTCCCCCCGAGATGGCGGTGACGCTACTCGAGCCGCCCAATCCTGCGACGTCGTGGCCTAGGCCCACTTCATCTCCTTCCGCGGCACATGCAGAAATGAACGCAAGAAATGCGAGAGTGGCAACAACAGTGATTAGTTTCAGCATGAGTAGTTGTTTCTCGGGTTGGTTTGATGGGTACGAACGGCGCACCGTTGAAGGACGAGTGCGGTTTGGTCGTGAAAAATGGACGGCCGGCGGACACCACGGCCGCCTCGACTGTCCAGCTCAGTGGCGAGGAACGCAGCTCGCCGACATCCCGTCGACGATCGCCGCGAGCGTCGGCGGATCGGAGTAGACGTCCTCGCCCGAGCACTTCCCGGCGACGCACTGGATCTCTTTGGTCGACGTGATCCGCGAGTTGTAAAACCAGCCGAGGCCGGCGGTCTCGTTCGGCGCGTTGCCGCAGTAGAAGAAGCTGAGCGGCGTCTTCGGGTAGTCGTAGATCGCTCCCGGCGAGACCACGCTGTCGGCGGCGAAGCGCGCGAGCTCCTGCGGGTTTGGCGAGCCCGCGCACGTGCTAGTTCCCTCGATCTTGTTCAAGAGGGGCACCGCGAAGGTCACGTACGCGATGGGCGCGTTCGCGATGGGCGTCGGCGCACCCGGACACATCGTGATGGGCGGACCGGCGTAGGTCGACGGCGCGCAACCGTAGTCGATTCGCCCAAAGGGCGATCCCGCGGTGAGCAAGGCGTAGTCGAGCGTGTCACCGAGGCCGTAGTGCGCCATCGCGTAACTGATCGCGCCGGAGCCGGCAGAGTGCCCGATGGCGCAGAATCCCGCGGTTCGGCTCTTGCCGTGCGGCTGCGAAAACGCCCAACGGAACAGCGTCGCCGGACGACACGCGGCGGCGAGCGCGCTGTTCGCGACGGCCGAGACCTCCCAGTCGGTGGCCCATGCTGGCTGCACTGTGCGCATGCCCTTGGCCACGAGGCTTGCCGCGACGCCGTTCTGGTTGAAGAACGCCGTGCCGCCGACGCCGTTGTGGAGGACGACGGTTGCACCCGATCCCCCGGGCGGTTCCGTCACCGCAACGGTCGCCGCGATGTCCTCGACCCCTGGGCACTGAACCGTCAGCCGCGTGCACGTGGCACCGGCGGGACTGCCCGCGGACTTGGGGCAGGTCACCGTCGTGGCGCCCATTGTCGTTCCCGACGGCAGCACCACGCCGCCGCCGGCGCCGGGCCCGGTGTCGTCGCTGCCGGCGTCCGTGCCGCCACTCCCGTCGGGCGCAGGGCTTCCGAGATCGGAGCCGGCGTCGACGGTTTGGGCGCCGCCCTCCTCGTTGACCACGCTCGGTCCGCCGTGCTCATCGGAGGTGCCCGCGGTCGCGCCGCTACATCCCAGCGCGCAGCATGCGAGGATCGACGGCGCCAGAAGAGCGAAGGACCTGCGATTGGGCATGTCCGATCACGAAGCACCATGTGTGCCGCTCTGGATCGGCGAAATTAGGCCCGCGATCGGGGTCCCAAGAGCCTCACGCGGGCCTCGCGGTGCACACGTCGTGAGGCTCTTTCGGCCCCTGGACTTCGCGTCGTCCTCCTGCCTACGAATCGTCCCCGCCCTCGTCTTCTCGTGCGCCGCGGATGCCATGCTCGGCGATCAGCCGGTGCAAGTACCGACGGTTGACGCCCGCCGAGGCCGCCGCCTTGGTGACGTTGCCTCCCGTGCGCTGAAGCAATGCTCTCACGTACAGAACTTCGAAGCGCTGCGTCCACGCGAGCCGCGCATCCTTCAGCGGCAAGTCGATCGGAACGAGTGCTTCGCTCAGGATCGGCACCGGGGCTTCAGGAGCCATCGCCGGTGTCGCCTCGGTACGGGACATCGACCAACCCAAGCAAGCGCTCCGCTCGACGAAGTTCTTGAGCTCACGCACGTTGCCCGGCCAGCTCCGGCTCATGAGCGAGGCCAGCACCGGGCCGGGGAGCACGTCACCGCTCCCGGTGATGCGCGCGTAGAAGTGGTTCGCAAGGAGCGCGATGTCTTCGCGTCGTGCCCGTAGAGGAGGCAACGCGATCTCGCACACGGCCAGTCGATAGTACAGATCCTCCCGGAACGAGCCGTCGTTCACGCCGCGCGCCAGTGCTCGATTGGTCGCCGCGAGGACACGGACGTCGAGCTTGCGCGCCGTGTTTGCTCCCACGCGGCGCACCTCACGCGCCTCCAGCACGCGGAGGAGCTTCGGCTGGAGCGCGGGCGGGAGCTCGCCGATCTCGTCGAGAAAGATCGTCCCTCCTTCCGCCTCTTCGAAGAGGCCGCGGCGATCCTTGACCGCGCCGCTGAACGAGCCGCGCACGTGCCCGAAGAGCTCGCTCTCGATCAGGTTCTCCGCGATCGCCCCGCAGTCGACGGCGACGAACGGACCGGCGCTGCGCTTCGAGGCGTCGTGGATGGCCCGGGCCAGGATCTCCTTTCCCGTCCCTGTTTCGCCCTGGATGAGGACGGTCGCATCGCTGGGCGCGATCATCTCGGCGATGGAGTACACGCGTCGCATCTCGGGTCCGGCGCCCAGGACCCCACCGAAGCTGTCCTTCGTGGACAAGGACACGATGACCGGATCGTCCTCGAGCTCGACGCGAACCGACGTCGCGCCGAGCGTGAGCGTGCAGCCGGCGGTGAGCCTCGCCTCGATGACGTCGATCCCGTCGACGCGCGTTCCATTGGTGCTTCCGTTGTCGAGGAGCCGTATTCCCTCCGCGGATACGCGGATCTCGGCGTGCACGCGAGAGACGGTGGTGTCGGTCAAGCGAAGATGGCATCCCGGTGCGGTGCCGATGCGCGTGACGCCCGCCGACAGGTGCAGATCGCTGCCGCGGTCTGGGCCCTCGAGGACGCGCAGATAGACTGCCGCGAACTCGACGGTCGGCAGGCGCGGAAGGGCGTGCGTGGATTCCTCGGGCGATCGACCGGCCATGGCTCAGAGTAGCGTGGTACCCTTCACGTGTGCTCGCTCCGCGCCGTGGGGCCTTGCTCGCGGGATTTGCGGCCACCGCGGCGGCGCTGGTTGCGTGCGGCCTGGCGTTTCC
This sequence comes from Polyangiales bacterium, assembly GCA_038231275.1. GTDB lineage: Bacteria > Myxococcota_A > Polyangia > Polyangiales > Polyangiaceae > JANYHK01. The sequence goes on from JBBRLQ010000013.1 coordinate 148,435, forward strand.
CATCCACCGAGGTTCGGAGCCCGACGCTGGCCCCGAGGGGGGCGGCGCGTGCAGCCAAGATCTGGGGACCGACCCGCGCAACTGCGGCGCGTGCCAACATGATTGTCTGGGCGGCGAATGCCAGGCAGGAGAATGTCAGCCCTTCGACTGCGGGCCGACCATGCTGGCCGGAGGGAGCACCCTCGGGATCGCGCTCTCTCCCGAATTTCTCTACTGGACCGTGTACGCACCCGGCGGTCCACAGCCTGGTCAAGGTGAGTTGCTGCGCTGCCCGTTGACGGGGTGCACCAAGTCGGTGGCTCCAACGGTCGTCGATCAAGGAATGCGTCCGTCGCTCATCGCGCTCGACCGGACGTACGTGTATTTCACCGAGGCGGGCGGCACGTCGCGGCCCGGGAGCATTCGACGGTGCGCCGTGGACGGCGGAGGGTGCTCCGAGATCGTTCCTGCCGCGTCCGAGCCCTACGGCATCACGGCGACCGACGCGCAGCTTTACTGGACAGCCGACTACATGGGGACAAATGGTTCCATCATGAGCTGCGCGCTGCCAGCGTGTGGAAGCATCGTGACCGTCGCGACCAAGCAGCCCCACCCTTCGCACATCACGAGCGCGCAGGGCCATCTGTACTGGACCTTGGAGGACAGAGGCGGCGGCCTTCAAACGATGAAGATCGACGACTCCGGCGCCCCGCCATCACCCTTCGGCAGCCCTGGGTTCGCGACGGGACTCGCGGTCGACGTCGACGGCGGCCGCATCTACTGGGGAGATCGGGAGCTGATGCAGGAGGCCATGCTCGATGCGGGCGCACCCGCCCTTCCCGTGACGAGCACCCCTGTCATGGAGGCTCGAAGCATCGCCGTCGACGAGAAGAACGTCTACTTCATCGGCGACCGGGGGACGACGGTGAACCGCATCGCGCGCGGCTTCGCGACCACGACCGCGATCCAAAAGCTCGCGACGAGTGATCCGAGCGCCGATGGCTACTGGATGGAGATCGCCGTCGGACCGACGCTGATTTATTGGACCACGGGCAACGGAAACTCGGTCAGGTGCCTCCTCAAGCCTCCGTGACCGCGAGCAGTCCCCTGGTGCTATCCTGAGGACGTGGCGACGACGCGTCCAGTTGCCCCGCTGTCGATCGGTCGGTACATCGTCTACGACGAGATCGCCGCCGGCGGAATGGCCTCCGTTCACTACGGGAGGCTCCTCGGGTCGAGCGGGTTCGCGCGCACGGTCGCGATCAAGAAGCTGCATTCGCACTTCGCGCGCGACCCGGAATTTCGCGCCATGCTGCTCGACGAAGCGCGACTCGCGAGCCGGATCCGCCATCCCAACGTGGTGAGCACGTTGGACGTCGTCGCACGGGGCGATGAGCTCCTTCTCGTCATGGAGTACGTGCACGGCGAGTCCCTATCTTCCCTCCTGCGACTGGCCCACGACGCTGGAGGTCCCCCGCTTCCCATCGTGGCCGCGCTCGTCTCCGGCATGCTCCACGGTTTGCATGCAGCCCATGAAGCGAGAGACGAGGACGGCGAGCCTCTTCACATCGTTCACCGCGACGTCTCGCCGCAAAACGTGATGGTCGGCGCCGACGGCGTCGCGCGCGTTCTCGACTTCGGCGTCGCCAAGGCGGCGGGACGATCGCAGACGACGCGTGATGGCCAGGTCAAAGGCAAGCTCGCGTACATGGCCATCGAACAGCTGCGCGGCGGGGTCATCGATCGCAGGACGGACGTGTACGCCGCCGGCGTCGTGCTGTGGGAGGCGCTGACCGGCAAACGCCTCTTCGCCGGAGACAACGAAGGGATGACGGTGACCAACATCCTCGAGCGGCCACCGCAGCCACCGAGCACGTGCGTTGCGGGGCTCCCCAAAGAGGTCGACGACATCACGCTACGCGCGCTCGCGCGGTCGCCGGCCAAACGCTTCGAGACCGCGCGAGACATGGCGATCGCGCTCGAGACGGCCGTAGCGATCGCGAGCCCAGGGCGCGTGGCCGCGTGGGTGGAGAGCGTCGTCGGCGAAACGCTCGCTCGCCGCACGAGCGTCGTCGGCACGATCGAGCGCGACTCGCGCGACCGTGGCGGCGCTTCGATGACAGCCGCGGAAAACGCGACGAGCCTCCTCGGGGACGAGGCATCGCGTGTCAGCATTCGCACCATCGGCACCGGCCCGGAGCCATCGCCCCCCGGCGATCCTGCTACCCGATCCGAGCTTTCGATCTCGGTCGCGCGGGCGGTCTTCCTTCCGAAGCGACGACGGCTTTGGTTCGTGTCGGCGGGCGCGATCGCGATCGTGACAGCGCTCGGCTTCGGCCTGCGGCACTCTCCCAAACCCGCGGGTGTTCGCCCGTCGCCGCCGGACGCGCCGGTGCCCGCGACCTCTGGCTCCTCGTCTGCCCCCGCGCCCGCGACCCGCGCGTCGGCCGGGATCGTCGCTGCGTCGTCGCCGTCGGCGCCGAGCCCGCCGCCCCTGCGCCGTGCCCCCCGTCGGACCGACCCTCCCGCCACGGCCGCGCCGCCTCCGCCTCCGCCTCCGCCTGCCACAGAGCCGCCGGCTCCTTCGGCGAAGCCATGCCCGCTCAAGCCGTACACGGATGACGATGGCATCGTGCGCTTTCGTCGCGAGTGCTGAGCGATGCTCCTCGCGCGGCGCCTTTTCTTGACGACGGTGTGTCCCCTGCTCGCGCTAGGGCTACGCGCTCCTCCGGCGCACGCGGACCAAGGCGCCGGCGCGAACGCCGAGGAAAAGTGCCTGTCGGCCGAGGTCGAAGGCCAGAAGCTCCAGCGAAAAGGGAGGCTCCTCGATGCGCGGACCCGCTTCGAGGCATGCTCGCGCGCGAGCTGCCCGACGGAGGTCATTGACTATTGCGCGAAATGGCTCGTGGACGTTCGCGCTCTGATTCCCAGCGTCATCGTCGTGGTCCGTGACGCGCGCGGACGCGACGTCCCCGAGGCGCGCGTCTTCGTCGACAACGGGCTCGCCGCAGGCGCCGGCACGGGAAGTGCGATCGAGCTCGATCCGGGGAAGCACGCGTTTCGCTTCGAGCAACCCCTTGGAGCGTCGGTCTCGCAAGAGATCCTCATCCGCGAGGGCGACAAGGCACGAAGGCTGATCGTGACGCTCCCCAATGCCGTCACGCCGCCTGCGCGGCCTCCTCCGTCCGCCGCGGTCTACGTTCTGGGAGCCTTGGGCGTCGTCGGCGCCGGCGTCTTCGCATACGCGGGGCTCCGCGGGCTGAGCGATCGATCGAGCTTTGGATGCGGGACACCTGCCGGATGTACGGGCTCCCATTTCGACCAGGTCAAAACCGAGTACATCGTCGCGGACATCGGGCTCGGTGTCGCGATCGCTTCCTTCGCCGCCGCCGCCGTTCTCTACTTCACGCGGAGGCCGGTCGAGCGCATCGAAGGGGCGCCGGTGATCGGGCGCGCGGGAGGTCTCATTCAGTTTTGACCGGGGACCCCAATGGGCTCGGGTACGTGAATCGTCGGAATGAGGACAGGAGTGAGAACTCCTGGGCCTCACCGCCGAGCAGCAACGGCCGCGTGAGGCCCCGAGGGCCCCTCGGAGCGTAGGACGCGGCCGTGGATTCGCGGGAATAGGGCGGGAAATTCGCTGCTTCGACTCACGATGCGGCGGCACGCCACTTGCGATGGTCCGTCTCCATGCGGCACATCATCGCGTACGTTCTGGTCGGTGCGGGGATTGGTACGGCGTGCTCGAGCGCGGGTCCGAGCGACGTGGGCCCAGGCGCGGCGGCGCCCGAGGGCGGCATCGCCAGCGATGGCGGGCCGCCCGGCAACAACGACGGCGGCGGCGATCCTGGCGTAGACGGCGCTGGGCCGGCGGCCGACAGCGCGTCCTCGACCGATGCCCCGCCGACGGGGAACGGTGGCGCGCGCCCTCTCGGCACCGTCACCGACAAGGGCGCGACGCCGAACTGCGTCGCGGGGGCCACGTGCCGCACGCTCACCGTGGCCTGTCCCGGTGCCGCGCCGCTCGACGTCAACGTCCAGATGCAGGAGCCCACGGTACCGGTTTTGGGCACGATCGTCGTCCACGACGGCGGCGGAGGGATCACCTTCTTCGGACGCGGCGCGCTCACCGCCCGATACCTCGCGAAGGGTTACCGGATCGTCGACATGGCATGGGCGAACGATTGGGAGAAGACATCGATGGGCGCCGGGAGCATCAAGGCGGGCGCGTGCCGGCCGGCGACGGTCTTGAAATGGGCGTTCGACAATGTGCACAAAGGCAGCCGCGACCAAGGCTTCTGCGCGCAGGGCCAAAGCGGCGGCTCCGGCGCCATGAGCTACGCGCTCGCGGCGTACGGCATGGAAGACTACCTGGACTACGTCATGCTCACGCAGGGGCCCCCCTTCGGCAGAATGGACTGCGGCTGCGATCCGAGCGCGGCCGGTTGCGCGTCGGTCCCCGCGCTCTGCCCGGAGATCGCGAACGCTTCGCTAGCATTGCCCGGGGGCAAAATCGACGAGTGGGCAGGCGTCAGCTCGTGCACGGCCGGCATCTCCGCGGCCGACGTGGCGAAGCTCGCAGCAGACAGCGTCGCCTCGCCGGACGACGACTTCGACTATCCGAAAACCCACGTGAGCGGTTGGTATTGCGCGATGCGGCCGAACGGCACGACGGGCGGCGGCGCGTTCTACCTCGCGAAGGTGCAACCCGCGCCGAAGGTCTTCTGCTCGCCGGACTGCGAGGTGGAGAGCATCTATCAGACGACCGCGACGCTCACCGGAGGCGCGCTCGTCGCAGACCAGATGCTCTCGGAGATGACGGCGGAGTGCGTGCCGCGTCATCGGTGATGGCCTAGCTCGGCGAGCTTTGCATGCATAGTGCACTGATAGTCCGCTACGGTCGACTGGACCGTCGCAGGCGGCGATTACGTCTGGCTGTCGGCAGTGCTCGGGCACACGGACCGCGAGACGACGCAAGGCTACCTCGACTCCGCGGCAATCCTCCGCGCGACGTTTCGCGTCCCGCACCCGGCACTTCCTGGAAGGGGCACGGTAACGGGCAGGCCCATTGTGGAAGCGACGAGTCAGCGTAAAAAAAGCCAAAAATCAGCGTCCCCAGAGGGATTCGAACCCAGAATCGGGTATCGGCTACAACCATGCCAATCTACTCAGTAATGCGCGGACGGCCTTGATTCTCCGAGCGGCGTAGAAAGTCCTGAGTAGGCCGGATTCGTCCCGAGGAGTCCCAAATGGGCAGGAGCCGTGGCACTGGGCTGGCACTGGCCAGACTACTTGGGCAGGTAACCCTTCTGGGTCGCGAAGCCGATCCCTCGCCACTTCTTCCGCTCGTCACCGAGTAGCCGAAACTTGGCCTCGGCGATGGCGTCAAAGACGCCGAAGTAACGCAAGACGAGTTCCGACGCGAGCACGCCGAAGCCGGCCACATCCCGGAACGCCATCGCGGCGAGCGTCGGAAAGTGCTCGGGCGAGATGTTCCGCACAATCGCAATCGAAGAACCGTGGGTGCCCCAACAAAGCTGGGCGAAGCGGTCGTCGTAGAAGTCACGGAAACCAAACGGCCCGAAGCCATCGGCCGCCATCGCATCAGCCTCGAGAGGCCGAGCCGTCCAGCGATCGGGATGGCTGGTTGGACTCCGCCCGGGCCAAACCCGCGCTCGTTCTTCCTGTATTCGTGTGCTCTCGCGGTCGATGAATGCGACGCGCTCGTGTAGGTGCTCGGGGAGCTGCCGGTTCTCGTAGCATCGCCGTGTCCGCTCCGCCGCCTTGAGCTTCGCGGAGCGTTCCCACGCCACCATCTTCGCGACGGGAAGATTCGCGCGGTCGTAGTGGAGCAGCGCCAAGTCCACCGTGATCTCGAAGACGGCCCGGGTGCCAGCGATGACGGCTTGGAAGTCGGAAGGCTGATTCAATTTCTCGAACGTCCCGAGCCACGCGTGGGCGCGCAGAAACGCGCCGTGAACCGTTCCGTGCTCCTGCCCTTGATCCGCAAAACGCTGGACTAGCGGGCGAACCTTCTCGCGCATGAACTCGTTGACCGTCTTGCAGTCCTCGAAGAAAGCGGTGCCGAGCGCAAAGGCATCGCCGGTATTCGTTTCGTTCGTCACAAGCGCAGTATACCTCTCGCCCGGGAACGCGCCCTCGCATCCGCGCGCAACGATTGGCCTCCGCGGGCTCGATTCGTCCCGAGGCGTCAGAGTACGTCCACGCGCGCCGCCCCTTGCGTTGCTTACGCGAAGTGCCGGACGCATGGTTGTATCCAGTCGCGCGGCAAACCCGGGTTGCCGGCGTCCTTCGACGATCCGATTCTAGTTACTTCTCGTTTCCAAATTCGTCGGTCATAGGAACAGCATGAGCGCTACCAACCTTGTCGATATTCGGACGATTCGCCTCCTCGCCGTCGAAGCCGGCGGCCTCGACCCCCGGACCGTGGCGGCCGTCCTTGCGGGACGCGGTAGCCACCTCGCGCGCCGCGCAGTGGCGGAGGCCATCAAGCGTCTCGGCATGAGCGTCGCGATCCCCGAGCTGGTCTCCGCCGTGCGCGCCGACGCGCCGGGCGCCATCGCCTCGCGGGGTCGGGCCACGTGAGCTTCGACCGGAACCAGCGCACTCGCGAGCGCATCCTCCTCGAGGCCGCGACCGAGGACTACGAGCGCTCGCAGTGGGCCGCGCTCGATGCGATGGCGAACGTCACGAGGGAGGCGACCCCGCGCCCGTCGCGTCCGAAAGCCTCCCACGCGCGGATCGACTTTGGCGGCCCGTTGCCGCCGATCCGCCGCGTGTGCCCATGGCGGCCCATGGGCGGCCTCCGACGACGCGCCACGGGTGGGCGCCAGCCACGACGGGCGACGTCCACGATCACGACGACGGCGCCGACCTCCGACGGCCCACCAAGAAGCCCAGCTCCAAGAACGCGGCCCCTCGCCCATGATGCCGCCGAAGGTCCGCAGTGAGCGCCTCGGACGACGGTGGCATCCCGGATCCGCCCGCCGATCACATCGAGCCGGCCGGGGAGAACAATCCCAAAGGTGAGGACCTTCGCGCAAAGGCGGCCGACTTCATCCGCAATCGGCCGGACGTCTATGCGCTCTTCGAAAGGTTCGCACTGGAGAAGGCGAAGGAACGTCGCCGCTTCGGCGCAAAGCAGCTAGCCGAACGCGTGCGATGGGAATGCAAGGTCGAGAGTGACGGCGCGGAGGCGTTCAAGATTTGCAACGATCTGATCGCTTACATCGCGCGCCAGTTGGTCGCCGATCATCCGGAGCTCCTGCCCTTGGTCCGATTCCGAAAGACGCGGTGGTAGCGATGCCCGCTCCGTCCTTGCGTCCCGTGAAGCTCCTTAGCGCCGATGATCTCTTCGCCGCCGAGAAGGCCGTGGAGACGGCGATTCCCGCCCTCGGGATCGGAAGCGGCGCCATCAATCTGTTCGTTGGCGAAAGCTTCGTCGCGAAGAGTTGGGCGCTCCTAGCCGCCGGCCTGGCCGTCGCCACGGGGCGCCCTCTCTGGGGCGCTTGGAAGACCGTTCCGGGACCGTGGCTCCACCTCGACCTGGAGCAGGGCGCGCGCGTCACGAAGTCACGCCTTCGCCGCTTGGCGCGCGGGATGGCCATCTCGGATGAGGAGCTACGCGCCCTCGTTGATCAAGAGGCTGTTCGCGTGGCTGTCTTCCCGGATCTGCGACTCGACTCGCAAGGGGCGGCCGCCGCGTTTCGACACCTATTCGAGGGCGTGCGCCTCGTGACGGTCGATTCGCTTAGAACGATCGCGGGCTCGATTGACGAGAACGATTCGCGGATCCGATCGGCCCTCAACGTCCTTAGCTCGGCCGCCGATAAGACGGACGCCTCGGTTTGGGTGATCCACCACGGCGGGAAACCTCAGGGCGGCGACGGCCCTCCCCGAGCGCGGAAGCACCTCGCCCGCGGAAGCAGCGCGATCGGCGACGAAGCGCAATCGATCTTTACGGCGTCCTCACTTGGGTTCGGCCGATCACGGGTCCACCACGTCAAGACGAGGAGCCTTACCGCCCTCGTGCCGGACTTCGAGTTGACCGTTTCGGATGTTCCTCGCGGGGACGATCCCACGTGGGGCGCGCGCGTCTTGCGAGGCGACTCCTCGCCCACGCCGCCCGCCGTCCTTTCTCCGGAAGCGCGCTTGCTTGCTGTCTTGGAGGGCGGCCCTTTCGCCGGCACGCGTGACGCCTTCCGTGCGGCCGCCGGGATTGGGGCGGCGCCGTTCCGCAGCGCCCTCGCGAAGCTACTCGCGACGGGCGCGGTGACGGAGGCCGATGGCCACTTCTTCGCGAAGGAGTGCCGGCCGTGAGGAGGCTCGGTTGGACGCCGACCGACCGACTCGCTCCTAGAGAAATAGGAGTCAGTCGGTCTTACAGAGGAGAGGAGACGGACCGACTCACACACCCCCTAGGGAGAGTCGGGTCGGTCGGGCGAAGGCGCGAACCACGTATGGCCACCAAGTGACCATATACGTATGCCATTAGGACTACGGGGGATTTTGCCTCCAAGGGGAGCTGTCTTTCTAGTGTCCGTAACTCCCTGAAACTGCTCTGGGGTCCCGGGATGTAGTCCCGCAATGCCACGAAGATGTGAGGGATCGAATATGGGATCGAAGTCAACGCTTTCGGAGTCGAAGCGCGAGAAGATTTGGAAGCTCCACACGGTGGAGCGCTGGGGTTACGACCGCATCGCGGCGCGCCTCAATGTTCCGCGCGGCCAAGTGGAGCGCTACGTAAAGTCGCGCGCGAGGACGGAGGCCAAGGCGCCTCACCTCGCGGCCGGCGAGGTCCCCGAGCTTCCCGCGGACGCAACTTCCGTTGACCGGGCACGTGCGCAGGTGCGCCGCCTCGAGATCATGATCAAAACGGGCGCCGCGGACCCCGCGAAGACGTCGAAGGACGTTTCGATGCTGGAGAACGCGTTGGGTGCGGCGTCCACGCGCCTCAGCCGGCTCCTCGGGGAGTTCGAGGTCACCAGCTCGCAGATCGTCCGGTCAACGCACTTTCAGAGCCTCCTAGGCGCCTTCCAGCGCGCCATCGGGGACGACCACGGGGTGTGGCAGCGATTCGAGGCCGAGTGCGCGCGACTGATGGGAGAGCGGAAATGACAGCGAAGAAACAGAGGCGGCCGGCGAGGGCGAAGGCGAAAGCGAGGAAGCCGGCCACGATCATCGGCGAGGTCCTGCGTTGGGTACGCCGTGAGATTGCGCGCATCGATGAAGAGGCGGCCGCGAAACGTCGCCGGCTCACGCGCACCGTCGCCACGTCCACGGATTTCGCCGAACGTAGGGCGGCTCTTGCCGAGCTGCGAAAGGACTTTGGCGATCCGCCGCCCGACGACGCCCCGGCCGCCTCCGCGCCGCGTCCTCTGGTAACGGCGGCGGAGATTGAAGCCGCGCGCGTCGAACACATCGCCCTCGTGGCTTGGGCAAACGCGCATCGGATGCCTGGAATTCACTAAACGGAAATACTTGTTTCAAACCGCAACGGAACGAAGTCACGAAGTCACGAAAGGACGAATCGATTATGAAGGCGAACATGATGCAGGCGACGAGTTACGATGACCTGGTTCAAAGGTGGACGGCGCGTTGCGAAGAACTGTTGAAGTCCTCTGATCCGGAGGATGTCGAGTTGGCGAAGAAGGAGCTCGCTCGCCTCCGAGAAGAGCCTTCCGAGGACGAGGCGAAGGAGGCGGCCAAAGCCCGCGCGCGCGCCTCGAGGCCGGTCCTCGCGTCGAGCCACGTTTCGGCGGCCGAAAGCGCCGATTCGATTCTTGCCCGGCGGCGGATCGAGGAAGAGCAGAACTTCATTTCCGCGAAGATGATGGGTCCGCGAGAAGCCGGGATTCGAAGCGAGGACGGCGGCCGCGCGCTCACGTTCGGCCCCATGTCGAAATCGGAAGCCGCGCGGCGGCTTCAGGAGCTTGCGCGTCAGGGGAAAGTCCGATGAGCAACGAGGCCGCTGGAAACAATCCCTTCTACGCTCCAAACTGGTCGCCTTCGATCGAACAGAGGCCGACGCATCACCCGGCGCCAAATGCGACGCCGCCGCCTCCCACGATCCCGCCGGTCGTTGGCAGTCCCACGCCGATCCCGCCGAGCGAGACTTTGCCTCCACGCCACGAGGAGGCCGGCGAATGACTGCCCCGTCTCTTAGCGCGTCGTCGCACGTCGAGCGCGTGGCGGCCCTCGAGGCGACGCACTCCCATCTTGACGGCGAGCACGCGCAGGCCGTCCGCAAACTGGACGAAGAGCGCCTCCGTCTGTCGCGCGAACATGCCGCCGCGAAGGCGGCCGCCTCCGAGGCCGCACGCGCGAAGCACGACGAGCTCGACGCAAAGATCGGAGCGGAGGCGAGGGCCGTGCTCTTCCCGCTCCTCGCCGACTTTGCGAAGGGCGATTCGTCACGGCGTCCAATCGCCGGGAAGATTCGGGACGCCTGGATCGCGCTCGACACGAAGGCGCGCGATTGCCTGGGAAACAATCTTGATCGCCGGCTGCTGGCGCTCGGAATTGCGGCCGCCCATGGCCTCGAATCGGTGGCCGCGTCGTGTGAGTTCTTGCGATACGGCGGGGCGAGTCAGGCAATGGCATCGGTCGATACCGTCGTGAGCCGCATCGAAGCAGCCATCGCGCTTCCCGCCGTTGAGGATGCCCTCCACGCGGCGGAGGTCGCAATCGCTACCAGCGTGTCGGGTCGAGGGTTTCACGCGGCCCCGTGGAGGGCGGCCGCGTTCAGGTTCGCGATGCGCGCCTCCAATGATCGCGCCGCGGACGAGGCCGATCGCAACGTGCCGCAAGTCTCAAAGGCGGTGGTCACGTTCGGCCACTTGCAGGGCGGCCGCGGTCCTCGGGTGACGACGTGACCGGCGGCGGACCGATCGTGTCGATGTGGTCCCTCGTGGACCGCGACGGACTCATCATCGCGTCCTCACTCGATCGTGCGGAGCTCCTCGCCGCGAGACGTGAGGGAGAGGCGATCGTATACACGCGTAGGCCGAGGCGACGGCCGCACCCCGAACAGGCGCGTTGACGTGGCGCGCAACACCCCGCCTCGTGACGGCAATTCGCGAGCGCGTCGAATCAAGAGATGGCGGTTGCTTCGTGAGCTACGCCGGCTTCGGCGCGAGGTGAGCCGTCTCGCAACGCTCGTCTTAGATGCCTAACTTTCGCGGCGTCGCCTCTCCCATGGCGTGGCGCCGCACGCGGTTTCGATTCGTTGGGGTTCGTAGCCGCGTCCCCGTCGCCCTCCCGCGTCCCCGGTTTCCGATCCTTTCCGGGGCGCGGGCTGGGCGGCACCTATCGCGCTTCGTTCTGTCCTCAACTCACGTAGGAGTCTGTCTATGGGCATCTTTCACGTTCCTGGCCTCTCTGACGCGGTAGGTCCGAATCCGCTCGTAACGTCCTTCCCCGCCGTCAATACGTTTACGATCGCCTCTTTCACGATGCCCGGGAAGTGGACTTTACTGGACGCTCCCAAGACGTTCGGCTGGCAGATCATGAAGGGTATTGCGCTTGACGGCGCGACGGCCTCTCCTACAGGGGAAGGGCTTATCACCGCAAAGTTTCGCGGCGAGATTTGGGAGCCTAGCGACTTCGCTCTATTCAAGGAAATCCGAAAGGCCATCCTCGTAAAGCCCGTGTTCTCGCTTGGAGGCTCGCTACTCACCGGCGCAATGGGCATTGACCATCCCGAGCTCAAAGCGTTGGGAGTTACCAACGTGGTAATGAGCGAGCTTCGGCCCATGATTCAGGAGCGCGGCGGGAAGTGGGTTTGCCACGTCGATTTCCTCCAGTACCGGCGGCCGACTCCTGCTCTTCCGGCCCCGAAACTCGTGGTGCCGGACCATGCGCCTCCGATGCCCTCCGCGCAGAACGCCTTGGAGCTCGAAGCGCAGAAGTTGACGGCGCAGATCGACGCTCAGAAAGCGAAGCTTAAATGAGCGAAGGCGACGACAGGGAAGCGGAGTCGAAGACGGTCACGCGCCGCTACGTGATCACGGCGTGGGACGCGGCCGTCGGCATGTTCGATGGGGTATGCGACGTCACGGGCGAGGAAGTGCACGTCGCGCCGATCCTTCCGGGCACCAAGATCGGGGCGGTCGTCGAAGTAACCACGACGCCGACCGTGCGCGGCAGGTGGCGCCTCGTGACGCGCGTGCTTCCGTCCGCAGAGATGCCCTCCTGATGGCGCCCCGTAAGACGCGGACGGCCTCCGCCCCGACCGGCATCTCGTCTAACGACGACGACGCTTACCCGTTGTACGAGCCGCCGCGGCGAACCTCTCGGGGATGCATCGCATCGGCGTACCTTCGCAAGGCGTGGAAAGACATGAAGCGGCGATGCCTCGACCCCACCCATTGGAACTACCCAAAGTACGGGGCGCGCGGCATCACGATTCACCAGCCGTGGATCGTCTCCTTCGACGCCTTCGCGGAATTGATGGGCGAGCGGCCTTCGCCGCGTCACTCGCTCGACCGCATCGACAACGATGGGAACTACGAGCCGGGGAACGTGAAGTGGTCGTCTCGCGAGGAGCAGATGAACAACGTGAGGAGCAATCGCCACCTCACCTTTCGAGGGCGCACGATGACGATGGCGGAATGGGCGAAGGAGCTGGGGTGCGATCGGCGCGTGATCTTCACCCGCTTGAAGTTGGGGTGGAGTGTGGAAGACGCGCTCGGAACGCCGCTAGCACCTCGTTGCCGTACGGCTTCGAAGAAATAAAGCGCCGGCCCAATGACCCCGCCTTCCGGTTAAATATTAACCGGTTACGCATGATCGGCGCCCGAGCGGTGCGCCTCGAAGGCTTTGGGCGCATACCGTCCGCGTCTCGCGCACCGTACAGTAGGGGAAGTGAGGCCGGCGACGCGCAAACGTCCCGACCTCTGGCCACCCCAACCGAAGATTGAGGCGACATGAAGACGTTACCCGATACCAACCCGCTCCGCTCGTTGGCAGAAACCGTGACGGCCCTCAAAGGCGCCGCCGATCCCGGCGACAGGCGCCTCCTCATGCGCGCCGGCCTCCGCGTCGCGTCGATGCTCCTCGAGGGCGTGGCGGGCCAGTTGCGCGCCATGGGACGGGCACTATGAAGAAGCCTCGTAATCCGGCGACGTCTCCGAAGCCGCCCGCCGCCGTCCTCCCGCTCCGGCGCGAGCCCACGGAGGCGATGCGCCACGAGGTCGTGCGCCAACTGAACGCGCTGGGCTTCACCATGATGGTGTGCGCCACGTGTGGCGTGACGGAGAACGACGGCGGCGACGAGCCGGTCACGTGCGGCGAGATGCTCTGCCACGCGTGCGTCGAAGAGCACGAGGCGGAGTGCCAACCGTGCGCCGAAGCCGTCGCCGCCTTCGTCACGCCGTGGAACCTCGCACGCGTGAGGCGCTTGCATAGCGAGGACGCCGACGACGGGGCCGGGACGTGAGTGGTTGGATCTTCCCCACTGCGGACGCCCCTCGCCTTCCGCGTCGCCTCCTCCTCTTGGGCTCCGAGCGCGTGGAGCACGAGGGCCACTTGCACCTCGCCCCCGTGGAGGCGCTCGACCTCGTGTCTCTAGAGATGCGCTTCGGGGTCGCCGATCCGCGTCTCGCCGCGCTGCATTGGCGATGGGTCTGCGAGCGCGAGGTGGACGCCGACGCGAAGGGCGCTACGTACGCGACGGAGGACGTGGAGCCTCACGAGCTCGCCGGGCTCGCCCTCGTCAACGCCGCGATGGGCGCCCGCGTCCCGTTGGCGATGGTGCCGGACCTCGTAGGGCGCGAGGTGACGCGGGAGGGATGCATCGCGCTCGGGTTCCTGAACTCCGCGGAGGCCACGAAGGCGGCCCCACCTTCGGCCCTCATTGACGCCGCCGAGGCCGCCCAGATTCTTGGGATCACGGAAGCCGCACTGCGTTCGCGGCTCGCGCGCGGCGAGATCCCAAACGCCTCCGTCAAGCGCACGGGAAGGCGCGTCCAGTACATCCGCGCGAGGCTCCAAGCGTGGGTCGAAGATTCGAAGGGGAAGCGATGACCGTCAAGGTTCGCCCGCTTCCGAACGGAAAGATGCGCGTAGACATTCGGTTCCGCTGGCCGGATGAGAGTGTCTTCCGGGAGCGGCCCAACGTGGGCGGGATGACCCTCGCGCAGGCGAGGAAGTGGGGCGAGCGAAGGGAGGCGGAGCTACGCGACGCAGGCAAGGCCGCGCACGAGGCTGCAACCGCGGCGGCAACCCCTGCCCTCACCTTCGGGGACTTCGTCAAAGACCGATGGTGGCCGGTCTACCCCCCGAGCAAGGGCAACGCGCATACGACAATCAAAGAGAAGCGCATCCACCTGGACGCGCATCTACTACCCCACTTCGGCGGCCTTCCGATGACGGACGCCACCTTCGCGAAGGAGGCGCTCGACTCGTTCGCCGCGACGATGGCGGCCAAGACGGTCGGCAAGGTGAAGCGGAAGCCCCTCAGTGCCAAGCGCATCAACAACGTGATGGCAACGCTGGGGCGCATCCTCGCGTCCGCCCACGAATGGGGCGCCCTCGCGACCCTGCCGCGCATGCCGAAGCGCAAGGTGGACGAACCAGCGTGGGACTACTTCAACGGCGAGGAAACGCGCCTCGCGGTCGCGGCGACGCGTAGCGCCGAAGAGAGGGCGCTCCTTCTCTTTGCGTTCCGCACGGGCGCGCGCGCCGGGGAGCAACTCGCCTTCCTTTGGGAGGACCTCGACTGGCATGCGAGGCAAGTCATCTTCCGCCGCTCCTCTTCGGACGGAGTCGTAGTCGAGCGCACGAAGTCCAAGCGCATTCGGCGCGTGCCGATGGGGCCGGCGTTGGAGGCCGCCCTGAAGGCGATCAAGCACCTCCGCGGGCCGCTCGTGTTCTGCCAAGAGGACGGCGCTCCGTTGACGCTCGACATGCTCCACGAGCGCCTTTGGGGCGCGTGTCGTCGCGCCGGCCTTCGTCGCATCAAGTGGCACGAGACGCGGCACTCCTACGCGAGCCAGCTCGTGATGCTCGGGACGCCGTTGAGGCAAGTGCAAGAGTGGCTCGGCCATTCCACGATCCAGATGACGATGAGGTATGCGCACCTCGCGCCGGGCGGAGGCAGGGAGTACGTGGCCGCGTTAGATCGGTCGCCCTCGCTAGGAGCTACAGGTACGTCCTAGCTTGCGGGCGACTTCTTCTTTCTGTTCTCCCGGATCACGTCGAGCTTCTTGGAGACGTGGCTGAGCTTCGCCGCGACGTTCGGTAGAGCGTAAAGGGTCTTGATGGTGCTTTCGATAATGTCGAACGCGGCGTGGAGTTCCGGCTGTTCGGGAGCCTTAAGCTCGTGCGCGGCGTCGTTGCCCAACAGGCGATGCAAGTGGAGAAAGTCCTTCTGTCGTGCGGCAATCGCCCCGGAGGCGACTAGATCGTCGATCCGTTCTTCTAAATTCTTCCCTTTAGCCCCTTGGTCGGCGCACATGGCCTCGACGGTTGCGCGCAATCCGATGGTGGCAAGGATCCGTGAGTCGGCGTTCAGCGCGGTCAGCGCCTCACAGTAGATTCGCATCAGCTTCGCGGGGAGCAGGATGCCCTCGAACGGAAACCCGCGGCCCTCGTTCGGGGCCGGGTAGAATGTCTGGTTCAGCCACGGCGAGTCGTCGGGCGCCACCTCGGTACTGTTCCACCGAGCCTCTTCGAAGCACACAGTCGCGCAACCCCGGCACCGCAGGATTCGGTAATCCTCTCCCCAGGACACCGGCGACTCCTCCCCGAAGTCCTGTTCGTGCTCGTCCTCGATCTCGGCGAGGACGTCATGGCTCGTCCCACGACGGCACGTCCGACAGGTGGCGTTCGTGATCTTCGGCGTCTTCTTGGCGGCCGCCATCTCGCGCTCCCCGTCCCCGGTGGCACCCGGCTGGCACTGACCCTACACGTTCGCCTCATCCAGCCCAGTTCTCGCTCAAACGAGGCGTCCCCAGAGGGATTCGAACCCTCGTTAGCGACGTGAAAAGCCGCGGTCCTGGGCCTCTAGACGATGGGGACGGAGTAACGAAGCAGGTAGGACGGGGCGCAACCTAGCAGAACCCGCGCGAGACGTGTACTCCGCCGCGCATCGTGCTACTCGGCCGTCACGATGATGCGCGCGCGACCCTATTTCCAGGCCTCTTCCGCGATCAAGCCGACCGCGCTCCTCGCGCTCGTAGCAGGCCTCGTCGCGACGCCGCTCGCGTGTGGCGGGTCCGACGGGAGCGCGAACGACGGCGCCTCCCCCGACGCCGGCGCAGCCGAGGGCAGCGCGATCGACGCGCCGACGACGCCTCCGGGTGATGGCGGAGGGCCCCCGCTCGACGCGCCGAATACGAACGACGCGCCCGCGGCCAACGACGCGCCCGCCGATGGCCCGAGCCTCGGTTGCCCGCGCGCGCCCGCCGCCGCCGATCGGCCGCGGCGCGTCGTCGTCTCGCACCCCTTCGCGGTCGACGGCGGTAAGGCCACGCTCTTCGAGGTGCTGAGCCTCTCGCAAGCGGGCACGCTCACGAGGCCAGCAGCGCCCGTCACGTTCCAGATGGGGACGGCGCTCGACGCACCGATCGTCTTCACGCCGGACGGCGAGATCGGTCTGGTCTCACAGGACGACGGATCGATCGGCGTCTTCAAGCTCCCGGCGACGGGCGCCCCCACCGTGATCCACGCGGCGTTCGCCGGCAATTTCTACGCAGGCGGGTTGGTGCTCACGCCCGACGGGTCCACCGTGTATGTCCTCGACAGCAACGTCCGGAAGAACGGCGGCGGCGTCTACCGGATCCCCATCCACTGCGACGGCACGCTCGGCACCGCCACGCTCGTCGTGCCGGGCAGCGGCGCGAGCGCGATGGCGCTCCTCCCTGGCGATCCGACGAAGGCGGTCCTCGGCGCGACGGCGGCGTTCGACTCGGCGGTGAACCAGGATGTTCACCTCGTCGACCTGGCGGCGCAGACGCGCATCGCGAGCGCGTCCGTATTTCTCGATGGAATGGCCAGCGTGGCGTCCCTCGCCGTCGCGCCGGACGGAAAGTTCGCGATCCTCGCGGACAACAGCTTCAGCGCCGGCAGTCGCATCGCCGCGGTCGCGATCACACCGTCCTTCGTGCCGGCGGGTGGCATCCTCGCGACGCCGTTCCCGGATGGCGTCGCCGTGTCTCCGTACGACGACTCCGCGATCGTGCTGAACGACGACTCGACCGATCAGATCCACGTGCTCACCTACGATCCGGCGAACGCCGCGGCGCCATTCGCGATCAAAGGCGAGCTCGTCTACAAATTCGGCAAGCCGCAGATTCCGATCTCGATCTCCCTCATCGATCGCGGCGCGCTGAAGGGCACCACGTTCGTCGGCGAGAACATCGCCGTGCGGCAGCTCACGTTCGGCGCGGGTGGCGCGGTGACCGACACGGCGAAGCTCGTCTTCCCGGGTGGCGGGAACGAGACGATCATCGGCGTCGTCGGCGTCCAGCCCTGAGGCGAGCGTGACGCGCTGGGACGTCGTCGTCGTCGGAGGCGGCATCGCAGGCGCGTCGGCGGCGGCGTGTCTTGGTGAGGAGCTGCGGGTCGTCGTCCTCGAGCGCGAGGCGCAGCCCGGCTACCACACGACGGGGCGGTCGGCGGCGCTGTTCTCGGAGATCTACGGCGGACCGGCGGTGCGCGCGCTTTCTCGGGCGAGCCGCGCGTTCTTTCGTTCGCCGCCACCAGGATTCGCCGACGAGCCGCTTGCGCGCGATCGCGGCTCGCTCTTCGTCGCGCGGGTCGATCAGAGAGGAGCGCTCGACGCCTTTCTGAATGCGCCGGACGTCGCGCGCCAGGTCACGCGAGTCTCGCCGGCGGAGGCGCGCGCGCTCGTTCCGATCCTGAGGGATGACTACGTCGCGGCGGCCGCGTACGAGCGCGAGGCGGCCGATCTCGACGTGCACGCCCTCCATCACGGCTACCTCCGTGTCCTGCGCGCGCGCGGAGGTGAGGTGCGCACCGGCGCCGCCGTGATCGCCGTCGAATCGCGTGGCGAGCTCCTCCGCGTTCGAACCGACGTCGAGGCCTTCGAGGCGCCGATCGTCGTGAACGCCGCGGGCGCATGGGCCGACGAGCTCGCGGCGTTGGCGGGCGCAAGGCCGCTCGGTCTGGCGCCGCTCCGGCGGACCGCGCTTACCGTCGACGTGGCGAAAGAACCGGCGATCGCGGCGATGCCGATGACGATCGACGTCGACGAACGCTTCTACTTCAAGCCGGAGGCCGGCCGTCTCCTCGTCTCGCCCGCCGACGAGACGCCATCGCCTCCGTGCGACGCGGCGCCCGACGATCTCGACGTCGCGATCGCCGTCGATCGTCTCGAGAAGGCCACGACCGTGGAGGTGCGACGCGTCGCGAGCAAGTGGGCCGGTCTACGGACGTTCGCGCCCGATCGCGCGCCGGTCGTCGGCTTCGATCCCGCTCTCCGTGGCTTTTTCTGGCTCGCCGGCCAGGGCGGGTACGGCATCCAGACCGCGCCGGCGATCGCGCATCTCGTCGGCGCGCTCGTTCGACGGCGTGAGGTCCCCGGGGATCTCCTGGACGCAGGTCTCCGCCTCGCCGAGATTTCTCCCGCGCGATTCGCGGTGCGTTGACGATTCAGCGATCGGTCTGATCGAGGAACGCGCGCAGCGTCGACTCGTCTTCGGCGGCGTTGGCGAGCCCTTGGAAGAACGCGCGCGACGGCGGCGCGGCGGATAGGATGCCGAGGCCTTCGAACAGACACGCGGCGGCGATCTCGCGGATCTGCGCGAGGCCGCGCGACGAGACGAGCGTAGTCCCGAGGATGCGCGCGATCGAGGCCACGTCACGGATCGGCAAGTGGCAGATCGAGTCCCCCTTCTGCGTGTAGCAGGGGGAGTGCGCGGCGTACGCGGCGTCCTCGAGCGCGCCGCACGCGAGGCCTTCGTGCAGGGTCGGCACGATCGACGTCTGCAGGCACGTGCGGATGCGGCGCAGCCACGATTGACCGTGCGGAGTGAAGCGGCCGTGCTCCTCTACGAACGCGTAACAAAGACGCTCGCCGAAATCGAGCGCGTAGCCCTGATCGCCGCACGGCTGCGACGCCTCGAGGCACGCGCGATAGAACGAACAGTCGTCGGCCACCGGCGCGTCGCACGAGGCGCGCGTCGGATACGTAGCCCCCGCGTGGCACGACGCGCGGACCGGCGAATACGCGACCACGCAGGCGCCGCCGCACTGGGCGGACGTGTCGGCGCTCAGCTTGGCCACGCAGCTCGCGGACGCGGCACGCGCGGACGCCGCGGAGCAGTACGTCGCATCGAGCTCGGCTCCGCACGCGGCGGCGACGGCCTTCTCGGCCCCCGCGACAGGCACCAGGATCGACGAAGAGCCACCCGACAAAGCCTCCGCCCCAGCCTCCTCCGGCCCGGCCGACGCGCTGCAGCCCACGGCGAGGACGAGCGAGAAAACAGCCGCGATTTTTCGCACGCGCGCGGTTTAGCACATCCGCTCGTCAGCGCACGAGCGCGCGCTCCACGAGGGCGATTCGGTCTTGGCCCCAAAAGAGCTCCTTGCCGTCCACCACCCACGTGGGCGCGCCGAAGACGCCGTGATCGGCAGCGTACTGCGTCGCGTCGATGAGCGCCTTCTTGATCTCCGGCGTCTGCGTGCGCGCGAGGACGGCGGCGGCGTCGGCGCCCGCGGCGGTGAGCAGCTCGCCGAGCACGGCGTCGTCGTTGATGTCGCGATCCTCACCCCAGTACGCGCGGAACGTCGCTGCGCGAAACGCGTCCGCGTGCGCCTCCTCGACGGCGAGGGCGCATCTCATCGACTTGATCGTCATCATCGGGAAGCGCGTCGGCCACTTGAAGGGCACGCCCAAGTAGGCCGCCCACCGCTCCATGTCCTTGGCGTAGTAGCGCTGCTTCGCTTGCGACCACGTGGCGAGCGGCACCATCGCCTGGCCGATCGTCTTGAAGAGCCCGCCGAGGAGCATCGGCCGCCACGTGAGCTTGGCGCCGGTGCGCGCCGCGAGGGCCTGCGCTTGGGTCGCGCCGAGGTACGCGAACGGCGACGAGAAATCCCAATAGAGGTCGAGCGAGCGGCCCCTGGTGCTCCCCACGATCGGCGGGAGCACGTCCTCCGCGCGCGCACCGGCGACGAGATGCATGCGATCCTGTCCCCAGTACAGCTCCTTCTCGTCGACCACGAACGCCGGCGCGCCGAAGACACCGAGCGCGATCGCGCGATCGGTGCGCCGACGCAGATCGTCCTTCACCTCGGCAGTCTCGATCCTCGCGAGCACCTCGTCGGCGGAGTGGCCGGCGGCGGTGACCACGTCTCGGATCGTCGCGGGATCCGACGGCGGGCGTCCAAGGACCCAGTATGCCCGGTAAAATCCCTCGATCACGTGCGGATCGAGCCCTGTCGCGATCGTCGCGCGGAGGGCCTCGACGCTGCGCATGGGGTGCGCGTTCGGCTTCTGGAGGCGGACGCCGAAGAGCTCCGCCCATCGCGCGAAGTCTTGCTCGTTGTGCGCGAGCTTCTGCGGGATGAGCACCTCGCTCAGGTTCTGCGGCGTGTCGTTCGCGCGGAACACGCCACCGAGGAGCATCGGCTGCCACACCAGCGCGGCCCCCATGCGTTGCGCGAGCTTCCGTACCTGCGTGCTCGCGATGTACGCGTACGGGCAGGTGTAGTCGAACCAGAAGTCCAGACGAGCGGCCATCTCGGCACTCTACCCCCACCGGCGCGTTCGTGAGCTGCCGTCCTCGCTCGAGCTACGCGCCCGGGCGTGATTAAAGGGTGTACCCGAGGATGACGCGTAGGCCCCCGCGGACGACCGGCGACTCCTTGAAGTACCGATCCCCGTTCCCGTCGACCGCGCCCGCGCCGTGGACATCGGCGAACAATGCGCCCTCGACAAAGAAGTTGCCGAGGTCCAGCTGCCCGCCGCCCTCGAGCAGCGCCACGCCGGAGCCGCTCGATCCCTTCTCCGCGCGCTGCGTGCTCGCGTCCTTCACGCCGAGCTTGGCGTCGACCCCCTGCGCTGCGAGCCCGAGCGCGAGGCCGATGAAACCACGAAATTTCCCGGTCGTTCGCAGCCGCAGCTCGGGCGCCACCGCCACGTAGGTGAGCGTGATGGTGTCTTGCGCGACACCCTTCACCGCCGCGCTCTCGTACGCGTTCGTGGACATTCCTCCGAGCTCCGCCATGAGCCCGATGCTGACGTTCTTACCGAGCATGCGGCCTCCGTGGAGGACCAGGCTCGCGCCGCCGAAGTTTCGCTTCGTCGTGCCGGTGTCGTCGAGGGCGAGCGCGGTGGGCGTCAGCGCTTGGCCGAACACACCGACCCCCGCCGACACGTACCAGAGGCGCGGCGCCGGCGGCGGCTTGGGAGCAGGGAACGGCTCGGGAGCGGGCGATGCCCCGAGGTCCACGTTCACGGTGCCCTGCGCGTTGGGCGGCACGTTGACCGTGACGGTCTTTTGGGCGACGCCCGGGATGGTCGCCTCGATGCGATGAACACCGGCCGGGACGTCCCCGCTCCAGACGCCAGTCCCGACCTCGACCCCATCGAGCACGATCTTCGCCGCGGGTGCGCTGGCCTGGATCGTGAGCCGCCCGTGCCCGGCGACGTCCGCAGCGACGAGCCCGAGCTCGATCGACGTCTCCGGCTGCCCTGCCGTGAGATGCACGCGCTGCTCGGCCTGCGTGAAGCCCGTGGCCACCGCGCGAAAGACGTGATCGCCGGGCAAGAACCGAAGCGGCCGCGCCACTCGCTCCGCCGACACGGCCTTGTCGTCGACGCTCACCGCGAACGCCGCCGGCGGCGTGCTCCCCGCATACACGACGCGCACGCGCACCGTTGCGACGAGCGCGCTCATCTCCGCGATGGTCTGCTTCGCGCCGTCACGCACGTCGGCCTTGAGCGTGTCGCCTCCCTCGGCGAGCATCTCCTCGAGCGCGTCGATCGCCTCGGGATACCGCCCGAGCCCGCGCAGGCAGAGCGCCACGTTGCGCTTGATCTGGGGCGACCGCTTCGCCGCGTACGCCGCCTGGAACTCCGTCAGCGCGGTGGCGTAATCGTGTGCATCATACAACTTAACGCCCGCCGAAAAATGCGCCCGCGCGGCCTCCGCATCGTCCGCGCGCACGATCTTCGGCGCGCAGAGGGAGACCAGGAGGGAGAGCGCGGCGAAGAGAGCTCGGAAGCGCGTCATGTCACTCCGGGAGCTCGCGCGAGATGTCGAGCGGCTTTTGCGGCCCGGGCTTCGGCAGCGGAGTCGGAGTCGGAGTCGGACGACGGACGGGCGGAGTCGGAGTCGCGGTCGGAGTCGCGGTCGGAGTCGCGGTCGGAGTCGCGGTCGGAGTCGCGGTCGGAGTCGCGGTCGGAGTCGGAGTCGGAGTCGGAGTCGCGGTCGGAGTCGCGGTCGACGTCACCGGCGAGGGCGACGATGCGCTCGGCGAGGTCTGGGCTTGGGTGACCCGTGGAGCCGGCGGCGGAGGAGCCTCTTTGCGGAACGACGCGACGATCCACGACGTCACCAGCACCCCCGCGAGCGTCGCGCCGAACGCGGTCAGCGGAACCGCGAGGCGTGAGCCCACCGTCGGCGCGCGGCTCGGCGTCGTGCTTCGCGCACCCCACGATGCACGCGACCACGACACGCCGGTCGGCGGCGACCCCGGCATCGAGAGCGCGCTCGGCGTCGGCGCGAGCGGATTGACGGGCTGCGCGCCGCTCACGAGCGTCGCCGTCGACGGATCGAGAGGCACCCGCACGCGCTCGTCCGGAGCGATCTCGTGCAGCGCGCGGAGCATCGCCCCCGCGCTCGAGAATCTCTTCGCCCTGTCGCGCGCGAGCGCGACCCCGACGAACGACGACACCGCGGCCGATACGCTCGGCTCGAGCGACGACAGCGCCGGCGCGTCGGTCATGCAAATGGAAAGGATGATCTGCTCGTAGCTCTCGCCGACATGGGGTGGACGCCCCGCCAAGCACTCGAACAAGATCGCCCCGAGCGCGTACAGATCGGCGCGACCGTCGAGATCTTCCGCGGCCTGCGCCTGCTCGGGCGACATGTAGAGCGGCGTTCCGAGGATGGTCCCCTTGCCCGTCAGGGCTAGGGGCGCGGTGCCGGAGTGGGCCCTACTTGACGCTCGAATTTTGGAGACGCCGAAGTCGACGATCTTGGTGAAGAGCGGATCGCCGTCGCTCTTCACCAGGAACACGTTGTCGGGCTTCAGATCGCGGTGGACGATCCCCGCCTCGTGCGCGCGTCCGAGCCCTCGCAAGACCTGCGCGCCGACGTGGAGCGCGTCGGCCAGCGGGATGCGTCCGTGGCGGCGGAGGCGCGTTCCAAGATCCTCTCCGCGGAGCAGCTCCATCACGAGGTAGGGGCGGCCGTCGTCGATCCCCGCGTCGAAGACCGTGACGATGTTCGCGCTCTCGATCGAGCTGGCGGCCCGGGCCTCCCGCGCGAAGCGGCTCGTCACCTGCTCGTCCTTCGCTAACTCGCGGTCGACGAACTTGAGCGCGACCTTCTTGCCGATCGCGACGTTCTCCGCCTCGTAGACCGCCCCCATCCCGCCGCGCCCGATCAGGCGCTGCACGGCGTACTTTCCCCCGACGGTGGTGCCAACGAGCGCTTCGAGCTCGCGGTCTCTGCTGCTTTGGGTCGGCTCGTTCATCGGGGCGCGCGGCGGGGCGGCACACCGTGCCGGAGAAGCAGAGAGCATACCACGCGCCGAGGGCCGAGCCCGTCGGGCAACTCGCCGGAATCATGCTTCAAATCATCAAAAGGAAACGGCCGAAACCCGCACGTGGTCCGCGTGTGGGCGGATCACGACGAGAACGGCCGTTCTCACCTGGCAGCGAAACACTCGGGCCGGGTGCGCGTGGGCGCAGACCTGGCGGAGCGTTCAGCCCATCTTGTGGACGCGAATCGAGAGGCGCGAGACCGTGCGCGACGCCGCCTTGCGGTGCACGACGCCCTTCGTCGCGGCCGTGTCGAGCGCCTTGATCGCGCGGGCAAGGGCCGTCTTCGCGGCTTCCTTGTTCTTCGCGGTGACCGCGGCGTCGACCGCCTTCACGATCGTGCGGACGGAGCTGGAGACGGCGCGGTTGCGGATCGTTCGCGTGATGCGCTGGCGGTTACGCTTCTCGGCAGAGGGATGGTTGGCCACGGCAAGTCCTCGAAAAATCTCGGGTTCCCCAAACACCCCGGTTTGGAGCGAAGGGACGCGCACTTTAGGCGCTACGGCGACATTGTCAAGTGCCCGAACCCCAGCACGTTATCTCACGGGGGGAGCGTGATCCGGAAGGCCGCGCCCGGGAGATCGCTGCTGGCGACCCGGATGGTCCCCCCGTGGGCCTCGGCGATGCCGCGCGCGATGGCGAGGCCCAGGCCCGCGCCGCCCGCCGCGCGACCGCGGCTGCCCTGGCGGTAGCGATCGAAGATGGTCGGACGCTCGGCCTCCGCGATGCCGGGCCCGGTGTCGCTGACCTCGACGTACGCGCGCCCCTCCTCGAGGCCGGCGCTCAGCCTGACGCGCCCGCCCCGCGGCGTGAACTTCAGCGCGTTGGCGACGAGGTTGTCGACGGCCTGGCGGAGCTTCACCGCGTCGATCGTGATCGCTTGCTCGCGCGCGCCCTCGAAGGTGAGGGTGACGCGGCGGCGCGCGGCGATCGGGGCGAACGCCGCGAGCGTCGGATCGACGAGCACGCCTACGGTCGTGGGGCGGGGCTCGACCGTGAAGACGCCGGCCTCGAGGCGGCTCGCCGCGAGCACGCCGTCGATGAGGCGCGCCATATCCTTGCATAATGCACGTATCGTGGCGACGGACGAGCGGCGATCGTCGGCCGGGAGATCGTCGGAGTCGAGCAACTCGGCGACGAGGCCGAGCGACGAGAGCGGGTGCCGCAGATCGTGCACGAGCATCGCGATGTGATCGCGGCGCTGCGCGTCGAGCATGCGGCGCAGGCGGAACGTCTCGAGCGCGGCGCGGGTCCGTGCGAGGAGCTCGCGCGCGTCGATCGGCTTCGTCAGGTACGCGTCGGCGCCCTCACGCAACCCCTCCTCGATGGCCTGCGGCTCGCGTCGCGCGGCGGTGAGCATGATGACCGCGGGACCGCCGCCGCGTCGCGCGCGGAGCCTTCGCAGCACTTCGTGGCCACCCATGCCCGGCATCGACACGTCGAGCAGCACCAGCTCCGGCTCTCGCTCGTCGACCGCCGCGAGGGCCTGTAGGCCGCCCGCCGCCGTGCGCACGCGATGTCCGTCCTCGCTGAGCAAAGCCTCGTAGAGCGCGAGCGCGTCGGGGAAGTCGTCGACGAGGAGCACGTCCCCCGCCGCCGGATCGACGTTGGAGAGGGACGGCGGCGCGGAGGGCGTGCTCACGACAAGGCCTTCTGCGACGGGCGCTCCGCCGCCTCGTCACGCACGGTGGGCGCGACGCGTGGCAGGACGAAGGTGAACGTCGAGCCCTCGTTCTCGAGCGAGCGCACTTCGATCTCCCCCCCGAGCGCGCGGGCGAGGCGACGCGAGAGCGCGAGGCCGACGCCGGTGCCCGCGTAGCGACGGCCGTCCCCGACGTCGAGCTGATGGAAGTCTTGGAAGAGCTCGTTCAACGCGCGCGCGGGGATGCCGACCCCGGTGTCGCGCACCGAGATCCGGATCTCGCCGGAGGTCGCCCGCATGGTGAGGACCACCTCACCTTTGTCGGTGAACTTGATCGCGTTCGCGAGCAAATTGAGCAGGATTTGCCGCACGCGCTGAGAGTCGGTCATCGACTCCACCGTCCCCTCCGGGACCTCGGCCACGAGGCGCAGGTCCTTGCCGCTCCGCAGGCTGTCCACCTCGGCGACGCACGCGCGCGCGAGCTGGCCGATGTTGACCGGCGCGAGGCGAACGTCGACGCGCCCCGCCTCGGCCTTCGCGAGATCGAGCACGTCGTTGATGAGCGACAGGAGATGCTCGCCGTTGCGCTTAATGCGTTCGAGCGACTCTCTCGCGCGCGGGCTCAAGTTCTCCTTGGGCGACGTCGCGAGCAGATCGGTGAATCCCAGGATCGCCGACAGCGGCGTGCGCAGCTCGTGGCTCATCGACGCGAGAAACTCCGTCTTCACCTTGTTGGCGCGGATCAGCGTCTCGCCCTGCTCGGTGAGCATGATGCTCTTCTCGCGCAAGCGATCATGCGTCCACGCGTTGTGGAGACCGACCGCGAGCTGCCGCGCCGCGTCGCGCACGAGATCGCCGCGCGCGGGTTCGAACGGATCGATGCCCGAGAGGAGAACGACGCCCGCCGCTTCGCCTCCGACGGCGACGGGCTGGGCGAGGATCCAGCGAAGATTCGTGCGCGCGAGCGTGAGGTCCACGGTCGGCGCCTCCCCGAGCGCCTCGCCCTCGACGAACATCGGCTCTCGGCGCTCCATGACGGTCCGGGCGAGGCCTTCCGGACTGAGCGTCGTATGCTCGAGCGCGCGTCCATCGGGCGTGACGGCGTGCACCGGGACGAGGCGATCGGCGTCGTCGAGGAGGAAGATCACGCCGACCTGCGCGTTCGCGAGGCGCGCCAGGCCGAGGAGACCGGACGTCGCGAGCGCGTTGACGTCGAGCGTCTTCAGCTCGCGGACGAACTCGGCGTACGCGCGACCCGCGGCGTCACGCGACGCAAGCGCGGAGTTGGCGAGCGTGAGCTCGTCCAGAGCCCTCTCGCGATCCGCGAGCGTGCTGCGCAGGCTCGAGTCCTTTTCGAGCAGCAGCGACGCCATCTTCGCGAGGCTGCGACCGACGGCGCCGAGCTCGTCGCGTCGATCGGGGAGGATCGGCAACGGCTCGAGGCGACCGGTGGCGGCGAGGGCCTCCTCGAGCTGCGCGGCGGCGCCCGCGAGGTCGCGCGCGATCCAGATGCCGGTCATCATGGCGATGACGATCGCCGCGATGAGCACGCCGGTGGTGACACGGCGCGACTCGCCGGCCGACTCGAACGCCTGTCGCTCACGCGCGTTCGCCGCGTCCAGCGCCTCGTTGCGGAGCTCGGCCAAAATTTGGCGCATCTCGTCGGTGCGCGCCTTGCCAGCCGCCGTCCGCTCGGCGTCGATCGCCTCGGTGCCGCCCGTCTGGCGCTGGCGGATCTGCGGCTCGCTCACCGTCGCGATCCAATCGCGGACGAGACGACCAAACGCGGCGACGCGCTCGTCCTCCTTTCCATTCTCGGCGGTGGCCTGGGCTTCGGCGAGGACCGACTCGAGATCGTGCCGCGCCTGCTCGTACGGCATCAGGAACGAGCGGTCGCCCGTGAGGAGGTAGCCGCGCTTGCCGGTCTCGAGATCGGCCATGAGGCGCAGCAGCACCTCGGCGCTGTCGGCGAGCTTCAAGTCGTGGGCGACGAGGCGCTCGAACTGGTGCTCGAGCTCCTGGTGCGACTTCTGCGCACGAAAGAGCCCGCCGCCGAGCACGCCCACCACGAGGAGGGAGCTCACCAGGATTCGCCAGAAGAGGGCGCTCGAGAGGAGGCGCAACGTACAAAGTGTAAGGCAAACCCCATGCGAACGCGAAAGGGCGCCGACGTTTGCGCGCTTTCCCCCTTTCCACCCCTACTTCAGCTACTTCAGCGCGCCGGACGCCCGATCCACGCCCCGAAGCAGGCCAGGCCCCAGAGAATCGGCGAGAAGGCGAGACCAAACACCAACGCGATCGGGGCCGCGAGCCCCAGCGCGATCATGACGAGGAGCAAGGCGAGGGCACTGGCGAGGGCAGGCTCCAGCAACGTCGGCAGGCCCGACGCGCGAGCGATGAGGAAGCCGCTGAATGGAAACGCCAACAAGACGCCGGATCCGAGGAGGAGCACCGGCGCGGTCGTGGCGACGTCTCGCTCGTCGACGGCGGAAAAATCGAAGTTCAGCCAATGTCCGGCGGCGATCGATCCGGCGAGCCCGGCGAGCATCGCCCCGATCGTGACGAACGCGCCGAGGACGATCCAGCGGATCATGATCGGCTGATCGGCGCGGCGAAGCGCGGCGCGCACGGTTCGCAAGCTCGGGGGCTGCGAGATGTAGAACGAGACACGCGAGAGGCGGGAGCCGCCGAGCTGGCGCGACGGACGCTCGGCGCGCTGCTGGAGATCGCTGCGCGCGAACCACGCGAGCGTCGCCATCCCCAGGAGCAGCGGGATCGCTCCGACGAGCGCGCCCGGCCCCCGCCCGTACACGAAGTGCTCGTAGAGACCGTGCGCGACCGTCGCGACGAGCCACGCGCCCCAGAAGATCGCGCCCGGCTGCTTGGCCTGCTTCGCGCGTCCGAGCGCGTAGCCCCACATCGTCGCGAAGAAGACGTGCGCCGGCAGCGCCATCAGCGCGCGCGCGTACCAGATCGCTCCGTACGGGTGATCATGGAGGACGACCGCGTTCTCGACACACGCGAAGCCGAGCGCCGCGACGCCGGAATAGACGACGCCGTCGTACGGCTCGTCGAAGTGCTTCGAGTTGAACGCGGGCCACACTGCGGCGACCTTCACCGCCTCGCGCATCGGCGCGACGAAGAAGAAGAGGAAGACGAGCGAGCCGGCGTTTCCCGCGGCGCTTACCCGCGCGTCGAGGCCCGTGAACGCCGCAGCCTTCCGCTCCAGGTACAGCGCGCCCCCCGCCACGAGCGCGGCGAAGAGAAACGTCCCGATGACGATGCGCGGCGGCTCGCGCTCTTTGTCGCTGCGGTATACGAGCCACGCCGCGATGACGGCCGGCACGACGGCCGGAAGGAGCCAGCGCAGCAGGAACATCAGAGGCCCAGGTGGAGCCCCAACCGCACGAATCCGCCCGCGCCGAAGCCCGCGCTGTTGCCGCTGTTCGCGTAGAGCGGCTGGTTCTTGATGGCGTCTTGCTGCGCGGTCGTCAGGCCCGCCGGCAGCGCGACGGGCGGCCGCTTCAAGAAGAGCGCCTCGCCCATCCCCGAGATGCCGATCGAGAAGAGCGACGACAGGTAATAGTCGAAGCCGAGATCGAGCCCCGCGTCGAACCCGTGCACGGAGACGTCGCTCGCGGAGGACGAGGTCGCCGAGTCGAGCGACGATCCCGACAGCGAGCCGAGGAACGAGTAGCCGCCGTGCACGCCGATGTACGGATCGAATTTGCTCTCCGTGAAATGGAAGGCAACCTCGCCGTTCAGCTGCCACATGCTGAACGCGGAGAGCTGGTTCAGCTTCATGCGAACGCCCGCCGCGAAGACGAGGAGGCGCACGCCCGCGCCGAGTCCGAACGCGGGGCCGACGCTGTTGGTCTTCTGGATGCCGAGGCTCGACGCGTTGAACGAGTCGAGGCTCACGTACGACAGACCGAGGTCCGCGTTCGCGTAAAACAGCTCAAAATTGCGCCCGCTGTCCTTCTTCTCCGACTCGTCGAGCTGCGCCGTCGTGCTCTTGCCGTCCTCGTTGATGGGGCCGCCGGGCTTGTTCGGGGCACCCTGCGAATTCGGATCAATCGGCGGCGGCGGCGCGAGGTCCTGAGCGCGCGCTGTCGCAGCGAACGTCGAGAGGGCGGCGACGGCGACGGCGGTCGGCAGGGCGTGGCGCAGGGCGTGGCGCATCAGTTCTCGAGCTCCTCGTTCGCGCTCCGTGCGGCGCGCGCGACGTCGAGGTCCTCCTCGTCGGGGACCTCGCCGGTCGGCACGCGGTACGTCTCGCTCAGCCAATTTCCGAGATCTACCTGCCGGCAGCGCGGCGAGCAAAAGGGAGAGGCGGGGTTATCGAGCCTGGGCAACGCGTTCTTCTTGCAAATGGGGCACGCAGCCATCGCCCCTATTTTCTAGCACAGCTAGGAGCTGATCGCGTCGGTGCGCCCGCCCGTGGGTTTTACTCCGCGGCCTGGACGTCCGGCTGCTTCTCGTCGGGCGAAGGCGGCGCGGGCGGGGGCGGCTCCTCCGGAGGCGTCGCGGCCGGTGCGACCACGATCTCTTCGCACGAGCGCTCGAGGATTTCCGCCACGTCGAGCTGGTGGATCTTCTCCTCGAGGTTTTGGCTCTTGAGCCCGTCGGTGAGCATCTGCACGCAGAAGGGGCAGCCCGACGCGATCGTCTTCTCGCCCGGCGCGCCGCCGCCATGGACCGCGTCGACGAGCTGCAGCGTGCGCTTCACGTTCACGCGGTTCTGGTTCTGCTCTTCCATCCACATCTGCGCGCCGCCGGCACCGCAGCAGAGGCCGCGCTGCTTGTTCCAGTACTCGGCCTCGACGAGCTCGACGCCCGGGATGCGCTTCAAGATCTCGCGCGGTGACTCGTACACGCCGTTGTAGCGGCCGAGGTAGCAGCTGTCGTGGTAGACAACGCGCCCCGGCGCTGGCTTCGTGGGGTGGAGCTTCCCCTCGGCGAGGAGGCCGAGAAGAAAATCCGTGTGGTGCACGACCTCGAGGGTCACTCCAAAGTCGGGGTACTCGTTCTTCAGCGTGTTGAAGCAGTGCGGGCAGGCCGTGACGACCTTCTTCATCCCGCCCTTCTCTTTGTACTGGTTCAATACCGCCGCGTTGCCCTCGGCGAGCTGCGCGAAGAGGATCTCGTGCCCGGCGCGGCGCGCAGGATCACCGGTGCAGTTCTCTTCTCGTCCCAGGATCGCGAAATCGACCTTCGCCATCTTGAGCAGCTTGGCCGTCGCGCGCGCGATCTTCTTCGCGCGATCGTCGTAGCTCGCGGCGCAGCCAACCCAATAGAGGACCTCGGCCTCCGGCTTGTCGGCGAACATCGGAATCTCGAGCCCGTCCGACCACGCCGCGCGGTCGATGCGCGAGAGATTCCAGGGGTTGCCGTTCACCTCGATGGCCTGGAAGGTGCGATTGAGCTCCGACGGGAACTCGTTTTTCACCATCACGAGGTTTCGCCGCATGCCGACGATCTTGTCGACGTACGAGATCATCACCGGGCACTGCTCCTCGCAGGCGCGGCAGGTGGTGCAGGCCCAGAGGACGTCGGGGTGAACGATGTTCGAGACGAGATCGATCGTCGCGTAGTGGGCATGCGCGGGCTCGGCTGCCGACGCCGACGCCGACCCCGACGCCGACCCCGACGCCGACCCCGACGCCGACGCCGACTCCGACTCCGGTGCCGACGCCGGCTTCTCCTGCTTCGCCTCCTCGTGCTCGATGAGCTCCCCCTCGTGCTCGTAGAGGTGATCCCTCATCGACAGGAGGTAGTGCTTCGGGCTGAGGATCTTCCCCGTGCGGTGCGCAGGACAATTGTCCGAGCAGCGCCCGCACTCGGTGCACGTGTAGAAATCGAGCAGCGCCTTCCACGTGAAGTGATCGACCTTCGCCACGCCGAAGGGCGCGCGCGTCGGCTCCGGCAGCTCCGCCACAGCGCCAAACTGCTCCATCAGCTTCTCGAGGTTCTCCGCCATCGGCTTGAGGCGGCCCGGCGGCTCGAGGCTGCGGAAGAACACGTTCGGGATCGCGGTGATGACGTGAAAGTGCTTCGAGTGCGGGAGCAGGTTCAAGAACAAGAGGACGAGCGCCGAGTGCGTCCAGAAGCCGATGTGTGCGAGCGCGATGAGCCAGCCGGCCGAAAGGTTCTTGAAGAGAACCGCGAACGCCGAGCCGGTCGGCGACGGGAACGCGCTCCACACGGGCTCGTGAACCTCTGTTCCGAGCGGGGCCACGATCGTGTCGATCATCGCGCACTGGTGCGGCGAGGCAGGACCGCCCGCCGCGCAGAACGTCCCCTTCTGGAACGCGAGGACGATCGACGCGCCGTCGTAGGCCATGTCGGCGACCATCATCGTGCCGATGATGCAGAGGATGAGGAGACCCTCGCCGGACAGCGTCATCCGGCGCTCTTTGCGGATCGCGCGGTAGTAGATGAAGACGAGGACGCCCGCGAGGACCAGGAATCCGATGACGTCCTTCGCGAACTCGTACACCTTGCCGAGCGGCATGGACGGTCCGAGGATGAACAGGTTCCACGCCGGGTAAAATCCGCGGCCCCACAGGATGAGCGTGCGGAACAAGAGGAGGAGGAAGCCCGTGAAGATGAGCTTGTGGGCGATCCCGGCCGGTTGGTAGTAGTCCATCCGCTCCTGGGCGAACGCGTACCGCCAGACGCCGCCGAGGCGCTTCCAGATGTGGTCGAAGCGTCCTTCGCCGAGGCCGATCTTGAGGAGCTGCCAGCGGCGGTTCGCCGACCAGAGGAACATCGCGTGGGCGCCCACGATGAGGGCCAGCATCACCGTGGGGTTCATGCGCTCTCCGGGTTCATTCTGAACCGCGTTCCATATAGGGTACACGTGAGGCGCGTCAACCAAGCATGATCGGCCGGAGATCCTTCGTTCGTACGCTCCTCGCCGCGCCGCTCGTCGGCTGTGCGGTGACGCCTCTTCAGTCCGCACCGCGAACGGTCCCGCTTCCGCCGGGGCGGCGCCTCAAAGTCCTGTGCGTCGGCGCGCACCCCGACGATCCCGAGAGCGGCTGCGGAGGCACGCTTTCGCGGTACGCGGAGGCCGGGCACGACGTGGCCCTCCTCTATTTGACGGGCGGCGAGAGGGGCGTCGCCGGCAAGACCTCCGAGGAGTCCGCGCGCACGCGCATGGCCGAGGCGCGCGACGCGTGCGCGATCCTCGGGGCCAAGGCCATCTTCGCCGGGCAAGTGAGCGGCGACGTGCAGGTCACGCAGGCGCGCACCGACGAATTCCGGAGGATCTTCGACGGCGAGAAGGCGGACGTCGTCTTCGGTCATTGGCCGCTCGACACCGAGTGGGAGCACCAAGCCGCCGCGATCCTCACCCTCCGCGCCTACCTCGCGACGCCGCGCGCGGTCCCCCTCTACCTCTACGAGGTGCAGAGCGGCGCGCAGACGCTCGGCTTCGCGCCGACTGCGTACGTCGACATCTCGAAGACGCGCGAGAAGAAGACCCAGGCCCTCCGCGCCCACAAGAGCCAGAGCTTCGAGCGTCTCTACGAGGAGCACCACGAGAAGATCGAAGCGTTCCGCGGGCGCGAGCTCGGCGTCTTCGCCGCGGAGGCGTTCGCAACCCTTGGACCTGACGCAACGTCCGGCGCGTTACCAGGGATTTGACCATGAAAAGTGGCGGGCAGCCCCTGGACTTCGTGCTACCGAGAGGACCTCAAATCCCTCGAGGTGCGATATGCGATCTGGAAAATTCCTGGCTCCCCTCTCCGTATCGTTCGCTCTCCTTGGCCTCGCGGGCCTCGCGGGTCTGCCCGCCTGCGGAGGCGCAGCTCCCGACGGGTCGCGCCTGCCCGTCGCGTCCGCGACTCCGACAACTGCCGCCGGCGCCACGCCGACGAGCCCCGCAAAGGACGCAGCGTCCGTGAAGAACCCGCTACTCGCCCCGTGGACCGGCCCGTACGGCGGCGTTCCGCCCTTCGGCAAGTTCGCCGTCTCCGACATGAAGCCGGCCCTCGAGGCCGCGATCGCCGAGAACCTCTCGGACATCGACAAGATCGCGCAGAACCCCGCGCCGGCGACGTTCGAGAACACGATCGCCGCGATGGAAGGCTCCGGCAAGGCGCTCCAGCGCGCGGCCTCCGTCTACAACATCTACACCGGCACGATGAACGACGACGCCGTGCAGGCCGTCGAGCGCGACATGGCGCCGAAGCTCGCGGCGCTGAACGACACGATCACGCAGAACTCGAAGCTCTTCGCGCGCATCGCGACGGTCTACGCCGCGCGCGAGTCGAGCGGCCTCACGCCCGAGCAGCAGCGCCTCGTGTGGCTCGACCACACGCAGTTCGTCCGCGCCGGCGCCAAGCTCGACGACGCCGCGAAGAAGAAGCTGTTCGACATGAACCAGCGCCTCGCCGCGCTCTACACCACGTTCGGCCAGAACATCCTCGCCGAGGAGGGTACGCAGATCGTGCTCCTCGAGAGCGAGGCCGATCTCGCCGGCCTCCCGCAGTCCCTGAAGGACGGCGCGGCGTCGACGGCGACTGCGCGCGGCAAGCAGGGCAAGTGGGCGATCGCCAACACGCGCTCGAGCGTCGATCCGTTCCTCACAACCTCCACGCGCCGCGATCTTCGCGAGAAGGTGTGGAAGATGTTCACGTCGCGCGGCGACAACGGCGACGCGCACGACACGAACGCTACTATCGCGGAGATCCTGAAGATCCGCGCCGAGCGCGCCAAGCTCCTCGGCTACCCGACGCACGCCCACTGGCGCCTCGAGGACTCGATGGCCAAGACGCCCGAGCACGCGATGACGCTCATGGAGGCGGTGTGGAAGCCGGCCGTCGCGCGCGTCCACGAAGAGGTGAAGGACATGCAGTCCATCGCCGACAAAGAGAAAGCGGGGATCAAAATCGCCCCGTGGGACTACCGCTTCTACGCCGAGAAGGTTCGGAAGGCGAAGTACGATCTCGATCAGAACGACGTGAAGCCGTACCTGCAGCTCGAGAAGCTCCGCGAGGGGATGTTCTGGGTCGCCGGTGAGCTGTTCGGCCTGAAATTCAGCCAGATCACGGACGGCTCGGTCGCGGTCTACCACCCCGACGTCCGCGTCTTCCGCGTCACCGACGCGCAGGATCACCACGTCGGCCTCTGGTTCTTCGATCCGTACGCGCGCCCGGGGAAGAACTCCGGCGCGTGGATGAACGAGTACCGCCCGCAATCGCGCTTCGACGGCGACGTGCCGACCATCGTAAGCAACAACGCCAACTTCGTGAAGGGCGAGGGCAACGAGCCGATCCTCGTGAGCTGGGACGACGCGCGCACGCTCTTCCACGAGTTCGGCCACGCGCTGCACGGTCTCTCGTCGAACGTGACGTACCCGACGCTCGCAGGCACCAACGTCGCGCGCGACTACGTCGAGTTCCCGTCGCAGCTCCTCGAGCCGTGGCTGGCGACGCCGGAGGTGCTGAACAAGTTCGCGGTTCACGTGAAGACCGGCAAGCCGATTCCCGCCGAGCTCGTGAAGAAGCTCCAGAAGAGCGAGAAGTTCAACCAGGGCTTCGCGACCGTCGAATACCTGTCCTCCGCGCTCATCGACATGAAGCTGCACCTCGCGGGTGACAAGACGATCGATCCGCGCGCGTTCGAGAAGGAGACGCTCGCCGCGCTCGGGATGCCGAGCGAGCTCGTGATGCGCCACCGCACGCCGCAGTTCGGGCACGTGTTCTCGGGCGACGGCTACTCCGCCGGCTACTACAGCTACCTCTGGTCGGAGACGCTCTCGACCGACGCGTTCGAAGCGTTCACCGAGGCGAGCGGCCCGTACGACAAGGCGGTCGCGCGACGGTTGAAGGACAAGGTCTTCAGCGTCGGCAACACCGTCGATCCGGCCGACGGCTACCGCGCATTTCGCGGGCGCGATCCCGGCATCGCCGCGCTCATGCGCCACCGCGGCTTCCCGGTCCCCGCCGGGACCGCGACCCCGCCGGCGAAGAAGAACTGATCATGACCTCGAAGCAGAAGAGCGCGAAGGCGAAGACGAAAGCGAAGGCGCCCGCGAAGAAGGTCGCCTCGCGCATGACGGCGAAGGTCTCGCCGCTCAAAGGGATGCCCGTCGCGGACTGGGTGAAGGCGAAGACCCAGGGGTGGCAGACCGAAGTGATCGTGCGTCTGCTCGAGGTCGCGGCGAAGGCGGCGCCCAAGGCGACGGTGTCGATCAAATGGGGCCAGCCCGTCATCGAGCACAACGGGCCGCTCGCGTGGGTGAAGCCGGCGAAGGAGCACGTCGCGTTCGGCTTCTGGCGCGGCCGCGAGCTCGCGGGCGGCGATCGCCTCGATGGGTCTGGCGACCGCATGGCGCACGTGAAAATCGCCTCGCCGGACGCACTCGACGCTAAGTGGATCGGCGCCCTCGTGCGCGAGGCGGTCCAGTTGAACGAACGCCTCGGCGACCCGAGCAAGCGAACGCGCTGAAGGTTTCGTCCTCGCCTCCCCGCTGGAGCGAGGCGTCTTCACCGTCACCCGAGGTGGGCGTCGAACCAGGCGAGCATCCGCTCCATGATGTCGCGTTGGTTCTTCGCCTTCTGCGGGCCATGCGGCTCGCCGGGGTAGGTGACGAGCTCCGTCTCGACGCCCAGGTGCTTGAGCGCGCGGTAGAGCGCCTGCGATTGCCCGATGGGGTTATTGCGATCGGCCTCGCCGTGCACGATCAACGTCGGCGTCTTGGCGTTCTTGATGCTGCTCGAAGGCGAGTTCTTGGCGAAGACGTCGGGGTTGTTCCACGGGGTGCCGAAGTGCCACTCGTCGCCGGCCGGGCCGTTCTCGGTCCCGAACTCGGCGGCTTGGTCGAAGACACCGGCACCGGCGACCGCTGCAGCAAAGCGCGTGGTGTGCCCGATGGCCCACGCGGTCATCTCGGCGCCGTACGACCAGCCGCCGATGCCGAGGCGAGCCGGGTCGACCTCGCCGCGTGCCAGCACGTGGTCGAGGACTGCGATCAGATCCTTGTAGTCGCCGCCGCCCCAGTCGCCGCGGTTCGCCTTCACGAATGCCTCGCCGTAGCCGGTCGAGCCGCGCGGATTGACGAGGAGCACCTGGTAGCCGCGTGCGACGAGGAGCTGCGCCCACGCGTTGAACCAAAAATAGTCGGATGAAAAATTCGAGTTGGGTCCACCGTGCACGAGGAGCACGAGCGGCTGCTTGCGGGCGCCCGGCGACGACGATGGCTTCAGCAAGGCGGCTTCGACAGTTGCGCCGTCGAAGCTCGCCACCCGGAAGATCTCGGCGTCGACGAGCGCTACGTCCTTCCACGCCTCCTCTTGCAGTCGACCCATCTGTCGAACCGGTCCTGCTTTCGGTTTCAGGAAGAGCTCGGGCAAACGATTGAACGCGACCCCCACGAACGCGATGGTCCCGTCGCGTGCCACATCGATGGTCCGGGCGGAGAGCGGCAGATCAACGAGCGCCGGGGTGAACGCCGGCGCCTCGAGGCGGTAGAGGGCGTTCCGAAAT
Organism: Polyangiales bacterium; assembly: GCA_038231275.1. Taxonomy (GTDB): domain Bacteria; phylum Myxococcota_A; class Polyangia; order Polyangiales; family Polyangiaceae; genus JANYHK01. The sequence goes on from JBBRLQ010000013.1 coordinate 185,310, forward strand.
CCGTCCGACGCGCGGAGTACGACGGCGCGCTCGCCTTGCCAGCGGGCGCTGAGCACGGGCCGATCGAGCGCGCGCGAGACGTTCCGCGCCGGACCGCCGGCGCTAGGGGTGAGGAAGAGGTCGTGGGGCATCGGGCCTGACGCAGCGGTCCCCACGAACGCGAGCTGGGCGCCGCTGGGCGACGGCACGATGTCACTGAAGGGCGGCGCAGGGCGGGCTACCTCGACGAAGCGGCCATCCGCGATGCCGACCGAAAAGATGCCGTCGTCCCAGCTCTCCGCGCGCGGGTGCGCGTTCGCGACGACGACGAGCCGTCCTGCAATCGGCCACGTGAGCTCATGAATCGCATAGGGCGCGGTCGTGACTTGACGCGCCTTCTTCGCGACCACGTCGAGGATCCAGACGCGCTCGAGATCTTGCTCGCGATCGACCGGATGCGGTCCGTCGGTCTTGGAGCCTGCGGCGCGCGCGAGGAACGCGATGTTCTTGCCATCGGGGGACCACGCGTAATCGCCGACGCCGCCCTCCGCGCTCGTGAGCGGGGTGGCCTCGCCTCCGCCCGTGGGGATCGCGTAGACCTGCATCTCGCCCCCGCGCGACGAGAGGAACGCGAGCGTTCTCCCGTCTGGGCTCCATCGCGGCGACCGCTCGGACTTGCGCGACGAAGTGAAGGCACGGACTTCGCCACCGCGAACATCGGCCATCCACACGTGCGACTCGGTGCCGACATCGGTGGCTTCGGAGAGCACGAACGCGATTTTCGCGCCGTCCGGTGAAAATCGCAGGTCTCCAGGTCGGCGAAAGCGCACGGCGCGATCCGGCGTGAGCGCACCGGCGGCGGGAGCGCTTCGCGAACCCGGCGCTGCGGCAGCCGGCGACACTGCCCCCCGTGACGAAGGCGCGTCCTGCGCGGCGCCGACCATTGCGCGGGTCGTCGCCTCCGGCACCCGCGGAGCGCCGCCGCAGCCGATTGCGAGTACCAACCACCCCGAGAGCGCGCCGATCCGCATGGCCTTGCCATATCATCGCGCGCGATCGTAAAGGCTCCCGAGAGAGCGTTACGCCGCGAGGACGTGGTCCCGTCGACCGCCGCGCGCGCCCCGAGGAAGCTGCGGGGGCGATGGCACGTAGGATGCGGCGATGCCCCGCACGGCGCTTTTCGTCGCCGCGCTGCTCGCGGGGCGGCACCTCCGGCGACGCGGGCGACGCTCCGCCTGGCGTGAGCGCCGCGATGCTCGAGGCCGACGGCTGGTCGCTCGCCCGTCCTCCGCACCTCTTCGAGACGAGCCGCCCGCGCGTCTTCGCGGTGGGCGACGTCCGCGCCACCAGCGTAAAGCGCGTCGCCTCGGCGGTGGGTGAAGGATCGGTGTGCATTCAGCTCGTACACAAGGCGCTCGGCGAATAGCTCACGGCGCGCAGTGGTTGGTCGGCAACGTCGGGCAGGAGAGCGGCGCATTGAACGTCCCCTTCACGGCGCCGTCTTTGTAGGTGATGTCGAACGAGCCGACGATCGCCGTGGCGGTGACCGCCGAGATGGTGACGGTGCCGGACTGCGCGCCCCGATCAACGAGCGGTTTGCACGTCGTCGCGTCGAGGTGAATGAACGGCGCGTCGGCGAAGGGCAGCGCCGTCTGCGGGAACTGGAAAATCGGGAACGTGCCGGGCTGCGGGCCGTCGGTCACCAGCTGGAGATCGATGCCGAAGAAGATTTCGTCTTGCCGGATAATTCCCGCGCCGCAGAGGTTCGGTCGATCGCCGAAGTTGAGCATCACGCGCGTCTTTACGCCTGGGTCGGTCCCTGGCATCACGTGCGCATAGCCGTCGACGGCGACGAGCGTGTCGCCCCCGACGCTGCCGGTGATCGCGAGGAGCGGGCCCGGATCCGCGTCGGGCGCCGCCGCGGAATCGGCCGGCGTGGCGCCGTCGTTGGATGGACCAGCATCGGGGCTCGGCGTGCTCCCGTCGGCCAAAGGCCCGTCGGTCAGGGCCACGTCACTGCCCGAGGCATCGACCGGGCCGGTCCCCGACGTCGATGTGCTCGGGCCACACGCTGCGAGCACCACGGCGACGAGAGGAGTCGCGCAAACGAACACGGGAAAGAAAGGATGGGTCTTCATGCGCCGCGCCTTTTGCAACGCCCGGGCCGCGCGATGAAGTGGAGCAACGCGTGGGAAATGTCGGCGTGCGCGACGCGCGCTGTGAACGATGGACCACACGAAAGCGGAACGAGCGGCCAGAGGCGCTGCTCGAGATCACAGCGCGAACGTGATCGTCTTCTTCTCGTCCTTGCTCGACAGGTTCACGTTCGCGCCGAACGTCCGGCTGCCGACGCGCGCGCCGAGGCGGACGCAGAGGGGCAAGCTGGCGCCTTTCGCGTCGTTCAGCTTCACCTCCACCCGATACTTTCCCCGCGGGGGCTCGGCACCCTCGTAATAGACGGTCTCTTCGTTCTGGCCGTTGCACTGCTCGGTCGGGCAGTCGCGATCGAGTCGGAAGCCGGTCGGCGTCGACTTGTTTTGGGCGCTCGTCGTCGTGCCGGCCGGATCGACGACCGACAGATCCACGTCCGCCGCCGCTTCGCCCCACGCGATCGAGAACTGGAGCAGCCCCGTCGCCACGCCGCAGCCCTCGTCGATGACGCCGTTGCAGTTGTCGTCGATCGCGTTGAAGCAGAGCTCCACGCCGGTCGGCGTGCATGCGGTGACCAGCTCCACCCCATCCGAGCACGAGAGCGCCTGCGCGCTCAGCGACTCGGCGCCCACCGGTCGCCCTGCAGGCCCGCACGCGCTCGCGAGGACGAGCGCGACGGGCAACGCGAGGGCGAACCGCGCGCGCGTCCCCCCGTAGGGGATCACGAAGCGCGTCACTTCGGCGCGACGACCTTCCCGCCGCCACCCTGCGCACTGGGCTGATCCGGGAGCTTCTCGGTCGTGAGCTTCGGGTTCATGACCTCGAAGAACGCCTTCTTCGCGGCCTCTTGCCACGCGCCGGTCTCGTTCTTGAGCGCCATGAGGACGCCCTTCTCCTTCAGGAACTTCAAGATCCCGATCGCGTTGTTGCGCTTGATCTCGTTGGCGCCCTTCGCGTCCATGTAGAGGCGAACGCGCAGCTGCACGCGCGTGACCGAGTGCGGGCCGTTGTCGAAGTCGATGCCCTGAATGCCGCGCGAGAGGACCATCTTCGGCCAGTCTTGCAGCGCGTCGTGCACCTTCACGTGCCGGCACGCTTCGGTGTTCTCGATCCAGCGCGCGACGTCGCCGTTCTCGTAGTTCTTGTCGCTCCAGTAGCCGAAGGTCTGGTTGTAGATGACCTTGAGCTCCTCCATCGCCTCGGGCGTCACGTCGTTGTACGACGCGATCGCGCGCATCGCGGTGTCGCCGTCGCCGCCGAGGAGGAGCGCGAGCGCCGCATCCGAGCGGAGGCTGGGGTCTTTCAGCTTCTCGAAGATCTGCGGGATCATGTTGCGCGTGACGCCGCCGAAGCCGATCGCGCGGGCGACCTGGTGGCGGACCTCGAGATCCTGATCGGCTCGCATCAAGTCGACGAGCCCGGCGGTCGCCTCGGGAACCGGGCGGTGCACGAGCGTCTCGAGGTAGCAGCCGCGAATCAGCTGATTTTTCGGGTCGGGCTTGTTGTAGTCGTGAACCTTCTTCACGACCTCCTTCATCTGCTCGTCGCTCGCGACCCACGACAAGGAGAAGCACGCCTCGAGGCGCGACTGCTCGTTGTTCTGCTGGTCCTCGATGTACTTGGTGAGGAGCGGGAACGCCTTGCTGTCGCCCCACTGCGCGAAGCCGTGCGCCGCGCCGACGCCAATGGCCCGCAGGGTCATCCCGAGCACAGCGAGGCCGCCCTGGAGGAGCGACTCCATCGTCGCGTCGACCTTCGGCGGGCGGCGCGTGAGCTGCTTCTCGAGGAGCGGCCAGCTCCCGTCGTCCTTCATCCACCCGAGGTAACGGAGGCCGCTCTGCGCGGTCGCCCACGTCGCCGGGAAATCCGGCTGCCCCGGCTGCGGGAACTTGTCCGCCGGATCGGCCCACTTGCGCATCGGCTTCAGCGCCTTCGGTGAGTGCGCGGCCGCGAGGAAGCGCAGCGCGTTGGCGTGCGGTTGCGGCTTGTCGGTCGCCCAGAAGAGGACCGCGTCCTCGGCGCCGCGCAGGATCTCGTCACGCTTCTCGGGGTAGAGCACCGCGAGATCGGCGAGCATGCGCGCGGAGACGACGCGCTCGTTGTCGTCCATCATGAGCTCGGGATCGTCGGCCTTGCTGTAGATCTTGAGCGGGTCCTGCGTCATGCGCCACGCGAGGTGCGGCACCGCGCGGACGTCGCCGATCTCGGCCATGCGCAGCGCGGCTTCGGTGCGCCAGTGCGGCTTCGGGTTCTGCGTGTTCAGGTACTCGAGGAGGGCGTCGCCGCCGCGCGGATCCTCGAGCTCGCGGATCATGTCGAAGATGACCTTGTTCTGGTGCTTCTCGCGCTCGTACGTCTCCTTGTTGACGGTGCGGAGCGCGAGGACGAGGCCCTTGGTGCCGATGCCGTCGCGGAGCGCCTCGAGGAAGCGGGCGCGCGAGTCCTTGTCGGCCTTGGTGAGCGCGGCGAGGAGCGGGCCCATCGCCTCGTCGGTGGCGATCTTGCCGAGACCGACCGCGGCCTCGCGCGCGACGTCGACGGATTTGTCCTGCACGAGCCTGGTGAGCACGCTCGTCCACTTCGGCTCGGTGTTGCGCGACAGGACCGTCGCCACGAGCTGACGAACGCTCTCGCTCTCGTCGCCGGCGAGCGTCGCCAGCTTGTCGAGCGTGACCATCGACGCGAGCACTTCGGGATCGAACGCCGGCGCGCCGTCGGCCTTCTGGATGTTGGCGAGGTGCCCCTGGCGGTACTCCGCGAGGACCTGATCGAACGCCGCCGCTTCCTTCAGCGTAGCGAGCGCCCAGCAAATTTGCGGCTTGTCGCTGGCGTCGGACTCGGCGAGCGCCTTCATGAGCGGGCCCTTCCCGGCCTCGGCGGTCGGCGAGCCGTACTCGAGGATCGCCTGCGCCGCGGTGCCGCGCACGCGGTGATCGTCGGACGCGAACCCCTTGATGATGAGGTTCATCCCTTCGGGATCCTTCTCCCACGCGAGCTCGACGAAGGCCTCTTGCTGAAGCGCCGGCACGTCGCTGCGCGCCGCCCACGAGCGCCACTTCGGCAGCTGCTCGGCCTTCGGCAGGATGACGATCGATTTCTTCTCTTTCGAGATCTGATCGACGGAGAGCTTCTCGCCCTCCCCCTTGATCCCGAAGTAGGCCGCCGCCGCGCCGCCCAGGACGAGCGCGAGGGCGACGATGACCAGCGCGGGCTTCGCCGCGCCGCGCTTGAAATTCCCGTCGTCGAGGTCTTGCATGACGCCGCGAGGCTACCCCTTCGGCGGGGGATTTTCACTCGTTTTTGCCGCGAGTTGTGGCAGAGAGCCGTCGTGCGAACGGTCATCGTGGCGGCAGGGATCGTGATCGAGGACGGGCGCGTGCTCCTCACGCAGCGCAAGGAGGGGGCGCACCTCGCCGGGATGTGGGAATTTCCCGGCGGCAAGGCGGAGGCGGGAGAGGATCCGCGCGAGGCGTTGCGACGCGAGCTCCTCGAAGAGCTGGGAATCGCGTGCGACGTCGGGGACATCGTCGACGTCGCGTTTCATCGGTACGAAGACGCGGAGAAGGCGGTCCTCCTCTTGTTTTACGAAGCGACGCGCAGGCCCGAATCGCCGCCGCCCAAGGCCCTCGACGTCGCCGCGTTCGCGTGGAGCGGTAAAGACGCGCTCGATCCGGCGCGGTTCCCCCCGGCGGACGTGGCCGTGCTCCAGAAGGTCGCGCGGCGGCTCGAGGGGTGAAGGATCGCTGAAGAAACGGCCCTTCACGTTCCAGCAAGGGCCCCGAGCGCGCGGCGGGGGTACGCTACGTCGCATGAGAACTTCAGCGCTCTTGTGCGTCGCGTCCGTCGCGTCCGTGGGTGGATTCTTCCAGGTCGGCTGCTCGAGCTCGAGCAGCTCCGGAGGAACCGACGCCGGGAGCGACGCGAGCGACGCGGGCGGTTCGAGCACGGACGCCGCCGACGCCGCGCACGCACCTTACGACGCCGGCGACACCGACTCCGGTCCCATCCTCAACCCGCCCCCTCCTCCCGGCGGCGGCGTCGGGTGGCGGTCCGTCGTCGGCGCGGACGGGTTCTTCGGGCAGACGTTCGACGATCGCACGTGGGCCGGCCGTGTCGTCGGCGTCCGCTCGCTCTTCTCGGTAACGTGCTGGGGCAACCTCCGCGGTTGGATCTCCGGTCATAACGGGCTCGTCGCGCGCACCGACGACGGCGGTCAGACGTGGGCGCCCGAGGACGCGCACCTCGCAGGCGATCTCCTCGCCATCCGCTTCGGGTCGCCCACGCTCGGCGTCGTCGCCGGACAATCGGGCGCGCTCGCCATCACGCGCGACGGCGGCGTCCACTGGCTCCCCACGGCCAGCGGCACGAACGTCACCCTCCGCGGCGCGGCTGTCGCGGGCGACGTCGGCGTGATGATCGTGGTCGGCGACGGCGGCACCATCCTCCGCTCCGCCGACTCCGGCGGGACGTGGGCGCCTGCCCGCGCGCCCGGCGCCGGCGATCTCCGCGCGGTCGCGTCGGACTCCGGCGCGCACGTCGTCCTCGCCGTCGACGCGCTCGGATCCATCTGGTCGAGCGCCGACCTCGGCCTCTCGTTCGCGCGTGAGGCCCTCGCGCCGGCCGCCCTCGACGCCGTCGCCCTCTCCGACGATGGATCGAGCGCGCTCGCCGTCGGCCGCGGCGGCGCCGCCCTCGCGCGCGACGCCGCGGGCACGTGGACACGCCTCGCGACCGGCACGTCGTCCGATCTCCACGCCGCGCTCGCGTCCGGCGCGCGCTTCTACGCCGCCGGCGATCTCGGCACGCTCGTCACGAGCAGCGACCAGGGCCTCACCTGGGCAAAAACCCCGCTCGCCACGACCGCGACGCTCTACGCGCTCGAAGATCTCTGAGTGAAGCGAAGCGCAGCGGAGCGAAACGCTCCTGCCGGAAAGGCCTGACCGGCTCATCCGGTTAGGCCTGCCGACCGTGTGCTAACCTCCGTACGTGGACGCGGATTTCGCGAAGCGAGCAGAGGAGCGACGGAAGCGCATGACCGGCGGCGTCGCGCGCTCCTTCGCCGAGCTCGAGCTCGCGTCGTACGAGTTCTGGAAGCGGGCGTCGTTCACCGAGAAGCTGCAGGCGACGCACGACGCCCTCGCCGAGGCGTGGACCCTACATGGACGAAATGGACCTCCACCCCGATTTGATGGATCTACTTGGGGCGTTCTCAAGCTCGAACGTTGAGTATCTCGTGGTCGGCGGCTGGGCCGTCTCCGTCCACACCGAGCCGCGCTTCACGAAGGATCTCGATCTCCTCATCGGCGGCGATCCCGACAACCTGCAGCGCGCAGCTCACGCACTTGCCCTCTTCGGCGCGCCGGAGTCGATCGTGGCCCAGGCGCGCGGGCTCGGCACCGACGAATTTCTCTACTTCGGCATCCCACCGGCGCGGGTCGATCTCCTCCGCTCCATCCCGGGGGTGACCTTCGAGGAAGCGTTCGCGCGGCGCGTGGACGTCCCGTGGGGTCGCGCGGTCGTCCACGTGATCGGCAAGGCCGATCTGATCGCAGCGAAGCGCGCGGCCGGCCGCGAGAAGGATCTCCGTGATCTGCGCGCGCTGGAGCGCGAGGGCTGATCGGTACTGGGCTTCGTGTCGCGGACGCCGCCAACGTTGGCGCGGAGCCACGCCAACGTTGGCGAACGCCGACGAGTCGTGGTCGCCGACCTCAGGGCTTCGTGTCGCAGCTCGACGAGGTGATGCACTGGTTGAACGCGACGCAGTCGGCGTTCGCCTGGCACGCGGTGTCGGCGGCCTGGTTGCACTGCGTCGCGCCTTTCAGGCACGTGTCGCACGCGTCGTTGGGCGTCGGATCTTTGCCGGCGCAGTAGGTCGCCGCGCATTGCGTCGTGCACGTGCCCGGGGCCTGACAGGCGCAGTCACCGAATGCTTTGTCGTCGACGTCGGCGCCGGCCGAGTGTTGGCTGTAGCAGCACTGCCCGCAGTCCGCGCCCGTCGTGGTCGCCGCGCAGTTGGTGCCGACGCCGGCGTCGCTGCCGCCGCTGCTCGTCCCGCTGCTCCCGCTGGAGCTCGTGCTCCCACTGGAGCTGCTCGTGCTCCCGCCGCTGCTCGTGCTCCCGCTGGAGCTGCTCGTGCTCCCGCCGCTCGAGCTGAACCCACTCGACGAGCTGCCGCCGCTGCTCGTGCTGCCGCCGCTGCTCCCGCTCGTTCCTTTGCTCGCGCCGCTCGACGCGGTCTCGTTCTGAGTTCCCGTGTCCGGCGACCCGTGCGCGGAGCACGCGACGGCGAGCGTGATCGTGGCGAGCGCGAGGACGTTCGTGATGGGCTGTCGCATGCCCACGGGAATTGCACGAAGCGATCCCAGGCAAAAATGGCCCTTCCGTACACCTGACGGACCACTTTTCCGTCATGGATTCAGAAACGACGAGAGCAGGTTGGATCCTCTGCACCACGCTCACGCACGTGGGCTCGAGAATTTTCCAGACGGGGCGTCGTCAGAGACCGCAGCACGTCTGAGGGAGCGCGACCGTCAGGAACGCCGACGAGTTGTGATCGCCGACTTGGTCGCATTGGCTCACGACGAGGGGCGACGGCGACGTCACGGTGGCCGGTGTACACGCGCTGGAGGCAGGCAGGCCGCAGCCCCAGGTCGACGACGTGGCGCTGGCGGGAGTGTTCGCGAGGTAGCAGAGGCCGACGGCGCCGTTCTTCTTGCTCGTGCGGTTGTAGATGTTGTTCCCAAGACCGCCGCTGACTCCGCCGCCGAGGTCCGCGACGCACGCGCCGCCGCCGGGGCGGTTGGCGATGAACGCGCCAAACGTCTTGTTCTCGAGGAGCGTCGCGCCGCGGAGGAGCAGGTTGAGGCTGGCGCCGTTGCCGTTCGATGCGTCGCAGATGAGGCCCGCGCGGTTGCCGCTGGAGTTGAGCCCGTTGATGGTGGCCGTCGCGTTGCCGCCGATGTGGACGCCCGTGGCACCGTTCGCGACGACGTCGACCGGGCCCGAGGACGCGTTGATGGCGAGGCTCGCCGTGTCGATCGCCTCGATCCCCGCGCCGACGCCGGCCGAGATCTCGCCGATTCCGGTGATCGTGACGGCGGGGCCGGCGGAGAGCGTGCCGGCGCCTTGAAGGCGGATGCCGTAGTACGCGGGGGCGCTGGGTCCCGACGTATCGATGAGCGTTCGCGCGACCTCGACGATCGCGCTCGGAGGCTTGCCGGTCGCGACGACCACGCCGCCGTTGCCGCCGCAGTCCTGGAGATGGAGGCGCCCGGGATCGCCGGCGGTGGTCGCCGTCAGCGTGGCGGACGGGACGGCCTGCGCTCCGCCGTTCGCGCTCTCGACGCGGACGCATGCGAACTGCGACGAGTGGAAGAACGAGGGCGCCGCGGCGCTCGACGTGATGATCGGGTTCGATGCCGCTACCGGCGCGCCGCCGTTTTGCTGCGTGACGAGCACAGAGTGATCGCCGCCGACGATCGTGACGCCTGGTCCGACCGTGGGGCTCGTGCCGCCGAGCATCGCGATGCCGCTCGAGGTCGACTCGGTCGCGCCGATGCGGATCACGCCGTCGACGATCACGTTGGTGACGGTCGCTTCTTGTCCAGCGGGGGCAGGCGGCGCGGCGAACAACACGCCGATCGCGCCGGCGACGCGCCCGCCGCCGCTCCCCGTCGCGATCTTGCGCGGGGCGACGGTCAGGTTGGCGAAGCCGACGTTCGGCGCATTCACGACGAAGACTGCGACATCGCCTGCCGCGACGCCGCCGACGACGCGGAGCGCGCTGGGATCGGCGCCGGTGCCCTGAATCACGATGCCGGAGGACATCACGTCGGTGACGTGGATGGGCGTCACGTCGCATTTTCCGGCGCCGGCCGTGCAACCGGTTCCGTAGACGAACAGGGCCGCGCCGGGCCCCGACGCGACGTAGATCGTAGTCGCGACGGAGGCGCCGGCGGTGGTGGAGAGCGCCTTCGTGATCGTGACGAACGGGCAGGTCTGCGAGCCGTTGCCGGTGAGGTCGCTGCCGGAGGGCGCGACGTAGACCGCGCCCGCGGTCGGGGCCGGGCAGGAACCGGAGTCGGAGCCGGAGTCGAGGCCGGAGTCGAGGCCGGAGTCGGATCCGGAGTCAGAACCGGAGTCGAGGCCGGAGTCGGATCCGGAGTCGGATCTCGCGTCGCTTCCCGTGTCGACGGTCGCGTCGCCGGCGCCGGTGTCCACGGTCGCGTCGTCGACGGTCGCGTCGGCGCCGGCGTCGATAGGGGTGCCGCCTTCGACCGGGCCGCCGTCGTCGCCGAACGAGATCGCTCCGTCGGATCCGCCGCAGGCGATGCACGCGGCGCCGCCGGCACAAAAGAGGAGCCCCGCCCACGTCGCCCTGACCCGTCGTGCGTCGCCCATGGTCGTCTCCTCCTCTAGTGCATTCGCCAGGTACCCGGCGACTAAGTCCCCACCGTGCAGTCTACGAGAATTCCGCAACAGGAACACCCGCGGGGCGCCGTGCGTTAGGATGCGGGCGTCGATGCGAACCCCTCGCACATCTGGAGTCGCAGGATTTGCGAGACTTGCGCGCGTGTGCGCGAACAGCGCCTTGCTGACGCTCGCGGCGTGCTCGACGTTTGGGGCCGTGTATCCACCCCGCCCACCTGCGTCGCCGGGATTGCCGGTCGCCGATCCCACGCCGTCGCGGATCGTCGCGCACGTCACGGTGACCTCCGCGGGCCTCCGCAGCGCGCTCGACGGCGCCATCCCGAAGGCACAAGACGGACAGTTCGCGCTCTTGAAATCGCAGCGCCGCTACAAGTGGGAGCGCGATCCGGTCGAGGTGAGCTTCGCGCAGGGGCGCATCGCGATCGACGCGCGCGTCCGCGCGAACGTGGACATGCCGGTGGGGAGCCTGGATTTCGCGCTCGATTTGCACGTGCTCGCGGAGCCGGTCATCAACTCCGACTACAAGGTGAAGCTCCAGTCCACCGAGGTGAAGGTGACGTCGGCCGACAAACGCCTCAAGGTCGCCGACCACGTCTCCGGCGTCTTCGACACGATCGCGCGCGAGCTCGGGACCAAGCTGAAGGAGTTCATGTACGACGTGCGGCCTCTCCTCGACGAGGCGTACGCGCGGGTGAAAAAGCCGATCGAGCTGCCGATCGGCGACGCGATGGGCTGCGCGGAGCTGCGCGTCCTCGGCGTGGAAGCGGGACCTACTGTCGTCGCCGATGGCCTCGAGAAAGACATCGCCCTCGTCGTCGCTCCTCGAGTGACGTTGCCATGCGCCGCGTCCGACGAGCCGACACCTCTTCCCCCGCTCGCCAACGTGGCGCAAGTGCCGTCGGGACCGTTCACGGTCACCGTGCCGATCGCCGCGCGCTACGACGAGCTCACCCGCGCGCTCTCGATGGCGTTCACCGACGGCAAGCTGTTCTTCTCGACCGACTACCCCAAGCTGTTCCTCGAGAAGCCGGAGATCTACGAGTCGCAAGGTCAGCTCGTCTTGAAGCTGCACCTCCAGGGCCCCGTCCACAAGCTCGGGATCGACGCCGATCTCGACGGCGATCTCTACTTGAGCGGGCACATCTCGGTCGTCGACAACGAGGTGCGGATCCCGGATCTCGAGCCGACCATCGAGACGAAGAACTTCTTCCTCTCCCTCAAGGCGATGACCGACGGCGACACGATCCGGGATCAGGCCCGCGCGGCGCTGCGCTTGGACCTCGGCGAGCGCCTGCACGCCGTGAAGGCCAAGCTGTCGTCGGATCTCACGTTCGGTGGTCCCGACGCGTGCTTCCGAGGGGATCTCGACAAGATCGAGGTCACGAGCGCCCACGCCCACGGCGACTACCTCCGCGTCTACGTCGCCGTCACCGCGCGCGCCGCCGCCACGATGCCCTGCCCGGCCGCCCCGTAGCCCGTAGCCCCGTAGCCCCATCGAGCGGCCTCGTCGATTTTTTGCAACTCGCCCTCCGTGACGCGTGTCTCGAAGGGAGCGCCTCGTTCTCCGAGGGCTCCCTTCCACCACCTTCCGATGAGTTGCCTAGCCCTGCCCCCCACACGGTCCCCCGCGCTCGCGCCGAGCGTCGCGCCGCGCCCCTTCGACGACGACGCCGTGCTCGTCGCCGCGATGATCGGCGATTCGCCAGCCGCCTGGCGCGCGTTCCACGTCCGCTTCGGCGCGCTCGTCGCGCACAGCATCTACCGGATCACGCGCCGCTTCTGGCGGGTCGCGACGACCGAGGACGCGCAAGACATCGCGGGCGCCTTCTATCTCTCGCTCGTCGCGAGGGACAAGCGCAAGCTCCGCTCGTTCGATCCGTCGCGCGGCTACCGGCTCGCCTCGTGGATCCGCGTGCTGGCGATGAACGCTTCGTACGATCACCTCCGCAAGATCGGGCGAGAGCCCATGAAGGAGGAGCTCGCCGCCGCAGAGGACGTCCCGTGCGACGCGCTCGACGCGCCCGGTCAGATCCAGCGCATCGAGACGCTCGCTGCCGTCACGCGCGAGCTCACCGGCTTCACGGCGCGCGACCGTGAGTTCGCGAAGCTCCACTTGGTGGAGGGCCTCGACGCGCCGAGCGTGGCAGCGCAAATGTCCGTCTCCGTGAAGACGATCTACTCCAAGAAGAACAAGATCATCATGCGGCTCGCCGCCGCGCTCGATCGGTCAGTGCGCTGACCCGTGCGCTTCTTTGGCGGGCGCTTTCGGCTCTTTCGCGGCCATGGGTTGGGGCTGCGCCTTCGCGTCGCGCAGCGCGTCGCGTAGATCCTTGATGTCCTTGATCTCGACGGTGTCCTTCGCGCGCGCGCCGTCGCCCGCGTGAGGGTCGGGGCCGACGAGGCCGAGCACGCCGCGCTCGAACGCCTGGAGCTTCGCCGCGTCGCGGTTGCCGTTGACGTTGACGAGGACGATCTTGCCGGTCCCCGCCTTCATGTCGTTGCGAAAGTCGTACACGCCGCCGACGATCGTGAGCGCGCCAGAGGCGACCTCGTCGTCGAACTTGGCGAGCGCGGCGGCGACCTGATCGTTGACGTTCTGCACCACGCCGTCGACCCACGCCGCCGGATCGTCGTCTTTGACGCCCTCCTTGCGCTTCGCGACCTTGATCGCGTCGAGCTCGTGCTTGATGGCGTCGCTCTCCTTGCCGTAGTCGCCCATCGCCGCCTTCACCGCGCCGCACCCGGTGTGGCCGAGGACGAAGAGCACCGGCGTCTTCAGGTGGTGGACGCCGTACTCGACCGAGCCCTCGGAGTTGGCGACCTGGTTGCCGATGTTGCGGATGGTGAAGTCGTCGTTCTCGGGTGTCGCGTCGTACGCAGGAGACTGTACGCGCGAGTCGGAGCACGTCACGACCGTCGCGCGCGGCTTCTGCGATCCGGCGAAGGCCTTGAAGAAGGCGGGATCGTGCGTCCGTGCGTAGGCGGCGTTGTCCGTGAAGACGCCGTGGAAGAAGGTGCGGGTCAAGGCGAGCGGATCGTCTTTGTCGGCCTCGGCGGCGAATGGGACCGTGAACTTCTTCGCGTGCCCCTCGTGGCCATGCCCGGCGCGCGCGTGGTGGTCCTTCCCCTCCTTCGCGTCCTTGCTCTCCTTCTTGTCACCTTTGTCTCCGCCCCCGTGCGAGTCGCCTTCCTTCTCCTTCTCGGCGTCGACGACCGGCGCCTCCGCGGCGGCGGCTTGCGGCGCCTTGCACCCGAGCGGCGCGACCGCGAGCGCGAGGAGGAGGGCAGCGACAGCGGCGTGTGGTCTGGTCGGGTCGAACATCAACCACTGAACGGCGGCGGCGAAGGACGCTTTAGCCGCGTCGGGGGCACCACATCCGCGCACAGGCTGGGCGGGTGTACCAAACGACAGGCGTCGACGGGCAGGCAACTGTGGAGAAACCGTACACGCGAAAACCAAGCGAATTTCGATGGACCACGCGTTGCAAAGTTACAGTCTCGTGGAACCGACATTCGGCAAATACCGGATCCTGGCGGAGCTTGGGCGTGGCGGGATGGCGGACGTCTACCTCGCCATGGTCGCTGGACCTTCCGGCTCGGGCTTCTCGAAGCTCTCCGTCCTCAAGCGCCTGCGCGAGAACCTCGCAGAGGATCCCGAGTTCATCGCGATGCTGATGGACGAGGCGCGCATCTCCGCCCGCCTCAGCCACCCGAACGTCGTCCAGACGCACGAGATCGGCGTCGAGGGCGGCTCGTACTTCCTCGCGATGGAGTACTTGGACGGTCAGCCGCTCCACCGCGTTCAGAAGCGCTCCCTCACCAGCGGCAAGCGCTTCCCGATGGATCTGGAGCTCCTCGTCCTCTCGGACGTCCTCGCCGGCCTCCACCACGCCCACGAGCTCGCGGACTACGACGGCACGCCGCTCAACATCGTGCACCGCGACGTCACGCCGCAGAACGTCTTCGTCACGTACACCGGCCACGTGAAGGTCGTGGACTTCGGCATCGCGAAGGCCGCGGGCCGCTCGTGCGAGACACGTCAGGGCATCGTGAAGGGCAAGCTCCGCTACATGTCGCCCGAGCAGGCGATGGGCCTCTCGATCGACCGCCGCGCGGACCTCTTCTCGGTCGGCGTCCTCCTCTGGGAGGCCATCGTCGGCGAGCGGTTCTGGAAGGATCAAGAGGAGCTCGACATCGCCCGCGCGCTCATCGCCGGCAACTACAATCCGTCGCCGCGCGCGAAGGTGCCGGACGCGCCGGAGATGCTCGATCGCATTTGCCAGCGCGCGATGTCGCAGTCCGTCGAGCACCGCTACGCGACCGCGGAGGAGTTCAGGTCGGACCTCGAGAAATTCATGGTGACGCTGGACGGCGTGTCGCTGCGCCGGCGCCTCGGCGCGTGGGTTGGCGAGACGTTCGCGCGCGAGCGAACGACGATCAAGGAGATCATCGAGCGCGCCGGCCGCAAGGCGGAGCCGATGAGCGTCGAGCGGCTGAACCTCTCGCGATCGGGGTCGCGCGGTTCGGACGCGCCGGGCGCCGCGTCCGTGAGGCCGCTCGTGGTCAGTATGCCGCCGCCGCCGCTGGCGCCGACTCTCCCCGCCCCTCCGACGACGCCGCCGCCGGCCAAGAAGGGCGGCGGCGCGTGGGTGATGGCCGTGGGTGTCCTCGGGGCGATCGCGACGCTGGGCGTCGCCGGATTCTTCGTCGTCGCAGGAACCTCCACGGCCTCGGCCGCGGGACGCGAGCACCGTGTGAAGGCGGCGGGCTCGCCCGGCGTGCTCGTCGGAGCCGCGGAGCGAAAGGCCGCGCGCGTCGAAGCCGAGAACGTTGCGCCTCCCGAGCCGGTCGTCGTGTACCGCTACGTGCGCCCGGCGCCTGCGCAGCGCGTCGTCCAACACGCCCCTGCCGCGGTTGCCGCCGCGCCGCCCCCGACGACGACCGGCTCAGACCTCGTCCCGCACTCGCCGCGCGCCAAGCCCACGCTCGACTCCAGCGATCCGTGGAAGGGTCACAAGGTGGCGCCGCCGACCCTCGACAAGGGAGATCCCTGGGCGTCGCCGCCCGCGGCGCTGGCCCCCACGACTTGGGGAAAGTGAGCCTTCAGCGCTCCGCGCCGACCTGATTGCCGCCGGCGATCTTCGCGCGGTAGAGACTCTTCTCCGCGAGGTCGAGAAGATCGTCCGCCGTCGTCCCCGGTTGGCTCGTCGCGAGCCCCACGCTCACCGTCGCCCTGGCGCTCGGCGTCTGCACCGGAGAGAGCGTCGACGACTCGATGGCCTTGCAGAGCATCGCGCCGCCCACGCGGACGTCATCGTTGGCGGTCTCCGGTAGCGCGAGCACGAACTGATCTTCGCCGAAACGACCGAAGAACACTTCCTCTCGTGCGAAGAGATCCTGCGCCACCCGCGACGCCTTCCGTAGCGCGCTGATCGCGATGCCGCGCCCTGCGCTGTCGACCAATCCCTTGAACGAGTCGATCGAGCAAAGGAGAATGGAGACCGGCATTCCGTACCGACTCGCCAGCGCGAGCTCGCGCTCCAGCATCTCGCGAAAGTAGCGACGCGTCGGCAGCTTCGTCTCGTCGTCGATCGTCGCCGAGTGGAGGAGGTTCTGACGAACCGTCTCGTCGATGTCGTCCATGTGCAAGAGCGCGACCCCGGCGTCGCCGATCTCGATGCGGTCGCCGTCGCGCAGGAGCTGCTTCTTCACGCGCGCGCCCGCGTGGATGAGCCCGTTCGCCGAGCCAACGTCCATGATGACCACGTCGCCCGTGCCATCGACGCGGACGGTCGCATGATGGCGAGAGACCCCCTCCTCCTCGAGGACGATGTCGCACGCGACAGCGCGGCCGATCGTCATCTCGCCGTCGACGAGGCGGAAGATGCGCCCGACGGAGCGGTTTCCGCCGACGACCACGAGGCAGGCCCGCCTGCGCTGAATCGGCCGAAATGTCAGCAGATCCCGCAAGACGGTCTGCTTCGATGCGTCCTCGTCCTCCGCGTAGTCGATTCTCGGGATCCCGTCGCCCATTTCGCTGAAAGGGTATCGCAGGGCCCGTGGCGCGTCCAACACCCTGCAGAGCAGGTGGCCGCACATCCCCCCACGAGATCGCGCAGGCATCGTGCTCGAGAGAGCAGGGGCGCTTCCGTTTCAGCGCGCGGCATGGAAAGATAGAAGCAGGATGGATTGGCGCAGTTCGCCGACCACCCCGAGAGCTGGAATGGGAGAGTCGTCGTTCGGGAAATATCGTCTGATCGCCGAGCTCGGGCACGGCGGAATGGCCGACGTGTTCCTCGCGGTGGTCGCGGGCCCCGTCGGCTCGGGCTTCAGCAAACTGACCGTCATCAAGCGCTTGCGGCAGAACCTCGCCGAGGAGCCGGAGTTCGTCGCGATGCTCGTCGACGAGGCGCGCATCGCTGCGCGCCTCAATCACCCGAACGTCGTTCAGACGAACGAGGTCGGGCAGGTAGGGAGCCAGTACTTCCTCGCGATGGAGTACCTCGACGGCCAGCCGCTGCATCGGATCCAGCACCGCGCGACGCTCGCGAAGAAGGATCCGAACGCAGGCGCTGCTAACGCAGGCGCTGCTGGAGACGCGGGGCCAACCAGCGGACGCGCACCTGCCGCCGGCGCGCTCGGCACCACGCCGGTGCCGCCCGGGGTTCAGAGCACCTCGATGCCCGCGGGCGATCCGTTCCCGCAGGACCTAATGTACCTCGTGTTGCTCGACGCGCTTGCGGGGCTCCACCACGCACACGAGCTCTCTGACTACGACGGAACACCGCTCAAGATCGTCCACCGTGACGTGACCCCGCACAACATCTTCGTGACCTACGAAGGGCAGGTCAAAGTCGTGGACTTCGGCATCGCGAAGGCCGTCGGCCGCGCCTCCGAAACGCGACAGGGCGTCGTCAAAGGCAAGGTGCGCTACATGGCGCCCGAGCAGGCGATCGGGCAAGTCGTCGACTGCCGCGCGGACGTCTTCTCGGTCGGCGTGATGCTCTGGGAGGCGGCCACCGGTCGCAGGCTCTGGAAGGACATGGACGACCTGCAGATCGTCCAGGCTCTCGTGATGGGGGAGGTGGCGTCCTCACCTCGTTCGATCGATCCAACCGTCCCCGAAGCGATCGACGCCATCTGCGTGAAGGCGCTCGCGACGCGCGCGCAAGATCGCTATGCGAGCGCAGAGGCGATGCGGCTCGACCTCGAGCAGTACATGGCGGAGTCCGGCAAGCTCGTCGAAGCGCGGCGCAAGCTCGGTCCCGCCGCGGCGCAGTTGTTCCAGGACAAGCGCAGCGAAATCCGCAACGTCATCGAGAAGCAACTCGCGGCGCTGAAGACGAAGCCGGGGAACGATTTCTCCACGATCGCTATCCCCGACGCGTCGATGTCGAACCCGACGTCGTCCTCGACGGGAACGCTCAGCGTCAGCGTCGGCCCGGAAGATGGCACCGCGAGCCTCTTGACCGACGCGGCGAAGACGGAACTCTACTCGCCGCGGCCGAAGAAGGACGGCGCGCGGTTCAAGCGACTCGCGATCGTCGCCGCCGCAGGGCTAGGCGTGATCGCGGTGACCGTAGCGGCCGTCGCGATGGGTACGAATCGAGGTAAGACGCCGGTGGCAACCGCGGCCGAAGAGCCGCCGAAACAGAACGACGTCACCATCAAACTCTCGACGACACCGGAGACGGCACAGGTCAGCATCGATGGTCAGCCAGTTTCCCCGCCGTACGAGCTGAAGAAGGCGCGCGACGCGACGGAGCACACGATTCGGATTGAGGCCGCAGGGTACGAGCCGCAGACGCAGAAGGTGCAGTTCACCACGGACATGGCCCTCGTGTTCACCCTGGCGAAGAACGTGGTAGCGGCGCAGGCGCCGACCGGGCAGAGCGTGGCAATCAAGAGGCCGGCGCCCCCGCCGCGCTGGCAGCCGCCGCCTGCGCCGCCGAAGCCCAACCCGGTGCCGGTCCCGGATCCGTCGCCGCCGAGTGCTCCTCCGACGAGCAACACCAACGGTGGGCTCCCGACCCCGACGCCGAAGCCAAGGCCGAACATCGATCAGGGCGATCCCTGGAACAAGTGAAGTGGGCTGCGAGCCCCCCGTGCCTCTTGTCGCAAGAGATGCTCACTCCGCGGTTGTCGTCGCCGAGGCTCCGGCCCAAAGGCCAGCGCGGTGTTCGAAAGACACGGTCATGGCTGCTTATGGAGGTCGTTTCCCACTAAGCCTCCGGGTATCAGCTCAACCACCTTTGGTTCGCGCCAGGTCTCGAGGCAACGGTGTGGTCTTCCGACTCGGCCTCGCGGCCCTTTTGCCAGATAGCCACTGCTTCGAGGGGTTTTGGGGCTTTCGCGCTGTCCCCTCACTTTTCCGTAGCCAGGGGTGAAGCGCGGCGCACGGCATCCTGCCGGTCTTCGCTCGGTCTCGAGGTCGGGACAAGCACGCTCATATTACCCTACAATCAGCGCGGTGATTCTCGCAGAGGGCGCTGTATCTCTTGCTTGCCTTCAAGGCTTGGCGGTATCGTTTTCCTTGAAACCGCTTACGTAGTCGGCACCCGAGTCCAGGACCCCCAATGCACACGACGCGAGCCTCCGCCAAGACCGTCATCTGCGCAGCGGCCTTCGCGGGCTGCAGTGCATTCCTCATCGCGCCCCTTGCACATGCCCAGGCCCGCGCGGCGGCGACGGCTCCCGAGCCCCCGGGCACCGATGTGGAGCGGGCTCGGGTGCACTATGACCGAGGCATCCAGCTGTATAACGAAGAAAACTACGACGCTGCACTCTATGAGTTCGAGCGCGCGTACGAGCTCGCGCCCAGCTTCAAGATTCTCTACAATATGGCGCGGATTCAGCGACAACAGAACAACTATGCCGCGTCGTTGCTGAACTTCCGGCGTTACCTGAACGAGGGTGCCGCCAACGTGCCCGAAGACCGGAGGAAGGAGGTCGAAAGGGATATCGAGCTCCTCAAGCCTCGCGTCGCCACCATCGACATCAAGGTCAACGTCGACGGTGCGGACATCTACTTGGACGACTCACCGGTCTGTACTGGCGTTCAAACAGGGTGCGTCGGGAAGTCTCCGCTCCCAGGGCCGGTCACCGTAAATCCAGGGCGCCGGCGAATCACGGCGCAAAAGACTGGCTTCCAGCCTGCGTCGACCACCATACGTGTTGTTGGCTCCGACGCCGTCTCGGCGAAGATCGACATGGTGGAAAACGGCAAGACGATCATCCGAACGGGTACGGATTGGCGCCCCGTAGTCGCCTGGACCGTTACTGGTGCGCTCGCAATCAGTACTGGCGTAACTGGCTATTTGGCGCTCAAAGCATCGAGTGATTTGAAGGATCTCGAAAAAGTGCGAAATACGGACCAAGGCGGGACACTTCGACAGCAGCTAGATGATCAACACACGAAACTGAAGACGTTCGCCGTCGTCAGCGACGTGTTGCTGGCCTGTACGATCGTGGCCGGAGGAGTGTCGGCTTACCTGACCTGGTTCATGCCCAAAGAAGGAGGAGCCAAGGACGAGACCAAGCCCGCGCCGCGCGCAGCCGCTGTCGATTTCGCAATTACGCCGGCAGGCGGAGCCGTGTTCGGCAGATTCTGAAACGATCGGGATGCCCAGCTTGTCGCTTGGGTGGCTCCGCGGCTTGCTGTGAGTCTTGGGGCGCGTTGGGCTCCGGTGCGCTACGAGGTCCTCCTCGTGCAGCACGCCGTAGAAGCTCGACTCGGAGCCCACGTACAACGCCGGCGTCGGCGAGGCGCGTAACGAGACGGTGCACCGAGATAATTTGGGTACTCCGGCGCCATCGCGAGCTCGGCGATGCGCGCGCGTCGGCCGCCGAGAGCGCCTGCGCGAGGGTCGTCTTCGGGCCCGCGCGCAGATCGCAGCCCTCAGGTCGCGCGGCCCAGCTCGCGACGTGCGAGCATCACTCTAGGTTTCCGGGCTCGTTGTCGTCGTCCGCGTCCCCCAACAACAGCGCGTGGATTTTTTTGGTGTCCACGCCCCGTGCACGGTCACCGCACTAAGCGGAGATGTGGGTTTCGGCATCGGAAACGCCCGCCCTCGCGGTTAGGTTACATACGGCTACATGGCTCGACATTGGAGTCCGTTTCTGACGCTAGGGAGACCAATCTGTGGAACGGAACTGGCGATTGAATGTAACCTGGGATTGGCCGTCTGCGGAATGAAGGGACTGTGATCATGAACCTCGTTGCTCGCGGTACTGCAATCGGTGGCATTCTCCTCGTCGGCGCGCTGGGCCTTGCATGCGCCAAGGCCGAGAAGGCCAAGGCCGAGAAGAGCGAGGCGCCCGCGCCCACGTCGGCGCCGTCAGTGGCTCCGATTGAACCCCCGGCGACTGCCGCCGCCGACCCGGCGACATCCAGGTCCGCCGCGCCTGGCCCCGTCGCGGCCGCGGTCGTCGCACCGCCGGCCAGCGCGGCGGCGCCGTCTGACCCTCCGGCAAAGAAGCCCACGCCGCTTCCGCCGTCCCCGAATGCAAAGGGTGCTGTCGCCAGCCTCACGCCCAAGGCGGCCACGCAGCCGAAGCCGGTCGCTGCGGCGCCGGCGCCGAAGGCAGTTGCGATGGCGGCTGTCGCGAAGCCGCCGGCGCCGCCGCCCGCGCCGATCGTGAAGGCGGCGGACTCGGACTACATCCCGCCGACGCCGGAGAAGCCGAAGGCTCCCCCGATGCCGGACGACAAACCGTACGGAGACCGGCCGAAGCCCACGGGCACCGCGGCCAAGCCGATGAGCGACGACAAGCCCTACCAGTAACGCACGGCCTGCCGGGTCGGGGTCCCGCTGCCGGACGCCGGGCCGCGGCGGGCTAAGCGCGATCAGCTCTCGCCGTCACGACTGCGCTCGCCGGACGGCTACGGTACATCTACGAGATTGCCTCGCCCGCGAGGGCGTGTGTACGCGTTTCGCGAATGAAGAAGAATCCGACGACAACCGTCGTCACACAGATACATATCGGATAAATCAGCCCCACGAAGATCGCGTCCGCGCCAAAATTTGCTCTCGCCCAAGCAGATGCACTAAGCGCAGTCGCTACCAACGGCAAGAAGCCTCCAATCCAACCATTGGCGATGTGGTACGGCAGCGCGAGTGAGGTGCAACGAATCCTCGTGGGGAACATTTCGACGAGAAAGGCTGCCATCGGGCCATAGGCCATGCAGACATACATTATCTGTATGGAACAGATCATCACCATTGGCCAGAACTGGAATGGGCTCGAGAAATATTTCAGCCCTCTGTAGATGGGAAGGTACGTAATCGCCGCGAGGGCGCATGCGGACAGCATGACCGCCTTCCTGCCGATCCGATCGCTCAGCCAGCCAAAAAATATGAACAAGGGAGATGTAATGACGACTGCCATCGAGACAATGGAGTAACTTGTTTTCCAATCCATCTTGAGCGTGGCCTGAAGGAACGTCAGCGCATAAAACTGGCTCGTATATCCAATCACCGCCTGCCCGGCGCACGCGCCAAAAAGCGCGAGGATCATGTATTTGAGGTTGGGCCAGCTCGTCAGAGTTTCCCTCAAAGGGTGGACAGACAGGGCATCACTCCTCTTGAGTTTCTCAAAGATCGGCGACTCGCGCATGCGCGCTCGTATATAGAGCGAAATCGCGAGGATGGGAAACGACAGCAAAAACGGTATCCGCCAGCCCCACGCCCTGAACGCAACTTCACCTGCCCACACGCGGGTCAGCGCGATCGCTCCCATGCTCATCAAGAAACCCAACGTCGCGGTGCTCTGAAGGTAGCTCGTGAAGTATCCGCGCTTCGCGTCCGGAACGTGCTCAGCGAGGTAGGTTGCTGCGCCACCATACTCGCCGCCCAAGGCGAGCCCCTGCAACAGCCGCAGTAGCACGAGTGCACAGGTCGCAACGATTCCCCATTTCTCGTATGTCGGCAGCAGGCCGATGAACGACGTCCCAAGCCCCATCGCGGACATGGTCACGAGGAAGGTGTACTTACGTCCGACGCGGTCGCCAACATGGCCGAAGACGAGTGCACCCAAAGGGCGCACGGCGAAGCCCGCACCGAACGTGGCGAGACTGGACAGGAGCTGCGCCGTTTCGTTGTTGCTCGGGAAGAAAAGCCTGCCGAAGAAGACGGCGAGACTCCCGTAGAGATAGAAGTCATACCACTCGAAGAGAGTTCCAAGAGAAGCCGCGAGGATGACACGGCGAATCGTTCGGTCGTCTGCCAGCGGCGCGCTACTCACGCTCACTTGGGCCCCGTGTGGGATTTGTGCAAAGCGGTGCCTCGCGTGGGCCCGGCGGCGTCGGTGCCGGAACGCAATCCGTTCGCCACTTCGTCCATCTCTGCGAGCAGTTCGGCAAGTTTCGGCGCGAACAAGCGCACGTTCTTTGGAGCAAACTGCGCCAAGTGGGAAGCGAAGTCCGCGCGGATGCTCAGAGTTCCGGCCGCTTCATCTTCTGTCGGGTCTACCGGAAATTCGAACGAGCGGAGTGGTTGCTCGAAATAGTTGCTCCAATCCCTCAGCCGCCGGTCTCCGGCCACGTTTATTTGAAAACCGGGCACCTGGCTACGTGGTGCCATGTACTCGCGCCCCATGGCCAAAAAGTCTCTCATGTCACGCAGTGTTGCGACTGCTTCCATCGGCGTGCTCGGCAGCATGAGCGAACGCCTGGCGTGAGGAGGGAACTGGCCTAGGAACCACCCAGCTGCGTCGCTGAGGCTTGCTCGCCGAAGGTCAGCAGGGATTTGGACCTCCGGTAGGACGACCTGCGCCAATTCGATAATGTCGTTGGCGCGGACGATGCCGGAGGTGCGACGTAACGCGACCAGGAGTCGCTCGAGGGGAAGCTTGTCGGACCAGGGCAGGAGTGCGTTTCTCTCAGCGCCGTCCAGAGGCACTGCACCGCGCGCATAAGTGTCGATGAGGATGACACCGAGCACGCTCTCTCCTTCATCGTGGAGCTGCTTCGCCAGCTCGAAGGCCAGGACGCCTCCGTAGGACCACCCGCCGAGGACGTACGGCCCCTTCGGCTGCACCCTGCGCAACGTGTCGGCGAGGGCGCTCGCGTATTCGGACAGATTCCGCCGAAGAGGCACCTTGTTAACGATGGTCAGTTTTCTGTCGGCGAGTCCTTCGCGCAACGCCAGGTATGGCCAACCATAGCCACCAATGCCGTGGATGAGCGTCAGTGGTACCTTAGAGTCGACCCCTGGAAACGTATCTATGTTGGGTGGTGGTGGCGGGAGAACTGACGCGGTCGTTGCCGGGTTGGCGTGAACGATATCGGTCAACGACTCGTCCAGATATTCCGCGAGAGCGTCCACCGACGGGTATTTGAAAACTAGTGTGCTTGGCAACACGCGCCCGTCCAGCGCGGTGCTGAGCTTGTTTCTTAATTCCATCGTCATCAGTGAGTCGAGCCCAAGCTCAACGAGCGGGCGGTCATCGGCGATGTCCGCGGCGCTTCGGCCCGTGACGTCTGCGGCAAGCTGGCGAATAGACCCCCTGAGTTCTTGCCTACGAGCGCTTGCGGGAAGCTGAGCGAGCCGCTGCTTGAGTTTACCCGAGCGACCTGCCTCGGTGGATGGCAGTCGCTGCTGGTCGACGTGCTTCGCGAGCCAGGATGGAACGTACGCGGAGTCACTGGCATAGGAGGACCAGCTGCCTGCCGTCACGATCACATGCGACTGAACCGAGCCTGACGCGGCGAGCTCGCCCAGCGCGGTGAGGCCTTCCTTCGGTTCGATGAGTGCGCGCCGGTACGTCCCAACGATTCGTGTCGTCATGCCTACCTTTGCCCAGCCGCCCCAACCTACGCTCAGCGCGGGTTGTCCTGCCGCGCGGCGGTGGCTCGCCAGCGCGTCCAGGAAGGCGTTGGCAGACGCATAGTTGGCCTGGCCAGGCGTGCCGACTGTCGCCATCACCGACGAAAATAGCACGAAGAAATCCAGGGAGTCCGTGCTGGTCTGCACGTGGAGGTTCCAGGCGCCGGCCACTTTCGGGGACATGACTTCCTCGAAGTTCGCCACCGACTCCTGAATGATCGCGCGATCAGAGAGGTGTCCTGCGGCGTGCAGCACCCCTCCAAGGGCCGGAAGGGATGCGCGTGCGTCCTCGAGTATGCGGACAAGGTCTTCTGCTCGGGACACATCCCCCTGTCCGACGAAGACCTTGACGCCCTGGTCCTCCATCCACTTGAGCGTTTCTTCGGACTCCTCAGTCTTACCGCGCCGGCCTACGAGCACCAGCGCCCTCGCTCCGCGCTCGACGAGCCAGCGCGCAGCCGCGAGGCCGACCCCAGAGAACCCGCCAGTCACCAGGTAGCTTGCGTTGGGCCGGACGATCACCCCGCCCGCGCCGCCCGCTGCTTCGGCAACGTCGTACCGCGATAGTCGCAACACGAAGCGCTTGCCGCCACGGTAGGCGATCTGGTCTTCTCGTTGCGCGGCGGCGACCGGAGTGCCAAGTTCGCGGACGAGCATGCTTGCGAGATGGGCAGCATGCTCGGCCGGATCGAGATCCACCAAGACCGCTCTCAACTCAGGATTTTCCCGAGCAACCACGCGACCAAAACCCCAAATTGGGGACTGGGCGAGAGAGAGGGCCGCGGGCGCGCCAACTGCTTGGGCGCCGCGAGTCACCAACCACAGCTGTGGTGCTTGGTTGGCGCTCCTCAGAAGTGCTTGAACCAAGAGTAAGGCGCCGCGGCAGCTCGCAACAAGCTGCTTTATCCAGGCGCCCGGGATCGAAGCGTCGAACGAACCCTCCGTGGGCCACAAATTGATGACATGGCTTGGCGCTCCTCCAGCTTCCAATTGTTTCAGGAGCACCGTGAGGTCTTCGGGCCGACAAGGATCGACCCTGTATTGGTCAGTACCGGCGGCTGCAAAACCATCCCCTCTGTGGACGAGAACACAGTGGTGGCCCAAGTCTCTCAGCAGCCGTGCCAAAACCTCGCCGACCTCGCCGTCGGTGAGGATCAGGAACCGGCCTGCGGCCAGCGCATTCGCCGCGTCGAGCGGCTGCTCTTGCCACTCGCTTCGCCAAGCCCAACGCCGCCAGCCGCGGTCTCCCAACAGGGCGGCGCGCGCGACCGCTCCGCGTACAAATCCCTCGACCTCGACGAGGACACGCCCGTCGAGGTCGAGCAGTTTGAAATCACTGGTGACGCTCTGCGGGCTCCGCTGCCCTATCGTCGTGTAGCACCAGGTATCTGACGTTGGGCTCTCGAAGAATCGAACTCGGTGGAAGCCAAAAGGCAAGAGTAGGGACATCGACTCGCCGGGGCCCCGCACCTCGCCCACCTGAAGGGCGGCATCGAACATTGACGGGTGGACCAAATACTTTGCAAGATCGACCTTGCTCGCATCTGTCGGGTGCAACTCAGCAAGGACGCTGCCGTTCCCCAGCCAGGCGCGGCGCAGGCCCCGAAACGCTGGACCGTGGACGAGCCCCGTCAGTGCCCTGGCCTCGTAGTAGGTCGTTCCCGCTACTTCGAGCGTACACGCCTGACGTAGTTGTAGAATCTCCACGTTTTCTCGCGACGGATTGCCCAGTCGTTCGACCTGACAGCGCATGTGCTCGACGGGCGCAGGGCCGCCAGCGAGCAGCATTCCGCTGAAGATGCGGACGTCCAGGGTACCGTCGCTCTGGGGCGTGACGGCCACTTGAATTCGCCGCGGATCTTGGGCGTCCTCGGCCGAGAGTGCGCGGAGGATGCTTACATCGCGAAGTTCGTAGGAGCCGACGCCCAACGAGTCCGCCGCCGCCGCGAGGACCATCTCGACGAACACGGCCACTGGGAAGACAATCTGATCTCCAACTCGATGATCCTCAATGTAGCGGGGGACCTCGTCGACATTGATCTCGAACCCCGCAAGCACACCTCCGAGCCTTCGTCCGAGAAGCGGATGCCCTGCAAGTTCTTCTGGGCTTTTGTGGCGCGCGCTCCCATCAATCCAGTAGCGCTGCCGCTGAAACGGATAGCTCGGCAGTGAAACCCGGCGCTTGCCGTGAGCGCTCTCGAACCTCTCCCAGTCAAGGTCCACCCCGCGCACGAACAATGCTGCCACCGTGTCGAGCATTTGCTGCCAGCCCGGCACACCCCTGCGCAGAGACGGCGCCCAAAGGCCGTCAGGATTCTCGATCGTCTCGCGCGCCATCCCGAGCAGCGTCGGATGGGGACCGACCTCAAGCAAGACGTTGCACCCTGCGCGTTGCAGCGACCGAACGCCGTCAGAAAACCGCACGGGCTCGCGCACGTGTCGTCGCCAATACCGTGCGACGCCGAATTCGTTGGGTTCGGCGACGAGCCCGCTAAGATTCGAGATAACATCT
Source organism: Polyangiales bacterium (assembly GCA_038231275.1). Lineage (GTDB taxonomy): Bacteria > Myxococcota_A > Polyangia > Polyangiales > Polyangiaceae > JANYHK01. The sequence continues at coordinate 212,208 of JBBRLQ010000013.1, forward strand.
ATCGACGGCCGGGCAAACGCTACTTTGGACAATGCTTCCTCAAAGGAGTCGAGCATCGGGTCCATCAGCGGAGAATGGAACGCGTGAGACACCTGAAGCATCTTGCAACCTATGCCCTCCGCCTGGAACTCCTTGATCAGCCCCTCCAGCACGACGCCTCTCCCCGAGACCACGACGCTGTTGGGGCCATTGATTGCGGCGATCGACAGATCGCTAGCGTGCTGCTCCACACGCGCTGCCACGTGGTCGACGCCTGCAGCGATCGAGCACATCGCTCCACCGGCTGGCAGCGCTTGCATGAGCCTGCCGCGAACCGCAATGATTCGCAATCCCTGCTCAAGGTCGAACACACCCGAGACACATGCCGCGGTCAATTCGCCGACACTGTGGCCGAGCAGGACGGCTGGCTCGAGTCCCCACGACCGCCACAGCTCGGTGAGCCCGTACTCTAGTGAGAAGAGAGCAGGCTGGGTGTATCTGGTTTGATGCAGGAGCGCGGCGTCTTCCCCTTCGCCGAACATCACGGAAAGCAGCGGGTGCTCGAGCTCCCTCTTCAACCCGGCGGCGCAGCGATCGAGCGCCTGCCGGAACACGGGCTGGGTCTCGTAGAGTTCGCGCCCCATCCCGACGTACTGTGCGCCTTGACCCGTGAAGAGAAACGCGACCTTCGGCTTGGACCCGGCCGCCCTTCGTCCCCTGTGCAATCCGGAGACGTCGTTCCCCTGCAGGTGGGAGACCAGCTTGTTGTGGACGTCCTGGCGAGTCTGACCATGCACGGCAAGGCGATGTTGGAGGTGGGTCCGCCCCAGTGTTGCCGAGCGACATATGTCCTCAAGCGTCTCCGCGGTTTCGGCCACGAAGGAGCGGTACCGCCCAGTCAGCTCCCGGAGCCCCGCCTCGTCAGCGGCAGAGACGACCAGGAGCTGGCGCGGACGCTTCTCGAACGGCGCCGCGGAATCTCGAGGTGAAGCCTGCTCAGCAGGCGCCTCACTAAGCACGGCATGCGCATTCGTTCCCCCAAACCCGAACGAGCTCACTCCCGCTACGCGAGGCCCTCCTGAGGACCACGACTCCGTCCGCGTCTGTACCTTGATCGGCAGCTTTTCAAATGGAATGAGCGGATTCGGGGTTTTGAAGTGAAGACTGGGGACGAGCGTTCGATGGTTGAGGCAAAGAGCCACCTTAATGAGGCCTGCAATCCCGGCAGCGCCTTCGAGGTGGCCAAAATTGGACTTCACCGACCCGATCGCGCAGAGAGCCTCGCGAGGGCCATCCTGAGCAATAACAGCTCCGATCGCCAAGGCTTCGATCGGGTCGCCCAGCGCAGTACCGGTGCCATGCGCTTCGATGTACCCGATCTCTCGGGGACGCACCCCCGCTTCCGCTAGTGCCGCTCGGATGACCCGCTCTTGCGCGCGACCGTTAGGGGCCGTGAGGCCATTCGTCCGTCCGTCCTGATTGACCGCGGTCCCACGAATGACGGCGTACACGCGATCGCCGTTCCGCAAAGCGTCCTTTAGCGGCTTCAGGATGACGACGCCGACCCCTTCTCCTCGAACATATCCGTTAGCACCAGCATCGAAGCTCTTGCAGCGCCCGTCCGAGGACAGGAACGTTCCCTGACTGAGGGCAACCGTCTTGTCCGCAGTGAGGACTAGATTGGCTCCGGCTGCCAACGCGAGCTTCGACTCGCCACTTCGCAACGAGCGACACGCGTAGTGCAGCGCAACGAGGGAAGACGAGCACGCTGTATCCAGAGACATGCTCGGCCCATGAAGGTCGAATGTGTATGAAAGGCGCCCGGCGGCAATCGCTTGACTCGCGCCCGGCGCCGCGAATGGGCTCGCCAGCTGCGACTGCCCCAAGACCATGCGACCATAATCGTATTGAGTGAGCCCGACGAATACTCCCGTAGGAGAACCGGCGATCGACGCGATATCGATACCGGCGTCTTCAAAGGCCGCCCAAGCAACCTCGAGAAGAATGCGTTGTTGGGGGTCGGTGACGGCGGCCGCGCCCGGCGACATGTCGAACAAGGACCGGTCGAACAGATCAACGCCGTCGATGAAGCCGCCCCATCGCGAGTTAGTCTTTCCTGGGGTACCCGGCTCGAGTGAAAAGAAGGCCTCTACGTCCCAGCGGTCTCGCGGGACCTCAGTGATCGCGTCGATCCCCTTCGTCAACAGCTCCCAGAACGCCGTAACGCCACTCGCCTGCGGGAATCGACATCCAATTCCGATGATGGCAATCGGTTCACTGGACTCAATTTCATTCGGCACTTCTTTTGCCGGCTCGCTCGCTTCCGGCGTCGCAACATCTGACAGGTGCTCGACAAGAGCACTCAGAGTCGGGTAGTTCCAAAGCGCGACAGGCGACACTGGCCGTCCGAGCTTATGACTCAACTCTCCAACAAACGAAACAGAGCCCGCGGAATCGAGGCCATACGCTGCGAACGGACGGTCCACATCGATCAGATCGGCCGAAACTCCGATGTGATGTGAGAGCGACGTGCGCAGCCACTGCTCGAGAGAGCGAGAGTCCTCTTGGCCAACGGTAACTGTCACGCTCTTGACTTGGGGCGTAGCTCTGGGGCGGTTCCACTGCACAATCGAGTCTAGCTGTCCGTCGAGATAGCGCGTTCGACAGAGTGACCGCTGCTTCTTTCTGCTCTCGGTCTTCGGAACCGTTCCGGGTGGAACCAACACGATCTGCTCTGGCTGCAACCCGTGTCGACGCGACACCGCCTCTTGGATCGTGTTAATCATCGGCTCGGCGTCGAAGACGTGCATGATGAACGGTTCGTTGCCGTGCTCGGCGTCGCGCGTCCTGCGGGACGGGACGCGCTCCCGGTCGCCCGCCCGGCGATCCCCGATGAAGCGCCTCTCGACTTCCGCGACGACGACCAGTCGCTCCTCGCCGGCCGATTCGATTGAGAACGCCACGCAACACTCAGGGCGCAAATTTGGGCTACAAGTTTCGACCGTATGCTCAATATCTTGCGGATAGTGATTGGCACCGCGAACAATGATTAGGTCTTTGAATCGCCCGGTAATGTAGAGTTGCCCTTCCCATTCGAACCCGAGGTCGCCAGTTCTCAAGTAGCTGGCGGGATCGCCGAGCGTGCGAGCTTTGAACGTTCGCTCGCTATCCGCGGGCCGATTCCAGTAGCCAGCCGCCACATCGGGTCCGCTGATCCAAATCTCGCCGATGCAACCCTCCGCGCACGCCGTCAAGGAGTGAGGGTCTACAATACGAATGCGACCATTGGGGCGCTGCAGTGGTCCGTGCGCGACGAGCATCGTGCCCGCCGAATCGGGCGCCGTCGGCGAACTGACGACCGCTTGTCCGCGCGCGAGGCGAGCGACATCGAAGCGCGTCGCGCTGAGGCCGGTGCCGAGCGGGGCCGCGGTGGCGCGCAGCGTTACCTCAGATTGGCCGTAGCAGGCCTGGAATGCAGACGCTTTGAACCCGGAAGGCGCAAACACCTTGATGAACCGCGCGATGCTCTCGTACCGAATTGGTTCACCGGCACTGTGCGCCGCTGTCCAAGTTCGCAGATCGAGCTCGGCGCACTCGTCCCCAACGGTGCGGGCACACAAGTCATAGCAAAAATTCGGGCCGCCCGCGTGGGTGGCGCCATAGCGTGATATTGCCTTGAGCCATCGCGACGGTCGCTCAAGGAAGGACACCGGCGACATGTGCACCGAAAGAAAACCGGTAACTACGGGCTGACAAACACCGTATATCAGGCCCTGTGCGTTGAAGGTCGTCACCCAATTGACGAGCACGCTGTCCGAGGAAAACCCGCGAATCTTCTCGTTCAAGGCACAGTTTGCAAGCACGCCCGAGTGAGTCGCCATCACTCCACGAGGTTCGCCCGTGGAACCCGACGTGTACTGAAGGTACGCGATGGCCCCGGGACCAATCGTGGGTTCGCGCCAAGCCGCCGCAAGACTAGGATCGAGCGTATCGATGCAGATGATGTCGACACGTCCGCCCGGGAATTGCAGGCTCAAGAACTCCCTCAGCTGCGGCTCAAGTGCGGAAAGTGTTAGGACCGTCTCCGGATGTGCATCGGCGACCACGGAGCGCAGACGTTCGAATCCCTTCTCCGGCCGAAACGCATCCGGCGCCGGCACGGGAACGGCCATGGCTCCACCAAACTGACTACCCCAGAACGCCTTTATGAAATCCAGGCCGAGTGGAAAAACCAACAAGACTGGCTTTCCAAAGGCGCCGCGCTCATGCAGCGCAGCCCCAATAGCTCGAGCGGCGACTTCCACCTCGCCGCTCGAGAGCCGGCCCGCCTCCGTCTCGCCGTCTCCCAGGAACGCGTACAGCCACCGATTTGGCGCTGCGTCGGCACACACTCGCAAAAGTCCAACGAGGTCCGTCCTGGTCATCGGCAAAGTTTCTCGCTTCTCGCGACTTGCTATCAAGCGCCTGCCCGCTTGGAGGTGTCTACGCAGAGTTACCTCAGCCCCCGCGCCCAGTCACACAGAGCAGTAGTTCCTGCGAAGAATCGCCGCGTCAGTTCTTGACGCACGAACCTGGCAGGTTGGTCGCCTTTCCAACGGGCGCTCCCGTCGCTGCGCTAAAATAGAATCCGCTATTCGTTACCGCGGACGGCTTTCCGTTCCCATCCGGGTAGATGCAGCGCTCGCTGATGTCCACCAACGTATCGCCCGTTTGAAGGTTCCATTCCAGGGGGCCCGATGCACCGTTAAAGTCCAGCCCCCCGGATCCCGTCGTCAACGCGCTAAACCCAACGGTGATATTGAGCGGTGTTAGGTCCAGCTTCTGACGGCCTGGAGCCGCGACGAATAGTGGCATCTGCGCAGCTATCTGAGGTCCGGTAATTGGTTTATTGCCGACAGCCGCGATAGCAAAATAAGTTACGTACGCGGCGTCCCAGATGGCCGGTGCGTGGATATTTCCCGTGTTGTCTCCCGGCGCAAACGTCGTCAGTTCCACGGCGTAGGAACTGTCATGCACCGGATTGCTAATGGGAAGAACACTGAAAATAAATGCGCGCTTGAAGAAATCCGGTGGCGTCGTGGGGTCCTTTGCGATCGTAACGATGCTGGATTCAGTGTTTGCCGTGGACATGTAGCGCGGTCGATAGGGCTGCGTATCGCCCCAACTGACGTCCATAGGTCCGATGATCTTGGTCGCGCCCTCGGCCGCGCCGGCGAGAATGACGAGGTGTGGCCGGACTGTGAGGCCTTGATTGACGCAAGCCAGAAAGGCTGTCTGGGCGGGTTGGGAGTTGATATCGGGGAAGTTCCCGTAGTCGCACAGGGAGAGATTGCCGTCGGTCAGGTTGTCGGCCGCGGACTTGCCGTTAAAGACGATCTTGTCCGTAATGCCGCTTGCTAGCGCTTTACCAAAGGCGTCCCCCCGATTAAGAATCAGCACCTTCATGGGCTGGCCGGTCGGTACGTTTCCCGCGGGCGCGGCCGACTTCAGCAGGGCCTCGATGTGATCCGAGACAGCCGCATTCATCACGCTAGAGGCCTGAATGTCCCGATTGGAGGTTCGAAAAAAGAGGCGGGTACCTACAGGGTCCGTCGTGCTGGAAGCGGCGAGGGTAGTGAAGGCAGAACTCTGCACGCTCATGCTGATGACGAACTGGTTGCCTGGGATGAACTGTTGATTCATCATGTCGAGACCTGCTCCGCTAGTCACCATTCCTACGACTGCAGGCACCCTGACATCCTGGACCAAATGCCTTGCGGCCTCGAGATACGCCTTGTTCGCTGTATCGCGAATTTCGTCGCATAAGACCCAGACTACCGGCCGGGGCGCGCCGCCTTTGGGGTCGGGAATCCCGCCGGCGTAGTGCTTGAAGTCCTGGCGAACCATATCCAGTGTGTCGTTCGAGGGTTTTTCAACCGCTGCCGCGGCTCCGCTCAACTGTTCGACGGCCCCCAGGAATATCGTCTTGTCATTTGCCAGATCCTCCGGCTCCCCGAGCACCATCGGGCAGTCCGTGGAGGTCAGGCTTATGCATTGGTGGTCCGCCTGGCGGCAGAAATACGGCTTTCCCTGGTAGGCCTGGATGCAAGACGCGTTCGTGTCACAGCTGACAATCGCGTTCTTGCCACAGACGTGGTCTGCGCCGCAAACGGTCCCCGCAAAGTCGGGCCCCTTCGCCAGGCAGTCATCCGTCGTCGAGCACTGGTCCGCGGAGGTCTTCAATAGGAGAGTACACGACGCAATTGCTGCCAATGACACCAGCGAAAATGAAAATGTTGCGGTTCGGCGCAGATGGAGCCATCGCATGTAATCACTCCTGTTCTCGGGTCATTCCTCGCAGACAAAGCCGCGACTGTGAACTTAGGTTATGCCCAAGCGTACAAGTAGAGGCGGCTCAAATGCCAGGGAAAAGCAACGCAGATGGGGCCGGCTCGCTTGGGCTCGGGGCGATGTCTAGGCGTGTGTGTTCATGCGCCACACCGGGTGCGTGGCTCTGCGACGCCTGCGACACAGCCGCGGTCACCATCCCAGACCTGAGAGTGGCATGCACAGACTCGTGATGGCGAAGTCCGAGCAATTGTCCTTGTCGGAGTCGGGGTGACGCCGCCGCTCGCGCACCCGCACGGGAGCGCTGCGCCATGGTCCTCGATCTCAGAAGTGGGCGATCGAGGACCGGCGCTTCCAGAGGGCGCGAGGGCGCGCTGGGGAAGGCCATCGCCTACATGACCGGAATCTGGTCCCGCCTCGTGCGCTTGGGCGCACAAACCACTACGGCTCGCGCTCGCGCCGAGGCACCGAGGTCGCCGCGCTCTTCTACACGCTGCAAATCGAGACTTCTTCGGACGAGATTACGTTCGACCGTATGGGCCTCGACTTCGAGCGGATGCTCCGCGAAGGGCACGCAAACCCGCAAACCCCGGCGATCGGCTTCGCGATCTGCGAGGGAGCCGCTCAACCCAGTGATCGCCCCTGTCGACGTCATGGGTCAAGCGAGCCAACTTGGAGCGTGAGTGCCGAGCGGAACCGGAGGCCGCTCCCAGCGAGCCGGCGTCTCCGACAGCTCCACGACGGGCGCGAGTTGGGTGACGCGGCCCCATTCAGTGTCGGTGTCCGCAGTCATGGCGTCGAGGTCACCCGCACCCGCAGCGGCGGACGGGTCACATGTTGCGCCGAGGCGAGTGAACCACATCGCGGTCTGAGTCAACGACGCGCGCACGAGGTAACTGCCGCCAACGCGAGCGCGGCGCCCCAAGGCCACGAGTGTACCGAGTGCGGCAAGGTACCCGGTCGTGTAGTCGCACGCGATGACGGGCATACGCTTGGGCCGCTCGGGTGATCCCTGCGCGGCCGCAATCCCGCTCACGCTTTGCGCGAGCTGGTCCCACCCGGGCCTCTCTCTCCAGGGACCGTCGTGTCCATAACAATTGATTGATACGTAGATGATCCCGGGTCGCAGCGCGCTCAGCTCCTCGGGCCCGAGGCCGCGCCGGCCGAGGGACCCGGTCCGGTAGCCATTGGCGAAGACGTGCGCCCCTTTCACAAGGTCCCGGAGGCGAGCAACCCCTTCTGACTGATCGAGGTCGAGGTAGGCGGAGAGCTTTCCTTGCTGCGTGTCGATCGTCCAGAGATCCGCGGCGACGAACTTCGGCGAAGTGATGTGTAAGACCTCCGCACCGTATTGAGCGAGCGTGCGGGCGTGCGTCGGACCCGCGAGGATCCTGGTGAGGTCGAGGACGCGCACTCCAGAAAGCGGGCGAGGTCCCGGTGGGAACGGCTCCGGGGCGGAGTCGCCCAGTTTAATGATCTCGAGCGACGGCAACTTGCCGATGGCTCGACCCTGCGCGTGAGCGGCCCACTCATCGACCGTCCGCACCTTGGCACCGCACAGGCGAGCGTCCGCCAGCGCATCCTCTAGCTCCTGAGCGTCCCAGCGAGCCATCGACGCCGCGATTTGTTGAGAGTCCTGTTCGCATCCCAGTAGCTTCAACGTCCCCGCGCCGAAATGCGGGAGGCAGCCCTGGAGATGAACCCAGCGACCGTCGCGGCACTGGTACATGTCGACGAGTGGATTGTCGTGTCCTAGCTGCGGAGGGGGCGGTCCTCCGTTGATCCGCATCGCGTGGGCCGGCAAGAGAGACACGGCAGCGCGTCGAACGTCCACGCTGACGCGCTGCCGGCGGCCAGTCTTCAGCGCCCACGCGTCCGACGCCGCTACGCCGCCCGCCGCGAGCACCGCAGCCGCAGCCTCGCCGACGGGGAAGCGGTACCCCATCACGGGATCCTTGCCCACGATGGCCGCCTCTTGATCGCCCGGAACCTGCAGAGCAACCTGGTCCAGGAGGCTTTGTACAAGCGGATGAATCATGAGACCCTTCTGCGCCTCTGTTCGGTCTTTCGGCGCGAGCGAAACCACGAGCTGGGGCCCAGTGTTGCACATCCCTTGGCCGGGAGAGCGACGAGCAGGCCGGTTTAGGACCGACGCAGGCTACACCTGCCTCTTGCGGGTTCATCAGTGGTGGGGCTATGCTCCGACCAGGTACTCCCATCCTCATCCCCCGGAGACCCCCCAGATGTCCACCTGCCCCATCTTCGCGAGGAACTTCATTGCCGCGGTCGCTCTCGTCGGCTGCGCGACGACTGTTGCGGCTCCGAAAGTCGCCCGCGCGGATGGCCCCCCTCCCGCGACCGCCTCCGCTCCGGAACCCCAGGGTACCGACGTGGAGCGTGCGCGCGTGCACTACGATCGCGGGATCCAGCTGTACAACGAGGAGAACTACGACGCCGCGCTCTATGAATTCGAACGCGCGTATGAGCAAGCCCCGAGCTACAAGATTCTCTACAATATGGCCCGAATTCAGCGACAACAGAACAACTACGCTGCATCGTTGTTGAACTTCCGCCGCTACTTGACCGAAGGCGCCGCCAACGTTCCGGAAGACCGCCGCAAGGAAGTCGAGAAGGACATCGAGCTTCTCAAGCCTCGCGTCGCGACAATCGACATCAAGGTGAACGTGGATGGGGCAGACATCTACCTCGACGACTCTCCGGTCTGCACTGGCGTGCAAACCGGCTGTGTCGGCAAGTCCCCGCTGCCCGGGCCAGTTACCGTGAACCCCGGCAGGCGAAGAATCACTGCGCAGAAGACGGGTTACCAGCCGGCATCGACCACCGTCCGCGTCGTTGGCTCAGACGCGGTCTCCGCCAAGATCGACATGGTCGAGAATGGCAAGACCATCATCCGCGGTACTGACTGGCGCCCCGTCGTTGGCTGGACCGTCACCGGCGCCCTGGCAATTAGTGCCGGCGTGACGGGCTACTTGGCCCTCAAGGCCTCGAATGACCTGAAGGACCTGGAGAAGACGCGGAATCCCGACCAGGGCGGAACAATCCGTCAGCAGCTCGATGACCAGCACACGAAGATGAAGACGTTCGCGATTGTCACCGATGTCCTCGGCGCGTGCACCATCGTCGCGGCCGGAGTGTCTGCCTACCTCACGTGGCTGATGCCGAAGGATGTCGCCAGCAAGGACGAGACCAGGCCTCCCGCGCGTGCCGCCGATGTGAGGTTCACGCTAACGCCGGGAGGCGGCGCGGTAGTAGGTTCCTTCTAAACAGAGTCGCGTAGAGGCGGGATCATAGGAAGCGTGCGACGTGGCCGGCGATCAGCTCTGGGTAGGCCTTGAAGGTCTCGAAGGTCGACGTGAGCGCGGCGTCGCGCTCCGCGACGGTGGCGTAAAAGCGGTTGTGGGTCGTGCTCTTCTTCGTGACCTTCCACACGCCCTCGATGCCGTTGAGCTCGGGCGAGTAGGCGGGAAGTCGGAACAGCTCGAGGCGATGCCGATGCTCGGCGAGCCATCGTTGTCCGACGGCATCGAGTTGATGGCATGGCCCGTTGTCGATGACGAGGAACACCTTGCGACGCGGGCACCGGCGGACCAACTCCTTGAGGAAGACGAGGAACGTCTTGCCGTTGAAGACCTTGGCGAATTGGTAGACGAAGTACGGCCGCCGCTCGATCGAGACCGCGCCGTACACGTGCGCCGTCTTGCGCTCGCCGAACGTGTCGACGCGCGGCTGGACGCCGACGCGCGACCAGGTGACGTGGAGCGTGCCGTCGAGCCAGAAGCTCGACTCGTCCTCGAACATCACGACGCCGCGACAGGCCCGCGCTTTTTTTTGATCGCCGGAAGGCGCACGCGCAGCCAAATCTCCTGGGCCTGGGCGTCTGCACGAGCGAGCCGCTTGCGCGGTCGTTGCACGGAAAACCCGAGCTGGTGCAGCAGGCGCGGCACGTGATGATTGTGGTAGCGAACGGCGAACCGCTGCTCGATGACGTCGCCGATCATCGGCCCGGTCCACACGCCCGAGCGGTAACCGGCGGCCAGCGGCCCCGCCTCGACGATCGCCGTCAGCTCCGCGCGCTGGTTCTCGGAGAGCCTCGGCGCGGGCCCGGGCGCCGTGCCCGTCAGCAGACCGTCGACGCCCAACGCCTCGTACCACTGCAGCCATCGATTCACCGAGCCACGCGTCACGTCGAGCTCCGCCGCGAGCTCCACGACGCGGCGGCCTTCGATGTAGCCGAGCATCGCGCGACCGCGACGCCACGCGTCCAGATCGCCTCGCTCTCTTGCCGCAGCGACGAACTCGCGGAGCTTCTTCTGCGCACCGGCCGTCCGTCGGCCCGGGCTGATCGCCTCACCTGTCCTCGACCTCGCCATGACCACCCTTCCGAGAGATCGCGGCACCATGATCCTCTCGGGATCTCAGGTCAACGGGCTTGGATCGTGCTCCGGGAGATCGTGTTTAGTCCTACTTCGCAGGATTGGACTCCCCCCTGGTCCCCGCGATCGCGTTCGAGCTTGCAACCTGACGAACGGGGCTTCCGTTGCGCGCCGGATCTACTAGCAGGTCCTGCACGAGCCCCGTCATCGACATCGGTCCCCTCGTGACGCAGACTCAGGCGTGGAAGCCGTCTCAGCCTGTTGCTGCCTGCTGCTCCGCTCGAAGTGGCACGGTCATGTAACCGAGAGCTCGGCCCGCTTCGCGCGCGGCGGCGTCCTTCGTCGTGATGGCGGCCTCCCAGAATTTGCGCCTCGCATGCGACCAGCAGGCCACCTCTTCGGGAGGTTTGTCGTCCTCGTCGACGCGGGCGTGGCCCCGAAACAGCGTCGTAGTTGCCAGTGCGCGGCGGCCTGGATGTAGCCCGAGAACCCTCGAAGCATCGCGCAAGACGGGCGTCGCTCGTGTGCTTCGGCTGGCACTCGAAGGCGATCGGCGAGGACGACGACGAAGTGACCTTTGGCGCACGCCTGCCGTCGTCTACACCGATGGCGTCACTGGAGACCCAGAACCCGTATCCTTCGCCTCTCGCGCACGCGTCGCCGATGCATCCCTCTCTTTGGCTATCCGCGCATGATACATTGACTGCCATGGCCAACCGCGACCAAAGAAAGAGTGAGTCTCTAGGTAGTTGGACGCATCCGGCGCCGTCTGCTGCTCTTAGCTCTTGCCCGAGTTTTTGGGTGGTGTCGGCGGCCAGCCTGGTCCTGTCGCACAGAAGCGCCCCCGGAAAGGCGCTCGAGAACTCCCGATGAACAAGCCTTCCGCATCAGGCGGCGCCTCCGCTCCAGGTGAAGAAGTGGTCACTCCCGTCGTTGCCGAAGGGAGAGCCGGGTGCCCGACGTCATTTGCACAAGAGCGCCTGCTGTCTCTGGCCCTGGCCGAACCCAGGAGCGGGCGACTCGCCTCACCGGCGGCACTTCGATTTATCGGAAAACTGGACGAAGCCCTCCTGGAGCGGACCCTGAACTACCTTCTCGGTCGCCACGACAGCTTGCGCACGACGTTTGCGCTTCGCGCTGGCGGGCCGATCCAAGTCGTTCACGAGCACCAGCCGGTGGCGATGTCTCACGTCGATCTCCGCGGTGCGCCCGACGTCGCAGCCAGTCTGCGGGAAGAAGTCGAACGAGCGATTGCTGAGCCCTTCAACCTCTCAGCAGGGCCCCCGTTGCGCGCGCACCTCTTTCGCGTCGGAGACAGTGAGCATGTCCTCGTGGTCGCCGTCCACCGCATCCTGATGGACTCGTGGTCTATCGAGATCTTCATTGGAGAGATGGCGGAGGTCTATTCGTCGTTGGTCGAGTCGAAGGCCGTCGCGCTGCCCGAATTGCCCATCCAATTCGGAGACATTGCAGTCCGGGAACGAAAGCAGCTGCAGGGAGAGAACCTCACCCGACTCCGCGAGTTCTGGGTCTCGCGACTTCGCGGAGTACCAACGGTACTCGATCTGCCGACCGACCGACCTCGGCCGGAGAGCCCCTCCGGCAGGTCTTGGACGATCCCCGCCGTCATTCCGAAGGCCGCGTTCGACAAGGTGACGGCGCTCGCCTGCGAGACGCGCTCCACCCCCTTTTCCCTGCTCTTATCGATCTTCGGCGCAGTCTTGTCGAGGTACACGGGGCAGAGACATCTGCTGATTGGTACCACCGTGGCCAACCGGCGGCGCGTCGAGTTCGAGGGCGTCATCGGATACATCTCCAACACGATCCCATTGCCAATCGATGTATCCGGCGACTCACCATTCACGGAACTCCTGCGGCGGGTTCATGAAATGACGGTCGACGCGTTTGCCCACCAAGAATATCCCTTCGCGCTCCTCATCAATGATTTACTGCTCCCCCGCGACATCAGCAGGTCGCCGGTGGTTCAAGCGCTCTTCGTCCTGAGAGACTCCTCGAAACAGCGATTGAGGATGCCTGGACTCACCGTTTCCGAGCTCCCGCTCTCGTGCGGAGCGGAGGGCTTCGACATCGTCGTACAACTGGACCAGGACGGAGAGCACGGATCGTTCGAAGTCAACTCCGACATTCTCGATGCGAAAGCGGGGCAGCGCCTCTGGACTCACTACTACGGAATGCTCAATACCGTTCTCGACGCACCGACAACCCGAATCGGTGACGCGGATTGCATGGCAGCCGAGGAGATCGAGGCTCTCCGGCGCTGGAACGCAACCGCCCTTGCCGGAGGAGAGGTCCCCCTTCACCAGGACTTCTTCCGGATCGCGGGGGAGTCGCCGGATTTGGTCGCCGCCTTGGCAGGCGACGTTCAACTCACGTACGGCGAACTGGCCAGCCGGGCCTCCCGAGTTGCGCGCGCGATCCGCGATGCGGGCGCGACCTTGGACCAACCGATCGGGCTCTGTATAGACCGCTCTTTCGACATGCTCGCCGGGCTACTCGGCATCTTGAAGGCCGGATGCGGTTATGTCCCGCTTGATCCGGCCCACCCGCGTTCTCGGCTCGAGGACATGATTGCGCAGAGCAACCTTTCGCTCGTCGTCACAGAGCCGCGGAACGTCGCCCTCTTCTCTTCGGTCTCTCACCAGATCATACTCGGTTCAGACCACCCTGGGACGAAACCCGAGAACATGCCGGAGCGGTGGGCCGGTCCGGACGGCATCGCGTGCATGGAATTTACCTCGGGGTCGACCGGCAGACCGAAGGGAGTCTACCGCACTCACCGCGCAAGCCAAAAATGTGTTCTCTGGCAAAGGGAGCTCCTTCCCGGGTTTCGTGGTCGAACCGCCCAGTACTCGCCGATCAGTTTTGGCGTCTCCCTCATCGAGATCTTCACGACACTTGGGAGCGGCGGCGCCTTGGTCCTCATGTCGGAGGAGGAGCACCAGGACATGGGGCGCTTGCTAGCGCTAGTGGGCGACACGGAAGTCGAGCGACTGTTCGTACCGCCGGCGGCGCTGCACGCGCTCGCGGAGGTGTGGGCTGGGACCAGGCGCCCGCTGCGGCTGAAGCACGTACTCACGGTCGGCGAGCGCCTGAAAATTACCAAGGAGATCGTTGCTTTTTTTGATGCACTCCCCGACTGCAAGCTCCACAACTACTACGGGACTTCGGAAACGCACGTTCTTGCCTCGCACACCCTCTCGGGGGCCCCCTCCACCTGGCCGGCGCTTCCGCCCATCGGCAAGCCGGTTCCCAATGTGCAAACATACGTCCTCGACGAGTCGATGAGGCCCGTGCCCATCGGGGCCGTAGGAGATCTCTTCGCCGCTGGAGACGGCGTCAGCCGCGGATATTCGGGCCGACCAGACCTCACCGCCGAGCGCTATCCGCCGGACCCGTTTGGCTCCGCTGGCCGTCGTCTATACGCGACGGGAGACCTGGCGCGCTTCACGAGCGACGGCTCCCTCGAGCATTTGGGGCGGCGCGATCACCAAGTAAAGATTCGTGGCTTCCGCATCGAGTGCGGAGAGGTCGAGGCGGCCTTGCGACGGGCCTCCTTCGTACGCGACGCGGTCGTGTCGGCCGCGACGAGCCCGACAGGAGACTCGAGGCTCGTGGCTCATGTCGTTTGCACCGAGAAGGACGAGCTCAGCGCCGTGCGCGAGCTGCAGACCGCGCTGCGAGGCACCCTGCCCGAGTACATGATTCCCGCGCAGTTCGTCTTCCTGGACGCTTTCCGGCTGACACCAAACGGAAAGCTCGATCGATCCGCGTTGCCCCCAGCTCCCGAACCTTCATCCGGCTCGGCTGTCTACCAGGCTCCGCGGAACGAAAATGAACGGGCCCTCGCGCGCATGTTCCGAGATGTCCTTCGCCTCGAACGCGTCGGCGTCAACGACAATTTCTTCGAGCTTGGTGGCCACTCGCTACTGGCGACTCAGGTAATCTTGAGGGTTCAAGACCAGCTTCACGTAAGCATGAACCTACAAACGCTCTTGGACCACCCCACCGTTGCCGATCTCTCTCAGCACCTCTTCGATCCTACTGTGCAAGTAATGGGCGAGATCTGATACCGGGCGGGCGCGGACTTGACCTGACCCCCGAAAATTGGCCCACCGATTCTGTCGCTTATAGAAGGAGTGACCTGCTCCCGAATCTCGGGCCATCTGGATCACGAAATTTGCTTCTTCGAATTCCTCTCTGACTGCCACTGAAGGAGGTACTCCCGCGGTGAGATATTGCCAAGAGCAGAGTGCGGTCTCCGGGTGTTGTAGTCCCGCTTCCATCCCTGGATCTTCTTCCTCGCGTCTTCGAGGTCATCGAAGATCTCGACGTTGAGGCACTCGTCGCGAAAGCGCCCTTGAAAGGATTCAACGAAGCCATTCTCCGTGGGTCTGCCCGGCGTTGTGAAATCGAGCTTTACGCCACGCTCAAAGGCCCACGCGTCGAGGGCCTTCGAGGTGAACTCGGTGCCGTTGTCGGCGGTGATCACGCTCGGCAGCTTGCCCTTCGCTGCCTTGTTGCGCGCGTCGCCGGATGCCGATCGGACAAAACGGCGCATCGCGATCAGACAAAACGGCGGATGCCGATCGGACAAACCGGCGCATCGCGATCACCCCCTGAGGTGACGCGCTCCCGGGGTCTCGCGCCCACACCGCCTAGAAAGCGGGATGGCGACCGAGAGACTCCTGATGCTGCATCTCCGCGAGATCCTGAGACAGAAGCTGGCGCTTGGCCGCAGCCACCGCGACGTGGCGCGGTCGGTCGGCGTGAGCCCGAGCACGGTGGCGAGCGCGTTCGCCGACGCGAGG
>JBBRLQ010000014.1:0-226273 GCA_038231275.1 Polyangiales bacterium
CACCGATCTCGGCGGCCCCACCGCCAACATGTACAAGATGACGTGCAAGGACGACGCGACCGAGAGCGCGTGCCGTCGCCTGTCGTGCGTGCACCCCGGGATCTGCGAGAACCTCAAGACCGATCACGCGCCGCTCATCGACCTGATGAAGAAGGTGCGGCGCGAGGACGGCATCAAGAAGGTCTTCATCGCGAGCGGCGTCCGCTACGATCTCGCCGAACGAAGCCCCGAATTCGTGAAAGAGCTCGCGCAGCACCACACCGGCGGCCAGCTCTCCGTCGCGCCCGAGCACAACAACGACAACGTGCTCGGCAAGATGAAGAAGCCGAGCATCAAGAGCTACGAGCGCTTCGCGCAGGCGTTCTGTCAGGCGAGCGAGGAGGCGGGCAAGGAGCAGTACCTCGTCCCGTACTTCATCACCGGCCACCCCGGCTCGACCCTGAAGGACACCGTCGAGCTCGCGCTCTACTTGAAAGAGAACGCGATGCGGCCGCGGCAGGTGCAGGACTTCATCCCGACGCCGATGGCCGTGGCGACGACGATGTTCTACACGGGGACCGACCCGCTCACGATGGAGCCCGTGTATTCTGCACGTGATTTGCGCGAAAAGCGGATGATGAAGGCGCTCATCTTCTATTGGGACGAGCAGCACTGGCCGCTCGCGCGCGAGGCGCTGATCAAGGCCGGGCGGCGCGATCTCATCGGCACCGGACCGCGATGCCTCGTCCCGCCCGATCGAGGTCCGGGGGCACGTCCCGGCGCGAGCCGCGGTGTGCCTCGCGGTGGGCGCGCGCCGATCGCGACGCGCCGCGGTCCGCCGGGCCGCCGACCGCGCTAGCCGCCATGACCCGGGATTCCGCTCCCGATCTCGCCGTGCGCGCGCGCGCCGGAGATCCCGAGGCGCTCGAGGAGCTCATGCGCGTGCACCGCGCGCAGGTGGTCCGGTACGCGATGCGCCTCTGCATCTCGCCCGCCGACGCCGAGGACGCGACGCAAGAGGTCCTCCTCGCGCTCGCGCGTTACATCGGATCGCTTCGTGAGGTCGCCGCTCTCTCGGGCTGGCTCTTCGCCGCGGTACGCACGCACTGCACTCGCCTCGCGCGCCGCTCGCTGCGCCACGCGCTCTCGCTCGATGAAGGCGCGCCCCTCGAGATCGAAGGGCCTACGCCCGAAGAGCAGCTCGTCGATCGCCAGCTTCGCGCGCGCCTAGCGGTGATCCTCTCCGAGCTCGAGCCGTCGTTGCGCGAGGTCATCGTCCGTCGCGACGTCGAGGGCGAAAGCACCGAAGAGACCGCGCGTGCGCTTGGCTTGACGGTCCCCGCCATGAAGACGCGCTTGCACAAGGCGCGCGCCGAAGCGAAACGCCGCCTCCTCGCGTCGCTCGACGCGCAATCGGCCCCCCGCCGGTCGATTTTCGAAATCCTCCGCCCCCGCTGAGGCTCTTACGGGCGGAGGTTCACGATGAAGGTCTACGGCCACCCGCTGAGCAGCTGCACGCGCAAGGTCCTCATCACGCTGGCAGAGAAGGGGCAACCCTGGGAGCTCATCGTCGTCGATTTATTCACCGCGGAGCAGAGGGCGAGCGCGCACATGGCGCGGCACCCGTTCGGCGTCGTGCCGGTCCTCGCCGACGACGGCTTCGTCCTCTACGAATCGCGCGCGATCGTGCGCTACCTCGATCGCCGCTTCCCCGATCCGCCGCTCGTCCCGTCGTCGGCGCGCGCGGCGGCGCGGATGGACCAGTGGCTCAGCGTCGATCAGTCGTACGTCGCGCCTCACACGCGCGCGCTCGCCATCGAGCGGATCGTGAAGAAGCACGAAGGCAAAGAGCCCGATCTCGCCGTGACGCGCGCGTCGGAGGGGGCGCTCTCTTCGGCGCTCGCGGTTTACGATCGCGCCCTCGCCGAGTCGACGTTCCTCGGTGGAGAGGCGTTCTCTCTCGCCGACGTGTCGCTCATGCCCTACGTCGCGAGCCTCCCGATGATCGGCGCGCAGCACCTCCTCGCGCCCCTCGCGAGCCTGCGTGCGTGGTGGGAGCGCGCGCAGTCGCGACCGTCGTGGCGCGCGCTCATGGCCCCGGCGTCGGCTCCTTGAACGTGAACGCGAACGCCGACGCCGCGCTCGTCATCGTCACACCTTCATCTGCGCCAGATCGGACGGCACCTTCAGCGTCGGCTCGGTGCGGTCCTGCACCTCGCGCGCGGACACGCCTGGCGCCACCTCGCGGAGCACGAGCCCGTCGCTCGTCACGTCCATTACCGCCAAATCCGTGATGATCCGGTGCACGACGCGCCGTCCGGTGAGCGGCAGGTTGCACTCCTTCAGGATCTTCGGCGCTCCGTCTTTCGCCGCGTGATCCATGATCACGACGACGCGCTTGGCGCTCGCGACGAGATCCATCGCGCCGCCCATCCCCTTGACCATCTTGCCGGGGATCATCCAGTTGGCGAGATCGCCGCGCTCCGAGACCTGCATCGCGCCGAGGATGGCGAGATCGATGTGGCCGCCGCGGATCATCTCGAAGCTCTCGGAGCTCGAGAAGATCGACGAGCCGGCGAGCATCGTCACCGTCTCTTTGCCGGCGTTGATGAGATCGGCGTCGAGCTTGTCTTCGGTGGGGTAGGGGCCGATACCGAGGAGGCCGTTCTCGGATTGCAGGACGACCTCGACGCCCTTCGGGATGAAGTTCGACACGAGGGTCGGCATGCCGATGCCGAGGTTCACGTAGTAGCCGTCCTTGAGCTCCTGCGCGGCGCGAATGGCCATCTGGTCGCGATTGAGGGCCATGACTAGCTCTTCCTCGTGGTCTTGCGCTCGATGCGCTTCTCGAATTTCTCGCCCTTGAAGATGCGCTGCACGTAGATGCTCGGCGTGTGGACGGTGTCCGGGTCGAGCTGGCCGACGTCGACGAGCTCTTCGACCTCGGCGATCGTGATCTTGCCGGCGGCTGCGACCATCGGGTTGAAGTTCATCGCGGTGTGCCGGTAGACGAGGTTGCCGAAGCGGTCGCCCTTCCACGCCTTCACGATGGCGTAGTCGCCCTTGATGGCGGGCTCGAGGACGTGGAGCTTGCCGTCGAACTCGCGCGTCTCCTTCTTGGTCGAGAGCTTCGCGACGCTGCCGTCGGCGGCGTACTTGAGCGGGAGACCACCGTCGCTCACAGCGGTGCCGGCGCCGGTCGGCGTGAAGAAGGCGGGAATTCCCGCGCCGCCCGCGCGAAGGCGCTCGGCGAGGGTCCCCTGCGGACAGAGCTCCACCTCGAGCTCGCCCTTCAAGTACTGCCGCTCGAACTCCTTGTTCTCGCCGACGTAGCTCGAGATCATCTTCACGATCTGCTTGTTGGCGAGCAGCACGCCGAGGCCGAAGTCGTCGACGCCGCAGTTGTTGCTGACGACCGTGAGGCCCTTGGTGCCGAGCTCGCGCAGCGCGCGGATGCAGTTCTCGGGGATGCCGCAGAGGCCGAAGCCGCCCGCGAGCAGCGTGATGCCGTCGGGGATGTCGGCGCAGGCGTCGTGCGCGCTCTTGAAGACTTTGTCCATTGCGCCGCCACCCTACTCCGGGTGAGGCCGGCCGTTCAATGCGTACGGCCGAGCGGCCCGCTCACGCCTTCGAGCCGCCGAGGCACGGGGGCGAGGCGTTTCCCTCGGGTGACGCCGCCCACTCCGCCGGCGTCCGGCTCGTGATGGCGAGCGCGTGCACGCGGCCCGGCTGCATCTCCTCGGCGAGCGCCTTGTAGATGAGCTGGTGCCGCGCGACGGGCAGCTTGCCGTGGAACGCCTGCGAGACCACGACGACGCGAAAGTGCGTCTCCGATCCCTTGGGGACGTTGTGGTTCGCGCTCTCGTTCTCCACCTCGAGAACCTCCGGCACGAGCGCGGCGCGGAGCTTGTCTTCGATCGTTCGGGCGAGGGAGGCGTTCACGGTCCTCATTATAGCGCGTGCCTCAGCGTGCGCCGAGGCCAAGCCGGGGACGACGCGGTGCGGCCCGGCCGATCATCGGCACCACTGTCACGACGAAGAGCGTGGCGAGGAGCAGGAACGCGGAGCCAACGGGGCCGACCAGGGTGAAGAGGTTGTCGAACATGGGATCCTCCTAAAGCTCGCTTGGGGGGTCGGAAAGCTGACCGAAGAACCGACTGACCAAATCGATGTTCTAGTCATAATGCCGGTTGCGGTGTTTGCAAGGGGGGCCCCATCTTTTTCATCGACCGGGTTAATGTTCTTTTAATTCAGACAATTGCGACCAGTCCACGTGGTTTGACGACCCCATGAACTGCGCGTATGACCGCTCGACGATGACGAACCAAAGCCAGACGGGATGGGCGGGGCTCAGTTTGGTGCTCGCGGCCGCGATGTTCGGATGCGGCACGCCGCCCCCCGGGTCTCCCGTGGCGACGACGGCCGCCACGCCGGTGGTCGAAGGTCGCGACATCGGCAAGGTCGACCCGAACGCGTGCAGCACGGCGGGCTTCGTCGCCCAGGCCGGCGCGTCGTGCAAAGAGGTGCGGAGCAAAAACGCGCAAGGGGGCAGCCAGAAGGTGCAAGCCGCGACGGCCAACGACGGCGACGCGTGCACGGTTTGGAACTCCGGGGGCGTGCCTCCTCAGACGATCACGATCGATCTCGAGAAGGACAGCGCCGTCTCCGGGATCCTCCTCGTGCCCGATATGACGCCGCCCGAGGGAGACGTCACGCACACGCTGGAGACGTCGAGCGACGGCGACACGTGGACGGCGATCGCGGTCGTGAAGCGGAAGATGGTCGACGACCACGTCTACGCGGTGAGCTTCCCCAAGAAGGTGACGACGCGCTTCCTCCGCGTCGCGACGACGGCGTCGATGTCGTGGGTCGCGTGGGCCGAGGTCGCGCCGCTCCTGTGCAACTGACGTCGCGATCGACGGCGCCGGATCACTGCTGGAAGCAGACGAGCGATGCCTTGCCGTCGCAGCGTCCGTGCGCGTGCCCGCCGCCCCACGCCGTGTCGGAGCGCAGCCCGGTGCCCGTCATCGCCGTGGCGTCGGCCGTGGCCTTCGTCCAGCCGCCACAGTCGTCGCCGGCGAACGCGCCCGCGGAGTCGCTGCCCGACCACACGGCGCCGATCGGGAAGGCGCCCGTCTCGTCGAGCAGATCGGCCTGAGGCGCGCCGCGCAGATCGCCCTTGGCGCCGAACGCGAGCGCGCCCTTCGTCGTGTACCAAGGACCGTCCGCCATGCGATCGAACGCGTTGGTCGTGCCGTCGGAGATCCACGCGCGAAAGACCCCGGAGAGGCCGCGCCCGTCGGCGAGCTGCTGGCAATCGGCGTCCGCCGCCGTCACGCTGCCGAGCGCGCCCGAGTATTCGAGGGACGTGACGAACACATGCTTGCTCGCCGACGACGGCGTCGGGCTCGGGGACGTGGACGGCGGCGGCGACGCGGTGGAGGTGCCGCCGCCCGGAGACGTCGTGCTCGAGGACGAAGAGCAGCCGCTCCCGCCGTCGTCGTGATGGTGGTGATGCTCGTGATCGAACGCCTGAACCGTCGCGGGGAGGAGCACGAAGGCGAGCACGACCAAGGAAGCGCGTCCAAGCATGGGGTCGATATCAGCAACCGACGTGCCACGTAGGACCGCCGCGATTTCAGGCCAATGCGCGCGGGGCACCAACTCCCGTTCACAGCGACTCGTTGTCCGGTCGGCCGATGTCGCGAATTTGGCCCGGGTCGCGCGCGCGTGCTTCCTATCGGACACCGTGCGAGTTGCGCTGTTCGCCCTCTGCTCCGCCGTGTCGTACTTTTCTGGCGCACCCGCGCCCGTCACGAGGGCGCCCGCGTCGATCGCGCCGCACGCGCCCGAGAAGGTCGCGGAGGAGCACGCGAAGAAGCCGGCCGGAGCGATTTGGGGACACAGCGTCGGATCCCCCACCGAGGGACGCCTCGTCGGTGGCTCGCACCTCGACGAGACGACGTACCTCCGCATCGTTCCTTCGTACGCGTACGGCGACGTGCGGTGGGGCACCGGCCCGCTCGTCGGCGCGGTCGATCGCGCCGCCCGTCAGGTGCGCCACCTGTTCCCCGACGCCGTCCTCTCGGCGGGTCAGCTCAGTAGGCAAGGCGGCGGCGAGGTCGATCGCCACGCGTCGCACGAGAGCGGTCGCGACGCCGATCTCGGATTTTACGTGCGCAGCCAGACCGGCAAGCCGCTCCTCGCCGACCACTTCGTGCAGTTTCGCGGTGACGGCAGCGCGGTCTCCTGGCCAGGCGCGTTCTTCGACGACGCGCGCAACTGGGCGCTCGTCTCGGCGCTCGTCACCGACGGCGTCGCGCACGTGACGCACATCTTCGTCGCCACGCCGCTGCGCGCACGCCTCATGGCCTACGCAGAGCGCGTCGGCGCGCCGGCGCACATCCGCGTCCGCGCGAGTGAGGTGATGGCGCAGCCGCACGGTGCGCTCCCGCACGACGATCACTTCCACGTACGCATCGGGTGTCCTGCGAACATGGCCGGGTGCGTCGAGGACCCGACTGCCAAGAAGCCACGCTTCGCGCATGTCCCTGTCCCCCATGGCCGAAACCACACCGGCATCGGCAACGCCGCCCACAACGCCCGCGCGACTCCGAACGCGACTCCGAGTCCGACCCCGACTCCGAACGCGACTCCGAGTCCGACTCCGACTCCCACTCCGACTCCCGCTCCGCGCGCCGATCGGCCCGACGAGGCGCCGGCGATGCTGATCGACGACGTGGACGGGATCTTCGGCGCGGATCCGCACTAGCCTTCCTCTACTTGGGGTAGAATCGATCCTGAAATGGTCGATCGTCTGAGCTACGCCCCGTCGGGCTCGGCCGTCCTGGATCGCCGGGCGGTCTTGGTCGGGCGCGCCAGCGAGCTTCGTGAGCTCGAAGACGCGCTCTGGCACGTCCGCGCGACCGGCAGCGCGCGCATCGTCACGGTGCTCGGCGCCAACGGCATTGGTAAGACGCGCCTCGTCCGCGATTTCTTGATGAAGATGCGGGGGAACAACGCCAAGGACGCGCCGCGCGTGTTCCGCGGCTCGGCGCGCGATCAGGGCGCAGCGTATGGCGTCTTCGCCCGCGTGCTGCGCGCGCGCTTCGGGATCGTCGAGGGGATGGATCCCGAGGCCGCGAAGGCGCAGGTGCGCACGCAGGTCGCCGCGGTGCTCGAGGATCGCAAGGTCGGGGACGTCGTCTACTTTCTCGGGCAGCTCCTCGATCTCGATTTCCAGGACTCGCCGCTCATCAAGGCGGTGCGCAGCGACGCTCAGCAGATGCGGTCGCTCCGCCGCGCGATCATCAAGACGTTCCTCGAGGCCGACGCGAAGTCCAAGGGGCAGCTAACCGGGCCGCTCGTCCTCTTGTTCGACGATCTCCACAACGCGCACGACGAGTCGCTCGATCTCCTCGGCACGCTGATGGACACGCTCGAGGGGCAGATCCTCATCATCTGCCTCGCGCGCCCCGAGATGACGGCCCGGCGCGACGGCTGGCTGCGCCACGGCGGCGAGCGTCACAGCGTCATCGAGCTATCGCCGCTCTCCGATCCCGAGGCCGCGACCGTGATGCGCGATCTGTTGAAGCCATGCGGCGACGAGGAGGCAGTCGAGGATTTGATCGACGCCGCGTCGACGCTCGCCGGCGGCAGCCCCGCGCTCCTCGAGCAGATGGTCCGCATCTTCCTCGACATGGGGGTGCTCGAGGTCAAAGACGACTTCGCCGAAGAAGAGTCGTGGACGATCCACGTCGAGAAGCTGGCGAGCGTGAAGCTCCCGCTCACCGTCGAGGACGCGGTGCAGGCGCGCATCTCCGCGCTGGCTCACGCCGAACGAGATTTGCTCGAGCGTGCCGCGGTGATGGGCGGCGTCTTCTGGCTCGGCGGCCTCCTCTCGATCCACCGCCTCGACGAGACCCCGCCGGAAGTTTGGCTCGTGGGGGACACGCCCGACGTCGCGCAAGTGAAGGAGCTCTTGAAGGAGCTCGTCGAGCGTGACTACGTGCTGAAGCTCCCCGACAGCACCTTCGCGGGCGACGAAGAGTACGTCTTCAAGCACAACCTGGAGCGCGAGGCGCTCCTCAAGCTCACGTCGCCCGGCGCGGCGAAGAGGTTCCACCAAGCCATCGCCGACTGGCTCGCCTTCAAGGAGCACGTCCAGACGCAAGAGGAGTACGTCGGCATGCTCGCGCGCCACCGCGAGAAGGCGGGGAGCCTCGTGCAAGCGGCGGTCGCCTACCTGCAAGCGGCCGACGTCGCGCGCGAGAGGTACGCGAACGCCAAGGCGGCCGAGCACTACGTGAAGGGGCTCGGGCTCCTGAAGCAAGGCGCCGAGGCCGATGCCGAGCAGCGCATCCGCGCGCTCCATCACTACGGTGACGTGCTCCAGGCGCTGGGGCGAAACGAAGAGGCGCTCGCCGCGTTCCGCGACATGCTCGGCCTCGCGTTCAAGCTGGATCTGCGCGCCAAAGGCGGCGCCGCCCATTCGCGCATCGGTCGTCTTTACCGCGAGACGGGGCGGCTCGACGAGGCGTCGCGTCACCTCGAGGCCGGACTCGCGCTCTTCGAAGGCGCCGCAGACGATCGCGGCATCGCCAGCGCCGTCGACGACATCGGCAAGCTCTTCTGGCTTCGCGGCGACTACAAGAACGCGCTCGAGAACACGCAGCGCGCGCTCGTCATGCGCCGAAAAATCGGCGATCGCCGCTCGATCGCGCTGTCGCTCAACAACTTGGGCCTCGTCTACCAGGACTCGGGTCAGTTCAAGCTGGCGCTCGACGCGTTCGAGCAGGCGCTCCGCATCCGCCGCGAAATCGGGGATCTCGTCGGTGTCTCGATCTCGCTCAACAACCTCGGCACGGTGGCGCAAGACCAGCGCGACGATCGCCGCGCGCTCGAGCTCTTCGAAGAGGCGTTCGACGTCGCCGAAGAGACCGGCGATCGCAACCGCATCGCGCTCATCCTCACGAACCTCGGCGAGACCCACAACCGGCTCGGCAACCCGCACAAGGCCGTCGACTTTCTCAAGAAGGCGGAGGGGCTCGCCGACGAGCTCGGCGACAAGCTCGGCCTCGCTGAAGCGGCGCGCGGGCTCGGGAAGGCGTACCTGTCGCAGCGCGAGTTCACCAAGGCGCGCGAATGCACGGCGCGCGCGGTCGAGATCTTCCGCGAGATCCAGAGCAAGGTGCAGCTCGGCGTCGCGCTGCGATCGCTCGGCGAGGTCACCGCCGCGGGGAGCGCGGGCGGCGAGGGGATCAAGACCGCACGCGGATACCTGCTCCACTCCATCGTGATCTTCGAGGAGATCGGCAACGAGGTGGAGCTCTCGCGGAGCTGCCGCGCGTACGCGGATCTCTTGCGCGGGACCCCCGATTTTCACGCCGATCCGCAGCTCCAAGCGGAGGCCATCGAGTACGCGCGCCGCGCCGACGACATCTTTGCCAGGCTGAAGATCAGCTCCTTCGGCCTCGAGCCGGACGCGTTCTTCACCCCGCGCTGAATGCTCTCTCGGTGATTTAGGCGCGCGATGACGGCGATCCGCGCGGAGCATCCAATCGATCTGGGGCTCACGCTGGGGCCGCTTCGGCGCGGGCCTCGCGATCGATCGTTCGCGATCGACGGCGGAGGCACTTGGCTGGCGATGCGCACGCCCGACGGGGTGGCGACCGTGCGCCTCGTCGCGCGCGGCGGTCGGGTCTTCGCGCGCGCGTGGGGACCGGGCGAAGCGTGGGCGATCGCGAACGCGCCGGATCTCGTGGGCGCGCGCGACAATCTCGAAGGCTTCGCGCCGACCGGGAAGCTCGCCGAGCTGCACCGTCGCCTGCCGGGCCTCCGCTTCGCGCGAACGCGCCGCGTCTTCGAGGTGCTCGTTCCGACGATCCTCGAGCAGAAGGTGTCGGGGATGGAGGCGCAGCTCTCGTACGCGGATCTTTTGCGGCGCTGGGGCGAGCTAGCGCCCGGGCCGAAGAGCGGGCCGGCCCTCGTCGCTCCGCCGTCGCCCGAGACGGTCGCGCGCCTGTCGTACTGGGAGCTCCACGAGATCGGCGTCGAGAAGCGTCGCGCCGACACGATCCTGCGCGTCGCGAAGCGGGCGTCGCGGATGGAGCAGGCGGCCGACATGATCTCCGCGGCCGCGCGCGCACGCCTCGAGGCGATCCCCGGCGTGGGGCCGTGGACGAGCGGGATGGTGGCGCTCCACGCGCTCGGCGACGCCGACGCGGTGCCGCTAGGCGACTACCACCTGCCGAGCACCGTCGTCTTCGCCTTCACCGGCCGCGCGCGCGGCGTGGACGACGAGATGCTCGAGCTCCTGGCGCCGTTCGCGCCGCACCGCGGCCGCGTCCTTCGCCTGATCATGTCCGGTGGCATCGGCGCGCCGCGCTTCGGCGCTCGACGTCCGCTACGTCGCATCGCCCGCATGTGACCGCGCCTCGGCCTCGGCGAGGCGGTCGATCTCGTAGCGAGTGCGCGTGAGCTCGTTCTTGTAATACCAAGTGCGCATGTACGTGATGTAGATCGCCGTGATCCACAGGATGATGCCGAGCGTGAGGATCGAGCCAGCGACGAAATGCTGGAAGCTCCAGACAATCCCGCCGAGCACTCCTCCGCCGGCGAGGTACGCCCACGACCAACGCCGCTGACGCGCCATCTCGACGATGTTCTCCTCGAGCTTGGTCGCCCACGCCTCGTACTTGGCGACCTGTTCCTCGTCCTCGCGCTCGCCCATCGTCTGCGCGGACGATACCTCGAAATCGCGGCCCAGAGGAGAGCGCCAGCCGTCGGGTGGTCGCGCCGGTCTAGAGCGAGTCGAGGTAGGTCGACAGGTCCGCAAGCTGCGCGGCACCGAGCTGCGCGGTCGTGCCGTGTCCCTTGGTCGCGCACGCGCCGAAGCGATCCGCCATCGTCGCGGCGCAGCCGTCGTGAAGGAGAGGAGCACGCCAGCCGACGCCGATCAGCGAAGGGACCTGGAACGCGCCGCCGGTGCCGACGTCGACGGTGGCGTTGTTCGTCTTCTTGTCTCCGGTGTGGCACGACGCGCAGCCGACGTCGGCGGACTCGAACAGGGCTTGCCCGCGCGCGCGTGCGGCCTCGTCGACGCGAACGGCGGGCGGCGCTGGGATCGCGAACATCCATTGTTGGAGCGCGCCGGTCGCGGTCACATCGAGCTCCGGGCCGCCCATGCGTCCGCTGAAGACGTCGTGCGAGAGCTGCGCGATGTCCGCCTCGTCGCCGCTCCAGTGGAAGGGGGCGGTGCCTGCGAGCGTGCCGCGCAGCGAGGGCGTTCGGCGCGCGCCGAACGGAAAGCGCCACGAGCGACCGTCGTCGCCGCCTTCCGGGTGGCACGATGCGCACGCCAGGGACGAACCGGAGTTGCTGTGGAAGATCGCGTGGCCGGTGTCCTCGCGCGAGCCCGCGGCCGCGGTCGGCGCGAAGGCGACCTCTGCGCCGCCGCTCGACGCCGCCTGCAAGACGCTCAGGCCCGCCGGTTCGCGCGACTGCACGACGAGCCGATTCCCCGACGCGAATGCGACCGCGACCGGCTGGCCGATCGGGCGCAGTTGCTCCCCGCCGACACACGGCGATCCGTTCCCCGATTGGGCGGCGGCGGTGATGCGGACCAGCGTGGGCAAGCTCGGCGTGTGCGCGTTTCCCGCGGATACGACGACGATACTTCCGTCCGCGGCGACGTCGAAGTCCACGGGGAGGACCACGCCGTCGATCGCGGGCGTAGGCGTCGTGAGCCCACCGCCTACCACGGTGACCGCGCTGTGGATCGCGCCGCCGCACGGCATGATTCCTCCGTAGCCGCCCGGCGTGGTCATCAGGAGCGACGTGCGTCCGCGCTGATGCACGACGTTCGCGCCGCCGTCCGAGCGAGCGCGCATTCGCCAGGCCACCGCCGGCGTCATGGTCCCGAGGTCCTTGAGCCCGAGACCACCGCCGGACACGACGGGCATCTCAATCGACGCGAGCGTTTCGGTGCGCGTGACCGTGCCCTTCGCGTCCACGTGCAGCACCTCGCCGGATCGAAATCGCGTGACGAGCAGCTCGCTCGGACCGACGACGACGTCGCGCAGATCGCGACCGAGCGAGAGGGTGCGCGTCGCGGGACCTCCTGCCGCGTCGAAGGTGACGAGCTCGCCGGTCGCGCACGCGACAATCACCGAATCGGCGGCCGCGTCGTAGGCGACCCCACGCGGCGCCGGACACACATCGCGCCGCGCGAGCACGGTGCCCTTGGACACGTCAACGGTGACGAGCGCGCCGCCGCGGCGAAGCGCCACGTGCACACGATGGGCGGCGTCCTCGACCAGGCGACCGGGCTCGTCGCCGGGACGGAGCGCGATCGTTGCGAGGGCCGGCGGCAGGTCGAGGTTGCCCACGAAGAGGACGTCGCGTTCCGGGTCCGCCGCGACGACGGTGTGGCCGTCGGCGCCGACGAGGAGCGTCCCGCCGCTGATCGGGGCGGCTCCGGGGCTGCGCGCGGCGGTGAACTCGGGGCTGGGTCCGCGAGGCACCTGCGCGCTCGCGTCGAGGGCTCCCTCGGACGGCGAGTCGACTCCGGGGATGTCGAGCGACGCCGGCGCAGGGGAGGTAGCGTCGGCGCCCGATGAGCATGCGGCGACGAAGCCGAGCAGGAGGGCGGCGCGTCGTCCGCGAAGGGTGGCGTCCATTTCCGACGCCGATGGCCGTCCGTGCGGCAATCCGTCGCGCTGCCCGAACGCGTGCTACTCTTCCCGCTGGGCGAAGATGGTGGGCACCGCTTCACAGGCTGGAGAACGCGCCGAGGGAGAGACCGTCCTCCTGGGCCGCTACGAAGTGCTGACGCTCCTGGCGTCCGGCGGAATGGCCCACGTGTACGTCGGCCGGCGCCACGGTGCGCAAGGCTTCCAGCGCCTCGTCGCGATCAAGAGGATGCGCTCGCACCTCCTCCAGAACGCCGACATGAGCGCCCAGTTCGCCGACGAGGCACGCATCGCCTCGCTCATCCAGCACCCCAACGTGGTCTCGATCCACGACGTGCACGAGGAGAAGGGCGAGCTCGTCCTCGTCATGGACTACATCGACGGGGTGAGCCTCGCCGATCTCCTGAAGGAGCTCTCGCGCAGGCAGCAGAAGGTCGGCGTCGACGTCGCGCTGCGCATCGTGGTCGACGCATTGCGCGGCCTCCACGCGGCGCACGAGCTCCGCGACTACGCGGGCACATTCATGAACGTCGTTCACCGCGACGCGACGCCCACGAACATCCTCGTGGGGCGCGACGGCAGCGTGCGCATCACCGACTTCGGCGTCGCCAAAGCCGTCGCGCGCGAGGTGCAGACGCAGGCCGGCTACATCAAGGGAAAGTTCGGGTACATGGCCCCCGAGCAGGCGGCCGATCAGCCGCTCGACCGCCGAGTGGACGTGTTCGCGCTCGGTACGGTCCTCTGGGAGCTGCTGACCGGGCGGCCCCTCTTCGGCGGTGGCGGCTACGACTCGCTTCGAGCCGTGATGAGCGGGCCGATCGAGGCGCCGAGCAAGCACGGCGCGAAGGTGTCGCCTGCGCAGGACGCCGTCGTCCTCGCCGCGCTCGAGCGCGATCGGGATCGACGGCACCTGACGGCGGCCGCCTTCGCCGACGCGCTGGAAGAGAGCGCGCGGGCAGGGGATGGGCTCGCGACGCCGACGCGCGTTGCCGAGGCGATTGGCATTTACTGCCTTCCGTCGATCCTGGAGCGCGAGACGCGGCTCAAGGACGTGCTCAGCGGGCGCGCGCCGAAGGCCAAGCCGGGGCCGCCGAGCCAGACGACCCTGCCCATGTCGTCCGACCCGCCTACGGCGAGCGGAGTGCAGCAGTCGCCACAGATCACCGTCGCCATGGCGGCGCCCAGCCCCTCGGCGACGCTGCCGATGAAGATGCTCGCCGACGACTCCGCGTCGCGCCTCGTCGATATGGAGGTCGACGTCGCGACGGCGATCATGCCGAGTCCGCTCCAAGCCGCCGCCGTTGCCGCGACGGCTGCGCCCGCACCTGCGCCCGCACTTGCGCCGGCACCTCACCCTCCTCCCGAGCCGCAGCGCCCCATGCCGTCGAAGGCCATGGGGACGATGCTCGGCATGCCGGTGCCCGGCCAGCAGCCACAAGCGTTCGCGCCTTCGCCGCAGGCTCCGCCGCCGGGAGGCCCGCCCCCGCCGCGCGCGGCGATCGTCGCCGACGATCCGTTCAAGGCTGCGCCGATCTCGTTCGACGAGCCCGCCGCGTCGTTCCAGCCGGAGCCCGCACAGACCGAGCGCACCAAGCGCATGCGGACCATCGTCCTCGGCGTCGTCGGCGGCGCGACGCTCCTCATCGTGGCGGCGGCGGTCGCGAGCGCGTTCCGCAAGCCCGCAGACGACGCGTCGGGAACCTCGACGAGCGCCGCGACGGCGATCGCGACCGCGACGTCGACCGCGGCGGCGACCGCGGCGAGAACGGCCGATCCGATCCCGCCGCCCGATCCGGTGGCGACCGCCGCGCCGCCTCCTCCGGTCACGACCGCCGCGCCGCCTCCTCCGGTGACCGTCGCGCAGCAGCCGACTCCTCCTCCTCCGCCGGTCCGCACCGTCGCGCAGCCGCTTCCTCCTCCGCCGGGTCGAGGCAAGCCGAGCAAGGGCAACATCGTCCGCGACGCACCGTTCTAGGCGAAGGCGCTGCTCGTCTGGGGTATGCTCGCGCACCCCATGACGACCGAAGCCGTCTTTGCCATGACGAGCCCGCTCGACGGAGCCGCGCTCGGCGACGTCGCCGCGACCGAGATCTCCCAGATCGCCGAGATCGTCGCCAAAGCCCGCGAGGCTCAGCGCGGCTGGGCCGAAAAAAGCGTGGACGAGCGGGTCAAGGCGCTCCTGTCCGTGAAGGATCGCGTCCTCGATCGCGCCGAGACGATCACGCGCGAGGTCCACACCGAGATCGGCAAGCCAGAAGTGGAGATCCTCCTCGGCGAGGTGCTCTCGTCCGGCGACGTCGTGCAGTACTGGTGCGACGCGATCGAGGAGCTGCTCGACGAGGTCGAGGTCGAGCTCGACAAGCTCTCGTTTCCCGGCAAATCAGGCCTGATTTACAAAGAGCCGCGGGGCGTCATCGCGCTCATCACGCCGTGGAACATGCCGGTCGCGATCCCGTTGCGCACGCTCATCCCGGCGCTCTTGGCCGGCAACGCGGTCGTCCTCAAGCCGAGCGAGGTGTCGCCGCGCTCGGGCAAGCTCGTGCACGAGCTCTTCGACGGGCTCGTCCCCGAAGGCCTCGTCGGGCTCGTGCAAGGGGGCAAGGACGCAGGCGCGGCCCTCGCCTCGGCGGACGTCGACCTCGTGGTCTTCACCGGCAGCGTCGCCGCCGGGCGCAAGGTCGCACACGCGTGCGCGGAGCGGCTCATCCCGTGCTCGCTGGAGCTCGGCGGGAAGGACGCCGCCATCGTGCTCGCCGACGCCGATCTCGATCGCGCCGCGAACGGCATCGTGTGGGGCGCGCTCACCATGAGCGGCCAAAACTGCGCGAGCGTCGAGCGCGTGTACGTCGAGAAGGCCGTCGCGAAGCAGCTCACGGACAAGATCGTCGCGGTCGTGAAGGGGCTCGCCGAGGGGGACGTCGGGCCGCTCGCGACGGCGACGCAGCGCGAGCTCGTGAAGAAGCACGTCGAGTCGGCGAAGGAGGCCGGCGCCACGGTGCTCGTCGGCGGCGAATCGGGCGAGAAGGGCTACGCGTTCTCGCCCGCCGTGGTGGAGGTCGGGTCGGACGACAGCGCGCTCATGAAGGACGAGACGTTCGGCCCGGTCATCCCGATCGCGACGGTCGAGAACGTCGAAGAGGCGATTACGCGTGCGAACGCGTCGCGCTACGGCCTCACCGCGAGCGTGTGGACGAAGAAGGCATCGCGCGGCGCGCAACTCGCCCGGCGGCTGCGCGCGGGCGTCGTCACCATCAACAACCACTCGTTCACCGGCGCGCTCCCGCAAGCTCCGTGGAGCGGCGTCGGAGAGAGCGGCTCCGGCATCACCAACTCGCCGCTCGCCCTCGAGCACCTGACGCGCCCGCGCTTCGTGCTCGTCGACGGGAACCGCAGCAAGCGCGAGCTGTGGTGGTACCCGTACACGGGGACGATCAAGACGATCGCCCTCGCGTTCGCCGTCCTGCGCAGCCGCACGAGCGGCATCGGCGCCAAGATCGGCGCGTTTTTCCGCCTCGTCGGCGCCCTCCCGAAGCGCCTCGGCGGCGGCTGATCGCGGAGGAAGCGGCAGTGGGAAGGACGTCGCACAGCGTGATGGCGGTCGTCGCGCTACTCGTCGCCTCGTGCGCGCCGCCCCCGACTCCGACCGCGACTCCGACCGCGACTCCGACTCCGACTCCGACTCCGACTCCGGCTCCGATTGCGTCGCAGGCGTACACGCGTGACGTGTGGGTCGTGACGACGTTGCCGTCGCCGATGTTCCTATTGGCGAGGTTCGAGGAACCTGCCGGCGAGGACTGCGAGGCGCGTCTCTTCGCGCACGCTCGGGCGCTCGGGGCCAATCGGCTGACCATCGATCGCGACGTCGCGTGCGGCGGCAGCGCGTACTTCGTGAGGCCCGATGCGGCGCCGGGCGAGACGTCGCTGACCTTGCGAGGAAACGTGCGTCCGTCCGACGCGGCACTCCTCGACTGGGTGCGGGCCCGGTGGAAACGTCCGGCGTCGCTGACCGAGGCGGCGTCGCGGAAGCTGTGCGTCGTCGTCCAGTTCACCGTGTCGCCGACGCGCCGCGTGCTCGACGTGCGGGGGCAGCCGATCCGCCCGAGCGGCGACGCCGCGTTCGATGAGTCGGTGCGCGCGGCAATCGAGTCGGCCATCGCCGCGCACGCCAACGCGCCGGTGCCGCCACGGGATCTCGTCGGTGACGTCGTCGCCTACCGCCTCGAGTTCACCGAGGGCGATCCGCGAATCTGCCGCTCCCCTTAGCGCGGAAGTCGTTTGACCGTGGCGGGCAACGACTGGAGCGGCCCACCTGGAAGCATAGAGCGAGCGTTACGTAGTAACGACGCTTGCTCTAGTAGGTCAGCACGCTCTCCACGCGTGACGGTTCGAGGAGCTTCCGCCCGCCGAGGAACCCGAGCTCGATCACGAAGACGAACGCCGTGACGTGCCCGCCCTGCTTCACGACGAGCTCCGCGGCCGCCTTGGCAGTGCCCCCGGTGGCGAGGACGTCGTCGACGATCGCGACGGAGGCCCCTTTGCGGATGCTGTCGACGTGCATCTCGAGCTCCGCCTTCGAGTACTCGGTGGTGTACCCGACGCGATCGGACTTCCACGGCAGCTTGCCCGGTTTGCGGGCCGGGACGAAGCTCGCGTTGAGCCGCGCCGCGAGCGCGCCGCCGAAGATGAAGCCGCGCGCCTCGATCCCGACGACCGCGTCGACGTGCTCGCCGATGAGCCGCTCGGCGAGGCTGTCGAGCGCGATGTGGAACGCGCGCGGATCGGCGAGCATCGGCGTGATGTCCTTGAACATGATCCCGGGGCTCGGAAAGTCCGGGACGTCGCGGATCTTCGATTTGACGTAGTCGAGGCGCGCGGTGCTCATGGGGGCCTCTTACGAGACTTTCTCGCAGATCTCCAGCATCGCCGCGTGGTCGGCGCCTTGCGTGAGATCGAGGATGAGCGAGGTGACGCTCGCGGCGCCGTCGTCGTAGGCGTCGGTGTCGGTGCCGGCGTTGCGCTCGTGCCGCACGCCGGGGCCGCCGAGCCACAGGTACTCGCGACCGCGCGGATCGTTTCGGTACTGAACGAGCTCCTCGTAGATGCGCGTGCCGAGGCGCGTCGCGCGGATCTCGCCGGTCCACTTCTCCG
Source organism: Polyangiales bacterium (assembly GCA_038231275.1). GTDB lineage: Bacteria > Myxococcota_A > Polyangia > Polyangiales > Polyangiaceae > JANYHK01. The sequence continues at coordinate 17,820 of JBBRLQ010000014.1, forward strand.
GCACGTTGACGCTCACGAGCGGCGCGGTGGGCTTGGCGCCGCCGCCTGCCCGCGCCGCGCGCGCAAGCAGCTCCATTCCGATTCGGGTCGCGAGGTCGGCGACGCGCGGGATGTCGGCGCCTGGATGGTGTGCGCTCACCGCCACCGCAGGGATCCCGCGAAGCGCGCCTTCACGCGCCGCCGCGACGGTGCCCGAATAGAACGCGTCCTGCCCTAGGTTCATCCCGCGGTTGATGCCGCTGACGACGAGATCGGGACGCCGCGGCAGGATTCGCCCCTCGGAGTGCAGCGCGACGTACACGCAGTCGGCGGGCGTCCCGTCGAGCGCAAACCCCTTCAAATCAGGCAAATTCGCCACGTTGAGCGCGCGGAGGCGCAGCGGCCGATGCAGGGTCAGGGCGTGGCTCGTCGCGCTCTGCTCGGTCTCGGGGGCGACCATCACGACGTCGGCCCGGGTCGCCAGCGCCTCGTACATCGCGCGGATCCCGGCGCTCGCGTGGCCGTCGTCGTTCGACAGGAGGATGAGGGGGCGGGTGCTCACGCGACGGTTCTACCACCTTCGGGCTCGACAGAGACGTCGGCCATGCCCCAGACTCGGGTGGCTCGATGACGACGCGAAAGGTCGATGCCGTGGACGACTACCACGGCACGAAAATCCACGATCCGTACCGCTGGCTCGAAGACGCCGACACCGACGAGGTGCGCGCGTGGACGAGCGAGCAGAACGCGCAGACGCGCGCGTGGATCGAACGGACCGAGGCGCCTCGCCTGCGCGCGCGCATTCGGCAGATGCTCGAGATCGGCTTCTGTGCCGCGCCCGCGATCCGAACGACCAGCTCCGGCGGCCGCCGTTACTTCCACACGCGTCGCGAAGGCGGCCAGAACCAGCCGCTCCTCTACATGCGCGACGGCGTCTCCGGCAAAGATCGCGTCCTCGTCGATCCGTCGACGCTCTCGGCCGACGGCACGACGGCGCTCGACTGGTGGTTCCCGTCGTGGGACGGCGCGCTCCTCGCGTGGGGCAAGAGCGAAGGCGGCAGCGAGGAGAGCACGCTCTACTTGCGTGACGTGGCGACCGGCGAGGACCGCGCGCTCGCGATCCCGCACACGCAGCACGCCGCGATCGCGTGGCTGCGCGACGGCTCCGGCTTCTACTACTCGCGCTACCCGGCGCCCGGGACCGTGCCGCCGGGAGACGAAAAGTACTACTGCCAGATTTATCTGCACCGCCTCGGCACCGATCCGAAGGACGACGCATACGTCTTCGGCTCGGGGCGCGACAAGACCGACATCCCGAGCGTCTACCTGTCGCCGAGCGGCCGTTGGCTGATCGTCCGCGTGCACATGGGATGGGATCGCGGGGAGCTCTTCGCGCGCGATCTGTCCTCCGCCGGCGCGGACTGGGTGCCGATCGTCGTCGGTGAGCACGCGCTGTTCGAGCCTATTTTGCGGGACGAGCGCCTCTACGTCCTCACCAATCACGGCAGCCCGCGCTACCGGCTCTCGGCGCTGGAGTGGGGCGACGTCGCGAGGGGCTCGCCGCGTCGCGAGCTGTGGCGCGACGTCATCCCCGAAGGCCCCGACGTGCTCGAGGACGTCGCCATTTTGAAGGACGCCATCTTCGCGGCGTACTTGCACGACGCATCGACGCGGATCGATCGTTTCACGTTGGACGGCGCGCGGCGCGGCACCATCCCGCTGCCTGCGCTCGCGAGCGCGCAGGTGACCGGCGCGTGGGACGGCGACGAGGCGTTCGTGAACCACACCTCCTTCGTCACCCCCTTCGAGGTGAGCCGCTACGATCTCGCGACCGCCGCGCTTACGCCGTGGGATCGCGTGCGCGGCTCGCACGCCGGCGAGGTAGAGGTCCAGCTCCTCCACGCGACGAGCAAGGACGGCACGAAGGTCCCGATGTTCGTGGTCGCGCGCCCCGGTGCGCTCGCGAAGAAGGACAACCCGGTCCTCCTCTACGGGTACGGCGGCTTCAACGTGAACCAGACGCCGGCCTTCAGCGCGCGCGCGCTTATGGCGGTCGAGCGCGGGGGCGTGTGGGTGGCCGCCGTGCTCCGCGGCGGCGGCGAGCTCGGCGAGGACTGGCACCGCGCGGGGATGCGTGAGAACAAGCAGAACGTCTTCGACGATTTCATCGCCTGCGCGGAGGAGCTCGTTCGCCGCGGCATCACCCGTCCGGAGCGCGTGTGCGTGATGGGCGGCTCGAACGGCGGTCTCCTCGTCGCGGCTGTCGTCACGCAGCGCCCCGAGCTCTTCGCGGCGGGCCTCAGCCTGGTGCCGCTCACCGACATGCTTCGCTACCACCACTTCCGGATCGGCAAGCTCTGGATCCCGGAGTACGGCTGCGCCGACGAGCCGGCGGACTTTCCGTTCCTCCACGCCTACTCGCCGTACCACCACGTCAAGGACGGGACCTCGTACCCGGCGATGCTGTTCGCGACCGCTGACAGCGACTCGAGGGTCGATCCGATGCACGCGCGAAAGATGGCGGCGCGGATGCAGGAGGCGCAGGCGAAGGGGGGCAAGGCGATCTTGCTGCGCGTGGAGAGCAAGGCGGGGCACGGGCAGGGGAAGCCGGTGAGCAAGCTGGTGGACGAGCTCGCGGACGAGGCGATTTTTGCGTACCAGGCAATCGGGATCGCGCTGGATTAGAGGCGTTCCCACAAAATTCGTCTCCAAAAATTGGTCACCCGTTCAGTACTGAACTAAACCACTGAACATGAGCTACGACCTCTCCGTTCTTCGCGCCCTCGTTCGACTGGTTCGCCACGGCAAGACGCCTGACACCGATGCCCTCGCGCGCTCCGCGGGCGGTACGCGTGACGACGTCTGCGCCGCCCTCGCCCGCCTCGTCGCAGGTGGTCTCGTCGATCGCGCGCCTCGCCGCGTGTCGCCGACGATGTCCGGCCTCTGCGTCGCCATCGCCACCGCCGCCGCGCGCCGTCGCCGCGGCGCCAAACCCCTCCGCCGTCACCTTCCTGCCGCGCGCCGTCACGCGGCCTAGAGCTGAAGCGACCCACCACGTTAGGCAGTCTACCCCTCTGCTGCCTCCATTCGTGGTAACTCCCATCGCGTGGACGCGCGCGCGACGTACCTCGAAGGCAAGGCGGCACGCCTGCGGGAGGCCGCGTCGCTCGACGGGCGCGCGCGGCTCATCGGTATGCTCCGCCTCGTCGTCGCGTTCGCGGCGATAGGCGGCGTCGCCGGGATCGTCTGGGGCGGCCTTCCGACGATCACGTGGTACGCGATCGGTCTGCTCGCCGCAGGCTTCGCGGGCCTCGTCGTCGCGCACGCCAAGGTCCACGCCGCGAAGGATCGCGCCCACGCCGCGCAGCGCTTCCACGAGCGCGGGCTCGATCGGCTCGACGGGCGATGGAACCAATTCCCGTCGAAGGGCGACCGCTTCCTCAAGGAAGGGCACCTCTTCGCCGACGATCTCGACGTCTTCGGGCGCGCGTCGCTCTTCCAGCTCCTCGACGCGACCGAGACGCGCCTCGGCGCCGATCGGCTCGCGGCGCTCCTGGCGCGTGAGGGGGACGAGGCGCGCGACGCGGTCGTGGCGCGCCAAGAGGCGGTGAGAGATCTCGCGCCGCGCGTGGCGTTCCGCGAGCGGCTCTCCGCCGTTGGGGCGACGCTCGCCGAGGAGAAGCCCGATCCCCTGCCGTTCCTCGCGTGGGCGGAGTCGGCTGGGGGAATCGGCGGCCTCCCCGGTCTGCCGGTGGTCGCCAAGCTCTTGCCGTTCGTGACGATGGGGATTTTCCTGTTCGCGCACGACTTCGGCAAATCACGAATCTTCGCCATCGTGCCCCTCCTCCTGCAGCTCGTGCTGATGGCGCAGGTGCGCGCGAAGGTCAGCGCCGTCACGTCAGCGGTCAGCGCGCGCGAGCACGGGTTCGCGCGGTACGGCGAGATGCTCGGCGCGCTCGAGGGGGAGCCGTTCGCGGCGCCTCTACTGGAGGCGGTGCGCGCGAAGCTGCGCGCCAGCGGCGCCGACGCGACCCGCGAAATGGAGCGCCTGTCGCGCGTGCTGGGCTTCCTCGACGCGCGCAACAACGAGGTCTTCCGCATCTTCATCGCGCCGGTCCTCATGTGGGACTACAACTGCGCGCTCGCCCTCGAGGCGTGGCGCACGCGCGCGGGAAAGCATGTGCGTCCGTGGCTGGAGGCGCTCGCCGAGGTCGAGGCGCTGGCCAGCCTCGCCGGGTTCGCGTTCGAGCGGCCCGATCACGCGTTCCCCGATCTCGTCGCCACGCCGCAGCTCGACGCAGAGGCCCTCGCGCACCCGCTCATCTCCGCGGGAAAGCGCGTGGCCAACGACGTGAAGATCTCCGGGCCCGGCCACGCGCTCGTCGTCACCGGGTCGAACATGAGCGGCAAGTCGACGCTCCTGCGCGCGATCGGCACCGCGTGTGTCCTCGCGCGGGCCGGCGCGCCGGTGTGCGCGAAGCGGTTCGTGCTCGGCGACGTCCGCGTGGCGACGAGCATGCGCGTGCGTGACTCGCTCGAAGAAGGGACGTCGCGCTTCTACGCCGAGTTGAAGAAGCTGAAGCTCGTCCTCGCCTGCGCGCGCGAGGCGCCGACGCTGTTCTTGCTCGACGAGATCCTCCACGGGACGAACTCGCGCGAGCGACTCATCGGCGCGCGGGCCATCCTGAAGGAGCTGCTCGCGAAAGGCGCCCTCGGCGCGGTCTCCACGCACGATCTCGCGCTCGGCGAGCTGGAGCAAGAGGCCCCGGGGCGTGTGCGAAACGTCCACCTGCAAGAGCAGGTCGAGGGCGACGTGATGACGTTCGACTACCGCCTCCGCGAGGGCGTCGTCCAGAGCTCCAACGCCCTGCGGCTCATGCGCATCGTCGGCCTCGACGTCGTCTAGAATCGGACCGGTTTTCGCGGGTCCTGTGCTATGCCGAACGCATGACGACTGAATCGGGGAAGGCGCCCGTCCGAGTCCTCACGGTGACGATGAGCGACACGCGCAAGCGCTCGAATGACGAGTCTGGCCGCGCCCTCATCGACGCGCTCGTCGCCGGCGGCGTGAAGCACGTCCGGCATGTCATCTTGAAAGAGGAGCCGCGCTTTCTGCAGGAGCTCGTGCGCTCGGTCTCCACCGACAACAGCGCCGACGCGCTCGTCATCACCGGCGGCACCGGCATCACGCCGCGAGACACCACGTACGAGGCGCTGCACGGGATCTACGACAAAGAGCTGATCGGGTTCGGGGAGGCGTTCCGGCGCATCTCGTACGATCAGATCGGCCCCCACTCGATCCTGAGCCGCGCCAGCGCCGGGGTCGTGAACGAGTGCATGGTGTTCTCACTGCCGGGCAGCACGAAGGCGGTGCTGCTCGGCGTCCAGCTCATCCTCCCGATCCTCGGCCACGCCGTCGAGCTCGCGGTGGGCCGAACGACCCACGTGCCGACGATGGCGCCGCCGCCGCCGTCGGGTCCGATTTCCGACTCGTGAGGGTGACGGTCCTCTACTTCGCGGCGGTCCGCGACCTCACGGGCGTGGACGAAGAGATCCTCGATCTCCCCGCGACCGTCACCACGGTTCGCGCGTTCGTCGCGTTCCTCGAGGGTGCGCGTCCCGCCCTCGCAGGCCGCATGTCCCACGTACGCGTCGCCCGGAACGAGTCCTTCGCTGCAGCCGACGACCCGATCGCCGCAAGCGATACGCTCGCCCTCATCCCCCCCGTCGCCGGCGGCTAACTCTCCCCGTGCCCGTGCCCGTGCCCGTGCCCGTGCCCGTGCCCGTGCCCGCCGCCGTGGTCATGCCCCGGCTCGCACCGTGCATCCACCCAGCCAACCCATGCGGCCCCATCCGGCCCGTGCTCACGCTTCCAAATCGGCACCCGCGCCTTGATCCGATCGATGAGCAGCCTGCACGCGCGGAACGCCTCCTCGCGGTGCGGCGCGCTCGCGGCGCACACGATCGCGAGATCTCCGACGACGAGCGCGCCAAGCCGATGGCTCGCGGCGACGCGAACGCCCTCGAGCTCTCCCTCGATCTCGGTCGCGATGCGCTCCATCTCGCGCGTCGCCATCGCCCGGTATGCCGAGTACTCGAGGCGCGTCACCGGTCGCCCCTCGCTATGATCGCGCACGACGCCGAGGAACACGTCGACGCCGCCCGCTCCGGCGTGGCTCACGCTCCGCAGCACCTCCTCGACCGACAACGCCTCGTCGCGAAGCTCCACGCGCATCGTCATGACCTCGTCCAGGTTCCGGACTTGCCGCCGGACTTCTCGAGCAGCGAGACGTCGAACGTCATGCCACGATCGATCCCCTTCAGCATGTCATAAATCGTAAGCGCGCCGACCGACGCGCCAACCATGGCCTCCATCTCGACGCCCGTCCGATCGCGCGCCTCGACGCGCACGTCGATCGTCAGATGGCGGTGTTCGAGCTGGATATCGACCTCGACGCGCGTGAGCGCGATGGCGTGGCACAGCGGGATGAGATCGCTCGTGCGCTTCGCGGCTTGAATTGCAGCGATTCGTGCGGTCGCGAGGACGTCGCCCTTGGGCGTTGCGCCGGCGCGGAGGCGGGAGAGCGTCTCGTCCTGCATCTTCACTTCTGCGCGCGCGATCGCGACGCGGGCGGTCACGTCCTTGGCGCCGACGTCGACCATGTGGACCTCGCCCTTGGCGTCGAGGTGGGTCGAGATCGGGCGGTCGCCGTGGTCTCTCGCGATCTCGTCGTAGGCGCGGCGGAGCTTCTCGCTGCGGCCGCGGCGGGCGAGGCGCACGAGCGCGTACCGGTCGAGCGGCGACAGCGACCGCCATCGCGCGACCTCGAGCGGGCGCGATTCGCCGAGCGCGCGCACGAGATCTGCGGGCAGGGCCGCCGACGGATCGTGCGCGGCGGTCACGGTCTCGCAGGGCACGTCCTCCTCGACGAGCAAGTCGCGCACGCGCGCGGCGTCGACCTTCTTCTGGCTGCCGAGCGACGTGATCGCCACCCGCGCGCCGCTGCGCATCCGCCGCCACGCGACCGCGGTCAGGCGAGCGCCGCTGGCGTCGAGCGCGCGCCGCGCAGCGAGGGGGATGGCGTCGAGCCACTCGTCGAGCTCTTCGAATGCGTAGATCTTCATGATGCGTGATGAGGGCCGAGGTGCGCATCCTACCGCATTCGCAGCGCCGCGCGGCCTGGGCGCCGGATGGTATGCTGTGGACCTTGGAGGCCTCCATGCGCCGCGTCCTCTCTGCCTTTGCGTTCGGCGTCCTTCCCGCGCTCGCGTGCTCCAACGGGGCCGTCACCTACGGGACGCCGACCACGCTGCCGGAGGCCGGAGTCATCCCCGTCGACGCGGGTCTCCCGCCCGGGCTCGGCGTCGGCCAGACGTGCGACGACAAGCGCCCGTGCCGCGCCGGCCTCTCGTGCGATGGCGGCAAATGCGCGCCCGGCCACTCGCTCGGCAACGGCACCCCGTGCGTGATCAGCGATGAGTGCCAGACCGGGGACTATTGCGGCCCGCAGCGCGTGTGCGCGCCGGCAGGCAAGGGGGCCGACGGCGACGGCTGCGCGAGCGACGCCGACTGTGCGAGCGGCCTCAAGTGCGAGATCGTCGGCCTCTCGACGCAGTGCAAGCCGGAGGGAACCGGCGACGTCGGCGGCGCGTGCTCGTCGAGCAACGACTGCTTCGGCGGCCTCACGTGCGTCAACAAGACGTGCACGCCGCTGCCGCCGGGTACGATCCCTCCGCTCGGCATTCCTCCGTGGCCGGGGGTCACGTGCGCCGACGATCCCCCGCCCGCCAAAGCCTATTTCCGAGTCCCGCGCGGCACAGGGGACGGTGATTTTTTCCGCCTTCCGTTCCCGAACGACGCGCGCAAGAAGAACGGCCACCCCGATCTCTCCGGCTTCCCGACGCCGGGACCGGAGCTCCTCGGGTACGACATCGTCGACCGCTACGCGCGCGACGTCGAGGCGAACACCGACGGCTTCAGCGCGTACCCGACCGTGACGTTTCGCTTCAACGCGTCGGTCGATTTTCCGTCGCTCAAACAACCGGGCGTCATCCGCTGGGCCGACGTGACGGCGGGCGGAACGGGGGACGACGTCGGCTTCGGCTGGAGCGCGACGACCGGACGAAACCAGTACGTTTGCCAAAACGCGCTGACCGCCAGGCCGCCGAACGGCGCGCCGCTGAAGCCCGGGAGCACGTACGCGGTCCTCGTCACCACCGGCGCGCAAGCGGCAGGCGGCGGCGCGATCACGCGCGACGACGATTTCGGCGCCATGCTGGCCGCGCAGTCGCCCGCCGACGGATCGCTGGCGGCGGCGTGGACCGCGTACAAGCCGCTCCGCGACTGGTTGACCGCGAAGTCGGTGAGCCCCGACTCGATCCTGACCGCGGCGGTGTTCACGGTGGGTCACGCGACGGCGCCCGCCCAGGCCCTCGCAACCGCCGTCGCGAACGCGCCTGCGCCCACCGCGGCGTCGTGGGTGAGCTGCGCCTCTGCGGCGTCGCCCTGTCCGCAGGCCGCCGGGGATCGCGCGTGCGGCACGCCTGATCCTGCGTTTGACGAGCTCCACGCGCTCGTCACGCTCCCGATTTTTCAGAGCGGAACGGCGCCGTACGAGCAGAGCGGGGGCGATTTCCAATACGACGCGAAGGGCATTCCGCAGGTCCAGCGCACCGAGCAAGTGTGCCTGTCGCTGACGGTGCCCAAGGGCGTCGCGATGCCGGCGGTGGGCTGGCCCCTCGTCGTCTACGCGCACGGCACCGGCGGCAGCTTCCGCAGCCACGTCACCGAAGGAACGGCCGCGCGGCTCGCGACGGTCGACGACGGCGCGGGCGGTCAGATTCACGCGGCGGTCCTCGGGATCGATCAGGTGGAGCACGGACCGCGGCGCGGCGCGTCGACAGCGTCGCCCAATAATCTATTTTTCAATTTCACGAACCCCGGCGCCGCGCGCGGGAATCCGCTCCAAGGCGCGGCCGATCAGATGGCGCTCGTCCGCTTCGCGAAGGGCCTGAGCCTCACCGCGGGGACGTCGCCGACGGGCGCCGCGATCAAATTCGCCGCGCTCGCGTACTGGGGCCACTCGCAGGGCGCGACGGAAGGGGCGATCGCGATGCCGTACACCACGGGTGTCACCGGCGTCGTCCTCAGCGGCGAGGGCGCGAGCCTCATCGACGCGCTGCTCTCCAAGCGGAGCCCGGTCGACATCGCCGACGCGGTGCCGTTCGCGCTCCAAGATCCCGGTGTGAGCACGTCGCATCCCGTCCTCGCGGTGATGCAGAACGCGATCGACGTCGCCGATCCTTTGAACCACGCGCGCGCGCTCGCCGCTGCGCCGGTCGCGCCCGTCACAGCCAAGCACGTGTTTCAACCCTACGGCCTCGGGGACACGTACGCGCCGCCGGTGACCGAGGCGACCTACGCGCTCGCCGCCGGGCTCGGCCTCGCGCAGGCGTCTCCCAGCGCGAGCCCTCCCGACGCGATTGGAGGCCTCACCGCCGTCGCGGTTCCGGCTCCGGGCAACCTCCAGAGCGGCGCCGTCAGCGCGTACGTGCGCGAATACGGACCCAATGGCTACGACGGCCACTTCGTCGCGTTCCGTGAGGCGGTCGCGCAGAAGGACGTCGCGCATTTCTTGGTCGACGCGCTCGCGGGGAAAGTGCCCAAGGTCGGGCGATGATCTCGATCGAGGATTTTCGCGCCCGCGGCCGCTTCGTCGAGACCGTCGACGGCAAGGTCTTCGTCCTCGCGACCGGCAAGGAGGACCCGAAGGAGCCCCCGGTGCTCGTCCTCCACGGCTTCCCTACGTCGTCGTGGGATTTCGCGGACGCGATCGCGCGCATCGCACCGCGGCGTCGCGTCGTGGCACTCGATTTTCTGGGCTTCGGGTGGTCCGACAAGCCGCCCGACCTCGGCTACTCGCTGTTCGAGCAGGCCGACGCCGTGGTCGCCGTCGCGAAGGAGCTCGGCCTCCGGCGCGTGCACCTGTGGGCGCACGACATGGGCACCAGCGTCGCCACGGAGCTGCTCGCGCGCCGCGAGCGCGGGAACCTGCCCTTCGAGATCGCGAGCCTCGTGCTGATGAACGGCAGCGTCCACATCGAGATGGCGCAGCTCACGGTCGGCCAGAGGGTCCTGAAGAGCCCGCTCGGTCCGCTCTTCGCGCGCCTCAACAACCGCCGCACGTTCAAGGCGCAGCTGCGTCGCGTCTTTGCGCGCCCGCCTTCGGACGCCGAGCTCGACGCGATGTGGGAGCTCTCCGCGCGCGAGGACGGTCCCGCGCGCTTCCCGCAGATCATCCGCTACACCGAGGAGCGCGCGCGCTTTCGCCGCCGCTGGATCGGCGCGCTCGAGCGCTTCGATCGCCCGGCGCTCGTCGCGTGGGGCCGGCTCGATCCTGTCGCGGTCCTGCCGATCGCCGAGCAGCTCGCGCGCGAGATCCCCGGCGCCGAGCTGCTCCTCTGGAACGACCTCGGCCACTACCCCCAGGTCGAAGACCCCGCGCGCGTCACGAAGGACGTCGAGGCCTTCTGGGATCGCGTCACACTTCCTCCGCCGTGAACGCCAGGACGCGTGCGATCTCCGTGGTGCCGCACGCGAGCGCGACGAGGCGATCGAGGCCCAGCGCGTTGCCTCCCGCAGTGCCACCCCGCGACGAGATCGTGGCGAGCGCAGTCAGCAGCTTCTCGTCGATGGGGTAGACGACGAGGCCGCGCGCGCGACGAGCGTCTTGATCGGCGACGAACCGCGCGCGCTGCTCGACAGGATCCGTCAGCTCGCCGAAGCCGTTGCACAGCTCTACGCCCGCGACGTAACACTCGAAGCGCTCGGCGACGCGCGGATCGCTGGGTTTTTTGCGGGCGAGCGAGGCCTGGCTCGCCGGGTACTCGGTCAACATCACGCCGTGGCCCACCGCCGCGAGCGCCGGCTCGACGCGATCCACGAGGAGCTTGAAGTACGTGTCTTCGTCGTCCGCCGCGAGGCGCAGCGTCTCGTCTGCGGGCGTCCCGGCCCAGCGCGCGTACGCGTCGCACACCGTGACGCGCTCGAACGGCGGCGTCACGTCGATGGCGCGATCGTCCACGTGCACGACGCCCCCGGTGACGCTCGCGACGAGCTCTTCGGTGTCGCGCATCACGTCGTCGACAGTGCCGCCGCTCCGATACCACTCGAGGATCGAGAACTCCGGGTTGTGTCGCGCGCCGAGCTCGCCGCGCCGGAACGCCGTCGTGATTTGGAAGATGGTCGTCCACCCGTCGGCGAGCAGGCGCTTCATTTGGTATTCGGGCGACGTTCCGAGCCAGGCGTCGCCGGCCGGGATCGCCTCGAGGTGCAGATCCATTCCAGGGGAGGGGACGACGATCGGCGTCTCGACCTCGAGAAATCCGCGGGCGTCGAAGAACGCGCGGACCGCCTTGACGATGCGCGCGCGTTCGGCGAGGAGCTTCATCGCGCGGGCGCGGTCTTGGGAGCGTGGGGCGAGAGCCCACGAAGGAACACGTCGGCGAGCTGCCCGGCCGCGCGAACGAGGCCGCCCTGGTCGGCGCGCCCAAGCGCCCACGTCAGCGCGACGCCATCGAGCGCGCCGAACAAGGACCGCGCGACCAAGTGCGGTGACACGTCGCTCCGGAAGTCTCCATGGGCTTGCCCCTCGGCCACGATCCGCGCGATCGCGTCGAGGTACGCGATGAAGCGCGGCGCCGCGTACTCCTTCATGAGCTTGGTCGACTGACGGAGGATGACGGTGATGACCTCCGCCAGATCGCGCTCGCCCTCGAGCAATCCAAGCTGCATCTCGATGACGCCGCGAAGCTTCTCCGGTGCGGTCTCGTGCTTCGGCAGCTCTTCGCGCATGAACGCGAGGAGGCGCTCGACGCGATCCTCGAAGAGCGAGACGAGCAGCTCGTCCTTGCTCTTGAAGTAGAGGTAGATCGTCCCGTCGGCGACGCCCGCGGCCTTCGCCACCTCGCTCACGCGCGTCGCGTAGAAGCCGCTCTTCGCGAAGACCTTCACGGCGGCCTTCAGGATCCGCTCGCGCTTGTCGCCGGATCGCCGCCCGCTCGGCGCCGCCTTGGCGGGCTTCTTGGCCTTCCTGGAAGTGAGTGAGGATTCACTCATTGTCAGGACCGACGAGTAGCAAGCTGCAGATTCCCGGTCAATCGAGCGGAAGTCGTTTGAGCGTTGCGGCGGAACGATAGCGGCCCCGCGGAGGGCTAGCGAACGGCGGCGAGGAGGAACATGCGCTCGGCGAAGGCGCCGATCTGGTGGCCGATCCACGGCGCGAGCGCCACGATCCCGGCGACCACGGCAAGCAGACGAGGCAGGTGCGCGATCGTCGGATCCTGAATTTGCGACGCCGCCTGAAACGCCGCGACGATCAGCCCCACGAGCGCGGCGATGCCGATGATCGGGAGCGCGACGGCGACCGACAAGAGGAGCGCCTCCTGCGCGTGCTGGAGGAGCGTCGTCGCGGGCACGATCAGCCGTCCGCGGGGGCGTCAGCGGCGCCGGTGTCGGCCGGCGTCGCGGTGTCGGTGCCGGTGTCTTTGGGCGCCGCGTCGGTCCCCGTCTCGCTCGGCGTCACGTCGGCGGCGGTGCTCCCGTCGCTGGGGAGGCCGGAGTCGATGCCGATCGCGGTTTGAACCGCGCACACCGGCGTCGTGGCCTGCGTGCGATCGGCGGGGCAGCAGCGGTCGGTGCTGTTTGCGGTGCCGTTGAGCTGGCCGGCCGGCGTGCACACGAGGCTCCCGGCGCAGTCGTCGTTGCCGTTGTTGTCGGCGAGCGTGCTGCACCGCTCGCCCTCGCCCTGTCCGGAGCACGCCGCAGCGAACGCCACCGCGCCGATCACGACCAGGCCAAAGACGAAGGGAACGAAGCGGCTCTTCCGGAGCGTCATTTCGGCGGTCAACGTAGTCGTAGACCCGTGAAGTGTAAACCCCTGAAAAAATTCCTGATCACGCGCCGTCGCCTAGATCGCGCGTGGAAGCGCGCTCCTTCAGATTGGCCTCCTTCGCCTCGACCGTCGAGCCGAAGAGGCGCGTGTACTCGACGGCGCTCGCGACCGAGAAGACGAGCGACAAGTAGACGAGCGCGCGGCCGACCTTGACGACGTCGACCACGCCGAGATCGATGCCGACGTAGTTGAGGTGGTAGGGGAAGCCGAGGATGAGGGCGATGATGCCGATCATCTGGAGGGCGGTCTTGACCTTGCCCTCTTGCCCCGCCGAAATGACGACGCCCTCGCTCGCGGCGATGCTGCGGAGACCGGTCACGCTGATCTCGCGGCCGAGGAGGATGACGACGATCCACGCTTGGATGCGCCCCATCGGCACCATCCAGATGAGGCACGCCATCACGATGAGCTTGTCGGCGAGCGGGTCCAAGAATTTGCCGAGGACGCTCACGACGCCGAGCTTGCGCGCGAGGTAGCCGTCCAAGATGTCCGTGATCGCGGCGAGCGTGAAGATGAGCGCCGACCAGAAGCAGTCCCGTGGCGTGTTGCGGTCGAGGAACCAGAGGCACACCGGGATCATCACGATGCGCGCCATCGTGAGGAGGTTCGGGAGGTTCAGCGCATCCTCGGCGAGCGAGCGGCGTCGCTCGCGTCGCTCTTCGACGCTCGGCTTCGTGCGGGAGGTGCCCGGCGCGGTCACGACACGAAGAGGTATCACATCGACGCGACGAGCACGGTGCCCTCGCCGACGAAGCTGAGGAGGCCGCGCTGTCCGGCGGGGGCCTCGGCGGCGGGGAGGACGCGCGGGACGAGGCGCCCGAGCCAGCCGGCGATCGCGTCGCGCCTCACCGTGACCGGCCGCGACGCGCTGACAGGGATCGCTCCGAGCGGCGCCGCGAGCTCGAGGAGGACGACGCCCTCGCCGCGGAGCTGCACGACGCGCACCGCCTCGGTGTCGCCTGCCGAGAGCTTGCCGTTCTCGAAGGTGAGCGAAAGATCGAAGCCGAGGAGGTGCTCTTCGCGCACGTACGCCGGCGCCTCCTCGAGCTTCAACGCCACGATGAAATGCTTCGCGCGCGCGCACACGACGAGGCCCGCGGCGCCAGAGACCTTGACGATCGGCGCGACGAGGCCGCCCAGCGGTTCGCCCGACGCTTTGTCGCGCGAGCGTCGATCGAGCACGACCGACGTCGCGGCGCCCATGAACGCGCGGATCGCCTCGAGGCGCACCGCGAACGGCTTTTCGTCCGACGTGGTGACGAGCGCGCTGGCGTCGCCGTGCAGGAGGACGCCGGCCGCGTCGGGGAAGGGGAGGCGCGCCGCGGCGAGCGCGTCGGTGACGCGCGGCGGCGCGCGCGAAGGACTAGGTCGTGCCGGCGCATCGCCTGGCGAAACCCCGGGGAGCGTCGCCGGAGCCGGCACCGTCACCTGCGCGCGGAGATCGCCCTGCGCCTTCACGAGCGGCGGCTCGGAGCGCCGGATTTCGGGCGAGTCGTGCGGGCGCGCGGGGACCGTGATCTGCGCGGTGCCCATCTCGACTGCACGCCACGGCGCGCCGCCGGCGTCGATCCCGGCAGGCGAGGGCGCCGCGAGAGAGAAGCTCAGCTCGCCTGCGTCGAGCTCCTGGAACGCGACGCCTGCGGCCTGACGCACTTCGCGCTGCTCGTTCGCCGGCGGCGGTGGTGGCGCGCTCGGTCGCAAGCTCGGCGGCCTTTGCGCGAGTCGACGTGCCATGTGCGCGTGCCCGCCGCGCTCGAACGCCTCTTGTGCGCGCACGAGATCCCCCGTGCGCTCGTACGCGAGGCCGAGGTACCCCCACGCGCGCTTGTGATCGGGCTGCGCCTTGACGAGCGCCTCGAGCTCTTCGCGCGCGCGGCCCGCCTGCGACGTCTTCAAGTAGCAGAGCGCGAGGTTCAGTCGCAGGCTCGGCTCGCGCGGGTTCTGGTTACGGAGCGTCTCGTAAATTTGCGTCGCGCGCGGGTAGAGGCCGAGCCGGAAGTAGACGACCGCGAGGAGATCCTGGCCCTTCGCGTCGCGCGGCTGGTAGGTGAGCGCGCGCTCGAGTGACTCCTTCGCCTCGTGGACGCGATCGTCCTGCAGGAGCTCGCTGCCGCGATAAAGGTGAAAGAGGAAATCCTCGTCCGCAACCTCGCGCCCCGAATCCGCCGACGGCGGCTGCGCGGTAATGCGCGGCTCGGGGAGGAGGGGATCGACCATCGTCCACGCAGTGTATGGCCTTTTGGGGCATCGCGTCGCGGCTCGAAAGCGGTGGCCGGTTTCGGGGCTCATGTCATGGTGGGAGGAATGTCGGTAGTGCGCCTGTTTGCGCGTCCCCTCACGCGTCCTCTGACGATTGGCCTGATTTCCTGCTTGCCAGCGCTGTTCGGTGCCTGCGGCGGCAGCTCAGGAAGCGACACGACCGGCCAGCTCCCCGGCGACGACGCGGGCGATGGAACCGACGGCGCCGCAGCGGACGGCCGCGGCGGCGACGGAGGCGGAGGCAGCGACGGAAACGGCGCCGGCTCGGACGGCAACAACGGCAGCGACGCGACCGATCCCAACCGCATCCAGACGGTCTTCGTCATCATGATGGAGAACCACAGCTGGGACACGATCGACGGCAGCGACAAGGCCGTGTTCATCAAATCGCTCCTCCCCCTCGGCGGGCACGCCGAGCAATACTCGACGCCGCCGGCCAATCACCCGAGCGAGCCGAATTACATATGGCTCGAGTCGGGCGGCACGCTCGGCATCACGACCGACGATCCTCCGGGGACGAACCACAAGCCCGACAAAGACCACCTCGTGACGCTCCTCGACAAGGCGGGCATCGGCTGGAAGGCCTACGTCGAGGAGATCGACGGCAAGAGCTGTCCGCTCACCGACTCGGGCAAGTACGTCACGCGCCACACGCCGATGCTCTTCTTCGACGACGTGACCGACGGCAACTCCTCGACGTCGGCGAACTGCATCGCGCACGTACGGCCGTACGCCGAGCTCGCCGCCGATCTGACGGCCAACAAGGTCGCCCGTTACAACTTCATCACGCCGAACTTGTGCAACGACATGCACGGCCTCTCCCTCTCGTGCGGGACGGCGAACTTCGACGAGATCGGCGCCGGCGACGATTGGCTGAAGGCGGAGGTGCCGAAGATCCTCGCCTCCGACGCCTACAAGAAGAACGGGGTGCTCTTCATCGCGTGGGACGAAGGGGACGAAAGCGTCGTCTCGGGCGCGAGCGACGGTCCGCTGCCGTTCATCGTCCTGTCGCCCAAGGCCAAGGCCGGTTTCGCGAGCAAGACCAAGCTCACGCACAGCTCGCTCCTCCGCTCGGTGCAAGAGATCTTCGGCGTCACGCCGCTCCTGCGCGACGCGCAAAACGCCACCAACCTGGGCGAGTTCTTCACGAGCTTCCCTTGAGCTTTCGCGTGCATCCACTACAACCCTGTTGGCGGAAACCGCAAGGCGTGGTTGGATTCGTCGCCATCAGCCCATGACGATCAACAAGCGTCGCTCGCGCCTGCGCAGAAGCAACACGCCGCCCCCGCCGGCCGCGGGTGAGCGCCGCCCGTCGCAGCTGCCGATCCCGCCGCCCGCGCCGCTGCCCGACGACACCTACGAAGAAGAAGACGACGGGCGAGTCTCGTACGATCCGACGCCTGCGCCGCCGCCGGTCGCCCCACCTCGCGCAGAGCTGGCCGTGAAAGCGGCGGCGATGCCCCCGCCCGCCGTGGAGGAGCCGGAGGACGAGGAAGAACACGACGAGGAGGAAGAGGAAGACCCCGCCGCCAAGGCGAAGGAGGAAGAAGAAGCGGAGCGGGAGGAAGAAGAAGAAGAGGACGAAGAGGAAGAAGAAGAAGAGGCACCGCCAGCCCCGCGCGCCGCGCCCGCTCGGTCTGCCGCGCCACGTGCGGCCGCGCGCGCACCCGAGCCCGAGGAAGAGGTGGTCGCTGCCGAGCCTGCTGCGGAAGACGCGCCGACCGAAGTCGACGCCGAGGCGATCGCTCCGGGCGAGCCCAAGCCCACTCCGCGCTGGATTCCGATCGCGCTGCTCGTGGCCACCCTCGTCGGCGTTCTCTTGTGGGTAAAGTTTCATCGGCGTGAGGCGCCGCCGCAGCGCCCGGTCGAGACGCCGATCGCATCCGCGACCGTCTCGGCGCCGCCGCGCATCCCGGTGCTCTTGACCAGCGAGCCCGAGGTCAATCGCGCGCTCGACGATGCATCGGTTCTCGATTTCGAGGCCGCGAAGGTCGAACGGAAGCAGGCTGTCATGGCGCTGGAGAAGCACGAGATCCCGAAGGCGGTGGATCTGGCGACGCAAGCGCTCGCGCACGATCCGCAGGACGCGGAGGGCTGGCTCATCCTCGGCGCCGCGCACCTTTACCGAGGCGACTACGCGGCGGCGCAGAAGGCGTTCAAGACGTGCGTCGAGATCGCCAAAGTCGGTCGCCGCGACGAGTGCGCCGCGTTGGCTCACTGAAGGCGGGGCTCACCAGCGCTTGCGCGTGGTGGCGATGGCCAGCGCAGCGATGAGGCCGAGCGCGATCGTCGTGACCCAGCTGTCGGCGATCGCCGTGCCTTGGGTGGCGCGGAGATCGACGAGGGCGCCGGTGGCCAGGGACGTGCTCGCCCAGGCGAACGCCGCGTGCGCGCCCCACGCGAGCCACGCGCCGCGATCGCGGAGCCACAGCGCGCCGTACGCGATCCCTCCAAAAAATGCGCCCGCCAGCACCACGGGGGTCTCCGCGCCGTCGCCGTAGGCGGACGCGACCTCGGCGAGGCCGCACGCCGCGAGGCGCCCCCACGCCACGGTGCCGACCGGGAGGACGCGTAGGACGAGACCGCGAAGCAAGAGCTCGTCGCGCGCGGCGAGGAACGCCGGAATCACCAACCCCACCGCAGCGACGAGCGGCGACGGAATGTTGGGCGCGAGGTGCGCAGCCTTGAAGACGATCACGATGGCCGCGACGACCGCCGCCGCCGAGAGGCCCATCCCGACGCCTCGCAGCGCCCGCATCGCGACGGCGCGCGTCGTCGGGATCGGCGCGAGCGGATCGCTCCACGCGATCCCGAGCCGGCCTGCCCCCCACTCGGCGATCACGGTCTGCACGATCGCCGCCGCCGCGCCGTACTGCGCGAGGAACGCTCCGGCGAAGCGCGCCGCGGCGTACACCGCCGTGCCCCACATCGCGAGGCGGGCCGATGCACGCAGGGCGGCGCGGCGATCGGCGTCCGACGTGCTCACAGCGCCTCCGCGAGATCGTCCCCTTGCGCGAGGAGCCCTGGTAGCCCCCCGGTGTGCAGGAACAGCACGCGCGCGCCGCTCTTCACCTCGCCGCGCTCCAGTGCGCGCGACAGGCCGTAGAGCGCCTTGCCGGTGTAGACCGGATCGAGGATCGTCCCGCTCGTGCGCGCGACCTCGATCAAGAAGCGCTTCTGCGCGTCGTCCATCACACCGTAGCCGGGCCCCTTCGAGCGATCGTCGAACGTCAGCGGGGCCGGCGCCGGCAGCGACGGATCCAGCGCGCGCGCTTCGCCCACGATACGCGTCGTGACGTGCTCGAAGTACGCGGCGTCGTCGCAGACGCATACCGCCCGCACCGCCTTCGCCGACTCGTGCTTCGCGGCTCCGAGCGCGACGCCGACCGCGGTGCCCCCCGATCCGCACGCATGCACCACGAGATCGAACGCCGTACGCGGCCCCGCGAGCCCGAGATCGATCTGACGACGCACCTCTTCCATCGCGTCGACGTACCCGAGAGAGCCGAGCCCGTTCGAGCCTCCCTCCGGGATCACGTACGGCCGCTCGCCCGCGCGCGCCAGCTCTTGCGCCGCGCTCTCCATCACCGCGCCGCGCTGGGAGTAGTCCTGGGTCGAGATCAGCCGGATCTCTGCGCCGACGAGGCGATCGAGGAGCACGTTGCCGGTGCGCGGCAAAGCGTCTTTGACCGCCGGCCGCTCGGCGCTCGTCGGACCGCTTCGCACGCGCAGAAAAAGCACGGTGCGCATGCCGAGCTGCGCCGCCACGATCGCCGTCGCGCGCGCGTGGTTCGACTGAACACCGCCGCACGTGAGGATGACCGTCGACCTCTTCTCGACCGCGTCGCCCATGAGGTACTCGAGCTTGCGGATCTTGTTCCCCGACTCGGCGCCGCCCGACGCGTCGTCGCGCTTGATCCACAGCTCGACGCCGAGCCGTTCGTCGAGCGCCTTGCGGCGGACGATCGGCGTAGGGGCGTGAATCAGGGGAATTCGGTGCATTGGCGGCTCACGACGCGAACGTGACGAGCTTCGCGTTGGCCTCCACCGTGGCCCCCGCCTCGACGTGGATCTCGGCGATCGTCGCCGCGGCCTTGGCTTTGAGCTCGTTCTCCATCTTCATCGCCTCGACCACGAGGAGAGCCTGCCCGGCTGCGACCTCGTCGCCCACCTTCACCAGCACCTTCACGACGCGGCCTGGCATCGGCGACTTGAGGACGCGATCGGCGCCGCCGCCCTTGCTCTTCTTGGCGGCCTCGGCGGCGCGCATGCGATCGCTCTCGACGCGGACGTACGAGCGATGCCCGCTCGCGATGGCGCCGATCTCCGGAGGCGTGCCCTCGGTCGTGAGATCGACGATGTGGCCGTCGATGCGCACCGAGAGCGTCCCGCCGAGGGACACGACGTCGACGTCGACGCGGCGCCCGCCGACCGAGACGTCGAGCGCGCCGGTGGGCAGCTCGGTCACGTCGACGAGGATGGGCTCGCTGCCAGGGGTAGGGTCGAGGGTCACGTAGTAGCGCATCGGTCTCTCAGTGGAAGAAGGGGCAGCTCTCGTTTGCCATACACCAGTGCGACTCGGGGTGGCTGAGGAAGTACGCGTCCTTGCCGCCGGACGCGAAGAAACGGCCCATCATGTGGTCGTAGTACACGACGTCGTCGAACGCCTTGCACGGCTCGGTGAACGTCCAGACGTGCTGCCCGAGCGCGTTGATGTACGCGTACACGGCGGCGACGATCGGTGCGTCGGCGGTCCACGCGGCGCCGTCCTTGGTGCCCACGCCGCGGAGCCGAGGCGCCCAGGCCGCGGTGAGCGACGCCGGATCGGTCGCGCGGAGGCCCGCGACGCGCGCGAGGCGGAGGGGAGCGGTCGGGTGAGGCGCGTCGAAGGCGTCGCGGCCTTCGCTGTGCCAGTCCGCGTCGAAGAGCGTCTCGCCGCAGATGTTCGCGTCGGTCGGCGCGGACGAGCACTCGGTCGACGGGCGGTAGTTGACGCGGCACGCGGGGCCTCCGCGCGTTCGCTTCATGCGCGAGAGCGACTCGATCGCGCCGCCGTCGACGAGAACCTGGTTCGCGGTGCGGCCACCCCACGCGTCGTAGAGCGCCTTCGGCGTCGCGTAGTCCGCGTACTCGGGGAAGCGCGTCGCGGCGTCGGGCGGCAAGAACGGCAACGCCCCCGCCGCGCGCGCGAAAGAGCTCCCTCCGGCGGCCGGCACGAGCGGATCCCCGACCGTCGTCGACGACAAAATCGGGCGCGGCGGCAGGACCGCGCCGTCGATGCCGTACGCCGGCCGCAGCGTGTAATACGGCGCAAAATTGACCGGATCGGAGGGATCGACCGCCGCTTGCGTCAGGTTCATGAGCCGCCGGAAATTCGGCGACTGGCGCAAGTAGCCGAGCCCTTCGTTCGGTGCGACGAGCGGCGAGCCGACCGGATAGAACGTGTCGCGGAACTGCGCGCAGCCGCCGTCAGCGGTGCACGACGTGGTGTCGTCGGCGACCTGCGTGATGCGCGTGGCCGCCTTCTCCCACGTCGCGATGCGCCGCCCGGCCGGAGCTCCAGGCGCGGGAACGCACGTCGCATACGAGCCCACCGCGTTCGGTTGATCGTAGATCTGCACGTCGATGCGGTCGCCGATGTTCGTCGGCACCGCGACGCGGAACCTCCCGCCGGCCCATGTTCCGCCGCAGCGAGTCTCTTTCGTCGTCACGTTCGTGACGATCACGGTCTTGCCTGCGTCGAGCTCGGCGGCCGAGAGGCAGGCGATCTCGATCTCTGCCGAGTCGATGAGATCGTTGACGACGAAGCGCACGCTGCGCTCGTCTTTGCCGCACGCTGTGATCGGCCCGATCGCGTCGCGCGGCAAATCAGACGAGGGCACCGCCACGACGAGCGGCGTGAAGACCTGCTCGAGCACCGAGTCGGGGACGAGCGCCGAGCGCGTCGCCACGTCGATGAGGCCGCCGGCGCCGGAGATCGAGGCCGTCGCGGTGACGTTCGGATCGAGCGCGCCGTGGATCTGCGCGACGATGCCGCCGTACGAGTCTCCTGCCGAGAAGAGGCGCGCGCCGGGGCCGCCGATGTCGGGCGCGCCGTCGGCGTCGAAGTCCCCCATCGCGTCGAGCGCGCCGTCGCCGTCGTAGTCCTGCGTGCTCCGCCGCCCGTCGAACGCGCGCACGAGGCGCGTCGCGGACACCTGATCGAGCACCGACTGCCGGATGTTGTCGCGCGAGTGGAAGATGTGACTCGTCCAGAGGAGACCGCCCGGATCGGCCTTGCCGTCGCCGTTCAGATCGTGCGCGCGGCTCGCGGTGATGCCGTTCAGCCACGGCGCCATGCACGTCTCGCGGAGGAACACTTCGGCGACGCTCTCGGTCCCCTTGTCGAGCACGAGCCCGTGGCCCGGCATGTTGATCGCGAAGGTCGCGAGACCCTGCTTGGCGAAGTACCCCGCGCGGATGATGATCTCGGCGGCGTTCTGCGCCGTGCCGTGCGACCACATCACTGTGTCGAACGGCTGCTTGCCCTTCGAGGCGCGCGGCACGACCAGCCAGAACTGCACCTGATCGCTCTGCACGTCCGCCGCGCCGGTCATGAAATTCACGTGAAAATGCGAGTCGGGATCCTCGTGCGCGGGATCGCCGAGCAGGTACGGCGCCGCGAAGCTGCCGATGACGATGTGGTCCACGTTGTCGACGATGCTCGCCTCGAGGGCGGCGGCCGCGGGACCCTTCAGGCCGACCAGGCGATCGAGGAGCTGGTGGAGTGCGTCCTTCGCGTCGTCCATCTTGACGAGGAACGGCCGCTTGCTTGGCGACGCGCACCGCGGATCGCTCGCCCAGCTCGGCGACTCGCCGCTCTCGTCGCGGACGAGCCCGATCGCGCGAAACGCCTTCGCGTCCGGCGGAAATTGCGCGTCGAGCCTGGAAAACAAGCCCTTTCCATGCACGCCGTCGCGGAGCAGCCGCATGTCCTCGTAGACGGGCTGCGTCGTGAACGTCCACGCGAAGGCGACGTGAGCGAGCCCGGTCCCCGCGAGGTCGCCGTAGTACGCGGCGTGATCGGACGACGCGAGGACGGCTTCGAGGCGACCGACGGAGTCCTTTTGCGTCGGATGATGCACGAAGGGGAACGGCGAGCGCACCGGCTTTCCGTCGCTGCCGCGCAGGCGATCGGTCAGGACGACGGCGTACTCCGTCTTCTCTTCCATCGGCACGATCGGACGCAGGATGAGCGTGTCGGTCTCGCGCTCGTACCAGGTGGTCACGTCGTCGACGCCGGCCAGCTTCCCGGGTGCGAGTGCGCCAAACGTGTTCGGGTGGTCGAGGACGCCGTCGAAATCCGTGTCGAGGTCCGGGCGGTACAGGCTCTGCGTGAGGCCGGCGCCCTCCTCGGTCGTCTCGAACAAGATGTTCTGCGCGGCGGCGCGCGTGTCGTTGCGCCAGTAGAGCGAGGGATCGGCGACGGTGACGGGAAAGCTCCCGTCGCCGAGGTCGAGCGCGACCGGTATGCCCGTCTTCAAGTTGACGACGTAGACCGCATCGTTCGCGAAATCGTTTCCGTCGCCGCGCATGCGCGACGCGAGATCGCCGAGATCGAGCGCCGGCGCGCCGATGGGCGACGCGAGGCCGGGCGAGAAGGCGACCCAGATCGGCGCGAAGGTGCCCCATCCCTCCATCTCGTTGAAGCCGTCGCGCGCGCTCCGCTCGAGGCGCGTCGCCGCGTCGAGGCTCACGTTGATGCGGCGGCCGGTGCGGCTCGTCGGATCGGCGACGGTGGCGACGTCGTTGGGCGCGGGGATGTTCGGCAGCGGGCGACCTGTCAGATCGAAGACGACCGTGGCGCCGTCACCGGCAGGCGTGGCGCGCAGGCCACGAGGAGCGGTGTCGACGCCGCACGCCGCGGCGAGGGTCGACGCCGCGACGAGACAGAGGAAAAAGGGCTTCATGAAGCCCGCGCATTCTGCCACACGTCGTGAATTGAGACTCGACAGACCGGCCGCCTCCTCCTACGGACCTGGGCATGCGCATCCTGCCGCTCGCGGCGATCGTCCTGGCCGCCTTGTCCTGCAAGGGATCGTCTACGTCGACGCCTGCGCCGGAGCCGACGGGCGGAATGCCCCTCCTCGGCGCCGACTGCGATCCGATCGCGCCGGCGCACTGCGGCCTCCCCTTTCCGTCGAACGTCTGGCGCGTGGACGGCAAGGTCACGTTCGGCGCGACGACGCTCCCCGCGCTGCGAGGGAAGGCTCCGACGAACCCGTCGTTGTGGCTCGATCGCGATGGCTTCTCGCCGGGGCAGTCGGTCTTGGTCGTCCTACCGGGCGCGGCGGCGACAGCGCTGCCCAACGCCGACACGATCGCCGCGTCCGTCGCTGCCGACTCGCCGAGCGTCCTCATGGACGCTGAAACGGGCGAGAAAATCCCTCACTTCGTCGATCTCGACAGCGGCTCGACGGACGACCAAGATCGCGCGCTCATCCTTCACCCCGCCATCCGCCTCAAAGACGCGACGCGCTACCTCGTCGCGTACCGGCACGTCAAAGACGGCGACGGGAAGGACGTCGAGCCGTCCTCGGTCTTCAAGGCCCTCCGCGACGGCGCGTCGCACTCCGATGCATCGGTGCACCGCCGCCGCGCGCTCTACGACGACATCTTCGGCCGCCTCGAGGCGCACGGCGTCGCGCGCAGCGATCTGCAAGTCGCGTGGGACTACACGACGTCGAGCCGCGCCAACACCACCGCCGGCCTCCTCAAGATGCGCGACGAGGCGCTGGCCTTGGTCGGCGCCGACGGCCCCGAGTACACGATCACGAAGGTCGAGGATCACCCCGTCACGCATACGCTCCAGCGCCTCACCGGCCTGATGACGGTGCCGCTCTACCTCGACAAGCCGGAGCCCGGCGGCAAGCTGGTCCTCGGCGCCGACGGCCTCCCCAAGCAGAACGGCACCGCACAGTACGAGTTCGTCGTCCACATCCCCAACAGCATCGCGAACGGCCAGCCGCTCGGCATCGTGCAGAACGGCCACGGTCTGTTCGGCGCGAAGGATGAGGGCGACGGCGACGATGGACAGCTCGTGACGTTCTGCGATCGGTTCGGGTACGTCGGCGTCGCGGTGGATCTCATCGGCATGGCGCACGACGACGTGGACATCGCGATCCACTCCGTGTCGGACGACATCGCGCTCTTCCGCGGCCTCGTCGACCGCCAACACCAGGGCGTCCTCAACGAGCTCTTGGCGATGCGCATGATGAAGGGACGCTTCACGCGCGATCCTCACGTGCAAATGAATGGCAAGAGCGCGATCGATGCGTCGCGCGCGTTCCGGCGCGGCGACAGCCAGGGCGGCGTCTTCGGCGGAACGTACATGTCACTCACCACCGACGTGACGCGTGGCGTGCTCGGCGTTCCCGGCGCGCCGTACAGCTTGCTCCTCGATCGCAGCGCGGACTTCAGCGGCTACAAATTCCTCCTCCGCGGCAACTACGCGACGGCGACCGACGTGCAGATCGTCCTCGGGATGATGCAGATCTGGTGGGACCGCACCGAGCCCAACGGCTGGATACCCTACGTCCGGGAGAACATGCACCCCGGGACCCCGGCGCACGAGGTGCTGATGGAGGTCGCGATCGGCGATCACCAAGTCACGCCGCTCGGCGCGCATTTCGAGGCGCGGACGATGAAGATTCCGAACCTTCGCCCCCTAAACCGCGACATCTTCGGCGTCGAAGGCAAGGACGGCCCCTTCACCGGCAGCGCGATGGTCGAGTACTCGTTCGGACTTGCGCCTGCGCCGCTCTCGAACTACCCGCCGGACACGACGAGCGGCGACGATCCGCACGGCAAGCCGCGCAAGCTCGAGCCGACCTACTTGATGCAGGACAAGTTCTTCCGCGAGGGGATCATCGCGCCGTTCTGCGACGGCCCGTGCGATCCGATCTGACGGAGATTGCTCAGTGGCGCTCAGAACCCGGGCGGGAACGTCACGTCTTCGAGGGGCACCGTGTCGTGGCATTTGCTCGACGTCGCGGAGACGCCGCTCGGGCAGACGCGGACGGTGCCAGTCAGGTAGTCGAGGTAGAGATCTGTGTAGCCGATGCGCGCGTTCTTGCCGGTGCGGTACGCGTAGTACGAGTCCTTCGCGCGGAGGAAGACGATCTTCGCGTCCTCCGCGAGCGCCGCCTCTTCTTGCGCGGGCGTCGCGCGGGTGCCGGCGGGGAGGCGTCCGTAGCCGGGCACGTCACGGACCTCGTAGTCGTAGAGGAGCGTCTCGTGGTCCACGGAATTCGCGTCGCTCGCGGGCTTGGCGGGCACGCGCGTGAATGCGCCATCGTCGTTGGGGTCGGCGTTGTCGGCCCAGAACCAGCCGATCGGGAGAGGCGCGCCGGCGTGGAGGGCGCGTTGGATGCGCCGAAAGAACGCGCGTCGTGCGGCCGGCGTCTTCGCGTCGTAGACGACGTCGTCCCACGCGAACTGACCCTTGCGATGATCGGGGTTCGATCCTCGGACACGGTCGCCGATGGCTTCGCGCAGCGTGCCCAAGATCGATGCGCCGTTCGCGCGCGGGTGGAGGACGGAGACGTGCTCCGCGTCGACGACGATGCCCTGCGCTTCGGCGCCGTTATCGAGCGTCGCCTCGCCGTCCTCGCCGAACACGCGCGTCAACGCGGCGGCGACGCCAGCGCCCAGCCGGAACGCGCGCTCCAGCTCACGACGCACGAGCGCGCCGTCGCGCCGCGCGGGAGAAGAAGAGAGGGGGCCGGACGTCAGTGACGTGGCGAGGGTACGAAGCGCCGCGCCAGTGGCCTTCGCGTCGGTTGCGGCGCCGTCCCCGATGAAGTCCGGATCGCGCACGAGCCCGCGCGCGAGGATCAGCTCCACGGCGGAGCCCCACGAGCCGCCAGAGTCGAGCTCGTCTTTCACGGCCTGGCTCGTCTTCCCGTGGATCTCGCCGTGCGTGATCTTGGCGTACCAATCCCAGTAGTCCCAATACGTCGGTGCGAAATGCATCGCCTCGTGGGTGCCGCTCGTCACCGTCACAGCGGAGCGCTCCAGGCTCTCGGCCCATGCGGCGGTCGCATAGAGCCAGCAGTTGCCGGTCTCCTTCTGATCGCGCGGGCTCGTCCTCGGGATGTCGGTGACGGCCTCGCCACTGTCGTCGACGGCATCGCCCGCCGCGCCGCACGCCGCGACCGCGACGAGGAGCTGGAAAATTCCAACCGCGCGAGCGACCTTCATTCCGCGACCATCCGCGCGACGCAATGCCACCTCGAGCGGCCCGACGCAAAGGGGACTCGTCCGATTTCTCAGCCCGGCCGAACGACCTTCGCAAATTCGCGGAGCGCCACGTCTTGGTCTTCGCGCGTGACGAAGGGTGCGACGAGCTGGAAATCGAGCTTGGGCAGGAGGATGCTCCGCGGGGCGCTCGTGTAGCCCCCTTCGCTGCTCCGGCGGTACAAGGCAAATGCGCCGTCCTGCCAGAGCCAGACCTCGGGGATGGCGAGGCCGTCGTAGACGTGCAGCTTGTCGAGAAGCGGGCTCGTGTGAATGACCTCGAGCACGATGTCAGGAATCTCGCCGTCCCTCATCTGGGTTCCGACCCGCCAGCACTCGTCGGGCTCCACGCCGCGCTCCTTGGCCTCGTTCCGGAACGTCGTCGACCCGTACCCCAGGAGAGGGAGCTCCAGGAGGAACGCGTAGAGCTCGATGAGACGTGCGATCGTCGTTTTCCATAGCTCGTGGCTTCGTGACGGGCTCATGAGCTCCAACACCCCCTCGCAATACGTCATGCGCAGCCCGTGCGTATCGAGCGCCTCGCGCAAAATGACGTAGTCCTTCCACGAGACGCCGTTGATGAGCATCCGCTGCTCCGGCGCGGGCGAAGGCGGCGTCGGCGGGAGGCGCGTGGCGGCGACCATGTCTCAAGTATACTACTCCCCGCGGTAGATGGCAGATGGACCTCCAAGCGCTCCTCGACGAGATCGCCGCCGCCTCGCGCCCGCTGGCTGCGCGCGGGAAGGTCGCGGACTACATTCACGCGCTCGAGGCGGTGTCGCCCGATCGCTTCGGC
The DNA here is from genome assembly GCA_038231275.1 of Polyangiales bacterium. Lineage (GTDB taxonomy): Bacteria > Myxococcota_A > Polyangia > Polyangiales > Polyangiaceae > JANYHK01. The sequence continues at coordinate 45,084 of JBBRLQ010000014.1, forward strand.
ATCGCGCTCGCGACGGTGGACGGCGCGCTCGTCGGCAGCGGTGATTTCAACGAGGCGTTCTCGCTGCAGAGCGTCGGCAAGGCGTTCACGCTGGCGCTCGTCCTCTCGCGTGATCACGACGCGCTTTGGACGCGCGTAGGGCGCGAGCCGTCCGGCAACCCGTTCAACTCGCTCGTGCAGCTCGAGGTCGAGCACGGCGTGCCGCGTAACCCCTTCATCAACGCCGGCGCCCTCGTCGTCGTCGATCGCCTGCTCGCCACGACCGGCGACGCGTTCGGCACGCTCCGCGATTTTCTCCGCGCGGAGAGCGGAAACGCCAACGTCGATCTCGACCCCGTCGTCGCGAGGTCGGAGGCCGAGCACGGCCACCGCAACGCCGCGCTCGCGCACTTCATGGCGAGCTACGGCAACCTCGACAGCGCCGTCGACACGGTCCTCGACCACTACTTTCGCCAATGCGCGATCGCGATGAGCTGCGCCGATCTCGCGAAGGCCGGCCTCTTCCTCGCGCGCCACGGCGTGCGCGCCGACGGGACGCGGCTCTTTTCGCCCAGCGACGCCAAGCGCGTGAACGCGATCCTCCTCACGTGCGGCACCTACGATGCGGCCGGCGACTTCGCGTACCGCGTCGGCCTTCCCGGCAAGAGTGGTGTCGGCGGCGGCATCCTCGCGGTGCTGCCCGGTCGAGGATGCCTGGTGGTCTGGGGACCCGCGCTCGACAAAAGCGGCAACAGCATCGCCGGCGTGGAGGCCCTCGATCGCTTCACGACACAGACCGGATGGTCGGTGTTCTGAGGAAAAATTCGGGGCTACCTCGTCGCGCGCGTGTCAAAGTCGTGCCATGTCGCCGAAGGCACCGCGCTTCGCTCTCGCAAGAATCCGACGGGCCCTAGGACTCGCAAAGCTGGGCGCGGTCATCCTGGCGCTTCCGCTGGCGTCCACCGCCGTCGCACAAACCGCGGATGCCCCCGTGCGCGATCATCGGGGTCACGGAACTCCGCCGCCGGCGGTCGTGACGCCAGGACCGGTCACAACCGGAACCGGTCGCCACGTGCCGCCGCCCACCGTTCCCGCGGGGCCTGTCGACACCGGCAAGAGCCCGCCACCGCCCGCCGGCGCTCTCCCCGGCCAGTTCGCGTTTCGCCAAATTCTCACGAGCTACTACTTCTCGGCATCGGGCTGGAAGGCCGGCGCGTCCAAGACTCTCGGACCGAACGAGAAGTTTCATCTCGTCGTATCCCCGAACGATCCGGTGGGCGAAAAGACGATTCACGCCGCCAACGGCGGTCAATTGTACGCGACCCAGGGGTATGTCGCGGACGGCTCCGATAGGTACCCGGGCCACGTCGCGCTGTCGTCGAGCCCCTCGACGCTCCCGTCGACCATGGCGGACAACACCCGATTTTTCATCGAGGCGTACGCTCGAAACGATACGTACGCGGGCACGCACACGATCGTGCCGAAGATCGAGCGCCGATGGCCGATCATGCAGACGGGCGACTTCCGAAATCCCGAGGGCGGCGTCGCGCTCTTCCAAGAGACGGCCATGTCGCTCTTCCGCGTCCTCAAGTGCGGCGACGTCGGGAGCGGCACGGAGTTCGCGGTGAGGATGGCGGGGTCGTCGACGAAGACTCCCCAATTCCCCCACGCGCGGCTCCGGCGAGAGCAGGACGGAACCTACGTCTTCGCGTTCGAGGAGAAGGGCAAGCCCACGCGCTACATGTCCGCGGCCGGCGGCGGTGGCTACGCGTCCGACAAGGACGCCCCGGACGGCGCCACGATGCGCTTCGATCGAACGTCGCCCCTCGACTGGGAGCGGTTCAAGCTGATCGATCAGGGCAACTGCACCTACGCGATCCAAACGTGGCGCGGATTCGTCGTCGCATACAAAGAGGGCGTCGGGTACTCGACGGCGTTCCGAGATGTTGCGGCCGCCGCGATGAAAGAGACACGGGCCGCGTGGGATTTGACGCCGCTGGGGCTCTGATTCGGAAATCCGAATTCGATCTGTTGGAACGCTCCGCATCCAGGCGAGGCGTCGCGTGCCAACCAAGTTTGCTTTGGCGGTCATGATGGACAGATCCCCTGGATCACGCGGGGTCCAGTCGTTGTGCCTCGCAACGCGCGAAATCACGAAATTGCCCGGGGAAAACGGGTAACCGTGTGTGGTCCAAGGTGTGCACCTGATCGCTCCGATGCGATCCGTCCTCTCCCGCGCGCTGTTCCTCTCCGCACTGACCCTCCCCGCGTTCGCGCCTGGCTGCGCGTCGAAGTCGTCGACCGCGACGTCCGACGACAACGCCGTCACCGAGATCCCACAGACGCCGGTGAAGGATCAGTCCATCGGCAACTGCTGGACGTACGCGACGGTCGGCTGGATGGAGTCGCTCGTCAAACAGGCGACGGCGACCGACCACAACTTCTCCGAGTCGTACATCAACTACTGGTACTGGTTCGAGCAGATCGCCAACGACGGCGCGTCGTCGATCACCGAGGGCGGCTCGTGGGGCAAGGCCGTCGGGCTTGCGACGCGGTACGGCTTGTACGAAGAAGGCGACTTCATCGCGGCCGAGAAGGACGTCGCGCGCTCGAGCAGCCAAGAAGCTGCGCTCAAAGCGATCCGCACGTCGCTCGGCGGCGGCGCGCTGAAGACGCCGGAGGCGCGCGCCGATCGCAAGCTGGTGCGCGCGGAGCTCGACAAGGCGTGGGCGCTCGATCCCGCGGTCGTCGCGCAGATGGACAAGCTCTTCGGCCAAGACGCGAGCAAGACGCTCGACGCCGTCACCGCGCTGCCCGACGGCGTGAGCGTGCACCGCACCAAAGACTTCGCGGTGAAGCTCAAGGATCCGACGAGCGGCACCATGACGGATGCCACGCTCGCCGACGCGATCGGCACGGCGACGTTCGCGGGCTTCGACGAGGATCGGACGGGAGCGCTCGCGTGGGGCAGCGCGCGATACCCCAGCGCATCCGACGCGAAGGGCCGCCGCGCGTTCTTGAAGCGCATCCAACGCGCGATGCACGACAACCAGCCGGTGCTGCTCTCCTGGTACGTCGACTTCAACGCGATGTCGCTCGACGGGAAATTCCTGAAGCCCCCGGCGACGCCCGGCTCGCAAGGCGGGCACATGGTCGTCTTCGAGGACTACGAGGTCGACAACGTCCCCGGCTTCGGCACGCTCCCGGCGGGCACGCTGGAGTCACGCCCCGAGGCGCTCCAGGCCGCGCTGGCCGACGAGGCCACGATCCATTTCTTCCGGATCAAGAACTCGTGGGGCAACTACCGCTCGCCGGTGCTCGCCGGCTACCACGATCTCTACATGGACTACATGAACGGCCCGGTGCAGATCTGCCAGACGGACGCGAACGAGAAGCCGATCCCCGGCACGTGCCATGACGGGGTCCCGCTCGAGGACGTGGTGCTGCCGGCGGGGTACTGAGCGTCGATCGCGTCGACGCGGAGCCCATCAGACGAGGAACACGCGGCGAGGGCGTTCACGAGGACGGCGACAAGGACGGCGAGCGACGTGCCCATCATGACGACAGGACAAGCCGTCGTGTACCCTATGCAAGGGACCCATGCGTGTGCGGGCGGCGGCAGGCGGTGACGCGGAGCAGATCGCGGCGATCTACGCGCCGATCGTGCGCGATACGACGATCTCGTTCGAGGTGGAGCCTCCGACCGCCGACGTCATGCGGGCGCGCATCGAAGCGCATCCGACGCTGCCGTGGCTCGTCGCCGTGGATGACGCGGATGACGCCGCGATCCTCGGGTACGCCAACGCCAGGCCGCATCGCGAGCGCGCCGCGTACCGCTGGTCCGTCGACACCGCTGTGTACGTGAGGACCGACTGCCACCGGCGAGGCATCGGGAAGAGCTTGTACACGCGCCTCTTCGCCGACCTCGTGAGCCGCGGCTATTTCCAGGCGTTTGCGGGGATCGCGCTCCCCAACGCGTCCAGCGTCGGCATGCACGAGGCGCTCGGGTTCAAGCTCGTCGGCGTCTACGAGAACGTCGGGTTCAAGCTCGGCGCGTGGCGCGACGTCGGGTGGTGGCAGAGACCGCTGCAGCCGCTTCGCACTCCAGAGGAGTAGCGCCGCTTCGTCAGAAGGTGAGCGTCCCCTCGATGACCATCACCGCCTTGCCCGCGAGCCGCACGCGGTCACCGACGAGCGTGCAGACGAGCTCGCCGCCACGCTTGCTGACCTGGCGCGCCTTGAGGTGCGTCTTGTCCAGGCGCGCAGACCAGAAGGGCACGAGGGTGCAGTGCGCGGAGCCGGTGACCGGATCCTCGTCGACGCCCTTCGCGGGCGCAAAGAATCGCGAGACGAAATCCACGTCTGCGTCCCGGCCGGTGCCGGGCGCGGTGACGACGACCGCGAACTCGCTGTCGAGCGCGGCGATCTTGCGCATGTCGGGGCGAAGCGTGCGGACGTCCTCGGCGCACTCGTAGACGCAGACCAAATCGCGCGCGCGAACGACCTCGAGAGGCGCGCCGCCGAGCGCTTCGCCGAGCAGCTTCGGGGCTTCGCACGCGCGCGGCGGACGGGCCGGCAAATCCATGGCGAGCGCGTCGCCTTCCCGCGTCACGTCGAGCGCGCCGCTCTTCGTCCAGAAGCGCACCTTGTCGCGCGTCTTGTCGAGCCGATCGAAGAGCACGAACGCGGAGGCGAGCGTCGCGTGGCCGCAGAGATCCACCTCGACCTCCGGCGTGAACCACCGCAAATCGTAGTCGCCGTCGGCGCGCTTCACGAAGAACGCCGTCTCCGACACGTTGTTCTCGGCAGCGATCTTGCGCATCACGTCCTCGGGGAGCCACGACGCGAGGGGGCACACGGCGGCGGGATTCCCCGAAAATGCGCGCTCGGCGAAGGCGTCGACCTGGTAGATCGGGACGGTGGACATGCGCCATGCGTAGCGCAACCATGGGGGAGCGTCACGCATCGGAGGAGCGTCGCATGCTGGAGAAGAAGAAGCTGGGCCGCTCGGGCATCCCCGTATCGCGCCTCGGTCTCGCGGGAGGATTCGGCATCGACGCGGACGGCGTCGAGCGCGCCTTCCATGAGCTCGGCGTGAATTACTTCTTCGTGACGCCGCGCTTCAAGCCGCTCATCGAGGGTTTGCGCCGCCTCATCAAGGCGGGGCATCGCAAAGACATCGTCCTCGCCATGGGCGCAAAGTACCCGACCGGCTGGAGCGTGCCGCGCGAGTTCGAGAGCGCCGCCAAGGCGATCGGCACAGACACGATCGACGTCTTCCACCTCTTTTGGGTGCAGGCGCACTGGTACGTCACCGGCAACACGTGGCCGGCGATGGTGAAGCTGAAGGAGGAGGGGAAGGTGCGCGCGCTCGCCATCTCGATCCACGATCGGCCGATGGCGTGTCAGCTCGCCTCTGAGCTCTCCCTCGACGCGCTCATGATTCGGTACAACGCGGCGCACCGCGGGGCCGAGAAGGAGATCTTCGCGACGCTCCCCGATCCGCGGCCCGGCGTCATCGCGTACACGGCGACGCGGTGGGGCCGGCTGCTGAAACCCGCAAAAGGGCTCGCCGCGATGAGCCCGCCGGAGTGCTACCGCTTCGCGATCGGGCACTCGGCCGTCGATACGGTCCTCTGCGGCGCCGGCTCGTACGAAGAGCTCGAGGCGAACGCGAAGGGCGTCATGCAAGGTCCGCTCGAGCTCCCGCGCCTCGCCGAGGTAAAGCAGTTCGGCGACGCGGTCCGCGCGACGGCGACCGGCTCGCTCGGGTTCCTCGGCGCGTGAATCGCCTCCTTTTCTCGGTCTTCGCGTTCGCCACACTTCCCGTCGCGTGCCGATCGGCTCCGCCTGCGCCCGCAACGTCATCGGACTCGTCCATCACCTCCGTCGCCTCCGTCGCACCTGCGTCATCCGTCGCGGCACCCACGGCCTCCGGGCCCTCGCTCGTCGCGTCGCGCCCGTACGCAATCACGATTCCCACCGCAGGAGCTACCCCGCACGCGCTCGTCGTCCTGCTTCATGGGTACGGCGGCAACGGTGCCGAGATCGACGGCGGTTGGGGAATCAGCGCGCTCGGCCGCCGCGAGGGATTCGCGGTCGCCGTCCCCGATGGAACGCCCGACGCGGGCGGCCGTCGTTTCTGGAACGCCTCCGAGGCGTGCTGCGGCTTCGACGATCCGCGCGCGAAGGTCGACGACGTCGCGTACATCCGCGCGATCCTCGATGACGCGTCCGCGCGCACGCCGATCGATCCGAAGCGCATCTTCGTCGTCGGCTTCTCCAACGGCGGATTCATGGCGCATCGTCTCGGCTGCGAGCTGTCCGATCGCCTCGCCGCGGTCGTGAGCGTCGCCGGCGCCGCCAACACGGACCCCTCGCGCTGCACCCCGACGTCACCGGTCAGCGTCGTGCAAGTCCACGGGACCGACGACAACGTGATCGCAATGGCCGGTGGCCGCACGTTCAACAAACCTTCGCGCGAATACCCATCCGTCGCGCAGACCATGGCGCAATGGAGCACGCGCCTGGGGTGCAGCGGCGCGCCCGAGGAAGGCGCCGCCCGCTTGGACTTGGACGCGCGCATCCCCGGCGCCGAGACGCGCGTGGATCGGTGGCGCGGCTGCAAGGCCGGGCTCGAGCTCTGGACCATCGACGGCGCCGGTCACGGCTTCGCGGCGACACCGTCGTGGTCCGAGTCGCTGTGGGCCTTCTTCAAGGCCCACCCGAAGCGCTGACTACTTCAGCTGCTGCGCGAGCGCCGCGTTGAAGGCGCCGACGTACGCCACGTAGCCGGCGCGGAAGTCCGCGAGCGTGTGCGAGTACGAGACGTCCGGCGTGACGCCGTTGTCCTCGATGAAGCGCGACTCAGGGTATGCGCCGGTCGGATCGTAGACCGTGCCGAGACCGCGCGAGATGCGCAGCTGCCCCTGCGTGTTCGTCAGCGTCGCGACCTGCTCGACGTTCCCGCCGCCGCCCATCGTGCGCTGCCCGAACAGCGGCGCGAGGCCATTGGCTTGCACGAGGAGAGGAACGAAGTCCGCGCACGACACCGACAGCTCATCGGTGAGCATCATAAAGGGCTTGGTCCAATGCGCCGCGTCCGCATCGAGCGTCGGCGTCGCGGTGAACATCGGGAGCGGGACGCTGAGCGGCTTCTTGGCGCTGTACGCGTCGTCGACGAGGTGCGCGTCCTGCATGAACACCGCGGCGAGCGGGTCGTTCGGATCCGCCTGCGCGACCTGCGTGGACGCGTCCGCGAAGCTCTGGATCCAGAGCCGATCGCCGTGCATCTCCTGGACCATGCTGTTCACCGTCTTCGGCGCGAGCAGCGAGACGACGCCGAACGCGAAGGAGACGGAGCCGCCCGGGTTGTGCGTCTCGTCGAACACGAGCGCGTCGACCTGCGTCTGCTGCTCGTCGAAGAGGGCGCGAATGTAGTTGAGCGCGGCGCCCGCGTCGGCCGGCGTGTAGTCGGGGAGACGGAAGAGGAGGACCTTCTTGCCGTTCGTCGTGTACGTCGCCGCGAAGTAATCGATCTGGGCCGCTGCGTCGGCGCTGACGCCGAACTTCGCGAGCGCCGCCGCGCTGGGCTTCACCTCGGCGGTGATTCCGAGGGACGCTTTGACGGCGTCCGTCATGTAGAACGGAACCCGCGCGCCCAACTTGCCGAGCTCTTCGCGCGTGACCTCGGCGGCGATGTCCGACGCGGCCGTCATCGTCTTCGGACCCGACTTGCCGGCCTGCGGCGGCGGCGCGAGCGGCGGGAGGAGGTGCGGGATCTCTGCCCACGCGACGACCGCGTCTCGGAGGGTGCCGTCGGTGCCGCGGAGGTGAAGCTTCGCTTGCGCGCCGGCCTTGAGGCCCTTCGACAGGTACACCGATCGCGAGGTCAGACGCGCCGCCGCGATGTGCGCGGACGAGAGCGCGTTCGGCGTGCCGACGTATTTCAGGAAGCCCGCCGCGAGATCCTTCGCCGACTTGCCGTCGATCGCCAAAAGCTCGTCGCCCACCTTGACCTGGTCGCCGACAGCCGCGCCCACGCGGTAGACGACAAACGTGTCCTCGACCGGCATCACCGCCACCGGGATCCGGAACGCGTGGGAGGTGTCGTTCACGAGCTCCATCGAGAGCGACACGTGCGCGTCCTGGAAGCGCGACACGAACTCCTGGAAGATGCCGCGGTACTCGGCCTCCGTCCGCGCATGCTTCACGCGCGCGCGATAGTCGGTGACGAGCGACTCGAACTTGAAGCCGTACCGCGCCTCCTTCCGGACGAGCGCGCCGTACAGTCCGCGGAAGGACGTCGCGATCTGGTCGAAGTCGGCGAGCGCTTCCCCGTTCGTGATGCCGCGGAGCTCGCTGGTGTCGCTCGTGTCGCTCTGTGAATCGGAGGAGCCGCACGCAGCGACGGTGAGAGCGAGAACAACCGCGGCGAGGGGCTTCGAGAGAACCTTCATTTGGCGCGTCCTTTGGTGAGCGTCCGCGGTGGGCAAGAGTGCCACCACGCCGCGAGGGGTGAGTGAATGGCGCACAAATGCCCTGGGCGCCATGTCCGCGTGGGCACGGGCCTTTCTTTCTTTGGACAGCCACGCGGCAGGAGCGGAAAGTTCCGCTGGAGTCAGCCGCGGCGAGCGGTCACCGGACGGGAACGGGCTTCACGCCGACGCACGCCGACACTTCGAGCAGGATGTGGAAGAGCGCCTTCTCCTGCGCGAGGAGCGTGCTCGAGCCGCCGTTGTCAGTCCCCTCGGCGTGGTAGGTGCTGTACATCACGCGCCCGCACTTGTCCTGGAAGCTCACCGTCGCGATGCGCGCTTGGCTGCCGACCATCGTGCTCGCCCACACCTTCGGTGTGATCGTGACGGTCTTGCCGTCCTCGTCGAGGCCCTGCTGCGGCGAGGTGCTGTCGACGCCGACGTAGTTCTTCTGGAGCTGCGCGTTCTGCTCGCCGATCGCGTCCATCCAGGCCTTGAGCGCCGGATCCTGGAACTGCGCGGCGCCGCTGTAGTCGCCGATCGTGCATGCCGAGCCGATGACCTTGGGATCGTCGCCCGTGAACTTCAGGAAGCCTGGCCACGTCTGGTTCACGTACTCGTAGCTCCAGTCGGTGACGTAGAGCTTGCCGCCGCGCTGGATGAAGTCCTTCACCACCGCCTTCGAGCCGGAGCTCGGCGAGTAGATGCCGGAGCACGAGACGCCGCTCCCGGTGCCGGGATCCTGCACCTGGCCCGCGCACGGGATGAAGATGATGTGGTACTTCGACGCGACCGCGGTGTCGTCGAGCGTGTGATCGATCTGGAAGCCGCCGGGCGGGCCGTCGAACTCCGTGATGCCGAGCTTCTTGAGCGAGTTGTCGATCGAGTCCCAGTTGGCCGCCATCACCTTCATCTTCGGGATGGTGTCGCCGTTCGCCGTGTCGTTCTTGCCGGGGAGTCGCGTGTCGTCGGCCTTGGAGCCTTGCGGCCCCGCGTGCACGTTCACCTTGCGGACGCGGCGGAACTGGCCCTTTTGGGTGACCATGTACTGGTCGCCCTCTTCGTAGACCGGCAGCTTGAAGAAGCCGTGCGCGTCCGAGTAGGTGAACGCGTAGGACGTCAGCTCGACGCACTTGTCGCAGTAGGTGCCGCTCGGGATGGGAGCCGGCAGCTCACGCGTAAGGTAGACGAGCGCGCCGGAGATCGGGATCGTGCCTTCCGGCGCGATGACGTTGCCGGTCACCTCGCCGATCGCAGGCGGGATCGCGTCGCTGCCGCCGCCTGCGTCGGTGCCGAACGACTGACCGCCGTCTCCTCCCGCACCGCCGCCGCTCGAGGCGCCGTCGTCGAAGCCGCCGGCGTGCTTGCCGCACGCGACGAAGGAGAGGCCGAGGACGGCCAGAGGGAGCGCGGCGAGGCGAATCATGGCGCGGGACTTCACGGCGCCCGAAGTCTGATCCGCAAGAGGGCTGAATTCAAGCCTTCCGTGACGATTTTAGAGCAAATGCTCCAACCTACATGGTGGGCCGCGACGCGTTACTGCGCGGCCTTCGACTCGGCGAAGAACGGGCAGCTGATGTCCGCGAGGCAACCGTGCGTGGTCGGGTGGCTCAGGTAGTAGACGTCCTTGCCCTCGCTCGCGAAGAAGCGCGCCATGAGGCCGTTGCCGTAGGTCGCGTAGTCCCAGCGGCGGCAGACGTCGGGCGCGTCCCAGGTGTGCTGGCCTTTGAGCTCGAGGTAGTGGTTCAAGACCGCGACGACCTTGTCGTTGGCCGGCCACGCTTGATCGTCGGGCACGAACGGGATTCCGCGAAGGCGCGGCTCCCACGCGTGGGCGAGCGACGCGGCGTCGGTCGGATGGAGGCCGGCGATGCGGCCGAGGCGAACCGGCACGTCGGCGTGCGGCTGGTCGAGCTTGCTCTTGCCCTCGCTCACCCAGTCCACGTCGTAGAGCGCCTTCGAGCACGCCTCGGTGTCGATCGACTTGGTGTCGTTGCAGGTCGGCGTCTTCGCGTCGAGGTAGTTCGGCTTGCAGCCGGGACCGGCGTGCGTCCGCGCGAGGCGGGCGACGCCCTCGGCCACGAAGTTCTGGATGTACACCTGCGCAGGCGTGCGGCCGCCGAGCTGGTCGTAGAGCGCCTGCGGGGTCACATAGTCGGCGTACTCGGGGTACTTCGCGAGCGCTTGCGGCGGCAAGAACGGCACCCCGCCAGCCGCGCGCGCGAACGTGATGCCGGTCGCGATGTTCACGAACGCGTCGCCCACGGTGTTGATCGAGAGGAGGCCATGCGGCGCGACCGGGTGGTCGTTCTCGTCGAGGAGCGGCCGGATCATGTAGTACGGCGCGAAGTTGATCGGATCGGCCGGATCGACCGCCGCTTGCGCGAGATCGCGGAGGCGACGAAGGTGCGGCGTCTGGCGTGGGAAGCCGAAGCCGTCGTTCGGCGCCGCGAGCGACGACCCGACCGGGAAGAACGTGTCCCGGAATTGCTGGCAGCCGCTGTCGCCATCGCAGTGCGTCTTGTCGCCGTCGGCGACCGGGAAATTCTTGAACGACGCCTTCTCCCACGTGCTCACGCGCCTCCCAACCGGCGCGTTGGCGAGGACGCGACAGCCGTCGTACGATTGGACGACGTCCGGCGCGGTGTAGACCTGGAAGTCGACCTTGTCGCCTTTGGTGGCGGGGAGCGAGATGCGGAACCGGCCGTCGACGCTCGTGCGCGCGCAGCGGACCTCGCGGTTGCGGAGGTTCGTCGCGACGACGGTGAAATTCTCCGCGAGCTCCTCCGGCTTGAGGCACGCGATCTCGAGCTCGCGCGACTCGTCGCCTTCGTTCACGATCCATCGGAGGGTGCGTTCGGTGGGTTGGCAAAGCGTCCCGAGCTCGCTGTCCTTCTGTTTGTCGGGGCGCTCGGCTGCCGGGAGGCTGATGAGGAGCGGTCCGAGCATTTGCTCGGTGACGGCCTCGGTGACGCCGTACGAGCGCACGCCGACGTCGACGAGCGCGCCGCCGCCGCTCATGGGCGACGTCTGCGAGAGGTACGGATCGATGCCGCCTTGAATCTCGCTCATGATGCCGCCGAGCGACTCGCCGGCCGCCGAGTACTTCACGTTGGGTCCGCCGACGTCGACCGTGCCATCGCCGTCGAAGTCGCCTGCGAGATCGAGCTGCCCGTCGCCGTTGTAGTCCTGCGTCGCCTTCTTCACGCCGTCGAACGATCGCAAGATGCGCGTCAGCTGCATCCCGTCGAGGATGCCCTGCCGAACGTTGTCGCGAACGTGGAAGACGTGCGCCGTCCACCAGAACCACCCCGAGTCGGGGACGCCGTCGCCGTTCAGGTCGTGCGCGCGCCCGGTGTTGATGCCGTTCTCCCACGGCACGAGGCACGTCTCGTTCAGCTTCGCCTTGGTGATGAGCTCTTCGCCGGGCTTCAGCGCGATGCCGTGCTCCGGGTTGTCGTACATGACGAGCGCGATGCCCTGCCGCGCGTAGTCGCCGGCGTACACGAGCAGCTCGTCGGTGTGCGACGTCACGCCGTGTCCGTAGAAGGCGACGGGGAAGGGCGGCTTCATCGTCGCGGTGGTCTTCGGCACGCTCAGCCAGAAGGTCACCGTGTCGGGGCGCACGTCGCCCTCGCCGGTCTTGAAGTTCACGTGGAAGCGCGTCTCTTCGTCGCGCGACGCCGGATCACCGAGCAAAAAAGGCGATTTGAAGTTTCCGATGACGACGTGGTCGACGTGCTCGAGCTGGTTCAAGAGCCCCGCGGTGTCGCCCGGATCGAAGTTGAAGAGATCCGTGAAGAACGAGTGGAACGCGTCGGTCACGTCCGGATCGCTCACCTTCACGACGTAAGGCGTCTTGTTTCGCTTGGCGCAGACCGGATCGTTGTCGGGCACCGGATCGTTCGGATCGCTCGTTCGGCCCGCTGCCTTGAAGATGCTGACGTCGGCCGGATACTCGCTCTTCCACCGCCAGAACGGCCCGGTGCCGTAGAGCCCGTTCCTGAGGAGCTGCATGTCCTCGTGGACCGGCTGCGTCGTGAAGCTCCACACGAACTGAACGTGCCCGAGACCGCTCCCCGAGAGATCGCCGTAGTACGCGGCGAAGCGACCGTCGTTCATGTACGCCCGCGCCGCCTCTGCGCCGCGACGCTGGAGCGGGTGGTGCACGTACGGGAACGGCGAGCGCACCGGCTGGCCGTCGTAGCCCTTGAGGCGATCGGTGATGACGACCGCGTACTCCGTCTTCTCCTCGAGCGGGATCACGGGACGGAGGATGAGCGTGTCGGTCTCGCGCTCGTACCAGGTCATGAGATCGTCGACGCCGGCGATCTGACCAGGCTTGAGCGGCCCGAGCGTGTTCGGATGATCGAGCACACCGTCGAAGTCGCGATCGAGCGAAGGCCGGTAATCCGCCTGCGTGAGGCCAGCGCCCTCTTCGACCGTCTCGAACAGGAGGTTCGACTCGCTCGCCTTCGGATCGTTCGGCCAGTACCGCCACGGATCGCGGAGCGTCTGCGGGTAGTAGCCTTCGCCGGCGTCGAGGACCATCGGCACGCCGGTCCGCAGGTTGATCAGGTAAACCGGATCGTCCGAAAAATCGTGGCCGTCGCCCTGCATATGGGCGCGCACGTCCTCGAGGTTGATCGCCGCCTTCGTCGGATCGCCGGTGAGGCCGCGATCGAACGACAGCGTGATGGGCGAGCTCGTGCCCCAGCCTTCCATCTCGCTGAAGCCCTGCCGCGCGATCTCTTCCATCCACGACGGCGCGATGAGGCTCGCGTTGATGCGCATCCCCGTCCGGCTCGTCGGGTCCGCGAACGTGGCGATGTCGTTCGGGATGGGCACGTCGGGGAGCGGCCTGTGCGACAGGTCCCACTTGATGACCGGCCCGGTGCCCGGAGGCGTCGCGCGGAGACCCACCGGCGCGGTGTCGACGCCGCATCCTTGAGACAAGACGACGGCTGCGGCGAGGGCAGCAGCGACTCCGAACCCGGTGGTGGTCTTCATCAGAACAGCAGGCCTCCCCTAGCAATCCAGATCCACGGAAGCTTCATGCGATCCCCGTCGATGTTCGCGAGCGCGGCGCCGGGGAAGAGCACGCCGGTTTGGAATCCGAGCGTCGCGACGACGCCGTAGTCGAGCTTGAAGCGCGCCTCGGCGCCGCCGTCGATCTCGAGGCCGAGATCGTGGCGCCTCGCGTCGCCGCCGCGGTAGTTCACGGCCGCGCCTTGCGTGGCGAGGCGATACGGATCGACGACATCCGCGGTCGCCTGCGCGAGGAGCATTCCGCCCTTGAGATCCAGCCAGCGCAGGGGCCGGTAGATCATCGTCGGATTGACGTACTGCGCGCCGGCGATTCCGCCGTTGGTCGCGAGGAGATCGACGCCCGGCGTGGGGCGTGTGCCGTTCTGGAGGAGCGGATCCTGCGCAGCGCTCGCGGCGCGCGCGGTCTGCCAGCGCATGACCTCGTCGAAGAGGAGGAGGCCGACTTTGTGGTTCGGATCGAAGACGAAGCGTCGCTCGGTCCCGTCGTACGGATCGGCGTCGCCGGACGCGTAGCCAATTTCGAGCTGCGCGACGAGATCGCCATAGGCGGCCTTGTTGGGGAGCTCGCCGCCAGGTGTGGCGGGCTCGTCGTACGCGCGATGCACGACGCCGACCTGGATCGCGCCGCCGTACGAGCGCAGCGTCGTCTTCGTCCCGTCCTGCACTTGCTCGGCCGTGCGCACGGCGTTCGTCGATCCGAAGATCGCCGCCGCCTCGAAGCCGCCGAACGCGAACGCGTCTTGCCCCTGCACCGGCACGACGAACTTTCCCGTCACGTCGAGGACGCCGGCGTCGATCGTGTCGGTGTACGGGAAGATCGACGAGCCGCTCGTCCTGTCCTTCGTCTGGTGGCGGTAGACGCCGTAGACGCCGATCTGGTTGTCGCCGTGCGAGTAGAGCGCGCCGGCGACGCCCTGGAACGCGTGGTCGCCGCGCGTGAGGCGCGCGTTCGCGTCGCGGAAGACGAGATCGCCGGCGACGAGCACGGTGAGCGGGCTGTCTTTGCCGCCGGGCTTGGTCGCGAAGAGGATGCGCTCGTCGATCGATCCGTAGCGGTAGTCGCCGAACGTCGAGACGTGATCGCCGTCGTTGGCGAGGATGCCCATGCCCCAGTGGCTCGGTTGCTGGCCGACGCGGAGGATGCCGATGCCGGTGTCGATCTGCGCGTAGAGCCAGCGCGGCTGCACGTTCTTGAAGCCGTCGTACGAGTCGCGCGGCGTCTGATCGGCGAAGCTGTCGTGCGCGAGATCTCCGAGGAGGAGGCCGGTCACGACGTCCATCTGGGCGACGATCTCGAGCCAGCTCTTCACCTGGAGGCGCGGCGTGATGCGCAGCCAGTGGTTCATGTACCGGTTCTGGCCGAGCGAGTCCTCGGTCGCGCGTCCGCCGGCGGCGCGGTCGTTGATGACCTGCGTGGACGGATCGAGCGGGAAGCTGCGCAAGCTCGTGCCGCGGAGCTGGTACTCGCCGTGGATCTGGAAGCGGACCACGTCCGGCTCGGCGGGTCGGACCGGCGGCCTCCCGGTGTCGAGCACCAGCCTGGCGAAGTCCTTGGGGATGACCGGCTCCTCCGCGCGCGCGTCGGGGGCGGCGCACAACAAGAGGAGGAGGGAGGCGGGCGCGAGGAGAATGCGGCGGGCGCGCGTCGACGAGGAGCGCGGAAGGAGGGGGCGGAGGAGGATCGGGCTGGGGAGGGGGAGGGATGTCATCAAGCTGGGCTCTCGGCGCGGCAGCATACTCGGGCTGTGCACCTACACGAGATCCGTTCGCGGAGGTCGAAACCGACCCTGCCCGAGACCGTCGCGAGACGATTCTCCTCACGGTCCGCATTCAGCGCCTTCGCGAGGCTGCGCGCGCGTGCTCGCGATTCGCGAGCTGGTGGATCGAACGTCGCTCACATTTGGATCCATTGACGCACACTGTACGTGTCTGCTGCACCGCGTAATCGCTTGGAAATTCGAGAGATGGGATTCAACCTTCCTAGCGGTCAAAGGTGGTTCGATGTGTGCAGTAGCTCTTCCTGCGCGGCAACGCGTGGGTGACCTCCGGCCCTCGTCGTTCGAGATCGATCGACTTCAAGCGGAAGATGCCACGGACTCGTTTCTCTCTCGCTCCGTCTCGTCTCTCTCTACAGTCCCCTCTCTTCTCTCCGTTCTCTCTCTCTCTCTCTCGCCCTCCATCCCTCATCGCGCTGCCCGTCTCCTGCCTCCTCTAGGAAGGCCATGCGTCCTCTCTCGTTCGTTTCGTGACTCAACCTTCGACCGAAAGGCCCGTTCGTTTCTGCCGAGAGGTTTTCGTCTCGTTCGAAAAAGCAAGACGCGGTGCCGCCGGTCCTCGCGATCGCGCCGCACCTCGTCGTAGTCCAGCACGAAGGCGCCTCGTCTCCCGAGAGCCCGTCTCAGCCGACCTTGAAGCCCCCGTGCTTCACGACCTCCGCCGCTTTTCGATTCGGCGATGTCGACGTGGTCGTCTGCGCGGGCTCTCCCTCTTTTGTCGGCCGCGTGTGGTAGTACCGCCCGCGTGGAACCCGTCAGCGTCGGCAAGCCCCTCCGCCTCTCGGACCTCGAAGACGTCGCGCTACGCGGTCGGCCCGTCGCGTTCGACGCTGTCGCCCGCGCAAAGGTCATCGCGTCGCGCGCGGCCATCGACGCCATCTGCAGCGCAGGCGACGACGCGCCCAACGTCTACGGCGTGAACACCGGCTTCGGCGCGCTCGCCGAGACGCGCATCAGCGCGGCGGACGTGCGGCAACTCCAGAAGAACCTCGTGCGCTCGCACTCGACCGGCATCGGGCCCGATCTCCCGATCGCGGCGGTGCGGGGGATGATGCTCCTGCGCGCGCAGGTGCTCGCGCTCGGTCACTCCGGCGTGCGGCCGGTGCTCGTCGATTTGCTCCTCGAGATGCTGAACAAGGGCGTGCATCCGCGGGTCCCGTCGCAAGGCTCCGTAGGCGCGTCGGGAGATCTCGCGCCGCTCGCGCATCTGGCGCTGGCGATGATCGGCGAAGGCGAGGCGTCGGTGGAGGCGAGCGTGCGCGCGGGCGCCGAGCTCGGCGCGTCGTACCGTCCGGTGCACCTGACGGGCGGCGACGCGCTTCGCATGGCCGGCATGACGCCGGTGGTGCTCGAGGCGAAGGAGGGGCTCGCGCTCATCAACGGCACGCAGTACATGGCGTCGCTCGGCACGCTCGCGGTGCTCGAAGCGGAGCGGCTGGCGACGGTCGCCGACGTGGCGGGGGCGATGAGCCTCGAGGCGAGCAAGGGCTCGAGCCGCCCGTTCGACGAGCGTCTCCACGCCGCGCGCCCGCACCCCGGTCAGGCCCTCGTCGCGGCCAACATGCGCGCGCTCCTCCACGACAGCGAGATCGCGGAGAGCCACATCAACTGCGGCAAGGTGCAGGACGCGTACTCCATCCGCTGCATGCCGCAGGTCCACGGCGCGACGCGCGACGCGCTCGGGTGGGTGCGTGACGTGCTCGCGCGCGAGGTGAACAGCGTCACCGACAACCCGAGCGTCTTTCTCGACGACAAGGGCGGCGCCGACGTCATCAGCGGTGGGAATTTCCACGGCCAGCCGCTCGCCCTCGCGCTCGACCTCGCGGCGATGGCCGTCGCCGAGCTCGCGAACATCAGCGAGCGGCGCGTCGAACAGCTCGTGAATCCGGCGCTGTCGAGCGGCCTCACGCCGTTCCTCGCGGCGGGGAGCGGGTTGCATTCGGGGTTCATGATCGCGCAGGTCGCGAGCGCGTCGCTCGTCAGCGAGAACAAGGTGCTGTGTCACCCGGCGAGCGTCGATTCGATCCCGTCGTCGGCGGGCAAAGAAGACCACGTGAGCATGGGGAGCATCAGCGCCAAGAAATTCGTCGAGATCGTGCGCAACACCAAAGCGGCGCTCGCGATCGAGATCATGACGGCGGCGGCGGGGATCGATCAGCGTCGCCCGCTGAAGCCGAGCAAGGGGGTCGCCGCCGCACAAGCGTGCGTCCGCGAGCTCGTCGCGCCGATGACCGAGGATCGGCCGCTCTACAAGGACATCGACGCCGTCGGGGCGCTCATCGGCGGCGGCGCGCTCGTTCGCGCGGTCGAAGGCATCGTCGGCCGCTTGCGCTGACGGCTACGTGGTCCAGCGTCCGCTGAACTTCGTCAGCTCCGGCGTTTCGACCGCGTAGGCCATCTCGACGTCCCGCGCGCCCGCGAGCTCCAGCGCGGCGCGCAGCGCGACCCGCAGGCCGCGCACCGAGAGATCGGTTGCGACGTTCTTTGGGTGATGAAACGAGAGCTCCGCGGAGGTGGTCGTGTGGCCGACGACGTGCAGCTCCGAGCCGCGCCGGAACGCGGCCCATCGCTTCTCGACGCCCACGAGGAGGCGCTCCGGCGAGACGACCGCGAACAAGATCCTGAAGAGCGGCGTGCGGAGAAGGCGCCGATTCCGCTCCAAGATCCATCGCTCGTACGCCATCGTCCCCCCCGCGCAAGCGAAGTGGGCGTCGAAGACCGCCAGCATCAGCGCGTTGAAGTGCACCTCCGAGATCCACTCGTTCACGGTCGGCGGCGTCGTGTAATACCCGGCCAGGGCGTCGGGGAGCGTCTCCCGCGGCAGGATCAGGTGCTCGTCGTCGATGGCCATGCGCATGACCGCGCCCTTCGCTTGCGCGCGCGGGTGCGCGTCGAGCCCCCCCGGCAGTGCGTCGAGGTAGCGCGTCATGCTCGGATAGCGATCACCGTCCCCCGTCCCCACGAATGTCACCCTGCCCGGTCACGTTACCCGCGAATGCCGACGAGCTCGTCTTTGAAGTCGCGTGTGACGAGCATTTTCAGCGCATCGAGGAGCGGGCGGCCCTCGTGCAGCACGTGGTAGACCTGACTCGTGATTGGCATGTCGACCCCGCGCTTCTCGGCGAGGGCCCACGTCGCCGCGCTCGTCCAGTAGCCCTCGGCGACGGAGCGGCGGCTCGCGAGGTACGCCTTCGGATCGACGCCCTCCGCGACCTTGAGGCCGAGCTCGTGGTTGCGTGACAAGGCGCCGGTGCACGTGAGGATGAGATCGCCAACGCCCGCCATCCCCAAGAAGGTGAGCGGATCGCCGCCCATCGCGACGCCGAGGCGCGTGATTTCGGCGAGCCCTCGGCCGATGAGCGCGGCGCGCGCGTTCAGGCCGAGGCCGAGGCCCTCGCAGGCGCCCGATGCGATCGCGATCACGTTCTTCACCGCGCCGCCGATCTGGACGCCGATGGGATCCTTGCTCGTGTAGACGCGGAACATCGGCGTGTGGAGGAGGCGCTGGATCTCCGCGGCGGCCGCCGGATCGGTCGCCGCGGCGACGACGTCAGTGGGCAGTCCGCTCGCGACCTCCTTCGCGAAGCTCGGCCCCGACAGGAAGACGACCTGCTCACGCTTCACGCGCGGCAGCGCCTCGGCGAGGACCTCGCTCAAGAGCTGGAGCGAGCCCTCCTCGATCCCCTTCGACGCGACCACGACGCGCGCGTTCGCTTCGAGGTGCGGCGCGATCATCTCGGCGACGCTGCGCAGGTGCTTCGACGGAGGGACGAGTATCACCACCTCGGCGCCGCGGAGCGCAAGGGCGGGATCGCTCGTGGCGGTGAGCGTCTTCGGCAGCGCGATACCGGGGAGGAGCGGCGTGTTTTCGTGGTGGGCGTTGACGCTCTCCACCACGTCGGCTTCGCGCGCCCATCCGCGGACGGTGTGCCCTTGCCGCGCGGCGTGTGAGGCGAGCGCGGTCCCCCACGCCCCGAACCCGACGACGGCGATCGCGGGCATCTACTTGTCCATCTCGCTCAGCGCGAACGCGTACTCGTCGGCGAGCTTCTCCACCCACGCCTTCACCATGTCGGCGCCGCCGTGGCCCGCGTTCTTCTCGATGCGCAAGATGACCGGACCGCCGGCCGACGCGTCTTGCATCGCCGCGGTGAACTTTCGCGCGTGCATCGGATCGACGCGATCATCGCTGTCTGCGCTGAGCATCAGTATGCTCGGGTATTTCGTGCCTTTCGCGACGTGGTGGTACGGCGAGTAGGCGAAGAGGGCCTTGAAGTCCCCTTCGTCTTCGCTCGAGCCGTACTCCTCGACCCAGGTCTTTCCGCTGCCGAACTTGTGATAGCGCACCATGTCGAGGAGGGGCACGTCGCAGAGGACGACGCGGTAGAGATCCGGACGCTGCGTCGCGGCCGCGCCGACGAGGAGTCCGCCGTTCGAGCCGCCGGTGATCGCGGTCTTGCTCGGCTGTGACCAGCCCTCTTTCTGGAGGAACTCGGCGGCGCCTTCGAAGTCGTCGAACACGTTCTGCTTGGTGTGCTTCATCCCCGCGCGGTGCCACTCCTCACCGTACTCGCTGCCGCCGCGCAGGTTGACGAGGGCGAAGACCCCGCCCTTCTCGAGCCACGGGAAGATGCTCGCGCGGAAGATCGCGCGCTGCGACGACTGGAAGCCGCCGTAGCCGTTGATGAGGAGCGGCGACTTGCCGTCCTTCTTTGCGTCCTTCGCGTGGACGAGGAAGAGCGGAATCTTCGTCCCGTCCTTCGACTTGAAGAAGAGCTGCTCGACGTCGAACTTCGACGGATCGACCGGGACCTTGAGCTTGAACCAGGTCTTGGTCTGACCCGTCTTGATGCTCGTCTCCTGGATTTCCGTGGGGTACGTGAGCGACGTGAAGGAGAGGTACGCCTCGTCCTCGTCGTCGCGCCCGGAAATTCCGGCGGAGCCGACGACCGGAAGCGGGATCTCGCGAACGAGCTTCCCGTCGAGCTCGTGGACCTCGATCTTCGTCGCGACGTCCTTCATGTAGTCGAGGACGAGCTTGCCGCCGAGGACCGACACCCCGTCGAGCGTGGCGTCGGCGCGCTCGGGGACGATCTCCTTCCACGCGCTGCGCTCTGGCTTCTTCGGATCGACGAGCATCGCTCGGTATTTCGGCGCGCCGTCGTTGGTGTGCACGTAGAAGCGCCCCTGGTAGGCCTCGACGTCGAAGAGCGCGTCGAGCCCGGTTACGAGCGGCTTGAAGCCGTTGTCCTCTTTGGCGCGCAGATCCTTGAAGTAGATGTCGACGCGCGACCAGCCGTGCTGCACGTGCACGAAGAGGAACGCGCCGTCGCGCGAGAGACCGGGCGCGAGGAACGTCTTCGCGTCGTGCGTCGCCTCGTAGATGCGCGTGTCCTTCTTCGAATCGGTGCCGATCTTGTGGAAGCGGATCTCCGTGTAGCCGGGGCGCTCGGCGACGGGGATGTCCTTGTCGACGGGGAGCCACGCGTAATAAAAGCCGTCGCCCTTGGGCGTCCACGAGGCGGACGCGTACTTGGCGCCCTCGATGACGTCGACCTCGCTCTTCTTCCCGGTCGCGACGTCCATCACGTACATCGTCGCTTCGTCGGAGTTGTTCGTCTTGATCTTGTACGCGACGGTCTTGCCGTCCCACGTGGGCCACCAGCCGCCGAGCGAGACGTTCGCGCCGCCGGCGCTCCACGCGTTCGGATCGAGGAGGAGCTTCTCGGCGCCGGTCTTGCCCTCCTTGTAGTAGACGATGCCCTTCTCCTTCGTCGCGTCGCGCTTGCTCCAGAAGTACCGGGCGCCGCGGTGCACTGGGATGCCGACGGAGTCGACGTAGAAGAGCTCCTTCAGGCGCGCGGCGAACGCCTCGCGGCCCGGGCGCTTCGCGAGCTCGGCGCGCGCGAGGGCGTCCTGATCGTTCATCCACTTCTTCACTTCGTCGGACTGCACGTCCTCGAGCCAGCGGTACGGGTCCGGCACGGTGGTGCCGAAGAAGACGTCCTTCGCGTCACTCGTTCGCGAGGCCGGGTAGGGGAGCGCCTTCATGAGCGTCGTCGGTGGCGGTGTCGGCGTGGGTGCGGTCACCACCGGGGGAGGCGAAGGTGCGACCGGCGCGGGGGCCTCACCGCCGCACGCGAAAAACGAGGCGGAAAGGGCGGCGCACGAACCGACGAGCTTGACGAGCTGCATGGGCGCGAATCGTAGCATCGCGCTACGATAGTGGAGAATCGGGGAGGTCTCATGCGTGTGAGCTTTCGTCCGATCTCTTGCCTCTCGTCATTGCTTTCGATGTTCGTCCTCGCGGCAGGCACGTGCGCCACCGGGGAGAAGGACGACTCCCGTCGTGGCGACCAACGGATCGGGGTTCGCTCCGAACGCCAACAAGGTGCAGATCTGGCAGGGAACGCAGCGCTACGAGGTGCAGGCGGGGGTGCAGTGGTGGTACGAGAGTCCCTCGCAGATCAACGTGCCGCTGCCGCGGGGATCGTGGCGGGCACCGCGCGGGTGTACGTGCGCTCGTCGACGGGGATCGACTCGAACGCGGGCCTCATCACGATCTCGCCGTGAATCGCCGACCTCGTGCAGGTACGATGCTCACGACTGAGGCCCCTTGGCGGAACGGTATACGCAGAAGATTTAAAATCTTCGGCCCGAAAGGGCATCCCGGTTCGAGTCCGGGAGGGGCTACTACTTGCGCGGCCGCGATCGTCGCTCGCGCGTACGACTGGAGCGAGGTCCGGCACCCTTCGCTCGCTACGGCTTCCGTTGCATCTTTTCGCCGGGCCGTTCCTGGCGGTCGCGCGGTCGGACGTCGTGCACGTGAATCGAGGTCGGAGGCGGCGCCTGCTTCGGCAAGTCGACGGTGAAGATGCAACCCCTGCCGGGTAAGTCCTGAATGCGAAGCTCGCCATTCATCATCTTCACCGCCCGCGCACAGATGCTGAGTCCCAGGCCCAGGCCCGTTCGATTTCGGCCCCGCTGCACGAACGGCTGGAGCAAGCCCTGCTCCGATCCAGGAGGTAGGCCGCCGCACTCGTCTTCGACGCCGATGAGGACGCGGCTCGTCGTCGTGGTGACGCGGAGCTTGACGGTACTGGAGGGCCGCGTGAACTTGAACGCGTTCTGGACCAGGTTGGCGAGCGCGGCGGAGAGCGCCGGCCTGTCCGCCTCCACGACGATGTTCGGGTCCACCGAGGTGACTTCGAAACGTAGGCCGCTCGCCTTCGCGACCATCGAGGAGCTGATTTCCACCTCTTCGATGATTTCCCACACTGGGACCCGCCTGATGTCCTGGAGCCCGGCGTCGAGGCGCACCTCGGCGAGCGACCGGTCGATGAGCGTGCCGAGGCGAGTGAAGGCCCGAAGCAGCATCGCGCCCGTGCTACCCCCGGTGCCCACGGTGCCGGCTCTCATGCTGGCGAAGGCCATGACGGCGACGTTGAGCGCATTGCGCATCTCGTGCGCGACCATACCCACTTGCTCCGTTTCCTTGAGGGCGGCCGATAGGTCGTGCTCAGACACGTACGCGGTGACGGCACCGGCGGTGGCGTCGTCGAGGCAAAGGTTCAGAGTCTGAAAATCACGCGCGGTGATCAGGGCATGCTGATCCGCCGCAAGGCCAGAGATCACCTGGCAGAGATCACCGTACGAGTTGACGACCTGCGCCACGGTTAGACCCGCGCGAAAGAGTTGGCCTCCTTGTGTGGAGGCGCTGTTGTGGAGCGCCTCGTGATCGACCACCTGGTTCAACGCGGCTCTGCCCAGAGCATCGCCGAGCTGATCGAGGAAGATGGGTAGTCCGTGGATTAGCTCTGCGGTCGCCGCGAGCGGCTCGTCCCTCAGCGCGACACGCGCCAGGGACTTGGCGAGGATCTCCTCCCGATTCGTTGCGATGAAACTTTGGAGCATGAGCCTGGTTGGTCCCTTAGTCCGTTCTGTACGAAGGTTTATTCGGCACGCCGCTCGTTTGGCGACGGGTCACGCCAGTCATGCCGGCGGGTCGCGCGATGCCTTCCAGACGCGCTCAGGAACGCTGTCCGCAAGTCCTGGCCGTCGAACGGATGATCGGCCCCCCTGGCCTTCCCTCCGCCTCCGCTGGCGGCCTTCGGAGCTCGATTACACCATGGCGGGCTGCAGCAAGCGTGCCCCGAACGCTCCTGATGCCTTGCGACAGTTTTGGAGTGCGAACGCGCCACAGCCGACACTCTTGACGCACAGGAATCGCCGTCGAGCGCAAGCGTCAGCCTTCCGCGAAATCGCCTGCAACGCATGAGCAGCTCCGCACGCGCGCAAACGCGAGCGGGCGACTTCGCACGACCGGAAGGTGCGTCGGCGAGGGACCGCGCGTCCACGGCGGGTCGCTACGAAGTGCTCGAAGGTGCCGTAGGCTGCGCGCCATGGTGCGCAGCCGCTGGCTTCCTCTCCTCCTCCTCGCGATGACCTCGCCGGCGTGCGCGCCGCCCGCCGCGCCCGCCAAGCGCGCGGAGGCGACGACCTCGGAGGCGAAGCCGACGGGCGCCGCGCCCACATTGGAGTCGATTCGCGGGCGACCGCTCGCGACATGGACGCAGGCCGAGCGCGAATTCGTGTTTCCGCGGTGGACGACGTTCGTACGCGCGACGCGCGCGGTGAAGCATGGCGAGCGTGTGTATCCGCTTCCGGACGGCGCGCCGATCGCGGCGCTCGCGCCCGGCGGAGCGTCGGCGGCGCAGCTCGACGAGTACGTCACCGGGCACAAGGTCGCGGGGCTCCTCGTCTTGCACGACGGGAAGGTGCGCCTGGAGCGATACGCGCTCGGGCACTCGGCGGGCGCGCTGTGGCCGTCGTTCTCGGTGGCCAAGTCGATGACGAGCACGCTCGTCGGCGCGGCGATCAAGGACGGGTACATCAAGGGCATCGACGATCCCATCACGCAGTACATCGCCGCGCTGCGCGGGAGCGCGTACGACAGCGTGACGATTCGTCAGGTGCTCACGATGACGAGCGGCGTGAAGTGGAACGAGGACTACAAGGACCCGAACGCCGACGTCGCGCGCTTCTACTCGACGCCGCCCGATCCGGGCGTGGACGCGACGGTCAGCTACATGCGAAAGCTGCCGCGCGAGGCGCCTGCGGGCGAGAAGTGGGTCTACAAGACCGGCGAGACGAACCTCCTCGGCGTCCTCGTGGCCGAGGCGACGCACAAACCGCTCGCGGAGTACCTGTCCGAGAAGATCTGGGCGGCGTACGGGATGGAGCACGACGGGGCGTGGCAGATCGATCGCAGTGGCCATGAGCAAGGCGGGTGCTGCATGCAAGCGACGCTTCGCGACTTCGCGCGCTTCGGTCAATTCATTCTCGACGGCGCGCGCGTGGACGGGCGCGGGATCGAGCCGGACGATTGGCTCGGCGCCGCTACGCGCAAGCAGGCCGACACGGGGCGGCCCGGCATCGGGTACGGCTACCAATGGTGGACGCGCGACGACGGGACGTTCTACGCGGTGGGCATCCACGGGCAGCTGATCCACGTCGACGCGAGCCGTCGCCTCGTCGTCGCGATCAGCAGCGTGTGGCCTGTGGCGACCGGTGCCGACGAGAGCGCGGCGCGAGCGAAGGCGCTGCGGCTCGTCACGGACGCGATCGACGCGGATGCGCGCCCGAACGCCGGGCGCTGAGGCGCTTCAGCCACCGTGATTTCGGTGCCTTGCCTCGCGTTCCCGCGCTCGACGCGTGCGGTCGCCGGCGCGATGCCGTCACTGGCAGCAGCAGCGGCCGTACGTGAGCGTCTGCGTGGAGCACTGGTCGCCGATGATCCACTGGGCCCCGGCGGTGCACGCGCTGTCGCTGAACGTCTCGGCGCCGGCATTGCTGCTCGGTCCGCATGCGGCGGCGCACGTCGCGGAGAGACCCGCGCAGACGGTCGTGCACCCCGTGAAGAACAGCATCGTGCAGTCCGAGAGGAAGGCGCCGGGCGCGCGGCACGATCCGCTGCTGCACGCTTGGCTGCCGCTGCACGTCTTGCAGGTGACGCCGCCGGTGCCGCAGGCGCTCGTCGTCGTGCCCGCGTAGCACGTGCTGCCGCTGCAGCAGCCGGAGCACGATGTCGTGTCGCAAATGCACGTCCCGCTCGAGCAGCGTTGGCCGGTGGCGCAGGCGCCGGTGGTGCACGTCCCGCCGCAGCCGTCACTGCCGCCACACGGGACGCCGGCGCAGCTCGGCGTGCAGCCGGTGCAAAGGCCGCCGGCGCAGGTGGATCCGCTGCCGGTGCATTTCGCGCAGATCGAGCCGCCGCTGCCGCACGCGCTCGCGGAGGTGCCGCCGAGGCACGACGAGCCGCTGCAGCATCCGCTGCACGATGTGGGATCGCAGACGCACACGCCGGCGTCGCAGTGCAGGCCCGCACCGCACTCGCCGGTCATGCAGACGCCGCCGCACCCGTCGCTCGCGCCGCACGCCGCGGCGCACGTCGGCGTACAGGTTCCCGTGCCGCACAAGTTGGGGCCACCACCGCCGCCGCACGTGAGGCCCGCCGGGCACGCGCCGCAGTCGATGAGGCCTCCGCAGCGGCCTTTGCGCTTGCCGCAGTACCCCGCGCAGTCGGCGGCGTTGTTGGGAATGCACGCCGCACCGTCGGGGAGCAAAGTCCCGCCATCGCCAGGAGGGGTGACGGCGCCGCCTTCCGTTTGCGCGTCCTGATCCGCGGGAAATTCCACGCGATCGACGGTGCTGCAGCCGGTGGCGGGGATGGCGAGGGCGCCCAGCGTGACGGCCGCGAGCGCGGTCAGCCAAGTGCGGAAGGTCCTCGTCGAGGTCGCCATACGAGCGTTGTACGACGGGTTGGGTCGTTTTCCACCCGGCGCGGGCGATTTTTCGCGGCGTCGTCGCTGGCGGAGACGGCCTCGGCGACGTGACGTCCGTGACCGAGCACAGCTCCGCTCGCTCGTGTTTCGTACGGGCGAGAAGGTCGCCTTCGCGTAGCCTTGGGCGAGATGGCGCAGGATCTCGATCTGGCGTTCGAAGACGCCGTCGGCGCCGAGCGCGCGCGCATCCTGAAGCGCCTCGCGGTCCTTCGCGCGGTCGGCGTGGCCGGGTGGCTCGCGCTCGCGGTGTTCTTCGGAGTGGTCGGAGAAGATCGGGCGACGTGGCGCGTCCAGGCGCCGTGGCTCGCGGCGTACTTCGCGCTTTCGCTCGTGATGGTCGTGGCGTCGCGTCGCCAGGGCGGGATGCGCGGGAGCTCCTTCGCGGTGGCCTTCGTCGACGCGCCGATGGTCTACCTGATCGTCCGGTGCGTTCTGCCGCTGTCGAGCGATCCGAGCGCGGTCGCGTCGTTCGATTTCGGCCTCTCCGTCCTCATCGTGCTCTTGTCGGTTCTCTCGTTCGACCGCGCCGCCATTCGCGCGACCGCGGTCGTCGTCGTCCTCACGAACCAAGCGATCCTCTGGCAGGTCAAGGAGGCGCTCGCCGAGCGTGTCTCGTCGGCGCTCGGCGTCGTGGTCGGCGCGGCGGCGGCGCTCTTTGCGTCGAACCAGATGCTCTCCCTGGTCCGTCAGGTCGCGCGCGGCCAACAAGCGCGCGAGCGACTCTCGCGTTATTTTTCCCCGGCGGTCGCCGAGCGCATCGTCCGCGCGGGCGGCGACGTCGGCGCCGGTGAGCACCGCGAGGTCACCATCCTCTTCTCGGACATCCGCGGCTTCACCGCCCAGTCGGAGAACCTCGCGAGCCCCGACGTCGTCGCGATGCTCAACGAGTACTTGTCGGAGATGGTCGCCGTGATCTTCCGCCATGGCGGGACGCTCGACAAATTCATCGGCGACGGGATCCTCGCGTACTTCGGCGCCCCGCTCGACGCGCCCGACCACGCGCGCGACGCGGTGGCGTGCGCGCTCGACATGGTCGACGCCCTCCAGTCCCTGAACGAGCGCCGACAGTCGCGCGGCCAGGGGGCGCTCGTGGTCGGCATCGGCGTGCACACGGGGCGTGTCGTCGTGGGGGACATCGGGCCGGAGTCGCGCCGCGAATACACGGTGATCGGCGACGCCGTGAACCTCGCGTCGCGCATCGAGGGCATGACCAAGATCGCGGGCGCGGGCGTCCTCGTGTCGGCGGACACGCACGATCGCGCCGCGGACGCCTTCGCCTGGCGCGCCGCCGAGCCGGCCACGGTGCGCGGAAAGTCCGCACCCGTCCTCACCTACGAGCCTTCGCGCAGGTAATTCCGCGGCGCGGGCAACTCGTGGCAAACTGAGGGGGTGGCAGTGGGGATGATCAAACGCGCGGCGATGGTGACGGCGCCGCTCCTGGCGCTCGCTGCCGCGTGCGGCATCGACTCGCAAGGCTCCCCGACGTTCTGCGATTCGCCGGACGCCACCGCCGACGGCACCGTCGCCGACGGTCCCGCTGCCACCGACGCCAGCCTCGACGAGGCGACGCCGACCTCCGACGCGCCTGGCCCCGATGCGCCGAACGACGCCGGCTCCACGGTCGACGCGATCGCGCTGTGCAAGTCCGAGTGCGAGGGCAAAGAGGCCGGCGTCTGCGAGGGCGGCACCTGCGTCATCGACTGCCCGTACCAGAAGTGCCCTACCAAGGTGACGTGCCCCTCCGGCATCGGCTGCAAGGTCACGTGCGCGCAGAGCGCGTGCGGCGACGGCGTCGACTGCTCCGGCGCGACGAGCTGCGCGATCGACTGCGGCTCCGCCGCGTGCCTCGGCGCCATGAAGTGCGCGGGCTCGACGTGCGCGCTCTCGTGCGGCGGCGGCTCGTGCACTGGCCCCATCGACTGCAAGGCCGGCCAGTGCGACGTCTTCTGCTCCGGCGGCGGGAGCTCGAGCACCTGCGGGCAAGGAGTCACCACGACGGCGCGCGCGTCGAACATCCGTTGCTTCGGCGCCGCGTGCAAGGACGTCACGTGCGACGGCGGCAGCTGCAACATCGACTGCGAGCCGACGAACAGCTGCGCCGGCGTCGTCGTGGCGAACGGCGCGGTTCAGAACCGTATCCAGTGCTACCAGGCGTGCGGACAGGACGTGCGCTGCACCGGTCGCAACTGCACGGTCTACGCGTCGGGATCGAACACGGCGACCGGCGCAGTGGACAGCAAAGCCACGGGCACCACGACGATCGACTGCCGAAACGGCGCCTGCACCAAGGACGTGACGTGCGCCGGCACCGACTGCAACGTCCTCTGCACCGGGAGCGGGAGCTGCGCCGCCGCGGTTCGCAGCGCCGCCACCGGCGAGACCACGGTCGACTGCACGAACTACGCGTGCGCGGGCGACGTCGGCTGCGCGGGCGGCGACTGTCTCGTCACGTGCAACGGCGCGAACACGTGCAAGGGCGTCGACTCCACCGCGACTGGAACGAGCACGATCGACTGTTATAGCGGCGCGTGCACGCAGAAGGTCCACTGCGCGGGCGGCAGCTGCGCGACGACCTGCGTGAACGGCTGCGGCGGCGGCGTATGCTGCGACGCCGGCGCGTGCAGCGTCACCGGCAACACGAACGGCTGCCCGTGACGCGCGCCGCTCAGGTCGGGTAGAGCTCGATGCGCGTGATCTCGGCCGGCGCGCCGACGCGCATCGGCGGGCCCCAGTAGCCGGTGCCGCGGCTCACGTAGATCGTCGCGCCTTCGTGCTTCGAGAGGCCGGCGACGTGCGGCTGGTCGATTTTTACGGCGTAGCCCCACGGCCATATTTGCCCGCCGTGCGTGTGCCCGGAGAGCTGGAGATCGATCCCGTGCTTCACCGCGTCGAGGATCGTCTTCGGCTGATGCGCGAGGAGGACGAGCGCCCGCGCAGGATCGCGGCCCGTGAGGGCCTTTTCGAGATCCGTGCCGTGCCCGCGGCCGTAGCTCTTCGCGCTGTGATCGTCGACGCCGGCGAGGTCGAAGGCGCCGCCCTGGATGGCGACCCGCTCGTTGCGCAGCACGCGCACGCCGAGCGTCGCGAGGAAAGGGAGCCACTCGTCGACACCCGAGTAGTACTCGTGGTTGCCGGTGACGAAGAAGACGCCGTCCTTCGCGCGGAGATCCTTCAGCGGTTCGACGAGCGCGCCGAGCTCCGCGACCGAGCCGTCCACCAAGTCTCCGGTGATGACGACCATGTCGGGCGCCTCACCGTTGATCGTGCCGACGATCTGCTGGATGAACTCGCGCCCGATCGTCGGCCCCACGTGGACGTCGGTGATCTGGACGATCGTGTATCCCGCGAGCTCCTTCGGGAGCTTGGCGAGCGGCACGCGCACACGCGCGACGTCGACCTTGGAGAGCACCGAGCGGAGGCCCGACGCGGCGAGGCCGGTGCCGACGAGCCCCACGATCGCGGCGAATCCGCGCGCGATCGCGAGGCGGCGTGAGGGGTCCGCGTCGGCGCTACGGGCGACCACCCAGCGCGGCAGATCCAGTGTGAGCATGACGAACAGCGTCACGAACGCGAGGCCCATCCATATGAAGACGACCCACATGAGCGGCGACGAGACGGAGCGCGGCAAGGCGCGCATCACGAGGAAGCTCACCGGCATCGCGATGCCGAAGCCCAGGATCGCGTATGACGCCACGCTCCCCCACGGCGCCGGCCACGCCGGGTCGCGGACCAGGCGCATCCACAGGTAGTAGTGCCAGGCCAGCGTGATGGCCGAGACGACCACGAGGAAGACGAGCACGCGTGAGAGCGACATCGGTCTTAGCGGAGGAACCCGGGCACGAGCGAGAGCGCGCCGGCTTCGAGCGGCACGCGACCGGTATACGGCGCGCGCGCGAACTCGACTATGCAGCCGGGCTTCGTCGCGGTGAGCGAGACGGGGGCGCCGGCGGTGAGACCGGTGATGGCGGCGCGGCCGGCGGCGGTCGTCGTGGTCCCGGTCGTGGCCTGCGGGATGGCGTCATTCGTGTAGTAGGTGATCCTGGCCTCGGGGTGGCCGTCGACGGCGAAGGTGATGCCGTCCACCGCGCCGCACGCGCCCGCGTCCTTCACGTCGGCCGTGACGCCGACGACGATCGCGGTCTTCGTGGGCCCGAAGCTCGGCACGAGCGCCGTGAAGAGCGACGGTGGCAGCGGCGCGTCGATGCCGGACTTGTCGGCGTCGAACTGCATCTCTGCGATGAGCGTCGTCGCGTAGTTCATCGCCTCGAGGCGCGCGAAGAACGGCGCGCCTTTGGTAATCTGCGCCGTGACGGTGCCGTCGGCGGCGCTGGTGGCGACCGTGCCTGGACAAAGGGACGCCGAGACGCCCGCGCCCGCAACGGGCGTGCCGGGGCCGCTGCCGGTCGCGATCTGACGGACCACGATGCCGAGCGTGACGTACGGCGCCGCGCCGCAGATGATCGACGAGGTGGGACCGGTGTCTCCGGCACCAGCGTCGTTCGGGTCTCCCGGATTGCCGTCCGTCGTTGCGTCCGCGCCGCCTCCTGGGACCGGCGCCCCGGACGACGAGGCCGACGAGCACGCCGAGGCTGCGCACACGAAGGCGAGGGGAGCAAACGCGCGCGCGAGGGCTTCGTGCTTCATGGCGCACCTACCTTACCGCGGAGTGCCTTGCTCGTCGCGGCGCTCCCGCGGGTCCGCAACTCGGCGCACAGGCTCGCCGACTCGAGGGACGTCGCCAGCGCGCGCGCCGCGCCCTCGATGCCGGCGGCGCGTGGCGTAAAGAATGCGGCAGCGGCCTCCTTTTCGGCCCGCGTGCACGACAGGCCCGCCGCGAAGACGAGGCCGCCCGAGAGCTGCCCTGGGAGCTTGGCGCGGAGGCGATCCCACCGCGACTCCATCCATCGCGCCAAAATGGGCCGCGTCGCCTTCCTCCCCGCGGCGCTGCCGATCAGGTACGTCCCTTCGCTCGGCTTCAGCTCGTCCGTGAGGAACACGTCGAGCGCCCGCTCGAGCAACGCCGCGTCGTCGAAGCCCGCCATCGCGCGCACCGCCACGATGCGATCTTGCGGTGTCTTCGCGCGCTTTGCCATGTCGCGGAGCGCGGTGAGCCGCTCCGCGTTGGCACCGCGCGAGGCGAGATCGACCGCGATCGGGGCGACGTCGGGATCGACTGAAGCGGGATCTTTGAGCCACGCTTGCGCGATCGCGTCGGCCTCGCGGAGCGTCGTCGGATCGCCGGCGAGATCGGCCATCGCGTAAAGGACGGTGCGACGGAGAAGTGTCCGCTCGTCTTCTTCTTTTTCTTTCGCCATCGGGGTCCACCCGAGCGCCGCCTTGTGACGCGCCAGCCGCGCCGCGACGTAGGTGCGGAACTGCGGGCGCACGTCGTCGTCGACCACCGTGTCGCTCAGCCCGCCGAGATCGCCGATCACCGCCTCGACGACGACGCGCTCGGTCTCTTTGTCGAACGCCGGGAGCATTTTGAGGAGCTGCTCGGGACCGATCGCGCCCGCGCGAACCGCGGCCCACGCGTTCGACACGAAGGCGAGCCGATCGGCTGCGTCTTGGCTCGGCACCGCGCGCGCGAGGGCCGCGAGCTCCGGCCCCGCCTCGGTAACGCGAAAATATCCGGTCGCGCCATCGTTCGGCATGACCCACCCCGGACATCGCCCCGTCCCCGCGACCATCGACGGGGCGCCGCCGGCGAGGAGCGTGCAGACCGGCTCTTTTCGCCCTTCCGCGCGCACGCAAATCGGGTGCGACCACGTCTGCTGTGTGTCCGCTGCGGTGCTCCCGAGCGGACGCCACGCTTCCTGTTGCAGCTCGACGTGCCATCGCCCCGGCTCGCACTCGAGGTGCGCGGTGACGAGCGGCACGCCAGGCCGATCGAGGAAGCTCTCGGCGACCTCGGTGACGTTCTTGCGCGACGCGGTGTCGAGCGTGCCGAAGAGCGCGGCGGCGGTGACGCTCTTGTACGCGTTGGCCTCGAGGTAGTCGTGGAGGGCGGTCTGGAACGTCGCGGCGCCGACCCACCCCTCGAGCATGCCGAGGATCGCCGCGCCCTTCGTGTACGTGATTCCGTCGAACGCTTCTCGCGCCTCTGCCGCCGTTCGCACCGGCTGACGAACCGCGCGCGCGCTCGCGAGGCCGTCCTGATCCATCACCCAGAGCCCGCCGCTCACGAGATCATGCCGCGTCCCGAGCTGCGGCTGCCACGCGCTCACCGTGCGCGACTGGAGCCACGTCGCCATCGCCTCGTTCAGCCAGAGATCGTTCCACCACTCCGCCGTCACCAGATCGCCGAACCACTGGTGGGCGACCTCGTGCGCCATGAGCGTCGCGAGCGAACGCCGCGCCCGCGTCGCCACGCGCTTTGGATCGACGAGCAGCGCCTCCTCGCGGAACGTGATGAGCCCGGCGTTCTCCATCGCCCCCGACGCGAACTCCGGGACCGCGACGAGGTCGAGCTTGGGAAAGGGGAACTTCACCTTCAAGTACCCCTCGAGCACCTGCGTGACCCCGGCCGCGGTGTCGAGCGCCAGCTGCGCGAGGTCCCCTTTGCCCTTGAGCGAGATGACACGAAGGGGGACCGGGCTCGTCGCCCCCTCGCGCACGTCGAAGTCGCCGACCGCCAGCGCGAGCAGGTACGTCGGCAGCGGCTTGGTCGTCGCGAAACGAAAGGTCGTCCCATCGCCGGTGGTCGCCTTCGCGCGCGAGGCCTCGGGAGCGTTCGCCACCGCGATCATTCCTGACGGCACCGTCACCCGCACGTCGAACGGCGCCTTGAACGCGGGCTCGTCGAAGCACGGCATCATGCGCCGCGCGTCGGTGGGCTCGAAGTCCGTGTAGGCCGACCACGCCTCGCCCGACTTGACGCGATAGAGCCCGCTGAGATCCGCGGCGAACGGCGCGTCGTAGTCGAGGGTCAGCGACGCTGGCTCGCCGGGGAGGAGGGCGCGCGCGAACGAAAGCACGATCTCTTCGTGGTCCTTGCCGCCGCTCGCCGCGCGCGTCGTCACGCTCGCCGCGTTCGAGGCGCCGCCCACCGTCGCCGACGCGCGCGCGATCGCGACGTCACGGCCGTGCAGGACGACGTGGAACGTCTTCGCGCGTACGTCGAGCTCGACGACCACCGTCCCGTGAAAGCGCTCCTTGCGCGGATCGACGTCGAGCGCGACGTCGTAGTGGATCGGCCGCACGTCGCTCGATAGCCTTCCGGCTTCGCGCGTCGGCGGCACGGGATCCGGCGCCTCGACCGGCGCCATGCGCACGGGCGCCACGTGAACGGGCGGCGGCGCGTCACCGCAGCCGACGAGCAGCGCGAGCGTGACCGGTACCGCCCAACCTCCGAGCACGCGGCGCATCTGAGAGCACCGTCCCAAACGCACGCGCCGGGGTCAAGGCGTGGTTCGCCCGAGCGCGCGCCTGCGCGTCACCGTCCCCGAGGAACTCCGATGCGCGTCATCGAGTCACTCATTTCGTGATAGGAGGGCGGCCTCGGCGCGCCGGTGCGCATGACCTTCGCCGAGCGCGGTGCGTCACGACGAACCTGGACCGACGGCGAGGTCAGCGCGATCTCGTCGCCCAAGCGACCGGGGCGCATCAACACCGCGCTCGCGCCGGGGCGCCACTCGCCCGAAACGTTCGGGCCGTTGCCGACGTCGACGAGCCAGCCGGTCATCGTCATCCCGATGCACTCGTTCTGCGGCGCGCCGGTTTCCTGCCGTTGCACGGAGATGCAGAGCCCATCTCGGAAGCGGTAGACCGTGTGGCGCGTGGCGATCGTCATGTCGCCTTGCCACGCGGAGGGATCGGAGGCGAGCTCGGCGCCGCGCTCCACGATCCTCTTCATAAGCTCTTTCCGACCCGACATGTCCACGGCATCCTCCGGTTCAAGTAGGAGAATGTAGGAGCAACGTCCGTGCCGACCCTCGGAGAGGGTCAAAACGGCACTAACTATATGAAATTAGTAAAATATGGTCGTGCGAGGGTGGTGCCAGCGGGGCCCGTCGTGGGCCGCCGATCCATGCACGTACGACTGTCCGCGCGGCCTCGCGCGAGGGCTCGCGACGCCGCGCGATCTCATCTCGAGAGCGGGACGCTACTTCGGAACGACCGCGGGCCGGCCCATCTCCATGACCTCGACGTTGAGCTCGATCACGCACTTCAACATCGCCGAGCGCTGCTCCTCGGTCGGCGGCTGCGCGGGCCAGGCGCGGACGGCGCGCTCGTAGACGCGTGCCTTGGCGCGCAGCTCACGCGCGCGGGCGGACGCCGGAAGGCTCTCGAGTCGATCGAGGATGTCCTCGAGCGATTGTTCGACGATGGAGAGTCGTGTCGACTTGCCGGCCGCCATGGTTCGATCGTACGAGAGCATACCATGCGAATCGGAAGGCATCGATCGATCGGCTTCGTGCGCGCGGCGGCATTCCTCGTGGCGTCCGTGTGGGCGTCTGTCTCCACCGCCGCACCGCCGGAGATCGCGCAGGAAAAGTCCAAGCTGAGCAACGGCCTCGAGGTCGTCCTCCACGAAGACCACCGGACGCCGATCGTGACGGTGAACCTCTGGTACCACGTGGGCAGCAAGGACGAGCCGGCCGGCAAGAACGGCTTCGCGCACTTGTTCGAGCACCTGATGTTCCAGGGCAGCAAGCACGTCCCGGAGGACGCGTACTTCCGCATGCTCGAGCGCGCAGGCGCCAGCGACATCAACGGCACGACGAACACCGATCGCACGAACTACTTCGAGACCGTGCCGCCCGGGCAGCTCGAGCTCGCGCTGTGGCTCGAGAGCGATCGCATGGGATTCTTGCTCGATCACGTCGACCAGCTCACGTTCGCCGGGCAGCGCGACGTCGTGAAGAACGAGCGGCGCCAGCGCTACGAGAACGCGCCGTACGGCCTCGCGCTCATGTTCATCCGCGAGCAGCTCTTTCCGAAGACGCACCCCTACCACCTCCTCACGATCGGCACGCCGCAGGATCTCGACGCAGCGACGCTCGACGACGTGAAGGCGTTCTTCCGCACCTGGTACGTACCGAGCAACGCCACGCTCGTCGTTGCTGGCGACATCGACAAGGCAAAGACCAAGGCGCTGGTGGACAAATATTTCGGCCCGGTTCGCGGCGCGCAAGTGCCCGCGCGACCGCCCCTGCCGGAGGTGAAGCTCACGAAGCAGACGCGCCTCGACGTGAGCGCGCAGGTCGAGCTGGGGCGGGTGTACGTGTCGTGGCCGACGCCCGCGTTCTTCACGACCGCCGACGCCGAGCTCGACATGGCCGCGCACGTCCTTTCCAGCGGCAAGACCAGCCGCCTCTACAAGCGCCTCGTCTACGATCTCCAGATCGCGCAGGACGTCTCGGCCTACCAGGGCTCGATGCAGCTCTCGAGCGTCTTCGAGATCGTCGCGACGGCGGCGCCCGGGCACACGCCCGACGAGATCCTCAAGGTGATCGACGAGGAGGTCAAGAAGCTGCAAGACACGCCGCCCGCCGACGCGGAGCTGGCGCGCGCAAAGACGGACGTGCGCGCCCACGCCGTCTTCGATCTGGAGCGTGACGCGTCGCGCGCCGATCGGCTGAACCTCTACAACCACTACACCGGCGATCCCGGATACCTGCCGAAGGATCTCGACGCGCACGAACGCGTCACCGCCGCCCAGGCGACGGCCGCCGCGGTGAAGTACCTGCCGCTCGACAAGCGCGTCGTTACGGTGGTCACCCCCAACAAGACCGCGCCCGTGTGCGGTCGCCTCGACAAGGTGTCGCCGTGAAGCGTCTCGCGTTTGCCTCGTTTGCCTCCCTCGGACTCGCCGTCTTCGCCTGCGGTGGCGCGCCTGCGCCGCTTCATCCGCCGCCCGCTCCGCCGGCTCCCGCGCCGTCGTCTACCGTGGTCGCGGCCGCGCCCGGTGCGCCGACGACGCCGGACGCCGCGTTTCGCGAGAGGCCGCCGGCGCCAGGACCCGCGGCGGTCTTCGTCGCGCCAAAGATCGTCGAAGGGAAGCTGAAGAACGGCATCCGCGTGCTCCTCGTCGAGCGGCATGATCTCCCGATCGTGAGCGTCCGGGTGGCCCTCAAGGCCGGCGCGTCGGACCTGATGGGCGAGCGGCCCGAGGTGATGACCTTCGCCGGCGCGATGCTCGAGCAGGGCACCAAGAAGATGAACGCGCTCGAGCTCAGCGACGCGTTCGACGCGATCGGAGCGACACACGGCGCGTACGTCGGCCAGGACTCCGGCGGCGCCGACGTGAAGGTGCTGACGGCGGAGCTCGACAAGGGCCTCGGCCTCCTCGCCGATGTCGTGCAGAACCCGTCGTTCCCGGACGCGGAGATCGAGCGCCTGCGTGCGCGGTGGCTCGGCTGGTCGCAGCAGCAGCGGTCGCAGCCCGGCACGCTGATGCAGTCGGCGCTCGCGGCGAGCCTCTTCGGGCCCGCGCACCCGTACGGCAAGCCGCCGATCCTGAAGGAAGAGCAGATCAAGAAGATCACCAAGGCCGACGTGCAGAAGGCCTACGCGCGCGCGTTCACCGCAGGAAATGCGGCGATTTGCGTCGCGGGGGACATCACGAAGGACGCGCTGCTCCCCAAGCTCGAGGCGGCGTTCGGCGCGTGGAAGGGGCCTGCGCCCGCGCGCACCAAGATCGCGCCCCCGGTCCCCGTGAAGGACGCGCCGCGCCTCGTGCTCGTCGATCGCCCGGGCGCGCCGCAGTCGCAGGTGCAGGTGGCGGAGGTCGGCGTGCCGTTCTCCACGCCCGATCGCGACGCGATCGCCGTCATGAACGCGATCCTCGGCGGCATGTTCTCGAGCCGCATCAACCTGAACCTGCGCGAGAAGCACGCGTACACCTACGGCGCGCGGAGCGGCTTCGCGATGCGCCACGGCGCGGGGCCGTTCGCGGCGGGCGGCGCGATCATCGCTGACAAGACGGCGCCGGCGATCCACGAGCTCTTCACCGAGGTGGGCGGCATCCGCGACGCCGAGGTGAGCGCCGAGGAGCTCGCGGGGGCCAAGGAGAGCATCCGGCTCGCGATGCCTGCGCGCTTCGAGACCGTCAGCGCCGTCACCGACGCGCTCTCCGATCTCGTCGTCCACGACCTCGCGCTCGACGAGTACGAGAAGCGCCCGGGTCGCATCGACGCGGTCACCGCGGCCGACGTGAAGAAGGCCGCACTGGCGCACCTCCATCCGCAGAAGATGCGGGTCATCATCGTCGGTGATCGCAAGGCACTCGGCGAGTCGCTCGAGACGCTGCACATGGGCGCCGCCGAGGTCCGCGACGCGTTCGGCGATCTCGTCAAGTAGCCTCGAGGAGGCCCGTGGTAGGCTGGCCACCGTAAATCGAACATGGTGGCCGCCCCCACGAAAGACCAGCTCCCGGTTCGCCTCGCGCAGATCGCCCGTACGCTCGAGTCGCAGTTCCTCGGGAAAGAGGAGGTCATCCGCCTCCTCTTGATCGCGACGATCGCCGGCGAGCACGCCGTCCTCATCGGCCCGCCGGGCACCGCGAAGAGCGCGCTCATCCGCATGTTCGCGCGCCTGCTCCAGGCACAATACTTCGAGTATCTCCTCACCCGTTTCACCGAGCCGAACGAGATCTTCGGCCCGGTCGACATCGCCGCCTTCCGCGAGGGTCGCTACCAGCGCCGCGTCGAGGGCATGCTGCCGATGGCGGAGATCGTCTTCCTCGACGAGGTCTTCAAGAGCAACTCGGCGATCCTGAACGCGCTCCTCTCGCTCTTGAACGAGCGGCGCTACACGAGCGGCGGGACCATCCTGAAGGCGCCACTGCTGTCGTGCTTCGGCGCGTCGAACGAGGTGCCGAGCGACGAGACGCTCACCGCGATCTTCGATCGATTCCTCCTCCGAATCCGGAGCGACAATCTCGACGCGTACCACTTCCAGGATCTCCTCCAGAAGGGGATCCAGCACGAGCTCATGGGCCTCACCGACGCGCCCGTGCAGCCGCTCGCCAGCGCGCGCGAGATTGCGGAGCTTCATCGCGCGTTCGCGCAGCGCATGCGGTTCACGGAAGACTTTTTTAGCGCCTACAAGGGTCTCGTCTTCCAGATCCGCGCGGAGGGCGTGAGCCTCAGCGATCGGCGCGTCGTGAAGCTCCTCAAGCTCTTCGCGGCGAGCGCGTACTTGGACGGGCGCGCGCAGCCGGACAACAGCGATTTCTTCGTGCTCAAGCACATCTGGAACAACGAAGATCAAGCGGCGATCCTCGAGTCGATCGTGACGCCGGTGCTGGAGGCGCATTACCGCGATCACCCGCATGCGCGTCGCGTCGGCGCGGCGGGGATCGGCATCGAGGCGCTCGCGGCGGAGATCGATCGCGTGCGTCAGGTGCTGACCGGCGCCGGCGGGCTCTCCGATGTGCAGCTGTTCAGCCAGCTCAAAGCGCTCAACGAGATCAAGGCCGCCCTCGGCGCGTCGCCCGATCCGCGCGCGCCGGAGCTCTCGCAGCGCGTCGATCAGCTCCTCGAGGCGGCGTTTCGCAGCGGCCGCTTCGCGCAGCTGTGACGTCCGGCATCTTCCGCGGGAGGCTCGCGGCGATCGAGACGTCGACGGCGCTCGGCTCGGTGGCGCTCTTCGAAGACGGCGTTCTGGTGCTCGAGCGTGAGCAGCGCGTGTCCAACGCGCACGGCGAGTCTCTGCTGCCGATGCTCGACCAGGTCATGCGCGAGGTCGGCTGGCGCCCGGGGGACGTCGCACGATGGGGCGTCGGGATCGGCCCCGGATCGTTCACCGGCGTCCGCATCGGCGTCGCGCTCGCGAAGGGGATCCACCTCGCGACGGGCGCAGAGCTCGTCGGGATCACGTCGCTCGACGCGATCGCCGCGGCGGCGCCCGACGCTTCCGCGGCTGTGATCGCGGTGCTCGGCGCGATGCGCGGCGAGGTCTTCGCGCAGGCGACGGGAGAAATCGCGCGACCTCCGGAGTGCGTGCGCATCGACGATTGGGAGGCGTGGCTCACCGCGTTGGGGACGGACGCGCCGCGCGCGGCGCTCGTGGGCGACGCCGCGCCGATCGTCTCGGGCACGCCGCCTCACGCGCGCCTCGTCGGGCGCCTCGCCCTCACGCGGACGGCAGACGACGCCGACGCGCTGGAGCCCGTCTACGTCCGTCCGCCGGACATCACGATGCCGAAAGCGAAGCCCACGAAATAGCGCCGACGCGCGGGTCGTTACTTCTTCTTCGCGGTGTTGCTGATGCCGGTGCCCGCGTCGGCCGTCGCGACGGCGCCGCCTGCGTCGGTCGTCGTGGTCGCAGCGCCCGCATCCGTGGCCGTCGGGGTCGGGGTCGGGGTCGGCGCCGGAGCGACCGGATCCTGCCGGTTCGGGTTGAAGAAGCCGCGCTGCTTGGTCTCGAGCGGAGCCGTCGTCGGAGCGGTGCCTGGTGCCGGAGCCGGAGGCGGGACCACACCGGGCGCCGCGCCGTTCCCTGGCGTCGCGGGCTCCTTGCCGTCGTTCATGTGGACCTCGCAGGCAACGACCATCGCGAGAAGTGCCCCGAACCCGAGAAGATGAACGCGCATGCAAGAACCTCCAGGTGCCGTTTTGAAATGCCCCCGTTGGACGGAGGCGACGCAAATTCCAATCAAACCCTACGAAACATCAGTCAAAATCTTCGATTTTCCAGAGTCCACGCTCACGGACGAGCTGGAGGGTGCCGGCGCCGTACGGCATCGTCGCACGCTCTCCGGTCTCTTCGATCGTGGCGGTCGGGAGCGCTTGTTTCAGAGCGCTGAGGACCTGATCCATCTCTTCTTTGTCGTGCCCCTCCCACGCCCCTTTGAGCTTGGCGGCGTCGAGGCCTTCCTTGTGGCCATCGGGCACGTAGCGGAGCACCACGTCGTAG
The DNA here is from genome assembly GCA_038231275.1 of Polyangiales bacterium. GTDB lineage: Bacteria > Myxococcota_A > Polyangia > Polyangiales > Polyangiaceae > JANYHK01. Next base: position 85,071 of record JBBRLQ010000014.1, read on the forward strand.
CGCTTTCGCTCGAGCGCGCGGACGAAGCCTTGCACCGCGTGGCGCGGCGAGTCCTGCGCGTACAGGTCGATCGCGGTCGCTTCGACGCGCCAGGCGCCGCTCTCGAGGACGAGCTGGAGCTCTTGCCCGTTGGGGCCTGTCACCGTCGCGGTCACGACCGGCGGAGCGGTGGGGCGCGCGAGGGAGCGGCCGATCTCTTTGACCTCCTCGGGGCTGTCCTTGACGAGGCGCCGGAACGCTTCGAGCGAGATGCCGCGCCGCGCTTCGTCGCTGAGCATGCGGTACGCGTCCTCGGCGCGGCCGTCTTCGAGCGCCTTCGCGTACGCCTTGAGCACGCTCGACGGATCATCCGCGGTGCGCTGACCGCCGCCGCACGCCGCGAGCGCCGTGGCGGCGACGAGCGAGATGGCGAGCATCCTGGGGCGAAGCCGGAGCATTTCGCGCCGATTGGTACCACGGACGCGGTGCGTTTCGCTAGAACTGCACGGCCGCGGGGGCGCGGAAGAGGGGATGCGCGTCGTCGACCCCGCGTACGAGCAGATCCACGCCCCACGCGATGACCAGGCCCGACGCGGTGCCGATGACGTCCCACGCGAAGTCGCGCCACGACGGATCTCCGTGGCCAAGCGCGTCCCAACCCTCTTTCGCCGCCCCGACGCCGATCGCCACGCCCGCGCCGATCGCGAGCGCCGACCAGCGCGTGCGCGCGGCGCTGTGGTTCACGGCGATCACGTACGTCTCTGCGGCGATGCCGCCGGTGACCACGAAGTGCTCGAATTTGTCCCGACCGAGCCACGGGTCGTCGTCGGCAGCGATCGCGCGCGACGGCGTGATCGCGCACGCGCAGGCGACGGCGGCGGCGATCGTGGTAGAGGCAAGGCGATGCCGTTCGCGACCGGGCATGGTGGCGCCCAGATCTACTACGAGACCGTGGGCGAGCGGGGGCCGTGGGTGGTCCTCATCCAGGGGCTCGGCCTCTCGTCGCGTTTTTGGTTCCAGATCCCGAAGCTCCTCGCCGGCGACGCCGCGCACGAGCACCGCGTGATCGTCCTCGACAACCGCGGCACCGGGCGAAGCGCCAGGCCGCGCGGCCCGTATCGAATGGCGCACATGGCCGACGACGTCGCCGCCGTGATCCGCGCGGCCGGAGTCGACGGGGCGATCGTCTGCGGCATCTCGATGGGCGGGATGATCGCGCAAGAGGTCGCGCTGCGTCACCCACGCCTCACGCGCGGCCTCGTGCTCCTCGCGACGTGGGCGGGGATGCCGCACGTGCAGCTCCCGAGCCCGTCGGCGCTGGCGATGTTGGTGTCGGTGCCGTTCCGTCCTCAGAAATCGCGAGGGCGGGCGCTCGCGCGGGTTCTCTTGCCGCGCGCGCAGGTCGGCAACGCGCGCGAGCTCATGGGCCACTGGCCGGCGGCGCTGGCCGCAGATCCGACGAGCCTCACGAGCTTCTTCTCGCAGCTCGCCGCCGCGTCGCTCCACACCACGGGATTTCGGCTGAAGCGCATCGCGTGCCCCACCGTGGTCGTCTGCGGCGAGGAGGACGCGATCATGCGTTGTGGCAACGCCAAGATCCTCGCATCGCGCATCCCCGGCGCAAGGCTCGAGATCCTGCCAGGCGTCGCGCACGGCATTCCGATGATGGACGAGCGCGCGATCGTCCGCGCCGTCGCGTCGATCAGCACTTCCAGGCGTGACCCTCACAACGGCACAGAGGAACGCCGCTCGTGAAGCACGCGCTCGCGCTCGCGGGCAGGCACGTCGACGACTCGAGGTAGCACGCGCCCTCCGCCTCGACGCCCTCGTCGGGGCAGTCGGGGTACGGATCGTAGCCCTTCGGCGCAGCGGAATCGCACGTCCACGCGCCGCCATCACACCGGCACGTTCCGAAGAGAAGGTTGGGCGACGGGCACGCGGTGGCGGCGTCGCATGCGCGGCCGGGGCGAACTCCTGCGGGCGCCGGGCACGCAGCGACGCGCCCCTGGTCGACGAGGGTGCCAGAGCACCCGCGCGCCGTTCGTGCGGCGCTCGTCTGTTGCGGAGCGGGCTCCGAGGCCACGGCTCCACTGCTGCACGCGGTGGCCAAAACGGCCGAGCCAGACATCGAGAAGAAGATGAATAAGCGAAGGAGGCTAATTGGCTGCATCGTGAGACCGACGAGGATGGGTAGAGCAACGTCCGCGCCACGTCGGCGGCGTTCAGCAAATCCGGCCCTTTGGGGTCAGCGCGCACACGGATGAGCGTCACGCGCGCCGTCGCTCCATGACGCAGCGATCGCGGTGCGCCGAGCGGCTCGGCTCGGGAAAATCCAGCTCGTCCGCCGGCCGCGCACGAGCCTACGCGCCTCGAGTTGACCGCCGCTCCGGTCAACGACTTCCGCTCTCTAGGGCCTTCGACGGTGATATACCGACAACGTGAGCCCCGAGTCTTCCCGGTCCGGCGAGCGCGAGCATGAGACGCTCCCCATCCTGCCGCTCAGAAACAGCGTGGTGTTCCCCGCGAGCGTCGTCCCCATCAACGTCGGCCGCGCGCGCAGCGTTCGCCTCGTCGAGGATCTGCTCGGCCAGGACCGCGCCGTCGTGGGCATCGTCAGCCAGAAGGACGCAGAGATCGACGAGCCGGGCTTCGAGGACCTCTACGACGTCGGCACCGTCGCGCGCGTCGTGAAGGTGATTCGCCTCGGCCCGTCGAACTACTCGGTCGTCCTCCACGGCCTGTCGCGCCTCAAGCTGAACGGCATCGCGTCGCTCGAGCCGTACATGCGCGCCAACGTGAAGCGCGTGCCCGAGGATCTGGAGCGCGACGTCGAGCTCGACGCCCTCGGCGCGGCGCTGCGCGCGTCGACGCGCGAGGTGCTCCAACTGATGCCGAGCCTCCCCAAGGAGACGGGGCACGTCCTCGACAACGTCCGCGAGGCGGGCGCGCTCGCCGATCTGATCGCCTCGAACCTGCCGATGGAGCAGGCGAGCGTCAGCGACAAGCAGAAGATCCTGGAGACGTTCGACGCGAAGGCCCGCGTGCGCCTCGTGTCGGCGATCATCGGCAAGCAGCTCGAGATGCTGCGCGTGAAAAAAGAGATCAGCACGATGGTCGCCGACGAGGGCCGATCGCAGCGCGAGCTCATCTTGCGCCAGCAGATGCGCAGCATCAAAGAGGAGCTCGGCGAAGGCGGCGAGGACGACGAGGTGGAGGAGCTCCGCGAGCGCCTGCGCCTCGCCCAGCTCCCCGAGGACGCCGCGAAGATCGCCAAGAAGCAGCTCTCGCGCCTCGCCGGGATGCAGCAGCAGTCGGCGGAGTTCAACGTCACGCGCACGTACCTCGAGTGGCTGAGCGATCTGCCGTGGAGCAAGACCACCAACGACAAGCTCGATCCGAAGGACTGCCGCCGCTGCCTCGACGAAGATCACTTCGGCCTCGAGAAGGTGAAGAAGCGCATCGTCGAGTACATGGCGGTCCGCAAGCTGCGCGCCGACAAGAAGGGGCCGATCCTCTGCTTCGTCGGTCCCCCCGGCGTCGGCAAGACGTCGCTCGGCCGCTCGATCGCGCGCTCGATGGGGCGCCGCTACCACCGCATCGCGCTCGGCGGCGTCCGTGACGAAGCGGAGGTTCGCGGCCACCGGCGCACGTACGTCGGCGCGCTCCCGGGCCGGATCATCCAGGGCCTGAAGAAGGTCGGCACGCGCAATCCCGTCTTGGTCTTGGACGAGATCGACAAGCTCGGCGTCGACGTCATGGGAGATCCCGCCGCCGCCCTCCTCGAGGTGCTCGATCCCGCACAAAACAGCACGTTTCAGGATCACTACATCGACACGCCGTTCGATCTCTCGAACGTGACGTTCCTTGCTACCGCGAACAACCCCGAGACGATCCCCGGTCCGCTGTGGGACCGCCTCGAGGTCATCGAGGTTCCGGGCTACACGCGGATGGAGAAGAAGAACATCGCGCGCGAGTTCCTCTGCCCGAAGCAGCTCTCCGCGCACGGCCTCACCGACGAGCGTATCGATTTCACGGACGACGGCATCGTCGCGCTCATCGAGAGCTACACACGCGAAGCGGGCGTCCGCGGCCTCGAGCGCGAGATCGGCAGCGTGTGCCGCCACGTCGCAATGCGCCTCGCCGAAGGGGAGGACGTGCGTATCGCAGCCGACGCCGCGACGGTGGAGAAGATCCTCGGCGCGCCGCGCTACACGCCCGATCTCGCCGAGCGCACGAGCTCGCCGGGCGTCGCGACGGGCCTCGCGTGGACGCCGTCGGGCGGCGACATCTTGTTCATCGAAGCGAGCAAGATGCCCGGCAAGGGCGCGGTCGTCATCACTGGCAACCTGAAGAGCGTCATGCAGGAGTCGGCGGCCACCGCGGTCTCCTTCGTCCGCAGCAAGACGGCGCAGCTCCACCTCGACCCCGAGTTCTTGAAGAGCATCGATCTCCACCTGCACGTGCCGAAGGGCGGCACGCCGAAGGATGGCCCGTCGGCCGGCGTGACGATGTTCACCGCCGTCGCGTCGCTCCTCTTGAACGCGCCGGTGAAGCGCGAGGTGGCGATGACCGGAGAGATCACGCTCCGCGGCAACGTGCTGCCGGTCGGCGGGATCAAGGAGAAGCTCCTCGCCGCCCACCGCGCTGGCATCAAAGAGGTGCTCCTGCCGTTTCGCAACGAGAAGGATCTCGAGGACGTCCCGAAGGACGTGCTCGCGGAGCTGAAGATCCACTTCATCAAGCGCATGGATGAGATCCTCCCGCTGGTCCTCGAGGCGCCGGCGCCGACCGAGGAGCCGCCGAGCATTCCTCCGCCGCAAGCGGCCCCGCCGGCCTGAGCCGACGGAGGACAGGGGTGCGCGCGAGCCGGCCGCAGAAGATCGCCGCGGCGTTCGTCGCCGTCGCGATGGGCGCGATTGGCTTTTTGCCGCTGTTCGGCGGGCCTGGATACGAGCACGCGCTGGCGACGGGCCTCCTCGTCCCGAGCGCGGCGGCGATCGGCGTCGCGCTCGACGGCGTTCGGGATCGGAAGCGCTCCCCGCTCGCCGCGGTCTTCGGCGGCGCGGTCTTCGGCGGCGTCCTGGCGCTCGTGTCGCTCGCCACGGCGCTGCTCCATGGCCTCCGCGTCGGCGTGTGCGATCTTCCAGGCGGCGTCGCCACGTTCGCGTTGACCGGCGGGCTCGGCTCGGTCGCGGGTGGCGTGTGGGGGGCGATCGCCGGCGAGAGCGCCGCGGGCCGTCGCAACCCCCGCCTCGCCGCGGTGCTCGTCGCCCTCGCGGGGCCGCTCGCCACGATCGCGCTCGGCGTGTGGCGCTTCTACGCGACGCCCATCGTCTTCGCGTTCGATCCGTTCGTCGGCTACTTCAGCGGCACTCTCTACGACACGGTGATCGACGCCGGAACGCCGCTCTTCACGTACCGCGCGGGGACGCTCGCCGCGATCGGCGCCGTGATGCTCGGCGCGTCGGTCCTCGTGCGTGACGGCGCCCGCCTCCGGGTCGCGCGCGCGCGTCCTGCCGATCGTGCACGCGCGGTCGCGGCGTTGGTGCTCACGATCGGGGCGTTCGGCGTCGCGGGCTCAGGCCATGCGCTCGGTCATTGGCAGTCGAGCGAGTCGATCGCCGAGGCGCTCGGCGGCGCGCGTGACGGCGCGCGGTGCCAGGTGAAATTCCCGCTCGGGATGCGCGATGACGAGGTCGACCTACTCGTGAAGGACTGCGAGGACGACCTCGCGAGCGTGGAGGCGGCGCTCGGCGGGCGTGGTCCGGCGAAGGTCACGGCGTTCTTCTTCCGCGACGCCGGCGAGAAGAAGCGACTGATGGGGGCGGCCGACACGTACATCGCCAAGCCGTGGCGAAAGGAGGTCTACCTCCAGGTGCACGCGTACCCGCACCCGGTGCTCGCGCACGAGCTCGCGCACGTCGTAGCCGGGAGCTTCGCGCCGGGGCCCTTTCACGTCGCCGGCGAGTGGGGCGGCGCGTGGCCGAACCCGGGCCTCATCGAGGGCATCGCCGTCGCCGCCGCGCCTGACGACGACGACTTGACCGACGCGCAGTGGGCGCGCGCGATGATGGATCGAGGCATTCTCCCGGAGATTCGCGCCGTCTTCGGCATCGGCTTCCTCGGCGCCTCGGCGGCGAAGAGCTACACGGTGGCCGGCGCGTTCGTCTCGTGGATGCTCTCGACCTACGGCAAGGACGCGGTGCGCGCGTGGTATGGCGGCGCATCCATCGAGTCCGCGACGAAGGCCACGTGGGGAGAGCTCGACGCGGCGTTCCGCAAGGAGCTTGCAACCTACACGCTTTCTCCGGAGGCCGGCGCGGTGGCGGAGGCCAAATTTGGTCGGCCCGGTCTCTTCGGCCGAAGGTGCCCGCACGTCGTCGACGCGATCCGCCGCGAGGCCGATGGCTGTCGCGAGCAGGGGCAATACGACAAGGCGCTCGCGACGTACGCGCGCGCGCTCGACCGCGACCCGCATGACTTGCCGTCGCGCCTCGCGCAGGCCGGCACCGAGCTGCGCTTTCGCGACGCGGAGACGGGGCGTGCGGCGCTGGAGGCGATCGCGGCCGACGCGACGCTGCCTCGGACCACGCGCGATCGGGCGGAGGACACCCTCGCCGACGTCGACTACCTCGATGGCCGCTTCGAAGAGGCGGCGTCGCGCTACGAGAAGATCGCCGCGCGCGTGCTCGACGAGGACTTTGCACGAAATCTGCTGGTCAAGGCGGCGGGCGCGCGCGATCCCGCGGCGCAGGTGGCGGTGAAAGCGCTCTTGCTGGGGGAGCGGAAGCGACCGAGCGATCCGTTCGTCGGCGCGGAGGAGCTCGGCGCGTGGAGCGCCGCGACGCACGATCCGCTCGCCGACTACTTGCTCGGCAAGAACCTGGCGCAGCGCGGATTCTTCGGGCGCGCCGCCAAGCACCTCGATCGCGCGCTCGACGCGGGCCTCGGCTTGCCGGCGACTGCGCGCGAAGCGCTCCGGCAACGCGTCGTGTGCGCGTGCGCGATGGGTGACCTTCCGGCGCTCGCCCGCGCGCGCGCGGCCGTGACCGATCCGGAGGGCGCGTTCAAGGGGACCGCGGGAGGGCGTCGCGCGCAGACGCTCGCGCAAGCGTCACGGTGCGGTCCACGATGACGACGCCGATGCCGACGCCGATGCCCATGCCGACGCCGACCCCGATGTCGGCGCGCAGCCGGCTCACCGCCGACGAGCTCGCCGAGTACATCGTCGAGATCGGCGGCACCCTCATCGCCTACGGCTGCCCGTCGTACCGCCTCGAGGAGGTGATCCGCGCCGTGGCGCGCAGCGACGGCTTCGAGGCCGAGGCCTTGGCGATCCCGACTGGCCTCTTCATCGAGCTGCGCGGTCGCGGTTTACCTGCGCCGATCAGCCGGATGGTGCGGGTGAAAGAGTGGGGCGTAGACCTCGATCGATTGACCCGCGTGGACGAGATTTTCAACGAGGTCGCCGACGACAAGATCACCATCCAGGCCGGTCGAGAACGCCTGCGCGCGCTCAAGATGGAGCCGCCGCGCTATCCGCTCTTTCTCAAGTACGTGGCGACGGCGCTCGTGTCGGCGTCCGCTGCGGTGTTTTTTCGTGGACGGCCCGGCGAGATCGCGACGGCCGCGGGCATCGGCGTGGTGATCGCTCTCCTCGGCAGCCTCCTCTCCAAGAACCCCTCGGGCCGCTTCCTCGTCGAGCTCCTCGGCAGCTTCACCGCCGCGACCGCCGCGTGGATCGTGACGCGCATCGATCCGACCCTGTCGCGCGAGGTCCTCGTCCTGTCAGGAATCATGACGCTGGTGCCCGGGATGACGCTCACGACGGGCCTCGCCGAGCTCGCGCGCAAGAACCTCGTCTCCGGAAGCGCGCGCCTGATGGAGGCGTTCGCGGCGTTTCTCCTCATCATCTTCGGGATCGCGCTGGCGTTGGGGATCGAGAAGGTCTCCGCCGGCAAGCTCCCCGACGTTCACGCCCGCGCCGGGATGACGTTCGAGGTCCAGGTCCTCGCCGTCTTCGGCGCGGCGCTGGCGTTCGCGGTGCTGTTCAACGTCCCGCGTCGCTACGTGTGGTCGGCGGTCGCCTCTGCGGGGATCGGGTGGATCACGACAGGCCTCGGCACGCGCTATCTCCCCGGTCAGGTCGCTGCGTTCGCCGCGGCGCTCGCGATCTGCATCTTCTCGAACCTCGCCGCGCGTATCACGCAGCGCCCTGCGCAGCTCTTCCAGCTCCCCGGCATGACGCTCCTCGTGCCCGGCAGCTTCGGCTTCTTGAGCCTCGAGGCCTTCCTGCGTGGCGAGCTTGCGGGCGGCGCGACGAAGGCGTTCGAGATGCTGCTCATCGCCGGTGGTCTCGTCGCGGGCATCCTGTTCTCGAACGTCATCCTCCCGGCGAAGAAGCTACTTTGACGCGTCGCGCGCGCAGCGGAAGCCGTTGTTGTTGAACGGCGCCTCGGGATCGGCCTTGCCGCGGTAGTGGAGGCCGTTGCCCTCGCAGGTGCACACGCCGCACCACCAGGAGCCGCCGCGCAGCACGCGCTTTTCGCCGGAGGACGGGCCTTGCGGATCGCGCGCCGGGGCCTCGCGCGCGAGCGTGGCGTACGTGTCGGTCGCGTACCTATCGGAGGTCCACTGCCAGACGTTGCCGACGGGATCGTAGAGCCCCCACGCGTTCGGCGGATACGCGCGCACCGGCGAGACGTAGACCCAACCGTCGTCGCGGAGGTTCTTCGCGTGCGAGGTGCCCTGCCAGAAGTTGAGCGCGAGGCGGCCGTCGCGCGTAGGCGCCGCGCCCCACGGGTAGCGCGTGCCGTCTGCGCCGGCGCGCATCGCGTACTCCCACTCGGCCTCGGTCGGCAGGCGCGCGCCACGGTGCGCGCAGAAGGCCGTCGCGTCGCGAAAGCTCACCATCACCACTGGCGCGTCGTCGCGCAGGAACGACGCGGTATCTGCATCGGACGCGTCCTTCTCCGCGAATGGCCTTCGCCACGACGCGCCGGGCGCGCGCTCCCACTCCCAGTCGCGCATGCCCTCGCGCGCGACGACGCCGTAGCCGAGGTCGTCGGCGCTCGTGCGGTAGCCGGTAGCGGCGACGAATCGCCCGAACGCTGCGCGCGTCACCAGCGTTGGATCCATGTAGAATGCATGCACGAGGACCTCGTGGGCCGGGGATTCGTCGGGCCTTCCGCCTTCGCGCCCCCGTACGAATCGGCCGCCCGGGATCGAAGCCATCGCGACCGTTGCGGACTCCGCCGGCGTCACGAGGCGAGGCGTCACCCCCTGCGGTCGCGGCGCTGGAGCGCACGAGATCGCGAGGAGGAGAGCGAGTGCGGCGCGCATCGTCAGAACGTGTAGTTCAGGCCGAAGCCGATGAGGTCTGCGCTCGCGTGGTACGTGCCGCCGTTGATGGCCTCGAGCGGCGCGTTGCCCTTCAGCGGGTTGACGCGAGGGATCTGCGCCACCTCCGGCGCCACGACCACGCTGCTCGCGAAGAAATGCGCCCACACGGCGTCGAAGCGCCAGTGCTCGCCGAAGTGAACGCTGCCGCCGAGCGAGCCGATGACCTTGTCCATGTCGAGGCTGAGCAGCGACACATACGGCACTGGCACGGCGCTCGTCTCGTACGCGATGCCGGCGCGCGCGTCGAACGGGTAGCCGGCGATCGCGAAGCGGTACTCGCCGCCGAGCCGGTACGAATTCGAGTTGTCGAAGCTCCGCGGGAACGTGATGTTCGGGATGCGTACGGTAGGCGGCGCGCCGGTGACGCCCTGGATGGCGACGTTCTGGTTGGCCGCATCGATCGCGTGGTGCGTGGTCCACATCTCGCGCACGTAGGCGATCTCGACGCGCAGATCCGGGATGGGACGCCCCTCGACTCCGACGCGGAAGACCGCGGGCAGCTCGAAGCGCACGTGCATCGTGTCGCCTTGGAGGGTCGCGCCGTCGAACGCGACGTCGCTCGGAAGCCGGATGCGCAGCTTGGCGTCGGCGCTCACGATCGTGGGCGTCTGTGCCGAGATTCCGACGCGCACGCGCGGCTCGGGCAGCCACACGACGCCGACATTCGCGCTAGGGGCAAAGATCGGCCCCACGCGGATCGCGCTCGCGGCGTCGAACTCCGGCTGCTCCGGCGCGCCGAGGAGCCGGTCCTGCGGGCTGGCGCTGAACGTCACGTTCGTCTGGTAGTAGCCGACCAGTGCCTGCACGCCCGCGCCGACGCGGAGCGCCTCGATGGGCTTGTACGACGCGAAAACCCCGGTGACCGCGAGGAGCGTGCCGTCGTACGAGCCGAGCGCGTAACGTGCGGGTGACGGCTTGCCGTTCACCGTGGAAGGGTACGTGACGATGGCGGGGTACGGGGCGAAGACGCCGCCCGCGAGGGTCCACTGCTTCTTTGCATCGAGGACGATCGAGCCGGCGAGCGTGGGGATGGGGATCACGGGCGAGGAGCCGTGCACGGTGTCGGAGGTGACGGTGCGCAGCGTGCCATCCGCGTCGACGATGCGCAGGGCGCGCGTGTAGTCGGCGGAGAAGCGGAGCCACGCGGCGTCCGACAGGATGCTCGTGCCGCAGTCGGCGAGACCGGCGGGGTTGTACCAGATGGCGCCGAGATCGTCGGCGCCGGCCACGAACGCCCCGGCGCGCCCCATCGGCCGCACGCCGCGATCGGAGAAGTAGATGCCTGCGGCGCGCGACCGCGGCGCCACGAGGGCGGCCCCAACGAAGGCGAGCGCGAGGATCGCGCGAGAGATGCGCATCAGGGCAGCGTGGCCTCGCGGATGACCTCGTACACCTGCTCGAGGCCGCGCGCCGGGTTCACGCAGAAGTCCTTCACCTCGAACGCGATGCTCGCGTAGTCCGCCGCCGCGAGCTTCGTGCGCTCCTCAGGGTGCGCGCGGTTCACGTCGGCGACGACGTCGATGAGCACCTCGATCGGCGCCGGCGCGTCGGGTCCGCTCGGCGTCATCAGGTGCCCGAGCACCGCGGCCAACGCGTGGCTTGGGTCCTTCTCCCTCGCGCAGACCTCGGTGCCGTCGGGATCGCGCGACTCGGCGAGGACCCGCGCCAGCACCTCGATCGAAGCGTCGGCGAGCGAGCGCTTCGTCACGCGCCCGTCTGTCGCCTGCGCGCGCGCGAACGCGGCCGCGACGCCGTGGAGGAGCGGCACGAGGTTGGCGTCGTCGGCGAGCCACTGGAGGAGATCGACGGAGGCGCCCGCGGTCGCCGCATCCGCCTGCCCTTCGGGGCTCGTGAGGAGAAACTGCGCGAACCGCTCCAGCTCGGCGCGCGCGGCCGGATCGCTGCGCGCGGCCTCGAGGAGATCCACGGTCGATGCGAGCGAGGGACCACCCACCACGTCGGCGAAGTTCTTCGGCATCGTCTCACGCGCCCACGGGCATCCACCGCCGGCGCGCGCGCTCGGGCAGCGGGCGGCCACCTGCTCGCGGATCGCCGCGGTCAGCAGCGGGATCGCCTTCGGCACCCACCCGTTCGAAAACATCGCTTGCGTGCCCGTCCCCTTCACGCCGAAGAACGTGTCGGTGAGCTGCGAGCGCGCCGCGCGCCACGGACCCAGGCGATCCTCGGTCCCCGCGCGCGCCGCGAACGCCGCGTCGAAGGCGTGGAGCGCGTCGACGAGCAGGTAGATGGGCGTGACCTGAGGGTTCGTCGTGCCGTCGTTGCGCGTGCCGAGCTGGCTGCCGCGCCGATCGCGGAGACCGACGTTTTTCCCCGGATCGACGAGCGCGCGGATGGCGTCGGCGAGCACGGCCACGCCGTCTTTGGGCGTCGCCTTGGTGCACGCGTGCGTCGTCGCGTCCTCTGCGACGCAGTGGGGCACCGTGATGGACTTCAGCACCGGCACGATGTCGTGCAGCGTCTGGAACAGGTCCGTCTCGAGCACGTCCGCGAGGAGCGGCTCGTAGGTCACCGCTCCGTCTTGCGCGCACCACCGTGGGTTGGTCGCGCGCGTGCCCGTCTTCGTACACTCATCGGCCGACTGCCGCGTCGATCCCCAGTGCAAGTGCAGCGTGTCGAAGAGCTCCACGAAGAGGAGCGGCGCGCCGTGGTCCGCGAACGCCGCGGCGAGGGGCCCGACGTCCTTGATGAAGTCGAGCTGCTCGAGCGGGAAGAGCGCGTTCGGATCGCGCCCGCGCAACGTGTCGGCGAACGATCCGCACGTGCGCAGCGGGATCACTTTGCCGTCGCTCGGATCGGTGTAGGGCGTCAGCGGGCACACCATCGACGGCACCGGATCGATGATGTCGCGCAGGAAGGCCATCGTCTGCGGGTTGCTGGCGTCTCCCGGCAGCCCATCGTGCGGCGTGTCGTAGTAGACGAGGCGTGATACCCCGTTGACCGTCGGGTGCGTCGAGAACCCCTTGATGCCGGACACCGTCTCGAGGAAGGCGTCGGCCCCTCCCACGACGCCCGTGAGCGGCGACGCCACCAGCTGCGCGAGGCACGGATCGCGGATGTCGAACTTGGCGCGCCCGAGCGCGACGTCGAGGAGCAGCGCGGCGACGTTCTCGATGCGCAGGATCCCGCACAGCGGGAGCTTCGCGGGCGGCAGGGTCCCGGTGAGGAGGACACACGCGGCCTGCGCGGTGAAGTCCGTCGGGTAGTCGAGCGCGAGGCCCTTCCACTTCACGTGCGCCACCGCGCCGTCCTTCGTGCACGCGCCGAGTCCATTCGCGTCGTGGAGCAGCTGCATGAATCGCTGCAGATCGCTGCGATTGGTCCCCGTGTCCGGGAGCGTGCGGTCGACCGGCGTCTTCATCGGCGAAACGCTCTGCGTCGTCAGGTCGAATGCGTCGCCGTTCAAGTTCTGCTTGTCGTAGGTGAGCTCGTCTTTGTAGGCGACGTACGCGTGGAAGGCGTTTCGGACGGCCAGCGTCTCGTCCTTGCCGAACGCCAGGAACAGATCCTCGAGGATCCCCGGCGTCTGCGCGATCTTTGCGAAGGTGTCGAGGAGCTCGTCCCACAGAGTCGACGTCGCCGGGATCTTCGCCTCGGGGTGCTTGTCTGCGATCGCCTTGATCTGCAGCCCAATCCCGACGAGGCGCGCGAGCTCCTGCGGGTGCTGGTCGGCGAGCGCGTGGACGAACGCGAGCGTGTCGTCCGTCGTATCGGGCGCGAGGATTTGTCCCACGGCGTACGCGAGGTCGACGAGCGGCGCGTCGTCCGAATGAAACGCGCGGTACGGCAGCGTCGCGCCGGTCGAATACGTGCGCGTCGAGGTCGCGCCCGCGTCGCGGCTTCCGAGGACGATCGGCAGACCCCCCACCAGGCCCATGATCGCCTCGCGTCCGTGGGACGGATCCGGATCGAGCAGCGGCGCGAGGCTTTGAAGGAGAGACCCAAGGAGGGTGCGGCTCGTGTCGACGTAGTTGTAGAGGGGCAGCCGTCCGAAGGCGTCGCGCGTGGCGCCGTCGGTGCCGTCCGCGGCGAAGAACGGCGAAGGCGCGGGCGCGCCGTTCGTGGTGACGAACTGGCCGAGCGCGTCGAGATCCGCGAGGCCGTCCTTGTCGCCGTCGACGAAGAGCGAAGGCAGCTGACCGGCGGGGCGCGCCACATCGGCGACGCCGCGCGGATCGCGGACGACCACGTAGCGCGGCGCGCCCGACGTGAAGGCCGAGTCCTCCGTCAAGAGCAGCGTGCGCGCGAGCTCCAGGCTGCCGCGCGGTCGCGAGAGGACGAGCCGCGACGGATCGGTGGGATCGGGCAGCGCGGCGAGCGGAGGCGCCGGCGGATCGATGGTGGACGCGCGCAGCTCTTCGTGGAGCGTCGCCATGAGCTGCTGCAGGTCCTCGCTCGCCTTGCCTCGCGACGACACGATGCCGAGCAGCGCGTTGGCGAGCGGGACGAGGTGCGGGTAAGACAGCGCGGGACGTGCCATGCCGGTCGCGACCCCCGCGGGCCGGTACCCCTGTCGCGCGTCGAAGCGCGCGAGCGCGGCCTGCGTGTCGGGCGACGCGCGCACCCCCTCCATCACGTCGGCGAGCGCCTCGGTGAGCATCGGGATCGTGCGATCGTCGTAGAGATCGACGATGCGTCCGAGCGTGGCGCCGAGCTCCTTCTGGAGCGACGCCTCACCGGTCTTGCCGCTCGGCGCGGCGCAGCTCGCGCGCGGATCGGTGGCGCCGAGATCCTTGACGCCGATCGTCTCGGTCGACGGGACGGCGTGATCGATCGCGGCGGCAAAATCCTCACGCCGTCGCGCGAGGGCCTCGATGCGGGCGATGCGGTGGGCGCGGTTCGCCTGCTGCGTCGGCAGCGAGACCACGTGGCCGGCCTCGTCGGTGGCGTTGGGGTCGAGCAGAACCAGCTGGGACGTGTCGACCTTGTCGGCCCACGTGCCGCCGGCGCTTGGGTGGCAGACGGCGTGGAACGAAGCGCCGGTCACGTCCTCGCGGAGGGCCTGGGCACCGACGCGATCGCACACCAGGCCGAAGAGCTCGTGACCGAGGGTGCCTCGCGGCGGCGTCGCGCGCGCGGTATCGAAGTCGGCGGCGCAGGCGAAGCACAGCGCGGACAAGAGGACGCCGAAGACCCAACCTCGGCCGGTGCTACGACGAAAGACTCCCACGACCCCGAGGGGACGATAGCACCAGAAAAGGCGGCCGACCCGGCCTACTTGCCGTACGTCACCTGCGAGAACGGCGCGGCCGGTTTGCCGAAGAAATAGCCCTGGAAGACGTCACACCCGAGGCCGACGAGGGTGTCGCGCTCGGCCTCCGTCTCGACGCCCTCGGCGATGAGCATGATGTTGAGATCGCGGCAAAGGTGCACCATCGACCCGACCAGCTTCTGCTTCGTCGGCGTCTTGTTGATGTCGCGCACGAGCGCCATGTCGAGCTTCACGACGTCCGGCTCGAGCATCGCGAAGCTCGTGAGGCCCGCGTAGCCCGCCCCGATGTCGTCGATGGCGATGCGATAGCCCATCGCGCGCAGATCCCGGACGCGCGCGTGCACGTCGTCGACCTGGTGGAGGCTGGCGCGCTCGGTGATCTCGAGAACCACGCGGCCGGCGATCTTCGCGAGGGCAGACTCGCGGTCGAACAGGCTCGAGTCGTTGAGATCGCGCGTGTGGAGGTTCACGAAGAGGAGCGCGTCCTCGGGCGCCTTGTTCATCGGCAGCGGGGAGATCTGACGGATGACGCGCCCCAGCGCCTCGACCTGCCCGATGCGCTCGGCGGCGTCGAAGAGCGCGCCCGGATGCGGCAGCGCGGGCTCGGCGGAGCGCACGAGCGCTTCGTAACCGAGGATCCTGCGCTCGGAGAAGCGAACGATGGGCTGGTAGACCATGAACAGCGCTGCGAGCGCGCGCGAGAGAGCGGCCTTGAGGCCAGCCCGCTCGCCCATCTGCTTGTCGTAGTCGCCGAAGATCGCCGCGGCCTGCTTCTTCAGGACGGCCATGCGCCGCAAGTGGAGCCCGTCGCGCAGCGCACGCTCCATCGCGTCCTTGGCGACCGGCTTGAGCAGGTAACGCAGGGCGCCGTACTCGAGCGCGTACGCTGCCGACTCGGTCGAGGGGCACGCGGTCATGAGGATGACCGGGAGATCGGGATCCCGGCGCCGTACCTCACGCAGGAAGTCGATCCCGGTCATGCCGGGCATCGTGAGATCGGAGATGACGACGTCGACCGGCTCCTGCGCGAGGATCTCGAGGCCTATTTCGCCGCTGGCCGCGGTAGCGACCGCGTAGCCCTGACCGGCGAGCACGCGGGAGTACGCGCGCAAGATGGCCTGCTCGTCGTCGACGATGAGCACCCGAGGCTTGCCTCCGGTCCCATCGACGATGCCGTCGACGACAGCCGCGGAGAGGTTCTCGTCCATGCCACTCTGGACGACCAAACGGGCTCGTTCCTTTAGGGAAATTCCGTCGTGTGCGGACCTGTGGCCGGCAGCGGGACCGTCAAAAATTCTTGGCCGTGAGGAGCGCCTCGTAACCGTTGCTGCCCGTGGCGTCTCGGTAGGACCAGTGGACTGGCCCGACACCACGACAGAAGATCGTGTAGGACGGGCCCGCGGTGTCTTGCGCCTTCCAGCAGCTCGAGAACGTGCCGGCGGGGACGGTGACCGCGCCGACGTCGTGCCACGCGTAGCTCGTGACGCCGTTGGACCATGTGTGTCCCTCGACCACCGGCGCGTCGAGGACCAGGACCCAGGTTGCCGCGTCGTCCCAGTACACGACGTCGCCGTCGACGGCGTAGTAGACGCTGCCGAGGCCGGTGCAGAACGACTGCGTCTCGTACGCGAGCTTGCCGTCGCGCTGGGCGGAGCCGAGGACTTTGGCCTGGTGCGAGCCGGTCGCGCAGTACGGGTAGACGCCGACTTGCGTGACGTCGAACGTCCACGCGTTGCCGACGACGATCGGATCGATCGGCGCCAACTTGGGGCCGCCATCGGTCCCTGCGTCGCCGTTTCCTGCGGCGTCGTGTTGGGGGCCGCCGTCCGCAAGAGGAGGCGTGACGCCGCCGTCACCCGGATCGCCACCGCCGTCTTGACCCCCGGCGCCGCCGTCACCCG
Organism: Polyangiales bacterium; assembly: GCA_038231275.1. GTDB lineage: Bacteria > Myxococcota_A > Polyangia > Polyangiales > Polyangiaceae > JANYHK01. The sequence goes on from JBBRLQ010000014.1 coordinate 101,583, forward strand.
TTGCGCCGAGCCCGCCGGTGCCGCTGCTCCCTCCGCAGCCGATGGATCCGAGCGAGGCGAGCGAGGCAAGCGAGGCGACCGCGACGAAGGTGAAGACGGGGAACGAGTGCATGGGCTTCATGGGAAGTGAGACTCCTTGTGACATGTTCACGTGCCGCAGGCGAGCGACTGGCAAGCGTTGACCTCGGTGGCGCAATGCGCGAGCACGCACTGGCTGCACGCCGCGCCGTACACCGCGCACTCGGTCGCGCAGTGGCTCTGTCCGCAGAGGAGCTCCGGAAAGAGCACGCCGGTGACGTTGGGGCAGCTGTCGGTGATGCACTTCTGGAAGCACGGCCCCACGTCGGCCTTACCGTCTCCGAACGACGGCGCCTCGCTGCGCGCGCAGGTCTGGATGCAGCTCGACGTTTGCGCGCACGAGCGATCGCCGCCGCCGTGCTCGTCGCCGTCGTGGCAGTCGTCTTCGTCGACGTTCCCCTCCGGGTAGTAAAAAGCGGAGAACATGCACATTTCGTTGGCCTCGGCGCTGAGGCCCTGGACGACGTCGGCGGGATCGTCGCTCGCGAAGTCGCACGCGAAACGCACGAATGAGCCGGCCGGGGCCACCAGCGGGCCGCGGTAATAGGGAGGGTGCTGCCAGTCGTTCGTCGTGAAGAACGGCGCGGCGGTGGGGGCCGCTCCCGGGAGATCGAGGAACGCGCGGTAGCCGACGCCGCGCCGGTGCATGTGCGAGCCGGCGCTCACGATCGTCACGTCGTGCTTCACCGGGCAGCGCATGCGCGCGGTGCCCGATCCGTGCGCGGGCACGTGGATGTACGGATCGTAGAAGCGAAACGTCCCCACACGGTGACGCACGTTCGCGGCAGGCGTCGTGCGAAGCTCGACATGCACGCGCGCGGTCGTCGCCGCCGCGCCGGCGTTCAGGAAGTGCGCTTGGAAGAGGAGGACGTCACCGCCCTTGAACGCCAGTGCCGCGCCGTCGGGAAAGTCCGCGGTCTCGCCGCGAAGCTGCCCGCCCGTCACGAAGCCGCGCTCGTACCGCATCACGCCTTGCCCCTCGAAGCAGTCGAGCGGCGTATCCATCGGCAGCGGCGGATCGATCGGCGCGGTACGAAAGAGGAGGAAGTGGTGCGTGCCGGCCGTGGTCGTGTAGTCGCCGCCGCTCACGAAGATCTCGGCCTCGCCGCTCGCGGCGGCCGGCATCCGAACGAGCTGGCAAACGTGGGACTCCTCCGACGCGCCGACGTTCGCCGAGAGATCGAACGCGATGACGTTCCCGGCAGTCGCGTCGGCGGCGCCTGCATCGGGGCCGGGGGGCGCAGGCGACAGAGAAGAGGAGGAGGACCCGCTGCACCCAAAAAGGGCGCTGGCGACGACCGTGGACAAGACGAACGAGACGAAGGGGCGCATCGAACGGTGCGTGGAGCCGCCCCGTCCGTTTTCTCAACCCAACACCCCGAAACCGTCGATTTTTCCCGAACGAGACCGCGCGGTCACACCGCTGTGCCCTACGGTTCACGATTTGGATGACGGAACGAGCCCCCCCAGGCATGAGAGAGGATGCGCGCGAGGAGGACCTGGGCCGTGCTTTTCGGCACGCTGGGCGCGTGCGCGTCATTTGCCTCGGTTCGAAAGGATGCCGTCGACCTCGTCGCCGATGTCCGCGCGTGCAAGGCAGCCGACACCTGCGTGATGATGCCGGCGTTCGACCGCGACTGCACCGGGGTCCTCGGGTGCCCTTTTCCGATCCGCGCCGGTCGCGAGGCGGAGACCGTCTCGCGTGGCGACGACATCGTGGAGCGCAGCCGCTCGACGAACGAGTGCGCGACCGCGTTTTGTGACACGACGGTCCGAGACACCGCGATGTGCGATCCGGCGGCGGGTCGCTGCGTCGTCGTGCCTCTCGTCGCGTTCGACGCGGGGGGCGACGCGCCGGTCTTCAGCCGCGACGCGCAGTGATCACTGGCACTGCCCCGCGACGCACGTAGTGACGCCCGGGCATTGGTTGTCGTGATGACAGCCGGCGACGCACTGGCCGGCGGTGCAAATCTGGCCGGAGCCGTCGTTGCCGGGATTGCAGTCGCCGTCACCCGCGCAGCTCGCGCCGCCCGAGGGAGGGGGAGGCGGCGGCGGAGGCGGCGGGGGCGGCGGCGGATCCGGCGGCGGGGTCGGAGGCGGATTCGGGTCCGGCGTCGGAGTCGGGGTCGGATCCGGCGGCGGCGTCGGGTCGGCGGACATGCCGTTCTCGCGGATCGGCTTGAAGCCACCGGCGTGGAGCGACGACGTCGTGCGCGCGCGGAACTGCATGTCGCTCGCGGTGTTCGCCTCCTCGAGGACGCACGCGCTCGAGCGCGTGGGGCTGGCCCATCCCAGGAACAATACGACGTGCCCCGCGCCGCCCGAGCGATGCACGATCGCGTCGCCGGGGATGAGATCGTCGTACGAGTGGAGCAGGTGCGAATCGCCGCCGCCGCTCGCGAAGTCGGCGGTGGTGAACGACTGGCCGAGGTGCCAGCACATCGACACGAAACCGGAGCAGTCCGTCCGGTACCCTTCGTGCGACGACGTCTGGCTGTACGGCACGTGCTGGTCGTACCAGTGGAAGCCGCGCGTGATCGCGGTGCGCCGCGCGCCGGTGACCGAGGCGAGGATCTGGGTGCGGTTGCAGGCGGCTGACGTGTCGATGGCCGCCGACGACTCGCCGACGTCGCCGGTGTCCTCCGAGGGGGGAGCGGCCGAGCACGCGCCGAGGAGTCCGAGAGCCGCGAACGCGAACGAAAAGGGGGATCGATGAAGCATGGTCCGCGCATTGAGCAAGACGTGGACCGTGTGCTCGGAGCAGACGAATCGCTCGGCACCGCAACTTCCCTGGGTCGCGACTGGAATTCACCGTCCGCCACGTCACGTCGCGTCGCATCGCGGCGACGCCACCGGTTCGCCGGCGATCCTGTGGGATGCCGTGGGATGACTCGTTGACGACCCGGTGCGCGAACCCTACTCACGGAGCGCGATGCTCCTCCTCCTCGTCGCCGTTCCGCTCGTTTCGGTGTTCGTCGTGCTCGCGGCGTTGCACTTCTATTGGGCTGCGGGCGGGCAGTGGGGCGCGGCGGCGGCGGTGCCGGAGATCGCGCGCGCGCCAGCATTTCGGCCGGGCAAGCTGGCCACGGTGATCGTCGGCCTGCTCCTCGCGACGGCGGGCGGCCTCCTCGCGGTGGGCGCGGGGTTCTTCGCCATCGACGCGCTCCCGGCATGGATCGCGAGGAGCGGCGTGTGGACGATCGCGGCGGTGATGCTCGCGCGCTTCGTCGGTGACTTCCGGACGTTCGGCGTCATGAAGCGCGTCAAGGGCACGCGCTTCGCTCGGCTCGATACGGTCCTTTACGCGCCGCTATGCCTCGCGCTGTCGATGGGAAGCACGTTCGTCGCGCTCACGAAGTGATGCGCGTCAGACGAGTCGATCGGCGAAGCTCCTCGTACCGGCGCCGCGCACCAGGCGATCGGCGATCGACTCGGCGACGGCGGCGATGGTGAGCGACGGGTTGGCGCCGAGCGCCGAGGGGACGATCGCCGCGTCGACGACGAAGAGGTTCGGGTTGCCGAACACCTCGCCGTTCGGATCCACGACGCCGAGCCCCGCGTCGGACGCCTCGGCCATTCGGCACCCGCCGAGCGGATGCGCGGTGTTGACGGTGCCGTCTTTGCGATAGCCGTCGAGGAACATCTCACCGCCGAGCGACTCGTAGATCCGGCGCATCGCGTCGATCGCCGCGGACCACCGGCGCTCCGTCGATGCGGCGGTCGATTGCCACGCGACCTCGACCCCGTTTCCCCCGCGGCCGAGGCGCACCTCGCCCTCGCAACCGTCGAGCGCGAGGCAGCCCATCGTCAGAATGCGGCTGCCGAACGATTTGAGCGTCTGCTTGTACGCGCCGCCCCAATCGCGCGCACCGTCCTCGAGCGTCGTCGACGCGCGGCCGACCGCGCGCGGATCTTTGGCGCGGAGGAGCGTCGAGGGCTGCCCGAGGCTCAGGTAGAGCGGCGCCGCGTAGAAGGGGATGAGGATGAACTGGTGCTGCGTCCAGTAGCTCGGGCAGAAGCTCGACATGGGCTTGCCCTTGTGACCCTCGACCGCGAATTCGTAGTCTTTCCCGACGACGCCGGTGACGCCGTAGTCGCCGTTGCCGGAGACCTGCTTGCCGACCATGTTCGTGGGATCGATCGCGCGGCGCTGCGCGAACGCGGGCTTCGTGCGTAGAAGCAGGCCTGACGAGCCCACCGCGCCGGCGGCGATGACGAGCATTTTGCACTCGATCTCGAAGCGCACCGACGGCGTGACGCGGCGATCGGTGCCCGAGACGACGTAGCCGTCCTTCGTTGGCAAGATCTGGTCGACGTCGCAGCCGCTCCAGAGCTCGACGCCCGCGCCTTTGGCGTCCGCGAGGTAGTTCTTCGTGAGGTTCTGGCGGCCGGAGAAGCGTTGCCCTTGGTTCCACCAGCCCTCGTTCGCGTCGTCCTCGTCGGCGAGCTTCAGGGGGACCGCGGTCGCGCCGATCTTGCGGCAGCCGTCGGCGAAGACGAAGTCGCGCTTGGTCGCGAGCTGCCAGTGCGGGACCTTCGCGTCGGTCCACGCGAGGCGGTGCACGTGGAGCATCGCCTCGACCTTTGTGTAATACGGCGAGAGCGACGCGCGGGAGTAGACCGAGGGCCAGAGCCTGCGGCCGTCGCGGACTTGCTCGAAGGCCTCGGTCGGCGCGCGGAGGCTGACGCCGTCGTACGCGTTCGAGCCGCCGCCGACGCCAAGCCCGGCGATGACGTTCATGCTCGGCGTTCCGGATTTGAACGCGCCCGCGGTGTCGGTGAAGAGCTGCGCGACCTTTCCCGACGACTCGGGCGACAGCGAGTGCCGGAAGCGGTTGCCCTGCGCGTTGAGCGCGCCGCCGGTCGAGGCCGGATCGAACGCGCCGGTGTGGTCTTCGCCCTTCTCGAGCACGAGGATCTTCGCCGCGCCGCCCGTGAGCTTCGCGGCCTCGCCCAAGCGCGCGGCCATGACCGCGCCGCCGAAGCCCGAGCCGACGATGACGACATCGCGGAAGGCCATCAGAGGAGATCTCCGTTCGCGTCGAGGACGAGCGAAAGATCGTCGCCGGGCGTCGGCTCCGGCTCGCGGTTGTAGGTGTAGTCGTCGAGATCGCCGTTCGCGTCGAGCTGCTCGAGGCTCTCCGTCTTCGCATCGACGAGGCGCCCCTTTTTCGTGCGCGGGTAGCCGCTCACCGCGAGGCCGTCGGCAAAATTTTCGAACGCCGGAAATCCCACGTCGCGCAGCCCCGCGTCGCTCTGGACGGCGCCGAGGTACGCCGTCAAGCACGCCGCGCGCACGACGAGGAGCGCCGGCTTCTGCGCAGGGTCGGCGAACGCCTGGTCGACCGCGGCCTCTTGAAGCGCGCGCGGGAGATCGCGGAACGCCGTGAGCGGCTTCTGCACGAGGGCGGCCACGTCGAGCGCCGCGTTGAGCTGCGCGCGGAAGACGCCGTCGAGATCCTCGAGGCGCGTCATGACGGCATCGGAGAACGAGGGGAGGAGCCCTTGCGCCTGCGCAAGCGGCACGAAGCTCGCGACGCGCATCACGTGATCGACGCCCGCCTCGCGCGCACCGACCGAGGTGACCTTGCCGCTCGCGTCGCGCTCGGCGGGGAGAAGCACGTCGGCGAGCGCGTCGAGGTTGTCGGAGTAGCCGGCGCCCGCGGCATGTCCGCTCCCGGTCTCACCCGGCAACGTAGGGGACGGCGCCGTCGAGTCACTCGCGAACGTCGGACGGCAACCCGCCGCGAAGAGACCAAGGCCCATCAAGGCCTCGAGCGCGCTTCGTCGGGTCATTCGCGGCGACATGGTCCACGGAGGGGTAGCGCCTGGGCGGAAAGGCGTTACCGCGCTTTTTGGAAACGCCCGTTCTCCCAACGCTTCCGAGCGCTTCCGCGTCGGCAGCGCTAAACCCCTGCTCGATGTCGGGCTTCTGCACACCTTTCGCGCTCTTACGGGGGCTTGCGGCCCTCGGCGGGCTCGTCGCGGTCGCGGCGACGGCGTCGTGCGGCGATCGGAAGCCGGCCCCGGCGCCGCCGAGTGGGTACGAGGTGATCGTCGTCGGGTCCGGCGCGGGCGGCGGACCGCTCGCGGCGCGCCTCGCGCGTGCGGGCAAGCGCGTTCTCCTCCTCGAAGCAGGTCAGGACGTTGGCGGCAACGCGAAGTACGAGGTGCCCGCGATGCACGCGCTGTCGACGGAGGATCCGGCGATGGCGTGGTGGTACTTCGTCCGTCACCACGCCGATCCCGCGATCGACGCGACCGACTCGAAGATCACGTCGCAGGGCGTCCTCTATCCGCGCGGCAGCGCGCTCGGCGGCTCGACCGCGGTGAACGCGATGGTCACCGTCCTGCCGTCGCGCTCCGACTGGGACCGCCTCGCCGCGCTCTCCGGCGATCGGTCGTTCCGCGCCGACGCGATGGACCCGTACTACGATCGCGTGCGCGAGTGGCTCGGCGTCGAGCTCGCCGATCCGGGCCTCGCCTCGGGCGATCGCAAGGTCGCCGGGTACCTCGGCGCCGCCGCGCAGACGTGGCGCGGACCGCTCGGCAGCGATGCCGGCGCGCCCGATTTCGTCGGGGCAGGCGCGAGCCTTGCGAGCGTCTATGCGCGCGATCTGAACGACGCGCTCCGCGGCGGCGAGACCGAGGGCCTCTACCGCCTCCCGCTCGCGACGAAGAACGGCGCGCGCAACGGCAGCCGCGAGAACATCCTCGCCACCGTCGCCGCCGGTTTCCCGCTCACGGTCGAGACCGGCGCGTTCGTCACGAAGGTCCTCTGGAGCACCGTCGCCGGCGCGCCCGTCGCGAAGGGTGTCGAATACGTCCGCGGCGCACACGTGTACGGCGCGAGCCTCTCGCCCGCGAAGGCCCCCGACGCGCGCGTCCAGGCGTTCGCCTCCGCCGAGGTCGTCCTCGCGGCCGGCGCGTTCAACTCGCCGCAGCTCCTGATGCTCTCTGGAGTCGGCGATCCGGCGAGCCTCCGCGAGAAGGGCATCGACGTCGTCGTCCCGCGGAGCGGCGTCGGTCAGAACCTACAGGATCGCTACGAAGCGCCGGTGGTCACCGAGTTCCGCGCGCCGATCGAGCTGCTCGCCGGCTGCGCGCTCGACGGACCGCCGGAGAAGGACGCCTGCTACGCCGACTGGCAGCGAGGCGAGGGCGTCTACAAAACACCGGGATTTCTCGCATCAATTCTCACGCGCTCGTCGGCGTCGCAGCCCCTCGCGGACCTTCAGGTGTTCGCCGTCCCGACCGACGCGCGCGGCTACTACCCGGGCTACTCGAAGGACAGCGCGGCCGCGAAGAACCGCTTCACGTGGCTCCTCCTCAAGGCCCACTCGAAGAACCACGACGGCACCGTGCGCCTCGCCGACGCGAGCCCCTTCACGCGGCCGGAGATCGCGTTCAATTTCTTCGACGAGAAGAGCCCGCTCGCCGATCCTGATCTGCTCGCCCTCGTCGAGGGCGTGAAGCTGGTGCGGCGCATCGAGGAGCAGATGCGCGCCGACGTGTCCGACGATCCGGTCGCCGAGGTGTGGCCGGGCGTGGGTGTGAAGACCGACGCCGATCTCGCGACGTGGATCCGCAAGGAGACCTGGGGTCACCACGCGTGCTGCACGGACAAGATGGGCGACGCGGGCGACGCCAGCGCGGTCGTGGACGCGCGCTTTCGTGTCATCGGCGCGCGCGGCCTCCGGGTCGTCGACGCGTCGGTGTTCCCGGAGATTCCTGGCACCTTCATCGCGCTGCCGACGTACATGCTCGCCGAGAAGGCCGCGGCCGTGATGCTGGAGGACCTCCGATGATGCGCGGAGCCCTCCTCGTCGTCCTCGCCGGCGTCGCCCTCTCGAGCGGCGCGTGCGCGGCCGACGCGAGCACGTGCACGGGCCTCCGCGACAAGCTGCGCGCGTGCGGCTTCACGACGACCGATCAGGTCGACTGCTCGCGCCTCGACACTCCGAGTGAGGAGGCGCTCCTCCAGCGCCTCGACGAGCGCGGCTGCGGCGGCGTGGCGGTAGGGGACTCGGATGCCGTCGATCCGCGCGTGTGCGCGCTCGCCGGTTGGTCGTGCCCGGGTTCGCCGATTCCCGATCCCGGCCCCGCGCTCCCCAAAAACGCAGTCGTCCTCGTGAGCGGCATTGACGGCTCGCCGACCTTCGACTGGAACCCCCGTATCCTCTCCACGCTCCGCACCGCGGGCGTCGACGCGCATCACGTGAAGGTCCTCCCGTGGGCGACGACCGCCGATCGCGCCGCCGATCTCTGGGCGTCGCTCCAGTCGGTCCGCGCGCGCGGCGGCGCCAAGCTGAACCTCGTTTGCTACGCGGTCGGCGGAATCGACTGCCGTTACGTCGCGAGCCCCAACGGCCTCATGAAGGGCGACGCCGCCGGATACCGCGAAATTACCGCGTCGATCGCGTCGATCACGACGATCTCGACGCCGCACCACGGCACGCGTGTCGCCGACGCGACGCTCTCTGCGCTCCAGAGCGGCACCGCGGCCGACGTCCTCCAAGCGCTCGTCGGCGATCAGGCGCCGGCCGGCGTTCCGGCCAACGCCGCGCTCGTCTCGACGCTCGACGGTCTCACGTTGGACGCGCTCTCGGCGTTCAACCAGACGATCACCGACGCGCCGGGCATCCCGTACCAGTCGTGGGCGGGCGTCAGCCACGTCCTCGGCCGCTCGTCGACGGCCACGGACGACGCGATCAAGGCGCACTGCGTCGACGCGCACGGCGCCGTCTCGTACATGCGCCACGACGGCACGAACGATCTGATGAACGAGGCGCTCTGGATCACGTCGCCGTTCGCGAGCACGTCGCGCAACGATCAGGGTCGCGTCGTGTCGAGCCCCGCCGACGGCATGGTGTCGATCGAGAGCGCGAAGTGGGGCGAGTTCCGCGGCTGCATTCCCGCCGACCACTACGACGTCATCGGCCAAGTCGGCCACACCACGCGCGACGGCGTCACAGGCTTCGATGCGCCGCGCTTCTACCTGTGGCTCGCGGGCGACCTCGCGGCGAGGGGGCTCTGATGCGCGCCACGCTCGCCCTCGTGACCCTCTTCGCGGCTGCGGTCGTCGCGCCCGCGTGCGCGCCGCAGGCGACGTCGCAAGATCGCTGCGGCGAGATGAAGCGCCAGCTCTCGGTGTGCGTCGGCAACGTCGTCGAACGCCTCGACTGCACGCGAATGACCGACGACGACATCGACCGCCTGTCCGCGGCGACGACCACCACGTCGTGCGCGCTCCTCCAGGACGCGCTTCCGATCGACGGCGATCCGCAGTCGGCCACCTGTCGCCTCATGGACGTGGGCTGCATCGGCGCGGTGACGCCGGCCGCCACCTTCGGCGCCGCGAAGTACCCCATCGTGCTGGTCAACGGAATCGACTCGTCGCCGCTCTTTCGCTACAGCGACCGAATCGTCAAGACGATGAGCAACGCGGGTGGGCACAAGGTCTTCCTCGCGACGCTTCCCGCCTACGAGACGCCGCAGGTCCGCGCGCCGCTCCTGCTGCAGCGCATCGTCGACGTGCGACGCCAGACCGGCGCCAGTAAGGTGAACCTCGTCTGCCACTCGCTCGGCGGGCTCGATTGCCGCTACCTCGTGAGCCCCGGCGGCCTCGTCGCGGACACCGGCGTGGAGGCCGCGACGCACGTGGCGTCGATTACGACGGTCGCGACGGCGCACCGCGGGACGCGCGTAGCCGACGTGCTCCTGGATGTCGTGCCGGACGGCGATCGCGGCCGGATCGTGAACGACTTCGCGTCGCTCGTCGGCGACTGGTTCAGCGACAAGGCGCTGAAGGAAGACGCGCACCTCCGCGACGCCATCCGCGCGCTCACGACGTCGCAAGCCGCGGCCTTCAACGCCGAGATCGTCGACGCGGCGGGCATCTACTACCAGTCGTGGGCCGGTTACAGCCGCCCGTTCGGCCAGTCGACGCCCGATCACGACGCGCGCCTTCGCGAGCTCTGAGCCCCGAGCGATCCGGCGGACGGCGACGGCCTGCCCGGCTTCGGCGCGTCCGACTACATGGCGCTGCCGCTCGTGCCCTTCGCGGACGTGATCGGCAAAGAGGATCCGACCAAGGCGATGCCCAACGACGGGCTCGCCGGCGTCGCGTCGACCCGCTGGGGAACCTTCCGCGGGTGCGTGCCGGCCGACCACATGGAGCAGCTCGGGCAGCGCAGCATCCCCGACGTCAACGTGCGCACGGGCTTCGACGTCGCGCGCTTCTACGCGAACGTCGCGGGCGATCTCCGCGCGAGGGGGTTCTGATGCGCCGCCTCGTCGCGCTCGTCGTCGTGCTCCTCGCCGGCGGCGCCGGGGGATGCGCCGAAGAGCCGCTCCCGACCGGCGACGACTGCCAGCAGGCGCGCGCCGTGTTCACCAAGTGCGGTGTCTCGCTACCGATCCTCACCGACGGCGCGTGCACCGGCATGCAGCGCGTCGTCGCCCGGTGCGTCGCCCATCACGCGACCACCTGCGACGATCTCTCCACGCTCCTCGGCCGCATCGACGTCTGCGCGGCGGACGCGCTCGATGGCGGCGATCTCGCGCCGGTCTCGGACCTTCCCGTTCCGCCCCCCGCCGACGCCGGGGCCGACACCGCCCTCGACGCGCCGCTGGCTCCCATCGACGCCACTCCCTCCGTCTTCGTCGACGCCAACGTCGACTCCGCCGACGCGCGGACGACGGACTAGCCCCCTCCGGATCACGGTGCCCTCATGACTCTCTTCGAAAGAATCGGACACGCGCTCGGCCTCGCCGTGGTTCGCCACCGGATGACGACGGTGCTCACGAGCCTGCTTGTTTTTGGCCTTTTCTCGGCCGGCATCGCGCGCGCGCGGTTTTCGACGGATTACCGCGTTTTCTTTTCAAAAGAAGATCCGGGGCTGACGGCGTTCGAGAAGCTGGAGGCGGCGTTCACCAAGACCGACAACGTGCTCTTCGTCGTTCACGCCAAGGAGGGAACGGTCTTCACCCCGCGCGTGCTCGAGGCGACGCAGGCCCTGACGGCGGCGGCGTGGAAGATCCCGTACGGCACGCGCGTCGACTCGGTCACGAACTTCCCCTACGCGCGCGTCGAGGACGGCGACATCGCGCAGACCGATCTGGTGACAGCGCCGGCGGCGACCCTCGACGCCGCGGACATCGCGAAGGTGCGTGACGTGGCGATGGCGGAGCCGCTCTTGGCGGGGAGCCTCGTCGCGCGGGATGCTACGACGACCGCGGTCAACGTCACCCTGCGCCTCCCGGGCAAGGATCCCGAGGAGGTCACCGCGTCGGTGATGGCGGCGCGCGCGCTCGCGAAGAGCATCGGCGACGCGTACCCGGAGATCGAGCTCCGCGTCTCCGGGATGGCGCTCATGAACCACGCGTTCATGGAGACCGCCGTGAAGGATCTCGGCGTGATGCTGCCGATCATGGTCGGCGTGATCCTCGTCGCGATGTGCTTTCTCCTAAGGAGCGCGCTCTCGACGCTCGCGGTCGCCGCGGTGCTGGCCATCTCGGCGATCCTCTCGCTCGCCCTCGCGGGGTGGCTCCGGTATCCGCTGACGCCGCCGGCCATCGCGGCGCCGATGATCGTTCTCACCGTGGCGGTGGCCGACGGGGTCCACGTCGTGCTCGCGACGATGGCGGCGATGCGCGCGGGCTCGCGCAAGGAGGACGCGATCGTCCACTCGCTCTCCGAGAACCTCGAGGCGATCACCTACACGTGGCTCACCACGGTCGTGGGCTTCGTCTGCCTGAACTACTCGGAGGCGCCGCCGGTTCGGCACCTGGCGAACATGACGTGCTTCGGCGTGACGGCGGCCTTCCTCTTCTCGTTCACGCTCCTGCCCGCGCTCCTTGCGCTCTTGCCGATCCGCGCGCGTGCGACGACGGCGGCGACCGAGTCCGGGCTCTTCCGTCGCCTCACGGATCTCGTAATCCGCCGCCGCGGGACCGTGCTGATCGCGTGCGCGGCGATCACGGGTGCCGCAGGATTCTTCGCGTCGCGGCTCGAGACGAATGACCAGTTCGTGCGCTACTTCGACGAGTCGGTCCCGTTCCGCCGCGACGTCGACTTCACGATGAAGCACCTGTCGGGCATCTACCGCCTGGAGTTCCAAGTGGGCAGCGGTGAGCCGACGGGCATCAGCGATCCCGTCTACCTCGCGCGCCTCGACGAGTTCGCGACGTGGCTCCGCGCGCAGCCGGAGGTCGACCATGTGTACGGCCTCGCCGACGTCTTGAAGCGCGTGAACCAAGTCGTCCATGACGACGATCCGTCGTTCTACCGCACCCCCGACACGCGGGACGCCGCCGCGCAGTCGCTCCTCCTCTACGAGATGGGCCTCCCGTCCGGGCTCGACCTCACCGATCGCGTCAACGTCGACAAGTCGGCGACGCGCGTGACCGTGACCGTGAAGGACATGTCGACGAAGAAGCTAACCGGCTTCGCGCAGCGCGCCGAAGGATGGCTCCGCGAGCATGCGCCGCGCCCGATGTGGGCCGAAGCGACGGGACCGGTCGTTATCTTCTCGCAGCTCTCCGATCGCAACGCGAAGAGCATGGTCCAAGGCGACTTCGTCTCGCTGGCGCTCATCTCCCTGTGCATGATCATCGTGCTCCGAAGCTTGCGCCTCGGGATGCTGAGCGTCGTCCCCAACGTCGTCCCGATCGTCATCGGGTACGGACTGTGGCGCCTCACCGTCGGCCAAATGAACATCGTCGCGTCGGTGGCGGGCAGCATCAGCCTCGGCATCATCGTGGACGACACGATCCACTTCTTGACGAAGTACCAGGCCATGCGGCGCCGGTTCGGGACGTCCGAGGAGGACGCGATGCGCGCGACCTTGGCACACGTGGGCCCGGCGATGCTGTCGACCAGCGTGATCTTGGTCCTCGGCTTCGGCGTCCTGACACTGTCGTCGTTCCAGATGACCAGCTACCTAGGGTGGCTCAGCGTCATCATCGTGGGCGTCGCGCCGCTGGCCGACATGGTCCTCGCGCCCGCGCTCGTCCTCACGTTCGGCGCAGGGAAAATCACGGGCAAGGTGGAGGATCGCGAGAGCGATCCACGCGCGAGCTTGGCACTCGAAACGACAATGAGCAGAGGTGTGTCATGAATCGATCGAAGATGGTGCTCGGGGTGATCGCGGCGGCGGCGGCGTTGGCCTTTGCGGGCGCCGCGGACGCCAAGACGGCGGAGGAGATCGAGGCCGCCGGGTCGCCCGAGCAGAAGGGCCAGGCGGTCGCCATGGAGCTCGCCGCGCGCAACACCGGCTACAAAGATCTCGGCGGCGACGTCGAGATGACGCTCAAGGATCCGTCGGGCGGCGAGGCCAAGCGCCGCTTCAACCTCAAGGTCCTCGAGAAGACCGACGCCGACAGCGGTGACCGTTCCCTCATCGTGTTCGATTCGCCGGCCGACGTGAAGGGGACGGCGGTCCTCTCCCACGCGAAGGCCGGAGACGAGGACGAGCAGTGGCTCTACCTCCCGTCGGCGCGTCGCGTGAAGCGCATCTCGTCGTCGAATCGCACCGGCGCCTTCGTGGGGAGCGAGTTTTCGTTCGAGGATCTCACCGGCAACGACGGTCGCAAGTACTCGTGGAAGCTCGCCGGCCGCGCGGCGTGCGGCGCGTCGCAGTGCCTCACCCTCGAGGCGACGCCGAAGGATCCGCAGTCGGCGTACTCCAAGCGCGTCCTCCACGTCGACGCGCAGGAGTTCCGCATCCAGTCGATCGAGTTCTTCGATCGCAAGGGCGCGAAGCTCAAGACGCTCACCTACGACGCGTACAAGAAGATGAACGGCCGATTCTGGCGCGCGCAGACGTGGTCGATGCAGAACCACCAGTCTGGCAAGAGCACGGTGGTATCGTTCACTTCGATGCGCCTCGGCAACGGGTACTCCGCGAGCGATTTCTCGACTGGCAAGCTCGGCGGCGGCTGAGCGGCATCTTCCCCGACGACGCATGCCGTACAAGGTCTCGCTCGCCGTCGTCGTCGCGCTCGTCGGAGTCCTCGTGGGATGCGCGGCGCCGGCCGTCGAGGCGAGCGGCAGCGTCGCGGCGGAGGGGCGCGCCTTCTTCTTCGCGCCCAAGTACGCGGGGCAAGATCGCGGCAACGGCGTGTCGCTCGTCGCAGAGCCGCAGCTCCAGGCCAAGACCGAGGACGGCGAGCACACGCTGACGCTTCGCCCGTTCTATCGGCTCGATCCGACCGACGAGAACCGCTCGCACGCCGACGTGCGCCAAGGGAGCTACCGGCTCTCGCTCGAGCACTTCGAGGCGGGCGCCGGTGCCGGGACGTTCACGTGGGGCGTGCTCGAGTCGTACCGGCCCACCGACGTGATGAACCAGACCGACTTCGTCGAGGCGGTCGACGGCACGGCGAAGCTCGGGCAGCCGTACGCGGAGATCGGGTGGATCGGCGAGTCGACGGCGCTCCGCCTCTACTACCTGCCGTACTTCCGGGAGCGCACGTTCCAGGGCGTGCGGGGACGGCCTCGCTTTCCGAGCGTCATCGACACGGGGAGCGCGCTCTTCGCGACGCGGAACCGGCAGTGGGAGCCCAGCGCGGCGGGGCGCTTCACCTGGAACGCCGGCGATCTCGATCTCGGCTTCGGCGCGTTCACCGGCCTAGGCCGCGAGCCGGCGTTCGTCGCCGAGCTGACGACGGGGCAGGTCGCGCCGCGCTACGATCGGACGCACCAGGCGTCCGTCGACGCGCAGTACACGCTCGGCGCGTTCACGTTCAAGGCCGAGGCGTTCGCGCGCCTGTGGTCCGACCGCCTGCGCGCCATCGGCGGCGGCGGGGCAGGTGTAGACTACACGTTATTCAAGCTCGTCGGCGAAGCGGACCTCAGCTTCGCTGCCGAGTACCTGATCGATCGGCGGCCCGTAGACGCGCCGATCACGTTCTTCGATCACGATGCGTTCGGCGGGTTCCGCCTCGCCTTCAACGACACCGAGAGCACCGAGATCACCGGCGGCGCGGTCGTCGACGTGTACGACGGCACGACCTTCGGACGCGCGCAGGCGAGCCGCCGGGTGGGCGAGCACTGGCGCGTGTCGGTGGGCGGGAGCCTCTTCTTCGGCCCCAGCGCGAAGCTCGAGGGCTCGTTTCGCCGCGACGACTACGTCCAGGGACGGATCGCGTACTTTTTCTGAACGGTCACGCCGAGAGGAGCGCGTCGCGAACGGCGCGGAGGAGGCCCTCGCGGACCTTCGCGAGCACTGCCTCGCCGTTGCACAAAAGGTAGAGGGGCTCGGCGATGACCCACCCCTTCACGTCGATCGCGACGATGCTGCCCGCCTGGACGAGCTTTCGCGCGGCGACGTGCGGGCCGAAGACGAGGTACTCGCCGGTCGACGCGAGATCGAGGGCGGTCCGGATCGTCTGCGCCTCGTGGCCGATGACGCGCTCGCCGATAGGGATGGGGCAGTCGTCGGTGATCGGCGCGAGGCGGTTGCCGGTGGCGGCGGGCGCGACCCACGGCACGTCACGGAGCTTGTCGATGGTGGTGGGCAGCGGCGCGAGGCGCTTGGCGAGCGCGGGCGAGCCGAAGAGGGACTTGCGGAGCTGCCCGACCTCGTCGCTCGTCCACGTGGAGGGCCGGTTCGTGATGTCGCCCGGTACCAGCGCCACGTCGAACGAGTTCTCGGTGATGTACGCGCGGATGAGCGGCGGCGACAGCTCGAGGGCGCGCACGCGGAGGCGCGGGTGCGAGTGCGCGACGGCGGGCAAAAGTGCTTCCAAGAGGTACGAGGGCCCGGCCACGGTGAGCTCGATCTTCTTGTCGCCGTTGGCGGTGGGGGCCGGCCTTCGCGTCGCCTCGATCGACGCGATGGCGGCGGCGACGTGTCCCGCGACGTGCACGCCGGCGTCGTTCAAGCTCACGCCCTTGGTGCCGCGCACGAAGAGCTTCGCGTCACAGTGCCGCTCGACGCGCGAGATCGATTTGCTGACCTGCGATGGCGTCACGCGCAGCTCCCGCGCGGCGCCGGTGATGGAGCGAGTTCGCTGGACGGCAAGGAACGTCACGAGGTCCGCGATACGCAGATCGATGGGCTCCATGCGCCATCGCTTTTGGCACTGGTCGGGCGGAGCAGCAAGTCTTCCTTTTGCGCGGCCCTTCGGTCGAAGTGGCGCGGAAGATCAGTCCAGCGAGCCGCCGAACGTATCGCACGACTTGGGGTTGCCGCTGGTCATGCCGGTCTGGAACCAGCGCTGGCGATCGGCCGCGGACCCGTGCGTGAACTTCTCCGGATTCACGCGTCCGCGGACCTCCTCTTGGATTCGGTCGTCGCCGACCGACGCGGCGGCGTCGAGGCCCTGCGAGACTTCGTCGGCGGAGACCTTGCCTGCTTCGTAGGCCGAGTGTCCCCACACGCCGGCGTAGCAGTCGGCCTGGAGCTCGAGCATCACCGAGAGGGCGTTTCGCTTGCTGGGGGCGCGTTGCATCGCGGCCTCGAACGCGCGCTCGGTGCCGAGCAAGCTCTGAACGTGGTGGCCGTACTCGTGCGCGACGACGTAGGCCTCGGCGAAGTCGCCGCCCTTCGCGTGAAAGCGCCGGTGAAGCTGCTCGAAGAAGCCCGTGTCGAGGTACACCTCGTGGTCGGTCGGACAATAAAACGGTCCGGTGGATGCGCTCGCGACGCCGCAGCCGCTCTGCGTGCGGTCGGAGAAGAGGACGAGCTTTGCCGGACGATAGGATCCGCCGCTCGCCGCGAGGGTGCGCGTCCAGAACGCTTGGACGTTCGTCTCCACGCACGCCGCGAACTCTCCCTGATTGCTCGCGGACGTCACTCCTTGGCAGCTCTGCGAGACGATCGGTGACGTGGGGTTCGCCGCAGAGGTTGTGTGCGTCGCGCCCGGCGAGGGGTCGTCGGTCGTGACGACGTCACCTCCGAGAAATCGAATCGCCAGATAGATGAGCGTTCCGACGACACCGAGACCGCCGGCTCCCGCGCCGATCACGCCGCCCATTCCACGCCGGTCATCGACCTGGCCGCCGTCCGCACGATCGCCCGCATCGAATTTCATCGCGTCACCTCGGCAGCGACTCAGCAAACGCCGCACCAACGCACGATGCCCACGAAAATCGCGGGGTGCCGCGATCTGGCGTCGAGAGGGGCGTGGCGTTCCTGCGCCCGGTGCAAATTCTCCACGCCTGCGCGCATGCCGTCGCCCCCCTGGGTCGCCGATTATCCAGGGCGATGCCGCCCGCCCGCAGCAAGTGGCGCCGCGCGTTCACGCATTTCGGGGGCAAGTCCGCGAATGCACGACGGGCGCGCGGCGTGCAGTCTGGGTCCGCGATGGGGCTCATCTTCTTCAACAACCAGAGCGGCGACGAAGTGATTCGGGCGATGCAGGCCGCCCGCCGCCGTGACGCGAAGGTCGTGCTCAGCCACACGCTCGTGCGTGAGATTCGGAGCGTGCTCGCCCTCTCGGGGCCGCAGGAGGACACGGTGCTGCTGCTCCGTCCCGAGCACAAGAAGTCGCGTCAGAGCGAGGGCGTTTGGGACCGCTGGATGCGGGCGCTCGGCGCCGTCGTCGTGTGATCACGAGAGGCCCCGGAGGCCGCTTCGGGGCCCAGTTCGGCACGTCGGACATCTCCACGAATACGTTCGTCATCCTTGCCGTCGACCGTAGCGGCCGCGCTCTCCCGCACGGTGACCGCCTCGCGTCGGCGAGATTGTGCGCGTCGCCGAGGGGGCGGTGTCGTAGGCTAGGTCGCCCGCAGGACGCGGGCTCCGCCATGCCGATCGAACGCCTCGATGCCCGCGAAGGAATCGCGCACGCGCTGCGTGACAGCGAGGAGCGGTTTCGCTTTCTCGCGGAGAGCGTGCCGGTCCAGATCTGGACGGCGCTGCCCGACGGCAACCTGGACTACGTCACGGAGCAGACCGGGCGACACTTCGGGCTGAGCGCCGCGGCCCTCTTGGCAAGCGGTTGGCAGAACGTCGTGCACCCGGAGGACTTGCCCCTCGCCGGCGAGCGCTGGACGCGCTCGCTCACCACGGGAGAACCGTACTCGATCGAGTTCCGGCTCAAGCTCGCGAGCGGGGAGTTCGCGTGGCACCTCGCGCGCGCGGTGGCGCAGCGCGACGAGTCCGGGAAGATCGTGCGCTGGTTCGGGACGAACACCAACATCGAAGAGCAACGCGAGCAGCGTCGCCACGTTCAGGAGCTCCATGACGCCGTGGCAAGCCACGCCGACGACCTGCGCGAGCGGGGGCGACTCCTCGCCCTCCAGGCGGACGTCGGCGTCGCGTTGACGAGGTCGGCCTCGCGTGCGGACGCGCTCGTGGCGTGCGCGGAGGCGCTCGTACGACACCTCGACGTCGCCTTCGCGCGGATCTGGACCCTCGACGAGCGGGCCGCCGTGCTGGAGCTCCGGGCGAGCGCGGGCCTGTACACGCACCTCGACGGTCCCCACTCACGCATCCCGCTCGGGACGTTGAAGATCGGCCAGATCGCCGCCGAAAGGAAGCCGCTCCACACCAACCAGGTCGTCGGAGATTCGCGCGTCGGGGATCAAGAGTGGGCGAAGCGCGAGGGCATGGTGTCGTTCGCCGGTTACCCGCTCGTCGTCGCGGGCAAGCTGGTCGGCGTCGTCGCGGCATTCGCGAGGCGCCCCATGTCCACGGAGAGCGTGGCGGCCCTCGAGTCGATCGCGAACGGGCTCGCGATCGCGATCGAGCGACTGCGCGTCGAGGCCGAGAGGGAGCGCCTCCTTGCGATCACCGAGGATGCCCGGCAGCGGGCGGAGCTCGCGAGTCGCGCGAAGGACGAGTTCCTCGCCACGGCGTCCCACGAGCTCCGCACCCCCCTCAACGCCATCCTCGGCTGGGCGCGGATGCTGCGCACCGAATCTCTCGACGCCGCTTCGCGAGAGAAAGCGGCGGAGACGATCGAGCGAAACGCGCGCGCGCAGGTCCGCCTCATCGAGGACATCCTCGACGGCTCGCGGATCATCACGGGCAAGCTCCATCTGGAGATTCAGTCGGTCGATCTCGGCGCCGTCGTCTCTGCGGCGATGGATGCCGTACGCCCCGCAGCGGCCGCGAAGAAGATCGCCATCGCGATCGAGCTCGACAGGGCCGGCGCGCGCATGAAGGGTGACCCCGATCGCCTCCAGCAGATCGTGTGGAACCTCGTCAACAACGCCATCAAGTTCACGCCGAGGGGTGGGTCGATCCGGATCTCTCTGATGCGCGTGGGCACGTCCATCGAGCTGGCAATCGCGGACACCGGCGAGGGCATCGCCGCCGAGTTTCTTCCCCTCGTCTTCGAGCGCTTTCGGCAAGCCGACGGCAGCAGCACGCGCCGGCACGGCGGCCTAGGGCTCGGGTTAGCTCTGGTCCGCCACTTGGTCGAAGCGCACGGCGGAACGGTGCGGGTCGCGAGCCCGGGCGAGGGAAAGGGGGCTACGTTCGTCGTCACCTTGCCGGTCCAGGCGGTTTTCCCCGAGATCAGCGAGCCGCCGATGCCCGCCGCACACGTCGACGGTGTCGCCACGCCGGCCGAGGGGATGAGCCTGCTCCACGTTCGCGTGCTCGTCGTCGACGACGAGCGCGACGCCTCGTCCCTCGTCGCCACTGTGCTTCGCATGCACGGCGCCGCCGTCACCGTCGCCGATACGGTGGAGCGCGCGCTCGAGGTCCTGGAGGCGGAGCCTCCGACGGTGCTCGTCAGCGACATCGGCATGCCCGGCGCCGACGGGTACGAGCTCATCTCGCGCGCCCGAGCGCTCACCACGTCTGCCTCCAGCATCCCCGCGCTCGCGCTCACGGCCTACGCGCGCGAAGAAGATCGGCGTCGGGCGCTCAGCGCGGGGTTCCAGATGTACCTGGCCAAGCCCGCAGATCCCGACGCGCTCGTGAGGGCGGTGCACCGGCTCGCGGCGGGGCGCGGAGAGGCGCTACCCAAGGGCTCCGCCCGGTAGTCTTCGCGCGGCCGGACCGAAATCGCGGTATCTCTGCCGCATGCGCCACCTCTTCGCGAGGGTGAACGTCGACGCCGCTCAAAGCAGCTCCGCGCTTCGTCGTGTGCTCGGCAAATGGGATCTCACGGCCCTCGGCGTCGGCGCCATCATCGGAGCGGGCATCTTCGCGTCGACCGGGTCGGCGATCGCAGGCGGCGCCGATCACGTGGGGGCGGGCCCCGCGATCGTCCTCTCGTTCGTCATGACGGCGGTCGCGTGCGGCTTCGCGGCGCTCTGCTACGCCGAGTTCGCGGCGATGGTCCCGATCGCGGGTTCTGCGTACACGTACGCGTACGCGGCGCTCGGTGAGCTCGTCGCGTGGATCATCGGCTGGGATCTCGTGATCGAGTACGCGGTGGGTAACGTGGCGGTCGCCGTCTCGTGGTCCGGCTATTTCGTCGAGCTCTTGCGGATCGTCGGCCTGCACGTGCCGTCGTGGCTGGCGACCGACTACCGCTCGGCGGTGAAGGCCGCGGCGGCGGTGGCCTCCGGAAGCGCGACGCCGGCGATGCAAGCCGTCGCGGCCGCCGTCGCCGACGCGCCCCGCGTCTTGGGCATTCCGATCATCTTCAACCTGCCGGCGATCGGCATCGTCGCGGGCGTCACGTGGGTCCTCGTTCGAGGCGTCCGCGAATCGGCGCGCTCCAACACGCTGATGGTGCTTCTCAAGGTGGCCATCATCTTCGTCTTCTTGATCATCGGCGCCTTCTACGTGAAGCCGTCGAATTGGACCGACCACGGCGGCTTCGCGCCCAACGGGTTTCACGGCATCGGCAGCGCCGCCGCCCTCATCTTCTTCGCGTACATCGGGTTCGACGCCGTCTCGACCGCCGCTGAAGAGGCGAAGGACCCCAAGCGCGACATGCCCTTCGGCATCATCGCGAGCCTGATCATCTGCACGGTGCTCTACATCCTCGTGGCGCTGGTGTTGACCGGGATCGCGCCGTGGAACGAGCTCGGCACCGCGGAGCCGATGCTCACCGGCCTCGAGCTCGCGGGCACCCACGGCGCCGTCCTCGCGTTCGGCCGCGTCCTCATCGGCATCGGCGCGGTCATCGCGATGACGTCGGTCCTCCTCGTGTTCCAGCTCGGGCAGCCGCGTATCTTCTTCTCGATGGCGCGCGACGGCCTCTTGCCGCCATGGGCCGCCAAGCTCCACCCGAAGTACCAGACGCCGCACGTCACCACGATCCTCACCGGCGCCGTCGTCGCGGGGTTCTCCGCGTTCATGAACATCGACGAAGCGGTGGAGTTGACCAACATCGGGACGCTCTTCGCCTTTGTCCTCGTCTCGGTCGGCGTCGTCGTGCTCCGCGTTCGCGAGCCGAACCGCCCGAGGCCGTTTCGTGTGCCCGGCTCGCCGTGGACGCCGATCGGCGCCGCCGCCTCGTGCATCTTCTTGATGGCGCAGCTCCCGCTCGTCACGTGGGTGAGGTTTTTCGTCTGGCTTGCGGTCGGCCTCCTCCTCTATTTCGCGTACGGCTACCGGCACAGCCGCCTGCGCGCGTCCTTGGACGCGGCGAAGAGCGCCTAGCGCCAGCTACCTCGAAGCTTGCTCCTCGTCAGTCGACCTTCACGTCGTCGACGCCGAGGGGCTTCGGGATCGAGCCTCCGCCGACCGGGATGAACGGCGCCGTTCCGGGCAACCCGGGGGCGGGCGAGCCGGGCGGGGCAGGGGGCGTGGCGGGCTTGACCTTGTCGATCTCCGGCGCGCTCCCTTTGCCTTCGGGGTTGATGTTCACGTTGGGGCCGCCCTGGATGTGCACGTCGCCGCCTGCGCTCGACAGGTGAAGCTCCTTCTGCGCGTGGAGGTGGATCTCGCCCTTCGCGTTGATGAAGATGTCGTCGCCGCTCAGCGTGATGCTCGCGCCGCCGGTGGTGATGACGATCTTTTTCTGGGTCGCATCCATCGACGTGCCGACGGTCGGCCCCACCGACACGTTGCACGTCAGGCCGACCGACTTGATGTCGGTCATTCCCACCGTGGTCGTCCGCGTCTGCCCGACGTCGAGCGTATCGGACGAGCCGACCTTCGCGGCCCGCGTCTGCCCTACGTCGAGTGTGTCGGCCTTGCCGATGGTGACGGAGCGCGCGTCGCCGATGTGCGACGACTCGTCGTTCTTCACGATGTACGAGAGGTTCTTCTCGGCCTGGACGTGGATCTCTTCGCTGCCGGCGCGGTCCTCGAAGGAGATCTCGTTGTAGCCGAGCTTGGCCGACGACGGCAGCGAGTTGCTCCGCCACCCGCTCTTGGTCTGGTTCTCGGGGAGCGACCACGGCACCACCGTCGTGCCGTTGAAGACGCGCCCGACGATGACCGGGCGATCGGGATCGCCCTCGTAGAACTCGACGAGGACCTCGTGCCCGACGCGTGGAATGTTCATCATTCCGAACGCGCCGCCCGCCCACGGCTGGCTCACGCGCATCCAGCACGAGCTCTTGTCGTCGTACTTGCCTTCGCGGTCCCAGTGGAACTGCACGCGGACGCGGCCGTACTCGTCGGTGTAGATCTCCTGCCCCGCCGGCCCGGCGACGAGCGCGCTTTGGACACCGTAAATTCGCGGCTTGGGCGTGCGCCGCTCGGGCCGATACACGGAGTCGGCGAAGACGCAGCTCGTGGTCATCGTCCACTCGCCGTCGTGCGGGCCCTCGATCTGCGACTCGACCACGAGGAGCTTCTTGTCGGGCGCGAGATCGGGCCGCGGATGATCGCGCGTGGTCGTCGACTCCTGGTTCACCCCGAGGAGCACGCCGGGCGCGAGATCGATCGCGTTGGTGTGGAACGACACGAGTAGCCGCCGCCGCCGCGCCGAGTCGAGCGAGCGCGCGGCGAGCTTGTTCGCCTCGCCCTCGTCGGTCTTCGGCGCACGCGACACGTCGGCGACCGGCTTTTCGACCTTGTCGGTGTCCCACCAGAACGCGCCGGGCACGTAGTCGTACTGCTCGTACGCGTCCTCCGGCGTGCTCGAGCGCGACGTCGCGAGGAGCGGCAGGTTCGGCATCTTGCGAAAGTCGAAGTCGCGGAGAACGACGCGGCCCGGTTTCATGCGCTGCGTGACGGTCACCGTCGCGACGAAATCCATGTCCGCGCCGAAGCGCGGCGTCAGGTGTCCCGCGTACGCGAGCGGCCCCTTCCTCGCCTCGGCGAGCTGCGGCGAGTCGTCGAGGACGAGCTTGGTGATCTCGTCCCCCTTTCCGGTCGTGGCGGCGTGCGAGAACGAAAACGAGATGCCCGCGTCCTCGAGGAGGCGACTCACGAACGCGAAGTCCGTCTCGCCGTACTGCACGCAGTACTCGTGCGGCGGGTACTCGGCGCGGAGCTTCATGACCGGCGTGATCTGCCACTCGGCGAGGACCTTCACGACGATCTCGGGCGTGGTCAGGTGCTGAAAGATGCGGCTGTTGCGGCGAAGGGTCGTGCGCCAGAGCATCGGCACGATGACGAGGTGATAGGCCGACAACCCCGGCGGCGGCTCCGCGTGCACTTGGGACATGTGCGCGACGACGCCTGCCCAGACGCGCACGGACGTCCCCGCCTGATAGTTCGGGGTCTCCAGCCGAAGCGCGGCGCCCTTGCCGACGACGCGATCGAGATCGATATCGTCGTCCCCCGACATCGCGAGGACGCTCACCTCGAACAGATCGTTCATCGACTCGTGGATCGAGAAGTGCCGAACGTCGAGCGCGTCCCCCGGGAGCGAAGCGAACGCGAGCTTGAGGTTGTTCTTCGTCTGCACGAGTGCCTTTCGATGACGATTGAAATTCGCGCTGCGCCGTCAACCGCCGACGTTGCAGTTCGGGCTACCCTGGATGAGCGTTCCAGTGCCGCCGCAATGCTTGGTGTCGTCGTCGACGCGGTGCGCGGGGATGCCGTTCATCTTCACCGTGGAGCTGCCCTTCTTGGCGTTCCACGTGTTGGGTCCGCAGCAGCTCGAGTGCGTGCCTGGATCACCGATTCGGAGCGCGGCGCGCCCGTTGACGTAGACCGTCGGAGAGCCTTGTTTTGCTGGCCCTTCGCACGTGTGGACGCAGCACGGCTTGCCGTGCGAGTCGTTGGGGATCTTCGCGTGATCGCCGACGCGGCCTTGGGGGCGCATGATCGCTCTACGTCTCCTCTCGCGGATTCCGAGCACGACGGAAAAGAAAGGACGCGCCGCAGCCTCTCCTTCATCCTACGCCGTGCGGCGACGTGGGCTCCCCTGGACCAAGAGCGAACTTGGAAGCTCCGTCTTTTGGCTGGCGTATGAGCCTGTGATGCCCAAACAAGAGCTCGGTCCGTTCACGTTCGAGCCTCCGACGTCGTGGTCTCGCCGAGCGGTCCTGATCTTCGTGGGAGAGTCGAACAATGCGCACCCGCCGCCCAACATCGTCGTCACGCGCGACGTTCGCGGCGACGAGGAACTCCCGACCCACGCGTGGCGCAAGGTGTTCGAGCTCGGACGTTCGGTGCCCGACTTCGAGATGCTCGGCAGCCGCGAGACGAGGATCGACGGTCAGCCGGCGTTCAAGGTGGTCGTGCGCTGGAGGAGCGAGCGCGGGACGGTCACGCAGGCGATGGCGTGGGTCGACGACCGCGACGGCCACGCGTTGACCATCACGTGCAGCGCCATCGACAAGCCCGAGGCCTTCAGCGAGTTCGAGCACGTCCTGGAGACACTGACGTTTGGCGGCGCGCGCGACTCGATGGTCGTGCCCACCGGTCGCGCGTCGTCACCGAGCCAGCCGCCGCCGGAGAACCCGGAGATGTACGCGTCGGTCCCGATGCCTGGCGCGCGCCCCGTGCGACGCTGACGCCGACGCGAGCGAGCCTGATGGCTCGGAGTGGTCGCACGCAAAAGAGTCACATGCGCCGCGCTGGCGGTCAGAAATTGCATTTTGCAAGTCGGACGCGGCGAGCTCGGCCGCGTCCGCGACGTGCCTCAGCGAGCGTCGGCCAGCGCGCGGTCGATGAGCGCGGTCAAGCCCTTGAGGTTGCGATAGAGGACCTCGCCGGTGGCGCCATGAATCGCGACCCTCCCGCTCTTCAGCGCCTCGAACGCCAGCATCGCGGTGTTCGCCCTATCGTGCAGCGCGTGGGCGAGGGCGTGCGTTGGCTCCGTCACGCTCCGAGCGCCGGCGTCGACGGCGCTCTTCGCCTGGCGCCTCCCGAACTCGGTGACCGCCTCCGCGATCGCGTCGTCCAGGCAGCGATTGAAGGTGTGGAACTCGTCGACGGTGATCGGCGCGTCGGTCTCGTGGGCGAGCTCGGTGACCGCTTGGCAGAGATCCCCGTAGTCGTGGACGACCGAGTCGAGGGTGAGCCCTTTCGCGTACAACTCCCTGCCGTGCTTCCGCGCAGAAGCGCCGATCTCACGCGGCAGCTTGAGCGGCTCGCCGTGCGCTGACGCGCGCTGCTCGGCGCGAAGCGTGTCGACCATCTGTCCGATGAGGAGCGTGACTCCGTGCTCGAGCGCGAGCGTCGTCGACGGTGGAGGTCCCGGTCGCTGCGCCACCTTGTTCTTGCACCGATCGATCAGCTCTTGTCGGTTCGTTGTCAGAAACTCGTACAGCATGGCGCATGTTCCCTTCGGCGGTGCCCAACGAGTTCACGATTCATGCCTGAGGTCGCGCACGGATTGCGCGGCGGCTCACGTCGCCGCTCATGCCGCCGCCTCCTTCTCGCGCCTCCGCGCGAGCGCGCCGATCCACTTTGCGATCTCCCCGGCGACGCCTTGGCGGAAGGTCAAGACGCAGACGATGAAGATGACTCCCTGCACGATCGAGCTCACCGAGCCGTACTCCCCGAGATAGTTCTCGAGCGTCACGACGATGAACGCGCCCACCACCGGCCCGTACGGCCGCCCGAGGCCGCCGATGAGCGTCATGAGGACCACCTCGCCGGAGATCGACCAGTGCACGTCGGTCAGCGACGCGAGCTGGAACACGATGGCCTTCGTGGCGCCGGCGAGCCCGGCGAGCGCCGCGGAGAGCACGAAGGCGAGGAGTTTGTAGCGCTCGACGCGGTACCCCAAGCTCGTCGCGCGCGGCTCGTGCTCGCGAATCGCGCGCAGCACCTCACCGAACGGGGAGTGGATGACGCGATAAATGAGCAGGAACCCGACGACGAAAACGAGGAGCACGAAGAAATACATCGCCGTCGTGCCCTCGAGGCTGACGACGCCGAGCACGCGGCCCCGGGGAACCGCCTGAATCCCGTTTTCGCCCCCCGTGAACGTCGCGCGCAGGCAGAAAAAATAGACCATCTGCGCGAGCCCCAGCGTGATCATCGCAAAGTAGATGCCCTGCCGCCGGATGGCGAGGAACCCGACGACGAGGCCGAGCGCCGCGCTGACGAGCACGCCGAACGCGATGGCCGCCTCGGTCGGCAGCCCCCACTCCTTTGCGACGTGCGCGGTGCAATACCCCGCGACGCCGAGGAACATCGCGTGACCGAACGACAGGAGGCCCACGTACCCGATCAGCAGATTGAACGCGCACGCGAAGAGCGCGAAGCACAGGGCCTTCATGAGGAAGACGGGGTAGACGACGAACGGCGCGACGACGAAGAGCGCGAGCATGGCGGCGAACGCGAGTCGGTCTTGTCGGGTCACGCCGAAGATGCCAGCGAGCGCGCTCACGCGACCCTCCCGAAGAGGCCGGCCGGCTTGAAGATCAGGACGAGCGCCATCAAGGCGAAAATCGCAGTGTCCGACGCCTCTGGATAGAACACCTTCGTCAGACCCTCGACGACGCCGAGGAGGAAGCCGCTCACGATCGACCCCATGATCGATCCCATTCCGCCGATGACGACGACCGCGAACACGACGATGATCTGGTCCGCCCCCATCATCGGGCTCACGCGGTAAATCGGCGCGGCGAGGACGCCGGCGAGCGCCGCCAACGCGACCGCGGCGCCGTACGTCAACGTGAGCATGCGCGGGACGTTCACCCCGAACGCGCGGACGAGCGACGGGTTCTCGTTGGCGGCACGCAAGATGGAGCCGAGCTTCGTCCGCTCGATGAGGTACCAGGCCGCGAGGCAGACGGCCGCGGAGAAGACGAACACCCACGCGCGGTAGTTCGGGAGGACGATGAAGCCGAAGTCGTGCGCCCCCTCGAGGGCCTCCGGGATCACGTACGGCATGCCCGACGTGCCGAACTGCATCCGCAGGACGCCCTGGAAGACGAGCGCGATGCCGAACGTGAGGAGGAGGCCATACAGCGGATCGAGCCCGTGCAGCCGCCGCAGCATCGTCCGCTCGAGGACGATCCCCAGGATCCCGACGCCGATCGGCGCGACGACGAGCGCGGCCCAATAGCCGACGCCGAGGTGCTCGAGGAGGAGCCACGCACCGAACGCGCCGAGCATGTAGAACGCGCCGTGCGCGAAGTTGATGACGTTGAGGAGCCCGAAGATGATCGATAGACCGAGGCTCAGCAGCGCATAGAATGCGCCACTGATGAGTCCGATGAGGACCTGGCTGAAGAGCGCCTGCGGTGTGACGTTCATGGCAAGAGGCTGCGAAGGCGGTCCCGCCGGTTACTTCTTCACGAGCGGACACTCGCTCTGGGCAATCGGGCGAAACGCGTCGGCCGCCGGGATTTCGCGGACGAGCTTGTAATAGTCCCACGGCCCCTTCGACTCTTCGGGCTTCTTCACCTCGTAGAGGTACATCGGATGGAGCTTTCGCCCGTCGGCGCGGATCGTCCCCTTGCCGAACAGCGGATCGTCGGCCGGCATCTCTTCCATCTTCGCGACCACGGCCCTCCCATCGTCCTTGGATTTGAGCTCTCTGACGGCCTTC
Source organism: Polyangiales bacterium (assembly GCA_038231275.1). Classification (GTDB taxonomy): domain Bacteria; phylum Myxococcota_A; class Polyangia; order Polyangiales; family Polyangiaceae; genus JANYHK01. The sequence goes on from JBBRLQ010000014.1 coordinate 129,429, forward strand.
AAGTAGTGGAGGACCGACGCGTACACGCCGGCGTGGACCATCGTGGGCATCTTGCCGCCGTGCTTCTCGCCGAAGCGCTTCGCGAAGGCGCGCGTCGACGGGTCCTTGTCCCAGTAGAAGGCGGACGTGAGGTTGATCCCCTGCGCGGTTCTCAGGCCGAGCGCGTGGATGTCGGAGATGAAGAGGAGGAGGCCCGCGACCTTCTGCCCGCCCTTCGTGACCCCGAACTCGGACGCCGCCTTGATCGCGTTGACCGTATCGCCGCCCGCGTTGGCCAGTCCGATGACCTTCGCCTTCGACGACTGCGCCTGCACGAGGAACGAGGCGAAGTCCGACGCGTTCAGGGGGTGCTTCACCGAGCCGAGGACCTTGCCGCCGTCGGCGACGACGACCGTGGACGTGTCGCGCTCGAGGGCTTGCCCAAAGGCGTAGTCGGCGGTGACGAAGAACCACGTATCGCCGCCGTTCTTCACCATCGCTTTACCGGCACCATTGGCGAGCGCGAACGTGTCGTACGTCCAGTGCACGGTGTTGGGGGAGCACTGCGTGCCCGTCAAATCCTGCGTCCCCGCGCCGGACGCGAGGAAGACCTTGTTCTTGCCCTTCACGAGCTCGCTCACCGAGAGCGCGACCGACGACGTGGGGACGTCCACGATCACGTCGACCTTCTCGACGTCGATCCATCGTCGCGCGACGTTCGAGCCGACATCGGGCTTGTTCTGGTGATCGGCGGAGAGGATCTCGATCGGAAGGTCGCCGATCTTCCCGCCCATGTCCTCGACGGCGAGCTTTGCCGCGACGACCGACCCTTGGCCCGCCAGATCGGCGTAGAGACCGGACATGTCCGAAAGGACCCCGATGCGGATCGCCGGCGCGCCGGGCGACGCGGACGTGGACGACGACGACCCCGCGGCGCCGCCGGGAGCGGGATTCTTGCACGCCGCGACGGTCGCGAGGGCGGCGGCGAAAACGAGAGGGAGTCGGTTCATGGGACCACCCGCGTCTAGATACCAAGGTACCGGTGCAGCTTTTCGCGATTCTGTTCGAGCTCGCTCGTAGGCACCATGTCGACGACGCGCCCATCTTCGACAACGTAATGGCGATCGGCGACCGCGGCGGCGAAGCGTAGGTTCTGCTCGACGAGGAGCATCGTGAAACCACGCGTCTTCAGCGATCGGATCGTCTTCTCGATCTGCTGGACGATGACCGGCGCCAGCCCTTCGTTGGGCTCGTCCAGCATCAAGAAGCGCGCGCCCGTCCGGAGGATCCTGCCGATCGCCAGCATCTGCTGCTCGCCCCCCGAGAGCTTCGTCCCGGGGCTCGCGAGGCGCTCCTTCAGGTTGGGGAAGAGCTCGAAGATCGCGTCGAGGGACAGGCCATTCGGCTTGATGATGGGCGGCAGGAGCAAATTTTCTTCGACGTTCAGGCCGGAGAAGATCCCGCGCTCCTCCGGACAGATCGCGACTCCGGCGCGGGCGATCTTGTCGGCGCTGAGCTGAACGATCTCGCGGCCCTCGAAGACGATGGAGCCCTTCCGCTTCTCGACGATGCCCATGATCGACTTCAGGGTCGTCGTCTTCCCGGCGCCGTTGCGGCCGAGCAGCGTCACGACCTCGCCGGGGTGAACGTCGAAGTCGACGCCGTGAAGGACGTGCGACTCGCCGTACCACGCGTTCAGGCCACGCACGGAGAGGACGGCGGCCATCGTCGGCGCGGGCGCGTCAGGCATCGGCGGACCCCATGTACGCCTCACGCACGGCCGGATCCGCCGAGACTTTGGCGTAGTCGCCCTCCGCGAGGATCTCCCCGCGCGCGAGGACGGTGATCGTGTCCGAGAGGCGCGAGACGACGCTGAGGTTGTGCTCGACCATGAGCACCGTGCGCCCGGCGGCGACCGATTTGATGAGCGCCGCGATGCGATCCACGTCCTCGTGTCCCATGCCGGCGGTGGGCTCGTCGAGCAAGATGAGCTCGGGTTCGAGCGCCAACGTCGTCGCGATTTCGAGGGCCCGCTTTCTCCCGTACGAGAGCTGGCCGGCCGGCGTCGCGGCGAAGGCCTCGAGCCCCACGAACCCGAGCAGCTCGAGCGCCCGCGGGTGCAGACCCTCGAGTGCGCGCGGCGAGCGCCAGAACGCGAACGATCGACGGTGGTCCTTGCCTTGGAGGGCCACGCGCACGTTCTCGAGCGCGGTCAGGTTGGGGAAGACCGACGAGATCTGGAACGATCGCACGAGCCCCAGCCTCGCGACGTCTGCCGGCGGCGTCCGCGTGATGTCGCGGCCCTTGTAGGTGATGCTACCGCTCGTCGGGACGAGGAACTTCGTCAGCAGGTTGAAGCACGTCGTCTTCCCGGCGCCGTTGGGGCCGATGAGCGCGTGGATCGTCCCCCGCCGCACGCGCAGGCTCACCGCGTTGACCGCGACGAAGCCGCGAAAGTCTTTGGTGAGACCTTCCGTCCGAAGGATGACGTCCTCGCCCGACATGCTGGGAACCTACGACCGCCTGGTCGCCGCATACAGCGAGACCAGCGAAGCCGCATACAAGCCGAGCATCATCGTGTCGGCGAAGAACTTCGTCGCGCCGCCCGCGCGCTCGAGGCCGGGCTCGACGACCTTGGCGATCGCCAGCGAGAAGAAGAGCGCGCCGAAGACCAGGCCGAGGGCCTTCGTTCTCGGATGACGCAGACGGAAGAAGATCGACGGGAGGCCGCACGCCGCGAACGCAGGAAGCACGGTAAACGCCGCCGCCCCGGCCGAGCCGACACCGACGCCGAGCGCGCCCGCGATCGGCGATAGGGACGCGCTCAGCACGAGGACGCCGTACCCGACCGCCGTGGCGATGAGGACCGCCGCCCAATCGAACGGCTCTGCGGCGGCTGCCTCCGCGGAGACGCCCGCGTCGATCTCGTGATGCTTCGTCTCCTTGATGAACACGCCACCGACGACGACGGTCACGAGCGCGACGCCGATGGGATACAGGAGCCCCGCGTAAATCGAGCGCGACCCGAACGCCTCCTTGGCGGCCGCCGAGGTCGTCACGGCCGTCGCGATCAACGGCAAGAAACCACCGAACCAACCGTTGCCGAGGTGATACGGCAGCGACATCGACGTGTACCGAATCTTCGTCGGGAAGAGCTCGACGAGGAACGCCGCGATCGGGCCGTAGACCATCGTCACGTAGACGAGCTGGACGAAGACGAGCAGCACCATCGCCGCGAGCTGCCCGCCCGACAGATCCGCCCAGAGCACCTTCGGCGCGCCGCTCGGGTTCGCGACGGCCTTCATCGCCATGTAGATCGGCAGGTAGGTGAGCGCCGCGAGGAGGCACCCGGCGAGGATGATCTTCTTTCGTCCGACGCGGTCCGAGAGGTGGCCGAAGAAGAGAAAAAGCGGGGTGCCGAGGAGGAGCGCGACGGCGACGATAAAGTAGGAAGGGAGCCAGTCGAGCTTGAGCGCAGACTGCAAGAACGTGAGCGCATAAAACTGCCCGGTGTACCAAACGACGCCCTGCCCCGCGGTCGCGCCGAAGAGGGCGAGGAGGACGTAGCGGAGGTTCACGGGATTGGTGAAGCTCTCCTTCAGCGGATTGACCGACAGCTTGTTGGCGCTCTTCAATTTGGAGAAGAGCGGGCTCTCCTGCATCTTCAGGCGGATGTAGAGGCTGACGGCGAGGAGGAGGAAGGACAGGAGGAACGGTACGCGCCACCCGGCGATGCCCGCGAGCGCGCCGCCGCCGGTCTTGAACGCCACCTCGCCGAAGCCGAGGCGCGTCGCGCCGATGACGCCCATGCTGAGGAAGAACCCGAGCGTCGCCGTCGTCTGGATGTACGCCGTGAAGTAGCCGCGCCGCGCATCGGGGACGTGCTCGGCGACGTAGGTTGCCGCGCCGCCGTACTCACCGCCGAGCGCGAGGCCTTGGGCGAGACGCAGGAGCACGAGGACGACGGTGGCGGTGATCCCGATCTGCTCGTACGTCGGCAAAAAGCCGACGAGCGCGGTCGAGAGGCCCATCGTCGCCATCGTCACGAGGAAGGTGTATTTGCGGCCGATCAGGTCGCCGATGTGGCCGAACACGAGCGCGCCGAGCGGCCTCACGCCGAAGCCTGCGCCGAACGTCGCGAGGCTCGCCAAGAGCTGCGCCGTCTCGTTTCCCGGTGGAAAGAAGCGGGAGCCGAAGAACACGGCGAGGCTGCCGTACAGGTAGAAGTCGTACCACTCGAACAGGGTGCCGAGAGACGACGCGAGGATGACGCGGCGGATCGTCGCGGAGTCGATCGGGGCGGATCCCTCGGAGGCGCTCATGGGGCGGATCCTCGGGCGGCGCAGTCGATTCGGCAAGCCGAACTTTGTCGCGCGGCGAGGCGACTCAGGGGCCGCGCGAGGCGGCGTCGAGGTCGTCGGTCGCGGCCATGGATCCCCCGCCGAAAAAGTAGCAGTATTCGTCCGTGCGTGACGTTCAGGATCGGAAGCGTGGAGGTTCGCGTGACGCGTGACCCGCAGTTCGTGGACGCCAACGGGATCCGCTTCGCGTACTTCGAGGAGGGTGCGGGGCCGCTCGTCCTCCTCTTCCACGGCTTTCCGGATACGGCGCACTCGTGGGACGACGTGCGGCCGCGAATCGCCGCGAAGGGCTACCGCGTCGTCAGCCCATTCATGCGAGGGTATCGTCCGACCGCCGCCCCTCCGCGCGACGCCGACGCCGAGACGCTCGCGCGGGACGTGCTCGGCCTCATCGACGCGCTCGGCGAGAAGGAAGCGATCCTCGTCGGCCACGACTGGGGCGCTGCGGCCGTGTACGGCGCAACGGCGCTCGCGCCCGAGAAGGTGAAGAAGCTCGTCGCGGTGGGTATCCCGCACCCCGCGACCTGGCGAGTTACGCCGGGCAAGCTGTGGGGCGTCCGGCATTTCTTCGCGTACAAGGTCCCGGGCGCCTCCAAGCGCTTCGCCCGCGACGACTTCGCCGCGCTTCCCAAAATCTGCAAGCGTTGGTCGCCGGAGTGGACGCCGAGTGCCGCCGAGCTCGCGCCAGTCCGGGAGTGCTTCGCCGACGCCGCGAGCCTCGACGCCGCGTTCGGGTACTATCGCGAGCTCGCCTTCATCCCGGCGCGCTGGCTCAAGGCGCGCATCGCGGTGCCGACGGTCGTGTTCTCCGGCACGTGTGACCCCAACGCGGACCGCGAAGACTACGCGCGAGGCGGCGTGCTCTTCGACGGCCCGTACGTCATCGAAGAGATGCCCGGCGGGCACTTCATGCACCGCGAGCACCCCGCCGTCTTCGCGGAGAAGCTGCTCGCGCATTTGTGAGTCCACCGGCCGCCCGCCTCGGCCTTGGCGCTACCGCAGCTGCTCTTCGATCGATCGCGTCTTGTCGGTGACGACATCGCCGGTGTGCTTCGTCGTCACCGTCTCGACGAGCAGGATCCAGCACTCCTCGTCGGCCACTGGGTTGTGCATCGTGTTCCGCGGGACGACATGCACGTCGCCGGGACCCAGGCTCACATGCGCGCCGCTTTCGTACTCGATCCGCAGGTTCCCCTTGATGACGTGGAAGAGCTCGTCCTCGTCGTCGTGCTTGTGCCAGGCGAGGGAGCCCTTCGCTTTGGCGATCTTCACGAACTGATCGTTGACGCGCGCGACGACCCGCGGTGACCAAAAGTCTTCGAGCGCGCGGAAGCCGTCTTCGAGGTGGGTCACGTTCATGGCGGGGAAGGGTAGTACGGCGCGGCCCGGGCGACGAACGGGCCGTCGTTCGAGTAATCTTGCCTGGTGGACCTCATCGAGCGCCAAAAGCCGCTCGACCAGCTCTTGCAGTACCGCGACGAGGCGGCGCGCGGAGAGGGTCGACTGGTGCTCCTCGCTGGCGAGGCGGGTCTCGGCAAGACCGCGCTCGTGGGCGCGCTGGTGCGGGTGGCATCGGAGGGTGGGACCCGCGTGCTCGTGGGGGCGTGCGACGCGCTCTCGACGCCGCGTCCGTTGGGGCCCCTGCTCGACATCGCCGCGTCGACGCGTGGAGAGCTCGCGCGACTCCTCCAACAGGGTGCGCCGGCCGACGAGATCTTCGCGGCGCTGCTCGCGGATTTGGCGACGGGCCGCGCGGCGACGTTGGTGGTGATCGAAGACGCGCACTGGGTGGACGCTGCGACGCTCGATCTCCTGCGATTTCTCGCTCGCCGCCTCGCTGCGGTCCGAACCATCCTCGTCGTCACCTACCGCGACGACGAGGTGGGACCTCGGCATCCGCTTCGCACGGTGTTGGGGGACCTCGCGACGTCGGCGACCGTTCGGCGGCTCGCGCTCGCGCCGCTCAGCGAGGCCGGCGTGCGAGTGCTGTCTCGAGGGACCGCGTTCGACGCGGCGACGCTGCATCGAAGGACGCGCGGCAATCCATTCTTCGTCGTCGAGGCGCTGGCGGCTGGCTCGACGTCGCTTCCGGAGAGCGTGCGTGACGCGGTGCTGGCGCGCGCGTCGCGGCTCGACGACGCCGCGCGCGGGACGCTGGAGGCGGCGGCCGTGCTGGGGCCTCGCATCGACCCCGCGCGGCTCGCAGAGATCGTGGAGGGACCTCTCGACGTCGACGGATGCCTCGGCGCAGGGATGCTCGAGGCCGACGGGGCGTCGCTCGCGTTCCGCCACGAGCTGGCGCGCGACGCGATTCTCTCCGTGCTGTCACCGGCGGCGCGGCGCAGCCTCCATGTCCGGGCGCTCGCGGTCCTCCGCGCGCGGTCGCACCGGGCCGAAGACCTTGCGATGTTGGCGCACCACGCAGAGGGGGCAGGCGACGCCGCTGCCGTGTGCGAGTACGCCCGTTCGGCGGCGCGGCACGCCGCATCCCTGCGCGCGCACCGCGAGGCGGCGGCGCAGTACGCCCGCGCGCGCCGTTTCTCCGACGATTTGCCGGTGTCGGAGGTGGCGGAGCTGCTCGAGGCGCACGCCTACGAGTGCTATCTGACCGACCAGGGGACCGAGGCCATCGCGGCGCTTCAGACGGCGACTGCGCTTCGGGAGCAACTCGGGGAGCCGCTTCGCCGCGGAGAGAACCTGCGCTGGCTCTCGCGGATCTCCTGGTTCACTGGCGCCTTCGATCCGGCCAATCGCTTTGCGAAGGAGGCGCTCGCGGTGCTGGAGCCGCTGGGGCCGAGCCGCGAGCTCGCGGCGGCGTACAGCAACCAGTCGCAGCTCTGCATGAACCAGAGCGAGTCGAAAGCGGCGATCGCGTGGGGAAGGAAGGCCCTCGTCCTGGCACGGCGGTTCGACGACCCGCTCATCGAGGCGCACGCCTGCAACAACATCGGCTCGGCGCTCGCGGGCGCGACGAAGGGAACGCGGGGGTGGGACGAGCTCGAGGAGAGCCTCGCGATCTCGCGACGTCACAAGCTGGAGGAGCACGTCGCGCGCGCCCTGACGAACCTCGCGTCCTACGCGATCGCCGCGCGCCAGCTCGATCGCGGCGCGCGTTCGCTGGAGGAGGGGCTGGCGTATTGCGCGGATCACGGCCTCGATGCCTGGATGTTCTACATGCAGGGGTGGCGCGCCACGATGTTCCTGCGCATGGGACGGCTCGATGCCGCCGTGGAGCAAGCGGCCGCGACGCTTGGTCACCCGAGTCTCTCCGCGATCAGCAAGGTCGGACCGCTATGCATCCTCGGCCTCGTCCGCGCGCTGCGGGGCGATCCCGAGGCGTGGGAGCCGCTGGACGAAGCACTCTCCATCGCGGGGCAGACGCGCGAGCTCCAGCGGCTTGCACCGGTGAGCGTGGCGCGGGCCGCGACGGCGTGGCTCGGGGGAGACGATGCGCGGGCCGTCGAAGAGGCGCTCGCCACGTTGCCGATGGCTCTCGCGCGGGACGACGTGTGGTACGCGGGCGAGCTCGCGACGTGGGTGCGCCGCGCGGGCGGCGACGCGAAGGCGAAGGTCGCGGCGGCCGAGCCATATTGCCTTCAGCTCGCGGGGAAATGGCGGCGCGCGGCGTCGTCGTGGCGTGCGCGCGGCTGCGAGCTCGACGCGGCGTACGCCGAGCTCGACGGCGGCGTCGAGGAGTCGCTGCGCCAGGCCCTCGCGGCCTTCGACCGGATGGGTGCGCGTGCGATGACCACGCGAATCACGCGCAAGCTGCGCGAGCTGGGTGTGCGCGCCGTGCCGCGAGGCCCACGCCAGAGCACGCGTGAGAATCCGGCGGGCCTCACGGATCGCGAGCTCGGCGTCCTGCGCGAGCTCGCCGCCGGCCTGAAGAACGCCGACATCGGCCGCAGGCTCCACATCTCCGCGAAGACAGTGGACCACCACATCTCCTCAATCCTCACCAAGCTCGCCGCCAAGAACCGCACCGAGGCGGTCCACAAGGCCGCCGCGATCGGCATCGCGCTTCCCAAATAGGGAGGTCCACCCCTCAAAATGGGGAGGTCCGCCGATGTGGAGCCCACTCGCCGGCCGTAGGCTCCCTCTGACGCTGGCGGTGCCGGCGGAGGAGGAACTCATGCCGCGATACATGGTCGAGAGAAATTTTCCGCAAGGTCTGCAGATCCCCGTGACGAACGAGGGGGCCGAGGCCTGCTTGGGCGTCGTCGGTCGTAACGCCGAGCTCGGCGTCACGTGGGTCCATTCCTACGTGAGTGAGGACAAGAAGAAGACTTTCTGCGTGTACGACGCGCCTAGCCCCGAGGCGGTCCGAAGCGCGGCGGAGAAGAGCCAACTCCCGATCGAGCGGATCACGAAGGTCTCCGTGCTCGATCCCTACTTCTACCGCTGAAGGCTCGGGTCCCGGCGCTGACCGGATGCGGCGGCGCCGGGGTCACTCGTCAAAGAAGCCACATGGGGCGCGGACGCGTCGTGAGCTCGCCGCCTCGCGGTCGTTGCTGGGGCGGTGCGAATGCGCTCGAACTCCGCGTGAAGCCGCGCGAGCTCTGCGTCGGTCAGGTCCTCGAGACCGACCAGACCGTTTCGTGCGTTGCGCCCCGAGCGAATGAGCTCGTCGAGCTTCAGGTGGATCGCGTGCGCGTCGCGATTTTGTGTTGATTGAATGAGAAAGACCATGAGGAACGTCACCACCGTCGTGCCGGTATTGATGACGAGCTGCCACGTATCGGAATAGTGGAAGATCGGGCCGGTGATGCCCCACACGAGGATGACGGCCACCGCCATGGCAAACGACCACGGGCTCCCGACGGCAGCCGCCGTGTGCTGGGCGAAATGTCGAAACCTGTCCGTGACGAGGTCGTTCGATGGCGTAGGCGTCATCTCCGACACCCGAGCAAGAGGCGTTCCACTGCGCGCCATTGCCGAGGTGACGTGACCGTCGAAGGGTCCGATCAGTGCTTTTGCAGCACCTGCATCGCGTCGTCGTGGCGTTTTCGGACCACGGCGGGCGCCTCGCGGTCGAAGCTCGCGTGATCGACGGCCGCGGCCGGTGAGGGGGAAGGGGATGCGCCGCCTCCGCCGCCCCGCTGCGCGTGCGGCGGCGGTGCCGGCGCTTCTTTGACGTCGCTCGCGCGCGCACGCCGGATCTCCTCGAGCGTCTCCGCGGCCTCCGTGGCTCGGCTCGCCGCGCGCTCGACCTCCACGTTCTTCCCCGCCGCGAGCTTCGCATCGTCTCCCGTCGCGTGGCTGCCGAGGAACACACGCCGCTCCGCCTGCGCGCCGCCGACGCCTTCATTGAAGCGCAGCACCGCGTCGAGCAGCTCCACCGCCGCGCCGTCCTTGCGACCGTTCGTCGAGAGCTTCACGACCACGTCCATCTTCTCCCCGAGCGCGAGATCGCCCACGTGCACGCGCACGCCCGTGCCGTTGCGGATGATCTCCTGTCCGACGACGTCGTCGATCGTGACGCCAGGTCCCGCGGAGAGATCGAGCCACGCGTCGCGCGCGTACGTTTTCTGCAAACGCGCGACCTCCTCCTTGAAGAACGAGGGCACCTTGGACGAGTCGGCGACGTACTGGAATCGGCCGCCCGTCACCTGCGCCATCTTCCCCATGAGGCTCTCGTCGTAGTCGGGCCCGAGGCCCAGCGCAGTGATGGAGATGCCGCCTTGTCCCGCGTTGGCGGTGAGCGGGCCGATCGTGCTCGCGTCGTTCGGCACGCCGTCGCCGAGCAAGATGACGCGGTTCACCGCCTCCGGATCGAGGTGCGCCTGCACCTCACGCACGCCCATCGCGAGGCCGCTCGCCATGTCGGTCGTGCCCTCGGCGCGCATCGCCCGCAGCTTTCCGCGGACGTCCTTCAGGTCGGCGTCGTCGAGCACCGTCGAGGGAAGCAGCAACTCGGCCTTCGAGTTGAAGACGACGACGGACAGTCGATCCTTCGGCGACAGCGAGTCCACCAGCGCCAGCGCCGCTGCGCGCGCGTCCTCGATCGCCTTGCCCTCCATCGAGCCCGACGTGTCGACGACCAGCGCCAGATTCGCGGGCGGGCGACCGCTGCGGTCCATCGGCTTCACGCCGACCGAGATCTCCGCGATCACCTGCGAGGGCACCCCCGCGCGCACGAACCGGTTCGCCGCCGCCACCTCCATCGACAACGCGTCGATCTTCGCTCCCCGCGGCTCCGACGGCCGCCCGCACGAGAGGAGGAGCGAGAACGCGAAAAATCCGAGCGTGGGGGCATGAAGACGGGCATGACGGCGCATCCCCTCCCTACGTCGCAACCTCACGAACGATCTGGCGCGGGGCTCGATTTGAGTTTCCCGCGTCGTCGTGGTGAGGCGGAGTAAGGTGGCGCATGCCATCGAACCCGCTTGGAATCGGCATTCTCGGCTTCGGTGGCTTCGCGATGTTCGCGGCGCAGCAGTTCGCGCAGGTGCCAGGGGCTGCCCTGCGGTGCATCGCGGGCACGCACCGTGAAGCGTCGCTCGCGTGCGCGGCGCGCTTCGGCCTCACCGACGTGCAGCGCGCCGAGGTCATGTTCGCGATGCCCGACGTGGACATCGTCTACGTCGCGACGCCGCCCTTCCTCCACCACGAGCAGGCGCGCGCGGCCCTCCTCGCCGGCAAGCACGTCATCGTCGAGAAGCCTCTCGCCGTCACGATGGCGCAGGCCGACGAGCTCGTCGGCATCGCGCGCGACAGGCGGCTCCTCCTCGTGACCAACCTCATGCAGCGTTACAACCCGCTCTTCGCGCAGATCAAGGCGCTGGTGGACTCGAAGGTGCTGGGCGAGGCGCTCCACGGCAGCTTCGAGAACTACGCTTGCGATGAAGGGCTCGGGCCCGATCACTGGTTCTGGGACCCCGCCAAGAGCGGCGGGATCTTCATCGAGCACGGCGTGCACTTCTTCGACATGTTCGCCGGATGGCTCGGCGCCGGCCGCGTCGAATCGGCGGGGCGCGTGCTGCGGCCGGGATCGGGGTTCGAGGAGCAGGTCTACTGCACCGCCCGCCACGGCGGCGTGCCGGTGAATTTCTACCACGGCTTCACCCAGGCAGGCCGGATGGACCGCCAGGAGCTGCGCATCCTCTTCGAGCGCGGCGACGTGACGCTGCACGAATGGATCCCGACGCAGGCGGTGGTGCGCACGGCGCTCGACGAAGCGGGGACGCGCGCGCTCGAGGCGATCTTCCCCGGTGCGCGCATCGACGTGGAGAGCCTCTACGCGCCGCACGAGCGCGCCGTCCACGCGCGTCACAAGGCCTACGAGGCCTATCAGCGCATCACGCTGACGTCGGCGCCGGCGACCAAGATGACGGTCTACGGCGATCTCTTGCGCGCGATGCTCGCCGACCAGCTCGCCTTCATCGCCGATCCCTCTCACGCGCGCGTGATCACCGAGGACAACGGTCGCGAGTCGCTCCGGATGAGCGTGCACGCCACCGAGCTCGCCCGCTCGGCGTAGAGCGTCGGCGCGCGCTTTTTTTTGGCCTGGCGAAGGATCGGCGAGACGGTCCGCCGCGAGGCGCCTCGATCGAACCCCACCCAGGATTTCGCGCGCCGGTGTCAGGTTCACGGCGAGCGCCGCGTAAGCCCCACAGTCCGCCCCCTTCGACGCGGCGGCAGAAAAGGCAAATCTCGATGCGATCCTCCATCAAGTGGACGGGCTCGATTCTCTCGGCAACCGCAGCGCTCGCGACCGCGGCATGCAGCTCCGCGCCCGAAACCGGCGAGCCCATGAGCATGCAGATCCCGACGGCGCACGGCGTCGTCACGCCGCTCAACGGTGGCGGTGGCGGCGGCGGAGTGGGCACGCCCCCCGCGCCGCCCCCCGCGCCCGCGTCGGCGCCGCCGAACCTCCAGTACGGCGGCGGGCCCGTGATCGGCAACGCGCACATCGTGTCGGTCAACTGGGGGCCGGTGAACCCTGCGGTGAAGGCGGCGATGCCCGACTTCTATTCGTCGCTCCTCGGCAGCGACTACATGACGCTCCTCTCGCAGTACTCCACACCGACGCAGACCATCGGCAACGGCGTGCTGCAATCGGTCCGCCAAATCTTGCCCGATCACGGCGGCACCCTGCTGAGCGACGCCGACATCCAAGCCGAGCTCATCGCCCAGATCGACGACTACGGTGTGCTCGAGCAGCCGACGGGCAACACGCTGTACGTCGTCCACTTTCCGCCTGGTGTTCGGATCGTGACGAAGGAAGGCGGCCTCAGCTGCGTCGCGAACTGCGGGTTCCACGGCGCGACCAAGACGCGCACCTTGCGGGATCTGTTCTACGTCGTCCTGCCGGATCTCTCGTCCCTCGGCTGCGAGTCGGCGTGCGGCGCCGCGCCTCTGCTCGACAACTATACGGCGAGCGCGACGCACGAGATCGCCGAGGCGATCACCGATCCACAGGGCGGCAACGGCTGGGCGGAGAGGACGTACGCCATCGAGGTCGGCGACATCTGCACGTCCAACCGCGCGAGCGTCACGATGAGCGGGCATAGGTACACCGTGCAAATGGCGTGGTCGAACCGCGACCACGCGTGCTCGACAGGGACGCAGGGATTCCACCCGACCGGCGCGCCCGGGTGCGCCAAGGACATCGGCGTCGGCTCCGGCGCGAGCGCGTGGGTGCTCGGCTGCGGAAGCGCCGAGGACACGCAGGTCTACCAGTGGATGGGGAGCTACTGGGACGGGCGCCCCGGATGGGCCAAGCACATCGCCGTGTCGCCCGAGGGCATTCCGTGGGTCGTCACGGCGAGCGGCGCGACTTACAAGTGGAACACGTCGACGCGGGCGTTCGATCTCCATCCCGCCGGCGGCTGCGCCCGCGCAATCAGCGTCGGTCGCAACGACGACGCGTGGGTGGTCGGCTGCGGTCCGCGCGCGGACGAGACGATTTACCGGCTCGTCGGCGGCAGCTGGCGCGCGATGCCGGGCGTCGGCGCGCAAGTGAGCGTGTCGCCGTCGGGGGGCGCGAACATCGTCTCGTCGACCGGCACGCCCTCGTGGTGGGACGGCTCGTCGTTCAACGTGTACTCGGGTTGCGTCACGTCGCTGGGCGTGTCGGACGTCGAGCAGTACGCGATCGGATGCGGCGCGGCGGGCGACAAGGGGGTCTTCGAGTACCGCCAGTTCCTGAGCACGTGGGATCTCGTCCCCGGCATGGCGACCAAGATCGCGGTGTCGGCAGAGGGCACCCCATGGGCCATCACCGCGAGCGGCGCAATCTACCGTGGCAACGACGCGCTGTAGGCGTCGCGTGCGCGCGCGGCAAGGGATGCGCAGTGGACCTCGCGAGCCGTGTCACCTGCCACGAGGCGACGACAACTCCCGGTTGACTTCGGCCGGTGCGACGTGATCCCAAGAGCGGTCGCGAGCGGTCGTAACGGCGCGAAATCACGAAACTGAATCGGCATGTGCGGTCCGGTACGGCGCTCGCTAATGAGGAGCGTCTGAACCTCCCGGAGATGACCCCATGACCGCACGAACGTTGATTGCCTTCGCCGTTGCTTTCGCCGCGCTCGTGCCCCCCGCGGCCGTCACGCTCGCTCCGCGGACGGCCGAGGGAGCGGCGGCGAGGCCGGACTGGTGCGGCGCGTACAAGAGCGTCGACGACACCAAAGCCAAGTGGGTCGACGGGTACATCAAGTCGGAGCACTGGAGCGTCCGCGTGCGCAACTACATCGGCGCGTCGGCGTGCGACAAGCCCGACGATCCGATGCGGCAGGCGCTCGTCGAGACGTGGCGCTCGCAATTCTTGGCGGAGAACGGCGGTACCGCGAAGGACTTCAGCGAGATGATCGCGCTCCACATGAACAAGGACGAGGTCGAGCGGCAGCGCAAAGAGTCGTGCGACGCATTGAGGGGAGAGGGGTCGGCCGAATCGAAGCGCGCGGTCGCGTCGTCGCTGGCCTACGTCTTCGATTGCCCGACGACGCCGACGCCCGACGCCGACGATCTCCTATGGTGGACCGACAAGCCGAACGCGCCTGAGCTCGTGAAGACGCTCCTCGTCCGGAGCTGCATCTCCACGAGCGACGACTTCGGTCTCAAGTACAAGAGCGGCGCTCTCTGCCTCGGCACCACGATCGACCGCGCGCGTCTCGACGCAGAGATCAACGTGCCTCGCTTCAACGTGTTCGCACGGACGCGTCTGCGCGAGGCGTTCGGGCAGGCCAAGCTGCTCATGGACGGCTGGATCCAGCGAACGCAGGCGGCCGGAAAACAGAACCCCGACATGCAGAAGATCTTCGTCGATGCGCCGGCCGCCGGCGCGCGCGCGTGGCAGGCGACGTACCAGGGGCACAAGGAGGCGCTCGACCTCGCCTTCGATCTGGAAGAGAAGCTCGACGTGAGCGCCGCCGCGCAGAAGGGCTGCAGCGCGCGTGTCCGCGGCCTCCTCGCCGCGTACATGCAGGAGAAGAAGCCGCGCACTGTGGAGGAGGCGAGAAAGGTACTCGCCGACTCGGTGGGCTACCCGCTCGCGACGAACCTGATGAAGTGCGACGTCCTCGACGGCGCGGCGCTCGAGACGTTGGCCCTGTCCGCCGATCTCTACGGGACGAAGAACGTCCGCAAGATGCGCGGCCCAGGCTTCGCGGCGTACTGGGCCGCGCTCGATGCGTACACCGAAGCCAAGTCGGCGAGCCGGCAGCTCCCGATCAACAACCTGCCCGATCCGGGGGACTACGCGGATCGGCGCGCCGGCGAGGCGTCCAGCCAGGCGCTGCGCGGCGTCGACGCGGGAGGCGGTGACATGCACGGCGTCGTCGCCGCACTCAAGCCCGAAGGGGACAACGTGAAGGTCACGTTCAAGAAGGAGCAGATCAAGGTCTACGACGAGGCGTGCGAGACCGACTACCGTACGATCACCGGCTTCGGCACCGACGGCAGCGCGCGGTTTGCGACGTACTGCCGCACGCTCTCGACCTTCACGATGCACGTGGTCTCCGAAGATCCGGTCGTGATCGCAAAGGCGTTCGCCGGCGCGCTCGTCGTCGGCCAGAAGATCCTCTTCATCGCGAACCGCACCACGTCTCCGCGCGCCGCGTTTCCGACCGAGGTGTACGCCGACAAGGAGCAGAAAAACCTCGTGGCCTATCTCGGGATTCCGCTCGCCCGCAGCGCCGCAGCTCCCTCCGCTTCTTCGGCCGGCGACGCGAAGCCGTCGAAGGCGGGCGCGAAGAAGCGCGTGAAGGGAAAGAAGAGCAAGAAAAGCTAGGCCGACGCTCCCCGCACGCCGGCTGCTATACGAGGCGTATGGCGACGGGCGAGGGCGCGACCGATCCGCTCGCGCTCGTCGGCGAGGTTACCGGCGCGTCCGCGGTCACGAGGGGCGCGCGCATCCAATCGTTGTGGGGTGGCTACGGCGAGCTCTTCCGCGTGACGTTGACCGGGGCCGCGCGGAGCACTGCGGTCGTGAAGTGGGCGAAGCCGCCGGAGGGAGCGCGCGGCGGCGGCGCATCGCACGCGCGCAAGTGCCGCTCTTACGACGTCGAGACCGCGTTCTACCGGACGCGCGCCTCGCGGTGCGACGACTCGTGCCGCGTCGCCACGCTCCTCGGCGCGCGGCGCGGCGACGCAGAGTGGCTCCTCGTCCTCGAGGACTTGGACGACGTCGGCTACTCCCGCCGCAGCCGCGATCCTGGCGGCGCCGATCTCGACGCGTGCCTCGGCTGGCTTGCGTCGTTCCACGCGCGCTTCGTCGGCGAGCGCGCGGAGGGTCTGTGGCCGGTCGGCACGTACTGGCATCTGGCCACGCGAAAGGAGGAGCTCGCCGCGATCGCCGATCCCGCCGTTCGCGCGCGCGCGCCCGAGCTCGATCGCGCGCTCCGCGACGCGCGTTACTTCACGCTCCTGCACGGCGACGCGAAGCCGGCGAATTTCTGCTTCGCGCCGCGCGGCCACGCGGTCGCCGCCGTCGATTTCCAGTACGCGGGCGGCGGCCCGGGCGTACGCGACGTCGCGTACCTGATGCACGGCGGGTCACGGGCGGCGGCGGCGCGCGGCCTCGACACCTACTTCGCGCGCCTCCGCGCGGCCCTCGCAACCGCAAGCGTACGCGCGGACGTCGACGCCGACGCGCTGGAGCGCGAGTGGCGCGCGCTCTACCCGGTCGCGACCGAGGACTTCGAGCGGTTCCTCGCGGGCTGGCGGCGATGAGCGTCCGTCATGGGCGAACGGTCGCAAGTCGCCTCCGAACGGCGGATGAATCGCCGTCCTTCATGCGTCCAATGGGACATGCGCATTCCGTACGACATGGCCGTGGCCCCCCGTCTCGACCCCGGCGCCGAATGCCCGCCGCCTACGCCGCGGACGGCGCTCCTCTTGAACCCGTTCTACCCGAAGGATCCGCACGCGAGCTTCGGTAAGCACGCGCTCACGCCGTCGCTCGCCCTCACGAGCGTCGCCGCCACGACGCCGCCGTCGTGGTCCGTGCGCTACTGGGACGAGAACCTCCTTCAAGGACCGCCGCCGACGACGCCGATGCCCGAGGTCGTCGGCATCACCGTGCACCTGACGTTCGCGCGCCGCGCGTTCGAGCTCGCGGCGTTCTACCGCGCGCGTGGCGCGAAGGTGGTGCTCGGTGGTCTTCACGTCCTCACGTCGCCCGACGAGTGCGCGCCGCACGCCGACGCGATCGCGGTCGGCGACGGCACCGCCACGTGGCCGCGCATCTTGCAAGACGTAGAAAACGGCACGCTCGCGCCGCGCTACGAAGGTAGCTTTCGGAGGCCGTACCGCGACGAGCCGGCGCCGCGACGCGACCTCCTCCCTCGCGCGTCGTTCCTCACGACGCTCAGCGTGATCGCCACGCGCGGCTGCCACAACCGTTGTGGGTTCTGCTACCTCGCGACCGACGGGCTCTCGATGCCGTACCAGATGGCCGACGTCGACCACGTTGTGCGCCAGCTCGCCGCGAGCGACGAGCCGTACGCCGTCTTCATCGACAACAACCTCGGCTCGCGTCCCCAGTACCTGCGCGCGCTCTGCCGCGCGCTGCGTCCCGTGAAGAAGATCTGGAGCGCCGCGGTGACGATCGACGTGACGGACGATCCGTCCCTCGTTCGCGAGATGGCGCTCGCCGGATGTACCGGGGTCTTCGTCGGCTTCGAGAGCCTGACGGCGGAGAATCTCGACGACGCGAAGAAGAAGACGCCCCGCCCCGACGACTACGCGCGCCGCACGCGCATCCTCCACGACTATGGAATCCAGGTGAACGGAAGCTTCGTCCTCGGCTTCGACCACGACCGACCCGACTGCTTCGAGCGAACGGCGGAGTGGGTCGAAGCGAACAGGCTCGAGTCGGCCACGTTCCACATCCTCACGCCGTACCCGAAGACGCCGCTCTTTCGTCAGATGACGGCCGAGGGCCGCATTTTGCACGAGGACTGGGAGCGCTACGACACGGCGCACGCCGTCTTCCGGCCGAAGCACATGAGCCCCGAGCGCCTCGAAGAGGGGTACGCGTGGATATATCAGAGGCTCTTCTCGGCGCGATCGATCTGGCGCCGGCGTCCGGAGTCCGCGGCGGCGATCGCGCCGTACTTGGCGATGAGCTGCCTCTACAAGCGAGCGAACGGGCTGTGGCCGTCGGTCATTCGACATCGCGCCGTGAACAAGGTGTGGCGACCGTTGGTCGAGATTTCACGGCGCCGACACGTCCGCTACCGCGAAGATCTCCTCGCGCGCGAGCCCGATGGGTCGGACGCCGATAGCGTGGACGTCACGTCGCGGCGCCCTGCCCACCGCGGCGTGCGTCTGGCCGTGTACGCCGGCGTTTGACGGGCCCTCCTCTCCGCGAATTTCGCGGGAGTCCTCGTGCCCAGGGACGGAATCGAACCGCCGACACGGGGATTTTCAATCCCCTGCTCTACCAACTGAGCTACCTGGGCGGGCAGCGGCGCGAACAATCGTCGAGCAGGGCGGGCATTGTCAAGCACTTGCGCGCGTTGGACGGGCCAACTCGGCCGTCGTCGGCTAGGCTTCGCGCGTGCGACGCGTCGCCGCCCTCCTCCTCTTCTCTTTGCCGTCGGCCGCCGCCGCGATCGTCCTCGCGTGCGGCTCGAGCGGCAACGGGAGCGGCTTCGGCGACGGCAACGGGAACGACGCGAGCGGGGGCGGCGACACCGGCGCGCTCGACGGATCGGCGACGACCGAGGGCGGGCTCGATTTCGGGGACGTGCATGTCGTCGACGCCGGCGGGGACTGCGCGCCCAACGCGACCGGCGTGCTCCGCGATTTTCACGACACGCACCCCGACTTCGAAAAATTCCTCGGCGACGATCACGGCATCGTGAAGCCCGATCTCGGCGCCGACGGCAAGCCGGTTTACGCGCCCGCTGGCACCAGCCCGACCACAACCGGCAAGGCCGATTTCGATCAGTGGTACCGCGACGTCGCGGGCGTCAACGTGCGCTCGCTCTTCACCATCCCGTTCGCGCAGAACGACGCCGGCATCTCCTCGTACGACAACGCCGCCTTCTTCCCGCTCGACAACCAGGGCTTCGGCAACGAAGGGCGGAACCACAATTTCCACTTCACGTTCGAGCTCCACACCGAGTTCGTCTACAAAGGCGGCGAGATCTTCACGTTCGTGGGAGACGACGACGTCTTCACCTTCGTGAACGGCAAGCTCGCGATCGATCTCGGCGGCGTGCACGGCGCCGAGACGATGAGCGTCGATCTCGATCAGAGCGCGGGCGCGCTCGGGATCGTGAAGGGGCAGAAGTATCCGCTCGACGTGTTCCAGGCGGAGCGCCATACGAGCGAGTCGCACTTCCGTATCGACACGACGATCCAATTCACCAACTGCACGCCGATCATCAAGTGACGGCGCGACCCTTCGTGGCTCGCGCCGTCCTTCGCGTCATCGTTCTCGCGCGCGCTTGATCTCCTCGCGGGACGGGCGCACCTCCGGGCCACCCGTGTCGCCAGGGAGGATGAGCGCGATGACGATCTCGCCGCGCGCGTTGATCTTGTCGAGCACGCGCGGGCGCGCGACGCCCTTCGCGCGCGCGAGCTCGGTGATCTGGGACTTCAGGGCGTTGACGAGGAGGTTCATTCCAAAACTGTTCATGCGTTCAGTGTCGGCGTCAACGGTCGCCGGTTTGCGGTAGGGGGCGGGGTGGGAAAGAGCCGGGAATTGTCGTCGGATAGGCGACGAATCGGTCGCGACGACGCTCCTTCTTCTTCCGTCGGCCGGCGATCGCACGCGACAGTGCGCGCCGCCGGGAGGTCGCATGCTTCGTTCGTCGAGGTTCACGCTCCGCATCGTGCTCGCTGGATCCGCCGTCGCCGCGTTCGTCGCGTGCGGCGGGGCAGGGGACGAGCCGGTCGACGACGGCACCTCCGCGCTGTGCGGCACGTCCGACGAGTGCGAGGCGCGCAGGCGACGCGACGCCGGCGCGAAGGACGCCGCGCACGACGCGCACGACGCGGCGACCCATGACGCGGCGACCCATGACGCCGGCCCTGGCGCGATCAAGACGGTGTGGCTCGTCCTCATGGAGAACCACAATTTCTCCAGCATCGTCGGCAGCTCGTCGGCGCCCTACATCAACGGGACGCTCCTCGCGAAGGGCGCGCACGCCACCGCCTACGTGAACCTCCCGAACATCCACCCAAGCGAGCCAAATTACCTCTGGCTCGAAGCGGGCGACAACTTCGGCATCACCAACGACAACGCGCCGTCGCAAAACCACCAATCGACGACCAGCCACCTCACCACGCTGCTCGAGCAGGCGGGTGTCTCGTGGAAGGCATACGCCGAGGGCATCGACGGATCGACGTGCCCGCTCACGAACAGCGGCCTCTACGCGCCGAAGCACCTGCCGTTCGTCTTTTTCGACGACGTCACCGCGAACAACTCCACGTCGAGCGCGCGCTGCATCCAGCACGTCCGTCCGTTCAGCGAGCTCGCGGGCGATCTGTCGAGCGGAGCGGTCGCCGCCTACAACTTCATCACGCCGGACCTGTGCGACGACATGCACAACACGCTCGGCTGCACGACGACCGACTCGGTGAAGAACGGCGACACCTGGCTCTCCAAGAACCTCCCCAAGATCATGGCGTCGAAGGCCTACGCCGACGGTGGCGCCATCTTCGTCACCTGGGACGAGAGCGAGGGCGGCGACTTCCCCATCGGCATGATCGTGATGTCTCCGCTGGCGAAGCCGGGATACGCCAATAGTGTGCACTACACGCATAGCTCCACGCTGCGGACGATGCAGACCATCTTCGGGGTGGGGCCGTTGCTTCGCGGCGCCGCGAAGGCGACCGATCTCGGCGATCTCTTCACGACGTTTCCCTGATAAACTGCCTGTAAATGGCAGGGCAGAGGACACCCGCGTACTACCGGGTCGTGGTCGACGTGGAGCCCCGCCTGGCGCAGCACTGGTTGGCGTGGATGCTCGACGAGCACATCCCCGACGTCCTCAAGCAGCCCGGCTTCATGCACGCGCTCGTCCTTCGTGATCTGGAGACGGAGTCGCGCTTCGTCGTCGAGTACATCCTCGTCGATCGCGACGCCCTCGACGCGTACCTGAACGGTGACGCCATCGTGGATCTCCGCGCCGCGCACGACAACCGCTACGCCGGCAAGGTGAGGACGCAGCGGCAGGTGCTCGAGCCCCTCGCCGAGATCGCCGTCCGCCGCGACGGCTGATTTCGAGGCGACGCCGCCAAGCTGTGGCAAGATCGGCCGCGCATGGCCAACGCGGATCCCTTGGCGCTCGTCGGAACGACGATCGCGGGCAAGTACGCGATCGAGAGCGTCGTCGGCGAGGGCGGGTTCGCGGTCGTTTATCGGGCGCAGCACCAGCTGTGGAAGCGCCCCGTCGCGGTGAAGGTGTTCAAAGCTCTGGGCGACGTGCCCGAAGCCGATCGCGCGAAGCTCCTCGACGAGTTCGTCCGCGAGGGCGCGCTGCTCGCGGAGCTCAGCGAGCGCTCGGCGGCGATCGTTCAGGCGCGCGACGTCGGCACGATCACGACGGCCAAGGGCGAAGAGCTCCCGTACATGGTGCTCGAGTGGCTCGAGGGAGCGTCGCTCGAGACGGTGCTGGCGGACGAACGGACGCGCGAGCTCGCGCCGCGGACAATCGAAGAGGCCATTCGGCTGCTCGATCCGGTCGCCGAGGCGCTGGCGCTCGCCCACGCGCGCGGCATCGCGCACCGCGACGTGAAGCCGGCCAACGTGTTCGTGCTCGGCGATCCGCGCGCCGCGACGCCGGCGGTGAAGCTCCTCGACTTCGGGATCGCGAAGGTCGTGCAAGACGCGCAGAAAATGGCCGGCGCGTTCAGCAAGACGGCCGGGCAGATCACGAGCTTTACGCCGGCGTACGGCGCGCCCGAGCAGTTCAACCGCCAACACGGCGCGACGGGGCCGTGGACCGACGTGTTCGCGCTCGCGCTCGTCTTCATCGAGGTGCTGACCGCGAGGGAGGCGCTCGCGGGGGACAATCTGATGCAGCTGGCGTTCGCGTCGGCCGACAAGACGCGGAGGCCGACGCCGCGCACGTGTGGCGCGCACGTCAGCGATGAAGTCGAGGCCGTTCTCGCGCGCGCGGTCGCCCTCGCGCCGAGCGATCGCCAGCAAGATGCGGGTCAGCTGTGGAGCGAGCTCCGCGAGGCGACGAACATGGCGGTGAAGTCGGCGTCGACCGCCACCACCGGTCGAAACGTCGCGTTCGCCGCGACGCAGCCGCTCCCCGCCGTCCAGGCGCTCGCCGCCGCGAAGACCACGCGCGATCCCGTGTCCTCTCCGGTCGCGAGCGTTCGACCGGGTGCGGATCCTCCCCTGTCGTCGACCGGGCTTCCGATGGCGCCAATCGCCATCGCGCTCGGGCTCCTGGTGGCCGCCGGCGCGGGCGCGTTCGTCCTGACCCAGCGCGCGCACCGCACCCCGAGCATCGCGCCGACGCCGAGCGCTTCGGTCGCGGCCGTCGCGTCGCCACCGCTCGCGGACGCCGCCGGCGCGTGCCCGCCGGGCATGACGCGCATCCCCGGCGGCCAGTATTTCATGGGCTCTGAGGAGCGTGACGCCGTCGAGAACGAGAAGCCCGTCCACCAGGTGACGCTCGCGCCGTTCTGCATCGACACGTTCGAGGTCACCGTCGAGCGCTACAACGCCTGCCGCGACGTCGGCGCGTGCAAGAAGGCGACGTTCAACGCGTGGCCGGCCCTCGGCGACAAGGAGCGCGCGATCTTCGATCCGCTCTGCAACGCCGCCGCGGGGGAGAAGCTCGCCAAGCATCCCGTCAACTGCATCGACTGGGAGATGGCCGAGCACTACTGCGCGACCGTCGGCGCGCGCCTGCCGACCGAGGCGGAGTGGGAGTTCGCCGCGCGTGGCCCCGACGGCCGCAAATACCCGTGGGGCGACGATCCGCCGTCTGCCGATCTCTTGAACGCGTGCGGCACCGAGTGCGTCGCCTGGGGCAAAGCTCACGGCCAGACGCTCGAGCCCATGTACGCGGCGGACGATCACTTCGCCACCACGTCGCCGGTCGGCTCGTTCCACAAGGGCCGATCGCGCTACGAGGTTGAGGACGTCGTCGGCAACGTCTGGGAGTGGGTCTCCGACTGGTACGCCCCGTACGTCACCACCGCGGCGGACGCGCCGAAGGGGCCCAAAGACGGCACCGAGCGCGTCATCCGTGGCGGCGCGTGGAACGGCACGAAGGCGTCGTGGGTGCGGCCGACGTTCCGCTTCAAGGACGAGCCCGCCAAGCGGAGCTACGGCATCGGCGTCCGCTGCGCGCGTTCGCTCTAAGCGGACGCGAGCCGAGCGACCTCAGTTTCCGCCGGTGCAGCAGACGATCTGCGGGTTCACGAACGCGGCGCTGCCGCCGGTGACGACGGGCTTGTTCTGAACGGAGCAACCGCTCGGCGTGTCGAGCGTGTACGCGCGCGCCGTGAAGGCGCTGTTGGCGTTCGTTTGGCAGGTCCCGTCGAACGTTTGGCGGAGCTTGTAGACGGCGTTGCACGTGTCGGTGTCGTACATCCGAATCGTGCCCGTGCACGATGCGGGCGCCGCGCACGTGGCCTGCGAGCACACGCGCGTGTCGTTCAACGAATCGCCGACGAGGTACGCGATGGAGTAGGGGGACGCCGACGGGCAAGCGGCCGCGCCTGCTTGCATGATGCATGAGCCCGGTCCGTTGTCGTTGCCGGGCGGAAGGCACACGCCGGTCCCGCCGCCGAAGAACGTGCACGTGCTGCCCGCGATCGCGCCGGAGCACGCCTCGCCGGATTGACCGCCGGCGCTGATCGGCGTCGCGGGTTGCGCATTGCATGCGGGCGGGGCCGCGGGCGCCGTCACCTTGATCGTCGTCGAAGCGATCACCGAGACCACGGTCCCGAGGGTGCTGCAGTTCTGACCGGCGTTCGCGCTGAACGTGGCTCCGTTGCACGCGCCGCCGCCGCCGAGCCCGACCGCGTACGTGCCCGTGCCGCACGTGTCGACGCTCGGCGAGCATCCGCTCTGGCAAATGACGCTCGACGGCGATGCGGTCGCCAGGAGCTTTTGCGTCGGATAAGCAGACGGGCACGCCGGGCGGCTCTGCGAGCTGAACCACACTGGCGTCCACCCACTCGGTACCGGCGGCGTGCAGCTCTGCCCGCTTGGGCATCCGGTGGACGGCGCGTCGGTACCCGTGTCGCCTCCGCTGCTACCGCTCGAACCACTCGTTCCGCTGCTGCCGCTGCTGCCGCTGCTGCCGCTGCTGCCGCTGCTGCCGCTGGTCCCGCCCGACGCGCCGCTCGTTCCGCTCGACGTACCGCTGGAGCTCCCGCTGGTCCCGCTCGAGCCCCCTCCGTCGCCCGGCTGGTCGGGTGCGACCGTCAGATCGCTCAGCCCAGACACGAGACCGCAGCCGCCGAGTGCCGTCGCCACCACGGCCACGCGAAGAGACCCTCTGGCCCGCATCTTCGTAGTGTCTGCGGTTCTCGTGCCCCGCGCAACTCCGCGGCGGGGCGACATGGCGGTCGCTGTCACACCTCAGGTACCCGAAACGACCTGGGAAACCAGGTGACCCCGTCGTCCGTAGCACCCGTCACGGAACCTCATTCCGGTGCGCCGGTCGCCGCAAAATGCGCGTGCTCTGTGCATCCGGGACTATCCTTTCATCGAACACACCCTCGAGACCCGATGACTCCTTTGCGCGACCCCCTCAACCTCGTCGGAACGACCATCGCGGACAAGTACCGCGTGGAGAGCGTCGTCGGCGAAGGCGGCTTCGCCATCGTCTACCGGGCGATGCACCTCGTGTGGAAGCGGCCGGTTGCCATCAAGGCGTTCCGCGCGCTCGGCGACTTCAGCGAGGAGCGACGCGCGCAGCTCATCGACGCGTTCATCCAAGAGGGCGCGCTGCTCGGCGAGCTGAGCGAGCGCTCGGCGGCGATCGTCCAAGCGCGCGACGTCGGCACCATCACGACGCCCGACGGGCAGTGGATGCCGTACATGGTCCTCGAGTGGCTCGAGGGCGGCACGCTCGACGCGGTGCTCGACGCGGAGCGCGCGAAGGGCGCGCCCCTCCGCGACGCCGAGCAGGCGATGATCCTCCTCGAGCCGGTGGCCGAAGCGCTCGGCCTCGCGCACGAGAAGGGCATTGCGCACCGCGACGTGAAGCCGGCAAACGTGTTCATCCTCGGCGACGCGCGCAAGAGCGGCGTCGGCATCAAGCTCCTCGACTTCGGCATCGCCAAGGTCGTGCAGGACGCGCAGAAGATGGCCGGCTCGTTCAACCAGACCGGCGGCCACATCACGAGCTTCACGCCGGCGTACGGCGCGCCCGAGCAGTTCTCGCGCTCGTACGGCGCGACGGGCCCGTGGACGGACGTCTTCGCGCTCGCGCTGATTTTCAGCGAGATCGTGAGCGGGCGCGCCGCGATTGACGGCGGTTCGCTGACCGAGCTCGCGTACGCCAGCTGCGACAAGACGCGGCGCCCGACACCGCGCGCGCTCGGCGCCAACGTGTCCGACGAGGTCGAGCGCGTGCTCGCCTCCGCGCTCGCCGTTGCGCCGACCGAGCGTTACCCGTCCGCCGGCGATTTCTGGCGCGCGCTGCGTGCGGCGGTGCGTCCGTCGGGCCTCACGCGCACGGCGATCGCGCCTTCGGGTTCGATGTCGGCGTCTATGTCCGGCCCGATGTCGGCTCCGATGTCCGCTCCCGCGCCGAGCCGGCCGCTGACCACCGTCGAGACGATGGACCCGGCGATGACGTCGCGTCGCGCGAACAAGGGCGCGACGGGCGCGATCCTCGCGGGCGCGGGCTTCGCGGCGGTCGTCGCCCTCGGCATCGGCGCGTTCCTCTTCACGCGCCACCCGTCACGCGCGCCGTCCGGGCCGGTCGCGTCCGTCACCGCGCCCGTCTCCGCGAGCGCGCCGGTCACCTCGGCGAGCCCGCCTCCCGCCGTCGTCGCCTGCCCCGCGGGAATGATCCGCATCCCCGGCGGCCGCTTCTTCATGGGCTCCGACGAGCGCGACGCCTTGGACCTCGAGCGCCCCGCGCATCAAGTCACGCTGAAGGCGTATTGCATGGACGAGCTCGAGGTGACCGTCGACCAGTACAAGCGCTGCAGCGATCAAGGCGAGTGCAAGCGCGCACGCGACAACGAGTGGGAGGGGATCACCGAGAAGGAGCGCAAGGCCTTCGACCCGCTCTGCAACGGCCGCGATCCCGACGCGAAGGGGAAGTACCCGATCAACTGCGTCGATTGGGACATGGCCACCCGCTACTGCGGCTGGCAGAAGCGCCGACTCCCCACCGAGGCCGAGTGGGAGTTCTCCGCGCGCGGCCCCGACGGCCGAAAATACCCGTGGGGCGACGAGGCGCCGACCGCCGCTCACTTGAACGCGTGCGGCAAGGAGTGCGTCGCGTGGAACAAGTCGCACGGCATGGCCGGCAAGGCCATGTACGACGCGGACGACGGCTTCCCGACGACGGCCCCCGTTGGGTCGTTCTCGCCTGGAAAATCCCGATACGGCGTTCAAGACGTGGTCGGCAACGTGTGGGAGTGGACGAGCGACTGGCACGCCGACTACACCGTCGATGCCAGCGTCGATCCCAAAGGCCCACAGAAGGGTGACGATCGCGTGATCCGCGGCGGCGGGTGGAACGGCAGCGAGACGGCGTGGGTGCGCCCGACGTTCCGCTACCACGACGTCCCGACCAAGCGCAGCCACGGCATCGGCTTCCGCTGCGCTGTGGATTGAGCCCGTTTACAGGGTCGCCTTCGCCGCCTTCTTCACCGCGGCCTCGAGCTTGCGCCTCGCGAGCGCGCAACGCGTCGCGCTCGGCCCGTGGCACGCCTCGGTGCGCTTCGCCAGCGCCGCCTGCACGCCGAGATCCGTCGACAGCATGTCGCGGATGACCGGATTGATCATCTCCCAATCGAGCACCTCGCGGGGCGACGCGGCCGTTCCGATGCAGCGCGGCTCGGGCGTGATCGCGGCGGCCACCAGCGCCGTCGCGGCGGGCGGCGCGGTCTGAGGGACTGGCGGCGCGGACACGATCTTCGTCGGAGTCGCGGGCACAGCCGCGCATCCGCCGAGGAAGGACGCGATGGCGAGGACGACGAGGGACGCGGGGATCGTGCGCAAGGTGGCCTCCAAGTTTCGTGGAGTGGAGAAGAGAGGCCGACGGGGCCCCTTCGTTGTCTCCCAGCAGCAAACGTCGTGCCGCGAAGAGGTGACGGGATCCTGCCGAAAACGCTGCCTTCGTACGGCATTTCGACTGTCCCAGGCGCCGGTCACCGGTGTCCACGTGTTGGGACACGGACGGATCGCGGCTGCCGCTCAGATGTCGTCGAAACAGACCTCGATCCAGGTGTCCCGAAGCTGCTCATCCCGAAGAGTTACCGGCTCGGGCTCATCGACGTCGAACGCGAGCGGATCATGGGCTTTCATCTGCAGGGTCGCGCGGTCGTCGTCGTGGTTCATGCGGCCCTGAAGAGCACGCCGCGTGCCGGTAGAACGATCGCGCCGCCGCGGCGAGCCGGGTGCAGGGTTTTCCCCCGCCGCAATCGTGCTAAGTAGCGGTCATGCGTACCGAATGGGTGAAGAAGCGCGCGGGCCAAGAGAACGTCTCGCAGATGCACTATGCACGTAAGGGCCTCGTCACCGAGGAGATGCTCTACGTCGCCGAGCGCGAGAAGGTCCTTCCGGAGCTGGTGCGCAGCGAGGTCGCCCGCGGCCGCCTCATCATCCCCGCCAACGTGAACCACACGAACCTCGAGCCGATGGGCATCGGCATCGCGCTGTCGTGCAAGGTCAACGCGAACATCGGCTCGTCGGCGGTCGTCTCGAACCTCGACGGCGAGCTCCGCAAGCTCGGCGTCGCACTCAAGCACGGCGCCGACACCGTGATGGATCTCTCGACGGGCGGCGACATCGACGGCATCCGCCAGGCGATCATCCGCTCCTCGCCAGTCCCGATCGGCACCGTCCCCATCTACCAGGCGCTGCAAGAGGCGAAGGACGTCAAGCGCCTCACCGTCGACGACATGCTCGGCATGCTCGAGCGCCAGGCGCAGCAGGGCGTCGACTACTTCACGATCCACTGCGGCGTCCTCGTCGAGTACCTGCCGCTCGTCAAAGATCGCATCACCGGCATCGTGTCGCGAGGCGGCTCGATCATGGCGCAGTGGATGCTCGAGCACCACAAGCAGAACCCGTTCTACACGCACTGGGACGCGGTCCTGGAGATCTGCAAGAAGTACGACGTCTCCATCAGCGCCGGCGACGGCCTCCGCCCCGGCTGCCTCGCCGACGCGAGCGACAAGGCGCAGTTCGCCGAGCTCGAAACGCTCGGCGAGCTCACCAAGAAGGCGTGGGAGAAGGACGTCCAGGTCATGATCGAAGGCCCCGGCCACGTGCCGTTCGATCAGATCGAGATGAACGTGAAGAAGGAGATGGAGGTCTGCCACGAGGCCCCCTTCTACGTGCTCGGCCCGCTCGTCACCGACATCGCGCCCGGCTACGACCACATCACGAGCTGCATCGGCGCGACGATGGCCGGGACCGCCGGCGCCGCGATGCTCTGCTACGTCACGCCGAAGGAGCACCTCGGCCTGCCGACCGAAGACGACGTGAAGCAGGGCCTGATCGCGTACAAGATCGCGGCCCACGCCGCCGACATCGCCCGCCACCGCCCCGGCGCGCGCGATCGGGACGACGCCCTCAGCCGCGCGCGTTATGCGTTCGATTGGAAAGAGCAGTTCCGCCTGTCGATCGATCCGGAGACCGCCCAGGCGCTCCACGACGAGACGCTCCCCGACGAGTACTTCAAGGGCGCGGAGTTCTGCTCGATGTGCGGCCCCAAATTCTGCTCGATGCACATCAACCGCGCCGTC
Organism: Polyangiales bacterium; assembly: GCA_038231275.1. Lineage (GTDB taxonomy): Bacteria > Myxococcota_A > Polyangia > Polyangiales > Polyangiaceae > JANYHK01. The sequence goes on from JBBRLQ010000014.1 coordinate 158,135, forward strand.
GAGGAGTTCAACAAGAAGCTCGACGAGGACCGCAAGGCCGGCAAGCGTTCGCTCGATCTCTTCATGGCGTGAGGGTCCTCTGCCTCGCGCTCGCTGCGACGACGGCGTTCGGTCTCGCGGCGTGTCCGAAGAACACCGCGCCGACCGAAGCAGGCGCGGCGGCGGTCCTCGTCCCGCTCGCGCCCGACGCGGCGGCGCCCGCGCGCTCTCCCGAGATCGACGATCTGTGGGCGCGCGCGGAGGACGAGGACGGCGGCGTGCCCGACGATCTCGCGCGGCTCGCGCGTCGTGAAGGCGTGGCGGGTCTCATCGAGCGCGGCGCGCATCCCGCGCTGCGTCGCACGGCGGCTCTCGCGCTCGGGTACACGGACGGCTTCTCGGCGATGGCGTGGCTCGGGGAGGTCGCGGGAGGCGAGGCCGACGACGCCGCGCTCGCCGCGCTCTCGAGCGCCGTGCAGCTCGCGTCCGCACCACGCCGCGCGACCGACGCCGAGGACGCGCTGGAGCTCCGCGCAGGCTGCGACAAGCTGAGCGAGCTCGCGAAGAATCCGAAGGCGCAAAAGCAGCGCCGCATCCTCGCGATTCGCGCGTTGCGCATGCTGTCGGACAAGGGGTGCGCGAAGGAAATCCCCACGGACCTCGACGCGCGCTGATGTATGTTCGAAGGTAGATGGGAAACGACTCGGGTCGCTTTTCGCAAGCCCCAGTATCGGGGGGAAACCCGTACGCGAACGAACAGTACTTCGTCCAGCTGCTGGGCAAGGCCGTCGCTGCGCGTGCGAGCGACATCCACCTGAAGGTCGGCCATCCGCCCGGCGCGCGCGTGCGCGGCGAGCTCGTGTTCTTCCGCGCGGACGCGCTGCGCCCCCAGGACACCGAGTCGATCGCCAAGCTTCTCATCCGCGATCCGGCGATCAAGAACAACCTCGACAAGCTCCGCGAGTACGACACGGCGTACTCCGCGCCCGGCATCGGGCGATTCCGCGTCAACATCTACCGCCAGCGCGGATCGATCGCCGTCGTCATGCGCGCGATCCCCGATCTGATCCCCGACTTCGACACGCTCGGCGTCCCCGAGGCCGCGCGCCAGCTCATCGACAAGGATCGCGGGCTCATCCTGCTCGTCGGCCCGACCGGCTCCGGCAAGACGTCGACGCTCGCCGCGATGATCGGCCACCTGAACAAGCACCAACCGCTCCACATCGTCACCGTCGAGGATCCGATCGAGTTCTGGCACAACGACGACAAGTCGAGCGTCAGCCAGCGCGAGGTCGGCCTCGACACCGGCGGCTTCGCCGAGGCTCTTCGCGCCGCGCTCCGCCAGGATCCCGACGTCATCTTCGTCGGCGAGATCCGCGACGAGGAGACGATGGACATCGCGCTCAAGGCGGCGGAGACCGGTCACCTCGTCCTCTCCACGCTGCACACGCCGGACGTCACGCGCACGTTCGGGCGCATGCTCGCGATGGCGCCGAAAGGGCAGCCGGGCGGCGCCGAAGAGATCCGCGAGCGCATCGGCGACGCGCTCCAGGGCGTCATCGCGCAGCGCCTCCTCCCGCGCAAAGACGGGACGGGCCTGGTGCTGGCGGCCGAGGTGCTCGTGGCGTCGGGCACGGTTCGCGAGGCGATCAAGCGCCCGGAGGGGAACCCGTCGCTCAACGAGCTGATGGAAAAGGGCGTTCATCCCTACGGAATGCAGACGTTCGCCATGCACATGAAGCAGCTCGTGCAGGCCGGCATCGTCGACAAGGACGTGGCGCGCCTGGCGTCGACCTTCTAGGTCGTTCTGCTCGAAAGTTGCGTTCGTCGGCTCCCGCCGTACGATCAAAGGTGGCGGCCGATGCGTCACCTCCGCGCGCTCCGCGCGACCCTGTTCGTGGTTTCGTTTTCCGGTGCTCTCCTCGTCAAGAGCGCAGAGGTCGGCAGCGCGCCGCCTGCGCCCCTTGCGTCGGCGCCCGTGACGACGACGGTGACGGCCCTTCCACCGCAGGTGCCGCACCCCAACCGTGACCGCAAGGACGAGCCTCACGTCCTCGGACGCTGCGACGCGAGCGCGCAGTCCCATGCCTTCACGATCGCACACGTCAACGACATGCAGGCGCGCTACACGAGCCGCATCGACGGCAAGAGCCGGTGGGCGTACGTCGCCGGCTACCTCCGCCACCTGAAGGAGGAGGTGCCGGAGACGCTCGTGATGGACGCCGGCGACGACTACGAGAAGGGCTCGATCGCCGATCTGCGCTCGATGGGGGAGGCGACGCGCCAGATGCTCCAGGCGCTCCCGATCGACGTGCGCACGATCGGCAATCACGACTTCGCGTATGGCGAAGGAGCCGTCTTGCGGGATCTGATGGAGAGCGCGCATCCAGTCCTCGCGGCGAATGTCGCGTACGCGGACGGGAGCTCGCCGCTCTTGCCCTACGCGCGCTTCGACGTCGGCTGCGTGAAGGTCGGCGTCGTCGGTCTCGTGACGCAGAACTATGGCGCCGACGATCAGCCGACGAAGGCCCCGTACAACGGGGTCCTCGTGCACGACGATCGGTATGACGCCGCGGCCGAGCGCGTCGTGAGGGCGCACCGCGCCGAGGTCGACGTCATGATCGCGCTCGATCACCTCGGCCTCTTCGAGGACGCGCGCGTCGCGGGGAGGGTTCCTGGGATCGATCTCGTCATCGGCGGCCACTCGGAGGATCTCATCAGGGCGCCCCTGCCGGTGACGCGCGCCGACGGGGCGAGGGCGTGGGTCGTTCAAGCGGGTCACTACGCGGAAGCCATCGGACGGCTCGATCTGTCGTACCTCCCGCAGCAGAAGCGCCTCGTCATCGATCGCGCGCGGATCGTCGACGTGAGCGCCGCGATGCCGGTCGCGGAGGACGTGGCGGACCTCGCGGCGAGCCTCGAACGGCGGTACGCGCCGGACGCGCTCGCGCCGATCGCCTACGCCCACGGGGAAATTCGGGCGCGCGCCATGCCAGAGCTCCTGTTCCGGGCCGCCGCGCAGGAGTGGGGCGTGGACGCCATGATCGTCGGGCGCGACCTGTTCTGGGACGGCCTCCCCGCGGGCCCCATCACGCTCCAGCGCCTCTACGACGCCGTGCTCGTCCAGCGCGAGCCGGCGGGGACGAGCGGCTTCTCGGCCATCTACCTCCTCGAGATCACCGGAGCCGATCTCGTCGAGCTCGCCGGCAAGACGTCCGGCAGCGGGCAATTCGCTACGTTCTTTCCGACGGGTGCCGTGGCCGCGTCGCGGACCTACCGCGTCGCGATCGAAAAGCGCGCGCTTTTCACCCCGGCGATCGCCTTCCGAGGTGCGCCGCGCCTGCCCGAGGGGCGCTACGCCGGCGAGATGATCGACGTGCTCGAGTCGTACGCGCGCGCGCGGACGCGACGCGGTCTCGGCCTCGACTGACGCGCGCGGTCACGTTACTGCGCGACGTCGCGCGCCTTCACCCATTCGATGGCGCGATCGAGATCGTCCGGCTTGGCGAAGACCGGCGCCAGCGTCGTCGCGCGCGCCATCACGTCGGCGCTCGCCCCCGCCGTGAAGAACGCCAGCGGGAGATCGGGCCGCTTTTCGCGCAGCGCAACGGCGACGTCGACACCGTTGCCATCGCCGAGATCGAGATCGAGCAGCGCGCACGACAGCGCGGCGGGATCGACAGCGCGGGCTTCCGCAGCGCTGCGTGCCTCCACGTACGCCACGCCCTCCGACGTGAGGCGACGTGTTACCGCGGCGCGAGCGATGGCAGTGTCGTCGGCGATTAGGGCAATTTTACGGGCGGAGCTTGGGGCGGACACGGGATCCCATCACCCCCCCGACGACGCACGTGTCAGCATAGCGCACGCCCCGGCCTGGACCACCGCCCCGTGATGGAGCACCGCGGTTCGGCGGTGCAGATGAAAATGGTCAATGAATCCGGAGCGAGGATCTTGGCACCGTCCTCGCTAAGGAACTGATTGTCATCCGAACGGAGGACGCGTCGTTGGCGGACGCGACTCAGCAGGAGCTGACGTCGGAGGAGAACCATGCGTATCGACTTTTGGGGCGTTCGAGGGAGCATCGCGTCGCCGGGACCGGAGACGGCACAGGTCGGCGGCAACACCAGCTGCGTGGAGGTTCGGTGCGGCGAGACACGCATCGTCCTCGACGCGGGCACCGGTCTGCGCCGGCTCGGCGAGTCACTGATGGGCGAGATGGCGGAGACGAAGCGCCCGCTCGATCTCCACCTGCTCTTGAGCCACTTCCACTGGGACCACATCCAGGGTCTGCCGTTCTTCGTTCCGGCGTACGTGCCGACGACGAAGCTCTCCATCTGGGGCGCGCCGAACGGGATCATGTCGATCGGAGAGACGCTGGCGCACCAGATGATGGGGCCGGTCTTTCCGGTGCGCCTCGACGAGCTCTCCGCGAAGCTCGATCTGCACGAGGTCCGTCAGGGGCAGTCGTTCGAGATCGGCGACGTGAAGGTCCGCGCGGCGAAGCTGAATCATCCGGGCGGCGTGCAGGCGTACCGGATCGATCACGACGGCCACAGCGTCGTGTACGCGACCGACACCGAGCACTACGCGTGCCTCGATCCGCAGCTCGTTGCGCTCGCGAAGGGGGCCGACGTCCTCATTTACGACTCGCAGTACACCGAGGAGGAGTACGCGAAGAAGGTCGGCTGGGGCCACTCCACCTACGTCCGCGGCTGCGAGCTGGCGTCGGCGGCCGGCGTTGGGCAATACGTGCTGTTCCATCACGACCCGTCGCGCACCGACGCGAAGGTGGCGGAGCTGGAGGGGCGGGCGCAGGAGCTGTTTCCGTCGGCCCTGGCGGCCCGGGAGGGGCTCCGCATCGAGCTGCCCGGTCGATCGGGGTCGGGTCTCGTCGCGGCGTGACGGAGGCCGCGCAACACTTTACGCTCGGGATGACGATGTCGTCCCGCCTCTCGCTCCTCGTCGATCTCGCCAGCCTGCTCACGCGCGAGGTCGATTTCGACGCGCTCCTCTCGAACGCGTGCGAACGCCTGGCGTCTGCGCTCCGGTGCGAGCGCGCGACGATCTGGCTCGTCGACGCCGAGGAGGGGGATCTGGTCGCGAGGGTCGCGGTTCTCCCGGAGCTACCGGCGCTTCGTCAGCCGATCGATCGCGGCGTGGCCGGCCACGTCGCGCGCACCGGAGAGGTCGTGCGCACGGACGAAGCGCAGAAGGACGCGCGCTTCGATCGCAGCGTCGATCTGGTCACCGGGTACACGACGCGCTCGATGCTGGTGGCGCCGATCCGCGAGGACGGGCGGTCTCCGCTCCGCGGCGTCGTCCAGCTCCTGAACCGCATCGGCGGCTCCTTCGACGAGGACGACGAGAAGTACCTGGTGGCCCTCGGCACGCAGCTCGCGCGCGCGTTGGCGATGACGACGCTCCGCGCGGCGCACGCCGAGGGGCCGGGCGTCACCTTGCGCGGTCCGTTCAACCGCATCATCGGCCGCAGCGCGAAGCTCGCCGCCGTGTACGAGCGCATCGCCCTCGCCGCGCAGACCGACGCGCAGGTGCTCCTCCGGGGCGAGACCGGCACCGGCAAGGGGCTCTTCGCGCGCGCCATCCACGTGAACAGCGCTCGCCAAGCGGGCCCGTTCGTCACCGTCGACTGCACCACGTTGCCTCCGCAGCTCGTCGAGAGCGAGCTCTTCGGCCATGAACGCGGCGCGTTCACCGGCGCCGATCGCCGCGTGCCCGGGAAGGTGGAGCTCGCGGAGGGAGGCACCCTCTTCCTCGACGAGGTCGGCGATCTGCCCCCGGACATCCAGGGAAAGCTCCTCCGCTTCTTGCAAGAGCGCGTTTTCGAGCGCGTCGGTGGGCGCACGCCGCTCCGGGCGAACGTGCGCGTCGTATGCGCGACGCACCAGGACCTCGAGAAGGCGGTCCGCGAGCACACCTTCCGCGAGGACCTCTATTACCGCGTACGCGTCGTCGAGATCGAGCTGCCGCCGCTTCGCGCGCGCGGGCCCGACGAGGTCGAGCAGCTCGCTCGCCACTTCGCGGACATGTACGCCAAGCGCTACGGCCGCCCCGAGCCGACGTTCGAGGCCGAGGCCCTCGCACGAATGCGCGCGCACAGGTGGCCTGGCAACGTGCGCGAGCTGGAGCACTGGGTGGAGAGCGCGATCGTTCTCGCCGCCGACGGATACGTGCGCGTCCAGCACCTCCCCACCGATCGCGGCAAAGACGCTCCCGCGGGAGGTGAAGACGCCGAAGTCGCGTTGCCGCTCGGCCTTCCGCTCGAAGAAGCGTCGCGCCGGTACGTCGAGGCCACGGTGAGCGCATGCGGCGGAAACAAGGCCGAGGCCGCGCGCCGCCTCCACGTCGGCCGCAACACGATCGGCCGGACCCTCAAGAGCTGACGTCGCCGGGCGCGCCCCGCCGTACCCGCGGGTGACGGAGCGCCGCGCCTTTGCTAGGGTGCCGACGACATGCCCTTCACCCGCCAGGAAGTCCGCGCGCTCTACGACACGCCGCTCCTCGCCCTCGTCGACGAGGCGCGCTCCGTCCACAAGAAGAACCACGTGGACGACGAGGTGCAGCTCTGCACCCTCCTCAGCGTGAAGACCGGCGGCTGCCAGGAGGACTGCGCGTACTGCCCGCAGTCGAGCCACTACGAGACGAACGTGGAGGCCGAGAAGATCCTCGACGTGCGCACCGTCGTCGCCCACGCGCGCCGCGCGAAAGAGCTCGGGTCGACGCGTTTCTGCATGGGGTGGGCGTGGCGCGAGGTGAAGGACGGCCCGGCGTTCGAGAACATGCTCGAGATCGTGAAGGGCGTGAAAGAGGTCGGCATCGAGGCGTGCGTAACCGCCGGCATGCTCACCGAGGCGCAGGCCAAGCGCCTCGGCGCCGCCGGCCTCGACGCGTACAACCACAACCTCGACACGAGCCGCGAGAATTACCGGTCGATCATCAAGACGCGCACCTTCGACGATCGCCTCCAGACGCTCCAGAACGTGCGCTCCGCCGGCGTCACGATTTGCTCGGGCGGCATCATCGGGATGGGCGAGAGCGTGGACGATCGCTGCGAGATGCTCCGAACGCTGGCCAACCTCGAACCGCAACCCGAGAGCGTACCCATCAACGCCCTGGTGCCCGTCGAGGGGACGCCGCTCGGTCACATGCCGCCCGTCGATCCGCTCGATCTCGTCCGCATGATCGCGGTCGCGCGCGTGCTCATGCCCAAGACGCGTGTTCGCCTGTCGGCGGGCCGCACTTCGCTCACGCGCGAGGCGCAGATGCTGTGCTTGATGGCAGGCGCGAACTCGATCTTCTACGGCGAGAAGCTCCTCACGACGCCGAACCCCGACGAAGAGGAAGATCTCTCCCTCCTCCGCGCCGCAGGTCTCCGCGCGATGGCGCCGGCGCCCTAGACTTCAGCCGTCCGGGCGCGCGATGTCGGGGCCGGCGTCGAACGGCGGGTTCGTGTCGCGCACGGACGTGTCGGTCGGCGGCGCGTTCGTGTCGTCGGGCGTCGCGGTGTCGGGCGTCTCGAGGACGGTGCCGTCGCCTCCGCCCGGCGGGAACAGACGACGGCCGCCGCCTTGGTAGTCGGTCGACGCCGAGCAGCCGTACGACAAGAGCATCGCGAAGCCGAGCGCGAGGATCACGAACACGAGGCGCCGCGTCATCCGCACACCCAGAGGCCCGTGTCGGGGGAGCAGGTGCAGTTGACGGTCGCGTCGGCCGACGGGCACACGGTGCTCGGCGGATAGAAGCCGGCGCACCGGTAGCCGCCGGCCGCGGGGTAAACCGGACACTTCGGCATCTGGATGACGAACGGCGCGGTGGCCTTCACGACGCCGTCGACCGAGACCTCGCAGACGAACGCGCCTTGCGGCCAGGGATCGGCGTTCTCGGCGGTGACGAGGTTGGGGTTGCCGGCGTGCGCGAGGGAGAAGACGAGGCTCTTGGTGTCCTTGCTCGCAGGCAGCTCGCCGATCTGGAACGTGATCGCCTCGCCCTTGCCGTCGCCCGCCTGCGTTTGCCGCACCGTTGCGAACACGGTGAGCCCATCGCGCGAGCCCTTCATCTGGGCGATGCAGTTGATGTTCTCGGTGTCCGTGAAGAACGTCGTGCGCTTTCGCTCGCCGGTGTCGAGCGCCATGAATGCGTCGACCGTGGGACCCGAGCCACAGGCGGTCGCGATGCTCATCGCGATGGCGCAGAGCGGCGGGACGAGGAGAAAGAGGCCGCGTGCCATGTCTGCCCCTGAGCGTGCCAGGCTTCTTTACGCGCGGTCAAGGTCCGGCGGCGAAAAGGGGCGTTTCACAGTGCGCCGAGGCCGCTCTTCTCGAGTACGAGGATCGAGAAAACACGGGCGACGCGGCCTCCGCGGCGGATCGTGACGGTGCGCCCGGCGACCGGCGTGCGATCGGGGAACATCCGCGCCGGATCGACGTCGAAGCGCGTGTCGGTGACGAAGACGACGGTCTCGGCCTTCTTCCACGCGTCGCGCGGGCGCCAGCGATCGAAGTCGTCGGGCACCGGCGTCGCGCAGCCGACCGGGACCCTCGGGCCGAGCGCGGCGTGGAGCTGCGCGCACACGATCCAGTGAGGGCCCACGACGACGACGTCCTCCGCGCCGCTTGGAAGAGGAATGCTCCGAACCTCGCGCACCACATCAGGCCAGCCGTAGAGCTCGGTCGCGAGATCGAGACGCGTGTCGAACGACTCGGGCAGCGCACGCACGAGCGGCGGAACGAGGACCCATGCGTGCGCCGCCGCGGTCATCGCGAGGCCCGTCGCCAGCGCAGCGACGCCGAGACGACGGCGGATCGGCACAAGGGATGGCGCGCGCGCCCACGCGATCGGGAGCGCGAGGAGGGGCGGCGCGAGCCAGTGCGGCTCGGCGACGCGGCTCCACACCGCGAGCGGCAATAGGATCGCGAGCGGCAGGAGGAACGACCACGCGAGGAGGCGGCTCACCGCGTCGTCGTCGCGCGATCGCCAGAGCGCGCGCCCGACGACGATGCCGAGCCACGCGAGGAGCGGGGACACGTAGGCGAGCTGACCGAAGAGGAGCCCTCCGAGGTTTCGCCACGACACGCCCGCGCCTTCTTGGGTGTCGACGAGGCGGTGACGGAGCATCGGCCATCCGGCGCTCGCCTCGAAGCTCACCACCGGAAGGACGATCACGAGCCCGAGCGCGAGGCCTGCCCATGGCCACACCGTTCGCGCGTGCGCCCGCGTGTGGCGGCTCGCCAGTGTAAGCGCGAGCGCGAGGACGAGCGGCACGGCGGTGACCTTCGCGGTGGCGCCGGCGCCTGCCAAGAGCCCCGCACCGAGGAGCGAGATGGCCGCGCGCGTCGAGGTCGCCGGGGCGCGCAGGCCAAACGCTGCCATCGCGAGCGCGCCGAGCCACGCGAACGCGAGGAGGAGATCGGGCGTGAGCCCGAAGAGACCCACCGCGATCTCCGGTGCGGCCACGAACGCGAGCCCCGCGATCGCCGCGCGCTCCCATGACGCGCCGGCCGCGCGCGCCGCGAGGACGCCGAGCCACGGGACGAGCGTGGCCGCGAACGCCGTGAAAAAATGCGCGGCGGAGGGCGTCGGCGCACCGCCACCTCCCAACGCGCGCGCGACGACGCCGATCAGCCCTGGATGATCGAGGTACGCCGGCTGCGGGTGGAGCGCGTAGCAGGCATAGAGCGCCTCGCTGTCGCCGAACCCCACGCGACCGGCCGCGTACAGCCGTACGGCGAGCAGCGCCAGCGACAGCGCGCCGAGCACCCGGAGCGGCGACCTCACGAGTCCCCGAGCCACGGGCGGAGCATGCGCGCCACCTCGCTCGAGGGACTCCTCCGAGGCCCCAAGATGCCTTCGACCTCGGCGCACGCGCGGAGCATCTCTTCGCGTGTCTCGAGCACCTCGCCCAGCGTGCTGGCGAGCCGTGAGACCGTGAGCTCGCGCTGTACGAGCTCGGGGAAGGCGCGGCGGCCGAGCAGCACGTTGGGCAGCGCAACGTGCTCGGTCGTCAGGAAGCGACGCGCGGCGAGCTCGGTCAAGAGGCCCACTTTGTAGGTGACGATCGGGATCGCGCGGGCGAGGGCCGCTTCGAGCGCCGCGGTGCCCGACGCGCAGAGCGACGCGTCGAACGCGCGGAGGACCGTTTGCGCGCCGCCCGCGGGGTCCACGGTCGCCGTTTCGACGCGAAGGGTGCGCGCTTGCGTCACCGCCCACGCGCGCGTGTCGTCGTCGAGGCTCGGCGCGAGGAGGATGCGCGCGTCGACGCTCGCGCGCTCGCGCCGCACGAGCTCGTAGGCCTCGAGCATCGGCCGAAGGAGCTTTCGGACCTCGTGCGGCCGGCTCCCCGGCAAGATCGCGACCGCCCACGCGTACGGCGTGAGCCCCAGCTTCTCGCGCGCGGCGGCGCGATCGAGCCCGGGGTCTTCCATCGCAGGGTGACCGACGTAGTGCGCGTCCACGCCTTGCTCTCTCCAGAGCGCTTCTTCGAAGGGCAGGATGACCGCCATTCGATCGATGTCACGCCGTAACGTGCGCGCGCGAGATGCGCGCCACGCCCAGATTTGCGGGGCGATGTACCAGAGCACGCGGACGCCAGCGTCGTGGAGGGCGTGGGCGATACGCGCGTTGAACTCGGTGTAGTTGACCAGCAACGCTGCGCGCGGCTTCCTCCGGCGCGCCTCTCCGAGAACGCCGGCGAGCGCGGTGCCGATCGAGAGCGCGCGCGCCGCGACCTCGCCGACGCCGAGCGCGGTGCTGGCGCGCAGATCGAACGCGAGCGTAGCGCCCGCAGCGGCGAGCGCCGCGCCGCCGAGCCCGAACGCGCGCGCACCCCCGAGCGCGCGGACGACTCCGGCGGCGGCGCGATCTCCGGAGGCTTCGCCTGCCACGACGAGGAGCTCGCCGCCGCTCGTCCCCGTCACGGAGGCGGTCCTTCCAGCGCGCGGAGGATCTCGGCGCCGTACCGCGCGACGCGGAACTCACCGACGCCCGGCGTCCGGGCGAGCTCCTCGGGCGTGCGCGGCGACTCTTCGGCGAGGTCCTTCACGCAGTGCCCTGGCAAGACGACCTGCTCGTCGACGCCGCGCGCCTTTGCGGCCTCTCGCCGCCACGCCATCACGCGCGTCTCTCTCGCGCGTTGAGCCTTCGCGATCGCGGGCGCGAGGCGCGGGCGCTCGAGCATCATCCGCTCTTCCTCGGGAATCGGCCCGTCGTCGAGTCCCTCGCCTACCGCGCGCAGCATCGGCTCGGCCAGCGCCCCTGCGCGGGGGCCTTGCGTCGCGCCGCGCACGCGGACAAGCTCGTCGATCGTGCGGGGCTTGGCCTTCGCGACCGCGAGGAGCACGTCGTTGCCGAGCACTTTGTACGGGGGCACGTCGAGGCGCGCCGACTCACGCTCACGCAGCGCCGCCACGCGCCGGAGCACCGGCAAATCCGCAGGCGGCACGCGATCGACGCCTTTGATGCGCACGTACGGCGGCCGCGGATCAGGCGTCGCCGCCGACGCCTGCGCGGTTCCCAGGCGGTAGCGCGTCTCCTCCTCGATCTCCTCGGTGATGCCGGCCGTCGTCGCGGCGCCCCACAATGCGTCGTCGAGCGCCTCGAGGTGGAGGACGTCCGACGCGAGGTAGGCGAGCGCCGCCGCGTCGAACGGTCGCCGTCTCCAGTCGTGATGCTGCATCGACTTGTCGACGGTGACGCCGAGCTCGCTCGAGAGAAGCGCGCCGAGGCCGGTGGCCGCCTTTCCCAGCATGCGCGCGGTGAGCGAGGTGTCGTGGCACCGCCCCAGCGCGACGCCGACCTCCGCGAGCATGCGCGCGTCGAACGCGACGTCGTGCACGACCTTGATCGGCCCGCGCTCGCCGAGCAGCTCCTTCAGCGCGTCGAGCTTCGCGGTCAGCCCGTCGACGATCGTGACCTCGGTGCCGCCCGCGAGCTGGATGACGCAGACCGACGCGCGGTAGGCGAAGAGTCCGTTGGACTCGAGGTCGAACGCGATGCGATCGTGCACGGCGAGGCGCGACGCGGCGTCGGCCACGTCCGCGTCGCGGATCGCGAGGATCGCCGGACCGTTCGCCATCAGCGCGCGCGCGATCGCCTACGCCGCAAGATCAGGACCGCGCCGAGGGCGCTCGCGAGCGCGAAGGCCCGGGACGCGCTGCCCTCGCCGGCCTCGCCCGCCGCGATCGGCGCGATCGCGTTGCCGGTGCAGCCCTTCTTCACCTGCGGCGCGCACTGCGTCGTGAAGCCGTGGCGCGGCGTCGGATCGCACGCGTCCTCGGGGAACGACGTGCTGCCTGCGAGCGTGCGCTGCCCACTAGGCAGGTAGACCGAGCAGATGCCCGCGACGTCGTCGCTCGTGAGGTTGCGCATCGCCGTCGAGCCCGGCTGGTAGTGCGCGAACATCGTCGCGTGGGAGTCGCCGGAGTGCGCGAGGCCCAGGAAATGCCCGGTCTCGTGCGTCACGATGCTGGCGAAATCGTAGCCGTCGCTAGGGATCGGATCGGCGTTCGCGACGCGCTGCTGGAAGGTGTTCACCTCCATGTCCGCGTCGTAAATCTCGCCGGTGTCGGGGTTGAACGTCACCGTCGTGAGGGCCAGGGTGTTGTTGACGTCGTTGTGAGGCCAGCTGTCGTCGCGGAAGACGATGACGTGCTGGTTGCCGAAATCTTGGTTGTACTGGACGATGTTGCAGTCGACCGGTCCGAGATCGCGCACGTCGATGCTCGCGCGCGATGTCGATGTGCCGTCGGTCGGGCAGGTCGCGCTCGTCCACCGCGTGAAGGCGCGCGTGATCGCCTGCGACGCGTCGTCGTACGAGAGCTGACGGCTTGCGTCGCGCTGAATGCTGTAGCCGACGCACGCGTTGCGCCAAAAGAGGGGGTGCCCCTGGTCCCAGCACTGATCGATGCGCGGCTGGAAATCGGCGGGGACGCTGATCGTGGTCGTTCGGCAGAACGCGCCCGCGCTCGCCGTCACGAAGAGGCAGGTGAGGAGCGACGCCGCGAACGCTACGTCACTTCGACGCATGCAGGCGCTTCCACGCCGTGGAGATGTCGCGGATGCCGTCGTCGAGCTTCTTGTTGTGCAGGGCCTCGTGCGCGAGCATCGGGCTCGCGGGGGCGAGGGCCGGTGAGACGGGCGCGTTGGCAGGGTTGGTTGCGTTGGTCGCGGCCGCCGGCTTCGGCGGGAGCAGCACACCGACGGCGCTGCTGCGCGCGAGGCGCGGGGTCTTGGTCTCGTCGAGCGTCACCGCGAACTGACCTTGCGCACGCGCGGTGACCTCCATCGTGCCGGCCGTGCCGGCGCGGAGAAAGAGGAGGGAAGGGCGCCCCGTCGTGAGGACCGGCTCACCGTCCACCAGCTGGCCTATGTGCCCCACCACGCCACCGAGCGTTCGGATCCACGCCTCGCTGCCCGTCGCGAGCTCGCCCGCCACGGCTTGGTCGGCGCGAACGCGGGTGTAGGTGTAAATCCGGCCGTCCTCCCAGACGCTTCTCTGCTCGACCGGAGTCACCAGCGCCACTGCGCTGCTCTCCCGCACGAGGGCGTCGAAGGCGACCGCAATGGACACGGATGCCTGCGCATCGGTCGCAATCATGGCGCCGAGGGGAAGGGAAAGGAACAAGGACGCGGCGAGGACCGCCGTTCGCGGAAAGCGCATCGCACGCAGAGTGTAGCACATGCAGCGAGGCGGGGCCTGAGCTACCGTGAGGCACGGTCATGGTGGCTGCTGGCCAGCTCCTCGCTCGAAAATACCGGGTAGATCGCGTCCTCGGCGAGGGGGGGATGGGGCTCCTGGTCGCCGCGACCGACCTCTCGCGCCACGACCGCGTTGCACTCAAGCTGATGCGCCCCGAGGCGCTCCAGAGCCCCGAGCTGGTCGAACGTTTCCGTCGTGAGGCGGCCACGGCCGCGCGACTGACGAGCGCCAACGTCGTGCGCGTGCGCGACGTCGGTCAGCTCGAGGGCGGCGCTCCGTACCTCGCGATGGAGCTGCTCGAAGGGGAGGACGTCGCCGCCATCCTCGCGCGCTGCGGGCCGATGCCGGTGACCGGCGCGATCGACATCATCCTCCAGACGTGTGACGCGCTCGCCGAGGCGCACGCGATGGGCATCGTTCACCGCGACGTCTCACCTGCGAACGTCTTCGTCGCGCGCACGCCGGCCGGCCCGGTCGTCAAGGTGCTCGACTTCGGCGTCGCGACGGCCGGGCCCGTGGGCGGAAACGTCTCGTCGATGACGCGCACCGGCACCGTCCTCGGCTGCCCGTTCTACGCCTCGCCCGAGCAGCTCCAGAGCTCGAAGCACGTCGACGCGCGGAGCGATCTCTGGTCGGTCGGCGCCGTGCTCTATGAGCTGCTCACCGGTCATCCCCCCTATGTCGCCGATTCGCTCGGCGGCCTCCTCGGCGCGGTGATGCTCACCGACCCTGCGAAGATCCGCGACACGCGGCCCGACGTCCCGCCCGAGCTCGAGGCCGTGATCCTGCGCTGCCTCACGCGCGAGCGCGACGGTCGCTTCGCAAGCGCGCGTGAGCTCGGCCTGGCGCTCGCGCCCTTCCGCGCCCCTCCGCCGTCGCTTCGGCCGCCCAGCCCCGCGCCGCGAAGCCTCGCGCCGTCGCCTCTCCACATGCAGTCGCCCGTCGCTGCGCCGCGCTCTTCCACGTGGACGATCGCCGTCTCCGTCGTGCTGCTCGCGCTCGTGGTCGCAGCGGCCGTCGGGGTCACATGGGTCCACCGCCACGGCGGCTTCCGCAAGGTCTACCAGCGGACCAGCGCGCAGCCCCAGTGAATCCCGGCGCCGAGGGCGAGCATCATGTTGAGCTCGCCCTTCTTCAGCATGCCCTTGCGCGTGCACTCGTCGATCAAGATCGGGAGCGTCCCCGCTGACGTGTTGCCGAAGCGCTCGATGTTCATCGGCATGCGTTCCTTGGCCACGCCGAGGTGCTCGCGGATGTACTCGTTGATGCGCTGGTTGGCCTGGTGGGCGAGGAACCAGTCGATGTCGGCGATCGCCGTGCCCGTCTCTTTGCATAGCGCGCGCGCCGTCTCGGGGAGCTTCGTCACGGCGAATTTGAAGAGGTCGCGCCCTTCCATGAGCGGCACGTACATCTGATCGTCGAAGTGGTCGGCCTTCCAGTACGGACGCGTGCGAAAGCCGCCGCCCGGCACGTAGAGGAGCTTCGCCGCGCGCCCGTCGGTGTGCACTTTGATGCCGCGGAGACCCGCGTCGCGATCGGTCGCGCGGAAGACGAGCGCGCCGGCGCCGTCGCCGAACAGGACGGCGAGCGCGCGGTGCTTGTCGGCCTTGGCCTTCTCTTCGTCCGAGACTTTCCGGTCGGAGCGGCCCTCGAGCACGTCCCAGTCGTGCCACGGCATGAAGCCGGCGTGCGCCTCTGCGCCGATGAAGAGGATGGTCTTCGCCGCCTTGCTCTGGATGAGCCCGTCGACGAGCTGAAGGCCGAAGATCATCGCCGCGCACTGCTGGCGGATGTCGAGCCCCGGCACGCCCGCGATGCCGAGCTTCGCGCCGACGAGCGCTGCCGAGCCCGGGAAGATGTAATCGGGCGTCATCGTCGCGAAGACGATGTAGTCGATGTCCGCCGGCGAGATGCCCGCGGCCTCGATGGCGCGCTTGGCCGCCTCGACGCCGAGATCGCTCGCGCCCACGCCCTCTGGCGCGTAGTGGCGCTGGCGGATGCCCGAGCGCTTGTAGATCCACTCGTCGGACGTGTTCATCACGCGCGACAGATCGTCGTTCGTCACCGGCGTGCCGGGGACGTAGTGGCCGGTGCCGATGATCTCGAACCCAGGCATCGGGCCAGGGTGTTAGATCCGAGGGCGCCCAAAGGCGAGAAATAATCGTGTCATCATTTGGCCACGCGCAGCACCAGCCCTGCGCCTTTGGCGGCCCAGTAGACGAACTTGTCGTCGAGCGCGATCCCCCACGGCTGGATCTGACCGGTCGCGAGCGTCGTCACGGTCCCGCCGCCGACCGGGACGCGCTTGAGGGTGCCGTCGCCCTCGTTGGTCCAGTATGCGTAGTTGCCGTCGACGGCGATGCTGCGCGGCAGGCTCTCGCGAGGCGATAGGACGATCTGCTCGGTGCCGTCGATGTTCACACGCCCGATGGCACCGCCGGCGTCGGCCGCGGCGTGGCTCGTATAAAAGAGGTAGTTACTGAACACGGCGAGGCCGAACGGCACCGTAGCCTTGGCGACCGAGCTTGTCGTGCCGCCACCGATCGGGACGCGCGCGATCTCGCCGTCGAGGACCGCGGTCCAGTAGACGTTGGTGCCGTCGGTGACGAGATCCTTCGGGCTGTTCGTGGGCGACGACAGGACGGTGAGGCCCGTGCCGTCGACGCCGACGCGTTGGACCGCGCCGGCGTCCGGATCTTCGGTGACGAAGAACACGGAGCTCGTGGTCACCGCGAGGCCGCGCGGCGACCCTTGGGGGCCCGTGAGGTCGAGCGGGTTGCCGCCGTCGAGATCGAGCGCCGTGACCACGCCGCCCGTCACGTCGTCGGCGAAGTAGACGCGCGGCCCGGCGACGCGGATGACCCACGGCGTGCCGAGGCCCTTGGCGATCACCACGCGGCCGCTGCCGTCGGCGTTCGCACGCATCACCGTGCCGCTGCCGCTGTTCGTCCAGTAGACGACGCCGTCGGACACCGCGACGTACGCGGGGAGGTTCTGCCCCGACGCCACGAGGGTGGGCTGGCATACCGCGCCGAGGCACGCGGCGCCGATGCAGTCGTGCCCGCAGGCGCCGCAGTTCTTCGGATCCACTTCGAGCTGCACGTTGCACGCGCTCGTCCCGCACCGCGCGAAGCCCGGCGTGCAGCCATCTTCTGCCGGCGCGTCGGGCGGGGGCGCGGCGTCGCCCGCGTCGTCCACCGTTACGTCGGCCATGCTCGCGTCTCCTGCCGCGACGAGAAGGCTCGTGTCGTAGATGGCGCACGCCGACCACGATGCGCCGGCAAATCCCAGCGCGAAGAGGACGAACGCCGCGCGCTTCACAAGGAGAGGATAGCTCGTTTCAGGCCCCTTTGCGGGGGCTCCGCGAGAGGCCGAGCACCGTGAGCGGCTCGTCCGATCGGTCCATCGTGAGGACGTCGCCGATGGTGCTGTCGTAGATGGTGTGGTGGCCGTCGAGGAAGATCTTCGCCTCGCGCATCTTGCTGCGAAGCTCGATGCGCCCGCCGTCCGGCGCGAGGCCGACGACGAGCTTGAGCGGCACGCCGTACGGCGTGTACGGCTCGCGAACGACGTACTGGATGCGCCGTGACGACAGCGGCAAGACGCGACCCCCCGCGCTCTTTTGCGCGGCGGTCGAGCCGGCGGCGGGTCCGATCCAAAGCCCGCTCGAGCGCTGCTCCTCTTCGCCCAGCGCCTCGCCCTTGGGGCCGAAGACGCGCAGAATGTACTTCGACGTCGCGGCCGGAGACGCCGCGCAGAAGAGCGCCTCGTTGAGCACGCGCCCGTGGAGGATACGGTCGTTGAGTCGCACGCGCATGCGCGACAGCACCATGCGCTTGAGCGAGCCGTCGAGCGCGGACTTCAGCGTCGCCAGAACCGAGCCTTTGCGCGCCGCGCAGAAGAAGCCCACAGAGTGCTCCGGCGCGCTGTTGACGCCGAGGAGCGGCACGCCCTGACCGATCTGGTGCGACGCGGAAAGGAGCGTCCCGTCGCCGCCGACTGTCACGATCAGGTCGAACGCGCCGACGATGTTGGAGCGAGGCCCGTCGACGAAGACCGTCTCCGCCCCGACCTCGGCGAGCGCGGCGCGCACTTCGCGCACCGTGGCCTCGTGATCGTCGTGCGAGCCGCGCATGCGGCGGACCGTGACGTCTCCCTTGGCTAGGAGGCTTTTGATGCGCGGATCGCCGTCTTGTTCGACCAGCTTGCGGAAGCTCGTGCGCTTGCAGAGGACGAGGACCTTGAGCGTCACGTCATGACCTCGACGAGTCGCCGCAGCGCGAGCTCGGTCTTCGCGTCGCGCAGCCTCCCGGCGCGCGCGTGCGCGAGGGCGTCGTCCAGCGTCATTTCGGCGATGTGGGCGCCGCGCTCCAGCGCCGAGCCGTCCTCCGAGGGGACGCGCCGCGCGGCAGGATCGACCTCGACGTGAAAGTACACGTGCCGCTCGCCGATGATGCCGGGCGCCGGGTAGGTGTACGGGCCGAGCTCGCGAAGCGCCGACGCGTCGAGCGCGTAGCCGAGCTCTTCCTCGAGCTCACGCGCGCCGGCCTCGCGCGGGGTCTCCCCCGGATCGATCAGCCCGGCCACGGTCTCCCACAGCGCGCCCTCCGCGTCGTCCGGCGCGCCGAGCTCGCGGAAGGTGATCGGCGGCCGCACGCACGACCTCAAGAACACGTGACGCCCGCCCTCACGCACGAAGTGGGCGAGCACCACCACCGCGTCGAACGACGCGCGATCGCACATGTCGTAGGCGAACGGCTCACTCTTCGACCCGTCGGGGTACGTTGCGACCACGTCGACACGCTTGAGGTTCAAGAACCCGCCGGTCGCCGCGGCGCCCGCCGTTTTGTCGCGATGGAGGCGCAGAGCAATCCGCGGCGGGTCGGGGAGGGGAGCCTCGGGCGGCACGGGAGGGAAATCGTAGCATTCAATGACTTGCCAAAGGAATATCGGGAGAGGATCGGCGCGTACGATTTGCTAGAGTTAATCGCGAGGTAGGCCCTCGCCTCCGTGAACAATTTTTCAAGCAAGGAACTTTGTCGCGTGTCGAACGTCACAGCCATGAAGAGGATGACCACGTTGGGCGCATGACGACCTCTCTCCGCGACCTCCAGGCGATCGAGCGCGCAGCCCACCGGGCCGAGCGTCGGCTCCGCCTGAGACGCGCGCTCGCGGCGGGGGCCAAGGCGCTCATTGGCGGCCTCGTCCTCGCGGGCGTCGCGATCGCGCTGCGCAAGGTCCACGTCCTCGGAGAAGGTCCCGCGCGCGCTGGCGTCGGTGTCGCCGCCGCGCTCGTCGTTGGTGTCACCCTCGCCGCGTACCTCCGCGCGCTCCCCCGTCGCGCCGGCGCCGTCGCCCTCGATCGCTTCCACGCGCTCTCCGATCGTCTCTCGAGCGCGCTCTCGTTCGGCGAGCTCCCCGAGGCCGAGCGCACGCCGTTCATGGACGCGGCGATCGACGACGCGCTCACGATCGCCGAGACCGTCGATCCGAGAAAGGCGGTGCCCCTCCGCGCCCCCAAAGATCTCGGCGCCGCCGGCGCGCTCGCGGTGGCCGTCGCCCTCATCTGCGTCTTCGAGGTGCGCGAGCACGTGAAGCTCGCCTCGCAAAAGACGATCGACGCCGTCGACGTCACCGCCGACGATCTCGACGCGATGCGCGAGTTCCTCCGCGAGATGGAGCAGAAGCAGCAGAGCGACGAGGCCAAGGCCGCGACGCAAGAGTTCAATCAGCTCATCGAAGACCTCGCCGCCAAGCGCCTCGATCGCACCGAGGCCTTCCGCAAGATGCAGTCGCTCGAGGACCGCCTCCTCGAAGGTCGCGAGGCCGACGCGAAGGCCCTCGAAGAGGCGATGCAGAAGATCGGCGAGGAGATGAAGAAGGCGGAGCTCACCAAGCCCGCCGGCGAAGCCCTCGACAACAAGAACCTCGTCGACGCGGCGAAGCAGCTCAAAGACCTCGCCAAGAAGCTGCGCGAGCAGGGCGACAAGGTCGACAAGACGCAGCTCGAAAAGATGCGCGACGCGCTGAAGAAGGCCGCCGAGGATCAGTCGAAGCGCCAGGAGGCCCTCCAAAAGCGCCGCGAGGAGCTGAAGCAGTCACTCCTTCAGCAGCGCCAGAAGCAACCCGACGGCGGCGCGCAGACGGAGCAAGAGAAGTCGTTGCTCCAGAAACGTGAGCGCGAGCTCGAGCGCCTCGATCGCGAGACGCAGCAGCAAGAGCAAGTCAAACGCCAGCTCGATCGCCTGGATCGCGATCTGCAAAAAGCCGCAGAAGATCTGATGCGCGATCTGGGCCAGGGCGCGAAGGACCTCGAGCAGAGCGCCGAGGACATCAACCGGATGTCCAAAGACCAGATGTCTCAAGAAGAGAAAGAGCAGCTCCGGCAGAAGCTCCAAGAGCTGCGCGAGATGCTTCGCCAGCAAGGCCAAGGCGGCCAGCAGCAGATGGTGCGTCTCCGCAAATTCCAACAGCGCGCGCGCGGCCAGTCCGGGCAGGGCGGCGATCCGCAGCAGGGCCAAGGCCAACAAGGTCAAGGCCAACAAGGCGACGGCCAGCAGGGCCAGGGACAACAAGGTCAGGGCCAGCAGGGCCAGGGTCAACAAGGCCAAGGTCAGCAAGGCCAAGGCCAGGGCCAGCAGGGACAAGGTCAGGGGCAAGGCCAAGGTCAGCAGGGTCAAGGCCAGGGACAAGGTCAGGGGCAAGGCCAAGGTCAGGGACAAGGCCAAGGCCAAGGCCAAGGCCAAGGCCAAGGTGGCTCCGGCGAGACGTGGATCCTCGGACCGAACGGCGAGAAGATCATGATGCTGTCGCAAGGCCAGGGTCAGGGTCAGGGGCAAGGTCAAGGCGGACAGGGACAGGGCGGTCAACCGAACCCGCGCGGCTGGGGCACCGGCTCGGGCGGCGCGGTGCAAGGTGGCGCCACCAACCCGAAGGTCGGCACGCAAGACACCCAAGTCGCGGGCAACGACACCGGTCAAGGAGGGAGCCGCAGCGAGGTCATTCGCGGTGCGGCGGAGAAGGGCTTCGCCTCGCGCGGCTACCAGAAGGTGTACCGCGAGTACCACTCTGTCGCGGAGGAGACGCTCAACAAGGACGAGATCCCCGGCGGCTACCGTTTCTACGTGCGCAGGTATTTCCAGCTCATTCGTCCGCGCGACGAGCAGGATCCCCAAGCTCCCCAAGCTCCCCAAGCTCCCTGAGCTCCTAATCCAAGACGAAAGACGAGAAAAATGACGACCCACGAAAACGCCGCGGCCGTGCGCGCGGAGGTCGAGGAGTTCCGGGCCCACATCAACACGCTGCGGGACGAGATCGCCAAGACGATCGTCGGCAACCGCGAGGTCGTCGACGGCGTCATCACGTGCATGCTCGCCGGCGGGCACGCGCTCCTCGAAGGCGTCCCGGGCCTCGGCAAGACGATGCTCGTGCGCACGCTGAGCGAGACCTTGAGCCTCCAGTTCTCGCGCGTGCAGTTCACGCCCGATCTCATGCCGGCGGACATCCTCGGCACGACGGTCATCGACGAGACGCAGCAAGGCCACAAGGCGTTCGAGTTCCGGAAGGGCCCGGTCTTCACGAACATCCTCCTCGCCGACGAGATCAACCGCGCGACGCCCAAGACGCAGAGCGCGTTGCTCGAGGCGATGCAGGAGCACCGCGTGAGCGTCGGCAAGAAGACGTTCGTGCTCGAGGAGCCGTTCATCGTCCTCGCGACGCAGAACCCGCTGGAGATGGAAGGCACCTACCCGCTCCCCGAAGCGCAGCTCGATCGCTTCTTCTTCAAGCTCCACGTTCCGTTCCCGGATCGCGACGAGCTGCACGACATCCTCGATCGCACGACCGGCCTCGAAGGCACGCATCGCACCGCCGTCCTCGGGCGCGATCAAATCCTCGCGATGCAGAAGCTCGTGCGCCAGGTTCCGGTCGCCCGTCACGTGCAGGACTACGCGATCCGCCTGCTCCAAGCCGCGCACCCCGACGGCCCCGACGCGCCCGATCTCGCCAAGCGCTTCGTCCGCTTCGGGCCCAGCCCCCGCGGCGCGCAGGCGCTCCTCCTCGCCGCGAAGATCCGTGCGCTCTTCGAGGGCCGCTTCGCCGCGAGCATCGACGACGTCCGCACCGCAGCGCTCCCGGCCCTCCGCCACCGCGTCCTCTTGAACTTCGAGGGCGAGGCCGAAGGCGTGAAGACCGATCAGGTGATCGAGTCGATCCTGAAGTCGATCCCCGAGACGAAGGCGGGCAGCACGGCCGCGGAGAAGACGGTTGGGGCTAATTGACGCGCTAAGGAGATCCAAGCCGCCCGCCAAGCCCGCGAGCGACGACGATCTCTTCGACGACGAGTTCCAGCGAAAGCTCGACTACCTGGCGATCGTCAGCCGTCGTGTGTTCGCCGGCCGCATGCGCGCCGAGCGGCGCACCAAGAAGAGCGGCTCGGGCATCGAGTTCGCCGATCACCGCGAATACCAGCCCGGCGACGACTTTCGCTACCTCGACTGGAACATCTACCAGCGCTTCGACAAGCTGCTCCTTCGCCTCTTCGAAGAAGAAGAAGATCTCGCCATCTACTTCATCGTCGACGCGAGCGCGTCGATGTCGTTCGGTGACGGCAAGAAGCTCCGCTACGCCAAGCGCGTCGCTGCGGCGCTGGCGTACGTCGGCCTCGCGAACCTCGATCGCGTGAGCGTCGTCTCGACGAGCGACAAGGTGATGGAGCGCATGCAGCAGACGCGCGGCAAGGCGCGCATCTTCAAGGTGTTCCGGTTCTTGAAGGAGCTCGAGCCCGCCGGGCAGACCAACCTGGAGACGAGCCTCAAGGGGTTCGTCGCGCAGAACAAGCGGCGCGGCCTCGCCGTGCTCATCAGCGATCTCTACGATCCGGCGGGCTTCGAGCGCGGGATCAACGTCCTTCGTTACAATAAATTCGATCCGTTCGTCGTCCACATCGTCGATCCGAACGAGGCGAAGCCCAAGCTGAACGGTGACGTGCTCCTCTACGACTGCGAGACCGGCGACGAGCGCGAGGTCACCGTCACCGCCAAAGTCCTCCAGCGCTTCACGGAAGTGCACGCCGAGTATTGCGAAGAGATCGCGAAGTTTTGCACGAGCCACCAGGTGCCGTACACGCGCGCCGACGTGAGCGTGCCTTTCGACGAGCTCATCTTGCGCGTGTTCCGACGCGGCGGATTCCTCCGATGATCTTCGCGGGCCTGCCGCTCGCCACGCTCCTCACGATCTTCGGGATCGTGGGGGCAGGCGTCGTGGGCCTGTACATCTTGAAGCTGCGCCGGCGCACCGTCGCCGTGCCGTTCTCGCCGCTCTGGCAGAAAATTTTGAAGGACAAGGAGGCGACGAGCCTCTTCTCCAAGCTGAAGCGGCTGCTCTCGCTGCTTCTTCAGCTCGCGCTCCTCCTCTTGCTGGTGCTGGCGCTCGGAGACCCGCGCGCGGCCGCGACGCTCATCAAGGGGCGAAACCTGGTGGTGCTCGTGGACGCGAGCGCGTCGATGCAGGCCACCGATGTCGCGCCGTCGCGGCTCGGCGTGGCCAAGGACAGAGTGCGGTCGATGATCCGCGGCCTCGGCGGCTCCGATCGGATGCTCGTCGCGCAGATGGACGCGATGATCACGCCGCTGGGGCCGATGAGCGGCGACACCGGCGAGCTCGAACGCGCGCTCGATCAGGTGAAGGCCACCGACGCCCGTGCCGATTTTCCGCGCGCGCTTCGCTTCGCCGCCGACGCCCTGCGCGGGGTCGACAACGCGGAGATCGTGGTCGTGTCGGACGGCGTGCTCGGCGCCGCGGAGGACGCGACGGGCGGCGTGAAGCTCGGCGACACGCGCCTCTCGTTCGTCTCCGTCGGCACCGGCAAGCGCAACGTCGGCATCACGCAGTTCTCGGTGCGCCGCTACCCGCTCGACAAGAGCCGCTACGAGGTGATGCTCGAGGTCACCAACACGGGGCCCGAGCAAGAGGACATCGAGCTCACCCTCATCGGCGACAAGCAGCCGGTCGACATCTTGAAGCTGCGCCTCAAGCCGGGCGAACGCCTCCCGCGTTTCTACCCGCAGCTCTCCGGCGCCAGCCGCACGCTCGAAGCGCGCATCAAGCCGCTCGATCGCGAGCACGACGATCTCCCCGCCGACGATCACGCGTACGCGCTCCTCCCCGAGCGGCGTCGCGCCAAGATCCTCGTCGTCACGACCGGCAACACGTACCTCGAGGCCGCGCTCCTGTTGGACGAGTACCTCGACGTCGAGGTCGTGGCCCCCGCGCAGTACGCGAAGAAGGCGGGCGGCAAGTACGACGTCATCGTCTTCGACGGCGCCACCCCCGCGCAGCCTCCGCGCGCACATGCATTCTACATCGATCCGCGCGGACCGGGCTCGCCCGTCAAAATCGGCGAGGAGCTGAAGCAACCCGGCTTCGACAAGCTCGATCGCAAGCACCCGATCATCCGCTTCACCGCGCTCGACGACGTGAACATCGCGCGCGCGCACAAGCTGATCCCGGAGCCGGGCGACAAGATCGTCGGCGCGTCCGCGGAGGGGCCCATCTTCGTCGCCGGCAGCCGCGCGGGCTTCAAGTTCGCGGTCCTTGGGTTCGATCTGCGCGAGGCCGATTTGCCGCTGCGCGTCGCGTGGCCGCTGATGCTGCTCGACGCGATCAACTGGTTCACCGAAGAAGACGCCGGGTACCTCTCCAGCTTCCGCACCGGCGACGTCTGGCGTGTGCCGGTGAGCACTCCTCAAGTGTCGGCGTCGCTCAAGCGCCCCGACGGCGAGATCGAGCAAATCCCAGTACACGAAGGCCGCGCGGTCTACCTCGGCCAACGCGCGGGCTTTTACGAGCTCACCGTGCCACAGGGCCAGCCCGGGGACGGCACGCCCGCGATCGTCACGTCGTTCGCGGCGAATCTGCTCGACGAGGCGGAGAGCACGATCACGCCTGCCGACAAGCTCGAGGTCGGTGGCAAGCCCGCCGGTGAGCTCGCGACCTTCCACATCGGCGTCCGGCGTGAGATCTGGATCTACCTCCTCCTCGCCGTCGCGCTGCTGACCGCGATCGAGTGGGCCACCTACCACCGCAGGCTCACCGTATGAACCGCGAGCGCATCAAGCAGCTGGTGTACGGCGCGCTGATCGTCTTGGTCGGCGCGCTGGGGCTCTACCTCTACTTACGGTTCGTCTGGTATGCGGGGCCGTCACTCACGCGGACGATCGGCGGCAAGGAGTACGAGCTCCTCTCGCCGCGCATGCTCGGGATCGGCCTGCTCGCGCCGTATTTCCTGTGGATGATCGGGCGAAGCCTCGCCGATCTGCCGATGGTCCAGCGCGTCCTGTCGGTGGCGCTGCGCGTCGCGTTCGTGCTGCTCGTCGCGCTCGGCCTCTCGCGCCTCGCGCGCACCGCCACGACGCAGAAGGTGTGCACGGTCTACGTCGTCGACGTGAGCGAGTCGGTGCCGGAAGAAGCGGTCGCCGACGCGAAGGCGGAGATCCAGAAGGGCCTCGCCGCGAAGGGCAAAGAGGATCTGGTTCGCGTCGTCACGTTCGCGCGTCGTCCGCACGTCGTGCCGATCGCCGACGACGCAACGACGGCGCCGGAGCTCGCGCGTCACGAGGCGCTGAACCTCGAGCCGGGCAAGAAGCTCGGCCTCGGCGCAGCGACCGACATCGCGAGCGCGCTCCAGCTCGCGTACGGCTTGTACCCGGCCGGGTACTTGCGGCGCGCGGTGGTCCTCTCGGACGGCGTGCAGACCGACGGTGATCTCCTCGCCGAGGCGAACCGCGCGCGCGGCTTCGGCGTGAAGCTCTTCACGATCGCCTACCGCCGTCCGGTGCCCGGCGAGGTCGCCGTCCGCGAGCTGCGCGCTCCTGACAAGATCCGCGTCGGCGAGCCGTTCGAGCTCCACGCCAGCATCTTCTCGAGCCGCCCGCAGCAAGCGAAGGCAGTGCTCAAGCAGGGAGAGGCGATCAACGGCCTCGACGGCGTCCGCACGCTGGATCTCAAGGCCGGCGAGAACGACGTGACCTTCAAGAGCATCGTCCGCGTCGCCGGCGAGGTCACCTACGCGCTCGATCTGACCGACATGCCGGAGGATCGCTTCAAGGAGAACAACCGCTACGCCGTCACCGCGGCGGTGCCGGGCCGGCCGACCGTCCTCTACGTCGAAGGCAACACCGCGCGCGCGAGCTACTTGTCGAGCGCGCTCTCGGCGCAAGAGTTCGAGGTCGACGTCCGCGCGCCGCGCGAGATGCCGCAGAGCCTTCGAGAGCTCGAACGCTACGACTTCGTGATCCTCTCGGACGCTCCCGCCGACGCGGTGAGCCTCACACAGCAAGACGCGATCGAGGGCTACGTCCGCGATCTCGGGGGCGGCTTCCTCTTCGCCGGAGGCGAGAGCGGCTATGGCCTCGGCGGCTGGTACCACTCCACGATCGAGCGCATTTTGCCGGTCCGCATGGACGCCGAGAAGCGCCGCGACGAGCCCGGCGTCGCCATGGTGCTCGTCATCGATCGCTCGGGCTCGATGAGCGGTCTGCCCCTCGAGATGGCGAAGGCCGCGGCCAAGGCGACCGCCGACACGCTCTCGGGCGAAGATTTCCTCGAGGTCATCGCCTTCGACACGCAGCCCACGCGCGTCGTGAAGATGACCGCCGCCAAGCACCGCGCGCGCATCCAGAACGACATCGCGCGCATCCAGCCGGGCGGCGGCACCGAGATCTTCAGCGCGCTCGACGCGGCGTACCAGTCGCTCACGGTGACGCGCGCGCGCAAGAAACACGTCATCCTCCTCACCGACGGCCAAGCGCCGCAGAACGGCATCCGCGATCTCATCCAGGCGATGGCCGCCGAGTCGATCACGGTGTCGTCGGTCGGCCTCGGCAGCGGCGTCGACGAGAATCTCCTCCGGATGATCTCGGATCTCGGCGGCGGCCGCTTCTACAAGGTGCTCGATCCGCAGTCCTTGCCGCGCGTCTTCACGCGCGAGACCGAGATGGTGAGCCGCTCGGCCGCCGTCGAGGAGTATTTCCAACCCAAGCTCGTCACGCCCGCCGATTTTCTCCGCGGCATCGACATCAACGCGGCGCCGTTCCTCCACGGCTACGTCGCGACCAAGATGAAGCCGACGCCCGCGCAAGAGATCCTCACGAGCGAGCTCGGCGAGCCGATCTTGGCGCGCTGGCACGTCGGGCTCGGGTGGTCTTTGGCCTGGACGAGCGACGTGAAGAACCTCTGGGCGGTCGAGTGGCTGCGTTGGCCGGGGTACGGGCAGTTCTGGGGTCAGCTCGTTCGCGAGCACATGCGCCAGAAGCGCCGTCAGCAGCTCGACATGCGCGCCGAGATCGATCCGGCGACCGGCCACGTGCGCGCGGCAATCGACGCGGTCGGCCACGACGACAAATTCCAGAACGGCCTCGACGCGAAGTTCACCATCAAGGGGCCGCAGCCCGGCGGCGAGAGCAAGACGCTCCCAATGCGCCAGACCGCGCCGGGGCGCTACGAGGCGGACTTCCCGATCGATCGCTACGGATCGTTCCTGCTGCACGCGAGCCTCGAGAAGCAAGTCGACGACGGCAAGGGGGGCACGCGGAGCGCCGCGGTCGCCGAGAGCTTCGGCCACGTGACGAACCCGTATCCGCGTGAGTACCTGGCGCTGGCGCCCGACGTGACGACGCTCTCGCGCGCCGCGCAGGTCACCGGCGGCAGGATCGATCCCGAGGCCAAGGCCGTATTCGATCCGGCGGGGGACAGCATTTCGTACCACGAGGATCTCTGGCCGCGCTTCATCCTCGCCGCGATCATCGTCTTCCTGCTCGACCTCGTCGTCCGACGCGTGCGCATCTTCGATCGCAAAAAGACGGCGCGTCCGAGCTTCGCCAAAGCCTAGAGTGGGCGAGAACTGGCCCAGGCTCCGCGCGTCGTGTACGTGAAACGGGTGCGCCCGCGTTTTGCTCCTCTATTGTCGTGGCTGCTCCTCGCGGCGGTCACCACGGTCGTGGGGCTCGTCGCTTGCAGCGGCGGGTCCAAGGATCCGCCCCCACATCCGCCCGTGACCGCGGACTGCCAGCTGCCTCCCATCGGATCCGTGACGGGGCCGAAATGCCCGGGAATTTGCATCGATCAAGTGTCGTGCGACGGGTCGTCGCCGAGCTGTCCGGCGGGATTCAGGAACGAGGGCTCCTACGGCTGCCCCAACTCCGCGCTGTGCTGCTACTTCGACGCCGACGGCGGCGCGGAAGCGGGCGCCGACGCCTCCGTGGACTCGGCCGGCGTCTCCAGCGACGCGTCTCGGGCCGACTGACGCGTTTGCGCGGGCGCAACGTCAGGCCTCGAAATGAGGCGTGGTGCGTCCCGCGAGGTCAGTGCTAAGAGGTCTCCCCCTTTTCACCCACCCTCCCGAGTCCTCCCGCGCGCCCGGCCCGCAACCCTTTGCGGCGCGGCGGCATCTAGGGAGAGGATGAGAGTCGCCGCTTTGGACAGCAACGCCCCCAACGACGTCCCGATCAAGAGCTTCGACGACCTGCTCGCGATCTTCCATTCGGCGGAGAAGCCCGCGAGTGAGTTTCGCTGCGGCGCGGAGATGGAGAAGTTCGGCGTCGATCGCACGACCGGCGCACCCATCCAATACGACGGCGATCGCGGCGTGCTGCGCATCCTCGAGCGCTTGGCGACGCGCTTCAACTGGCGCCCCGAGCGCGAGACGGAGGGCGGCCCGATCATCGCGCTCTACCGCGACGGCGCGTCCGTCACGCTCGAGCCGGGCAGTCAGCTGGAGCTCTCCGGCGCCGCGCTCCTCACCGTCCACGAAATCTGCGCCGAGCTGAGCGCGCACTTGCGCGAGCTCGACGAGGTCTCGCGCGACATGAACCTCCGCTGGCTCGGTCTCGGCTTCCACCCGTTCGCCAAGCGCAGCGATCTGACGTTCGTCCCCAAGCAGCGCTATGGCGTCATGCGCGAGTACCTGCCGACGCGCGGCGGCCACGCAATCGACATGATGCTCCGCACGTGCACCGTCCAGGGCAACTACGACTACTTGAACGAAGCCGACGCGATGAAGAAGCTCCGCGTCGCGATGAAGCTCGCGCCGCTCACGACCGCGATCTTCGCGAACAGCCCCTGGTACGAGGGCGGACGCTTCGGCGGCGTGACCTACCGCGGCAAGGTGTGGCTCGACGTCGATCCCGATCGCTCCGGTCTCGTGCCGCACATCTGGAAGGACGACGCGCGCTACGCCGACTACGTCGAGTGGGCGCTCGACTCGCCGATGTTCCTCATCAAGCGCGGCGGCGAGCCGATCCTCAACACCGGGCAGACGTTCCGCAGCTTCTGGAAGAGTGGCTATCAGGGCCACGAAGCGCTCCTCGGCGATTGGCAGACGCACCTCAACACCTTGTTCCCCGAAGTTCGTCTCAAGCGCACGATCGAGATCCGCGGCGCCGACGCGCAGACGCCGGCCACCGCGTGCGCGCTGCCCGCGCTTTGGATGGGCATCCTCTACGACGCGAAGGCGCTCGACGAGGCCGCCGCCCTGACCGACGGCTGGACGCACGACGAGGTGAACGCCTCGCGACCTGCGGTGTGGAAGGACGGCCTCCGCGCCACGTTCCGCGGGCAGACGCTCGCGAAGCTCGCCGAGCGCACCGTCGAGATCGCGGAGGGCGGCCTCGAGCGGCGCGGCTTCAAGAACAAGGATGGCACGAGGGACGAGCGCATCCACCTCGCGCGTCTGAAGGATCTCGTGTCGCACGGCGAGTGTCCTGCCGATCGTCTGCTCGCGGGCCTCAAGGGCGATCCGCGCGCGGAGATCATGACCCGCGCGGACCTCAGCCCCGCGTCCTAGCGCCGGCGGTCCCCGAACCACGCGTGCGTGCGCCTTCGAGGAATGCGCGCAGCTTGCGCTCGTCTTTGCGCCGAGGATCGCCGTCGACCTCGACGCCGCTCGCGACGTCGACGCCGTAGGGAGCGGCGATCGCGATCGCCTCGGCGACGTTCGCGGGAGTGAGGCCGCCGGCGAGGATCACGCGTCGCGCGCTGCATAGCCCACGAACGAGGCGCCAATCGAAGGTCGCCCCGGTTCCTCCGAGGTGCCCCTCGACCTTCGCGTCCACGAGGAGCACGTCGCCCGCGACGTCGGCGGCGGCCTCCGCGTCCTCTGCGGTCCCGATGCGGATCGCCTTGTACGCGCGCGGCAAGAGTCCCGCGAGGACGTCGGGCGGCTCGTCCCCGTGCAGCTGAAGCTCCTGAAGCCCGAGCCGATCGCGGAGCGCGCGGAGAGCCTCGAGCGGAAGATCGGCCACGATCCCGACGACGGTGACCTTCTTCCCGACCGCAGCGACGATGGCGCGCGCGGTGTCCTCATCCACGCATCGCTTGCTCGACGGCACGAGGTTCA
Source organism: Polyangiales bacterium (assembly GCA_038231275.1). Taxonomy (GTDB): domain Bacteria; phylum Myxococcota_A; class Polyangia; order Polyangiales; family Polyangiaceae; genus JANYHK01. Next base: position 188,218 of record JBBRLQ010000014.1, read on the forward strand.
CGCCGATCGCGTCGGCGCCGAGCGACGCGGCGAGGAGCGCGTCCGCAGCGCTCGTGATGCCGCAGATCTTGACGATCACCGCCTCACACGCCCTCGATGTGGAGCAGCTCCTTCACCTTCGCGATGACCTGCGGCGCCTGGATGGGCTTGGTGATGTAGGCGTTTGCGCCGAGCTGCATCGCGCGCTGGCGGTCCTCCGCCGAACCCTCGGTCGTGATGACGATGATCGGCGTGTCCTTGTGCGTCGGATCGCTCCGCACGCGCTTCACGAGCTTCAGGCCATCCATGATGGGCATGTTGATGTCGGTCAGGATGATGTCGAAGCGCGCGGCGGCGAGCTTGCGGAGACCGTCTACGCCGTCGTCCGCTTCGGTGATGCGGAGGTTCTTGACGCGAGACAAAGCGAACACGAGAAGCTGCCGCATCATCGGCGAGTCTTCGACGACCAGGACGTTGTACTCGTCAGACATGTCTTCGGGCTTTTGAGCGGTGGAGAGGAACGGCGAGATCGGCGTGAAGCCGCGTTAGGGGTGCGGCGGATCCCCGACGGCGCGCAGCCATAGGAGGGCGCCGGTGATGGCGGTCGCGGCATGTGCGCCCAGCATCCGGAACAGCTCTCGATCGTTGGCGGTGAACGCCTCCTTCTGATCGAGGAGACGGTAGACGGCGATCACGCCGACCGTGCGGCCATCGAGCTTCAGCGGCACGCACGCGACCGGCCGGTCCACGCCGCAGGCCGCGATCTCGGAGTCGAACAGCGGCGCGCCGGTGAGGAACGCCTGCTCGATCGCGCGCGCGCCGGGCGGCGGCTCGGCGACAGGGCGGGTCGCCACGACGGGCAGACCTTCGCGTCCGACGCCGTGCGAAGCGATTGGCGCGAGCGCGTCTCCGCCGTCTTGCAGGTAGTAAAGAGCGTGCTCGCGCGAGCCGACGAACTGCTCGAGCAGCTCGCTGATGTGCGTGAGGACGCGGGCGAGATCGAGGGTCGAGTGGAGCTGATCGGCGGCGATGTAGAGGTTCGCCATGTTCGCCAGATCCGCCTCCACCGCCGAGCACAGGGCGAAGGTCCGCGTCGAGACCGCCGCGAGCTCCTCTCGCTCTTGCTCGAGTTGATCGATGCGGCGAAGGGCGGTTTGGAGGCTCCGATCGCCGGCGAGCTGCCCGCGCAGCGCCACGTTGGTCGCCTCGAGCTCGGCGACGCGCGCGCGGAGTCTCTCGCCCTCCTCCTGGAGCTGTGAAGCTAGCTCTTCGCCTTGGCGGAAGAGCGTGCTCAGAGACGAATCGCGCGTTCCCGTGCCCCCCTCGTCCTCGATCACGAGAGGCCGCACGCGCTCGCGGCTCTTCTTCTCCGTCATCCCGTTCAGCGTATCACGTCGCCCGCATCGCCAAGCTGAGAGAGCCACGCCCGCAGATTCCCGCCGATAACGCGTGGCGCCGTGCGGAGCGCGCTCACGTTGGCGCACCCTGTGAGAAGCATCGCTGCACGTAGCTCGGCCTCGACGCCGTCGAGGAGCGCGGCGGCCTCCGAGCGTCCACCTGCGTGGAGCGCGCGCAAGACGGGACGTGCCATGCCGGCCGCGCTCGCGCCGAGGGCCAATGCGCGTGCGACGTCGAGACCCGTGGCGATGCCGCCGGTCGCAACGATCGCCTCGAAGCCGAGCGGCGCGAGCAGGGCCACGCTCGCCGCGGTCGGGATGCCCCAGTCCCAAAACGCCTCCCCCAACGCGCTCGCGTGAGGATCGCCCGCCGACACGGCGCGCTTCGTCTCGACGCCGACCCACGACGTGCCGCCCGCGCCGGAGACGTCGACGCGCGTGACGCCGGCCTTTCGCAGGCGCCTGCCGACCGCGGGCGAGAGGCCGCAGCCGGTCTCCTTCACGACGACCGGAACGCCGAGCCCTTCGACCAAGCGCTGGATGGTCTCGAGGCCGCCCCGGAAGTCGCGATCGCCGCCGGGCTGCACGAGCTCCATCGCCGGATTCAAATGAACGCAGAGCGCGTCGGCGCCGACCTCGCCGACCAGCTGCCTAACCTCGTCGTCGCTCATCGCGCGCGCCTGCACGACGCCGACATTGCCGAGCACCAGCGTCGTCGGCGCCACTTCGCGCACGCGGTAGGTCGGCGCGGTATTCGCGCGCGTGTGCATGGCCCGCTGGCTGCCCAGGCCGAAGCCGTAGCCACGCTCCTCGGCGATCTCAGCGAGCTGCCGGTTGATGATGCCGGCCTCCTCAGTGCCGCCCGTCATCGCCGCGATGAGGATCGGCGCGCGGAGCTTCTTGCCGAGGAGGGTCACCGACAGATCGAGACCGTCGGCGTGGAGATCGGGAAGCGCGTCGTGGACGAGGCGCACCTCCTCGAGGAGCGTGGTCACGCCCCGAAAGCCGACGTCCTCGGTCGCGCACAGCGAGAGGTGGTCGGCCTTCCGCTGTCCAATGGGATTGCTCATTTCGGCTCCGACTTCATAAGCGAGGACGAAGGGTTACGCCATCCCCCTGGGGCAAGGGTGTGGGGCGCCGCTCATCCAGCAGGGTGATCTTGTGGCTGAATGTTTGAAACTTCAAAGAAATGTGAAAACAACTAGAAATCCTCACGTTTCATGGCAAAACCAGCGTTGACAGCCCCCGCCTTGGACCCTAGTTTCCGCTTCGGCAGGTTCTTCGCATTCAAGACCACCGTTCCCCACTTTGCGCGATGAGGTGCTGGCGTGCCGGCGGATTTCCATCCACTACTCGCGGACTCCAACGGCAAGCGCCCTGCGCGCGAGGCCGCGGAGGGGCACGCCCGCATGACGACCTCTCTCGAGCGAAACGAACGGCCTGACCCGCTGGCCGAGCTGGCCGAGCTGGCCAATCTCGTCGCGCGGGTTCGAGCCCCGGTCGAGGCGGAGCTGGCGCGGACGCTCGACGAGGCGAAGGCGCGCGCGGCGTCGGCAGGCCCGCGCGCGCACGACGTCGTGGCGGGGCTCGCCGCGCTCGCGACGCGCGGTGGCAAACGTCTTCGCGCGGTGCTCGTCGCGGCGGCGTACGAGGCGTGCGACGGCGAAGGCGGAGCGTCGCGCGTGACCTTGGCGGGCGTCGCCGTAGAGCTCCTTCAGGCGTACCTCCTCATCCACGACGATTGGATGGATCAGGACGACGTGCGCCGCGGCGGTCCGAGCGTGCACGTCGCCCTTCGTGGCGTGCTCGGCGACGCGCGCCTCGGCGACGTCGCGGCCATCCTCGCCGGCGACTACGGCTCGGCGCTCGCCCAATCGACGCTCCTCCGCACGCCGGTCGCGCCCGATCGCCTGCTGGAAGCGGCGCGCGTGTTCGGGCGTATCCAGGAGGATGTCGTGACCGGGCAGGTGCTCGACGTGCTCGACGTCGCAGGACCGGTGGAAGTGAAGCACGATCTGAAGACAGGCAGCTACACGGTGCGCGGGCCGCTCGCGCTCGGCGCGGCGCTCGCGGGGGCCTCGGCGGACGCCCGTTCGACACTCGATCGCTTCGCCGCGCCGCTCGGCGTCGCGTTCCAGCTTCGCGACGATCTGCTCGGAACGTTCGGCGACGCGAAGGCGACGGGGAAGCCGGTCGGCACCGATCTGCGTGAAGGCAAGCGCACGGCGCTCGTGGAGGAGGCCGAGAAGGATCGCGATGCGTCGCGCTTGCTCGCGCGCGTGCTCGGCGTAGAAGACGCGGCGGACGACGAGGTGGCGGCGCTCGTCGCTCGGCTCGTCGCGTGCGGCGCGAAGGATCGCGTCGAGGCGCGCATCGACGCCCTGCTCGACGGCGCGCGGACCGCGCTCGCGGAGTCTTCGTTTTCGGCGCACGCGCGCGTCGTCCTGGGCGGCGCGGCGCGGGCCCTCGCGAGCCGGGAGACCTGAGCATGAGCACCTTCGGAACCAGCTCCGGCGCCGCGTGCGGCAAGGTCATCCTCCTCGGGGAGCACGCCGTCGTGTACGGCGTCCCGGCGCTCGCCGTCGGCATCGATCGGGGCGCGCGCGCTGTCGCCACGCCCATCGCGGCGGGCCCGAGCCGCCTGCGCGTGCGCGGGTGGGAGGTCGAGGTCACCGAGCACGACACCTCCAACGATCTCGGTTGCGCCTTCCGCGCGCTCCTCGGCGCAGTGCGCGCAGAGGCGAGCGGACCCGCGCACGTGCACGTCGACGCGGAGACGGATCTGCCTCCCGGCGGCGGCCTCGGGTGCTCCGCGGCCATCGGCGTCGCCGTCGCGCGCGCGATCGTCGGCGATCCGCAGCACGAGCGACTGACGGCCTTCGTGAACGCGTGGGAGCAGGTCTTCCACGGCAACCCCTCGGGCGTCGACGCCGCGGTGGCCGCGCGTGGCGGCTGCGTCGTCTTCGAGCGTCGAGCCGGCGTCGCGCACCTCGAACCGGTCGGCGTCCGCGGCGGCCTCACGCTGTGTGTCGGCAACACCGGCGTCGCGTCGAGCACCAAGTCGATGGTCGACTCCGTCGCGCGCCTCGCCGAGCGCCGCCCGCAGGTCGTGAAGAAGGCGTGGGACGGCATCGGCGCCCTCGTCAAGAACGCGCGGCTCGCGATCGAGGCCGGCGATCGCTTCGGCCTCGGCCGCCTGATGGATCTGAACCAGATGCTCCTCTCCGGGCTCTTCCTCTCGACGCCGGAGATCGAGGCGATGTGCGAGTCGGCCCGCGCCGCCAGCGCGCTCGGCGCGAAGCTCACCGGCGCGGGCGGCGGCGGCAGTGTCATCGCCCTCGTGAACGGCCTCTCCGGCGCCGAGCGCGTGATCGAGGCGTGGAAGAAGGAAGGCTTCACCGGCTTCGCGACGCGCGTGGCCGTGAGCGACGAAATGAGCCTGCGCGCGCGCGCGTCAGGAGGCTCCCCTTGACCGAGGCGACTGCCCGCGCCCACCCCAACCTCGCGCTCGCAAAGTACTGGGGAAAGCTCGATCGCGAGGGAAATTTCCCCGCGGTGCCGAGCCTGTCGGTGACGCTGGGCGGCCTGGCGACGACCACGCGCGTACGCTTCGACGCGGCCCTCGCCGCCGATCGCCTCGTCCTGAACGGCGTCGAGACCGACGGCACCGAGCTCTTTCGCGCGGTGAAGCTGATGGACCGCGTCCGCGCGGCCAGCGGGAGCGAGCTGCGCGCGGAGATCGTGAGCGACAACGATTTTCCGACCGCGAGCGGCATCGCGTCGAGCGCGTCGGGCTTCGCGGCGTTGGCCCTCGCGGCGTCGCGCGCGGCGGGCGTCGACTGGGACGCGGCGCGCGTCAGCAGCGAGGCGCGCGAGAGCTCGGCGAGCGCGGCGCGCAGCGTCTTTGGCGGCTTCGTGGAGCTCGAGGCCGGCGCGGAGTCGGCGCGGCAGGTCGTGCCGGCAACTCACCTCGACCTCGTCGTCTTCGTGTGCGTCGCCGGCGAGGGCAAGAAGAAGGCGATCGGCTCGACCGATGGGATGCGCCAGACCAAGGTCCGCAGCCCCTATTACCGCGCGTGGCTGGACCTCGCGCCGAAGAATTTCGCGGAGCTCCGCGCCGCCGTCGTCGCAAAGGACTTCGCGAAGGCCGGCGAGCTGGCGGAGGCGAGCGCGCTCGCGATGCACGCGTCGGCGATCGCGGCCGGCGTCGTCTACCTCGGTGGCGTGTCGCTCGAAGGGCTCACCCTCGTGCAGCGCCTGCGCGAAGAGGGGACCCCGGCGTTCGCGACGATGGACGCGGGGCCGCACGTGAAGATCCTGGCGCGCGAGGCGGACGCCGCCAAGGTCCGCGCGGCGCTCGCGTCGCTCGCGGGCGTGTCGCGCATCATCGAGTCGCGCCCCGGCGGCGCGGCGGAGGTGGTGCGGCCATGATCGTCGTCGCCCCCGGCAAGATGCTCGTCACCGGCGCGTACGCCGTCCTCGAAGGAGCGCCCGCGGTGGTCTGCGCGGTCAACCGTCACGCGTACCTCGACGTCGCGACGGGCGAGATCGACACGCGCGAGATGTACGACGGCGACGCGAAGCTCGGGCTCGGCTCGAGCGCCGCGTGCGCGGTCGTTCGCGAGGGGGCGGCCGCCCACGCCCGCGGCGAGGAGCTCTCGGACCCCGCCGTTCGCGCGCGCGTCTTCGCTGCCGCCCGCGACGCGCACGCGAAAGACCAGAGCGGCGGCAGCGGCGTCGACGTCGCGGCGAGCACGTTCGGCGGCGTCCTCGTCTACACGCGCGGCGAGGCCGGCCCTACGTACCGGTCCACGGCGTTTCCCCCCGGCGTCGTCTTCGATGCGTTCTGGAGCGGCACGAGCGCGAAGACCAGCGATCTCCGCGCCCGCGTGGACGCCCTCCGCGCGCGCGATTCCCGCACATTCGGCGCGCGCATGTCGGAGCTCGACGCCGCGGCGCAGGCCGGAGCGTTCGCGGCGACGGCCGGCGACGGCCCGGCCCTGGTCTCCGCCGCCCGCGCCACGCTCGTGGCGCTCGACGCGCTCGGCCGCGACGCCGACGCTCCCATCGTCCCGCCGGCGTTCCTCGAGCTCGCGCGCCTCGCCGAGAAGTCCGGCGCCGCGTTCTTGCCGTCCGGCGCCGGCGGCGGCGACGTAGGCGCGTACCTCGGTCCGATGGCGCCGCCGCCCGACCTCGTCGCGCGGGCGCTCGCCCTCGGAATGCGACCGCTCGGCCTCTCTCTCGACTCTGTCGGCTTGCGAGCCGTCTCCTCACGTGGTCATTAAGGAACACACGATCATGGCACGTACATCGCGGTTTCCCGGCTTCTACAAGATCACCGTCCCCGAGCGGCGTGCCGTCGTGAGCGACGCGACCGGCTGCGACGCGGCCGACATCGAGCGCGCGCTCGACGGCGGAGGTCTCGACGCCGACACCGCCGACAAGTTCGTGGAGAACGTCCTCGGCACCTACGCGCTGCCGTACGGCGTCGCGTTGAACGTGCGCGTGAACGGCAAGGACCACGTCGTGCCGATGGTGGTCGAGGAGCCGAGCGTCGTCGCCGCCGCGTCGAACGCCGCGAAGATGATTCGCGCGGGCGGCGGCTTCGAGGCCGAGATCGACGCGCCCCTCATGATCAGCCAGATCCAGCTCGTCGAGGTCGACGGCCCCGCGCTCGCCGAAGAGGCGATCCGCGAGCACAAGCGCGAGATCCTGAAGCTCGCCGACGCGGCGATCCCCGGCCTCGTCGCCCGCGGCGGCGGCGCCCGCGATCTCGAGGTACGGCGACTCGGCGGCCCCGAAGACCGCATGCTCGTCGTGCACGTCATCGTCGACTGCCGCGACGCGATGGGGGCGAACCTCGTCAACACCGTCGCCGAGGCGGTCGCCGATCGCCTCGCGGAGCTCGCTGGCGCCAAGGTCGGTTTGCGCATCCTCTCGAACCTCTGCGACAAGCGCTGCGTCCGCATCCGCTGCCGCGTGCCGTTCGACATGCTCTCGACGGACGACATGGACGGCGCGGCGGTCGCGGCCGGGATCGTCAACGCGTCGCGCTTCGCGGAGCTCGATCCGTACCGCGCGGCGACGCACAACAAGGGCATCATGAACGGCGTCGACGCCGTCGTCATCGCGACGGGCAACGACTGGCGTGCGGTCGAGGCCGGCGCGCACGCGTTCGCGGCGAAGAGCGGGCGCTACTCGCCGCTCGCGACGTGGCGCATCGAGGGCGACGCGCTCGTCGGCCGGCTCGAGATGCCGATGGCGCTCGGCACCGTCGGCGGCACCCTCCGCGTCCACCCGGGCGCGCGCCTCTCGCTCCGCATGCTCTCCGTCGAAGGGGCGGGGGAGCTAGGCGCGATCGCCGCCGCGGTGGGCCTCGCCTCCAACCTCGCGGCGGTTCGCGCGCTCGCGACCGACGGCATCCAGCGCGGGCACATGGGCCTGCACGCGCGCAGCGTCGCGGTCGCCGCCGGCGCGAAAGGGCACCTCGTCGAGAAGGTCGCCGCCCTCATCGTCGAAGCGCGCGACATCACGCTCGAGGCCGCCAAGCGCGCGCTCGATGTGCTCGTGTCTACCGCCGAGGGCGCCACGGTCGTCGAGGACTGACGCGCCGCCGCTCACCCGTTACGGCGGGCGTCTGCTACAACGAGCGTGTGCTCGCGCTCTACCTCGGCGCACTCCTCGTCGGCGTGTCCGTGCTCGGCGTCCAGGCGTTCGCCGGGCACGACGCCGACGGCGGTGGCCACGCGTCTCACGGCGATCACGACGCGCCGCCGTGGGCGCTGCTCCTCAGCCTTCGTTTCTGGTCGTTCGGCCTCCTGGCCTTCGGCCTCGCCGGCGCGCTGCTGACGGGGTTGTCGCTCGCGGGGGCGACGGTCGCGCTCGTGGTCGCCATCGTCCTCGGCGTGGGCGCGGGGGCTGGCGCGACCACGGTCATTCGCCGCATGACGCACAAGGGCCCGACGAGCCAGGTCCTGCCCACCGAGGTCGTCGGAAAGATCGGCCGCGTGCTCGTGGCGCCGGCCGACGCGTCGCGCGGCAAGGTGCGCGTCGAGCTCCGCGGTCAGATCGTGGACTACGTCGCCGCGTCGCGCGAGCCGCTCGAGGAGGGAGACGTCGTGGTCATCGACGAGTACGACGGGCGCGAGGTCAGCGTCACGCGCGCGCCGAAGGAGCTCAAGCCGTGAGCCTTTACGCCGCGCTCCTCCGCGGGATCAACGTCGCCGGCCACAACATGCTCCCGATGAAGGAGCTCGTCCCGATGTTCGAGGCGGTCGGCTGCACCGACGTCGAGAGCTACATCCAGAGCGGCAACGTCGTCTTCGCGGCCTCCGCATCGATCGCGCGCCGGGTACCGGAGCTCGTGAGCGGCAAGATCAAGAGCCGGTTTCGTTACGACACGCCGATCCTCGTGCGCTCGGCGGCGGCGCTCGCGGAGGTCGCCGCGTCGAACCCGTTCCTCGAGGGCGTCGCGCCGTCGAAGGCGACGTACGTGGCGTTCCTCGGGAAGGCGCCGGCAAAGGCGCTCGTCGACGCGCTCGATCCGAACCGCTCGCCGCCCGATGCATTCGCGGTCCGCGGAACCGAAGTGTTCCTGCACTACCCGAACGGCGCAGGCCGGACCAAGCTCACCAACGTGTACCTGGAGTCGAAGCTCGCGACGATCGCCACCTCGCGCAACTGGCGGACGCTGCTGCAGCTCGTCGAAATGACGCAATCCAGGCACGCCAGCCGCGCGCGAACGACGTAGCGCGCGCGGGCCATCGGCGTATCCTCCCGCCTCATGGACCTCGATCCGCCGACGCTCGCTCTCGTGATCGGCACCGCCGTAGGGCTGATCCTCACGCTCTTTGGGCTCACGTTCCTGGTCACGCGCTTCCTCTACATCTGCCCGCCGAGCGAGATTTTCATCTTCTCGGGCAAGCGCCAGCGCCTCGCCGATGGGACGACGGTTGGCTTCAAGGTGATCCACGGCGGTCGCGCGTTCCGGATCCCGCTGCTCGAGACGGTGTCGAAGATGGACGTGCGTCTCTTCGGCGTCGAGGTGAGCGTCGCCAACGCGTTCTCGCGCGGCGGCATCCCGCTCACGGTGCACGCGATCGCGAACGTGAAGATCAACACCGACACGCGTCACGTGCAGCAAGCGGTCGAGCGCTTTCTTGGCATGCCCGAGCAGCAAATCCAGACGGTCGCGAAGCAAACGCTCGAGGGCGTCCTTCGCGAGGTGCTGAGTCAGCTCACACCCGAAGAGGTGAACGAGGACCGCCTCAAGTTCGCGGACAGCCTCATGAACAACGCGAAGGACGACTTCGACAAGCTCGGCCTCGAGCTCGACGTCCTCAAAGTGCAGCACGTCGCCGACGATCAGAAATACCTCGCGAACCTCGGGCGCGCGCAGATCGCGAGCATGATCCGAGACGCGCAGAACGCCGAGAACGAGGCGCAGCAGGTCGTGTCGCAGGCGCAGGCCCTCGCCCGTCAGCGGGCGGAGACCGCGGAGAACCAGTCAGAGGCGACGGTCCTCCAGCGGAAAAACGCGTTCCGCGGCGACATCGCCAAGCTCGAGGCCGAGGCGAAGGGCATCGAGAACGAGGCGCTGGTCGCCGCGGAGACCGCGCGCTCCACGGCGGAGCAAGAGCTCCAGCGATTGCGCGCCGAGCTCGCGAAGCTGTATTTGCAGGTCGAGACGGTGCTCCCCGCCGAGGCGCAGGCCAAAGCGCAGGCCGCCCGCGCGCGCGGCGACGCGGCCCCGACGATCGAGAACGGCCGCGCGTCCGCCGAGGCGCTCGGCGTCGTCGCGAGCGAGTGGGCGGCGGCGGGCGAGCATGGGCGGGACGTCTACGTGCTGCAACAGCTCGACGCGATCATCGCCGCCGCGGTCGAGCGCGTGTCGAAGGTCGAAATCGGCGTCGTCGAGGTGATCGACGGCGGCGACGGCGAGGGGCTCGGCGCGGTGCTCGGCGCGTTCCCGCGCGGCGTCGCCAAGGTGCTCGAAGAGACGGGCGCCGCGATGGGCGTCGACGTCCGCGCGCTCCTCCGCGCGCGCGATGCCCCATCGCCGCCGCTTTTGCCCCAAGGCCCCGACACGCTGCGCGGAGGAGGTGCCCGATGATCGGCATCCTCCTCGTCATCCTCGCGACCACGGCCGTGGTCGTCGGCATGCTCGCGTTCGTCGTGCGCTCCCTCCTCTTCGTGAGCGAGCCCAACGAGGCGCTCATCTTCGCCGGCGCGCGCCGCCAGATCGGCCCTTCGCAGGAGCTCGGTTATCGCATCGTCCGCGGCGGCCGCAGCATGCGAACGCCGCTGCTCGAAGCCGTGCACCGCATGGACCTGACGATGTTCACGATCGACGTGACCGTGCAGAACGCGTACTCGAAGGGTGGCATCCCGCTCAACGTCGTCGGCGTCGCGAACGTAAAGGTCGCCGGCGACGAGCCGCTCCTCGACAACGCGATCGAGCGCTTCCTCGGCAAGACACGGCCCGAGGTGATGCGCATCGCGAAGGAGACGCTCGAGGGCAACCTCCGCGGCGTGCTCGCGCAGCTCACCCCGGAGCAGGTGAACGAGGATAAGACCCGCTTCGCGCAGAACCTCATCGAGGAGGCCGAGCGCGACATGCACCGCATGGGGCTCGTGCTCGAGACGCTCAAGATCCAGAACGTGTCCGACGACGTCGGCTACCTCAACTCGATCGGGCGCATCCGCGGTGCGGTCGTGCGCCGCCAGGCCGCCATCGCCGAGTCCAACGCGCAGGCCGACGCGGCGGTGCAGAAGGCCACCAACTCGATGAACAGCGAGGTCTCGCGCATCGACGCCGATCTCGAAATCTCGCGTCAGCAGTTCAAGAAGCGCATCGCCGACGCCGTCAGCAAGCGCGCCGCGATGATCGCCGAGGCCGAAGGTCAGGTCTCGGCGACGATTGCGCAGGTCCGGGCCGAGCTCGAACGCCAACGCGCGCGCGTCCTCCAGGTGCAGCGCAAGCTCGACGCCGAGGTGGTGCAGCCCGCCGAAGCCGACTGCAAGGCGGCGGAGGAGCGCGCGCGCGGCGATGCAGCGCGCATCCTCGAGCAGGGGAAAGCGCAGGCCGGCGCGCTGCGCCTCATGGTGGAGCAGTACCGCAAGGCAGGCCCCGCGGCGCGCGAGGTGCTGGCCCTCCAGAAGATGCTCCCGCTGGTCTGGTCGGTCAGCGGCGCGCAGCAGAAGCTCACGATCCGCAAGATCACGATCCTTCCGCGCGGGGGCGGAGACGGCGCGCAGGATTTCGCCAAGAACGCCATCGGCACCGCCGAGCAGCTCCGCGCCGCGACGGGGATCGATCTCGCCGGCATCGCGCGGCGGCTCGCCGCTCCGCCGCCCCCGAAATCCGAGGGGGGTACGTGAACGTGCGCAACCAGAAGCCGGACAAGGTGCTTTCTTTGACGCACACGGTGGCGTAGGTTGCGCCTGTGAGCGGCGGCGATTCGAAGCGCCCCAGCCAGGCGCCGACAGGCCTCACCCCGCCCACGGGGGTCATGGTCGCAGATCCGCACCGCGATCTCGCGGGTGCGCTGCACGACGTGTCGAACGCGCTTACCGTGATGCTCGGCTGGGTGCAGGAGTCGCGCGCCGAGCACGCAACGCGCGAATCGGTCGCGTACGCGCTCGGCATCATCGAGCAGCGCGCACGCATCGCGCGCGATTTGGCGCGGCGCGCCATTGGTGGCGGCGGGAAGGATCTCGACCTCGACGGTCAGCTCGACGCGACCCTCCGCGACGCGATCGACGCGCTCGCGGTCATGGCGCAGCGCGTCGGCGTACGCGTGCGCCTCGCGCCCGTCGCGCCCGGCGTGAAGATCCCTGCCGCCGGCGACGTCTCACAGATCGTGACGAACCTCGTGATGAACGCGCTGGCGTACGCGCCGGCCGACACCGAGGTCACGATCTCTGCCGCCAGCACGACCGATCGCGCCGCCGTGATCGACGTGACCGATCAAGGGACCGGCGTAGCCCCTGCGCGGCGCGACAGCATCTTCGAGGGCGACACCAAGCGCGAAGGCGGCGCCGGCGTCGGCCTCCGTCACGCACGCGCGCTCGCACGCGCCATCGGAGGCGACGTCGAGCTCATCGCCGATCCGGAGGGCGCGCGTTTTCGCGTCACGTGGCCGCGCATCGACGCGCTGCCCAAGCCACCGCAATCCGTCGCGCGCATCCGCGTCCTCGAGGGCACGCGCGTCCTCATCATCGAGGACGACGGCGACGTCACCGATCTCCTCGAGGCGAGCCTCGGCGCGCGCGGCGCAGAGGTCACCGTCGTCCGCAGCCACGCCGAGCTCGCCGGCGCGCTCACCAAGCCGCACGACGCCGCGCTCGTCGATCTCTCCCCGATCGCCGGCGACGTGCGCGGCGCGTTCGACACGCTCCGCATGTTCGCCCCCAACGCGCGCCTCGTCGTGATCACCGGCAGCGTCGAGGGCCTCCCGGCCGAGATCTCCGGCGAAGGCATCCGCCTCGTACGAAAGCCCTTCGAAGTAAGCGAGATCGTCGCGGCGCTCGTGGAACCTCGTACAAAGTCTTGAACCTCCTATTGACTCTCCTGACGTTACGGATATGTTCCCCGCCGCTTCGCGAAGGTGGCGGAATTGGCAGACGCACTAGCTTGAGGTGCTAGCGGGTAACACCGTAGGGGTTCAAGTCCCCTCCTTCGCACTCACTTGTTTTCCCCGCCGTAGTCGGGGCGGGATAGGCCGTCATGAATCGAAAGCTCGCGCTTGTATGCCTCGCCGCGACGGCGTACCTCGGTTGCGCGACGGCGGAGCTCATCAACCCTCCGCCGCAGCCCGGCTGCGACGCGACGAATGACTGCCCGCTCCCCGATTCGGGGGCCGACGCCACGACCGACGGCCCGCTGCCCGAGGCCGCCGCCGACACCGGGAGCGATGCCGGGACCGTCGACGCGGCCGACGCGGCCGACTCCGCAAAGGTCGACGCCAGCGACGCCGCGACCGACGCCGACGCCAAGGGCTAAACAGAGACGTCGGGCCGACGGCGTCCCCCGCCAATCGTCAGGTCGCGCGCCTTTTGTACAGGTGCATCTCGCGCGCCGCGTCGATGTTGCCGGGGTTGATCTCGGTCACGGCCTTGAAGTCCTGGTGCGCCTTTTCCGGCCGGTTCAGGCGCTTGTACAGCTGCGCGCGATAGGAGTACGCGCGCTCGCAGCGCTCATTCAGCTTGAGCGCGAGTGTCAGCGCTTCGACGTACTCGTTCAGGTGCTCGGCGAGGATGTTCGTCCCGCCGCGCTCCACGGCGATCCACGTCAGGAGCGCGACGTAGTCGGCGTTGGCGGGCTCGGCCTCTCTCGCGCGTTGGCAGTGCTCCTCGGCGACGTCGTACTGGCGCCGCTTCAGGAAGAGCTCCGCCTTCTGGAACTCGAGCGCCGCGTTCGTCTCCTCGACGTGCGCCGTCCGGTCGGGGCGCACGCCACGACGGAGCTGCGTGATGTAGGCGTCGCGCAGATCCGAGGACGTCAGCGTCGCGCGCGCGTCGTTCATGCGCGCGAAGACCTTCACCGACAGATCCTTCACGTCGAAGAGTTGCGGCGCGAGACGATCGGGGTGCCACGTCTTCGCGAGCGCGAGGAAGGCCGCCTGGGCCACCGCCGCCGAGGACTCGCGCGGGATCTCCAGCACCTCGAAGTAGTCCTGCTCGTTGATCGTCGCCACGCGCTCGATGATGCGCTGCCGCAGGCCCGCGAGCTCCGGCGTGAGCGCGACACCTGGCGGCGGCGCCGAGCGTCCAGGGAACGCAGACGTGCGCGAGGGCGGCGGCGCGGATCCGATCTTCGGCGCGGGCGGCTGCACCGACCGCATGGGCGGGGCGGCGTGCTGCGCCTGCGGAAAGACCGACGCCGGCGCGATCCGTGGCTCGGGCGGCGGCGTCGTGCGCGCGGCCGGTCTCCTCGCCTCTGGCGGAAGGAACACGAGCTGCTTCGTCAGCAGCATCACGTAGACGAGGACCTGCGCCTCGGCCTGGCTCACGAGCTGCGTGTCGGGCATCTGCGTCAACGTCAGCGGAGCTTGGCGCAACAGCTCGACGAGCTCGCTCGTTTTCTTCGAGAAGCGAAACCGCGGCAGCTCGTAGCGCGGCTGGATGCGCATCGGCGTCTCCGGATCGAAGCGCCCGAGCACCGCGCGCACTTGCGGCCACGGCGGCGAGCGCACCAGCGCCGGCCACAAGATGGAGAGCGGATCGACCGGCGCCACCTCCGGCCCGCCCCAGCTCGGGAGCAGATCGATGCGCTCGTAGAACCGAAAGTACGTGGTCGGCGGCAGCGCGAAGAGCGGCTCGATCTTCGCGGTGAGCTGTGCGCGCAGCCCCTGGAGGAGCTCGTTCGGGCCGATCGCCCCCATCTCGCGCAGGATGTGGCCGTGCGGCCGCCCCTCCGTCGCGAACCGCGCGAGGGACGCGTTCAGCGTGGTGTCGTCGATGAGGCCGAGCGCGTGGAGGATCATGCCCAGGAAATTCGGCTCGTTCGTCTTCGCCTTGTACGGCCACCCGTCGTGCATGACGACGGTGCCGATCGTTCCCTCGGGGCCATCGAGCTGCAGCGAGCCGCTGAGCTTCTTGTCGAGCGCGTGGGCCATGACTTGCCCGAGCGGGCTCGTCTCGAGCGTCCCCTCTGCCATCGCGGGCGGGAGCGAACCTTGGCTCATCTGGCATCAGTGTAGCGCGGTCCGGCCGCGAGCGGGATGACCCTTGACCGAGCGGGCTCCCGGGGCCTACCTGATGGTCGTGGACGATCTCTCGCTCGCGGCCTACGCCGCCCAAGCCCGCTACAACCGCTGGATGAACGAATCGCTCTACGCCACCGCGGAGAAGCTCACGGGAGAGGAGCGGCGGCGCGATCTCGGCGCGTTCTTCCGGTCGGTCCACCGGACGCTGAACCACCTCCTCCTGGCCGATCGCATCTGGCTCGGGCGCTTCGGCGTCTGCCCGCCGCCGAAGGTCGCGAGCCTCGGTGACGAGCTGTACGACGACTTCACCGACCTCCGCGCCGAGCGGGCGAAGACCGACGCGGACCTCGAGCATTGGGTCGCCACATTCACCGTCGAAGCGCTCGCCGCGAACGTGACCTACAGAAGCGGCCGCGGCGAGCACACCCATCCTCTCTGGTTCGCGGTCACGCACCTCTTCAATCACCAGACCCACCACCGCGGTCAGGTGACGACGCTCCTCATGCAGCTCGGCCACGACCCCGGCCTCACCGACATGATCGCCCTCCTCCGCGGAGAGGTCTGAGTCAGTCGAACGAGAAGAGGAACGTGTTGTAGACGGTGTCGAGGTAGATGTGCAGCGCGGTCCGGCCCGTGTAGCCGACCGCCGGCTGCATGATGCTCGCGTTCGCGGAGACCGTCGACGCGGTCGAGTTGCTGTCCGCGTTCGACGACGTCCACGTGAGCGTGTCGGAGGCCGTGAGCTTCGTCTTGATGAGGCCGAAGAAGTCGAGGCCTCCCGTGATCTCCATCTTCACCGAGTAGGACGTGGAGCTCGTCGTCCCCGTCGTGATCGTGCCGGTGCGGCTGACGCCGAATTTGGTCGCCGTCGGAGCCTGTCCTTGCACGGCGGGCGGCTCGTAGGGGATCTCCTGCATGTACTTGAAGCGCGCCGTGTTCACCGCGGGGCTGCTCGTCGCGAACGGATCGGCGGTGAGCATCACCGGGTAATCGGCGGGCGTGATCCCGGCTGCCGCGAGCGTGCTCGCGACGTCGGCCGGCATCGTGCTGGGGTGCCGTAGCCACCCGACGTACGCGTACTGAATCGGCGCGCCCGTCGGCGCCGGTGCCGCGATCGCCCAAGAGACACGGTTTCCCAAGATCGTGACGTTCACGGTGGGCTTCAAGAGCAGGTAGATGCGATCGAGATCGTGGTTGATCACGTCGCCGAGCCCGTCGAGCGAATTTTCTGCGGTCGTCGTGGCCTTGATGTCCTCCGTTCGGCCGCTGCCGCTCGTTCCGCTCTTCGTCCCAGTGACGGTGAAACCTGCGCCTTGCACGACCCCGAGGTCGGCCGAGGCCTCGACGGAGATCGAGGCGCTCTGCGAGAAGGACGACTCGGCGCTGGTCGTCGTCCCGAAGGTGGAGCCGACCCCGTAGTCGACGAGGCTCGCGCTCCCGGGGGGCGCGTACATCACCGAGAGGATGTAGTAGCTCGGATGGAGCGAGCCGGAGTGCGGGATGTCGGAGGAGCAGTCACCGGCGCCGTCGCATTTGCCGGTGCCGTTGACGGTGGTGCACGTCGTTCCCGACGGGCTCGGGACGTAGTCCCACTCGGTGCCGACGCACCTTGCGATCTCGCAGACCATTTTCGGAACAGCAGGTCCGCAGCGCGTCATCGCCTCGGACGTGGAGGCCGTGTCCTCTTCAGGCGAAGCCGACGACGACGATGCCGAACCACAGCCCACGACCAAAGACGAGAAGATGAAGATGCCCGCGATGAGCGGGCTACGGCGAACGATCGATTTCATGAACGAGTCCCTTTCTCGGCGCGACGACGTCGCGACCGAGGGCCTAGAGCACGAGGCGTGCCGTCGAAAATGAGCGCTCCGGGCGCCGTTTTTCCGCGGCTGAATGAACAATCTGTTCAGCGCGTGAGCAGATTGTTCCGGCGGGAAAGTGCAGCGGAGCGCAGCGAAGCGAAAGGCCCTTGAACGAACTGCCGATTTACTTCTTCACGCTGACGGCGCGCGTCTTCCATATGCGCTGCGCGTACTCGCGGATGGCGCGGTCGGAGCTGAAGCGCCCGACGCCGGCGACGTTCAGGATCGCCGTCTTCGCCCAGGCGTTCGGATCGCGCCACGCGCGCGAGACTTTGGCCTGGGCGTCGACGTAGGCGCGGAAATCCGCCAGGACGCAGAACGGGTCGGCGTCGATGAGTGTCGTCACGAGCGGCTCGAAGAGTCCGGGCTCGCCGGGGGAGAACGCGTCGCCCTTCACGAGATCGAGCACTTGCCGGAGCTCGGGATCGCTCTCGACCAGCGGCCACGGCTTGTACCCGTTCGCCTTGAGCGCCGAGACCTCCTCGGCGGTCATCCCGAAGAGGAAGAAGTTGTCGTGCCCCACGGCGTCGCGGATCTCGACGTTTGCGCCGTCGAGCGTCCCTATGGTGAGCGCGCCGTTCATCGAGAACTTCATGTTCCCGGTGCCCGACGCCTCCATCCCCGCCGTGGAGATCTGCTCGGAGAGATCGACGGCCGGGTAGATGCGCTGCGCGTTCTTCACGTTGAAGTCGGGGATGAACACGACGCGGAGGAGCCTCTTCGCGTCCGCGCTCTTCTCGATCGCCTGCGCCACGCCGTGCGCGAGCCGCACGATGAGCTTGGCCATCCGGTACGACGGCGCCGCCTTGCCGGCGAACATCAGCGTGCGCGGGGCCATGTCTTGCGTGTCGCCGCGGAGGATGCGCTCGTAGAGCCAGATCGCGTGGAAGAGCGCGAGGTGCTGCCGCTTGTACTCGTGGATGCGCTTGCACTGCGCGTCGAACATGCTCGCCGGATCGAGCGTGAGGCCCATCGTGTCCTTGAGCCAGCCCGCGAGGCGCTCCTTGTTCGCGCGCTTCACCGCCAGAAAGCGATCGCGGAACGCCGCGTCTCCGGCGTGCGGCCGCAGGCCCTCGAGGCGATCGAGATCGGTGAGCCACTTCGGACCCAGCGTCTCGGTGAGCAGGCGCGCGAGGCCCGGGTTGGCGATGGCGAGGAAGCGGCGCGGCGTCACGCCGTTGGTCACGTTGGTGAAGCGATCGGGCCACGTCTCCGCGAAATCCTTCAGCACCGTCTCGCGCAAGAGCCGAGAGTGCAGCGCGGCGACGCCGTTGATCGTGTGGCTCGCCACGGTCGCGAGGTTGGCCATGCGCACGGACTTGTCGCCGCGCTCGTCGATCATGCTCATGCGCTGCACACGCGCACCGTCACCAGGAAATTTCGCCTCGATCTTCTGCAGGAAGCGACCGTTGATCTCGTAGATGATCTCGAGGTGGCGCGGCAGGAGCTTCGCGAAGAGCGGGAGCGGCCACGTCTCGAGCGCCTCGGGGAGGAGCGTGTGGTTCGTGTACGAGAAGGCGCGCGACGTGATCGACCACGCCTTGTCCCACGCGACGCCGTGCACGTCCATCAGCAGTCGCATCAGCTCGGGCACCGCGAGCGTCGGGTGCGTGTCGTTCAGCTGGAAGGCGAATTTTTGGCCGATCTCGTCGATCGTCGTCTTCTGAAGGAGCAGCCGGATGCAGTCCTGCAGCGCGCACGAGACGAAGAAGTACTCTTGCTCGAGGCGCAGCTGCTTGCCGGCGGGGCTCGAGTCGTTGGGGTAGAGCACCTTGGTGATGTTCTCGCTGCGGACCTTGTCCTCGACCGCGCGAACGTACGCGCCGACCTGGAACGCCTCGAGATCGAACTCTTCACTCGCGACGGCGGCCCACAGGCGGAGGAAGTTGGTGTTGTCGGTCCCGTAGCCGAGGACCGGCGTGTCGTACGGCACGCCCTTCACGATGCGCTCGGGGATCCACTTCACGCGGAAGGTGCCGTCCGCTTGGTTCTCGTACTCGGTGCGGCCGCCGAAGCAGACCTCGTGCTCGATGTCCCAGCGCCGGATCTCCCACGGGTTGCCGAGGCGCAGCCAGAGGTCGGTCTTCTCGACCTGCCAACCGCCCTTGATCTCCTGGTCGAAGATCCCGAACTCGTAGCGGATGCCGTGGCCGATCGCTGGGATTTCCAGCGTGGCCAGCGAATCCATGAAGCACGCGGCGAGGCGCCCGAGGCCGCCGTTGCCGAGGCCGGGCTCCTCTTCGTGCTCGATCAGCTCGTCGAGGCTGAGGCCCATCGCGTCGAGCGCCTCGCGGATGGGCGCGTCCATGCCGAGGCAGAGAAGGTTGTTCTGGAGCTGCGGGCCGAGCAGGTACTCCGCCGAGAGGTAGATGACGGTGCGGTGCTGCCCCTCGAGGTAGGTCCGTGCAGAGCGCACCCATCTGTGGAGGAGGCGGTCGCGCACGACGTAGGCGAGGGCGAGGTAGTGATCGTTCTTCGTCGCGACGCCGGGGAATTTCGCGAGCTCGAAGAAGAGCTTCTTGAGGAAGTCCTTCCGTAGCGAGGCGGGATCGTTTGCGAGCGCGACGTCGTCCTCAGTCACGTCGGTGGCCTGCCTCTTGGCGATCATCGCGCCGGAGCGTATCAGAGCGCGACGCCGGCCGTGCGGGCGCACATGGTGCCGGAGAGCTGGCTTCCGTTCTGCGAGAGGACGAGTGGGCACGCGTCGGCGGCGTAATCCATTGGCGGATCGTAGACGGTCCCCTTGAAGGTCATCGAGTCGCTCGCGATGTCGAGCGACGTCGTCGACGACGGCTGAATCGCGATCGTGCCCTTCTCCGTCGCCGTGCCGGTAAGCGTCATGGAGTAGGTCTGCTTCGGGTCGTCGTCCTTCTGCGGAACGCCGCAGTGATCGAGCACGTACGTCAGGTCGACCTCCGTGGCGCCTTGCACGGCGTTCGACGTCGCGGTCCCGAAGACGCGCGCGGTGCCGCCGAGCGGGCAGGGGGCGGACTCGTCGTGCGTGCCCACCGGCTTTCCCTGAAGGGTCTTGTTGAACGCGAGCTTGAGGGTATCGCGGAACGACCGGAGCGCGATCCCGTCGGTGCACGTTTGATCGCAGGGCGGCGTCGCGGCGGCCGGCTTTCCGCTGGATCCGCACGCGGCGGCGAGCGTGAGCAGGACGAGCGCGACGAGCAGTCTGAGGTTATGCGTGAAGCTTCTCATCAGAATCCTCCTTCGAGACCGAGGCTTGGGATGGTCACCGGCCCCACCTTCGTCTCCGTGCACCCTTGCAGCGTGCAGCTCGTTCCGACGGACTCCTTGCTCAGCGTGGCGTTCATCCACTCTGCCACGAAGGAGAGCCAAACGCGCTTACTGAGCTGCCACCTTTTCTCGAGACGCAGGTCGAGGCGAAAGAACGGATCGAGTCGCGTCGCGCTGGGGTTGGTGGGATCGGTGGCCTTGGGGAGACCGGTGTAAAACGTGACGCGCGTGCCGGCGCGCCAGTTGCGCCCGAGATCGAACGCGAGCGCGGCGTTCAAGACGTGGGTGCGATCGAACGACGCAATGAAGTCCTGGTTGTTGTTCGTGCGCGTCGAGCGCGACAGCGTGTACGAGAGGAAGCCGCCGACGCGGCTCGTGAGCTTGCGCTTCAAGAAGACCTCGAGGCCGTACGCCTGGCCGCGCGAGCGCGCCTCGAACGCGGCGGTCTGACGCGCCTGCCCCGCGCTCTGCGCGCCTTGCCCTCCGCCGCCGCTGCGATCGCCGCCGATCGTTCCGATGGGAAAGCGCGGGACGCCACACTGACCGCGGGTGCCGGTCGGCTGCGTGCCGGGATCGCCGGCGAGCGTGTCCGACGGGAACGTGCCGGGCGCGCATCCGCCGACGGTGGGCTGCGTCACGCTGAGCGCGTCGCTCATGTCGTAAAACGCGTTGTGGAAGCCCGTCGTCGTGAGCGTCGTGGCGCCGCCGAGATCGAACTCGAGTCCCGCGCTCTCCTGCACTGCGTTTTGAAGGCCCCCCTTGAGGCCTCCCGGCTGGAATCCCGGCACGGGAATGACGAACGCAGGCGGCTGGTGCGCCGTGCCCAACGCGGAGAGCAGGTGAATGCGCTCGGTCACCTTCGCGCGCGTCGAGAGGCGCGGATCGACCGCCAACGCCGTCGCCCCCTCCGAGCCGTAATAGTCGAAGCGCGCCCCCGGCGTAATTTCCAGGCGATCGCCCGCCTCCATGACGACGTCGGCGCGCGTTCCGAGCGCGAGATCGGTCCTCGACGGAAACGATCCCACGACCGCGAGCTGCGCGGGGCTCAGCTGACCGGTATCGAGCTCGATGTCGTAGCGATCGGCCTGCACGTCCGCGCCGAGCCGCACCTGCGCCGCAGGTGACATGCGGTAGGAGACCTCGGTGCGCATCCCGGCGAGCCGATCGCGGAGGAATCTTCCGTTGTCGAGGCGCGTGCGATCGAGCCCGCCGGTCGCCGCGGTGCGGATCGTCGCGCCTTCGTCGATGCGATGGTCGTAGCGCACGTCGAGCCGGTAAAACTCGGTGCCGAAGAGCGTCACGTTGTCGGTCGCAGTCTTCTGCCCGAGGTAGTCGGAGGCGCCGAACGTGAAGAGGCTGATCCGATCCCTTGGCGTGACGTCGTACGTCGCGCGCGCCTGGTAGTCCCAGTAGTCGAGCGTCGTGGTCGAGTTGAGCGCGGTGAGGAGCGCGGCGGTGTACGAGTAGCGCCCGCCGAGGAGCACCGTGCCCTTTCCATCGGCGAACGGCTGCTCCGCGAGCGCGCCGGCGTCGAAGAGGCGAATGTTGAACTCGCCGTGGTTCTGGTCGGTGCGCGGCGGGACGGTCTCGCCCGACACGATGCCGCCGCTGTACCTCCCAAAGCGCGCGGGGTAGCCGCCCGGATAGAGATCGACGCGATCGACGAGCCCCGGGTGAATGACCGACGGGCCGACCCCGACGTGGAAGAGGTACGGCACGCGGATGCCGTCGAGGAAGTAGCCGACGTTGCCGGGCGGCGCGCCGCGGATGAAGAAGAAGGGGAGGCCGGAGACGATCGGCGTGACGCCGGGCATGATCTCGATCGCGCGAAACGGATCGCCGAACGCGCCGGGGATCTGCCTCACCTCTGCGCGCGAGAGCGTCGCGGTGCGCGAAGGCTCGACTCGAGCCCCACGCACTCGGACCTCGGTTGGCCCCTGCGCCTCGGTCGGAGTCGGAGTCGGCGTCGGAGTCGGCGTCGGAGTCGGCGTCGGCGTCGGAGTCGGCGTCGGAGTCGGAGTCGGGTTGCTGAAGATGACCTCGAGGCGGATGCGCGCCGCGACCGCCTTTCCCCCGCGCGACGCCGGCTCGAAGCGCCACCGTTTCGCCGCCTCCTCCGCGAGGCTCGAAAATGGCTCGTTTCGTACCGCGGCGACCGCCGTACGCACGGCGCCGTCCTCGCCCACCAGGACCGTGACCACGACCGTGGCGTCCCCCTTCGCCCCCGTGGGGTACGCGACCATCGGATCGGAGAGGAGGTTCGGCGCCACCAGCGAAGGCGCCGGCGGGGGAGCAGGAACGGGAGCAGGAACGGGAGACGGCTGCGCGCGCGCCTCTTCCGCGGAGAATGCGCCAGCGACGAAGAGCGCGGCCGCGCCGAGAAAGGAAGAGGGGAGCGACGCGCGCACGATGGGCCTGTGCATTGTGGGACCAAACGCGTCGAACCGATCACGGGCGCATCGCTTTTCTCGCGCCCGACGGACCAGCCTTGATCGCCCCCCTCGCGTGCCGCATCCTCGCGCTCTCGATGATCCACACCGATCCGAACGCGTACGTGCGCGAGCAGCTCCTCCGTGACGAGAAGCGGTGCGCGCCGTTTCGCGGCATCTTCCAGCACAAGCTCGCGCGCATGCGCCCGTCGCCGCTGGCGTTCCTACGCGGGGCGGCGCCGATGTTCTATTCGATCCTGCGCGATCACCCGGAGCTCGCGCGTGGCCCGCGTGGCGAGGGGTGGATCGCCGGGGATTTGCACCTCGAGAATTTCGGCGCGTACCGGCCAGGCTCGCCTCTGGAAGAGGAGAAGAAGAAGCACATCACGGCCGCGGCCTTCGATCTGAACGACTTCGACGACGCGGCGATCGGCCCTTGGTACGTCGACGTGCTTCGGCTCACCACGAGCGTCCTGCTGGCCGCGCGTGAGCTGCACGTCGGGGGTCTGCGCGCGCTCGAGCTCGCCGTCGCCGTGATCGACGCGCACGTGGAGCACGCGTGCCGTGCGGGGAAGATGCCGCCGGTGCCCCTCCCGGTCGCCGCGCTCCTGGAGACGGTCCGCAGCCGGTCGCGCGTCGAGCTTCTCGACATGCGCACCCGCATCGTCCACGAAAAGCGCGAGTTCATTCGCGGCGCGCGCTACCGCGACGTGTCGCGGATCCTCCAGAAGCGCGCGGCGGCGGCGTTCGCGGGGTACGTGACGAAGCTCGAGAAGGAAGAGAAGAAGATCGATCGTGACCAGCTCCAGGTCCTCGACATGGCCTTCCGCGTCGCCGGCACCGGGAGCCTCGGCGGCCTGCGCATCGCCGTCCTCGTGAAGGGAAAGGGCGGGCCCAACGGCGCGTGGATCTTCGACATGAAGGAGCAAGGCACGCCGTCGGCCTCGGCGCTCGTGCACTGCGGCGATTTGAAGCGCGCAAAGCGCGTGGTCATGGCGATGCAGGCCTGCCTCGCGCGCCCGCCGCGGATGCTCGGCACCACCAAGCTCGGAGATCTGTCGATGCTCGTCCGCCGCCTCGCCCCGCAGGAGGACAAGCTGCTCCTCTCGCGCCTCGCCGACGTGGATCTCCTCCCGCTCGCGCGCTACCTCGGCGCCCTCACCGGCGCCGCCCACCGCCGCGGCGCGACCAACATCCCCAAGAAGCCCTGGAGCGCCGGCGAGCGCAGCCGGATCGTCGACCACGCGATCACGCTCGCGGGCATCCACGAAGCCGCCTACCTCGCGATGTGCCGCTGGCGGTGAGCGAGTCGTCACCACGTCACGCGGTCGCTACGTGTCGAGCGTGCCTTTGGTCGACGGGATCCCCGTCGCGCGGGGGTCGATGCGGGTCGCCATGAGGAGCGCCTTGGCGAACGCCTTGAAGCAAATCTCGGTGATGTGGTGCAGGTTCTGGCCGGCGTGGAGGACCATGTGCAGATTGCACGCAGCGCCGCGGGCGAAGCCCTCGAAGAAGACCTCGGCCAGCTCGGTGTCCCACGCGCCGAGCTTGCCCTTCGGCATCGGCACCTCCCACACGAAGTAGGGGCGGCCCGACAGGTCGACCGCGCACGTCGCCCGCGCCTCGTCCATCGGCAGCGTCGCCGCGCCGTAGCGCACGAGGCCCGCCTTGTCGCCGAGCGCCGCCGCGAACGTCTGGCCCATGAGCACGCCGAGATCCTCGGTGGTGTGGTGACCGTCGATCTGGACGTCGCCCTTCGCCCGCACGACGAGATCGAAGAGCCCGTGCTTGCCGATCTGCTCGACCATGTGGGTCAAGAACGGCAAAGGGGTGTCGATCGACGCGGTCCCGCCGCCATCGAGCTCCACGGACACCTCGATGTCCGTCTCCTTCGTTTTGCGCGCCAGGGTGGCGTGCCGGCCCATGCCCATCAGGTACCACGCGCGCAGCCCGAGGCGCAAAAAGCGGGTATCGTCGAGGTGTGACCACCCGTGGTGAGCCGGCATCACCCCCCGACCTGACGACCGATCTCGGTCCCGAAGAGCGCGCGCGCCTCGTTCATCGGTTCGGCCGCCACTTCGCTGCGGGCGACGCGATCTTCCGCGAAGGGGAGCCGGCGCGGGAGGCGTTCCTTCTCCAGGAGGGGCGCGTGCGCCTCCTCAAGCGCGTCCGCCTCGTCGAGCGCAGCCTCATGGTCCTAAGGCCCGGCGATCTGTTCGGCGAGTCCGCGCTCCTCGAGGACGTCGTCCGCTCGTCCACCGCGGTCGCGCTCACCGACGGCATCGCCCTCGCGCTCGATCGCTCGACGTTCCGTCCGCTCCTCGAGAGCCATCCCTCGATCGCGACGCGCGTGACCGATCAGCTCATTCGCCGGGTGAGGGACGCCGAGGATCAAATCGAAATCATGCTGCTTCGCGACGCGCAGTCGAAGATCGTCGGCGCGCTCCTCAAGCTCGTCGGAAAGAACGAAGGCACCGCCGCGGAACTGAGCGTCAGCCCCGTCGAGCTCTCGACGCGCGTAGGCCTCGACGTCGACACCGTGAAGCGCCAAGTGCAGCGCCTCCGCGACCAGCAGTACGTCCGCATCGTCGGCGAGCGGGTCGAAATCCCCGACCTCGACGCGCTTCGTCGCCTCTACCTCCTGCTCGGCACGAAGGAAGAGCTCCGCGGTGAGGGCGGCGCCAAGTAGCGCGAACGAGGTCGTCTGACGCGAGGCGCTTTTCCGTTGCTGCTACAAGCAGATACGTAAGGACATTCATGTGAAGTGGAGGGTTCGGACCTTCGCTCACGCGGTCGAAAATGTCCCGAAATCCCGAGGCGCATCATGCGGTTATTCGGTGTCGGCCGAGGTCCGTTCTGCGTTGACGGCGTTGACGGTGTGCGTTACTCCCGTCTCCCCGTTTCGCTTTCGACCGCGGCAGTTGGGCGGTCACTGGCACGCAGACGCGAACCTCTCTGCCACGACTGCCATGAGCCCCCGCCATTCCCACACCCTTTCCCGATCCGTCCCGCGCCTCTCCGCGTGGGACACGACGCGCGTGCTCGTCACGCTCGCCGCGCTCGCGATGGGAGTCGGGGGAGCTGGCGCCTGTGGCGGAAAGGCGAGCGGCACCGGCGTGCACAGCCCCGAGCGCCAGAGCGAGAGCGAGTACGATCTCGCGGTCGACACGTACCACAAGCAGGACTACCGCCAGGCGCTCGACCACGTGCTCAAGGCCGTGGAGCTGAACGACGAGAACGCCAAGGCCGCCAAGTTCGCCGCGGAGCTCTACGTCCTCTTCTGCGACAAGGGGGAGGACCTGTCCGGCCCCGACTGCCACATCAACTTGGCCGAGAAATTGGCGCGCCAGGCGGTGAAGGCCGACGAGAAGTTCAACGACGCCAAGAACACGCTCGCCTCCATCTTCATCCTCGAGAAGAAGTACAAAGAGGCGATCGAGATCTACTCGGCCATCGTGAAGGACCCGACGTACGAGACGATGTACCTCGCCTGGGGCAACCTCGGCTGGGCGCAAGTCCAGGCCGGCCAGCTCGACGAGGGCATCCGCTCGCTGAAGAACGCCACCACCGAGCCGCGCTTCTGCGTCGGCTTCTACCGGCTCGGCGTCGCGTACGAGAAGAAGGGCGAGAACCAAGCGGCCCTCGCCTCGTACACCCAGGCCCTCGGCAACGAGGCCTGCCAGAAGTTGCAGGATGGTTTCGCGGGGCGCGCACGGGTCGAGCTGTCGCTCGGCAAGGCGCAGGACGCCCGCGCCGATCTCGAGAAGTGCAAAGAGATCGCCGCAGAGTCCAAGGCCGGCAAGGCGTGCAGCAAAGAGCTCGCGCGCGTCGTGGCGGCGAATCCGACGAGTGCGCAGTAGTAGCCGCAGCGGCAGTAGCAGATACGGAACGGGAGGACACGTGACCGAGACAGTCGGCAGTTTGCTGAAGCAGAAGAGGGAGAGCCGGAACATGAGCGTCGCGGAAGTGTCCCGCGTGACGCGCATCCCGGCTCCCGCGCTGGAGTCCATCGAGGCCGATCGCTTCGACGATCTCCCTGGCGAGGTGTTCGTTCGCGGCTTCTTGCGCTCCTACGCGCAGGCCGTGGGCGTCTTGCCGCAGGAGGCGCTGGCCCGGTACACCGCGAGCCGTCGCGTCGCGTTCGTCACGCCGCTGCCGGTGTCGTCGCCCGTCCAGAACGCGCGCAAGGAGAACCGCGGACGCTTCGGCGTCGCGATTGCGTTCGTGCTCCTCCTCATCTTGTTCACGCTCGCGATCTCGATCGTCCTGAAGCCGCGCGGGCACGACATGCCGCCGGAGCTGAGCGGCCTCCCGCGCGGCGCCGAGCGCGCCCTTGAAGCGCATCACGTCTGACGCCCTGCTCGTTCGGAGTGTCCCGTACGGGGAGACCGATCTCATCGTCCAGCTCCTCACGGAGTCGGACGGTCGCCTCGGGGCGATCGTGCGCGGCGGGCGAAAATCGCAGAAGCGTGTGGGCGGCGCGATGGAACCGTTTCACACCATTCGCGTCGAGCTCGAAGACAAGGGTCGCGAGCTCGCGACACTGAAGGAAGCGCGCTTGTCGCGCATTCGCACCGGGATCGCGACGAGCCTCGAATCGCTCGACGCGGCGGGAGCGGCGCTGCGGTGGGCCCGGCAGCTTTGTCCGCCCCGGACGCCCGAGCCGGCGGCGTGGTCGACGCTCACGCATTTGCTCGACGCGCTCGACGGGGGCGTGGCGCACCCGCAAGTGGAGCTCGCAGCGGCGGGGCTGTGGCTGCTCGCCGACGTGGGCTACGCGCTGGATCTCGATCGGTGCGTGGGATGCGGAAAGGCGCGGCCGGCGGGTCGCCCGGCGTACGTCGACGCGGCGCGCGGCGGGATCGTGTGCACGTCGTGCGGGGGCGCGAGGCGGCTGGTCGACGCGGAGCTGATCGACGTCGCGCGCGCCGCACAGGCAGGGGACGGCTCGCAGATCACGCAGGCCCACGCGGCGAAGATCCTCGCGATCGTCGAAGAGGCGATGGGCGCCCACGCGGGGATCGAGGCATGACGCGCGGCGCGACGCACGACGTGGTGTGCGGCGGGGAGCTGCTCTGGGACTTTTTCGAAGAGCGCCCTTCCGTGTACCGAAGGTGCACGGGCGGCGCGTCGGCGAACGGCGCGATCGTCCTCGCGCGGCTCGGGGTCGACGTCGCGGTCGTGGGAGGCGTGGGCGACGACGCGCTCGGCGAGGCGCTGCGATCGGCGATCGCGCGTGAAGGCGTCGACGCCCGGGGGATCGCCACGACGAGGCCGGCCACGGGGATCGTGATCAAGACGAGTGGCCGCTTTTCACCGTACCGAAGCGAGGTCGCCGTCGATGCCTCGTCCGTGCGCGCGCGATGGGGTTTGATCGGATCGATGATGCCGAAGGTGACGGGCCTCCGCGTGGAGAGCGTCGCGGTGGATCTGAATGTGCGGCCGCGCTTGTGGCCGACCAAGGCCAAGATGCGTGCGGCGGCGACGGCGCTCCTCAGGACCGCAGCGATCGTGAAGACATCGGACAACGATCTGACGCGCCTCCTGGGCTCGGAGCGCGCGGGCCTCGCCTGGCTTCGGCGCGTCGCGCCCGACGCGGTCGTGCTGGTGACGCGCGCAGCAGAGCCGGCGTCGGCGCTCGGGCCTTGGGGGCGGCTCGACGTTCCGGCGCGACGGGCGCGCGTGCGGGAATCGACCGGGGCCGGCGACGCGTTTCTTGCGGGGGCCCTCGCGGTCGTGGTTCGCGCCGGCCCGAAGTGGCGCATGCCCGAGGTTTTGACGCGCGCGCTCGAGATGGGCCATAGATTGGGGGCGAAAGCCGCCTCCCGCACCGGCGCGGTGACCGGCATCACGCATCTGGAGAAGCTCCCGTGGCCACAGTAGACCCCAAGACGCGCTGCGTCGCCGTTCGATCCCCGCGCGGCGGACAGGTGACCGAGATCGAGTGGGGCGACGGCCACAAGGGCGTCTACCCGCACACGATCCTGCGCGGGTATTGTCCGTGCGCCGGCTGCCAAGGGCACGAGGGGACGATCAAGTTCGTGTCGCCGACCGCCGCGCAGCTCGACCTCGACGAGATCGAGCCGGTCGGCAACTACGCCCTCTCCTTCAAGTGGTTCGACGGGCACAGCAGCGGCATCTACTCGTACCGCTACCTCCGCGCGCTCTGCCACTGCGACGAGTGTCGCCCGGGCGCGACGAAGGACGATCGCGGCGAGCTCCCGCGGCAATGACGGTGACGCGCGGCGCAGAGGAGCGCGGCAAGCTCGCGCGTCGCGCAGGCGTCGTCGGCCTAGGCACGCTTTTGTCGCGCCTCCTCGGCCTCGGTCGCGACGTCTCGCTCGCCGCCATCTTCACGCGCGACGAGACCGACGCATTCTTTGTCGCCTTCACGCTGCCCAACATGCTCCGTCAGATCCTGGGCGAAGGTGCGGTGTCGAGCGCCGTGGTGCCCGTGCTGAGCGCGACGCTCGAGAAGGACGGTGACGAAGCAGGTCGCGCCTTCTTCGCGCGGATGCGCGGCCTGTCGCTCCTCGCGCTCCTCGTCGCGACCGTGCTCGGCATGCTCTTCGCGCGGCCTCTCTGCGAGCTCTTCGCGTCCGGCTACCACGCGAGGGAAGGGGAGTTCGAGCGGACCGTGGCGCTGACCCGCGTGGTCTTTCCGTACATCTTCTTCATGGGCAGCGCGGCGCTCGGAATGGCGGCGCTGAATGCGAAGAAGCGCTTCGCAGTGGCGGCGTTCGCGCCAGGTCTCTTGAACGTGGCGCTTGTCGCAGCGACATTCACCCTGCCCGCGGTGCTCGCGGCGCGCGGGATCGATCGCGTTCAGGCGCTCGCGATCGGCGCGCTCGTCGGCGGCGTCTTGCAAGTGGTCGCGCAGTGGCCCGCGCTGAAGCAGATCGGCTACTTCGTGCGGCCGGTGCTCGACCTCTCGGACGCGCGCGTGAAGGACGCGCTGCGCCGCCTCGGGCCCGTCGCGATCGGCATCGGCATCTACTACGTGGATCTGGCGATTTCGCGCCGATTTCTGAGCGAGCTCGGCACCGGCGCGCAGAGCTATTTCACGTGGGCGATGCGCCTCTGCGACTTTCCGCAGGGCATCTTCGTGATGGCGCTGTCGACGGCGGCGCTCCCGTCGCTCTCGGCGCTCGCCGCGAAGGGGGACATCGAGGAGGTCACCGAGACGTTCGCGCACGGCCTGCGGCTGGCGCTCTTCGTGGCGCTGCCGGCGAGCGTCGCGCTCGTGATGCTGGGGCCGCCGGTCGTGTCGGCGCTCTTCGAGCGCGGCGAATTCGATCCGATCTCGACGCGCGAGACGGCGCGCGCGCTGGCGTGGCAGGGTGGCGCGATCTGGACGGTGTCCGCCGTGCGTCAGACGGTGCCGGTGTTCCACGCGCTCGGCGACACACGGACGCCGGTGATCGTGAGCGGGATCGATCTGATCGCCTTCATCGCGCTCGCGGTGGGGCTTCGTGGGCCGATGGGGCACGTCGGCGTCAGCGTCGCGGTCGCCGGCTCGAGCGCGGTCCAGATGCTCCTCCTCTTGATCCTCCTCCGCCGTCGCCTCGGCGCGATCCGCGGGCGCGCGCTCTTCGGCTCGTTCGCGCGCACGACGGCGGCGGCGCTCGTCGGCGGCGTCGCGGGGTGGTCGGTCGCGCGTCTCCTCGAGGCTCCGGCCGGAGCGGGAGCCTTCGCGCGCGCGGTGCCCGGAGTCCTCGGCGGCGTCGTCTTCGTGGCGATCTTCCTCCTCGCGGCCTATGGTGCGGGCGCGCCGGAGCTCGAAATCCTGGCGCGGGCGGTCCGTCGCAGGGCACGAGGAGCGAAGACGTGAACGAAGAAGAGACGAAGATCGTCAGCGCAGAGTTCGTCGCCGGCGCGCCGAGTGTCGACAAGCTGCCTGCACCTGCGCTCGCGGAGATCGCCTTCGCGGGCCGCTCGAATGTCGGAAAATCAAGCTTGATGAACGCGCTCATGGCCCGCAAGGGCCTCGTGCGTGCGAGCAACACGCCGGGCCGCACGCGCGAGATCAACGTCTTCCTCGCCAAGTCGAAGGACGGCCTCGCGCTCCACCTCGTGGACTTGCCCGGCTACGGCTACGCGAAGGTCAGCAAGACCGAGAAAAAATCGTGGGGCCCGATGATGGAGGGCTACCTCGCCTCGCGCACGACGCTGCGCGCGATCGTGCTCCTCGTCGACATACGGCGCGGCGTCGAGGAAGACGATCTCGAGCTCGTCACCTACGTGAACGCGGCGCGCAAGCGGAGCGTCGAAGAGAACAAGAAAGTCACGCTCATCGTCGTCGCGACGAAGCTCGACAAGCTGGCGCTGGCGAAGCAGAAGCCCGCGGTGCAGGAGATCAAGAACGCGTCGAAGCTCCCGGTGCTCGGCTTCTCGGCGGTCACCAGCGCGGGGCGTGCCGAGCTCTGGACGAGGATTCGCGCGGCGCTTTGAACCTGACGGCGGTCAGCATCTGCCCAACGAGCGCGCCGAGGAGCGCAAGCACGACGAGCGGCGCGATGTGGCCGACGAGGACGTGCGCCGGGCCGGTGATCGGGCACCATAGATCGACGAGCGATCCCGCGAGCGCTCCGATCGCCACCCCCCGCGCGGCGCCTCCCGACGCGGCTGCCCGCGGGTTGCGTTCTCTCCCGACGTACGCCAGCGCCACGAGCGGGAACGCCGCCATGGCGATCGTGAACGACAGACACTTGAGGCCCGGCCGCGCCGGGACCCAGGCGAGCGCGGTCGGCATCTGCAGGTGACAGAGCAGCATCCACGCGAAGAGGGCCGCCGGCGTGAGCACGCACAAGGAGAGGAGCCACGCGCGCCGTCGACCGAGCATCGTCGGTCGTGTGAAGGCGAGCCACGTCGCCGTCGCCGCGATCGCCGTCCATCCCAGGAACGTCCCGGCGACGAAGAGGGGAGATCGCTCGGGCACGCCGTGCCGCGCGTCTCCGAAGTGAACGCCGCCCATCCACCCGGAGAAGATCGCCAGAGCGATGACCACCCCCGTGATCGCCACGAGGAAGACACGCGCGCGCGTGACGGGGCGCGTCGGCGCGGCCTCGAGCGCGGCGGCGCGGAGGACGCGTGCCTTCAGTCGTGCGGACGCGCCCTTCACGGCGCCCTCGCGCTGCGCCGCGCGTCCCCCGAAACGTCCCCGAGCGCCGCACGAAGCGCCTCCGACGCGCGGAACACGCGGACCTTCACCGCGTTCGGCGACGTCTCCAGCAGTTCGGCGACGTCGGCGAGCGAGAGCCCGTCGAGACGCACCAGCTCGAACGCCACCCGCAACCCCTCGGGCATTCGCGAGAGCTCGGCGTGCGCGCGCGCGGCGGTCTCTCGCGCCTGGAAGATCTGATCGGCCCATGGCGCCGGCGAAGGGAGAGGTGAGCCGACCACGTCCGCGTCGACCGCGATGGGCACTTGTCGCCGGTTCTTGCGCCCCGCGTCGATCACGAGCCGCCGCGCGATCGCGAACGCCCATGGCACGACGCGCGCGCCGGGCAGAAAGCTCGCGCGTCCGGTGACGAGGTGCAAAAGCGTCTGTTGGAGGAGATCCTCCGCCGCGCGCTCGTCGCGAAGCTGACGTCGCAAGAACGCCATCAGACGCGGGGCGAGCGCGTCGTACACCGCCTCGAACGCCGCCTCGTCGCCGTTCGCGTAGCGGTCCATGGCCCGATCGGCGCTCGTGGCGAGCCCCGCCGCCGCGATTGGTCCTCTCGCCACCGCGGGCCCGCCGTTTCCCGCGGCGAGCCCTCGGAAGTCGGGCAGGTGTCGTGCGTTCATCGGCGTCGTGTCCTCGGTCCGGATTCCCCCCGGCCCTGACGGGTAGAGAGCGCGGATTCCGGTTTGTGAACTCCGAGAGCGAAAAAAGTGACCCGCCTCCTTCGCCCTCCCTCCGCCTGCGCCCCAGCAAGGCGACCCCGAGAGCGGCCCCGCGCGGGGTGCTTGAAAGCGCTCTGGGGCTGAGGTACACCCGTTCGGTCGCTGGGGCGCATAACTCAGCGGTAGAGTGCGTCCTTCACACGGACGAAGTCGCAGGTTCAAATCCTGCTGCGCCCACCGGTTGTCCGAGAGTCATCGACTAGGCACGCGCGCTGGCGTGACCTGTTCCAGCTGACGGCGTGCGCCGCGAGCTTCCGCCGGGTCGGCCGCGGATGAATCGAGAGCCGAATCGAGCTCCGGACCGCATCTTCGGCACCCGCTCGCTCGTCGTGGAGGCATGAAGCCCGAGCTCCATTACCTCCTCTGGACTGCCGTTCTCACCGGATCGCTTTGGATCCCTGTCGTCATCGGGTACGTCACGTCGCGCGGCGCGCTCCGGGCGGTGGATTACAAGACCGCGCCGACGGCGCCGCTGCCAGACTGGGTCAACCGCGCAAACCGCGCGCACGTGAACGCGATCGAGAGCTTCGCGCCCTTCGCGGCCGTCGTTCTGGTCGGCAGCGCGCTCGGAGTCTCGACGCCCATCACCGTCGCGGCGGCGGCCGTCTACTTCTGGGCGCGCCTCGCGCATGCGATCGTTCACATCAGCGGGATCGGCGCCCTCAAGCTCCGCACGGTCCTTTTCGTGATCGGATGGATGGCATTCGTGGGCCTGGCCGCGGAGCTGCTGCGGCGAGCTGCGTGAGCAAGCGCGTCCTCATGGCAGATACCCCGCCGCATCGAAGTCGCCGGCGTCTGGTTGGAGCGGATCGACGACGTCGTTCTTGACCGCCCCGAGTAGAGCGCCGAACGCGCGCGCGTCGGAGAGCTTGACGCCGTGCGCCGAGGCCGTCGCGACCGCGATTGCGACGAAGTCGGCGAAGATGCCGTTGGGGACGTGATAGTCGACGTCGTTGATGCGCGTGGTGCCGCCGGATCGAAGCGCGCCGCGATGGGCTTCATAGAGGTCGCGGCACCTGTAGCCGCTCGCGACGTTGATGGGGTACGCCGTGCCCGGACCGCCCGGGATGGCGCTGTCGGTGAGCGCCGTAAAACAGTCGATGATGTCCTGCAGCGACGGGTGGAGTCCGACCGGCGGCGCGTTGAGGACGAAGTACGTCTTCTGGTGCGGGTCTTGGAGGAGCTTGCCGACGATGTCGGTGAAGAGGCATTTGAATCCGCCGTGACCGCCGAAACGCTCGTACATGGTCGGTGCGCCGGCGTCGCCCAGCACCGGCGTCGAGCAACCGAACCCGCCGGACGATCCGCTCGAGCTCGAGCTGCCGGAGCTCGAGCTGCTGGACGTGCCGGAGCTACTGGCCGTGCCGGAGCTACTGGCCGTGCCGGAGCTACTGGAGCTGCTGCCGCGACCGGAGCTCGAGCTGGTCGAGCTCGTGACGCCGCTAGCGCCGCTGCTCGATTGCCCTCCATCGTCATTACCGTCGGTCGCGGTTGTCGCCAGCGCGCCGCCGCACGCCGCGAACGCCGCAGTCACGATGAGACCCAACGCCACTGAACCCCGCGCCGCACGCGCTTTGTCGAATCTCATCTTGCTCGCTTCCTGTGCTGCCTACGACGTCGGCGCGTGAGATCCGTCTCGCCGCTCGTGGCACGACACGCGGTGGCCCTCAGCAAGTCCCGTTCCTCAGCGACGTCGCGATCCATCGCGACGCGAATTTCGCCGGGATTGACCAAATTTTGCGGCGCGCCGCGGACGGCTCGCGGACGATCACGGATCGATCGGGATGGGCAGACGCCGCAGCGCCCCGCCCAGCGAACGCCCATGCGCCGCAACGACCCACCAGCCGCTGCGGGCTTCTACCCGAAGATCGTCACGACGAGCGCGATCGTCTGCGCGCCGCACGCGGCTTGGCACGACAAGAGGAGCGCGACCAGCGCCAGGTACGCCACGTTCACGGGCGGCGCATCGCCGGCGAAGGCGCGCTCTGCCCGCGCGGCGATCCGTTCCCGCGTCGCCGTCGGGAGCATCGGCGTCGGAAGGTTGCGTAGACGAGCGACGAGGGGATCGCGATCGGTCATGGCTCTCCTTCGTCGAGTCCCGCGCGTTCGAGCATCGGGTCTCGCTTCATTTCCGCGTCCAGCAGCTCCGCGAGCCTCGATCGCGCGCGGGCGAGACGCTGCCGTACGGCGTCGGCGCGAACGCCGAGGATCGAAGCCGCCTGGGAGGGATCCAGGCCCTCGACGCCGACGAGCAACAGGACCTCGCGCGATGCGAGGGGCAGGCGGGCCAGCGCCCTCTCCACGGCGACCAGCTCTTCGGCGGCGTCCGATCCGCTCGGATCGCCGGCCTCCGGTTCGCGCGGGAGCGAGGCGAGTCGGCTCACGTCGAGCAGCGACCAGCGTCGCCAGTTAAGGAACTTATTTCGCGCGATCGTGAAGAGGAGCCCCGTCAGATCGCCGCGTGGCTCGAGACGCGGCGCCGTGCGCGCGAAGGCGATCCACGTCTCTTGGAAGAGATCCTGAGCGACGGCGCGATCGCTCGTCAGCCGCGCGAGAAAGCGGAAAATACGCGTCTCGTAGCAGGCATAGACCTCACGAAAGGCGCTGCGGTCGCCCGTGCGAAGGCGTTCGACCAGCTCGCCGTCCGTTCCCATCCTCCTCTAGTACCCGCGCCGTGCTCGCGCGTGACCGATGTCACGCAGGCCGCGCGCGCGGGTAGAAGGAGCATGAGCGGTTTCTCCGAGTTCATGCAAGATGGCGGGCCCATGATGTGGCCGATCCTGGTCTTCGGCGTCGTGACCGCGGGCGCGGCGGGCCGCTTTGCGTGGAGACCGGAGCGCGGCCGCCTCGGCTTTGCCGCGGGAATGTGGGCGACGACGCTCGCTCAAATCGTGTGCGCGACGTTGGGAGCGCTCGCCGCCGTCTTTCGCACGATGTCCGATCCCGCGGCCGTCCCCGACGACAAGGTCACGCGCACGCTCTTCGAAGGACTGAAAGAGTGCACGAGGCCGGGCCTCCTCGGCGGCGAATTCCTGGTCCTCGCGCTGCTGCTCGTCGCGATCGGTCTCGGCAGGGGTGCCTCGGTGGCCGCCGAGTAGCGGCAGCCCACCGTGGCTACCCCACGTCTGCGAGCGACTCGGCGAGGACGCTCACGATGAGGTCGATCTCCTTCTTCTCGACGATGAACGGCGGCGCGAGCTGGATCGTGTCGCCGCCGTATCGGACGTAGACGCCCTTGGCGAGGCACTTCATCGCGATCTCGAACGGCCGCTTCGCGGGCTCGCCGGGCGCGGGATCGATCGTGAGGCCCGCCGCGAGGCCGTAGTTGCGGATGTCGGTGACGTGGCGCGACCCCTTGAGGCCGTGCACTGCGTTCTCGAAATACGGCGCGAGCTCGGCGACGCGCGCGACGGCCTTCTCTTGCACGAGCAAATCGAGCGCCGCCACGCCGGCGGCGCACGCGATGGGGTGCGCGGAGTACGTGTAGCCGTGCGGGAACTCGACCATGTACTCGGGACCGGCGGCCTGCATGAACGTCTCGTAGATCTCTTTCGTCGCGACGACCGCCCCGAGCGGCTGCGATCCGTTCGTGATCTGTTTGGCGAGGTTCATGATGTCGGGCGTGACGCCGAACGCTTCGGCGCCGGTGTACGCGCCCGCGCGGCCGAAGCCGGTGATGACCTCGTCGAAGATGAGGAGGATGTCGTTCGCGGTGCAGATCTCGCGAAGGCGCTGGAGGTAGCCGACCGGCGGAATGACGACACCCGCGGAGCCTGCGAACGGCTCGACGATGACCGCGGCGATGTTCGACGCGTCGTGGAGCGCGATGAGGCCGAGGAGCTGATCGGCGAGCTCGACGCCGTGCTTCGGCATGCCGCGCGTGAACGCGTCGGCCTTGTCGCGTAGGGCGAGCTGGGTGTGCGGGAGATGGTCGGCCTCGATGCCCTGACCGAACGCCTTGCGGTTGCCGACGATGCCGCCGACCGAGATGCCGCCGAAGTTGACGCCGTGGTAGCCCTTCTCGCGGCCGATGAGGCGCGTCTTGGTGCCCTTTCCCTTCGCGCGCCAGAACGCGCGCGCCATCTTGAGGGAGGTGTCCGCGGACTCCGAGCCCGAGCCGGTGAAGAACACGTAGTCGAGGCCGCTCGGCGTGAGCTCCTTGATCTTGTTCGCCAGCGCGAACGACGCGGGGTGACCGAACTGAAAGGCGGGTGAGTAGTCAAGGGTAGAGGCCTGTCGGGCGATGGCCTCGGCGATTTCGCGGCGGCGGTGGCCGAGCCCGCAGCACCAGAGACCGGAGAGCCCGTCCAAGATCTTCTTGCCGTCGGCGTCCGTGTAATATGCACCCTCCGCCGATACGATCATGCGCGGATGCGCCTTGAACTGGCGGTTGCCAGTGAACGGCATCCAGTGCGCGTCGAGCCAAGTCGCGTCGGTGCGGGTCTCCCGCGGGTCGGTGTTCTTCATGGCACTCCGTGCTCCGCATCCTACCAGCAACGAGCGCGGCGATGGGTTCGCCGGTCGAAGCCATGCTCGACAGGAGTGGCAGGGCGCCGCCGAGTGTGGGAGGAACACACGCGGGAAGGCGCCCGCGCGTTTGACGTGCGCGCGATCCAGCGCTGTTCTCTACCCGTGAAGGTGTTCGCGGAGGCAAGAGGACGACGCGCGCGCGACGCGGAGACGCTCGATGCCCCGAAGTCGATGGCGCAGCCCGGCACCATCGGCGGACGGTCGGCGCGCGAGGATCTCGGCGCGGCGCAGATTCGCTTCCGACGCGCCCTCACGGCGGCGTACACGATGTGGGCCGGCTTCGTGCTCATCGACTACGTCGTGGTCCGCAACCTGGACGCAGGCAGTCTTCGCGACTTCGTGCTCGCGCGCGTGCTCGTCATCGGCGTCGCGCTGCCGATCCTTCGGCGCCTGTATAGGAAGCCGCCGCCGACCGAGCGGGTGCTCACGATCCTGGACCTCTCCGGCTACACGTCGGCCGCGCTCGCGATCGGGCTCATGTGCATCGAGTTCCGCGGCATCGCGAGCCCCTACGCGTCGGGTCTCTGCCTCGTCCTCCTCGCGCGGATGGTGACGGCGCAGGATCCGTGGCGCCGCGGCCTCCTCATGAGCGGCATCCCGGTGGGCGTCTATTACGTGACGTTGCTCGGCTCGGCGCTCTTCGTGCCTCGAATCGCGGCGCAGCTTCGAGATCCCGCCGCGCTGACGATGCTCCTCCTCAACTCGGCGTACGTGCTCGGCACGTACGTGTTCCTCGTCATCGGAGGCAACGTCATCTGGAGCCTGCGCCGTCAGGTGTTCGAGGCGCGCGCGCTCGGGCGGTACAAGCTCAAGAAGCGCATCGCGTCGGGCGGAATGGGTGACGTGTGGGTCGCGTACCACCCCGGGCTCGAGCGCGATGATCTTCACCCGCTTCCGTGGACACCCCGAAAGGCGCGAAGATGCGCCAGGAGTGTTCGATGGCGAAACGAGAAGCACGACGAGGGCGACGGTCGTTCACCGCGGAGTTCAAGGCCGAAGCGGTCCGGCTCTGCAAGGTC
>JBBRLQ010000015.1:0-213206 GCA_038231275.1 Polyangiales bacterium
ACCGACTCCGGTTCCGACGCCGACTCCGGTTCCGACGCCGACTCCGGTTCCGACGCCGACTCCGGTTCCGACGCCGACTCCGGTTCCGACGCCGACTCCGGTTCCGACGCCGACGCCGACGCCTGAATTCTCGCGTACCCTCCTCCGCCATGGCCACGAAAACCATGACCTACGAGGTCACCGAGCGTGTCGCGCGCATCACGCTGAACCGCCCCTCGCGCGGCAATGGGATCACGATGGAGATGCCGCGCGAGCTCGCCGCGTGCGTCGAGGACGCGTGCCTCGATAAGGGCGTGCACGTGATCTGCCTCTCGGGCGCGGGGAAGGGTTTCTGCGGCGGCTACGATCTCGTCGAGAGCGCCGAGGCGCGGCTCCAGAACGAGCCGGCTGGCGCCGCGAAGCCGGGGAGCCTGCTCGATCCGATCGTGCAGTTCCAGAATCACGACCCGTCGGGCACGTGGGATCCGACCGTCGACTACGCGATGATGAGCCGCAACGTGCGCGGCTTCATGTCGCTCTTTCACGCCGAGAAGCCGGTCGTATGCAAAGTGCACGGATTCTGCGTCGCCGGCGGGACCGACATGGCGCTCTGCTCGGATCTCCTCCTCATCGCCGACGACGCGAAGATCGGCTACCCGCCCGCGCGGGTGTGGGGCGTTCCGACGACGGCGCTCTGGGCGTACCGAATCGGCCTCGAAAAGGCGAAGCGGCTGCTCTTCACCGGCGACTGCCTGTCCGGCAAAGAAGCGCACGAGTGGGGCCTCGCGATCGAAGCGCCGCCCGCCGCCGACCTCGACGCGCGCACCGAGGTGCTCCTCGAGCGCATCGCGCGCGTCCCCGTGAACCAGCTGGTGATGCACAAGCTGATGCTGAACCAGATGGTGCACGCGCAGGGCCTCGCGCCGACCCAGATGCTGGCCACCTTCTTCGACGGCGTCGCCCGCCACACCAAAGAGGGCTACGCGTTCCAGGGGCGCGCCGCGGAGATCGGCTTCAAGCAGGCCGTACGCGAGCGCGACGATCCGTTCGGCGACTTCGGTCCCTCGACCTTCAAGGGCTGACCATGAAGCAAAAGCAACAAAGGAAGCCCACCCCCGCCGCCGCAGACGCGGCGTCGACCCCTCCCAAATCGGCCGCCCAAAGCGGCGGCCTCAGGGAGGGGTGAAGCTACGCGAGTCGTTCGGCGAAGAAGCGCGCGGCCTCGCGCGCGTGATCGACGGTAACGACGGTTCCTTCTGGAAACGTCATCGCGGGCCCGTTTTCTTCACCGCACTTCCGGACCCAAACCATCACGTCCGCGACCCAGCGTCCGGGGGACGGCCGGTTCGCCGGCCAGTCAGCGGGCCTCGACTTGGTCTTTGACGGGACGACCGCGTATTCGAGTCGTCGACCATCGCACTCGAAGTGCGTCCACGCGATGCCCGGAGTGCTGGTCACCCGTCTAGCGTAACTTACGCCGAACCCACTGGCCACCGAGTCAGCGCGCGCGACGCGTCACTTCACGCCGTTGCAGATCGCCGCGACGGGCGCGGACGTGTCGTTGTCCGTGCGGCACTCGTGCCAGGACGGGTGCGGCGTCGTCGTGTCGTCGACGACCGCGTAGACGGTGAGGCTCCCCTCGCGGACACCCGCCGGCGGATTGGGGAGCGCGAGGAGGACCTGCTCGGACTGCGGCGGATACAGGGTGCGCGTGGTGACTCCGGCGCCGATCTTCGTGCCGCTGCCCGGGGTGCCCGTGTAGAAGCCGACCGCGACGCCGGCGGGAAGTGCGGCCTCGCCGATGTTCGTGACGGTGGCGACGAGGCCATACGGGCCCGTGCACACCGGCGCGATCGCGACGACCGCGTCGGGGGCCGCGAACTCGCTGCCCGGCTGCTTGTTCTGGCGGAAGTTGTTCAGCCCCGGCTGCTTCCAGTTGGGGAGCTCGTTCTTCGGGATGGTCCCGTCCTCGTTCACGTTGGTGACGTGATACGCGTGCTCGTTCCAGATGCGGCGCGTGCGGACCCAGCTGCCCGCGGTGTCGCCGAAGACGCGGACGCCCGACTGCGCGATGTTCGTGCCGTCGTTGCACTGGTACTCGGCGTTGCTGCTGGCGTACGCGTTCGAGACGACGACGATGTCGGCGTGGCCGTCGTTGTCGACGTCGGCCACGAGCGGGTACTCAATGAGCGTGC
The DNA here is from genome assembly GCA_038231275.1 of Polyangiales bacterium. Lineage (GTDB taxonomy): Bacteria > Myxococcota_A > Polyangia > Polyangiales > Polyangiaceae > JANYHK01. Next base: position 2,175 of record JBBRLQ010000015.1, read on the forward strand.
CGGTGGTGTTGCACGTCTCGAAGAGGATCTTCCCGGTCGGCCCTTCGTAGATGCGCATGTGGTTTTCGTCCGAGTAGACGACCTCCGCCTTTCCGTCGCCGTCGAAGTCGAAGACCGAGCTGCCGGTGGCCGCCGACGAGCAGTCGGTGGTCGGGACGGCCCAGAGGACGGTCGCCGCATTGGCGATCGCGGAGTTCACGATCTTCGCGCCGTTCAAGATCGTGTAGCCGATGCCGCCGGCCAGCGCGACGTCGGGCACGGCGTCGCCGTCGAAATCCGCGACGGTGGGCGGACCGCCGCCGGTCGTGTAGCCGGCGCTGGCGGGATCGCAGTGCTGCGTGAGCGTACCGTTGATGTCGACGCCCTGGCGGACCCACGAGAATTTCGCGGCCTGTGCGGCGTCGTAGTGCCAGAACGAGGCGGTGTGCGAGCCAGAGTAGACGGCGACGACCTCGGCCTTGCCGTCCTTGTCGAAGTCGCCGATCGCGGGCCAGCTTCCGGCGACGCCGGTGTCGACGAAGAGCTTGCCGTCGGCGTGGAAACCCTGGCTCGAGGTGACGACGTCGAGCGCGCCGTCGCCGTCGAGATCGCTCACGGCGAACGTGCCGGCGAGGCCGACGGAGAAGAACGCCTTGGTCGTGCCGTCGAAGCCATAGAGGATGCCCCCGTCGACGATGACCTCGGCCTTGCCGTCGCCGTCCATGTCGGCGATCGACGGCATGTAGCAGCCGACGCCGGGCGCGCTATTCCAGAGAAGTGAGCCGTCGCCACGGTACGCGCGGACCGTGCCGGCGGTGCTGCACGCGACGATCTCGTTTCCGGGCTTTCCGTCGAGATCGCCGGCTGCGAGCTGGGTACCCGGGTAGACCTCGCCGGGCTTGGACCACTTGTCGGTGACCTTGCCCTGCACGATCGAGATCGCGTGGAGGGTACCGTTGTGCGTGTAGTCGCCGCCGGTGAACGTCGTGAAGACGATCTCGGGGATGTCCTGCTCGTTGATTTTTCCGTCGCAGTTGTCGTCGTCGAGCTGGATGACGATGGGGGCCATCATGACGTCGGTGTCGAAGGGCGGGGCGACGTTGCCGCCCCACGAGAATTTGAGCTCGGGCTTGAAGGCAGAAGCGCCGCGGTACTCGCACTTGTCGAGGCACGTCACGCCGCCGGTGCCGGCGTCGGGCGCGCAGATGGGGGGCCGCGGGAGGCAGCGGCCATTCTTTTGCGGGGCGCCGCCGACGCAGGAGCCATCGACCGAGGCGACCCCTGCGTCGCCGGCGCCGAGCTGGTAGTCGCAGTACTGGTCCGTGGAGCAATCGGTGGAGTCGACGCAGCTCGCGCCTGGGGTGACGCACTTGAGGAAGGAGCAGACCGCGCCCGTCGAGCAGCACGCAGGGCCGCAGGCGTGCTCGCGGGCGCAGCAGGTGTTGCCGGCGCACACGCCTCCGTCGCCGCATGGGGTCCCGGTCGCGCACTGCTCGCCGAGGTTCTGATCGCCGAGCGTGTCGTCGATCGCGTCGGACGCCGCATCGGGCTCGGTGAAGCCGTTACCGTTCGACGACGACCCGCAGCCGGGCGCGATCGTGGCCGCGGCGGCGGAGAAGAGCAGCGCAAAGGACCAAGCGACGCGAGCGTTTCGCATGACGCGGGGAGGCTAGCACGCCGTCCCGCACGCGCTCGTCAACGGTCGCGACGGTCGACCGGGCCGTCGAGGCGAGGCCGTTGCATGTGGCCGAGCCGGGAGACCCGGGCGTGGGGAGGACCGATGCGGGCAGCGACGGCGGAATCGTTCGCGCCGACGGCCACGATCGCAGACGCGAGCGGGGCGAGCTGCGCGGCGGCGTTCGCCATCGCAATAGGTGCAATGTGCATATTTCTACCGACGGGAGCGAGCGTCAGGGGTGAGCCGTGGGCAGCGACAGCTACCGCGTGGGCGGGTCCGGCGAGCACCACCCCCGCGATCGCCATCGTCTCGAGCCATCGGACGCGCTCGGCGACTTCGTCTCCCCCAACGACACCGCGCGGCACACGGGCTTCCCACGCCGCCAGCCGAAGGTCGAGGGCCGCCGCGAATGCTACCGCGCGCGCGTCGTCTCCTTCGACGAGCGCGAGCCTCGGGCTGAGGCACCCTCGCTGGTCGAACGGAACGACATCGCGCGCAACCGCTTCCGCAGCCTCTGCGAGATCATCGTCCGCTGCAACCCAAGCGACGCCCATACCTGCTCCGTGTCCGACCACCCGCACGCCGCGGCGCGCTTCGGCGCGGATTGCCGCGATCGTCGCGTCGCGACCGTAGACGTGGATTTCACCCGCCGCGAGGTCGCGCGCGCGGACGTCCTCCACTTGAACGGCGCTCGAGCCCAGCTCCTCGACGAGGGCGCGCGCGAACCATGGGTCGCGCGTCGACGGGCGCAGCGTCACGTGCGGCGCCGCGGCGCGCGCGATCGCGAGAGCGCGGACCGCACCGACGAAGACGCTCGACGAGAGAACGACGTGCACGCGCGTTGCGTCGCCCGCGCGCGCGACCAACGCGGAGATGTCGTCGTCGGTGGCTTCGAGTTCGAGGTGCTCGCGGAGAGCGAGGTGCACACCTTCGGGCGAGAGGCCGGTGCTCTTGGTGATCTCGGGGACGATCCGGTCCGCGCGCGCGGCGAGGCTGCGCGCAGCACGCAGGATCTCTCGAACGTCTCGCGCGCGCCCTTCGGCCGTTCGCGGCGCGGCGCTCATCGCCCGAGGATCTCGTCGATCGCGATCGAGCACCCGCGCGGCGGAGCGCCAGGCGCGCGGCCAAGCAGCTCGAAGCCACCCGGCACGCGGCGTACACGATCCGCGGCGAGGACCGCGAAGGCGCTGTCCACGTTCGTCAGGTCTTCGATCCGCGCGAGGCCGATCTTTCCATCGGCGACCGGTGCCAGCGTCACCGGATCGACGGGCACTACGCGCGCCCACGGTGGCTCGACGTAGACCCACGGCGCGGCGTCGTCCGACGCGATCGTCGCCTCGTAGAACTGGCTCCCGAGCTCGGTCATGCCGTACTCGCCGACGATCTCGCGCGTCTCCACCTGCAGCGCGGTCGCGACGTCGCGGCGGAGCGTCTCGCCGTCGATCTCGCGCGATCGCCCCTTGAAGCCACCGGTCTGCATCACGCGGCTGCCCGTGGGTAGCCGAAACGGCGCGCCGTCGAGCGCGTCGAGGAGGTGCACCAGCGCGAACGACGTCGCGAGGAGGAGGACCGGCGCGTCGCCCGCGGTCATCGCGCGGACCACGCGCTCGTCGAGGGCGACCACGTCGAGGATCTCTTCCTGGAGAAAGTACGTCTCGCGCTCGCCCGCCGGCTCGCCGAGCTCGTTCACGAAGAGCGCGTTCATGTGCGTGAGCGACGAGTCGGGCGCCTCGCGCGGCGAGGGGCCGAGGACCAGGACGGGGACTGGGCGCTTCCACCCCTTCATGAGCGCCCATCGTCCAAACGCCAGCGCCGCCGCGTCGTACGTGCCGGCGTCGCGCAGCGCGTGGAGGCCGCGCGCTCCGACCGTGGTGCCGCTCGTGCGGAAGACGACATGCGCGGCATCCTCTGGGAACGTGGCGATGCGCGTCATCTTGAAGGCCTCGGTGGGGACGGCCGGCGCGTCACCTGCGCGTGCGAGCGCCCCGACGTCGACGCTGCGCGCGCGACAAAGCTTCGCGTAGCCGGGGACGCGCGCGGCCTGAAATCGCGCGAGATCGCACGCGAGGCGATCGAACGCCTCGGGCATCGTGGCGCCCGCCTCGAACGCGCGAACGAACGCCCGCGCGCGAAGGTGGAGCGCGTCGCTCTCGGGATCGGGGACCACGACCGAAGTCTACGCGAAAACCCGACACGCGGCGCCGAGCCGCGGGCGGCCGAGCTCAGTGGTAGGTCGCGCTCATCAGCAGCACCGGGGCGAGCGCGTTGAGCGGGGACCTCGCGTCGTTGGTGCCCACGGAGGCCGACGCGTAGTGAACCTGCGCGAGGGCGCCGAGACTCCACTGATCCGACACCCAAAAAATCGTAACCGCCACCGACGAACGCGCCGACCCCGATGCTCGAACGCATGGTGCGTCGCACGTACCACACGAGTCGCGGCGCGCGAGTCGCGCGGCTCGTGCCACCGCTCGCAAACGCGACGCCAACCCGCAGAGAACAATAGATTACTTACTCCAATCCGAAACCGAGACGGATTCCGGTCAGAGGGCGGCGGCGAGCGCGGGGGCGAAGGCGTGGAGGGGCTCCTCCGGGACGTCGATCGCCGGCGTCAACGTGAGCACGTCGCCGTTCGCTCCGCCGGTGAGGACGATCCAGCCGGACGCGAGGAGACGGCGCGACGCCGCGAGTGCGCGCGTGGAGCCTCCGTCGAGCGCGACACCGACCATGAGCCCGACGCCGCGCACCTCGCGGACGCCGTGGTTCGCCGTCGCTTCGCGCAAGATCTCTCGCCATCGTTCGCCCACGGTCGCCGCGCGCGCTGCGAGGGACTGGCGGTCCAGGACGTCGAGGTACGCGAGCGCGGCGGCGCACGCGGGCGGCGCGCCGAAGTGCGTCGCCGTGTGAATCGCCGACCCGCCGTGCGCGCCCCACGCCGCCATCGCGCTTGCGCTGCCGACGCACGCGCTGATCGGCCAGCCGGCGCCGAGCGACTTCCCGAAGCAGAGGAGATCGGCGCGTACGCCCTCCGCGAGCGAGCGAGCGATGGCGCCCGACCGACCGAGCCCCGTCCACACCTCGTCCGCGACGAGCAGCGCGCCCGACGCGTCGCACGCTGCGCGCAGCATCGCGAGGAAGCCCGGCGGCGGGACCACGCACCCACCCCGCCCGAGGACCGGCTCGACGAGCACGGCCCCGACGTCACCGGCCGCGAGCGCTCGTGTCACGTGCAGTTTGCAACTATCGAGCTCGGCCTCGTTGGACGGGTATCCGACGAAGCGGACGTGATCGCCGAGCTGGGCGGCGAACGGCGCGCGAAACGCCTCGCTGTACCCGCACGCGGCAAGCGGTCCGTGCGACAGGCCGTGATACCCACCTTCGAACGCGACGACGCCCGCCTTGCCGGTCGCGAGCACGCACGTCTTCAGGGCGGCGGTGAGCGCGTCGGCGCCCGAGAGGCCGAGGAGCACGCGCGCGCCGGGCTCGGGATAGAGCGCGACGAGGCGCTCGCACAACGCGACCTTCGCTTCTGACGCGTACACGTCGCCGAGCGCCAGCGTGAGCCGCGCGGCTTCGGCGATCGCAGCCTTGGTCGGCCCCGGCGGCGCGTGACCGAGCGCGAGCGCGCCGAAGCCGCACGTCAGATCGACGTACCGGTTGCCGTCGACGTCGAGCACGTTGGAGCCAGCGCCCGACGCGTACACGATCGGCGATTGGTCCTCCCCGCTGTCCTCGCTTCGTCGCTCGCGTCGCGCATCGAACGCGGGCGACTCGACCGCCGAGAGGCGCGCCGACAGCGCCCGCGATCGCGGGCCCGGCGGCGGCACGACGATCCGCGGGAGCTCCGCCGTCACGCGATGACTTTGTTTCGACCGCCGCGCTTCGCTTCGTACAGCTTCGTGTCGGCGTTCTTGATGAGGTCGGGCGCGGTGCGATCCACGTCTTGGAGGACCGCGACGCCGATCGAGATCGTCACCGAGATGTTCTCCCCCTGGAAGACGAAGCGGCTCGCCTCGACCTTCTCGCGCAGCCCTTCGGCGAGCGCCTTCGCGCCCTCGAGGTTTGTCTCGGGAAGGATGATCGCGAACTCTTCACCGCCGTAGCGCGCGAACACCTCGTCGCGACGGATGCGCGCTTGCACGATGCGCGCGAGCTCCTTGAGCACGAAGTCGCCGGCGAGGTGGCCGTGGTAGTCGTTGATCTTCTTGAAGTGGTCGATGTCGAACATCATGAAGGAGAGATCGCGCGCGTGGCGGCGGGCGCGGATGATCTCCTTCTCGAGGGCCTCGAGCAGGTAGCGCTTCACGTGCGCACCCGTCAGGCCGTCGATGATCGTCATGCGATAGATTTCTTCGTGGTACTGGGCCTCGACGTCCTGACCGGACAGGTACTTGAAGATGGTGGGGCCGACCTTGATGCGGTCGCCGTTGGCGAGGCCCATCTCGCGCGAGATCTGCTCGTCGTTCACGTAGGTGCCGTTCGTGGAACCGTCGTCGATCGCCCACCACACTTCCCCGCGCTGCTCGATGTGCGCGTGGCGGCGCGAGACGCTGTCGCCTTCCAAGACGATGTGGTTCTCGGCGCCGCGGCCGATGCGCATGGGGCTGATGTCGAGGACGAAGCGCTTGCCGAGGAGCGACGGCTCCTTGGTGTAGATGACGACCAGGCAATCCCCTCCCCGCGGGCCGTCGCCGGCCGCAGGCTTCTGCACGATGGCGGTTACGCGTGTCTTTTCCTCGGACTCGCTCACGCCAAAGTCCCCCGAGCCTCGCCGAACGGACCCCGCCGCCGAACGCGCGGTTCGGCGGCCTCCTGCGGCAAGGGTTCACGGAGCGATTCGACGCCCCGCCCAAAGTCTCTGTCGTACGCCATCGTTCGAGGGTTTTCGCGACTCTACGCTGCTCTGGGAGCGTAAGACCCCAGCTGGGCGAGGGTCAAGCGACACGCCAGAGGGAGCTCGACTTGGTACTCCAGCACCCCGAACGAACACGCGGGAAGGGCGAGCGATTCGCGGCATTTGGCGGTGGTCAGCCACAAATCGACGTCGGCCGAGGGTGTCGTGCGTGGGCGCCCGTGGTCGGCGGATGAGCGGACCACGAGGGGGCACACATCGTGGGCAGCGAGCATCTGGGTGACCCGGTCGGGTCGGGCCAGCGCCGTCACGAGCCCGACACGCAGCTGTCGCAGCTCGTCCCAGGTCACGAGCGTACCCTCGACGAACGCGCCGCGTGATCTTCCTTCGACAGGTACGAGGAGATCGGCCGCCGCGAGGAGCGCGTCACGTGGCGCACGGAGGTCACCGCGCGGGGGACATGCGCCGGCGCCCCACGGCGCGCGAGTGTCGACGGCGAGCAACGCGAGGGAGGCGCGCCGCGTGGTCTGATGCACGCCGTCGAGGATCGCGACGTCGGCGAGCGAGAGCGCGAGGTCGAGAGCCGCTTGGCGCGTGGGCGCAACGACGACGGGCACGTTCGGGAGCGCGCGTGCGCAGGCGCGGGCCTCGTCGCCGACCTCTCCGACGGGATCCGCCACCGTGACGACGCGCGCCACGCGCGGACGAGCGCGGTACGCGTGACCGACGATCGCCACGCGCGCGCCTTCCGCGGCGAGGGCCTGCGCGCACGCCATCGCGAGCGGAGTCTTGCCGGAGCCGCCGAGCGTCGCGCCGCCGATCGCAACGACACGCGCGCCGGCCCGCCACACGAGGGGCTTGACCAGGCGCCGCGCCGCCGCGCGCCCCCACGCCGACGAGAGCGCGCGCGCGAGCCTGCCTTCGATCACGCCGCGCTCGAGCAGCTCCGCCAGGACCCTCACGCGCCGGAGGGTACCACCGCCCTCGCGGGTCTCAGCGATCGAAGCGCGCGCAGGTGCCGGGTCGATCGTCCGCGACGAAGCCATGGCGCCGGCCCGCCCAATACGCCGCGAGGTAGTCGACGCCCGGGTACACGAGGCGCGGAGCGCCCGAGTCCGCGAGCTGCCACGGCTGACGCTGCCACTGGAAGTCCTCGACGACGCGATCCTTCACGTCGACCGCGAGCGTCGTGGTGTCACACAGGATCGGTGACGTGCACGTCGTGTCGTGCGGCATGTACGCCGGCGACGCGGTCAAATTGCGTGCGATGCGAACACGCGGTCCCGGCGAGAACTGCGCGAGCTGGAGCGACGCCGCGTCGAGATCGGCCTTCGCGGGAGACGCGCGCGTCGCCGCCCAGAGGAACGCGAAATAGGGATTTTTGTGCCCTTTCAGCGCGGTCCACATCTTCCCATCGAAGATCTGATCGCGCACGCGAGGACCGAGCGTCGGCGACGTCTCGAGCATCGCGTAGGTGTGCGCGAGGATGAACGCGATGTGGTTCGCAAAGTAGCCGTTGCCGCAATTTGACCCGAACGTCCACCCGGCGGCGATGTCGAGCCAGGCGGACGCGTGGGCGGCGTAATAGTCCACGAAGGCTTTGTGGTCGGCCTCCATGCCCGGCACGCCGTCGGTCGTGAGGATCGCGATCTTGAAGATGGCGCCGAGCATGAGCGCCGACGACGCGCGCGGTATCGGAATGGCGACGCCGAGGATTTGCTTCACGAGGATCGAGTAGTCGGGGAAAAATTCCCGCATCCCGACGATCTTCGCGTCGCTCGGGCTCGAGGTCGACAATGTGATTTGGAGCTTTCCGCCCGGCATCTCGCTCGGCGCGAGGACGACGTTCTCGAGATCGAGGCTCTTGGTGAAGGACACGTTGCCGTTGATCGTGACGAGGGCCTGGACGCCGGGTCGCACCTTCATGAGCTCGCGCGCGACGGCGACGGTGTCCTGACGAAGGATGTCCTTGACCGCGGGATCTTGCGTCGCGAGGTAGCCGACGTACTCGCCGAGGAGGACGCCGGTGTACTGGTCGCGGCTCGTGGCGCCGAGCCAATTCACGGCGCCTGCCGGCGTGGCGACGCCGCAGTGCCATTCGGGATCGGCGCACGGGTTGGGATCGTCGAGCACGGGCGCGCCGGTCGCTGGGAGGACGACGCGCGCGAGGTAGCCAGGATCGCCGGTCGCCGTGAAATTCGTGTGCAGCGTGCGCGCGATGGTGGCGACCTGAGCGGCGGCGTCCGGGGAGCCGGTCGCGAGCAGGCGCCATGCCTCGGCGGCGAGCGCGGAGCCGGTCCAGATCGCCGAGTCGTGGAATCCGTCGTAGTGCGAGATCTTCGTCAACGTCGCGTCGGTGTAGTCGGCGTTCATTACGGCGCCGGCGGGCATGTTCGTGGCGCGGAGGCGGCGGTCGTAGTCGCGCGCACGATCGTGGAGGCTGCCGGACGGATCGGGCGCGACGAACGAGTGCGTGCCGAGGTCCCAGAGCTTGCACGTTGCGGACGCGTCGGTCGCGCCGAGGGCGCACTCGTCGACGCACGCGGTCGCCGAGCACGCGCCCGCGAAGCACCCCGCGGGGCACGTCTCGGTGACCCACGCCCCTCCGTTCGAGGACGGCACGCAGTGCGCGCGCTGGTTCCAGCCGACACACTTCGGCGCGGCGTCGGTGCAGCCGTACGGCGCGCCCGCGTCCAAGGGGGTCGGCGTGCTGGCGTCCGGCGCGACGGTCCCGGGCGCCGCGTCTGGTCCCCCCGAAGACGCGTTCGGAGGAGTCGCGCCGCTGCTGCTCGATGCGTTCGCGCTGCCGCTCCCATCGCTTCCACACGCCGCGACCGCGCATGCGCCAATTGCGAGGACGCCCAAGGTCGCGGTGCGAACGTTCATGTGTGTGCGTTCCCACGTGCGCGCACGACGGTGAAGGACCCTCCGCGCCAAATCGACCGGCGTCTCGCGCCACCCGCCCGCCACCTCACGCCTGCGGCGGCGCGCCCTTGCGAAAGGCCTGCGGGCTCACCCCCGTCCAGCGCCGGAAAGACCGAAAAAACGCGCTCGGTTCGGAGAGGCCGAGCCGGTACGCGACCTCGGTGACCGACAGCGCGCCATCGGCGAGCAAGCGGAGCGCGCGCTCGCGGCGCACCTCGTCGAGGAGGATCGTGTGGGACGTGCCGCGCGCCTTGAGCTCGCGCTGGAGGGTGCGGCGAGTGAGGTGCACGCGTGCGGCGGCAGCATCGAGGGTCGTCTCGCGAGCGTCGAGCAGCTCGGCGACGGCGACGCGAACGCGCACGACGAGGGGATCGGGTGCGCCGGGAGCCGGAGCGATCTCGCGCATCCGATCCTCGAGCGCCTCGGCGAGCGATGACGCCGCGGTCAAGAGCGGGAGCGCCAGGAGCGACGCCTCGAGCTCGAGGCGATCGCCCGGCGCGTCCCACTCGACCGGTACGCCGAAGAACGCGTCGTGGGCGGCCGTGCTCGCCGGCGCTCCGTGCGCGAACGTCACGCGCGCGAGCGGCGACGGACGGCCCAGCGTCTGCCGAATGCGCAGAGCGATCATCGCCGACGCGAACTCCGCCCAGTGCCGGCTGTGCCCCGCGCCTGCCTTCCGTTCGAAGAGGAGCGACGCTCGCTCGCCCTCCTCCACCACCGTGAGCGTCACGCGCTCCGTGACGACCGAGTAGTACTTCGCGACGCGCCTTATCGCGTCGCCGAGGCAGGAGCTGGTGCACAGCGCGTAGTCGAGGATGCCGAGGCTCCCGATTGGCAGGCGCGCTGCGAGGGTAAGCGCCACCGCGGGATCGCCGAGCTGCGCGGCGGCGGCGTCGAATATCGCGTCGGCGCGCGCGCCGAGCACCGTGGGGCCGGCTTCGAGGGCGAGCCGCGCCGTGTCGACGCCCGCGGCCTCGAGCGCGCGCACGACCGGCCCGACGATCTGGCCGGAGATCCCGAGCTCACGCTCTGCCTTGGAGGACCGCACGCGCCTAGCGTACTCACGGTGCTACGTTTGGGCACCCCGATGGAGGACGATCGCGCGCGCCGGTTCTTCGACGCCATTGCGCCTCGGTACGATCGCGCGTACGCGATGCCGCGCGACGCCTCGCGGATTCGAATGGCGAGGGTGCTCGCCGAGCTGCCGCCGCGCGCGCGCGTGCTCGACCTCGGCGTCGGCACCGGCCGCGAGCTGGCCGCGCTCCTCGACGCAGGACACGCGCCGATCGGCCTCGATTTCTCGCCTGCAATGCTTGCACTATGCAACCGTCGGGCGCGGCCCATCCCGACCGTCCTCGCGAGCTTCTGGGAGCCGCTCCCCTTCGCCGATGCCGCCTTCGACGCCGCGCTCGCGCTCCACGGCACCCTCGCGCACCCGCCAAACGACGCGGCGCTCCTCGGCCTCGGCGCGGAGCTCGCGCGCGTGCTCGCACCCGGGGGCGTCTTCCTCGCAGAGGCCCCGTCCCCCGCGTGGCTCGACGCGCTGGACACCGCCGCCGCCGAGGACCCCCGCGCGAGGCGCCTCGGGCCCGATCGCTTCGTCTACGAAGACGTCACCTCGGGCGCCACGATCGAAGCGCGCGTCCTCGACGAGGCGGCGTGGACCGCGGCGCTCGGTCCCGCCCTCGACGTGCGCGTGGAAGCAGCGGGACCGTTCGACCTCCTCGTCGTCGGCCGACGCATGCGCTAGGTTTTCATCGGTGCGAACCCGCGCTCTTGTTCTTTCCGCCTCCGTCGCGTTTCTCTCGATCGCCTCCGCCGGGGTCGCGCGCGCGAACGGGCGGTTCCCTGCCGCCAACCAGCTCGTGGTCTCGAAGACGACGCCGAGCTCGATGATCTTGCGCACGACGTTCGGCATCCTCTTCTCTCAGGATGGCGGGACGACGTGGGACTGGGTCTGCGAAAAAGCGATCGGCTACGGCGGCACCGAGGATCCGTCGATGGGGCTCACCGCCGACGGTACCGTCCTCGCCGGGACGTTCGAAGGGCTCGCGACGTCGCCCGACAAGGGCTGCTCGTGGGCGTTCGCGCCAGGGAAGCTGACGCAGAACGTCGTCGTCGATCTCGTGGTTCGTCCCGACGCGCCAGCGACCTCGCTCGTCTTCACCAACAAATTTTCGATGGCCGACGACGCGGGCACGGCGCTGTTCCAATCGGACATTTTCATGGCGACCGACAACGGCAAGACCTACGCGCCGCTCGGTCCGTCGCTCGATCCGACGGTCCTGTTCGAGACGCTGGAGGTCGCGGCCAGCGATGCGGCGCGCGTCTACGTCTCTGGCGTGCGCGGAAACGGCGCGACCGAGCAGGGCGTCGTCCTCGTGTCGAAGGACACCGGCGCGTCGTGGAAGGAGTACAAGGTCCCGCTCGACATCGCGACCGAGCGCGCGCCGTTCATCTCCGCGGTCGATCCCAAGAACGCCGATCGCGTGTACGTGCGGACGAAGGGGAGCGCTGGAAGCCGACTGCTCGTGAGCGACGACGGCGCGCAGACCTTCCGCGAGGTGCTCAAGTTCACGGGCGACATGCTCGGCTTCGCGATCTCCGACGACGGGCAGAAGGTCTACGCCGGGGGACCGAAGGACGGGCTCCAAGAGGCGAGCGCCGCCTCGCTGACGTTCACGTCGAAGTCGACGATCGGCGTGCAGTGCCTCACCGCGAGCGGCGCGAATCTCTACGCGTGCTCGAGCGAGGTCTCCGGCTTCATCCTCGGCGCATCAAAGGACGACGGCGCCACCTTCGCGCCACTCCTCCACTTGTACGGCGTGCGCGGACCGCTCGCCTGCGGCGCATCGACGAGCCAGGCGAAGTGCGTCCCTGATTGGCCAGCGCTGAAGGACTCGCTCGGCAGCGCCCCGGATGCCGGCGACGACGCGGGCGATGCGGGCGCGCCTATGGGCGGCGGCGGAACGAGCAAGGGATGCTCCTGCGACGCGACGCCCGGGAGCGGCGACGGTCTCTTCGCGCTCGGCGCTCTCGGGGCAGGCGCGGCGGTCCTCCTGGCGAAGCGCCGTCGGAAGTAGCTCAGGCCGGGGACCAGACCGGCGCGTCGACGCCGAGCGGACCCGGCGCGTGGGTCCATGCCGGCGCAGCGCCCTCGAGCGTGCCGGGACAACGAACGCGACGCAGACGCCCCAACGGAGACTCGACCTCCTCGAGAAACGGAGCCGCGTCCTCGGCGCCGAGCTCGGGCGCGCGCGGATCGCCGTCGTCACCCAACGCCGTGAGCGCGAACGCCGTACGCGCGAGCGAGAGGCGACTCTCGCTCGCCTCGCCAGCCCGCTCGAGACGTGTCAACGCGCGGCACGTCGCCGCCGCGAGCAGGTAACCGGTCCCGTGATCGAGCGCCTGCGCAGGCAGTGGAATCGGCGCGTCTCCGCCGGCGACCTCGCGACCGCGCGCCGCGACTCCGGCGCTCATTTGCACGAGGCTGTCGAAGCCTCGCCGATTCGCCCACGGGCCGGTCCAGCCGTACGCGTCGACGCGAACGACGACGAGACCTGGATTTGTCGCACGCAACGTATCGGGCCCGAGCCCCAGACGCGCGAGGGCGTCGCTCCGGTAGCCGACGACGAGCGCGTCGGCCTCTCGCAGGAGTCGCTCGAAGACGACGCGATCCGCTCTCTCTCGAAGATCGAGCGCGGTGCGCCGCTTCCCACCCGTCGTGTCGCCGAGCGCGAGCGCGATCTCTTCGAAGCCGGGCGGATCGACACGGAGGACGTCGGCGCCGTACGCGGCGAGCACGCGCGTGCAGACGGGGCCTGCGATGACCCGCGTGAGGTCGAGAACCCGTACGCCGGCCAGCGGTCTGCCCACTGCCTCCCGCGCGGGCTGGACACGTGCCGCAGCAGGCCACGCGTCGACGGCGACCAGCGGCTCCCGCGAGACCGCGGCCCCCTGCGGATGCATCGCCCACTCGGCGGCGGAGCGCAGCTTGGCGGCGCAGCCTCCCGCCGCCACCACGTCGTCCTCGACGTCCTCTGCAGCACGCTTCGCCACGTTCGCCCGAACTTCGTCGCGCTCCCCCGTCACACCGAGGGCGCGGAGCGCGGCCGCGCGATGATGCGCGTAGTTCGTGTGCAGACGCACGAAGCCGTCGCGCGTGGCGTAGTCACCGGCGATCGGATCCCACGGTGACGGAAGCGCGGCCCCGACCGCGCGGAGGTACCGCTCGCTCCGGAATGCCACCGCGGCGTGACGGCGATCGACGGTCACCGCGCGTGCCGCCTCCCCCCCGCGCGACGCCCAGAGCTCGGACACCGCCGCGGTCGCCGCCGCGACGCACGCCGCCGCGAACACGTCGACTGCGAAGGGCGACGGCAGGCCACCGCGCGTGCCCGTCACCCGCACGTCGGGCATGGCCGCGTCGACGCCGCCGAGCGCGCGCCAGAGGTCCAACGTCAGCGCAGTCTCGTCCAAGGCGATCACGCGGCCCCCGTCAGAGCTCGAAATCGGCCTTTTCGAGCAGCTCGGTGACGCGCCACAAGAACGCGTTCGCCGCGACGCCGTCGACGACGCGGTGATCGTACGAGAGCGCCATGAACATGATCGGGTGGATCGCCATGTGATCCTCGCCGTCGGGCCCCTCGACGACGACGACGCGCTTCTGGATCTCCCCCATGCGCAAGATGCCGACGTTGGGTTGGTTAATGATCGCGCCGCCGAACAGGTTTCCCTTGATGCCGGGGTTGGAGACGCTGAACGTCGCGCCCGAGAGATCGTCGATCGTGATTTTGCCGGTCTTCGCGCGCTTGGCGACGTCGTCGATCGCGCGGACGATGCCGCGGACACCGAGCTCGTCGGCGCGGCGAATGACGGGGACCACGAGACCGTCCGGCGAGTCGACCGCGACGCCGATGTTGATGTCCTTCAAGAGCACGTACGCGTCGTCGAGCACGCGCGCGTTGATCGGCGGATTTTCCCGGATCGCGCGGGCGGTGGCGACCACCGCGAACGCGAGCATCGTGAGGGCGAGCCCCTCCTTCTTGTAGCGATCCTTGTTCGCCTCGCGGAGGCGCGACGCCTTGTGGAGGTCCACCTCCGCCACCGTCACGACGTGCGGCGAAGCGAACTTCGAGTACGTCATGTGGTCCGCCGTAATGCGGCGGCGGCGCGTGAACGGGACGACCTGATCGCCGTCGTGCGGGCGGTACTGCGGCACCTTGAACGCGCCGTAGCCCAGGCCGGGGATCGGCGGAACGAAGCCGCCGCCCTGGTTGATCATCTGCGAGAGCTGCTGCGCCGCGGGGGACCGCGTGGCGGCGGGGGCAGGTGCGGCGGGGGCAGAAGCGACGGCGGCAGCAAGAGCAGGAGCGGCAGGAGCGGCAGGAGCCGCCGGCGCGTCGCCGTTGGCAGGGCCGCTCTCCTTCGCGCGGAGTACATCGTCACGTGTGATCCGCCCGCGATCGCCAGAGCCGCGCACATCCTCGATGTTGACCGACTGCTCGAGCGCCGCCTTGCGCGCGGTAGGCGTCGCGAGCGGCGACCCGGTGGCGCTGCGCGAGGCCGCGGCGGCGGCTTGAACGGAGACCGGCGACGCCGGCACCGTGACGGCGACGGTCCTCGGCGGCGGCGCGCTCGCGGTGACCCCTTCCTCGATCTGACAGAGGAGCGTCTTCACCGCGACGACGTCCCCCTCGTTGACGAGGAGCTTCGCGACGCGACCACCGACCGGCGACGGCAGCTCACTGTCGGCCTTGTCCGTCGCGATCTCGACGAGCGGCTGGTCCTTGGTGACGACGTCCCCCTCGCGCACACGCCACTTGGTGATGGTCCCTTCGGAGACGCTCTCTCCGAGCTGAGGCATGGTCACGTCGATCATCGTTGGAGTCCTGGGGGTTTCGAGGCCGGCAAAGATAGCACCTTTTCGCGTGCCGCCGTACGGCCCGCACGCGGTTGACGAGACCAGTCCGTGGGCCGATCCTGATGAGATGGCTGGACCGCCGCCGCTGCCTTCGGACCCCATCACCGCATCGAAGAGGCGCGTGGGCGAGACGCTCTGCGGCAAGTGGAAGATCGATCGCCTCATCGACACCGGCGGAATGGCCGCGGTCTACGAGGCGACGCACCGCAACGGCAAGAAGGTCGCCATCAAGATGCTCTTCCCGCACATCTCGGCGATCGCGGAGGTGAAGGAGCGATTTTTACGCGAGGGATACGTCGCGAACAAAGTCGACCACCCCGGCGCGGTCAGCGTGCTCGACGACGACAAGACCGACGACGGCTCGGTGTTCCTCGTGATGGAGCTGCTCGAGGGCGAGTCGCTCGAGGGTTGGCTCGTCCGCGCGGGCGGTACGCTGCGCCCGACCGACGTGCTCGCGGTGGCCGATCAGACGCTCGACGTCCTCGGCGCCGCGCACGGCAAGGGCGTCATCCACCGCGACATCAAGCCGGCCAACCTGTTCTCCCTGAAAAATGGGCAGATCAAGGTGCTCGACTTCGGACTCGCGCGCCTGCGCGATCCCAAGTTCGGTCACGCGAACACCGCCGCCGGCACCGTCATGGGCACCGCGGCGTACATGCCGCCCGAGCAAGCGCGCGGCAAGACCGACGACATCGACGCGCGCACCGATCTGTTCGCGGTGGGCGCGGTCATGTTCCGCTCGCTCACCGGACGCTTCGTGCACAACCAACCAAAGAGCGACGACCGCCTCTTCGCGGCGATGAAAGATCGCGCGCCGGCGCTGAAGACGGTGCTCCACAACGTCGCGCCCGAGATCGCGCAGATCGTCGATCGCGCGCTCGCCTTCGAGCGTGACGGCCGCTACCCGACGGCTGCGATGATGCGCCTCGCCGTGCGCAGCGCCTACCAGACCCTCCGCGCGCAGGCCCGCAAGATCGCGGAGGATCCGGAGACGCAGCGGCGCCCCGACCTCGACGCGTTCGCTCTCGACGAGCCGTCAAGCGTGGTCGTCGACCTCAGTTTCCACCAAGACCCGGCCTAGCGTTTCGGGCGTTTCGAGCGTTCGCGCGGATTTTTCATAATCCCGCGGCAACGGCTCCACCTACCTCCTCGAACCCACGGAAATCGCCGATTTCCGCACTTTATTGGAGGAGATCCCATGTCCGCTCGCTTCTCGTCGCGTCGCAACACGTCCCGTTTGCCGCACCTGCTGGCGCTCGGCGCATCGGTCTCGATGGCGCTCGTCTCGCTCACGTCCGTCGCGCACGCCGAGGAGGCGCCGGCCCCCGCGCCGAAAGCCGAGCCGGGAAAGACGCTGACCGTGGAGCTCCAGGCGAACAGCACGCGCGCGACGATCGAGAAGCGCGTCGGGACGACCTCGCTGCCCGCGCTGCCCTTTTCCGACACGTCGTTCGGATCGGTGAGCCACTGGGAGCATGCGTGCGTCGCGCCGTGCGATTTGAAGCTCGATCCGCACTACGCGTACCGCGTGGCCGGCGACGGGTTGACCCCGAGCCAATCGTTCGCGCTGCCGCGGGACAAGGAGCGCATCACGCTGAGCGCCGAGATGGGCTCGTCGACGGCGCGCCTCAGCGGCATGGCGCTCACCGGCGTCGGCGTCGGCAGCATGCTCCTGGGCGGCACCGCCCTCGCGCTCTCGCCGGTCTTCGAGAGCCAGGACACCGGAAGCAAGGCGTTCCGCAGCGCGGTGCTGGCGGGCGGGGTCATTTTCCTCGCGGCGGGGGTCCTGGAGCTCGGGATGGGGATCTACCTCTGGACGAGCAACGGCACGACGGTGCGCGCGGACCACGGCGTCCTCGCGGCCAAGGCAGACGCGCGACCGTTCCGGGTGACGCCAAGCGGCGTGGTGTTCTGAGGGCGCACATCGGCTCTGGAATGGTCACTCATCTGGCCACGCCGCTCCGATCGGTCGACGGAAATTCGAGCCCGAGTGCATTCTTCTCGTATGAGAGGAACTCTTGTCTTGATCGCCGGGCTTGCGCTCGCGGCTGCCGCGCCGATTGGATGCGGTGATTCGGCGGCCCCCAGTACCTTTGGCGAGGGCACGGGCGACGGCGGCGACGAAGGCGGCTCGAGCGGCAACACGCCTCCCCCCGAGCTCGGCGGAAACGACGGCAGCACCGGCGACGGCAGCTCCGGCGGCGTCATCGCGAACATCACCTCGGCCCGCATCGATCCCGCGGACGCGACGATCGCGATCGCGCCGCCCGCGACCGGGACGCAAGCCTACCGCGTGCTCGCGGTCCTGAACGGCGGCGGGCCAGAGGTGGACATCACCGCGCGCTCGGTCTTCTACGTGCCGGACAACTACCTCGTCGGCGGCTTCCCGACGAGCGGCGGCCCGCTCTTCACGACGAGCGCGACGACGCCGCGCGGCGGCAAGCTCACGGTGCAAGCGCAGGCGGCCAACAGCAACGGAACGATTACGACGATCACGACGTCGCTCACCGTGAAGCTGAACGCGACGCTGCCCTCGCCCAATGTGACCCCCCCGATTCCGCCGAACCCCGGCGGCCTCTTCGGCGGCAACCCCGATCCGAACCGCGCGCCGGTCACCTACTACCCGAACGACGGCGTCATGCTCCCGCCCAACTTGCATCGCCTCGAGGTGCAGTGGAAGGCGGGCACGTCGAACACGCTCTTCGAGCTGCACTTCTCGAGCGCGTTCGGCGACATCCTCTATTACTCGCGCTGCGGCGCGGGCATCCCCGGCGGGTGCGGGTTCGAGCTCGACAACGTCGGGTACGGCTACCTCGCCGAGAGCAACCGCGGCGGCGGCGCCGTGCAGCTGAAGATCCGCGGCACCGACGACACCGGCACCGGCTTCGGCGAGTCGAAGGTCTTCGCACTGAGCTTCGCGGAGACCGACGTGCTCGGCGGCCTCTACTATTGGGACGTCACGAACACGCGCATCATGCGCTTCGACTTCGGCGGCACGCAGCCCACGCCCGAGGTCTTCGTCGCGCCCGGCGACTACGGTCTGCCCAGTGGCCAGTGCGTCGGCTGCCACGCGATCTCGCGCGACGGGAAGAAGATCGTGGCGTCGCTCAACGGACAGAGCGGCGGGCAGCAGGTCTTCGTGAACGATCTGTCGAAGGCGACGAACCCGCCGCTGCCGGCGCGCACCGACACCAACTTTCTCACGAAGAAGGGCGACGCCAGCAACCGCGTGCAGTTCGGCTCGTTCAACCCGGCGGGCGATCGCTTCGTGTCGGTGTACGGCGACACCGGGACCGCCGCCGACAAGTCGCTGTGGTTCAACGACGGCACGACGGGCAACCGCGTCGCCGCCGAGACCTTGAACCTCGCGTTCGAGCCCGATCACCCGGACTGGTCGCCCGACGGGAACACGATCGCGATGACGCACGTGGGGATCCATCAGACGTCGCAGCGCCCGTTCAACTGCGGCATCGACTTCATCACGAAGTCGGGCGCCACGTGGGGCGCCGCGCAGACGATCATCCCGATCGCTGCCGGGAAGAACCGCTTCAACCCCAACTTCGTGCCCGACTCGTCGTTCGTGTACTTCAGCGAGTCGACGTGCTCGAGCGGCTCGACCGGAGGCGACTGCGACGGCGACGCCGATCCGAGCACCAAGACGTGGGCGGCGAAGCCCGCGGCGGCGGCGACGGCGGTTCACCTCGCAAATGCCGACAAGGGCGGCGTCGCCGACGGCGCGACGACCGATTTGTGCGACACCTACCCGCGGTCGGCGCCGTTCAAGGGCAAGCAAGGGGCGGGCAAGCTCTTTTGGGCGACGATCGCGTCGCGACGCCAGCCGGGCCTCCGCGCGCGCAGCGGCAACCAACAGCTCCTCTGGATGTTCGCGGTCGATCCCGACAAGGTCGCCGCCGGTCAGGACGGCAGCTCGCCGGCGTTCTATCTGCCGTTCCAGGATCTGACCACGTCGAACCACATCGGGCAGTGGACCGAGCAGATCGTCTCGAACCAGCCGCCGCCGCCCCCTCCCCCTCCGCCGCCGCCGCCTCCCCCGCCGCCGCCTCCCCCGCCGCCGGTGCGCTGAGGCTCAAGCTCCCCGGCGGGCGACCGTTCGCCGGGGCATGAACATGAGCTCCCTAGGCTCCGCCTTGTCCTCGGCGGTGAACGCGCCGGTTTCGACCGATCCTGTCGACCAGATCCAGTCGAAGGTCCAGGTGAGCATCCTCAAGAAGGCGCTGCAGGCGCAGGCCGACAGCGTCTCGACGCTCATCGCGTCGGTCACCGGGAACGTGGGCAGGAACGTCGACGTCCGCGGCTAGACTGGAGTAGGCGCGCGATTGGGGTGTGCGCTACGTGCAGTTTTTCCCAGTGCACGTCTTGTTGCAGCTGCTGCCGGGGCTGCAGAGCTGATTGCATTTCCCGCCGCTGCACGAGAGCGTGCAGTGCGCGCCGGGCATGCAGAGTTGGTTGCAGCCCGCGCCCGAGCACGAAAGATCACAGGTGCCGGTGATGCACTGCTGCTGGCAGTTGCCGCCCGCGCACGACGCGGTGCAGCCCGCCGGGCACGTCTGGGGGCAGCCGCCGGACGGGCACCCCATCGTGCCGCCGCCGAGGCCGGAGGGGACCGGGATCGGCGGAACGGGGACGGGCGACGGACCCGACCCGCTGGCTGACGGAGAGCCTGAGGGACTGCCCGAGGGATGCGGATGCGGCACGGGATGGCCCGGCGTGGCGGTCGTCGTCGCGGGCAGGGTAGGGGCGGACGGCGCAACGGTCGCGGGCGCAGAAGCGGCCGCGGACGCTTCTGGTGCAGCGTCGGCGGAGGCGTCCTTCTTGAATTTGTCGCATCCGACCGCCGTGAGCGCGAACGGAAGGGAGAGGAGCGCGGCGGCGACGAGGCGAACGGTGCGCGTTGACATGAGCGGGATGCTAATCCCGAACGAAGCTCGCGAGAAAGTATCCGTCGGTCCCGTGGACGTTCGGCAAGAGGCGTAGGGTGGTCGCGTCGCCGGCCAGGGCGCGTAGCTCCGGCGCATCGAAGGGGGCGGGGCGCAGCGTCGGCGCGCGGACGGCGAGGGCTGCGACGACGTCCTCAGCCTCTTCGCGGAGGACGCTGCACACTGCGAAGACGAGCCTCCCGCCTGGACGAACCTGCTTGGCAGCGTTCACGACGATCGCGATTTGCATCTCCGCGAGCGCGCCGAGGTCGGCCTCGGTGCGACGGAGCGCGAGGTCGGGGCGGCGGCGAAGAGTCCCGACGCCGCTGCACGGCGCGTCGACGAGGACGCGATCGTAGGTCCCCTCGACGTCGCCGCTGCCGGCGGTCCAATCGACGACGAACGTCTGGCCGGCCGCGAGGCCGAGGCGCGCCAGCTCTTTTTTCAGGCGCTCCAGCTTGGATACGTGCAGATCGCATGCATCGACGGCGCCGCCCGGGAGGACGCGCCGGGCGAGGAGAGAGGTCTTGTTGCCGCGGCCCGCGCACGCGTCGAGGACGTGCTCGCCGGGGCGTGCGCCGAGCGCGAGCGCGACGACCTGCGAGCCCTCCTCTTGTACGAAGAGCTTCCCTTCTGCCGCGCCGGGCAGGTGCTCGATCCGACCGGCACCGCGCGCGAGGATCGCGATCGGCGAGGCCTGACCAAGCTCGAAGGTCGCCGCGGGCGAGGCTTCGCGGAGGCGCGCAAGCCACGCGTCACGCGCGCCTGGCGATTCATCCTCCACGCGAAGGCCTACCGGAGGCGGCTCGGCTCCGGCGGCGACGAACGCGCGCGCGCCTTCCTCACCGAGCGCGCGCGTGAGCGACGCGATGAGCCACGGCGCGACCGACGAGGCCGCGGCTGCCGCGTAGCTGGGACCCTCGCGCGCGGCGTCGGCGGCGACCTTGCGGAGCACCGCGTTCGCGAACGCGCCGACCTTCGGACCCGAGCGCGCCGTCACGCCGCTCACGGCCTCGCTCACCGCCGCGAACGCCGGGATGCGCGAGAGGAACGCCACCTGGTACGCCGCGAGGATCATGTGCGCGCGCGAATGAGGCTCGAGCTTGCCGATGCCCTTCGCCGCGTGGCGCTCGATCCTCGCGGTCAGCCACGGGAGCACGCGGAGCGAGCCGTACACCAGCTCGGTCGCGAGCCCCTTGTCGCGGGGATCGAGCTCCACCGCGCGCTCGATCTCCGCGTCGAGCGCGGCGGCGGCATACGCGGCGTCGCTCTCCACGCGCGCGAGCACGTTCGCGGCGACCTCGCGCGCGGAGGTGCGCCGTGCCTTCATTCCGGCTTGAAGCGGATCTGCGGCGGCGGCGTGTAGGACGTCGACGTCGCGTTGTACGGCTGAAGGTACACGACGGCCTTCTCGCACGCCGCGAGCGCGGTGCCGTAGCCGTTCCCGAGCGTGAGGCCGGGGCACCAGCTCGATCCGTTCGCATCGGGGCTCGTGAGCGACGGCGAGCCGGAGGCACCTTCAGACACGGCGCCGGTGCACGCGAGACGCTCGCTGACCGTCGTCGGGACGGTCGCCCGCTTGTACACCGTGAGGAAGCCGTCGCTCTGCGTGCCGCTGCCCGACGTGCACACCGCCCACGTCGAGAGCGTGACCGACGAGATGGTGGAGTTCTGGACGACGTACGCCGCGTACGGCTGCGAATTGGTCGGCGTCGCGGGGATGGTGGCGGGACAGACGCGCGACGTCGTGTAGCGCTCCGACGTCGGCTGGCCCGCCCAGGTAACCGATCGCGTCGTGACCGTTCCGACCGCGCCGAGCGCCACGTCCACGCCGGTCGTGTCACATCCGACGGTGAACGGAAGCGTGTTCGAAGTTCCACCCCCAGGCGCCGGCGTCGTCACGGACAATTGGAGGGTACCGATGGTTCCGAGGAGCGATCCCGGAACGGTCGCGGTGAGCTGTGTCCCGCTCACGTACGTGGTCGCGAGGCCGGTGGAGCCCATCTGCGCGGCCGCGCCGAAGACGAAGCCGGTGCCCGCGATCGTGATCGACGCGCTCGCCGAGCCCACGACGGCGCTGTTGGGCGTCACCGACGTTAGCGACGGCGCAGGGTTCGTGATCGTGAAATTCAGGCTGCCCGACGTCCCGCCGCCGGGCGCGGGGTTCATGACGGCGACCGCGATCGTGCCCGGCGCGGTGAGCTGCCCGGAGCTGAGCGTGGCTTGGAGATTGTTGGAGTCTACATACGTCGTGCTGGTCGCCGTGCCGTTGAACGTCACCTGCGAGGCGATGCTGAAGCCCGAGCCCATGACGGTGATCTGCGTCGCGCCAGACCCCGTGGAGCCCGCGCTGGGCGAGAGCGACGCGACGGTGGGCGACGGGTTCAGGACCTGGAACGTGACCGGTGTGCTTACGCCGCCACCGGGCTCGGGGTTGGTGACGACGACGGGGAACGAGCCGACGGTCGTGAACGACGAGGCGGGTACGTTCGCCGTGAGGTGCGCGCCGTCGACGAAGGTGCTGGGCACCGTGGTGCCGTTGAGCGAGACGGCGCTCGCGGGGATGAAGCCCGCGCCGGTGACCGCGAGGGCCTGCGCCGGCGCGCCCACGACGACGCTGGTGGGGCTCACGCTCGACACCGTGACGGTCGGGTTCGTGACGACGAACGCGATGCTGCTCGACGCGCCGCCGCCAGGGGCCGGATTTTTCACCACCACGGTGTGGTTTCCGGACGCGGTGAGGAAGGACGCGGGGATCGTCGCCGAGAGGCTCGTCAGGCTGCCGTACGTCGTCGCCAGCGCGTTGCCGTCGAACGAGATCGCCGCGCCCGTCACGAACTGGTTGCCGCTGACGGTCAGCGCCGTCGCCGCCGCACCCACCGCGACGCTCTGCGGCGCGATGAGCGTGAGCTGCGGGATGGGGTTATTCACCGTGAAGGTGGCGGTGGCGCTAAGGCCTCCGCCGGGCGGTGCGGTGCCGACGGCGACATTGAGCGTGCCGGCAGCGAGGAGCTTGGAGGACGGGAGCGTCGTGTGAAGCTCCTTGTCGCTCACGAACTCGGTCGGGAGCGGCGCGCCGTCGATTTGCACGACCGACGCCTCCACGAACCCCGCCCCGAAGACGACCAGCGGCGGCCCGGCCGTGCCCGCGACGGCGTTGTCCGGGTTGATCGACCCGAGGACCGGCAACGGCGCCACGCCCGTCTCGTCGCCATGACCGGCGTCGGCGTCCGCTCCCGTGCCCCCATCCTTCGCCGGCGGCGGCGCGATCTGCCCGCCATCGGCCCCCGCGTCCGCGCCGTCGCCTGCTGCGCCGGGCGTGTCCGAAGAACAACCCCACGCAATCAGTAGGGAAAGCGCCAAGCTTCCAACGACCCAGCTTCGCGGTGAGGGCGCCATCTGTGGAGTGGCCCGCGTTCTTACACAACGCGGCGTCTCATGCCACGGGTTTGGAGGCAGGTTCAGCCGAAAATCTCGTGGATCTCGCCGCGAATCACGTCCCAACGGCGCTCGACGTCGTTCTTGAAGGCGATGGCCATCAGGACCACAAGCACGCTCACCCCCACGAGGCTCGCGACCTCGCGCGAACGGAGCGAGATGGGGCGCCTGCGGATGGCCTCCACGAGAAAGAAGAAGAGGTGGCCGCCGTCGAGCACGGGGATCGGCAGGAGGTTCACGAGACCGAGGTTCACCGAGATGAGCGCCATCGCCCAGATGAAGTAGGTGGCGCCGCGCGCGCCGGCTTGCCCCGCGACGTCGTAGATCGTGATCGGGCCGCTCACCGTCGCGATGCTCACGCGCCCCTGCACGAGCCGCACGAGGCCGACGCCGATGAACTTGATGACACGCAGCGTCTCCTCGACGCCGCCGCGCACGGCGTGCGTGTAGAGGTTCGGGTTCGCGACGAGGACGTCGGGGGTCGTCGGCAGCCAGTGCGTGGTGCGGAAGACGTAGCGCTCGTAGTGCTGTCCGATCTCGTCGTCCCACTGCTCTTTGCGGAGCTGGAAGGTGCCGGCCATCGGCTCGCCGGCACGGGTCCACTCGAGGGCGTGCATGCGGCTCGCGCCGGACATGAGCTCGGCGTTCATCGTCCGCCACAGGCGCTCGGGGACGCCGTCGAGCGTCGTGATGCGATCGCCCGCGCGAAGACCGGCGCGCCACTCGCTCGAGCCCTCGGGAACGAACGCGGCGTAGAGATCGCTCGACTCGATCCCGGTACGAAGGAGCACGTCGCGCTCACGCTGCGCTTCGTCGGTGGCGGGCGCGCCGCCGATGGCGGAGGGAGCGAGCGGCGTGAGCGTCGCGACGCCGGGCTCCATCACCGCGATGTCGCAGAGCCCGCCGAGCGCAAGCGGAACGGGGACCGGCCGCAGGTACGAGATCGCGACCGTGTCGCCGCGGTTCTGCGCGAGCGCGGTGGCCAAATCGACGAAGCGCTCCACCTTGCGACCGTTGATGGCGGTGATGCGATCGAACGTGCGAAGCCCCGCGCGGTACGCCGGCGAGTCGGTGCGCGGGACGCCGAGCACCGGCGCCGGGAAGCTCGGCATGAAGCCGATGCGCCCGACGTGCTCGACCATCTCGAGCTCGACGGGCTCCACTTGCTCCACCTCGTCGGCCGGCGTGAGCATCACCTCGACGGTGCGCCCGTCGCGCTGCACCGTCATCTTGATCGGCACGCCCGCGCGCGACGCGACGATGCGCTGCACCTCGGGGAAGCTCGAGACGTCGCGCCCGTCGACGATCTGGATCACGTCACCGGGGAGGAGCTTTCCGTCCGCCGGCTTGCCCGGCACGACGACGCCGACGGTGGGCGGCGTGAGCAGGCGATCCTCGAGGTAGACGCTCGTGTAGAGGACCATCGGGAAGAGCACGTTCATCGCCGGCCCCGCGAGGACGATGACGATCCGCTTCCACAGGGCCTGCGCCTCGAAGGTGCGCCTCTTCTCTTCGGGGAGCACCTGCTCGGTGCCGCGCGCCTCCTCGAGCATCTTCACGAAGCCACCGAGCGGGAAGAGGCCGATGCAATACTCGGTCTCCTTGCCGCGGATCTTGACGAGCTTCGGCCCGAAGCCGATCGAGAACGTGATGACCTTCACGCCGAAGATCTTCGCGAACGCGAAATGCCCGAGCTCGTGGACGAAGATCAGAATGCTGATCAGGAGGACGAAGTAGAGGAGATCCATCGCGAGCTCGGCGCGCCGCCGCGGTCACGTCGTAGCACACGCCCTGGCCGCGTACGCGACCCGCCCGCGAAGGGGACGCTTCAGAGCCCCTTGACCTCGGTCGGGTGACCCGGCGAATCCCCGTACTCGTTGATGGTGCCGCCGCCGAGCTGGCCGCGATCGTTCTTCCCCCAGCACTGGGCGCCCTGCTTTTTGTGGGCCGCGCAGGAGAACGCTTCGCCGGCGGCGATCCAGCGCGCGTCGACGAGATCGAGCACGTGGACCGGGATCTTCGCGATGACCGACGACGGGCCGATGCCGACCTCGAACTCGATGTTCGAGCCCCAGCAGAACGCGTCGCCCTTGGCCGTCGCGACGCACGTGTGCTCGCGGCCGGCGCCGCCCTGGTACGCGCCGCTCATCCCGATGACGGGGACCGCCTTGTTGTTGATGAACGCGGAGCCGGCGCCGAGCTCGCCGTTCTCGTTGTCGCCCCAGCACTGCATCGAGCCGTTGCCGAGGATCGCGCAGGTGTGGTCGTCCCCGCCGAAGAGCGCGCGCGCGTCGGTGACGCCGACGGCGACGGCGGGGTCGATCTCGTTGGAGCCCGAGGTGGCGTTGCCAATCTGGCCGTCCTGGTTTCGGCCCCAGCACTGCACCGTGCGATCGGTCATGATGCTGCACGTATGCTCCCACCCGAGCGCGACGGAGCTGACGGTGTCGAGGCCCGGCACCTTCTTGGGGCTGACGACGTTCGCCATGCCCTGCGCGCCGCACTCGCCGAAGATGTTGCGGCCCCAGCAGTAGACCGTGCCCTGCACGTCGTACGCGCACGTGTGGTAGCCGCCTGCGGAGACGCCGATGACGCCCGGCATTTTTAGCTTGGTCGGCGTGAAGACCGGATCGGGACCCATCGTGCCGATGCCCGACTCGCCTTGCGTGTTGCCGCCCCAGCACCACAAGCTCTCGTCGACGGCGAGCGCGCAGGTGTGGTGGGTGCCGGTGGCGACGCGAACGATCGAGGGGAGGCCCTCGACCTTTTTCGCGGAGGGGCGATTCGTCTTGGTGCCGTCGCCGAGCTGGCCGAGCTCGTTGGCGCCCCAGCACCACACCTCACCGGCAGTGGTGCGGAGGCATGCGTGCGCTTCGCCGGTGGCGATTTGCTGATCGTTCGCGACCTCGGCGTCGCCGACGAGGATGGTGGGCGGCGGCGCGCCGTCGAGATCGGGCGCGTCGGACCCCGCGTCGGCGTCGCCGTTCGCGTCGAACCCGCCGTCATCGGTCGGACCCGGCCCGATCGCGTCGTCGTCGAGGAGAAGACCCGTGCGTCCGCACGCGACACCCGACGCGACGGCGACGAACGCGACGAACGAAACTCCTAAAATCCCCCAATTACGCATAGGTCAGCTCGCGAGTGAAAGGACGTGTTCGAACAGCGCGCGTCCGTCGTGACCACCTTGAACGTCTTCGCTCATGCGCTCCGGATGAGGCATGAGGCCGAAGACGTTCTTGCGCGAGCCGCCGTAGATGCCCGCGATGTCGTGCACCGAACCGTTGGGATTCTGCACGTAGCGGAGCGCGACCTGGCCCTCGCCTTCGAGACGCGCGAGGACATCTTCCGACGCCCGGTAGCGCCCCTCGGCATGCGCGATCGGAAGGCGCCACTCTTCACCCGTCGCCGGAGTGAAGGGCCCCTCGGACGTGACCTTCACCTTCACGTCCCCGCACTCGAAGCGCATGTGCAGGTTGCGCGTGAGCGCGCCGGGAAGGAGGCCCGCCTCGGTGAGGATTTGGAAGCCGTTGCACACGCCGAGCACGTAGCCGCCGCGATCGGCGTGCTGCTTGATCGCGTGCATGATGGGGCTGGTCTTCGCGATGGCGCCACAGCGCAGATAATCGCCGTAGCTGAACCCGCCGGGTATCGCGACGAGGTCGGTGCCGGCCGGAAGCGACGTGTCCGTGTGCCAGATCACGGTGGTCACGGCGCCGCAGACGTCGCGGAGGGTGCGAATCATCTCCGCGTCGGCGTTCAAACCGGGAAAAATGGCTACGGTCGCGCGCATGCGGGGCTATTCGTCTACCCCTGGGAAGCCCCCGGCGCAACTGCGGGGAATGTCGCCGCGAGTCGAGATCCGACACCGACTCCGGCTCCGACTCCGACTCCGACGCCGACGCCGCTCTGGCCAGCGAACGACGTCATCCTCGCGTACACCGATCGCATCGTGAAGCACCCTGCGTCGACAGACTGTCATGGACCTCGCGTCGTCGATGACAGGTTGACTTCGTGAGGACGCACCCAGCCTGTCGCGCTCGACGCAACGCCGCGCGGCGCCCTGGTGTTGGCGAGGCAACGTCGGGGGTGATCCGAGCGCAACGCGGCGCGACTGCAGCACAGGTGCTTCAGTCGCGAACGTGCGGCTCGACCGTCAACAACGAACACCGCGTGTGTGGCATGTCGGTTGCGTAAGGGGCGGTTCATGCAGAGTCTCGCGCGCTGCGCTTCGACGCTTACGCTTCTCCTCTCGTTGCTCTTCTTGCTCGTCCTCTCGGCGTGTCCGGGAGGAGACGCGCCGTTCACTCGACCCGTGGACGGGGGTCACGAGGGCACCGAGGGGAGCGCAGACGCGCGTTCCGCCCCCCTCGACGCGGCGACCGACAACGCCGTCTCGCCGGCGGACGCAGCCTTCGACGGCACCCGACCGTCCGCGAGCAGCGGCGCGCGATGCGGCGTCAGTGGTCGCAACGACTGCGGGCCGTTCGGCCTCTGCGACCCGGTGCGCGGCTGCGTCGAGTGCGAGGTCGACGATGACTGTCCGCTTGCGGCGAGGCACTGCGTCGCCGGCGCCTGCGGCGAGTGCGTGGCCGGCGCGGGCGCCGGTGCGGTCGGGTGCTCCGCGGGGGCGCCGTCGTGCTGGCCGCTCGATCGCACGTGCCACGCCGCGTGCACGTCCCCTTCGTCGTGCCCGACCGCCGCGCACCTCTGCGACGCCATGACCGGCGAATGCCGCGGCTGCACGACGACCGCGGACTGCACGAACGGCGTCTGCGACCCGGTCTCGCGACAGTGCGTCGAATGCTCGACCGATCTCGATTGCGCCGCCGATCGCCCGCGGTGCGACGTCGCGCGCGCCGTCTGCGAAGCCTGCTCCTCCAACGACGACTGCGGCCTCGCCGAGCCGATTTGCGACCCCGCGTCGCGCCGGTGCCGCGTTGGCTGCACCTCCGACGCGCAGTGCCCGGGACAGAGCTGCGATCCGCGGACCGCCCGTTGTGTGAACGCAGCCGTCGACGCGGGGCCGGACGTCGCCGACGCGGGGGGCGGCTGAGGACCAGGCTGCGCTCGGAATTCGCCCTTACTTCTTGCCCGCGCCCGACGCGCGCGTGACCGCCGCGCCGAAGTGATGGAGCGCGCCCGAAGGGACGCCATGGAATGCGAAGAGGCCGTTCCTCTCGTGCACCTCCACGTTCGCGAGCGGCTTCTGCGCCGCGAGGGCCTTCGTGATCGCGCGATAGGCGTCGCTCGCCGGGTGCTTCTTTGCGCCGCCGGT
This sequence comes from Polyangiales bacterium, assembly GCA_038231275.1. Lineage (GTDB taxonomy): Bacteria > Myxococcota_A > Polyangia > Polyangiales > Polyangiaceae > JANYHK01. Next base: position 31,179 of record JBBRLQ010000015.1, read on the forward strand.
CAGCGCGGCGGTCGCCGCTTGGATTTGCTTCACGCTCACGTCCGCCAGCCGGCGCGCGTGCGTGACGCCACCTTGCTTCACCGGAATCGTCACACGCTCGAACGCGATCGGCGCGCGCCCGGGTAGAGGTCCGCCGTGCTTGGCCTCGAGGAAACCGATCGCCGCGTCGAGCGTCGACACGCCGTAGCGCTCCTCCTCTGCGGCGGTCGCGTAGCGCGCGACGCGAATGTTGCGCTGCGCTGTGCGCTCGGTCTCGTGGAGCTCCTTCGCGAAGAACTCCGACGCCGACGCGTAGTCGCCCACGACCCAGAGCGGCGGATCGTGATTGACGATCACGTCGACCACCTCCCACAAGAGATCGAACGCCTTGGCCCCCTGCCCTTTCGCCTGCTCGAGCGCGCGGAGGTGGCGATCCCAGAGGCTCTTGAGCTTGCCATCGACCTTGACGCGAACGTCGGCGGCGGAAGCGATCTTCTTCGTACGCGACAGCTTTCCCTTGGCCATGCCGCGAGCATTGCGCGCACAGCGCGGGCGACGCAAGCGCGCCGACGTTGGCGGCGAGTGGCGCCAACGTTGGCGGGGAGTGGCGCCAACGTTGGCGGTCTCTTCCGAGCGCCCTACGAGAGTGTGGCTACGCGGCGACGGCGGGGACTGGACCCACGAAGAATGGCGCGATCCGTACGTCGGAGGGGTACGGCTGAGAGCCCTTGCCGCGCAGACGCGTGCCGAGCGCGAGGAGCAGATTCCGAACGATCGCGTTGTGGCGGAGCGAGGCTCCCGCCATCGCGACGATCTGTCCGCCCAGCAGCTCGCTCCTCGTCGCCGCGACCCGCTCGCGCGCGAGGTAGTCCTCTTCCGAGACCCCCTCGAAGGGCTGCATCCTCCTAACGTGGCAAGATCCGACGATGACGCGGGGCACGCGGAAGCATCAGCGGGCGAGACACTTCAGGACGCCTGCGCCAACCACGATCCCGGTGCCATCGGAAGCGACCGGGCCGTTCTCCAGCCAGCACACGCGCACCTCGTCCGCGACCACGGCCTCCGGAAAAGCCAGGCCGGTCAAAAGCGCCACCGGCGGACCGCCGCCGCGTGGGAGCTTCATGAGCCTTCCCGCGGGCGGAGTGGCGTTGAAGTACGTTCCCCCCATCGTGATCCAGACGACGTCGTTCTTGGTGAGGGCCAGCCCTTGCGCGCCGTCGGTGATGTGATCGACGAGCGTGTCGCTCTGCGCTTGCCCGACCTTGCGGTGAACCAAGCTGCCGTACGGCTTCTTCTGGAGCTGCGATGAACCCTTGTTCAACCAGAAGACCTCGTCGCCGTCGGCCACGATCCCGTAGGGCATGCTCTCACCGCCGCTCAACGTCGTGAGGGTCGGCGGGCTCGCCGCCGTCGCGACGCTGTAGATGATGCCGTTGAAGCGATCGGCGATGTAGAGCGTATCGTTTCCCAATGCCGTGTACGCCGGGAGGTCGAGGTTCATCGCCAACCGCACCGGTGTTCCCAGCGCGCCGCCGTTCAAGGGCGCCGTCCACACGGAGGAGCTCCTCGACGTGGTCACGCTGATCCAGAAAAGACTCGTCGCCGTCGGCAGCGGGGCGACGGTGTTCGCCTGCGGCAAGACGGGCGTGCTGGCGCCGCCGGTCTTCGGCATGCGAACGAGCTGCCCACCTTGCGTGAGGTAGATGTCCGCGTCGGAGAGGCCGATCTCGATATTTGTGAACGCGTAGGCCGCGAGGAGCGTGGTCGCGGTGCCGTCCCACGCGACGCGAACGAGATCCCAAGAGCTGCCGCTGGCGAGCCTGCTCTGAAAGTAAACGGCATCCTTGTCCATCCGCAGTCGGACGTTCGCCACAGTGAGGTTCGTCTTCATCACGAAGGGCTGGCAGACACCGGCGGCACAGGCCCCACCCAAGCAGTCGTGGTTGCAGCTGCCGCAGTGGGCCGGATCGCTCGTGAGGTCCGCCTTGCATGCAGCGCCTCCATCGTCGTGGGCGGCTCCGTCGATGGCGGTCGCCGCACCTTCGGAGCCGCCGCCGTCGACACCACCGGCGCCGTCCGCCTCACCCGCCGCCGCGTCGGCCCTGGCCCCGTCGGCGGGCGCCCCCGCGCCGTCCCCGCTCGCACCTCCGCAGGCCGCGCCGCCAAGAATGAGGGCCGTTGCCAGCGCCAAGGTCCCGAGTCGATGGTTCAGCATGGTTCCAACGTTGAAGAGCGAAACCCGTGCCTACCTTTGCGGCGGAAATCGTGGGCAAAACACGACAGCGTGGCTGTCCGCGGCGTCGGACAGTGGTGTCCGACTCTTGGGACGGCGACGTCTCGGTCGTCGAGACGGTCCGGCTGGCACGTGTTTCGCTCTGGCTCTGGCGCACGATGACCATCCGCGCGCGTAGCGAAGAAAAGCACCGATCCACCGACCGCGGTGTCGCCGGCGGTTCACGCGGCCGCGTCATCGCGATCGCAGCCCTCGCGTGCGGGGCAGTCGTCCCGTGCGTCCTCGGCTGCCAGCGGACGAGCGACTACGACCCTCCTCCCGCGTTGCGCCCCGACGCCGGTGACGTTCCGCCCGACATCGCCGACGCGGCGTTCGAGGGGGCCGCGCCCGGGAAGGCGCCGCCGCCCGGCGCCCCTGGAGCGTTGCCGTGCGAAGACGCCAGCGTCTGCCTCGACGTCGTGGGACCACCGCCGTTTCCTTCGCTCGCCGGTGAGGATGTCCTCCTGCGCAACCTCACGCGCGGCGAAGCCGATGGTCAGCGCTATGGCATCGCCCACGACGGAGCGATCGTGCTCGTCGAAGCGGCGCTTTGGGCGACATCCGGCGAGCCGATCACCGCGGAGATATTTCTCTGGTCAGGGACGTCGCGCACGCCGCTTGGCGCGAGCACCCTCGCGGCAACCGCGTTCCCGACCTACGACGGGACCACATCACCGAACGTCACCACGTTGTTCCGGATCGATCCGCCCATCTTCGTGAAGAGCGGAGACACGGTCGACGTGATCTTCCAGCCTTGGGCGTCGGCGGTGGGCGGCATCCACAAGGCGAACGTCGATCCCTCGAGCAGGATCGCCTACTCGGACCCGGCGATGGTCGTCCCGACGCAAGACTGGGACTTCGTCAGCCGCCTGCTCATGAGGCCGTAGAACCGCAAGCCTCGTCCACAAACCGAACACCCAACATTCCCACAAGCGGCTTGGCGGGCTCGCCCCTCCTTTGCCCCGTAAGGACCCCACGCGCCGGCGCATCCGCTGCACTAGCCACTCACCCGCGTCGCCGGCGCGAGCGCGCCCCCCGCCAGGGGCAAAGGAGGGGCGAGCCCGCCAAGCCGCGGCGTAGATCCGCACCGCGATCCGCGCTAAACCCGCCCCGTGAGCACCGCGCCCCACGCATTCCCCGGCGATCCGCCGATCACCCCCGCGCTCGTCAAGACCCACAAAATCTCGACCGACGAGTACGCGCGCATCCAGAAGACGCTCGGGCGCGAGCCGACGTTCACCGAGCTCGGCGTCTACAGCGTCATGTGGAGCGAGCACTGCTCCTACAAGTCCTCGCGCCTCCACCTGAAGCGCCTCCCGACGAAAGGGCCGCGCGTCATCCAAGGCCCCGGCGAGAACGCCGGCGTCGTCGATATAGGGGACGGGTTCGCGGCGGTCTTCAAGATGGAGTCGCACAACCACCCCAGCTTCATCGAGCCGCACCAAGGCGCGGCGACCGGCGTGGGCGGCATCCTGCGCGACGTGTTCACGATGGGCGCGCGCCCGATCGCGAGCCTCAACTCGCTGCGCTTCGGGCGACCCGATCACCCGCGCACGCCGGAGCTCCTGCGCGGCGTCGTCGCGGGCATCGGCGGCTACGGCAACTGCATCGGCGTGCCCACCGTCGGCGGTGAGGTGCAGTTCGACGCGAGCTACGACGGCAACATCCTCGTCAACGCGTTCACCTGCGGCGTCGCGCGCACCGATCGCATTTTCTACGGCCGCGCCACCGGGCTCGGCAACAGCATCCTCTACATCGGCGCCAAGACCGGGCGCGACGGCATCCACGGCGCGACGATGGCGTCGGACGAGTTCGCGGAGGGCGGACCGTCGCAGCGCCCGACGATGCAGGTCGGCGATCCATTCATGGGCAAGCTGCTCCTCGAAGGGTGCCTCGAGCTCTTCTCGATGGACGTCCTCGAAGGAATCCAGGACATGGGCGCCGCCGGCCTCACGTCGTCGAGCGTCGAGATGGCCGGGCGCGCGGACAACGGCATCGAGCTCGATCTCGACCTCGTCCCGCGACGCGCAAAGAAGATGGCGCCGTACGAGATCCTCCTCAGCGAGTCGCAGGAGCGCATGCTCCTCGTCGCCAAGCCGGGCAAGGAACAAGCGGTGCTCGACGTCTGCAAGAAGTGGGAGCTCGACGCCGCCGTCATCGGAAAGGTGACCGACACCAAGCGCTGGGTCATCAAGGCGACGCCCGGCTACGACCCGCTCGACGACGCGCCGATCCCGCGCGCGGCCGTGACCGTCGTAGACCTTCCGATCCCGTCGCTCACCGACGACGCGCCAATCTACGATCGCCCGCGCGCGCCCGCGCCTCCGAGGCCTGCCGCGGATCTCTCGAAAATTCCGGTGCCGAGCGACTGGAAAGAGGAGCTGCTCGCGATGTGCGGCTCGCCAAACCTCGGCTCGCGCCAGTGGATTTGGCGGCAGTACGATCAGATCGTCCGCGGCGGCACGATGGTGCGCCCCGGCGAAGGTGGCGCCGGCGTCGTGCGCGTGCCGTGCGAGAAGGACGGCACCACGATCATGAAGACGCTCGCGTTCGCCGTCGACTGCAACGGCCGCCACGTGGAGCTCTCGCCCGTCGAGGGCGCGAAGATGGCGATCGCCGAAGTGTGCCGCAACCTCGTGTGCAGCGGCGCCGAGCCCATCGGCATCACCGACTGCCTCAACTTCGGCAACCCCGAGCGGCCCGAGGTGATGGAGCAGCTCTCGCGCGCGATCGACGGCCTCGCCGAAGGATGCAACGCGCTCGAGGTGCCGATCGTGAGCGGCAACGTGAGCCTCTACAACGAAACGCAGTACCAGGACGGCCCCCGCTCGATCCTGCCGACGCCGACCGTCGCAGCCGTTGGCCTCATGGCCCACGAAGACGATCGCGTCACGCAGGCATGGAAGCGCGCGGGCGACTGCGTCGTGCTCCTCGGCGTCGCGGAGGCGTCGCCGGGCGCGGGGCTCGGCGGGAGCGAATACTTGGCGCGGCACGGCGGCGGCGCGGCCGACACGCCGTCGATCGATCTCGCCGCGGAGAAGCGGCTTCAACGCCTGATCCTCGAGCTGGCGCGCGCGCGACTCCTCGCGAGCGCGCACGACGTGTCGGACGGCGGCCTCGGGGTCACGCTCGCCGAGTGCTGCGCATCGGCCCGAGACGCGGCCGGCGATCTCGGCGCCCGCGTCGACCTCCCCAAGCCGCACTCCCCGCTCGAGCAGCTGTCGATGCTCTTCGGCGAGCACCCGTCGCGCGTGGTGCTCAGCGTTCGCGCCGAGCACCTGAACGACGTCTTGGCGCGCGCGGCCAGTGCCACCGTGCCGGCGCGCGAGCTCGGCGTCGTCGGGGGAAAAACGCTGAGCCTGGCGTTCGAAGGACAGGTCGTGGCGCCGCTCGTCGTCGAAGTGTCGGAGATCCGCCGACGTCGGGAAGGCTGCCTGTCGGCCATCGTGCCGAGCCTGCCGAACCAAGAGATGTAGCCCGCGATTTGTGTGATACTTTTTGGTGCCCCGGGCTCGTAGCCGGGACGCGAAGCCATGTCGAAAGCTCCGTCACCGCTCCTCGGGTACAACAACAACGTCCGGCACAAAAACCGGATGTTTCACGTCCAGACCGAAGACTCTGGCGTCAAGCACCCGCACATCATCACGCACCTCTTCATGGATGGCGGCCGTATCCTCAAGTCGGTCAAGAAGAGCTACGCGGAGCACGTCGGCACCGATGGGATGAGCGACGTCGTCCGCAACATGATGAAGGATCAGCACAAGGAGATGCTGATCGCGCTGCGCGATGGGCAGTACGACCACCTCGTCGATCCGAAGGCCGCGGCGGCGAAGGCCGCGGCGGCGGCGCAAGCGGCGGCGAGCCAGACCGAGGCGTCGCCTGCTCCCACGTCGGCGAAGGCGCCGTCGCAGCGCCCGCCGTCGACGAGGCCCGCGTCGCAGCGGCCGCCGTCGGTGAAACCGGGGCCGCTCCCCAGCGCCGCCAAGCCAGGATCCGCGCGGCCGCCGCCGGTGTCGGCGGGTCCCGTCATCTCGACCGCGAAATCGCAGCCGTTCGAGGACGCGCCGGCCACGACACGAACGCCCGCCCAGGCGAACGCCGCCGAGCTCACGCTCGACATCGACGCGCTCGAGCGAGCGGCGAAAGACGCCGAGACCACCGCGCCGATATTCGAGCCGAAGAACGATCTGCCACCGCCTCCGCAGAACCTTCTGCGCGACAAATCGGTGACCGGTGGCTACCGCACGCTGACGCCGGGGCCGGACATGCAGAAGCCGCTCAGCCGCCCGCCGCCGCCGTCGCAGCAATCGCAACAGCACCACCAGCAGGGCGGAGCGCGGCGGCCGCCGACGATGCCGCCGCGCAAGCCCGGATCGGGGCCTCCCGGGAAGCCCGGATCGAGCGGGTCGAGCCCCCCCGGCCGTCAGATGCCGCCGTTCGCAGCGAAGCCGCCGGGCAAGCCGCCGCCGAGCCGACCCGGCGATGGTCGCTACGCGCCGGCGCGCCCCGCCGCGATCTTCGGCCCGCCCGCGCGCCCGCAGCAGGCGCCGACGTCGTCCCTCTTCGGGGAGGATCTCATCAGCGACAAGTCGCTCGACGAGGTGATCCTGAGCTACCTGGCCGAGGATCTCGAACCGAACGACAAGAAGAAGCGGTAGCGCGCGCGTCTCGATTTTTTACGGCGGCTTCCACGCGACCGCGGCGTCGCGCTCGGCGCTCATCCACGCGCCCGCTGCGGTGAACTCCTCGGCAGCCTTCTTCGCCGCCGCGAGCGACGCCTCGCGGTCCTTCTTCACCTTGGCGAGCGCCTTCGCGAGCGCGAAGTGGAGCTCGCCGCGCAGCTCGAACGGGAGCCGTTTGGTGGCGGCGATCTCCTCCGCATGTTCGAGAAGCGGAAGCGCGACGGCGTGCTGGCCCAGCGCGACGTTGGCGCGCGCGAGGCCGATGATGTCGCCGGCCATCTCGGCGGTCGCCTTCCCAGAGCGCTCCTCGTCGATCGCGCGCGCGTGCTCGTACGCAGCGAGCGCCTCGGCGTTCTTGCCGGCGCGGAGGAGGACGTGCCCGATATTTCGCTCCGCGCGCGCGACCTCGGCGTGGGATGGGCCGAGCGCCTTGACGTAGATCGACCTCGCCTTCTCGTAGGTCGCGCGCGCGACGTCGAGCGCGCCGGTCTGCTCCTGCACGATCCCGAGATCGAGAATGGCGTCTCCGGTCTCCGCGTGCTCGAGGCCGAGCGCCTTCTCGTCGATCCCGATGGCGCGCTCGAGCAGCGCGGTGGCGCGCGTCGTCTCACCGCGCTTTCGAACCGACAGCGCGACGTTGATGAGCGCGGCGGCGACGGCCGGGTGGTCAGGCCCCAAGACCTTCTCGTCGATGGAGAGCGCGCGCTCGTAGCTGACGAGCGCGTCGTCGATGCGCCCCGCGTAAGCCTGCGCGACGCCGAGGCTGTTGATGACCTCGGCGACGTCGGGGTGCTCGGGGCCGAAGATCTTCTCGGTGACGGCGGCGGCCTCTTTGAGCGTGGCGATGGCGTCATCCACGCGGCGTTGATCGCGGAGCGCGCGGCCGAGGCGCATGAGCGACTTGGCGACGCGCGGGTGATCGGGGCCGAAGAGCGAACGCGCGAGCGCGAGGGCCTCGCGGTGCTTGGCCTCGGCCTCGACGTATTTGTGCTGGCCGCCGAACATCTGCCCGAGGCCGTCCAAGAGGAGCAGCTCGGCGAGGCCGCCGCCGCCCGCACGCTCGAGGGCAGCGCGCGCGCGTTGCTCGTTGCGCTGCGCGTCGGCCGCGTCGACGAGCATGCCGCCGCTCAGGCCGACCAGCGTGGCCCAGAGCTCGGCGGCGAGCTCGTCGGAGCGACCGGCCTCGGCCGCCGCGACGGCCAGGAGGAGCGTGTCGCGCGATCCTTTCACCTCGCCGATCGCAAACTCGAGGCCCCCGCGTAGCGCGAGCGCCTCCGCCTCGAGGGGACGGTAGCGCAGGCGCGTGGCGCGATCGACGAGCGGCTTGACGGACGCGAGCGCCTCCTTCGCCTTGCCGGAGTCGCCGAGCGCCTGCGCGCGCGCCAACTCGACGCGGAGCGCGTTCACCTCCTGGAGCGTCGCGGGATCGTTCGGCGGCGGGACGCGCGCCGTGAGCGCCGTGGTATCGCTGCACGCCTTTATGGGCGGCAGCTCCGTGACGGCCCGCGCCGCGTTCTCGGTGGCGCCGCGATCGGCGTGCGCGAGGACGTCGGAGAGCGCGCGCAGGTGCTCGAGCCGGTCGTCGAGGCAGCGCGTCCGCAGCGTGAAGACCTGATCGGATTGATCGCCGCGCACGCGCGTCGCCACGCACGCGTCGGTGCGCGCCGCCGTCCACTCCGCCGCGTACGCGTCGAGCGCGCGACGTACGGCACGCGCGGCGTCGTCGGCGAACGGCGCGCCGGTCGAATGCAGCGCCGCGTCGACTTCCGCCTTGCGCGCGTCGTCCCACGACCCCACCAGCGCCGCCTCGGCCCCCTGGCACATGCGCCCCTTCTGCTGCCCGCGCGCGCCCGCCGCGACGAGCGCGACGAACCCGATCACGAGCGCCGCCCCCACCACCATCCTCCGCCTCCGCGCCGCAGGATCGCGGGCGAGCGCCTCCAGGAGATCCTCCATCGTCGCGAACCGCGCGTCGGGCTTCGCCGACAGGCCACGAAGAAGCGCCTCGCGCAGGAACGGCGGCACGCGCGACGTCTTCGGCGCCTTTCGCACGGTCCCGCCGACCACCGAGGCCGCCAGCCCGCGCGGCGTCTCGCCATCGAACGGACGCTCGCCGTAGAGCGCCTCGTAGAGCGCGACGCAGAAGCTGAACTGATCGGTGCGCGCGTCGGTCGCCCGTCCGGTGTACTGCTCGGGCGCCATGTACTCCGGCGTTCCGACGACGAAGCCGGGGCGCGTGACGGCGTCGAGCGTCGCCGGCGTGTGCGGACCGCTCGCGGTTCGTGGCGTCCGTGGCGACTTGGAGAGCGGCGCGTCTCCTGGCGTGCGCACGACAGGCGGTGACGTATCGGCAACGGTGTGCGCGGGCGCGGTCTTCGCGCGGGCGAAGCTGTCGGGGTCGACCGCCGCGCCGTCCCCTTCTGCGGGCGCCCGCGCGAGGCCAAAATCGGTGACCCGAACGCGCCCGTCGTCGCCGACGAGCACGTTGTCGGGCTTGAAATCACGGTGAACGAGCCCCGCGTCGTGCGCGGCGGCGAGCCCGCGTCCGGCCTGCGCGAACACCTTCAGGACCTCCGCCTGCGATCGCTCTTCGCGAAGCCAATGCGCGAGCGTCGGACCCGCGACGAACTCCATCGCGATGAAGACGCGCTCGCCGAACGTGCCGACGTCGTGCACCGCGATGACGTTGGGATGCGCGAGACGCGCCATGGCCCGCGCCTCGCGAATCAGGCGCCGTTGCCGTGCCGCCGGCTCTTCTTGTCCTCCAGGATCCTCGAGGAGGAGCTTCAGTGCGACGCGCCGGTCCAGCTCCGGATCGAACGCCGCGTAGACGGCCCCCATCCCTCCTACGCCGACGCGGTCGAGGACGAGGTAGCGGCCGAGCGCCTCTCCGCGCGCGAGCGGGGCCGAGTCGTGCCTCCGCGGCGCCGCCTCACCGCCCGAGGGATGCGACTCGCCGGTGTACGCCCGCGCCGCGTGCGTCTCCGCCGCGCTCCGAGGGGCCTCGCCGTCGTCGTCGTCCTTGGGGGAGCTCAACGCATCGAGGATACCTCGACCGTCGCGCGCGCGCCCGGGCGCGCCGTGCGCGACGGTCCGTCACGACGTACGGGCAAAAAAAACGTGCCCAGACGGCCCTGCGCTCAATGAGGGGGAGCGCAGAGCAGCCTGGGCACGGGGCCACGCGGTTGGGGTGGGTGGGGTTTGGGCCGCGTGGCCTTCAACGCGTGACCCAGCGGCGTAGGAGGGGCGCCGCCCAGGTCACGTCTTCTATCTGGGGTCGGGCTTCACGATGCGCAAGGTGGACGCCGTACCTTTCCTTTCGCGAGGGGTCTCACCGTCGTCGCCTCGTTCGGGGATGCAACCGGCGTGGCCCGAAATCGATTCCCGTCCAGTGAGGGGTCTCATCGCGCAGCTGTGCGGACGCGTCGCGCGCGCTCAGATCATCTTGGAGGCCGCGGCCTCACGCGCCTCGAGCACGCACGCACGCTCGTGGTCGGACACGGGGCACGATGCGTCGACGATCCGCGCCGGCGCCTCGCCCGCGAGGATCATGGTCCGCACCGCCGCGCTGCCCGCGAGGAGATCGAGCGCCGGGATGTCGTCGACGAACTCGTAGCGCTCAGTCCGGAAGCGGAAGGCGTCGGGCGCCTGCCGATGCGCGAGCGCGAGGAGCGCGACGTACGTGGCGACGGGGCGAAACGCGCGCGCGTCGGTGACGTGGAGCTGAACGCCTCCGCAGATCTGCCCCGCGTGCTTGTGGAACATGGGACGAAACGTCAACGGCCGCGCCACGACGCCCGGCACGTGCGACCGGAGCTCCGCGAGATCCCGCGCGAGGCGCACACCGTCGAGCCACGGCGCGCCGGTGATCTCGAAGGGCCGCGTGGTCCCTCGTCCGTCGGAGAGGTTCGTCCCTTCGAGGAGGCAGCCGCCGGGGTAGACGAGCGCGGTGTCGATCGTCGGCATGTTCGGCGACGGCATCACCATCGGGCGATCCCACGCGGTCGCCAGCGCACCTCTCTCGACGCCGCGCGCCGCGAGAACCTGCACGAGCGCGCCGTGCCCCTCGACCTCCGCGCGCCACGCCACGATCTCGCCGAGCGTGAGCGCGTGACGAATCGGCACCGCCTCGAGCCCGACGAACGAGAGAAACCCCGGCTCCTGGACCCGCCCCTCGATCTCTTCCCCGCCGAGCGGGTTCGGCCGATCGAGGACGAGCACCTTCACGCCGAGCTTGGCGCACGCGCGCACCACGAGCACCGCGGTCCACACGAACGTGTAGTACCGAGCGCCGACGTCCTGAAGATCGATGACCAGGAGATCGATCCCGCGCAGATCGCCGTCCTTCGGGACGAGATCGTCGAAGTGTGCACCATACAAGCTTCGCACCGGCGTGCCGCGCGCGTCTCTCGCGTCGTCCACGCCGATCATGTCCTGCGCCTCGCCGCCATAGCCGTGCTCGGGGCCGAAGATGATCACGGGGCGCGCGCCGAGACCTTCGAGCACGTCGCCGATGTGACGGAGGGAGCGATCGACGGAGGCTGGGTGCGCGAGGAGTGCGAGGCGCTTCCCGCGCACGTGGTCGGCGGTCAGCCGATCGATCCCGAGCTGCATCGGTCGGTTTTATCCGCGCGGCGACAGGACGCCAACGTTTCGGCGGCTCGGGCGTTCAAGAGGAGCATGCTCGACGTGCTGGTCTTCGTGCTCGCCCATCACGATCCGGCGATCCCCGCGACGATCGTAGCGGGGGCGTGGCTCGCGCCCTGGGGTGGTGTGTGCGTGCTCGCTCTCGTAGCGCTCGCGACGTGGGCACTCCTCGAGCGGCGCGGGCGAGCGGCGTGGCGCACCGAGACGGCCCACGTGGTCATGGCGACGGACGGGCCCTACCGGGCGTCGGCGCTGAACCTCCCGCGGACGCGCGCGCCAATCGGCATCCGACTCGCGACGCTACTGGCGCTCCTCGGCGCCTCGGCGACTCTGCCGTGGGTCGGCGTCGGCCTCGCCGAGGCGGTGGGGGCGCGGAACCCGCTCGTGCTCGCGGTAGCGCTGCTGCTCGCGGGGACCGGCGCGTGGATGGTGCGCGCGAGCGGGGGGGCGCTTTCGCATCGGAGCACGCGCGGAGCGAGCTTCGCGTGGATCTCTTCGGCCGCGGTCATCGCCGTAGCGCTCGGGGTCTGGTTTGGAGTGCTCGACGCATGCCTCGTCGAAGTGCATGGGCTCAAGGGCCTCCGCGCCGTGCTTCCCCTGGGGGACGTGCTGAGAAACGGTGGTGTCTTCTCGAGCTTTCGGCGGCCACGTCGCGCCCGTGTGGCGCGTGCTCCTCGTCGCCGCCATCGCCAGCGGCGTCGCTGCGCAGCTCGCGGCAGGAGCCGTGTGGATCGCGACGCGGCGACGTCAGCGGATTCCGTCGGCCGCACCGGCGCTCCTTGTGCGGCAGCCTCGTCAGCGCGGTTTCTCCGCGCGCACACGCCGCCCTCCATCAGCACACATCCCGCCACCCTTCTGAGGGTGCGACGCGGTGCGGGCTTGTGTGGCGGCGGCCTCGCGCGGTACGCGCGTCGCTCATGAAGGTCGCTCTTTCCGCTCTCGTCGTCGGGCTCTCGATCGCGTGTGCACCGGGCTGCAGCTCCGCGCCTGACGACAACGCCGACACGGCGGAGTCCGCGAGCACGACGGCCAAGATCAAGACCGTCTTCGTCATCGTGATGGAGAACCACGATTGGGCCAGCATCAAGGGCAGCTCGTCGGCGCCGTACATCAACGGTCACCTCCTTCCGCAAGCCGCGTTCGCCCAGAACTACCAGGGCGCGCCGGGCATGCACCCGAGCCTGCCCAACTACGTCTGGCTCGAGGCCGGCGACAACCTCGGGATCACGGACGACAGCGATCCCAGCACCCACCACCAAGCCACGAAGGACCATCTGGTCTCGCAGATCGTTCGTTCCGGTCGCGACTGGCGCTCCTACCAAGAGTCGATCGACGGAACGGAATGCCCGCTCACCGGCACTCCTTTCCTGAGCCGCTACGTTCCGCGCCACAACCCGGCGGTCTACTTCGACGACGTGACGGACGGAAACGATCCCAACTCCGCCAACTGCATCCGCCACGTGCGCCCCTTCGGCGAGCTCGCCAAGGATCTGCACGCCGGCAAGGTGGCCGCCTACAATTACATCACGCCGGACCTTTGCCATGACATGCACGGGCAAGAGATCTCGTGCCTCTTCGGCGATCAGATCAAAGCGGGCGACACCTGGCTCTCCAAGACGATCCCGATGATCCAAGCCTCCGCGGCGTACCAAGCCGGCGGCGCGATTTTCATCACCTTCGACGAGAACGAAGGCGGGCAAAAGCCGATCGGAATGATCGTCGTGAGCCCGTTCGGCAAGGGCGGGGGCTACACCAACTCGATCGCGTACACGCACAGCTCGACGCTGCGAACGATCGAAGACATCTTCAAGCTGACTCCGTTGCGCGGCGCTGCCAGCTCCAACAACCTGAAGGATCTCTTCCGCTCGTTCCCTTGATTTCGCCGGGCACCTTTTTTTCATCCGCGTGGGGGCCAAGCGCCGCAGGCCCTTTTTGTGCTGGGCGTCCAGGTATGCAATAGTTGCGGCCCATGCGACGCGTGCTCGTGGTCGACGACGAAGAGAACATCCGGATCGTCCTCCGCACGCTCCTCCGAAAGCACGGCTACGAGGTCGAGGTTGCGGACAGCGGCGAGTCCGCGCTGGCGCTCGTCGACTCGTTCGGGCCCGACGTGATCCTCACCGACGTGCGCATGCCCAAGATGGGCGGCATGGATCTCCTCGCGACGCTGAAGGCGAAGCAGTACCCGGCGACGGTCATCGTGATGAGCGCGTACGGCAACATCGATCTCGCGCTCGAGGCGATGAAGGCCGGCGCGTACGACTACGTCGGCAAGCCCTTCAAGCCCGACGAGGTCGTCCTCGCGCTGAAGAAGGCCGAAGAGCGCGAGACGCTCCGCCGCGAGAACCGCGCGCTCAAGGAGCAGATTCAGAAGGACACGCAATTCGAGCACATCCTGGCGAAGAGCCCGCAGATGGTCGAGATCTTCCGGACCATTACCAAGATCAGCGACTTCAAGACCACTGTGCTCATCAGCGGCGAGAGCGGCGTCGGCAAGGAGCTCGTCGCCAAGGCGATTCACTCGCGCGGCGTGCGCAAGAACCAGCCGTTCGTCGCCATCAACTGCGGCGCCATCCCCGAGAACCTCCTCGAGAGCGAGCTGTTCGGCCACAAGAAAGGCGCGTTCACCGACGCCAGCTCCGACCGGCGCGGCCTCTTCGAGGAGGCCAGCGGCGGCACGCTCTTCCTCGACGAGATCGGCGAGCTGCCGCTAAACCTCCAGGTGAAGCTCCTGCGCGTCCTCCAAGAGGAGCACATCCGGCGCATCGGCGACTCGCGCGACATCAAGGTCGACGTCCGCATCATCGCCGCGACGCACCGCGATCTCGCCGCCGAGGCGAAGGCCGGCCGTTTCCGCGAGGATCTCTTCTACCGCATCAACGTCCTGCCGATCGTGATCCCGCCGCTCCGCGCGCGCAAAGAGGACGTGCACCTCCTCATCGATCATTTCATCACGCGCAACAACGTCCGGCTCGGCACGCAGATCCGCGGCCTCTCGAGCGAAGCGCGCAAGCTGCTGATGGAGTACGCGTGGCCGGGCAACGTGCGCGAGCTCGAGAACACGATCGAGCGCGCGATGGTCTTGGCCGACAGCGAGATGCTCGCGTCGAGCGATCTGCCGGAGCGAATCCGCGACGCGCTCGATCCGGTGCAGGTGCAGCTGGCGACCGGGGAGCTATCCATCAAGAAGACGAGCGCTGCGATCGAGGAGATCCTCATTCGCCGGGCGCTCACCAAGACGAAGGGCAACCGCACGCGGGCGGCGGAGATCTTGGAAATCAGCCACCGGGCGCTGCTCTACAAGATCAAGGACTACAAGATCGTCGACCTGTGACGCGGAATCAGAACGCGCCCTCGAGGCCGATGCTCGGGACGATGACCGGAATGCTGCCCGCGGTATCGGGCTCACACCGGTCGTAGGCGAGGGCGGAGGTCGGGTTGGGCGAGCACGTCACGTTGAGCACTTCGTGGCTCCCGGTGACGTTGAGCCCCTCGGCGACGAACGCGACGTAGCCGCTCTTGGTGAGCCAGCGCTTCTCGATGCGCGCGTCGACGCGGACGAACGCAGGCAAGCGCTCCGTGTTGTACGGCGGTACCGGAATGTCGCGGATGCGGTTCGAATAAGGGCGGCCGGTGTAGGTGACGAAACGCCCGCCGACCCTCCAGTTCGCGCCGAGATCGTACGCGGCGACGACGTTCAGGACGTGCGTGCGATCGAACTCGCTGAGGACCGTCTGGAGCTGATCGGCCGAGCCGAGGGGGTGCGCTTCGCGCGTCGAGCGCGACAACGTGTACGCGAACCAGCCGGTGAGTCGCTTGGTGAGCGGGCGGCGGAGGAGTAGCTCGAGCCCGAACGTTCGGCCGCGGACGCGCTGATCGAGGCACTCGTTCGCGTTGTCGATGTGGTCGATGCCGCACGTCGCCGTCGCATCGGTCAGATTCAAATAGTCGTGGAGGAAGAGCGTCGGCGTGAACGTCAACTCGAGCGGCAGCGCGATCTCGGCGCCCTGACTCAGCTGCAGCGCGGTCTGCGTGCCCTTGTCGAGGCGCCCGAGCTGCAGACCCGGCACCGGAACGATGAACGCCGGCGGCTGATGGGTGACGCCGAACGCCGAGAGCCACGTGACGCGCGGCGCCACTTTGACCCTTGTCGCGAGGCGTGGATCGAACGTCGGCACGGCGGCCGACGTCCCCGCCAGCTCGGACTTCGAGCCGAAATAGTCGACGCGCGCGCCGGGGACGATCTCGACGGACGGCGACGCCTTCAGGACGAAGTCGCCGCGGATGCCCATCGCGAGATCCTTGCGTCCTGGATAGTTCACCACCTCACCGCCGTTCGAGATGAGCGTGAAGCTGTCCAAGAGGACGTCCGCCCCGGCGCGGAGTCGCACGTGCTCTGCGAGGCGAACGTCGATCTCGTTGCGCACGCCCGTCAGGTAGTCGCGCACGGCGAAGTCTTTTCCGTTGCTCGTCTGATCGAAGCCCACGGTGACCGCCGTGCGAATGTGCCCGCTCGTTCCTAGCGCGTGATCCCACCGCACATCGACGCGATGAAATTGAGTGGACGTGACGTCCTTGAGGCTGCCGTCCGCGGCGCGGGAACCCGCGGCGTCGAAGCTGCCGAACGTGAAGAGGCCGAGCGTGTCTTTGTCGTTCAGCTGCCACGACGCGCGCGCCTGGTAGTCGCCGTACTGGAGGAACACTCTCGGCGCGAGGAGCGTGAGGAGGAGGCCCGGATAGCCATAGCGGCCCGCGACGGCGGCGTGCCCTCTGCCGCCGCCGAAGGGTGCTTCGACGAGCGCGCCGGCGTGGATGAGACTCGCGTCCCATTCGCCGTGGAAGGTGTCGGCGGGCGGCTTGGTGTGCCCGTCGATGATGCCGCCGGCGAAGCGGCCGTACCTCGCAGGGAACGCGCCCGGATAGAAGTCGACGTGATCGATGAGCCCCGGGTGGACCACCGAGCGGAGCACGCCGAAGTGGAACAGGAGCGGCACGCGAATGCCGTCGATCATGTAGCCCGTGTTGCCGGGCGGCGCGCCGCGGATGAAGTAGTAGGGGAGGCCGCTCACGATGGGCGTCACGCCGGGGAGCGCGTCGATCGCGCGGAAGGCGTCGCCGAACGCGCCGGGCATCTGACGGACCTCCGCGCTCCCGAGCTGCGTGCCGCCGACGTCCGGCCGCTGGCCCGCGACGCGAACCTCTTCGACCGCGTCCGCGGCGGCCGGCTTCGCGGTCGTCGTCGGCGCGGGCGGACTCGTCTCCGGCGCGGGCGTCCGTGGCGGCTCGTGAAACTCGACGAGCATGCGAATGCGCGCCTGCACGGCGATGTCGCCGCGACGCGCGGGCTCGAATCGAAACGAGGGCGCGCGCGCGAGGACGCTCGACGCGAACGGCTCGCGACCCTCGACGATGACAGCCCGCGCGACGTGCCCGTCCTTGTCGACGAGCAACTCGACGACGACGCTCGCGTCACCGGCGGCGCCTTCCGGGTACGGCACGCGCCCCGTGTCGATCGCCACCGGAGGCACGAGCGCGGGAGGCGGCGAAGGGCTCGGCTCCGCGGCCGACGCGGGCACGGCAGCCAAGACACACGCTGCGAGAACGGCAGCCCATCTCGCGCGCGGCATCCGACGAGTCGTACACCGGGCTAGAGCGTACGGGTCATGAAGATGCTGAACGTGTCCTCGACGTACCCGTCGAACGGTCCACACCGCGCGAAACCCGCGCTCTCGTAGAGCCGGAGCGCCGGCGCGAAGGCCGCGGCCGAGCCGGTCTCGAGCCACAGGCTCTTCATTCCGCGCGCGCGCGCCTCGCCGATCAGGTGGTCGAGCATCGCGCGACCGTAGCCGTGGCCGAGGAAGGCATCGGCGACACGCATCGACTTCAGCTCTCCACGGTCGGCGTCGAGCTGCTTGAGGGCGCCGCAGCAGACGACCTCCTCGCCGAGCCACGCCGACCAGAACGTCACGCCGGGCTGCCGGAGCGCGTCGACGTCGAACGCATGAACGCTCGATGGGGGCGAGGTCGCGTGCATGCCTTCGAGGTGACGCGCGACGAGCGAACGGACCTTGTCGCTTGAAAGATCGTCGATTCGAAATCTCACGCTCGCGCCCATTCCGCCGCTCAAGGTACCCGGGACGCGCCGCCGGGCGACCACCATGGCGGCTCGCTCGCCCTCCTTCCGGTCGCGGGTTCTCTGACTTCCCGCGTTTTTCGTGGTAAATCCGCGTCATGCGGACTTGGATTTCGCTCGGGGGGATTCTGATTTTGCCGCTCCTGGTCGCCTGCGGGCCGCGGAAGCCGGCGGAGGATGGGGCGAGCACGCCGAAGACCGACGGGCCGAAGGACGACGGCACCGGCGCGGTGAAGTGGGAGGGGGCGTCCGACGACGACAAGCAGACGAGGCAACCTGGCCCGCCCGCCGGCACGCCGCCGACGTCCGCGCCCGTCGGCCAGCACCGGACGGACACGTACGACAAAGAGCAGACCGAGATCGTGCTGAGGCGCGCCGCGCGGCAGGTAAAAGAGAACTGCGGCGAGGCGAAGGACGAGAATGGCAAGGCGTCGGGGCCGTGGGGCAAGACGAGCATCTCGGTGAACCTCGGACACAACGGCCGCTCGAAGGGGGCCACGATCCAAGCGCCGTACGACACCAAGCCCACCGGGCGCTGCGCGGTGCAGGCGTTCAGCGCGCTGACGTTCCCGCCTTGGGGCGGTGCCGACACGACGGTGGACTGGGAAATCGAGATCGTGCAGACGGGCAAGTAGCGTGGGCTACGACTACGACTTGCTCGTCATCGGCGCAGGACCGGCCGGCGAAAAAGGGGCGGTACAAGCCGCTTACTTCGGCAAGAGGGTCGCGATCGTCGAGCGCGCCGAGCAACCGGGCGGCGCCGCCGTGCACACGGGCACGTTGCCGAGCAAGACGCTGCGCGAGACGGCGCTGTTTCTCTCGGGCTACCGCAACCGCGAGCTCTATGGGCTCACGCTCGATATGAACGCCGAGCTGGCCGTCCCCAAGCTCCTCTCGCGCAAGGACGCGGTCCGCGACCTCGAGGTCGCGCGCATGAAGTGGAACCTCGAGCGCCACAACGTCGACCAGCTCCGCGGCGTCGCGCGCTTCGTCGACGCGCACACCGTGGAGCTCACCGGCGGAGGCGGAGGCGGCGCGCGGAGGATCACGGCGGAGGTCTTCCTCATCGCGACGGGCTCCGTGCCGTTCCAGCCCTCGAACATCCCCTTCGAAGACGAGGACATCGACGACTCCGACACGATTCTGCTCCTCGATCGCCTGCCCAAGACGATGATCATCATCGGCGGCGGCGTCATCGGCTGCGAGTACGCGTCGATGTTCGCCGCGATGCACGTGAAGGTGACGCTGCTCGAAGGCCGAACGCGCCTCCTCCCGTTCCTCGACCTGGAGATGGGCGAGCGCCTCCGAAGCGCGCTCGCGACGCTCGGCGTCGACGTCCGTCTCGGCGAGCAGATCAAGACGGTCGCGCGCGTCCCCGAGCGCGGCATCGTGTGCACGCTGGCGAGCGGCGGCGAGCTCGCGTGCGAGAAGCTCCTGTGCGCGTCGGGCCGCAGCGGTCGCACCGAGGAGCTGAACCTCGAGGGCGTCGGCGTCGTCCGCGACAAGCGCGGCTACGTCACCGTCGACGGCGACTACCGCACGGCCGTCGCCAACGTGTACGCGGCGGGCGACGTGATCGGATTCCCCGCGCTGGCATCGACGTCGATGGAGCAGGCGCGCGTCGCTGTGTGCCACGCGTTCGGCTTCACCTACAAGCGCGTCGTCAGCCACCTCATCCCCTACGGCGTCTACACGATCCCCGAGGTGAGCTGCGTCGGCCTCTCCGAAGAAGAGGCGCGCGAGAAGAAGATCGACTACGTCGTCGGCCGCGCGTTCTACCGCGACAACGCGCGCGGCAAGATCGTGGGCGACAAGGACGGCGCGATCAAGCTCGTCTTCGAGCGCGCCACGCGCAAGCTGATCGGGTGCCACTGCATCGGCGATCGCGCGTCGGAGCTGGTGCACATCGGCCAGAGCGTCATTACGCTCGGCGGCACGGTGGAGACGTTCATCGAGATGGTCTTCAACTACCCGACCCTCTCGGAGGCCTTCAAGTACGCCGCCTACGACGCGCTCGCGCACTTCGACAAGCCAGGCTCGATCGCGCCGCAGACGCAGGCCTAGGAGCACGGTCGACTGCCCGCGCCTTGACTATACGTACGGCTATCCTAGCCTGTACGTACGATGATCAAGAACCTCACGCGCACGGGAAACAGCGTCGCGCTGGTGCTCGACAAGCAACTCCTCGAAGCGGCGCACCTCGATCCCGACGAAGAGGTCGAGGTGTCCACGAACGGACGCGTCATCGTGATCTCGCCGGTTCGAAGCAAGCGCGAGACGGACAAATTCAGGCAAGGCGAGGAACGCATGCACGCCAAGTTCGCTGGCGCCTTCGGCCGCCTGGCGAAGTGAAGATCCGCTTCCTGGGGCTGGAGGAGATTCTCGCGCTACACGCGGACCAAGTCGCACGCTACGGTGGGACCGCGGGCGTGCGTGATCTCGGCCTTCTCGAGTCCGCGACGGCGATGCCCGCGGCCTCGTTCGGTGCGAAGTACCTGCATGGCACCCTGCCGGAGATGGCCGCCGCGTACCTGTTCCACGTGGCGCAGAACCACGCCTTCTTGGACGGCAACAAGCGCGTCGCCGCGGCCGCGATGTTCATGTTTCTCTTCCTCAACGACCTCGAGCTGGACTGCAGCGAGGACGAGCTCGTGGACCTGACGCTAGGCGTCGCCAGCGGCAAGGTCACGAAAGCCGACGCCGCCGTCTTCGTCGCCGCCCACCTTCGACCGACGAAGTAAGAGACCGACCACGGGAACGTAGACCCGTGACGATCAGCGCGGCGACCATGCCGTCATGAACGGCGGCTTCTTCTCGGCGGCGCTCATGTCCTCCGCCGCGTAGTAGCCGGCGATCATCTGCGGATGGGACGCAACTCGTCGGCAATCGCGTTCGGTGCCGCAAGGACGGCCTGCGGTCTGCCGAGGTTTTCTCTACCTGGAGTGCCAGGACGACGCCGGAGGCGGCAATCACGACTGTCGCCCATACGCAGGCGACTTCCCTGCCTGTTGCCCCCCCTTAGCCGCGCCGCCCTGCGAAGTGCGCCTACTCCACGCTCCGGGCGAACACGAGCTGGGCGCCGTAATAGAGCGGGACCGCCAGTACCTTCCACGAGAACCGCGGTGTCGTGAAGCGGTGAAGGGCGACGAAGACGTCGGACGCGAGGAAGAGCGCGCCGGCGAGGGCGATGGCTCGGGAGCCGCTCACGAACGCGGCGCACGCCATCGACGAGACGGCGAAGGCATAGAGTGCGACCGCGACGCGCAGGCGGGACGGAGCGCGGCGCACGAGCGGGGCGGCGAGGGCGAAGCAGAGGCCGAGCCCGATCATCACGCGGAGCATGGCGTCGGGGGTCGGGACCGCGCGCGACACGAACGCGGAGATGAATGCGACGTGCGCGCAGAGGAAGGCCATCATCCCGATGCGGAAGGGCCAGCCGGTCCCCGTTCGTACCAGCGCGACGTCGCCCGCCGCCGAAAAGAGGAGCGCGACCAGGACCAAGCTCCCGTACGTGGTGCGGAGCGCCCCGCAGGCGAGCGCCACGCCGACGAACCCGGCCGCCGCGAGCGGCTTGCAGAGCCACTTGCCATCCTGCGATCCGCGGCGCTCGGCCACGAGAACGCCCACGCCTGCGAGGAGCGTCAGGAGGGCGAAGGCGACCCGCATCCTAGGCGATGTCTTCGTCGAGCCGTCGCATCCCTTCGAGGAGGAGCGCTTCGCTCGACTCCGTGATGACGCGCGTGGTCGGCACGAACGTGGGATCGAAGCCGAAGTCGCCTTCCTTCAGCTTGAGCATCGCGTAGAACGCGTCGCTGCCGGTCGTCTCGGCCCAGTGCGCGTTGACGACCGCGCCGTCGTCGAAGTGGACCTCGCCCGCGTCGCCGCTGCTGCGCAGCTTCAGCGAGCCGGTCTTTCGCGCGTGGAGGAGCACTTGGACCATGTCGGCGAGGCCCATCTCACGAAGGCTCCCGGAAACGCCGCGCTGGCCACGCGTCGTTTGACGCTGCGCGAGGAGCGCCTTCAGCTTCGCGACGAGGACGTCGGTCGGCGACAGCTTCGACGCATAGTCGAGCACGCCCATGTCGAACGCGCGCTGCGCTTCGTTGCGCCCCTGCTTTCGCGTGTGCATGACCCACGGGAGATCTTTGCCCCACGGCTGCTTGCGCGCTTCGGCGAGGAGCGTGAGGCCGTCCCCTTGCGGCAGGTCGACTTCGCTCACCACGAGATCGACCTCGCCCACCGCGAGGATCTTGATCGCCTCGGCGGGCGTGCGCGCGATCTTCACCTCGAACCCCTGCTCGATCATGCGGAGCTCGAGCACCGTGGTCTCTTCGGGATCGGGGTCGATGATGAGCGCGATGGCGCGGTTCGAGAGCAGCTTGGCGCGCACGTCCTCGCCCATGAGCATCGTGCGGAACAGATCGAGCAGGTGCGGATCGAAGATGCCGTCGCGGAAGCCGTCCATGACCTCGAGCGCTTCGGCAGGCGAGAGCGTCTTCCGGTACGGGTTGCGCGAGTTCTGCGTGAGATCGGCGTACGTGTCGACGATCGCGAGGATGCGCGCGGAGATCGGGATCTCCTTGCCCGCCAGCGCGTCGGGAAAGCCGCCGCCGTCGTAGCGCTCGTACATGTGCATGACGGCGTTGAGCGTGTCGGACGGCAAGCGCACCGCTTCGAGGAGGCGCACAGGCGTGTCGCACGCCTTCTGCGCGGCGAGCTTGTGGCCGTCGTACTCCGACGCGTTGAGGCTCGTGAGGTGGTACTGCCCCATCTTGCCGAGGTCGTGCACGAACGCGGCAGCGCAGCACGCGATCGTCGTGTCGCGCGGGAGGTTCACGCGCTCGGCGAGGCGACGAACCAGACGCGCGACGAGCGCCGAGTGGCCGCGCAGATCGTTTCGTCCGTTCTCGATGAGGCTGACGAAGACGTTCAGCATCTCGAGGACGGCCTCGCTCGCGAACGTTCCGGCGGGCGGGCTCGACGGCACCGACGGCGGCGGCGGCACCGACGGCGGCTTGAGGACCGAGACGGGCACCGGAGGAGGAGGAGGCAGCGCGGCGGGCTTGGGTGCGGGCGGAGCTTGCTTGATCTCGCCCTCGGTGATCATCCGCTCGCGCACGGAGAACTGCCCGCCGTCGCCGAGCTGGCGCATGGCGTTCTGCACCTGCGGATCGAGGCGCGAGAACGCGTTCTGCTCCCCGTTGTAATGCTTCGCGAGCCCGGCCTTCACGGCGGCAGGTCGTACGAGGATCGCCCGAACCTCCCGCGCGCCGGAGACGAGCGCGACCTCGTGCATCGTCTCGAGGTTGTCGGGATCCGCGGTCGCGACGCTCAGCGTGTTGGCGTCGGCGTCGAACAGCACGGGGAAGAGCGCGAAGCTCTCGGCGACCTTGCGCGGGATGAGGTCGAGCGTCGTCTTCGGGATCTCTGCCTTCGCGAGCCGCTCGGTCGTGATGAAACGCGTCTTGTAGTGGCTCGCGAGGGCTTTCAGCAGATCGCCCTCGCTGAGCAGGCCGAGCTCGAGGATGACCTCCTCCGCGCGCGTCTTGCCGCGCTGGACCTGCTTGATGACCGCCTCGTGCTGATCTTTTTTCAGCACGCCGGTCGCGAGTAGCACGTCCGCCGCTTTCTTCAGCGGGAAGCTGGCGGCGGATGCATTGGCAACCAAAGGGTCTCCTCGCTTCAGACGCGGGTGCGAAGGTGGCTCAAGATGAGGTCGAGGGCAACGCGATTTTGGCCCCCCTCAGGCACGATGATATCGGCAAAGCGCTTGCTCGGCTCGACGAACGCGAGGTGCATCGGTCGAACGCTCTCGTAGTACTGCTTCCGCACCTGCGCGAAGGTGCGACCTCGGTGCTCCAGATCGCGCCGGATCCGGCGCATCAGGCGGATGTCGGCGTCCGTGTCGACGAACACCTTCACGTCGAAGCGTGACCGGAGGCGCTCGTCGGCCAGGACCAGGATGCCCTCGACGACGATGACCGGCGCCGGGGCGATCAGGACCCCCTGCGGTGCCCGCGAGTGGCTTGCGAAATCGTAGGTGGGGCGTTCGACCGGACGGCCGCCCCGCAGCTCGTCGAGGTGACTGCAGAAGAGATCGAGCTCGACAGAGTCGGGATGGTCGTAGTTGACCTTGCCGCGCTCCTCGAACGAAAGGTGCGACATCGACCGATAGTAGTGATCCTGCTCGAGCAAGACGGAGCCGGTCGGCAGCGCGGCGAGGATCGACGTGGCGATCGTGCTCTTGCCCGACCCAGACCCACCGGCGATGCCTACGACGAGAGGAGAACCCTGCATTTCCGGGTGACGCGTATCACGAAACGCCGCCGGCGAGCGCGAGCACCCGAGCCATTCGGTCGGGATCGACGTTGCGGCCCGTGAGCACCACGACCACGTCCCCCCCGCGCAGGGGGTCGGGCAGGCCTTGGAGGACCGGCACGAGCCCAACCGCGGCGCTTCCTTCGAGGACCAGGCCGAGGTCGCGGTGCGCATAGGCCATCGCGGTCGCGATCTCGGCTTCCGTGACGACGACGACGCCCGCGATGGCCGACCGCGCGCGCTCGAAGGCGTCCACGGCGATGCCGCCTTCGAGACCCTCGGCGAGGGTGGGCGTGTCCTCCGTCAGGCGCACGAGCGCGCGGCCCGTCTCGAGCGAACGCGCCGCAGCCGGCGACGCCTCGCTCTGCACGCCCCACACCCTGCGCGCCTTCGCGAGGGCCTCACCGGCCTCGTCGGCCATGGCCACGGCCAGGCCGGTGCAAAGACCGCCGCCTCCGATAGGCGCGAGTGTGACGTCGGGGACACCGCCCATCCCGCGCGCGATCTCGTACCCGAGGCTCGCGCCGTTGCCTGCGACCACGTCGAGATCGTCGTACGCGGAGACGAAGATGCCGTCCTCGCGCTCGGCGAGCTCTCGAGCGAGCGCCTCCGCGTCGTCGAAGTGCGGCGAGTCGCCGACGATGATCGTCGCCCCCCACGCGGCGATCTTCTCGCGCTTGGCCTGCGGCGAGCTGGACGGGACGACGACGACCGCGGACACACCGAGCATCTGCGCGGCGTACGCGACGCCTGCGCCGTGGTTGCCGGCGCTCGCGGTGATGGCGCGCGCGTTCTTGCCGCGGACGCGATCGATCGCCATGAGCGCCCCGCGCACCTTGAAGCTGCCGGTCACCTGGAGAGCCTCGAGGGCCAGCCACACACGCGTCTCGCCGCGGGGATCGGCGCGCGCGTCCAAATCCGCGGCGCGCACGACGGCGGTCTCGCGGAGGCGAGCTTGAGGAAAGCGCGCGGCGAGATCGCGCGCGATCTCGAGGCGCGGCTTGTCGGGAAAGGTCGCCGTAGACGACGCGCGAAGCGGTGCAGGGACGAGGCGCATCCCAGGCCTCAGCGCGAGAGCCAGAGGAGCGGCCTTCGGTACGTGGTGATCATGCGATCGGCGGGGATCTCGTGGCCGAGGCCCGGCACGATCTTCACGCGCGTGGGGATTTTCGCCTTCTTCAGCATCTCGCCGACCTTCTCGGTGTTCTCGGCGACCTCGTCGTTCTCGCCGGTCAGGAGGTACACGCGACGGAACTTGCGGCGCTCCTCCTTCAGGATCGCCTCGGTGTCGCCGAACCAGTACTGATCGTTGGCGGCGAGGATGAGCCAGCGGTCCCACTTGGACGGATCGCGGAGGCCGACCTGCATCGCGACGAACGCCCCCTCGCTGAAGCCGATGAGGATGTTGTGGCGCGTCTGGACGCGGTGGCCGAACTCCTCGCGGAGCGCGTGGAGCGTGGCGTCCATGATCTCTTTGCCGGACTCGACGCTGTTCAGCCAGCTGCGCGCGCCGCCGCCGCGGTCCTCGGGGCCTTGCGGGCAGACGACCCAGCCGAACTGCGTACCGACGCGCGCCCACTTGCGGCAGTCCTCGCTCGGGTTGCCGCCGCGGCCGTGGAGGTACATCACGACGGGACGGAGGCCGCGGCCGCGCGGACGGTAGTAGTACGCGTCCGGGTGGCCAGGGACCTCGAGACGGGACGGCTCGGCGATGGGGCGCGCGGTCTTGGCCCACGCGGCGGGCGCGATCGCCAGGATCGCGATCGCGGGGGCGAGCGCTACGAGGGCGAGGAGGAGGCGGCGCGCGGGGGACATGGATCGAGAGGCGCGCAGCATAGTCATGGAACGCCGCCACGCAACGCCTGAGACGCGCGGGGGATTCTCGCTTTCGCGGGAATTCGGCCGGATCGTCGAAAATTCGTTCGCCAGCTAACGATTCTTCGCCAGCTCGCGACCGAGCTCGAGGCCCAGGGCGGTCGCGTCGGCCTCCGACGGCCACGCCACGCTCCGCTCGGCCCGTCGCATCTCGCTCCCGTCCGGGCGCGAAAAGAACGCGCGCAGGCGGAGCTTTTCCCCCGCGATCCGCTCGCCGAACGCCCCGATCGGCGTCTTGCAGTCCCCTTCCAAGGCGACCATCACACCTCGCTCGGCGGCGACGCACGTGGCGGAGGTCGGATCGTGCAGCGGCGCCAAGATCGCCCGCGTCGCGGCGTCGTCGGTCCGACACTCGATCCCGAGCGCCCCCTGACCGATCGCGGGCAACGAGACCTCGGGCTCGAGCACTTCCGTGGCCCGCCCTTCAAGGCCGAGCCGAACGAGACCTGCTCGGGCGAGTAGGATGGCGTCGTACTCCCCGGCGTCCACTTTGCGGAGGCGCGTATCCACGTTCCCGCGCGTCGGAACGATGTCGAGATCGGGCCGCACCGCGCGAATCGACACCTGACGGCGAAGGCTGCTCGTCCCGAGCTTGGCCCCACGCGGAAGCGCTGCGAGCGTCCCATACTTCGGCGAGACCAGGACGTCGCGCGGGTCCTCGCGGAGCGGCACGCACACGATCGCGAGCCCGTCGGGCAGGAAGCCCGGCACGTCCTTGACCGAGTGCACCGCGAGCTGCGCGCGGCCGTCGAGCAAGGCCTCTTCGATCTCCTTCACGAAGAGCCCCTTGCCGCCCACCTCCGACAGCGGGCGATCCTGGATCTTGTCGCCGGTCGTCACGATTTGCTCTTCGACGAGCTCGAGCTCGGGATGGAGCGCGCGCACCCTCGCGATGAATGCGCGGCACTGCGCGAGCGCGAGCGCGCTGCGACGCGTGGCGTACACGAGGCGAGACATGGGAAGGAGTCTACCTCATCCTCCGCGCGCCCACCCCCGCGGCCGGCTTCGAGGCGGTCCGTGACGCAGCGACGCGACGCGCGACGCACGGCGCGACGCCGCGAGGTACACTTGGAGATGAGACAGATCAGCAGTTGGGGTCTCGTCGTTTTGCTATTTGCGCTCGCCAGAGACGCGCGCGCAGAAACCACCGCGCCCACCGCCACGATAGGCCTCGGCCTCACGATCGGCGGCGCGGCGCTCACCACGGTCAGCGGCATCGTGTTCCTCGCGATGGACCTGTGCCGGCCCGATCTGCGCGGCGAGGGATGCCCGCCGCACGTCGAGCAGAAGGCTGCCGCCATCGGGCTCGTCGTGGGGATCCTCGCCCTCGCGATCGGGATCCCGCTCTATGCGACGGCCGATCACGATCAGAGAACCGCGGCGTACCGGCAAGCGGGCGCCGCGATCAATTTTTGATCGAGCCGCGGCCCTTAGAAGAGGATCAGTGCAGCCTGTCGTCGTCGTCGGGGTGCGCCGCGGCCGACGCTTGCAGCGCCTCGTGTTCACGCTTGTCGGGCTCGGGCGGCGGCGCCTCGGGCAAGTCGAACAGGTGCACGACGGCGCGAACGAGATCGGCGCCGTCCTCTCCCGACGCCGCGACCTTGAGGCGCGTCGTCGGCGCGTGGAGGAGCTTGTTCACCGCGCTGTCCATCATCTGTTGAAGCGCGGCACGGTCGCCTTCCGTGAGGTGCTTGAGGCGGCCCGAGAGGCTCCGCTCCAGCTCCGCGGCCAGGACCCCCTTCGTCTTCGCGCGGAGCGAGACGATGGTGGGCGCCACGTCGAGCCCGCGCGCCCAGGTCTCGAACTCGCTCAGCTCCTCGCCGACGATCTTCTCCGCCGCAGCGACCTCGTTCTGACGCGCCTTCAAGCCGTGAGCGACCTCGTGCTCGAGATCGTCGACGTTGTAGACATAGCAATTGTCGATCTTCGTGTGGATCTCGGGGTCGACGTTGCGCGGCACCGCGATGTCGATGAAAAATAGGGTGCGCCCTCTGCGCGCCTTCATCACTCGCTTGACCATCTCGCGCGTCACGACGAAGGAGCGGCTACTGGTGCTGGTGACGACGACGTCGGAGAGCGTCAGCTCCTCCTCCAGCTGCTCGAGCGGCGCCGCGCTGCCGCCGAACTGCGCCGCGAGCTGCGCCGCGCGCTCCACGCTTCGATTGCACACCCGGATCGAGCGCCCGCCCTTGCCGAGGCTCCTGGCGGCGGCCTCCGCCATCTCGCCGGCGCCGACGAGGAGAACGGTGTGGTTCGACAGATCGCCGAAGATCTTTCGCGCGAGGTCCACCGCGACGCTGGAGATGCTCACGGTCCCCGCGCCGAGCGCGGTCTCCGTGCGTACGCGCTTGGCCACCGTGAACGCGCGGTGCACGCAGCGGCCGAGGACGTTGCGCAGGGTGCCAGCGGCGACCGCCGCGTCGTAGGCGTCCTTCACCTGGCCGAGGATCTGCGGCTCGCCGAGCACCATCGAGTCGAGGCTCGATGCGACGCGGAAGATGTGTCGAACCGCGTCGTCGCCCGATTTGTCGTAGAGGCAATCGGTGAGATCGTCGCTGCGGCCACCGACGAGCTCGGCAAGGCCTTCGCGGATCGCGCGGAGGGCAGGCTCGATGGCCTCGCCGTCCGCGAGCACCTCGACGCGGTTGCACGTCGAGAGGAACATCACCTCTTTGAGCTCGCGCCGCTTGGAGAGGCGCGCGAGGACCTCCGGGAGGACGTCGGCGCCGACGGAGAGCTTCTCGCGCACTTCGACGGGGGCCGTCTTGTGTGACAGGCCGACGACGACGATCACGGCAGGCCCGCCACGTGCGCCGCCGGGCCGGCGTCGCGGAGCAGATACAAGAGGAGCACGAGCATCGCGAAGCCGAAGCCGGCGATCGTGCCGTACGCGGCGCGACGACCTCG
This sequence comes from Polyangiales bacterium, assembly GCA_038231275.1. Taxonomy (GTDB): domain Bacteria; phylum Myxococcota_A; class Polyangia; order Polyangiales; family Polyangiaceae; genus JANYHK01. Next base: position 59,992 of record JBBRLQ010000015.1, read on the forward strand.
CCAGCCCGCCGCGGCCCGCAAGAGGAGCACACCGGCGATGAGCAGCCAGGTCAGGTACCCGAAGGCCGCCCGAAGGATGTCGGCGGTGCCGCCCATCTCTACCTGCCGCGCCCAGAGCGTGCCGATGAGGATGCCGATCGTGAGGAGCGGAAAGCCCGCGAGGAGGAACCGATGCTCGGCGCGATCGAGGGCATCGAGCGGTGGTAGACGCTGGAAGAGCCCCTCGATGCGCTTCTCCTTCAAGAGACGCTCCTGCACGAGGTAGAGCGTCGCCGCCCCGAACGCCAAGCTGAAGAGCGCGATGCCGAGGAGGTTCGCGGTCACGTGGACCGGGAGGAGCGCGCTCTTGAGACGCGGCGCCTGGTCGACCATCTGCGTGCCGCCGCCGACGAACCGCGACGCGAGCAGGCTCGTGAGCGCGAGCGGCGCGACGAAGGCGCCGACGACGTCGATGCGGTAACGCACGCGCATCGCGAGGTACGCCACGCACATGATGACGGCGAAGACGCTCATCGGAAAATGAATGCCCTTCACCGGGCACGCGTGCAGGACGAGCGACCACACGATCACGTGCACGCCTTGGAGCGCCGCGCCGACCGCGATGAGGCGCGCGCCCCAGCCCGCCGGCACGCGGTTGGTGCCGAGCAGGACGCGCAAGAACAGGAACGTCGCCGCCAGGTAGACGAGCGAGGCCGCCAAGAAGAGCGCGTCCGCGACGTAGACGTTCACGTGCGCAGTATAGCGCGCCGCGGAGCGCCCCGTGATTTACAGGTTCTTCATCAAGAAACGCGCGAGCAGCTGCTCTTCCGTCTTCGGCTCTTCCGGGGAAAATTTGCCGATCTCGGCCTGCGCGTGGCTCTGCGAGCGTGCCTTCGCGCGATCCGGTGAGGAGACGTGCTCGAGGAACGAACCGACGGGCACCCCCGTCCACCCCTGGACGACATCGTAGGCGTTGTCGCCCATGATCATCGAGCCTTCGAGCAGCTCGGCGCCGAGCTCGAGCAGGTAGGGCTTCGACTTCACCTTGCCGACGAGCTCGTTCGCGTCGATCGTACCGCTGACCTCACGGATCACGCGCACCGCGTCGGCGATCTTGTAGCGACGGCCCTCGGCGACGATGGTGAGCTCCGAGCCCTTCACGTCGATGGTGGAGTCGAGCATCCACTGGTCGAGCGCCTCTTGCGGGAAAAAGATCCGGTTGGGCATCCTGACGTGTCAGGTTACACCAATCGGGCAAATGGGTCCGCTCGAGGCGTACAGCGCGATCGTCGCCGAGCTCGGCGGCGCCTCCTTCGCCGCGCGGGTGTCGGAGGCCCGCGGCGCGTTCCAGTCGCGCACCGGCGCGTTCGGGCCCGAGGATCCCTGGTTCGAGGCGAGGAGCCGCGCGTTCTGGGACTTTGCGACGACGAGCGGCGGCCTCGCGCACCTCGCGGCGGCGGTTCCGGGGGCCGGCGCCTGGGTGCCCGCCCTCGCGCGCGCACACCGAGGGCTCTTCGTCGTCGAGGAGCGCGAGGACGACGCGATCGCGCTGCGATGCCTCCTGAGCGGCGTCGTGCTCTTCGTCGACGACGTCGAGCCCGGCACCCGGGACGCGCTCGCCGCCGCCAGCGCGCCGTTCGACGGTCGCGTCGTCGCCGGCGGGTCGCCGATCCAGTGCGCGCTGCTCCCCGGCGCCGTCTTCCACCCGGAGGACGCCGCCGCGCCCATCCGCAAGGTGCTCGACGCGGCGCGCGCCAAGGAGCTCGCGCGCGACGCGACGCTCGACGCGCTCCTCCGAATGGAGCTTTCGCTCCGCGCCCTCTCCCGTGTAAAGGCGAGCTACGCGTACCGCCCCGAGGCGCTGCGCGCCTGAGCGCCCTCCAGCCCCATGCCTCTCCCGCCGACCTTCGACGCGCACCTCTCCTCCGCCCGCCCGCTCACGCCGCAGGTGCGTGAGCTCACCTTCCAGCGGGACGACGGGCTGCCATTCGCGTTCGAGGCCGGCCAGTGGGTCAGTCTCATCTTGCCGCTTCCGAGCGGCGAGGTCCGGCGCTCCTACTCGATCGCGTCGCGCCCCGACGGCTCTCCGCGCCTCGAGCTCGCCGTGACGCACGTGGAGGGCGGGCCCGGATCGACTTACCTCCACGAGCTCCCGATCGGCACGAAGATGCGCATCATCGGCCCGCAGGGCTTCTTCACGCGCGGCAAGGGGGCGACGGCACCGGCGCTCTTCATCGGGACCGGCACCGGCGTGACGCCGCTCCGCAGCATGCTCCACGACGCCGTTCACCGCGCCGATCCGCGCGCGATGTGCCTCGTCTTCGGCGTGCGCCGCGAGGCCGACATGCTCTACCAGGACGAGCTTCGCGACCTCGCGAAGGGCCACCCCAACGTTCGTGTAGAGTACACATTATCGCAACCGGGCTCTGCGTGGGCGGGGCGGCACGGCTACGTCCAGACGCACGTTCGCGCGATCTACGAGGAGCTGGCGGCGCGCGGCGAGGGGGCGCCGCACGCGTACATCTGCGGGCTCGAGCGAATGGTGAGCTCGGTGCGCGAGCTGCTCCGCAAGGACATGGGTCTCCCGCGCGAGCTCGTGCACAGCGAGCGTTACGACTGAAAAATGGTCCGAGCCCATTGCCTCCCAGCGTGAGCGGGCGCAGGATCGCGGCCATGAAACTTCGGGTGAACGGCGCCGTGCGCGAGGTCGATGCGGACGGAGACATGCCCCTCCTCTGGGTCCTGCGGGACGTGCTCGGCCTCCCGGGAACCAAATACGGCTGCGGCGTCGCCCAGTGCGGCGCGTGCACCGTTCACCTCGACGGCAAGCCGGTGCGCGCGTGCGTCACGCCGGTCAAGACCGTGGGCGATCGCGCCGTGACCACGATCGAAGGGCTCTCGCCCGACGGATCGCACGTCGTCCAGCGCGCGTGGACCGAGGCCGACGTCGTGCAGTGCGGCTACTGCCAATCCGGGCAGATCATGTCGGCCGTCGCGCTCCTCGACGCCAAGCCCGAGCCCGACGACTCCGACATCGACGCGGCGCTCTCCGGCAACGTCTGCCGATGCGGCACCTACTGCCGCGTGCGCGAGGCCATCCACCTCGCGTCACGCCTGAAGCGAGGCGCGCGATGAGCACCGTTTCACGCCGCGAATTGTTCGAGCTGGGCGGCGGCCTCGCCATCGCCTTCGCCGTCCCGGTCGGACCCAAAGTCGCGCGCGCGGCCGGTCCGGCCCCCGGCGCGCCGCCCGCGCTCCCGCCGGCCAACGCGTTCCTGCGCATCGGCACCGACGATTCCGTCATCGTGCTGCTCGCGCACTCGGAGATGGGCCAGGGCATCTGGACCGGCCTCGCGATGCTCATCGCCGAGGAGCTCGACTGCGACTGGTCGAAGGTGCGCTCCGAGCACGCGCCCGCGGCGGCCGTCTACGCGAACCCTCGCATGGGCATGCAGATGACCGGCGGCTCCTCGACCACGCACAGCGAGTTCGACCGCTACCGCACGGTCGGCGCACTCGCGAAGGACATGCTCCTCCGCGCCGCCGCCGCGCGCTGGAAGACGACGCCCGACAAGCTCACCGCGAAGAACGGCGTCATCACGCTCGGCGCGCAGAAGCTCACCTACGGCCAAGTCGCCGACGACGCCATGAAGCTCCCGCAGCCCGCGAAGGTGAAGCTCAAGGATCCCAAGGACTGGAAGATCATCGGCACGATGGTCCGGCGCATCGACAGCCCCGAGAAGATCACCGGCAAGGCCGTCTTCGGGATGGACGTCCAGTTTGCGGGCCTCCGCACCGCCGTCGTCGCGAGGCCGCCGGCGTTCGGGGCCAAGCTCCTCACGGTCGACGACAAGGCAGCTCTCGCCGTCCCCGGCGTGGAGAAGGTCGTGCGCACCCTCGATGGCGTGGCGGTCGTCGCGAAGCACTTCTGGGCGGCAAAACAAGGCCGCGACGCGCTCAAGCTCGGATGGCAGGAGCCCGAAGGCGGCGGCGTCGACACGACCGCGCTCATCGAGCAGTTCCGTGCGCAAGCGAAGGCGCCGGGTGCCATCGCGCACGAGAAGGGCCAGGTCGACCCCGCGCTCTCCGGCGCGAAGACGAAGCTCGAGGTCGAGTACGACGTCCCCTACCTCGCGCACGCTCCGATGGAGCCGCTCAACTGCGCCGTGAAGATCGACGGCGGAAAATGCGAGATCTGGACGGGCACGCAGTTCCAGACGATGGACCAAGGAGCGGCCGCGAGGATCCTCGGCATCAAGCCGCAGGACGTCTCGATCCACACGACGTTCCTCGGCGGAGGCTTCGGCCGTCGCGCGACGCCTGCGTCCGACTTCGTGTCGGAGGCGGTCGTGGTCGCCAAGGCGGCCGGCGTTCCCGTCAAGACGGTATGGACCCGCGAGGACGACATCCGCGGCGGCTACTACCGCCCCGCGTTCGTGCATCGCGTGCGCGCGGCCCTCGGTCCGAGCGGCGATCCGGTCGCGTGGGACCACGTCATCGTCGGCCAATCGATCGCGGCGGGAACCCCGTTCGAAGGGTTCATGGTCAAAAACGGCGTCGACATCACCTCGGTCGAGGGAGTCGCCGACTCGCCGTACCTCGCGAAGACGCCGGCGATGCGCGTGTCGCTCCACTCGCCGAAGACCGCGATCCCCGTCCTCTGGTGGCGCTCGGTCGGCAACACGCACACGGCGTTCGCGATGGAGTCCATGATCGACGAGCTCGCGAACCTCGCGGGCAAGGACCCGCTCGCGTACCGCCTCGCGCTCCTCGGCGAGAGCTCGCGTCACGGCGCCGCGCTCAAGCTCGCCGCCGACAAGGCCGGATGGGGTACCGCTCCGCCGTCCGGCCGCGCACGCGGGCTCGCCGTGCACGAGTCGTTCGGCAGCATCATCGCGGAGGTCGCCGAGGTCTCGGTCGACAAGGGAATCATCCGCGTCCACACCGTGACGTGCGCCGTCGACTGCGGCACGGCGGTGAACCCGCTCGCCGTCGAGGCGCAGGTCCAGGGGGCCGTCGCGTTCGGCCTCACCGCGGCGCTCCACGGCAAGCTCACGCTCGAGAAGGGGCGCGTCCTGGAGAGCAATTTCCACGACTACAAGCCGCTGCGTATGTCCGAAATGCCGCGCGTCGCGGTCCACATCATCCCCAGCAAGGCAAAAATGGGCGGGATCGGCGAGCCTGCGACGGCTCCGGTCGCGCCGGCCGTCGCCAACGCCGTCTTCGCCCTCACCAAACAACGCGTGCGCTCGCTCCCGATGCGCATCGCGTGAGAATCGATCCCATGCGCCTCGTCCTTCCGCTCGTCCTCCCCCTCGCGCTCCTCTCATTCGTCCTCCTGCCGTCGTGCGGCGCCAGCCCGCGCGACGCCGCGACGCCTTCCGGCCCACCGGCTTCGCGGGAGGCCGCGATCGCCGCGTTCGAGACCGTGCGCGCCGTGCTCCAGCACCCGCGTTGCCAGAACTGCCACCCCTCCGGCGACGCGCCTCTCCAAGGCGACGACGGTCGGCCGCACCTCCAGAACGTGCAGCGCGGCCCGAGCGGTGAAGGACGAGTCGGCGAAGCCTGCGCCACCTGCCACGGACCGGGAAATCTGCCGGCGAGCTACGGCGGCCACGTGCCGCCGGGTGTGGCGAAGGGCTGGAAGATGCCCCCGCCCGACATGAAGATGGTCTTCGTCGGCGTCGCGGCGGGAGCGCTCTGCGAGCAGCTCAAGGACTCGGCGCGCAACGGCCACAAGGACATGGCGGCGCTGCGCACGCACCTCGCGAGCGATCCGCTCGTCCTCTGGGGCTGGGATCCCGGCGTGGGGCGCGCGCCGGTGCCCGTCCCTCACGACAAGCTCGTCGCCGATTTCGACACGTGGTCTAGAGCCGGCGCGCCGTGCCCCGACGCGAGGTGAGCTCCTAGCTCGACGTCACGTCGCGCGAGGTTCCCTTGTCGCTCGCGCACGTGCCCTTGCCGCCGGTGAATGCGCAGGTCCACGTCTCAAAGCGATCCTTCACCGTGATGGTGCCGGTCTTCGCAGTGCCGTCCCACGCGGCGTCCGAGCTGACGACCACGGTGCCGTCGTTCACGCCGACCGCGAACCAGAACTTTCCGTTCAGGTACTCGAAGTCGGCGTCGATGCGCTCGTGCTCGCCCTTCACCGTCGCCGTCATGTGAAGGTCGAAGAGCATCAAGAGATCGGCCTGGCTCGGCGTGCCGATCGATTTGATCTTCGCGAACTCGGTACCGTCGATCGACGCGTCGTTCACCGTGCACGCCTCCGCACGGACCTTGAGCGTCACGTCGACGGAGCCGCCGTGGTAGTTCCTCATCGCCTGCATGCCGCTGAGATCGTAGGCGAGCGAGCCGCCGTTGGGGCACGCGCACGAGCCGGACTCCGCGCCGCTCTGGAGCGCGGGGCAGAACGACGTCCCCCCGTTCACGTCGAGGAAGCGCAGGCTCTTCGCGGTCGTCCCTCCGCTGCCAGAGGTGCTGGTCGACGACGCGCCACCGATCCCGAAGCCGCCACCTTGCTGCGCGCGCTGCTGAGAGAGGCCAGTCAAGACCTGAGACTCACTGCCGGGAGCGAAGGTGCCGCTCGGGGCCGCGAAGCGCGCCTGGACCGCCAGGAAATCGGGCGTCGGTCCGAACGGATCGTGGGACGAGCTGGAGCAACCGACCACGCACGCGAGACCCGCGAGCACGAGCACTGAAGTATGCATTTTTGGAAATCCTCCGAAGAAAGCCGTCGTCGAATTGGACGGGCCTCGGGGAGGCTTTCATCAAGAGGCGTTCCGAATTGTAGGTATGAACGGTTACGGGCAGTTGCTCCTGCCGCGTGAACGCGCGTCATCGGATCGGCGTGACCGCGCGGTTACGCCACGAGGTGCGCGATCGCGAAACGCGAACGCGAACGCGTTCAGTACCCCTTGCGGGCCACGACCGAGTCGCCGACCTCGATCTCGCGCGAGGCGCCGGTGAGGTAGCAGGTGGAGCTGCCCTTCTTAACAGCGAGGACGCGGAGCTCGCCGACGACCTCTTCGGGGTACTGCGAGTCGTCGCGGCGCGGGATGCGCTCGGTGTCGGCGGGGCTGTCGCTCTCGAGCGCGATGCGCGTCGCGGCGCGCGGCGTGGCCATGCTCTTGTGCCACGAGTCGCCGCGCCGCACGACGAAGAGGCGGTTGCCCGGCTTGATGCCCGACGCCTCGCCCTTGTCGATGAAGACGACCTGCTGTTGCCCATAGAACGGATGCGGCACGATGCTCGCGAGGATCTCGCCGCGCAGCTCTACCTCGTTGCGCACCGGCGGCACGACCTCGAACCTTCGCAGGATGGGCCCGACGCGCGCGCCGCGCTCGATGGCGTCGAGCGACTCGGTCACCTGCGCGCGCGCGACGCGATCCTTCGCGTTCCACTGGTCCACCTTCACGGTGCCCTGGATTTGGATCATCTTGCCGTTGTGGACGTTCTTGATCGGACGGAAGATCGTGAGCTCCTGGCCGATCTTCACGTCGTGGTCGGGGCCGATGCGAACGTAGACTTCGTCGAAGTCGGTGAGGAACATCTTGTCCTCGCGCGCGCCGGTGATCTCTCCCCAGTTGATGGGATCGTCGTCGTCGATGAAGCCGTTGTCCCGGAGGAAGATCGTCTCCATCGGGAATTTGCGGCGGCGCTCGACGAGGTTGCCGCCGGTGGACGGGGAGGGTGTGGACGGCGTCGGGATGACCGCGTCGCCCTTCAGGCGAACTTGATCGCCCGGGTAGATCCAGTGCGGGTTCTGGATCTGCGGGTTATATGACCAAATCCGCGGCCACTGGTACGGGTTCCGGAAATACGAGTCGCAGATCCGCCAGAGCGTGTCGCCCTTCCGAACCTGGTGCACGTCGGCGTTCACGATCGCGGTGCCGTCCGAGATGCCGATGCTCGAGCCGCCGCCGAAGACCGGACCGCGGTCGTCGCCGTGCATGGTGCCGGAGCCGCCGCTCTTCGGGCCCAGATCGAACCCGTCGCGCTCGGTGCCGGTGATGGGCCGCGACGACGAGCCGGTCGCGTTGCCGCCGCCGAGCACACCGCCGGGAGGTGGAGGCGCGACGGCTCCGCCGTAAATGGGGGCCGCAGGGGCGACGACGACCTGACCGCCTCCGCCCGCGGCGGGCGCGGCGCCGCCTGGTTGCTGCTGGGCCAGGGCAACGCCAGGAATCGCGAGCGCGAGCGCGAGCGCAATCGGAGAGATCGAGCGAATCATTTCGTCACCTCGCGCCGCGGGGCGGGCGCATCGCCGGTCTGTGGCTTGATTCGTCGAGAGGCCTCCGAGCGCGGGAAATCCCGCTGGAGGCGCTGGTAGGTCTGGGCCGCCTTCTGCGGGTTGCCGAGCTTCTCTTGCGACAAGCCGAGCTTGAGGAGCGCGTCGGGGACCTTGTTGCCGAGCGGAAAGCGCGTGATGACGCCCTCGAACTGCTCCGCCGCGCGCGCGAATTCGCCCTGCGCGAAGTAGGACTCGCCGCGCCAGTACGTCGCGTTGTCGGCGTTCGGGTGGTCCGGCCATTTGACGAGGAACGCCGCGAACGCCTCGAGCGCTTGCGCGTACTGCTTGTTGTTCACGAGCGCGAGCGCCGCGTCGTACGCCTGCTTCGCGGCCGGATCGAGCGCGGACGGTCGCGGCGCGCCGTTCTGTACCGGAGGGCCCGCGGCGCCACCGTTCGGCGCCTCGTCGGGGATCGTCTCTTCGATCTGCTGGATGCTGCTGCTGACCACGCCGCGCTTGCCGCGAACGCCGGGAATCCCCTGGATCTTGATCGACGGGCGCGGCGACGTGTCCTCGGGATCCTCGCCGTTCAGCGTGCTCGACGTCTCGGCCGACGATTGCGTCTGCTCGGCCCCGTCGGGCGAGATGTGGACGACGCGCTGGCTCGGCGTCTTGACCGGTCCGACGCCCTTCGATCGCGGCGGCGGCGGCGGGGGCTGGGCCGCAGCCTCCATCTCCGCGGAGGTGAGGCGCTTCGCGTACTTCTCGTTGTCCTCTTGGACGTACGCGAGACTTTCGCTGAGCTGCGCGAGCTGCCGCTCCTCCGCGCTCTCACCGCGAGCGCAGCCGAGCGCAGACAAGAGGAGGAGAGGCACCCCCAAGACGACGAGAGGCAGCGCCATGATCACACGCGTTCGCATCCCCTCGAGCGTAGGCCCGCCGCACGAGACGGGCCAATTTCTGGGTTGCACTACGCCTGAGCTGGGTCACCTTTACGCGCCCCCGAATATGGGAGACTCTTGGGACCGAGGGAGAACCGTGCAGCCGCGTAGACGCAGAATCGACTTGAAGAAGACCATGTTCCTTTTGCCGAACATGATCACGCTCTCGAGCATTTTTTGCGGGTTCTACTCGATCAGCGTGAGCGCCGACGCCACGAGCGACGACGACTTCTATAAGGCCTCCGTCCTCCTCATCTTCGCCCTGTTCTTCGACATGCTCGACGGGCGGGTCGCTCGCCTCACCAAGACGCAGAGCGCGTTCGGCCTACAGATCGACTCGCTCGCGGACGTCGTGTCGTTCGGGGTTGCCCCGGGCATCCTCGTCTACAAGTACTCGCTCCACCAGCTGGGGCTCGCGGGGCTGTTCATCAGCTTCCTGTTCGCCGGCGCCGGCGCGGTGCGGCTCGCGCGCTTCAACGTGCTGTCGATGGGCGAGGGCGGAAAGCCGACCAAGCCCGGCAAATACATCTTGGGCCTCCCGGTCCCCGGCGCGGCAGGCATCCTGATCGCGCTGGTCGTCGCGAACCACGCCATCGCCGGCAACCTGGGCGGCCCTCAGTATTTGTGGCCGATGACGGCGCTGACGATCTTCCTCGCGTTCTTGATGGTGTCGACGATCAAGTTCCGCAGCTTCAAGGACCTGAAGCTGAACGCGCGCAGCGTGGCGCTCGTCTTCTTCGCGATCGGCTCGAGCGCGGTCGTGTGGGTGAAGTACAAGCCCGAGTTCGTGCTGATCTGGCTGCTCGGCTTCTACGTGCTGCTCGGCCTCGTCGAGACCCTCGTGAACCTTCCGCGTCGCCGGCAGATCGATCCGGACGCCGAACGGACCACCCTCCCGCCGTGACCGTCGGCGCCGCCTCGCGCGCCGTGCTTTAATCCCGGTCCGGATGCTCGACGATCTCTACCACCTGCGGGAGCGCGCGCGCGTGGCGCTCGGCAAGGGCGACCTCGACGAGGCGGCGAATCTCCTCGTCAGCGCCGCCGCGCAGACGCACGTCGCCGAGCACGACTACGTGTCGGTGCTGAAGCCGCTTGTCGAGGTGCTCCTGAAGCGTGGCGACGTGCGGAGCGCGCTGTCGGTCCAGTGGTACCTCGCGTTCGGCGAATCCGACGGATGGAAGACGGCGCTCACGTTGATGCCTCACGCGCTGCCCGTCGATCGCGCGCGCACGTTGGCGGCGGCCGCGGCGGCGACGGCCGACAAGAAGGCCGAGGCCGAGTACATGGCCAACGCCGCGCGCGAAATGGAGAACGCGGGCCTCGTCGCCGCCGCTGCCATTTACCGCGAGAAGTCGCAGGATTTCCGAGGCGCGCGCGCTCTATGGTCGCGGTTGTCGCAAGTGACCGGCACCGGCGCCGACGCGTACAACGCCGCGCTCGTCCAGTTCAACCTCGCCCGCTGCGCCAAGGCGTGCGGCGATCCGCGCCAGGCGCGCGAGGCCATCGTCGCGAGCGTGCGCTTGCTGGAGGAGGCGGCCGATCACTTCGAGAGCGTCGGGCAGCGCGAGCGCGCGTTCGACTGCTTCCAAGTGCTGGTTCAGATCGGTCGCGAGGCGAAGATGTTCGAGGACGTCCTCGAGGGCTTCGTGAATTGCATTCGGATCCTGCGCGAAGATCACCTGAAGTATTTCGCGCTCCAATATTTCGAAGACGCGCTGTCGGCGGCGAAGGACAATAAGGAGTTCTCGGCGGCGGCGACGCTCGCGCGCGAGGCCAGCGAGTATTCGCGCGCGTTGGCGATGCCGTCGGCGAGCGCGCACTACACCCTCGTGCAGGCGTCGCTCTGGCAAGACGTCGCGCGCCACCAGCTCGAACGCGGCGCGCCGCCGGAGATCGCCGAGAACGCGCTCCTCGCCGCGGTGTTGGCGTACGGCGAGGTCGGCCAGTTCGCGAAGGTCGGACAGCTCTACGGAGAGCTCTCTGCGATGGATCTCGAGCCGTCGCGCAAAGACCACTACGCGCGCGCGTCGAAGCGCTACGCCGGGGTGAAGGACGAGCCGATCGATGCGACGCCGCTGCCGTCGCACCTCCGCCAAGACAACCATTTCCCAGACGTTTGGCACGTCGACTTGCTCGAGTGGGAGCAACAAGGAAGCGCCGCCGAGGCGTGCGCCGACGTGCTGCTCGACAAGAGGTGGCCCGATCTCATTCGCCGGAAGGCGCTCCTCGCGCGCCTCACGGCGTTCGCGGTGGAAGGGAAACCGGAAGAGGCGCAGGCGGGGGCGCTTCTCGTGGGCGCGCGCGTCCGCCTCGCCGAGCAGCTCGCGCAGCTCCAGCTCTACGTGGTCCTCTCTCCGCTGGAGAAGCTCTTCGAGCGACCCGAGCGCCAAGTGAAGGCGGCGGTTTTGTCGTCGATGCAGACGCTCTTCTTCAAGCGAAGCTTCATCACCGTCCGCGCGGGGCTCCGCGACGCCGACCCCGCGATCGTCGAGCACGCCGCGCGCGCGGTGGAGGCGCTCTATTTCCAGCACGCGTTCGATCCGCTCTCGCGCATCGTGCGCGAGGCGCCGCAGCCGACGGTGCGAGCAGCGGCGCTCCGTGCCCTCGCGCGGGTCGACACGCTGGAGGCGGCGGAGTTCTTGCTGGGTGTCCTCGAGCACGGCGCGCCCGTCGATCGCACAGCCGCGCTCGAAGGCTTGAAGCGTTCGCGCGGCGCCCGGTTCGTGGAGCTCGCAAAACAATCCTTCCGCGCCTCCGGCCCCGAGGTGCAGAGCGCGATTCGGGAAGTATTCCGCGCGCGTGGCATCGCGGCCTGACGTGTGCGACGATTCCATGATGGCGCTCAAGTGGACGGCCCTCGCGGCGGCGTTCGTGCTCGTGGGTTGCTCCGACGACGGTTCGGGTGGTGCGACCGGGAGCAGCGGCTCTAGCGGGACCAGCGGGACGAGTGGCAGCAGTGGGACCAGCGGCACCAGCGGAACGAGCGGCAGCAGCGGAACCAGTGGATCGAGTGGCTCCAGCGGCACCAGCGGAACCAGCGGATCGAGTGGCTCCAGCGGTACCAGCGGCACCGACGGAGGCAACCCCAACGGCACCGGGCTCTTCCCCAGCTCGTCGATCTTCTACCAGGACATCTCCGCGGCGCCGGTCGACGCCGCATGGACCACGATCCGTCCCGCCGTCGACGCGCTCGGCGGCTTCGGCACCGGCGCCATCCAGATGAATTTCGAGATCCACGTCCTCCACGCCGACGCGGCGGTCGTGCCGCGCCCGTTCACGCAAGACGCAAACAACTTCTTCGTCGGCGAGTGCGACACCGCGCCAATCCCGGTCCCGCCCGGCGGCGCGATGGAAGCCGTGAACAACTACACGTGCGACATCGCGAACAACGACTGCCACCTCGTCGTCGTCCAAGGCAACCGCTTGTACGAGGGCTGGCGCGCGACGATCGGCGGCGGAACGGCGACCGGCAACCCTTTCATCAGCGGCTGCGTCGCGATCTGGGATCTCACCAAGGACTACTGGCAACCGGTGTCGGCCGGCGCCGTCTACAGCCGCGGAGATCACTGCGGCAGCGCCGACGCCGGGGGCTTCCCGATCGCCGCGATGCTCTTCAACGCCGACGAGGTCTCGGCCGGCGAGGTCAAGCACGCGATCCGCTTCATCATGCCGAACGATCGGATCCGCTCCGACGTCTATGTGCACCCCGCCATCCACGCCGCCGGCAGCGGCGCGCAGGACGTCCTGCCGTACGGTGCGCGCCTGCGCCTCAAGGCAGGGACGGATCTCACGAAGCTCAAGCCGTGGGCCAAGGTCGTCGCGAAGGCGATGCAGAAGTACGGCATGTTCCTGTCCGACGGCGGAAATCAGGCGCTCACGGCGCAGTCCGACAAATTCACGACCGCCAAGTGGGGGACCAACCTCACGCAGAACGATCTGGGCGCCTTGACGTTCGACGACTTCGAGATGGTCGCCGGCGGCACGCGCATCCCGAAGAGCGGCAACTGCCCGCACGTCGTCCTCACGAAGTAGCGGAGAGGACCGCTCACTCGCTCGCTGCCACGGCCGTCGCCTCGGCGATGATCTTGCGGAGCTTCACGATGCTCTCCGATTCGCCCATGACGATGAGCGTCGTGCCGTCCTGGATGGTGTAGTCCGGCTCGGGGTTGTACAAAAACGAGCGATCGGCCTCGCGCACGGCGACGACCAGGACGCGCGTCTCGCGGCGGATCGGCGTGTCCTTGAGCATGAGGCCGACGAACGACGATCCCCCGCGCACCGTGATCTCTTCGAGGCGAAGGTTCTTGTCCTTGTCGCGGAGCATCTGATCGAGGAACTCGTTCACCTCGGGGCGAATGAGCTCGCTCGCCATGCGGCGCCCGCCGATCTGCGTCGGGCTGACGACGCTCGTGGCGCCGGCCTTGACCATCTTGGGCGCCGCGTCGTCCTCGACGACCTTCGACACGATGCGCGCCGAGGCGTTCAGGCTGCGCGCGCTCAGGGTGACGAAGAGGTTGTCCTTGTCGTGCGTCAGCGCCGCGACGATCCCACGCGCGGCCTTGATCCCGGCGGCGACCAGCACATGATCGTCGGTCGCGTCGCCGTGGATGTAGAGCATCTTGCCGGCGCACAGCTCGTCGCTCATTCGCTGCAAGTGCGGCTCGTTGCGGTCGATGACGACGAACGGTGTGTGCGTCGCGAGGAGCTCTTCGATGACGTGCTTGCCGGTGGAGCCTGCGCCGGCGACCACGATATGACTGGTGAGCGAGGCGATCTGCTTGCGCATGCGATTTCTCCGGAGAGCCTGCCCGATGACGCCTTCGACGAGGAGGGCGGTCAAGTTGCCTTGGACGTATGCGAGGGCGCCGACGCCGCTGATGATGAGGGCGATGGTGAGCGCGCGCGCACCAGGCACCTCGCCCATGTGCGACAGCTCCCCGAAGCCGACGGTGGAGAGCGTGATGACCGTCATGTAGACGCACTCGAAGAAGCGCCAGCGCCCGTGGCCGAGGAAGAAGAAGCCGACCGAGCCCGCAAACACCAGCGTGACGAGCACCGCCAGCGCGGCGATCATCCGGCGGAGGAGGGCGTTCATCGGTGGGCGAGTATATCCGCCAGGGCGTCACTCACGTGCTCGAACGAGAAGCGGAAGCCGGCGGCGAGGAGCGCGGCGGGGATCACGCGTTGGCCGGAGAGCACCACGTCGGCGCGCTCGCCCAGCGCGGCGCGAACGGCGAACGACGGGGCGCGCATCACCGACGGCCGGTGCAGCGCCTTGCCGATGCCGGCGGCCATCTCGTTCATGCTGACCGCGTTCGGCGCGACGACGTTGAACGGGCCGTCGAGCGTCGCGGTGTCGCACGCGAAGAGGAGCGCGCGGACGGCGTCGGAGAGGTGGATCCAGCTCATGATCTGCTTGCCGCTTCCGATCGGCCCGCCGACGAACGCGCGGAACGGCGGCAGCATCTTCTCGAGCGCGCCGCCGGGGCCGAGGACGATGCCGATCCGCGCGAGGGGCACGCGCGCTCCCGCTTCCTTCGCCGGGCTCGTGGCGGCCTCCCAGGACTCGCAGAGCTTCGCGAGCACGTCGGTGCCGTGCGCGCCGCCCTCGGTGAAGCGCAGATCCTCCGTCTGCATCCCGTAGATGCCGATCGCCGACGCGCTCACGTACACCGGCTTGCGACCGGCCTGGTGCGCGCGCGCGACCGCCTCGGAGACGAGCCGCGTGGAGACGACGCGGCTGTCCACGAGCACCTTCATGCGGGCGGGCGTCCACTTCTCGTCCATCACGCCAGCGCCGGCCAGGCCGAAGACCGCGTCGGCCTCTTCGACGTACCGCTGCCAGTTGCCGGGCACCCCGGGATCCCACGGAACCGCGTGGATCGCGGGCTCGAGCTCGCGCGCGACCCCTCGCGTGAGGATCGTCACGTCATCCCCGCGCGCGGCGAGCGCCGCACAAAGCGCGCTCCCGACGAACCCCGTACCACCGGTGACGACCGCCTTCATTTCCTCATAGTGCCGATTTGGCGGTCTTTTGGGAAATGCGGATACGATGGCGGCATGTGGCTCCGTGTTCGTCGCTCGCAGGCCCTGGCGGTCGCCGCCGCGCTCCTCGTCTCCCTCGCGGCGGCGTGCCAGCCCGCGACGGTCGCCGAGGCGGAGGCCAAGGGGGACATCTCGTGGCTCGACACCAACGGCTCGGCGGAGGCGATCTCGGCGTTGGGGCGCCTCAGCGACAAGAGCCCGCGCGCGCTCGACGTCCTGAAGAAGCGCGCGAGCTTCGACACCAACGCGTACATCGCGGCGTGGGTCGCGGCGAAGCGGAGCCAGCCGTGGGGCTCCGAGGTGCTGCGCGACGGCCTCACCAACCCCAACCGCGCGGAGGCTGCGGCGTCGGCGATGACACGGAAGGACGCGCTCCTCGCGACGTTCGTTCCGGACATCGAGGGGGCGATGTCGCGTCTGTCGGCGGGGGCGTCGGGCGGATCGCTCGGCGCGCTCCTCGCTAGCATCGGACCGCCCGCGCACGCGGCGATCGAGAGGCGCCTGAAGGACGGCGCGTCGCGCGGCGCAATGTGCTCCGGCATCGCCGCCCCCGACACCAGCGCCGACGCGCGCGCCGTGCTGCTCGCCGTCCCCACCGAGTCGCGCGACCACATGCTCTGCGTGAACGCCGTCGTCACGATGGCCGCCACCGACGACGCCACGATCACCTGGCTCGCCGGCACCGCCGAGCCGGGCCTCCTCTCCTCGGTCGCGAAGGCCTCGAACGTCCCGTGCGCGCGGATCCACACGCTGTGGACCAAGGCGCTCGCGGGCCGCACCGCGCAGATTTATTCGGGGCTCACCGTCCCCATCGCGCTTTCCATCAAGCGATGCCCCGAGATCATGGATGGCGTCCTCAGCGACGCGCTCCAGCACATCCCCGGAGTTCGCGCGACGATCGTCCAGGCGATCGATCCGTATGGCGGCGAGACCGGTCAGCTCAAGGAGACGTGCAAGATCCTCGCGACGATCGCCAACGGAGGAGACTCGGGGATCGTCCGCGAGCGGGCGCTCGATCAGGTCCAGCACGGCTGCAGGAACAAGCAGTAGACGCTCACCCGCCGAGATACGCCGCCTGCATCTCCGGATCGCGCGCCAAGTCCGCGGACGCCCCCGCAAGCGCGATCTCCCCTGCCCGCAGCACATAGGCGCGCTGGCTCGTCGCGAGCGCGAGGCGCGTGTTCTGCTCTACCAGCAAGATCGTGACGCCGCTCGCCGCCACCCTCTGGATCGCCTCGAAGATCTGCTCCACCAGCTTCGGCGCGATGCCGAGCGACGGCTCGTCGAGGAGGAGGAGCTGCGGCCTCGCCATGAGCGCGCGTCCGATGGCGAGCATCTGCTGCTCGCCGCCCGAGAGCGTGCCTGCGTCCTGCTTCATCCGCTCGCCGAGGCGCGGGAAGAGGCGCGTCACGTCCTCGAGGCTCTCGGCGATCGCCTTCGCGTCGCGGTGAAGGTACGCCCCGAGCTCGAGGTTCTCGAGGACGGTGAGGTTCGGGAAGATCGAGCGTCCCTCCGGCACGAGCGACACGCCGGCGGCGACCATGTCCTCCGTCGAACGGCCGAGGGCGCTCGCTCCGGCGAGCTCGATCTTCCCGCTGGTGACCGGCAGGAGGCGCGCGACGCTCTTCAGCGCGGTGGTCTTGCCCGCGCCATTGGCGCCGATCAGCGCGACGATCTCGCGGGGCATGACCTCGAGGGAGACGCCCTTCAGCGCCACGACCCCGCCGTAGCTCACCCGCACGTCCTCGAGCCTCAGCATCGGCGCACCGGCGATCGGTGCCAAAGGCGCACGCGAAGGATGCGCGACACGAAGGATCGACGCCGTCGCGTTCTCTTCGTCCGCTTCCGCGTCTGACGCTTGGTTCGTGTCCTTTCCCAGGTACGCCGCGAGCACCTTGGGATGCTCGCGGATCTCCGCCGGCGTGCCGTGCGCGATCGTCTCGCCGTGATCGAGGACGTGGATCTCCTCGCACACGCCCATCACGACCTTCATGTTGTGCTCGACGAGCACCACCGTCAGATCGAACTCGTCCCGTAGCCAGCGGACCTGGGTGACGAGACCGTCGGCCTCGCCGTGGTTCATCCCGGCCGCCGGCTCGTCGAGGAGCAGGAGCTTTGGCTCGAGCATCATCGCGCGCGCGATCTCGAGCCGGCGCTGGCTCCCGTAGGGCAGTGAGGTCGGCGGCGCGTCCGCGACGCGGGTGTGACCGAAGACGTCGAGCAAGCGCGCCGCACGCTCGCGCATGGCGTGCTCGTCGGCGTGATGGAGCGGCGTTCGCATCACCGACGACGCGAGGTTGGCCCTCTTGTGTAGCTCGCACGCGACGAGGAGGTTCTCGACGACGCTGAGCTGGCCGAAGAGTCGGATGTTCTGGAACGTGCGCGCGATCCCGGCGCGGGCGATCTGGGCGGGTCGGAGCCCTCGCAGGTCCGTGCCCCCGAACGTGATGCTGCCCGCGTCGTGCTTGTAAACGCCGGTGATCAGGTTGAACACCGTCGTCTTTCCGGCGCCGTTGGGGCCGATGAGCCCGAAGATCGACTTGGAAGGCACCTCGATCGACACGTCGCCGACGGCGCGTAGGCCACCAAAGGTCTTGGTCACGTGCGCGAGCGAGAGCTCCATCGCTCAGGCCTTTTTCTGGAAGAGCTCGCGCTCGCCGAGGAGTCCCTCGGGCCGCAGCGCCATGAGGACGATCAGGACCGCCGCGTAGATGATCATGCGGAGGGCGTTGAGATCGAGCGACTCGAACTCGCGCTTCAGCGCCTGCACCGCGCTAGTGCTCTGTGCGAGCTCGATCACCTTGACGCTGAAGGTGACGAAGATGCCGCCGATCGCGGCGCCGGTGACGCTCCCGGAGCCGCCGAGGATGACCATCGTGATCGCGTCGAACGATGCCTGGAACGCGAAGCTGTCCGGCTGCACGATCGGCGTGCCGTCGCGCATGATCGCCATCAGACCGCCCGCGAGCCCCGCGCCCACCGCCGCGATGACGAACGACGTCACCTTGTAGCGCGTGGGATCGACGCCCACCGACGCGGCCGCGATCTCGTCTTCACGAAGCGCACGCAGCGCGCGGCCCCACCCGCTGAATTTGATGCGCCAGGCGACGACGCCGAGCAGCGCCGCGAGGCCGAACACCCAGAAGGGACCGGCGTAGAGCGGAATGCCGGCGTTCCTCGGCCCTGCGTAGCCGTTCTGCCCGCCGAGCTTGGAGAGGAGGACCGCGAGGCCGTGAAAGAAGCCTCCGCCGGCGTCGCCGCCCGTCGGGCTCTGCGTCTGGATTTGCGCGGTGGTGACGACGAGGCGCACGATCTCCGCGAAGCCGAGCGTCACGATCGCGAGGTAGTCGCCTTTGAGGCGGAGGCTCGGCAGGCCGACGACGAATCCGAAGAGACCGCTCACCGCAGCCGCCGACACGAGCGCGGCGGGGACCACGATGAACGAGCGCGCGAAGGTGATCTCGCCGCCGCCGAGCGCCTCGTGGAGGTTGGCGGTTACCAGCGCGCTGGCGTAGGCGCCGAGCGCGAGGAAGCCCGCGTGGCCGATCGAGAACTGCCCCGCCATGCCGTTGATCACGTTGAGCGAGAGCGCCACGAGGACGTTCACCGCCGCGAGCATCAGGAGCTGCCGGATGGAGCTGTCGGTGATCGCTCGCTCCAGCCCGAAGTCGAGCGCCAGCACGACGACGAGCACGACGAGGCCGATGAGGATCCCGCGACGCACGAGCGCCCTTTTTTTACCCTACTTCACGACGCGCAGGTACGGCGGGAGCTCGCGCTTCTTGGACGGGCTCTTCTTGGCGGCGGGAGGCGGCGCGCGGTGATGATGGTTCGGCGCCGGCGCGGGGACCGGACGGGCGACCGGCTGGGGCCCGCGAGGCGAGCTCGGCTCCGCAGACGGCACCGCGACGAGCTGCGGCCGCGCGTCGGGCACCGCCTCGGGCGCGCCGCGCTTCTTCTTCGTCTTCTTCGCGCCTTTGTCCAAGGAGTGCTTGTCGGTCTTCGCATCGGCGACGCGGCGAGCGCCCCCCCTGCCCCCCTTCTTGGAGGAAGACGGCTCGGGAACCGCCGTGGGCCCATCGGCTTTGCTGCGTGAGGGCACCGCCTCCGGGCCCCGCGGCTGCTTGGCGATCTCGGGAGGGACCTCGTCCGGCCAGACCATCCCGCGACCGTCATCCCCCACCATCGCGAAGACGGAGAGCCACGGCACGACGCAGTAGAACGGCGACCGGTTGAAGCTGAGCGTGCACGCCAGGCCCTCTTCGTCGAGGCGAAGGTCGGGGATCGGCACCGGCATGTTGAGGCCGATTTGGAGGACCAACTGCGGCTGCCGCTTGAACCAGGGCGGAACGACGACGCCTGCCCCCCGCGGATCCAGATGAACGTGAACGCTGCTCCGCTCGAGCAGCGCGAGCGCGACATCCTTCTTGGGCGGGAGCGGGTGCGACATCTGGTGGTGGAAGGATAGCCTGCGCGCGCGGGGCGTGACGTACAAAGCCATGGTACACCGCCCGCGTGGCGGTTCGCACCTTCCTCGAGACCCCGCCGGTCCCGTGCAGGGTGCCCGAATCGGTGTTCGACGCGTTCGGATGGTGCGACAGCGATCGGCTCGAGTGGCGGCGTCCTGGCGACCTACTGGACGTGACAGCCCCACTGGACGGTTCGAACCCTGCGCGAATGGTCTTCGTCCTCCGCGAGCCGCGCGCGTTCTTGCCGATGGAGCTCGCGTGCCTCCACGCCTTCGGGCTGGGGCTCGTCGAAGAAATGGCCCTCGCGCCGTACGGAATCGACGACGCGACCGACGGCCTGTACGAGTACCGCGTTCGTCCGGGCGATGCGATGTGGCTCGCCGCCGACAACCTCAACGCGCTGGTGTGGGGGCTCCACGACTGGGCGCATTTCCACAACCACGGCCCGTTCGAGGCGCGCGCGTGGACCGAGCTTCAATGCGACGGCACAGCGCTCGCCTGGCTGAGGCGAAACGCCGGTGCGATCGGACTCGACGACGCGACGCTTGCTCGAATCGAGGGCGAGCTCGTCCTGCTCTCGCTCGCGCGGTTCGCGGCGGAAGGCGTGGATGCGCGCGAGGTCGCGGCGACGTTGGCGGCGCTCGGTCGCTCCTGATCAGGCGGCCGCGGGCTCGGTCCAGAACGGCGTGGGGACGCTCCCCTGGATGCGCCCCGTGACCTCGCGAACGCCGCGCCAGAAGAGCCCCTCGATGGGCCCGAACTTCACGAGCCCTTTTTCGCGTACGTAGTCCATGTTCGCGCGGCTGTTCGCGGCGAAGGCGCGTCCCTCGATCTCACGAAGGCGCGCGAGCTCGCGCACGAGCGTCGCCTCGTCGGGCGCGTAGCGACGCGAGATCGCCCGGCAGTACTTGAGGTGACGGGCCTCGTCCTTCGCGATCTGCTCGACGATCTCCGCGGTCTTCGGATCGACCTTGCGGTACGCGCGGACGTGGAGCCCGAACTGCGTCGACGCGCGCTCCTCGATCACTTGCAAGAGCAGGTACGCGCGCATCACGTCCTCGCGCGATTTCATCGGCTGGTCCATGACGCCGCCGAGGAGATCGTCGATGCGCTTCAGGAGCTTCAAGTGCTCGGGCACCTTCGGCGCGGGCACGCCGGTCCGCGCGAGGCACGCCATGAAGAGCTCTGCGTGGCGAAGCTCGTCCTCCTGGTGACGCTTCACGAGCTTCGCGAGATCGTCGTCCTCCACCCACGTGAGCAGGCGATCGAAGAGCGCGCCCTCGTCGCTCGCCTCGGCGTCGGCGCACGTCGCGAGGACATGCGCGCGCCCCTCGGGCGACGAGACGAGGCGTTCGAAGTACGCGAGGGTCAGGGTCTCTTGGAGGCTCATGCGAGAACAATATGACCAAATTGGTATTTTGGTCAATCGGTCACATGCGGTTTAGTTGTAAGTGCTTGTTTGTATTGCGCCCGCTAGCTCGTGGCGCGCGCGAGGCGGTCGAACAACCAGGCGGGCATGTAGCGCGAGAGGCCCGTGAGGAACGCGAGAGGAAGCGGGAACGCGATCATCGCGGGCCCCGATTCGAGTCGGTTCGCGATGACGCGCGCGGCCTTTTCGGCGCTCCACTCGAACGGACGCGCGTGCGTCGAGCCCTTCGACATCTCCGTCGCGACGAAGCCGGGTTGGACGTCGGTCACGCGGATGCCGGCCTCGTGGAGATCGAGGCGCAACGTCTCGAGGAACGTGGAGACCGCGGCCTTGCTCGCCGCATACGGCCCAGAGTTGGGCAAGCCACGACGGCCGGCGAGGCTCGTCACGCCGACGAGGTGCCCGCCCTGGTGCGCGAGGAAGATCGGGATCGCGGCCATGAGCGTGGCCATCGCGCCGCGCGTGTTCACGTCGAAGACGCGCGAGACCTCGTCCCACTTCAGGGTGCCGGAGTGGCCGTAGTGACCGACGCCGGCGTTTGCGACGACCATCTCGAGCGCACCGAGGTCGGCGTCGGCCTTCTGCACGGCGGCGCGGATTGCGTCGGGATCCGCGACGTCGACGGGGAGCACGAGCGCGCGGCCCCCACGGTCTTCGATGATCTTTGCGACCGCGCGGAGCTCCTCTTCGCGACGTGCACAGAGGGCGACGTGGGCGCCGCGCGTGGCGAGCTCGATCGCGAGCGCGCGGCCGATTCCGCTGGAGGCGCCGGTGACGAGTGCGGTCTTGACGGGCATTTTCACGCGAGGATTAGCAAACGGGGCCCGGAACGCTCACACTTTCAACGCGCCTCATGCCCGGACGCCCTCGCCTTCGCCCTAGCTCGCGCCCTCGCGCGCGCCTCGTCTCGCCGCTCGCCGCCGCGGGCGCGCTCACCTTCTCGATGGCCGCCGCGCCCGGATCCGCGCGCGCCGACGAGACGTTCGGCGTCTCCTTCGCGGTCGCCGAGGAGGAGAAGCACCCCGTCCAGTCCGATGCGTGGATCGAGGCGCAGCTCGCCTCCGCCGAGAAGCTCTTCGGCCCCCTCGGCGTCCACTTTCGCTGGACGCAGAAGAAGCCCCTCGCCGCGGAGCACACCCGCCTCGAGAGCCGCCGCGATCGCGACGTGCTGGAGGCCGAGCTGGAGCGCGGCGTCATCAACGTGTTCGTCGTCGCGTCGCTGCGTGACGTCGACGACCCGAGCCTCTACCGGATGGGCGTGTGCTGGCGGCGCGGCAACGAGGGCAAGCCCTACCTGGTGGTGGCAGCGTCCGCGAGGCCGACCGTCCTCGCGCACGAGCTCGGGCATTTCTTCGGCAACCCGCACTCGTCCACGCCGAACAACGTCATGAGCTACGTGCGCACCGACGCCGAGGTCTTCTTCGACGAAGGTCAGATGCGTACGATTCGCGTCTGGGCGAAGCGTCACGTCGCGGACAGGTGGGTCGTCCCGCTCGGCCCCGCGAAGTTCTTCCCGTGATCCGCGCGGTCTGAGGCGCTAGAGGCGCTCTACTTGCACTTCACGAGCGGCGCGAGCGGCGCGAACGTGAAGCCGTCGGCCGGCGTCTGCGTGTCGGCGTCGGTCATCGCCTTCTCGAGCGCGGCCTTGATCGCCGTGTACGTCTGATCGAATTTGTTCGTCGCGTCGGTCGTGGCGACGCACAAGAACTTCGGCGTGCCGCAGATGTCGACGGTCTCGCACCCCGGCGTGGCGGGCGCGGCGGGCTCGAGGTCCTTGTCGCCGTAGAGCGCTACGCCGGCGATGACGACGAGCCGCACTTGCTTGGGCGTCGCAGCGACGACGGCGTCGTACGGCGCGTTCGCGTCCCCGGAGTAGACGACGAGATCGGCGACGTACCCTTCCTTGATCTGGCCGATGCGATCGTCGAGCGCGAGGACCTTCGCGGCGTTCAGGGTCGCCATCCCCAGTAGATCCTTCGCCTTGAGGCGGTCGCCGAAGTGGCTGTTGTCCCACGCGTCGGCGAAGCGCAGCTCGTCGAGCATGTTCTGGCTTCCGCCCATCGACCAGTCCGGCGCGAGCGCGACGACGAGGCCCGCGTCGAGCGCCAGCGGGATTTGGGCGGTCTGCTGGTAGAGCGCGACGTTCGACGCCGGCGACCACGTCAGCTTCATGCCCTTCTGCGCCATCGTCGCGAACTCGGTCGCCGTGAACGCGGTGCCGTGCGTGATCGTGGTCTGCGGCGCGTAGAGGCAATCGGCGGGGCTCGACGAGCTGCCGAGCGTCGCGAACTCGCCGAGCGCCTTCGCGTTGGTCCCCTCGCCGACGTGGACGAGGAACGCCGTGGTGGTGAGGCTCGAGTAGTTGGTGCAAACGCCGCTGGGGTTGGACGGCGGGAAGAGCGCGCTGGTCTGGACCTTGTCGGTCCCGAGGCCGTTCTGCGCCACGTCGATGGAGCGCGCGAGCGAGCCGAAGCACGCTGCGCTGGTGCCGGGCAGGCCGACGATGCTCGTGGTGCCGGCGATGAGGCCCTTGAGCTCGCCCCACTTGTCCATCTCGCAGCGCAGGCTCCCCGCGGCGTTGCCGTACGGCGTGCTCGCGCACCACGAGGGCTTTCCCTGCGAGTCGTTCGCGAGGCACTGCTTGACATCGAGCATCGCGGCGTACTTCGCCTCGCTCGTCCACTGCGTGTGATCCTGGTAGGTCGCGGCGGGGAGCCAGTCGGAGTCGTCGAAGACGTCGTAGAGGATGTGGTTGTGCGTGTCGATCATCCCGGGGGCGATGACGCTGCCCTGGATGAGCGCGGCGCCGGCCGCCTCGGGCTTCCCCGCGCATGCGCTGCCGGGCTGGACGCACACGATCTTGCCGGCCGCCACGAGGACCTGGCCGTCGATCACGGCGTCGGGCGTGACGATCTTGCCGGTGAGGAGCAAGTTGCCGTTGCCGGGCGCGATCGCGTCGGGGGTGCCGCCGTCGGTGCTGCTGCCGTCGGTGCCGGGCGCGCCGTCCCCGTCCCCGCCGTCGGTGCCCGTCGTCCCGTCGGGATCGGTGCCGCCGTCGCCGCCGCCAGGCGGGATGTCGGCGCTCTTCGCGCCGCTGCATGCGAACAAGAAGAGGAAGGCGAGGCAGGAGGTGGGAGAGGCGAGTGAGGCGAAACGACCCGGGCGAGACATCCGGGGCAGTGAAGCACGAAGTGCGGGCAGGCGCCCGCCGTGGGTCAAAAAGACTTCACGACGAGCTGCGGCAAGGTCACGCACATCTCGTCGGTCGTCTGCTCCCCGAGGAGGACGTCGCCCACTGTCTTGTGCTGCGCGGAGAGCTCGGACGCCAAGTGCGCGTTGCCCATGGTGTTGTCGTACGTGCAGCGCAGGTGGAGCTTGTCGCCGGGGGCGAGCGGCGGGAGCTGGTCGATCGGCGCGTCGTACGCATAGAAGCGTTGCCACCCGAAGTCCCAGTGCGGCTCCTGCATCAGGCAGGCCTTGTCGCCGTTCGCGCGCTCCAGATCGACCTTCATGTCGACGCCGACCAGGTGCATATGCGCCATGATCCCGTAGAGGCGAACGCCTTGCGGGATCGTCTTCGGCACGGTCCACTGCATGGACTCCGTGTGCCCCTTGTTGTTCGCGGGGATGCGAAACTCGGGGCCGCTCGCCGGATCGTCGGGGCCGGGGAGGAGGCCATCGCCGCCGCTCATCGGGCCCGGGAAATTCCCAATGCCTGCAGTGTACAAGTAATACTCGGGCTTCTGATCGACGAACCGGAGTTGGAGCTTCGTCGTGTCTGGCGCAGCCGCAGGGGCGCCGCCGGGGTGGTAGTGGATCTGCATCACGACGAGCGTGCTCGGCGCGAGGGGGTAGCCGATGTTCGAGGGCAGCTCGACGGGCAGCGCGCCGGGCGCCCACACGGCGACGACGCCGGCGTCCGTCACGCGCGGGCCGCCCGGGCAATCGTACGTGCCGTCGGCGCCGACGAGAGAGCGGCTCTCCCCTTTGGGGTCGGTGAAGACGACCGCGTGGTGAACCACCTTCGGGTTGCCCGGCACGACGAAGGTGCCATTCACGTAGCGCGTGGTCGTGAGCTTCGGATCGAGGACGAAGCAGCGGAACTGATCGCGATCGCCGCCGGTGACGTACGGCGTCGCGGGGGCGAGCTCCGCGTTGACGCCAGGCAGCGAGCCGCTGCCAAACGAGAGTGGCCCCGGCGCGTCCTTCGGATCGCCCTCCGGTGTTCCGTTGTCGACCCACGCGGCGAGCGTCGCGAGCTCCTGCGGTGAGAGGCGCGCGTCGTTTTTCCACCCGAACGGCGGCGTGCACTCGCTCGTCGTCACGGCGCCCCACGGCGGCATGAGCCCGCGCTGGGTCTGGTCCTTCATCGACCCCGCCATCGGACGCGACTCTTTGAACGTGAAGAGCGAGAACGGCGCGATACCGCCGCTGCGATGGCAGGTCTGGCAGTGCTTCTGGAGGATGGGCTCGACGTCCTTGTGGAAGGTCGGGCCGATCACGTTCACGTTGCCGTCGGCGGCGCCGCCGTCGACCGTGTCTCCGGCGTCGGCGGCGAGCTGCGGGCTCGATGCGCCTGAGCACGCCGCGAGGAGCGCAGCGGCCAGCAGCGGGGAAACGGCGAAGGGGGCGACACGGGCGAGCCACTCCATCTTCGAGGACCTCCAGGTGAGGATACCGGTGAGCAGGTCCCGTGCCACTCCCTCGAAGCGAAAATGTGGGACGCCTCGGAAGGGTGTCGCCGACCGTTCACGCCGCAGCCGCGACCTCCCGCTCACGTCGGGCTCGTTGTAGGTTGGGCGGGGTGAAGATCCGAATCGCCGCATTCGCCACCGTCGCCGCGCTCGCGCTCTTCCCCACGTCGAACGACGCTCGGGCGGAAGCGCCGTCGTCGCTCACCATCGACCTCGCCGTCGGCGGCACCCTCGACCTCGTGCTCGTGAAGGGCGGCACGTTCACGCAAGGCTCCCCAGCGATCGAGAAGGGACGCGCGGCCGACGAGGCGCAGCGAAACGTGACCCTCTCGGACTTCTACGTCGGCAAGACGCTGGTGACGCGGAGGCAGTTCGGCGCGTTCGTCTCCGCGACGGCGTACCGAACGGAGGCCGAGCGCGGAACGTCGGGCGGCCATGGGTGGGACGGCACTACGCTCGTCCAGAAGAAGGAGTTCACCTGGAAGAACCCCGGCTTCGCGCAGACCGACGACGATCCCGTCACGATCGTCACCTACGACGACGCGATGGCGTTCGTCGGGTGGGCTTCGCAGCGCGCGCAGCGTCGGCTCGCGTTGCCGACCGAAGCGCAGTTCGAGTACGCCGCGCGCGCGGGCACGACGTCGGCGTACTACGCGGGCCACAATGACGAGGACGCCCTCGGCATCGGGTGGTTCAAGAAGAACGCGGGGAACGGCACGCGGCCGGTCGCGAGCAAGACGCCGAACGCGTTCGGGCTCTACGACATGAGCGGCGACGTCGCGGAGTGGTGCCGCGATTTTTACGCTCCGTATCCCCTGGGCGACGCAACCGATCCGGTCGTCGACGCGCCCCCCGCGACCGACACGCCGCGACGCGTGCAGCGAGGCGGATCTTGGCTCAAGGACGTGACGCACGGTCGATC
Organism: Polyangiales bacterium; assembly: GCA_038231275.1. Taxonomy (GTDB): domain Bacteria; phylum Myxococcota_A; class Polyangia; order Polyangiales; family Polyangiaceae; genus JANYHK01. The sequence continues at coordinate 86,704 of JBBRLQ010000015.1, forward strand.
GGCAGCGCGGGCGCGCAGCACGCCGGGGAGCAGGAACGCCGATGACGGCTTCCGGGTAGCGTCGAGCGATCTGGTCGGGAAGCCAGCCTTCGCGCCCACCGCCCTGCCCCCCGCGCCGCTGCAGGTGCCCCTCACGACGTCGCCCACGAACGCGCCTTCTTCTGGCCCGGGATTCGGAGCCATCGCGCTGCTCGTCCTCGGAGGCGGAGTGGCGGCGCTCCTCTTCGCCTTCCTTCGCGGACGCGGTCGCCCGGCGGGCATCCCCACCTTCGGATCGGGGCCGGGCGACGTCTCGGTGCGGGTCGTCGACGATGGGTTCTGGCTCGGCGCGGGGCTGCCCGCCGGAACGCGTGTAAAATACACATGTTCCGTGCGCGGCGTGCCGGTGACCGACACCGTCAACGTCGACGGCGGCGCGCGCGGGACATTCGTCTACACCGGCGGCGCGCCGGTGAACGTGCGGATCCTCGAGGTCACGTCCGTCGACGACGACTACCCCCGAGGCGGCGGTGGGCCGATGTACCGCGGAGCCAACCCGAACCCCGTCTACGTGGGCGTCCCGGTCCGCAACGACGATCCGCCGGCTCCTAGCCCGCAGCCGTTCGGGGGGTATCCGCCTGCGTACTGAGCCTCGCGCGGCGGCGGCGATGCGCGCGTACGTCGAGGCTGGGCCTCGGGCCGAGCGCACGCGGAGGACGCTTCGCGCGTGCGGCGTGGAGATCGCGGACGCGCTCGACGGGTCGGCGCCGGTGTGGCTCGTACGCGCGGGCGCGTGGCCGGCGGAGAGGCCGCGCGCGCCGATGGAGAGCGCGACGGGGCGGCCGCTCGTCGCCCTCGGACGTGTGCGGGAGGCGCCAGGCGGCGACGCGCACGACGACACGCGCGCATGGGACGACGCGATCGCGACGAGCGGCGGAGATCTCGCCCACTGCGCCGGCGAGCTCCCCCCGATCGCGAGCGCGTATCTGGACGCGCGCGCCGCCGCGATGCTGGTCGCGCGCACGGGCGCCGGAGCGACGATCGACGCCGCGCTGCTCGACCTCATGGCGCACGCGGACTTGCGCGTCGTTCGCGTGCCGGCGCTCGACGTCCACACCGACGCCCGGCTCCGCGTCGCCGAGATCACGACGAGCTTCCAGCAAGGGGGCGCGGAGCGGATCGTCATCGCGCTCGTCCATGCGCTGCGCGAGCGCGGGGCTGCCGTGCTGCCGGTGGTCCTCGGGCGAGCCATGCGCCGGACGTTCGACGCGCCTGCGGAGACGCTCGATCTCTCGGCGATGCGCGGCGATCGTCCCGCGCGGACGGAGGCGCTCCGCGGGGCGCTCGTGGCGTACGGCGCCGACGTCGTCCACGCGCACCTCCTCGACGCGGACGATCTCGCGCGCCTCGCGTCGGCGGAAATCCCGGTGGTCGTTACCGTGCATAATGCACGCAATGGATGGCCCGACGGGCTGGCGTCGCTGCGCGCCGGCGACGCGGCGTTGCTCATCGCGTGCTCGCGCGAGGCCGAGAAGGACCTCCGCGCCGCCGACCTCCCCTGCCCCACGCGGACGGTATGGAACGGGATCGCCCCCTCGGCGGCGACGGCTTCGCGACGCGCGACGCGGCAGGCGCATGCGATCCCCGACGACGCGGTGCTCCTCCTCTCTGTCGCCAACCCGCGCCCGCAAAAGAGGCTGCATCTGCTCCCGTCGATCGCGCGCGCCGTCGAGCGGCGCCTCGGACGCGAAGCTCACGTGCTCGTGGCGGGGGACGCCTCACCGGCCGCGCGCGCGTCGCTCGACGCATTGACCGAGGCGATCGCAACCCACGGCGCCGCCGAGCGCACGCACCTCGCCGGATCCATCGACGACGTCGCGTCACTCTACGCGGCCGCCGACGTGCTCGTCGCGCCGAGCGCGTACGAGGGGCTGAGCCTCGTGCACCTCGAGGCGCTCTCGGGAGGCCTGCCCGTCGTGACCACCCAGGTCGGCGGCGCCGCCGAGATCGCGCACCCGGCGGTGCACCTCGTCGATCGCGAGGCCACCGCGGAGGACTACGCCGAGAACGTGGCGCGCGCGCTCGAGGACGGCCGAACGGGCGCGCTGCCAGCAGGCTTCACAGTCGCGCGGATGGCATCGAGCTATTGGGGGCACCTCGAGCGGGTCGCGCGAATGGCGGCGCCGCGACCCGCGCGCGAGGGCCTCCTGCTCGTGACGAACAACCTCTCGACCGGCGGCGCGCAGTCCAGCCTCCGCCGCCTCCTCGTCGGCCTCGCGGCGCGCGGCGTCCCCGTGCGCGCCGCCACGCTCGAAGAGCGCGACGATCACCCGACGCCGGGCCTCGTGGCCCTTCGCGCCGCCGGCATCGAAGTGCTCGCGGCGCCCATGGCCAGCGCGCACGATCCCGGGGACACCGCCGACGCGGTCGCAGCGTTCTGCGATCGCGCGCCGCCCGACGCGCTCTTGTTCGTCAACGCGATCTGCGAGCACAAGGTCCTCCTCGCCGATCGCCTCTACGACGTGCCGATCTTCGACGCGAGCCCCGGCGAGATGTACTTCGCGTCGATGGAGCGCTATTTCGCGCGGCCCAGGCCGGGCCTCCCGTACTCCTCGCCTCGCGACTACGGCGCACGCTTGGCCGGCGCGATCGTGAAGTACGAGGGCGAGGCGACGCGCGCGCGGGATGCGCTCGGCGCGCCGGTGCACGTGATCCCGAACGGCGTTCCGCTCGACACGGCGCGGCCTCGGGCTTCGCGTGACGACGTGCTCGTCCTCGGAACGAGCGCGCGCATCGCCCCGCAAAAGAAGCTGGAGGAGCTGCTCCGCGCGCTCCGGTCGGCGGCGCCGTCGATGCCGAGGTTCGTGATGCGCATCGCGGGAGCGCCGGAGCACGGCGCCGAGGACTACGCGGAGGGGCTGCGGCGAGAGGCGGAGGGGTTGCCGATCGAGTGGCTCGGAGAGACCGACGACATCAGCGCCTTCCTCGCGACGCTCGATCTGTTCGTGATGGTCGCCGAGCCCGCGGGGTGTCCGAACGCGTCGCTCGAGGCGATGGCGGCGGGACTGCCGGTGGTGGCGACCGACGTGGGCGGCGCCTCCGAGCAGGTCGTCGACGGCGAGAACGGGCGGCTCGTGGCTCGCGGCGACGAGGAGGCGCTCTCCCGTGCGCTCGTAGACGGCGCGTGCGATCGCGAGCGCCTCGCGGTGTGGGGAAGGGCCGGCCGCGCGCGCGCTGCACGCCTGTTCGACGTGGAGCGAATGATCGACGACTACGCGCGCGTGCTCGGCGTTCGAGTCAGGGCTGGCGCTCGGGGCGCATGAAGCCCAAGAGCAGTCCGAAATAGGTCGACTCCGCGTTCACCGGCGGACCGCCCCGCACCGAGACGTCGCCGGTCTCGAGCCGCACGTTCGTGCAGACGAGGACCGGGCGCGCCTTGCCGCAGAGGCGCATGCCCACCACGTCGAGCGGCCCGCCTTCGTGGCGCGCGAATATATGTGTGTAGTCCACATATAGATCGAGCAGCGGCATCTGGACGGTGCCGAGCGCCCCGACCTCGGGAGACAGGTTCAGCGGTCGCTCTGCCGCGTCGCCGGCGTGGCGCCACCCAAAAAGGATGACGCCGCCCTTGCCGACGATCTCCGCGAGCTTTCCGTTGCCCAAGTATTGCCAGCCGAGGTGGCCCTGCGGGAGCTCGAGCCGCAGGTCCGACAGCGCTGCGTTGCCGAAGAACGACGCATCGAGTCCGCCGCGAACGATCGGACCGTGATCCTTCGCGACCGGCGCGCGCCAGCCCCCGGACACCGCCATCGACATCGCGCCCTCGACGCCCTTCACCCCGCCGCCCAGCGCGAACGCGTTCATGAAGCGCACGGCGACGCCGTGCTCGTGTCCGAACCCGACCCGCGCGCCGCCGAGCGTCAGCGAAGGGACCTGGAAGCTCCGGTCCGCGCCGCGCGTTCGGGTCACGCTCCCTTGCAAGCCGAACGTGTCACCCACGCTGAACCCCACCGTCTCCCCCTGGTGCATCGGCGGCGCGGGGTTGAAGAGGTCCTCGGTGGCGTGCGCGGGCGTTGCCGCGCAGAGCACGAAGAGAATCACGGACACTTCGAGGCGAGATCTCACGCGCCGCTCTCAGAGTCCTTTGCGACGAATCATGTCGACGAGGGTCGTGCGGTTCAGCCCGAGGAGCTGGGCCGCGCGGTTCTTGTTTCCGTTCGTCCTCGCGAGCGCCTGCTTGATCAAGCTCGTCTCGTAGGCGTCCACGACGGCGCGCAGATCGATCCCGTCGGCGGGCAGCTCCGGGACTGCGTCGCTCGGCATGCCGGCGCGCCGAACGCGATCGGGGAGATCGGTCGGCAGGATGTTGGGGCCGCGCGAGAGGAGCACTGCGCGCTCGATGGCGTTCTCGAGCGCCCGGATGTTGCCCGGCCAGTCGCTCGTCTTCAACATCTCGATCGCCTCGGGCGCGAAGCCAACGACGTCGGTACGCCCGCTCCGCGCGGCGTGCATCGCGCGAAAGTGCTCGGCGAGGTGCGGGACGTCGATCGCGCGTTCGCGGAGCGGAGGCAGATGTAGGTGGATGACGTTGAGGCGGTAGAACAGATCCTCGCGGAACCTGCCCCGCGCGACCTCTTCGTCGAGATCGCGGTTGGTCGCGGCGACGATGCGAATGTCGCACTTGAGGACGCGCGAATCGCCGACCGGCGAGTACTCGCGCGCTTGGAGGAGTCGCAGGATTTTCACCTGGAGCTGCAGCGGGAGCTCGCCGACCTCGTCGAGGAAGAGCGTCCCGCCTTCCGCCGCACCCACTCGTCCCTGGCGCGCGGCGTGCGCTCCGGTGAACGATCCCTTGGCGTGGCCGAAGAGCTCCGTTTCGAGCAAATTTTCGGGGATCGCGCCGCAGTTGATCGTGACCATCGGCGCCGCGCTGCGTGGGCTCGCGTCATGGAGCGCGGCGACCGCGAGCTCCTTCCCGGTGCCGCTCTCGCCCGTCACGAGCACCGTGCACGACGACGCCGCGATGCGATCGATCAGCGCGAGCACGTTGATGATGCTCTCGTGCTGACTCACGATCTCCCCGCGGGAGGTAACGCGCGTCATCGGCTTAACGAGCGATGTTCGAGGCGAGTCCTGCACAAGCTCTCCCCAGGTTCCCCGGAGGCTCCAAATCAACGGCGAGCGATCTCCACCAGGGCACCATGGTGACCCTTCCCGCGGGGCAAATCCAGGGGCACTTTGTGGTACCGTTTCGGGCGATGTCGAAGCCGCTCCGCGTCCTGATCGTCGACGAGTCCGAGGAGGACGCGTCGCTCGCCATTCGCGAGCTGCGACGGAGCGGGTACGAGCCGGTGCACGAGCGATGCGACACGCAGGCGGCCTTCAAGGCCGCGCTCGAGTGGAAGACGTGGGACGTGATCATCGCGGACTACGAGCTGCCGCGCTTCAACGGGCTCACCGCGCTCGGCATCGCGCGCGAGACGGGGCTCGATATCCCCTTCATCCTCGTCTCCGGCACCATCGGCGAGAGCTTGGCGGTGACGGCGATGAAGGCCGGCGCGCAGGACTACGTCCTCAAGGGCGATCTCGCGCGCCTCCCCGCCGCGGTCGAGCGCGAGGTGCGCGAGGCCAAGGTCCGCAAGAAGCGGCGCGAGGTCGAGGAGACGCTTCAGCGCTCGTATCGCTCGTTCCGGCAGGTCCTCGACTCGGCGCCCGACGGGATCGCTGTTGTCCGCGACGACAAGCTCGTCTACGCCAACCACGCGCTCGCGGCGTGCTTCGGCCACGAGAGCCCCGACGATCTCCTGGGCGCGAGCCCGTGGAGCCTGCTCACGCGCGACGATCGCGCCGAGGCCGAGTCGTGGATGCGCGAAGTGCTCGAAGGAAGGAGCCCGCCCGCGTCCACCGCACGCCGTGTCCCTCCGCACGAGTACCTCGGCGTTCGCGTGGACGGCGCCGTCGTCGCCCTCGACATCAGTGCCTCGCACGTCGAGAACTTCGACGGCCTTCCCGCGCTCCTCCTGTTCGTCCGCGACGCGACCGAGAAGCGACGCGCGATGGCGCAGGTCATCATGGCCGATCGCCTGGTCGCGACCGGCATGCTCGCCGCCGGCGCCGCCCTCGAGCTCAACAACCCACTCTCGTACATCGCGTCGAACCTCACGTTTCTCGCCGAAGAGGCGACGAAGCTGGAGGCCGAGATCGGCAAAGACCGCGCGCACGAGATGGCCCAGGTCATCGGCGAGGCGAAGGCCGGCATCGAGCGCATCCGCGTGATCGTCCGCGATTTGCGGAGCCTCTCGCACACCGACGACGCCGATCGCGGCCGCGTAGAAGTGCGCAGTGCGCTCGAGAGCGCGCTCAGCATGGCGTGGAGCGAGGTCCGCAGCGTCGCGAACGTGACGAAGGACCTGGTCGCCTCGCCGCGAATTCTCGCCAACGAAGGGCGCCTGATCCAGCTCTTCTTGGCGCTATTCAACACCGCCGCGCAAGCGATGGAGCGGAAGAACGCCGACGTCAACGAGATCCGCATCTCGCTCACGCAAGACGAGACCAACGTGATCGTGGAGATCGCCGACAACGGCCGCGGCATCCCCGAGGATCAGCTCGAGAAGATCTTCGATCCCCTCCACTCGACGAAGGTCGGCGCGGCGACGGGGCTCGGCATCTCGGTGGCGCACGGGATCGTGCAGTCGCTCGGCGGCACGCTCACCGTCACGAGCGCGCTTCAGCGCGGGACCACGGTACGCGTCACGTTCCCGGCAGAGGCGCGCGTCCCCTCCCCCGCGCCGCTCGCCGCCACCGCGACGATGCCGCCCGAGCAAGCGCGCGTCCTCCTCGTCGACGACGAGCCCCTCATCTCGGCTTCGCTCCGACGCCTCCTGATGCGCGACTGCGAGGTCGTCATCGCCAACGGCGGCGCCGAGGCGCTGGCGCACCTGAAGCTCGACGACGGCTTCGACGTCATCTTCTGCGATTTGATGATGCCGGACGTCACCGGGATGGACGTCTACGCCGAGCTCAAGAAGGATCGACCGGAGATCGCTGAGCGTCTCGTCTTCCTCACGGGCGCCGGATTCACGCCGCGCATCCAGGAGTTCTTGAACCGCGTCTCGAACGCGCGAATGGACAAGCCGGTCGACGTGCAAAAGATCCGCACCATCGTCCGCGATCGCAGCGCGTCGCGACGCCGGCCTTCGCCGCAGGCCTGATCGACCGCGCCTCGCTCAGGTCCCTTCGCCCTTGAGGACGAAGGCGAGGGCGGCTCCGCTCGTGTCGGCGAGATCGAGGCGCGGGCCCGGTGTCGTGAGCCACTCCGCGTGCTCGGCGGGGAGCGGCTCGATGGGGAGCGTGCGGACGTGGAGGTTCTCGGGAACGGCGTTGAACGCCGCGATGCAGACGTTGAGGATCTCGCTCATCGCCGACGTCACCGCCTCGTTCGGGCTCCGCGTCTTGATCTGCTCGGCGACCTCGTGCTCCGGCAAGAGCATCAACTGCGCACCTTGCGAGATGACCGCCTCGAGGTTCGCCACGATCGCGCCGACGACGTTCTTCGCGTCGTCCGTGAGGAGGCACGTCCAGAGGTCTTTCGCGCCGAGATCGAGCGGCTTCTTCGACACCGTGAGCTTGGATTTTTCGCCGGTCATCGCCGACATCTGCGCGACGAGCGCGTCTGCGGTCGGCAGGTGCACTGGAAACGCCGGCGCACGATGTCCGGGTGACGCGGCTTTTGGCGCGACGCGCGGCTTGGTCTCCGCGACCGCGGGCGCCTTCTCGCGCACGTCGGCGATCGCGTGTGTTGGAGCGCCGTTGGGCTCGCGCTCGAGGTGCGCGACCCGTCGCTGAAGCCGCTCTTGCGAAGCGCGAAGCTCACGTATTTCTTCGCGCATGAGGGTGAGCTCCAGCGACGGCGCCGCGAGGCCGACCAGCGCCGCATGCTCCGCCCCTTCGTCGCGACGCGCACGGTGCTTCGACGGCGACATCTGCGCCACGAAGGCCGCGGGGATCCAACGGCCCTCCTCTGCCTCGTAGCTGGCGCTCTCGCTGGACGCGTCGGCCATGAGGCGGCGAGCGTCACTCACGAGCGCGCGACCCTCGTCGCTGTTGGCGAGCTGGAAGAGGACGACCTCCGTGCCGGTCAGCCGCTGAATCGTCGGCCGAAGGACTCGCTCGTCGAGGGGGACCAGGCGCTCCACCTCCAGCACCCACGTCGCGGCGTCGCGGTAGAGTCGCCTCGGTTTCGCGCTGCTGAAATGTCCTACTCCCACGTGAAAGCGAACGGCTCCGGGGGTCCGACCTTTAGTCTCGGCGATCTGCGTCGTTCAAATGGCGCGAGGCGCCTCGGCGCTCTTCTCCGCGTCGTCGGCCAGGGCGACGATGAAGAAGGGAGCGAAGGCGCCTCGATTTCTTTCGAACCAGGCGATCAGCGATTGCCCATCGCCATCTGCGGCTCGCCGGCGCGACGAGCGTTCGCGCGCGTCGTCGTCTGCGCGGGCGGCTCCGACGCGAGCCAGGTCGAGAGCGGCTCGCAGGCGGAGAGGTGGGTGCTGTCCAAGAGGACCTGCGCGCCCATGCGGGTCTCGGAGTCGACGATGATCGGCGCGACGAGGTTGACCGTCGGGGGAACGTCGGTGCCGGGAGCGGCGAAGACGAGCATGATCGACCACGTGCTCGGATCGTTCCCGATGCCCGCCGCGATCGCCGCGTTCATCATGGCCTCCTCGCCGTACTGGACCGCGAGCGCCTCGAGCGAGATGACCGGAAACGCGAGTGCCGGGTTCGTCGCCGAGTGCAGCCACGCGATGGGCGAGCCCTCACGCTGGCGGATGAGGAGGAACTTCGTCTCGTTGGCGAAGCCGATCATGCCGGCCGGAAAATCGATGAGATCCTTCTCGTCGATGGTGATGGTTCCGAAATTCGTGGTCTTGAAATTCATGTCGATGCTCCCTGGCTTTTGTTTTGTCGTGACGAGTCGCAAATGTTCGGTCAGGCGTTCGCCATCAGCGCCATGGCGGCGCGGCGGTCGGCGTCCTTGAAGGCTTCGATCACGCTCTGGCAGGCCTCGAAGCCTCGCGTCGCTCCGATGAGCTCGACCATCCCCTTCACGGCGGACACGTTCGACCCTTCGATGGACTTGGGCTCGAGCACCGCCGGGATCACCTTCGGCGCGCCGGCGCCCGGCGTCGCCTGGAAGAGAGCGGGCTCCGCCTTGCGCAGCTCGCCGGGCTTCGCGAAGCTTACGATTTGCAGCGTTCCGACCACCGATCCGCCTGCGCGGACAGTGCCATCGGGCGAGATCGAGGCGTCTATCGACGCCGGGGGCACCTTGATCGGACGCTTGTCGGTGCCGAGGTATGGGTGACCGTCGGGCGTGGTGAGCGTGCCGTCGGTCGCCACCTTCACGCCGCCGACGCGCGTGTATCGCTCGCCTTGCGGCGTCTTCACCGTGAACATCCCGTCGCCGCGGATCGCGACGTCGAGAGGCCGACCGGTCTGCGTGATCTGCCCGGGCGACATGTCGGGCGCGACGGCGTCGACGGCCGAATAGCGCACGTTCCGCCACTGCCCCTTCTGCACCGCGGCGTTCGCGCGCGCGGTGCTCGCGCGCGAGAGGATCTCCTTGAACATCGGGCGATCGGCGCGGAAGCCCGGCGTCGACGCGTTCGCGACGTTGTTCGCGGCGGTGTCGAGCACCGCCATCTGTCCCACGGCGCCCGAGAGCGCGCTCCAGATCCCGTCGCTCATCGCTTCTTCACCTCACGGAGGGGCGGGGTCGGCTTCTTGGACTCGATGTGCGCGCGCATGCGGAGAATGGCCTCGCTGTGGAGCTGGCACGCGCGCGACTCGGTCACGCCGAGGATCGCTCCGATCTCTTTCAGGCTGCACTCGTCCTGGTAGTAGAGGCCTACGACGAGGCGGAGGCGCTCGGGCAGGTAGTCGACGGCGTCGGCGATGCGATCGACGAGCTCGTGCTGCGACGCGATGACGTCGGGCGCTTGGAACTCGCCCTCGCGCGGCGACGCGACGTCGACGAGCTCGAGCTGCGTGACCTCGGCAGCGGAGACCTGTGCGAGCAAGTCCTGGTAATCGTCGAGCGGCAACCCGAGCTCGCTCGCGATCTCCGGCTCCTCCGGCGCGCGGCCGAGGCGCAGCGAGAGCTCGCGGACCGCCGCGGTGATCTGGCGAGACGCGTTGCGCATCTTGCGCGACATCGGATCGAGGCTGCGCAGGTAGTCGAGGATGGCGCCGCGGATACGGTGCGACGCGTAGGCCTCGATCTCGTGCTCCGGCATGTCGGGGCCGCAGCGTCGCAGGGCCTCGGCGAGGCCGACCCACCCGGCGCCGAGCAGATCGTCGAGCGCGACCTCGCGCGGGAGCTTGCGCACCATCCGCATCGCGATGCGGCGGACCATGGGCATGTACCGCTCGTACGAGCGCTTCGTGACCGGCGTGGCGGGCTGCGCGCTCATGCCATCACCGGGAAGAGCGCCTGGAGCAGCGACTCGACGGTGGCGTCCTCGATGTCCTCGGGGACGCGCGGTCCCTTGCAGAGGTGGACGAGCGGGATGTTGCCGCGGAGCGCGGCGTGGACGGTGCCGCCGATTTGGTCGGTCTCGTCGAGCTTGGTGACGACGAGCCCCGTGGGCGTGCACGTCTCGTAGACCGAGTGGAGGCGCTCGACGTCGCGCGCGCGAATCATCGCGGGCACCGTGAGGAGCACGTCGATCGCGCGATCCTTCGCGGAGCGCAGGCACTCGGCGAGCATGCCCATCGCGACGCGGTCGCTGGGGGCGCGGCTGGCGGTGTCGACGAGGACGACGTCGGCGCGCTCGCACTTGGCGAGTGCGGCTGCGAACTGCTCGCGGTCGTTGGCGACCCAGAGAGGAACGCCCATGAGCTCGACGAAGCGGCGCATCTGCTCGACGGCACCGACGCGGTACGTGTCGAGCGTGATGACGGCGACCGAGCGTTCCTTCTCGAGGTGCGCGCGGGCGGCGAGCTTGGCGATCGTCGTCGTCTTGCCGACGCCCGTGGGACCGACGCAGGCGACGAGGCGGCGGCCGGGCTCGTCGACGGGACTACCCTTCACCGTGAGGCGAGAGGCGATGCGATCACGGAGCCACTTGCGGAGCTCGGCGCCGCCCTTGCCCAGCTTGCTCGCCCCTTGCGCGAGCTCGGTGGCGAGCGCGCCCTCGACTCCGACTGCGTTCAGCATCGCGACAGCGCGACCGCGCGGGCGCGTCGCGGTGGCGAGCTCCTCCAGCATGGCGCGAACGGCGCGGAGCTCGGCTTCCATCGTGGGATCGGCGCGCGGCGGCGTGGGCGTGGTCAGCGCCTTCGGGGGAAGCGGTGTCGCAAAGGCGGGGGCTCCCCCGCGGCGAAGCACCTCACGAACGAACGGGGCGGGCGTGCGGCTCGACGACGGCGCACTGCGCTCTCCGCTCGTACCGGCGCGCACCTCGACGAACGAGGTCCCGAAGCCGCCGGCCTTCCCGTTCGTCACGTGCCGCGTCGACGCGATGACCGCCCGCGGCCCGTATGCGGCCTTCACGGCGGCGACCGCCTCTGCGACGTCTCTTCCTCGGAATGTCTCGAAGTTCATGTGGGCTTACCTCACTCGGAATCACGCAGCGGCGGCGCGTATCGAAAGGGACTCGAAGGGCCGGATGGTCGTTTGGCTCTCGATCTCGCGGAACGAGAGGACGGAGAGGGTCGGGCAGCGGCGCTCCGCGAAGGCGCGGACGTAGCGACGCAAGTCGGGGCTCGTCACGAGGACCGGCGTGCGGCTGGCGGCGCGCATACGGGCGACCGATGCTTCGACCGCGAGGCCGAGCCGGCGCATGTCCTCCGGATCCAAAGCGCCGCCTGCGCCCGACGCGAGGTCGCGAAGCGAGCGGCGGAACATCTCCTCGATGCCCGGGTCCAGGACGAGCGCCGAGAGGATGCCGTCCGGTCCGCGGAAGTGTGCGCTGATCTGACGTGCGAGGCGTTGGCGCACCATCTCGGTGAGCTGCTCGGCGTCCTTGGTCGCGGGGGCGATCTCGATGAGGCCCTCCACGATGGTCCGCAGATCGCGGATGCTCACGCTCTCGCGCAGCAGATTGCGGACGACCTTCAGCACGTCTCCCATGGAGAGCAAGTTGGGTACCAAGTCGTCGACGAGCTTGGGCGTCGTGCGCGAGAAGACGTCGAGAAGGTGCTGGAGGTCGGTGCGGCCGACGAGCTCGGCGGCGTGCGTGCGAACGAGCTCGCCCAGATGTGTCGCGATGATCGTCGCGTGATCGACCACCGCGTACCCGAGCGCCTCAGCCATCTCGCGATCCCGCGTCATCACCCAGCGCGCCGGCGTGCCGAAGACCGGATCGGTGCCCGCCTCGCCCGCCATCTCCGGCGCGGTGCCCGAGTCGTTCATCGCGAGCAGGCGCCCCGAGCGGAGCTGCGTGCGCGCCACTTCGGTGCCGAGCATCATGAAGCGGTACTCGGACGGCGCGAGCTCCAGGTTGTCGCGGATGCGAACGGGCGGAAGAATGACGCCCAGATCGAGGGCGTATTGACGCCTCAGCGAGCCGATGCGGTCGAGGAGGCTGCCTCCGTTGCTCCCGTCGACGGCGGAGATGAGCTCGTACCCCACCTCGAGCGCGAGCGCGTCGAGCGGCAGCGAAGACTCTATCTCCTCGGCCGGTGTCGGCGCCGCCTTGACCTCGGTCGGCTCGGCCGACTTGTCACCGTCGACGGTCTTCATCTTCCACGCGCGCGCGCCGAGCGCGGTAGCGAGCGCGAGGAAGGGGAACGCCGGCATCCCCGGGATGAGCGCGAAGAGCGCCAAGACCCCGGCGGTCAGACCGACAGCGCGACGACTCCCCAGCATCTGCGTCGACAGCGCGCGGCCGATTTGCTCGCCGGCAGCGGAGCGCGTCACGACGACGCCAGACGCGGTGGAGATGAGGAGTGAGGGGATCTGCGACACGAGCGCGTCGCCGACCGAGAGGATCGAGAAGGTCTCCGCCGCGTGCGCGATGTCCATCCCCGACGCGACGCCGATGAGGAGACCGCCGACGAGGTTGACGAACGTGATGAGGAGGCCCGCGACCGCGTCGCCGTGGACGAACTTGCTGGCGCCGTCCATCGCGCCGAAGAAGTCGGCTTCGCGCTCGACGTCTTTTCTGCGCTTTTTGGCGATCTCCGCGTTGATCAGGCCCGCGTTCAGGTCCTGATCGATCGCCATCTGCTTGCCGGGCATCGCGTCGAGGGTGAAGCGCGCGGCGACCTCGGCCACGCGTCCGGCGCCCTTCGTGATGACGACGAAGTTGATGATCACGAGGATCATGAACACGACGAGGCCGACGACCACGTTGCCGCCGACGACGAAGCGCCCGAACGTCTCGACGACGCGACCGGCCGAGCCGTTGCCCTCCGCGCCGTGGAGGAGAATGAGGCGCGTCGTGGCGACGTTCAGGCTGAGCCGAAGCAGCGTGGCGACGAGGATGACCGTCGGGAAGACGCTGTACTCGAGCGCCTGCTCGATGAAGAGCGCGATGAGGAACACGCTCACCGCCACCGCGAGGCTGATCGCCAAGAGGCCGTCCAGGAGGAACGGCGGCAGCGGGATCACCATCACGAGGATGATGCTCAGGAAGGCGATGGGGACCGCCAAGGATCCGACGCCCACCTTGCTGGCTGCGGTGGCGTTCGCGGTGGCGGCGGAAGTGGACACGAGGGCTTGGGCTCGTCGTTGCGATCCACGTGCCATCGCCCGAACGGTTTAGCCCCAGACGACGCGATTCTTCAGGCGGTACACGAACGCCAGGACCTCGGCGACGGCGGCGAACAGATCGGCGGGGATTTGACGCCCGACTTTGACGCGCTTGGCGATCGCGCGGGCGAGCGGCTTGTTCTCGACGACGGGGACGCCGGCGTCCTTCGCGAGTTGGCGCATGAAGAGCGCGACCTCGTCGAATCCCTTGGCGACGACGACTGGAGCGCCGTCCTGCGGGCGATAGCGGAGGGCGACGGAGATGTGGGTGGGGTTCGCGACGATGACGTCGGCGGACTTGACCATCTTGGCGAGGCCGCGTCGGAGCCGCTCACGTGCACGCGCGCGCATCTTCTGCTTGTGGCGCGGATCGCCTTCCTGCTGCTTCATCTCGTCCTTGATCTCTTGACGGCTCATCATGAGATCCTTCTCGAGCTTGACGCGATTCCAGAGGTAGTCGGCGCCGGCGAGGACCGTGAGGGCGACCGTCGCGCGAATGGCGACGTTCTCCGCGGTCTGGCCGACCGCCGACGCCGCGGACACGAGGCTCACGCTGGACATGCGCACGAGGAGCGGAAACGCGTCGCGGACGACGCCGTAGGTCATCCACGTCACGACGCCGATGCGCCCGAGCGCGAGGAGGGTCTCGACCGTCGCGTGCTTGGGGCTGACGAGCATCTTGAGGCGGCTCATCGGATCGAGCCGATCGGCCTTGGGCATCACGAGGTCCAATCTCGGGTGAAATCCCGCCTCCGCGAAGCCGATCGTGAGGCCGCCGAGGGTGGCGGCGATGGTCACGGGGACGAGCACGACGAGGAAGATGCTGCCCAGCCGCATCGCGACCGCCTGAACGTCGCCGTGGACGAGATCGAAGGGCTCGCCGAAGCAGCGCGTCGCGTAGTCCTTCACGTAGAGCGCCGCCATCGGCCCCATCGTCACGAGGAGCAGGATCACCGCGAGCGTCGCCGCGAGGCCCCCGGCGTCCCTCGCGCGCGCGAATTGGCCCTGTTCGCGCGCGCGCCGGCGCTTCTCCGGTGTCGGCTTCTCGGTCTTGCTCTGGTCGTCGGAGGCCACGGGCTACCCTCCGAGCGCCCCGACCAGCCCCTCGATGTGTCGTCCGACATGGGACAGCTGGACGATCATCTCGCGCGCCATGTCGGGCAACGCCACGACGAGCGCGATCGTCCCCGCGACGAGGGAGAACGCGAAACCGACGCTGAAGATCTGCATCGCCGGCGCGGCGCGCGAGATGAAGGCGAGCGCCACTTGGACCATCAGGAGCACGGCGACCAGCGGCACGCCGAGCCGGAGCCCGGCCTCGACGGTCTGCGCCGTGAGCTGGAGCATCGGCATCGCGGCACGCGGCGCGTCGACAAGCGTACCGGGCGGAAGCACGCGGTAGCTCGCGAGGAGCGACGCGACGAGGACGCGATGAAGACCGAGGAGAAATCCGAGGAGGAGCGCCATGAGGCGGAACATGCGCGTGAGCCCCGACTCGCTCGACTGCGTGTGGGGATCGAACAAGGAAGCGGCGCCGAAGCCGATCATGGGCGACGTGAGATCTCCCGCGATCTCCACGACCGCCAGCGCGCATCGCGCGACGAAGCCCATCGCGAGGCCCACGAAGAGCTCGCTCGGCACGGCGAGGACCATGTTCCCGAGCTCCTCCACGCCGATCGGCGCCGGCGCCGCAGCGCCATGCGCGACGACCGCGAGGAGCAAGACCAACGCGACCTTTATGCGCATCGGCGCGTCCTGACCGAGCATCGGCGCGATGATGACCAGGCCGGCGCTTCGCGCGGTCTCGAGCGCGAAGACGGCGCCCTCCCGGGGGAGAGCCTCGAGGGTCATTTGATGATTCCGGAGATCGCCCGAATGCTCTGCCGCGTGTAGTCGACGAGGCCGGTGAGGATCATCGGTCCCATGACGACCAGCGTGGCGGCCACCGCGATGAGCTTCGCGAGGTAGCTCACGCTCGCCTCGTTGACCTGCGTGGCCGTCTGGAAGACGCCGACGATGAGCCCGACGATGAGCGCGGCGAGGAGCACCGGCCCCGCCGCCTGCGCGGCGATCAGCATCGCGTTTCGGAGAAGATCGATGGCACCATCGGTCGTCATCGGAAGCTCCGGAGGAGAGATTCGACGACGAGGCTCCATCCGTCGGCGAGCACGAACAGCAGCATTTTCACGGGCAAGCTGATGGTCGTGGGTGAGACGAACACCATGCCCATGCTCATGAGCAGCGACGCGATCGCGATGTCGACGACGAGGAACGGCAAGAGCACCATGACGCCCATCTGGAAGGCCGTGGTGAGCTCGCTCACGACGAACGCGGGGATGGCGATGTGCATCGGCACGTCCTCGGGCTTGTTCGGGAGCGGCGTCTGCGTCGCCTCGTAGAACACCGCGAGATCGCTCTGTCGGGTCTGCCGCAACATGAACGTCTTGAGCGGCACCGTCGCGAGCTCCGCGGCTTGCAGCTCGCTGATCTGACCGTGCATGAACGGATCGACCGCCTGCGCCTGCATCTGGCGCGCGACCGGCGCCATCGTGAAGGCCGTGAGGAAGAGCGCGAGGCCGACGATGACTTGCGTGGGCGGCGTCTGCTGCGTGCCGATGCCCTGGCGCACGAAGGAGAGGACGACGATCGTGCGAACGAACGACGTCGACGTGAGGATGATCGCCGGAAGGAGCGAGAGGAGCGTGAGGACGGCGAGGATCTTGAGCGACGGCGCGAGGCCACCTTGCGCGCCGATGAGCTGGGCCCAGTCCTTCACGACTTCCTCTTCACAGCGCGGCGGCGGAGCCCCGAGACCTGGCCCTCGAGCGGCGCGACGGAGGCCGCGGCCGGCACGGCGGCGACGAGCGCCTCGAGCGAGCGGAGCGCGGCGGTCGTGGTCGTGGTCGTAGCAGGCACCGACGAGAGGCGATTGCTGTTCGCTGGCGAGCGGCGCTCGTACGTGTCGGTGGTCTCTGCGGCGATCTGGAGCGCGGCGTCGCTCGGCGGAGGTGCTGACGTGCGCGCGCCCTTCAGCGCGTCGAGCATCGCCTGGAACGGACGCGGCGATGCGGCGGGCTTGGGACGCATCGTCGGCGCGGCGTCGTCGAACTCGTTCACATCACGGCGCTGGGCGGCGCCGCGCGGCGCGTCGGTGACACGGCCGGCCCACGCGATGCGGTGAACGGAGCGGTCGGTCACGCCGAGGAGCAAGAGCCGTCCGTTGACTTGCGTGAGCACCACTTGCGCGCGCGGCGAGACGCGGACCGTCTCGACGATCTGGAGGCGCGAGGTCGTGGGGGCCACGAGCCGCGTCTGCTTGCGACGGCGCATGTAGAACGCCGCGCCGCCGATTCCACCGACGGCCAAGAGCAATAGGATCGATCGCCACGACGAGCGGGGCGCTTCGGGTTTGCCGACGGCGGCAGGCGCGGGCGAAGGAGGCGCGAGCCAGGCCGGAGGGGCAGGCGTCGCATCCTGGATCGTAGCCGGAGCCGGAGTCGCGATCGGAGCCGGAGTCGCGGTCGCGGGCGGCGTCGCGGTCGGGTCCGTCGCCGCGGCGGCGAATGGGGTCGTCAAGAGCGCGGTGACGAGCGCCAGCGTGCTGGCGGTGCCGGCCTTCACGAGCCGCCCCGCGAACGGTCGCGGACCTGCTCCGCGGTGAGAACCTCGGTGACGCGGATGCCGTAGTGATCGCCGACGACCACCGCCTCGCCACGCGCGATGGGGCGGTTGTTGACGTAGATGTCGAGCGGCTCGTCGCTCGCCTTGGAGAGCTCGAGGACCGCGCCGGTGCCGAGCCGGAGGATCTCGGCGATGCGCATCTTGCGGCGCCCGATCTCCACCGTCACCTCGACCGGCACGTCCATGACGAACGCCAAGCCATCGTTGGCTGCGCCGTTGTCGTCCTGCGCGGTCGCTGCTGCGGCGTTCGGCTCGTTCGGCACCGGCTGCTGGGAATCGCTCATCGTCATCGCCTCCACTCGGGGAAGCGAGAGTTCACTTTCCGTGCCGCGCTCGAATCTCTACGGCGAGCTGGCCGCGCGATGTAATGGGGGAAACCAGGAACTTCTCGATGCCCTCGATGCGGAGCGCCACGGCGTCGTCGACGGCGGTAGTCAACCGGATGACGTCGCCCGGCTTGAGCGACAAGACACGCCGAAGGCCGAGCGACACGCGACCGAGCTCGGCGACGAGCTCCAGCGGAACCTCGGGCAGCGCGTCGCCGATGCGCGGATCGACCTCGGCGGCCTCGCGCGCCTGCGACTCGCGCACGGAGTCGTCGAACGCCTTTGCGCCGATCGTGAGGACCAGCGCGGTCGGCACACCGGTGCCGTCGACGTCGCACACGGCGCGAAAGCCGGTCGCCGCCTTCCCCGACTCTTTGCGGGGTTCCTCGTTCGTGATCGCGACATCGAGGCGCGCGACCTGCGCGATGGCCGTGCCGAGGTCGGCGGCGAGCGACCGCGCGATGCGGCCAACGAGCGCGCGCTGCGGCGACGTCAGCTCGGCGCCGAGCGAGCCGGGTGTAGGCGCGCCGCGCCCACCCAGCGATCCCTCGAGCACCATCCCGATCGCTTGCGAGCTCAGGGTCAACGTCGCCCACGCACCGCCGGCGCCCGCGAGGTTCACGGTGAAGCTCGGCGCGTCGTCGAGACCCTCCGCGAGCGCGTCGCGTGCGGCCATCTCGACGGCGCGCGGGAGAATGCGCCCTTTGAAGCGCGTGAGGAACGGCAGGCTCCGGCGCGCGGCCCTCGCGAACGCCGCCGCCACCGCGTCCATCGCGCCGTAGGCGTTCGGCGAGAAGTGCTCGCGCGCCGCGAGGTCGAGCTTTCGCACCTCGCCGTTCTGGGCGAGGGGCTCTCCCTCGGTCATTGGACCACGTACTCCGTGATCAGCATCTTTTTGCCGTGCTTCTTCCCGAACACCTTGAGCACGCGGATGCTCAGCTCCTTGCGGATCTGCTCGAATTTGGCGTGATCGGTGACCTCTTCGTAACTGAGCGTACGGAGGTAGGTGATCTCGGCGTCCTTCGCGCGCATCACGAAGACCTTGACCTCCTCTTCGGGGATCTCGGCCTTCACCTCGATCGCGATGGCGATCTTGAGGTGGTGCGTCTCGCCGGTGGAGTCGCGGAGATCGACGACGGCGGCCTCGAGGCTCGTGAGCCCGTGAGACTCCTTCTTGCCCTTCTCGGCCTCGTCGCCCTCGTCTTCCTCTTCGGCGGGGTCGCCGTCCTCCTTGGGAGGGGCGTGCGCCTTGGGGGGTTTCGGCGGCGCGGGGGCGCCGGCGACGCGGGGGCCGATGATCGGCGAGAGCGCGGCTCCTGCGACGGAGCTGACGCCGACGACGACGAGCAGCCCCACGATCGCGAGGAGCTTGCTCTTGCCCTTGCCGGCGGCCGGCGGCGCTTCTTCCTTCTTCTCTTCTTTTTTGGCGTCGGACACGGGGTCACCGCTTCAGGTTCACGACCTCCTGGAGCATCTCGTCGGCGGTCGTGATCGTCTTCGAGTTGGCGGAGAAGGCGCGTTGGTGTGCAATCAGATCGACGAACTGGGTGGCGAGGTCGACGTTCGACTGCTCGAGCGCGCCCCCGCTGACGGCGCCGCGACCGCCGGAGCCGGCGGTGCCGACCGCGGCGTCGCCGCTCTCGCGCGTGGCGATCCAGAGGTTGTGGCCCGCGCGGCCGAGGCCCTCGTTCGAGCGGAATTTGGCGATGGCGAGCTGCCCGATGTCGAGCTTCTGGCCGTTCGTGTAGGTGCCCTTCACGACGCCCGTGCCGTCGACGCTGATGCCGGCGAGGTCGCCCGACGCGTAGCCGTCTTGCGACTGGTTCGACACGGACGAAGGCGACGCGAACTGCGTGCTGCCCGTGAGGCCGGTGCCGCCGGTGGCGATGGGGGTGCCGAAATCCACCGTGATCGCCTGGTTCGGGTTCGCGCCGTTGAAGTTGGCGGAGATCGCCGTGTTGGTCGCCACCGTGTTGAGCGCGCCCGCGCTCGTGAAGGTGAGCGAGCCGCTGCCGATCTCGACGTTGGTGCCCGGCGTGCCGCCGGCGAGCTGCCCACCGTCGACGACCGCGTGGTAATCCCAGGCGTTCGCCGCGGTCTTGACCATGTAGACGTCGACCGCGTGCGCGTTGCCGAGCGAGTCGTACACCTGCATCGACGTCGAGAAGTTCGACGTGGTCGACGGCTGCGTCGGATCCCAGGGGACCGCGGGCACCGTCGCGTTCGCGTCGAGGTTGGCGGTGATGCCCATCTTGGTCGTCACAGCCGGCGAGAGCGCCGCGGTGTTCACCTGGAGACCGCTCACGCTCGCGGCGAACTTGCCGCCGCCGAGGGCCTTGTACCCCTGGAGCTGCATGCCATCGAGGTTGGTGATGTCGCCCTTCGCGTCGATCTTCATCTGACCGGCGCGCGTGTAGAACTGGCCTTGAACGCCGTCGACCGTTCCGCCGACGACGAAGAAGCCGTCGCCAGAGAGCGCCATGTCGGTGGCGACGCCGGTGTTCGACAGGCTGCCCTGCGTGAACATCTGCTCGACCTGCGACATCGCGACGCCGGAGCCGGGCAGCGCGGTCGGCGTGCCGGCCGTGACGCTGTGCCCGAGCATGTCGGCGAAGATCGCGCGCTGCGACTTGAAGCCAACGGTGTTGGAGTTGGAGATGTTGTCTCCAACCACCCCGAGGGCCTCGCCTTCGGCCGTGATCCCGCTGACACCCGTGTACATCGTCTTGAGAATCGACATCTTCGCCTCCGTTACGAGCCTTTATTTACCGGCGTTCACGCTGATGAGATCGCTGGCCGGGGCTTCGACGCCATTGTCGAGCACGAGCTTCGCGTAACCGTTCGAGTAGTTCACCGACTTGAGAACGCCGGTCGTTTCTTGCGACGCAGAGACAGGAGCGCCTGCGGCGTTCTTCGCGTCGATCTGCACGGTGTAGTTGCCCTTGGGCTGGGTCATGCCGTTGTCGTCACGGCCATCCCAGGCGGCGTTCACCAGGCCGGCCTGGTGAGCTCCTACTTGCAGGGTCCGTACCGTCTTGCCCGACGCGTCGTGGATCGTGACGGTGACCTTGTCGGCGTTGTCGCCGAGCGTGAAGTGAACCGGCTGCGAGAAGCCCGTGCCGTCGAGCGCAACGGACGAGCCCTTCACGGTGACCGATTTTCCGACGAGGTTCGCGACGTCGGTGTTCGCGATGCCCTGGTTCTGCGACGCGAGGAAGTCGAGTCGCTTGTTCGTGCCCATCGTCTGCTCGAGCGCCGAGAACTGCGCGAGCTGCGAGACGAACGCCGTGTCGTCCATCGGCTTCAGCGGATCCTGGTGCGAGATTTGTGCGACCAGGAGCTTCATGAAGGCGTCTTGGCCGAGGGCCTGGTTGGCCTTTGTGGCCGAGCCGAGCGCGCCGGCCAGGTCGGCCGCCTGCGCACCGCTCGTGCTCACGTTGCTTGTGGGGTTGATTGCCATGGGTTCCTCAACCGACGACGTCGAGCGCGCTGGAAGCTTCGTTGCCCACATCGGGCGCGGAGTCGCTCTTGGCGCGCTTCGTCTTGGTCGTGAGAGACCTTTGAGCAAATGCGGTGCCGCCGCTGCGAACGGCCACGACGACCGAGGCGACCTTGATTCCGGCGCCGTACATCGACGAGAGGAGGGACGCGCGTTGGGTCTCCACAGCGACCCTCGCCACGGTGTCGGCGACCTCGAAAACGACCCGAACCGCGCCATCTTCGCGCTCGACGGTGATCCGCATCGGGCCGAGCTCCGCGTGCGTGACCTCGCTCACGAGCGACGTCCGCTCGGCGGGCGAGGAGGGTGTCATGGCGGCGGCGGTCGTCACGGCGCCGTCGACGGGTCGCCAAATTTCCGCCGGTCGGCCGAGCGTGACGCCGGGTGTGGGGCGTGAGGATTGCGCGGTCGCTGTGGTCTCGAGCCGGACAACCGGAGCCGGGGCACAGTCGACCCGCGCACACATCGTCATGAGGAGGGCGAACTCCTCGTCCACGCGCGAGTGCCGCGGCGCGGTCTCGCCGCCGTCGTCCGGCGTCTTCTCAGCTACGGCCAGGATCGCTCTGTCTTTCATGATCCGTCCCTCGACACGCGCGCGGCGGCCTCGTCGTCCACGATCCGCTCGGCGCGGCGCGCTTCATCGACGTCGCCGCGCGCGAGGCGGGCGAGGACGAGCTTGAGCCGCTCGATTTTTTGCTGCGCCACGGTGACCGCGGCGTTGGCCTCGGCGACGGCTCGATCGGCCGCCGCGCGCGCCATGAGGGCTCTCTCCTCGCGGACGCCGCAGGTGGCGAGCCACGCCTCGCGGACGCTCCAGTCGTCGGCGCTGCCGCCGCGCACCAGATCGGCCTTCGCGTCACGGGCCGCGCGCTTGCGGGCGCGTGCCTCTTCCAAGTGGGCTTGCGCGACGTCGGCGCGACCGCGCGCCTCCTGAAGGGCCGCGGCGCACCGCGCGAGATCGTCCTCCCATACGCGCTGAACGCGTTCGAGGCGCTTTCTCCGAACCTTCGAGCTCACGCGCCGACCGTCTGACGTGCCAGCGCGGCGATCGCCTGGAGCGTCTGCTCCATCGGCGTGTGCTCCTCGACGCTCTGTCTGAGGAACGCGTCGATGTGCGGTCCCATGCGCAGCGCCGCGTCGACGTCGGGATCGCTGCCCGCGACGTACGCGCCGACGCGCACCAAATCCATTGCCTCTTGGCGCGTCGCGAGCAGCTCGCGGAGGAGCGTCGCGGCGCGGAGCTGAGGTTGCGCCATCAGGTTGGGCGCGAGACGAGAGACGCTCTGCAGCACGTCGATCGCAGGGAAATGCCCGCGTTCCGCGAGGGATCGCGACAAGACGATGTGACCGTCGAGGATGCTCCGGGTCGCGTCCGCCACCGGATCGGTGAGCTCGTCGCCCTCCACGAGGACGGTGTAGAGCGCCGTGATCGTCCCTTCGCCTGCCGCGGTCCCTGCGCGCTCGAGGAGGCGCGGGAGCGCGGCGAAGACGCTCGGCGGATACCCCTTCGTCGCGGGCGGCTCGCCGGTCGCGAGCGCGGCCTCGCGCTGCGCCATCGCGTAGCGCGTCACCGAATCCATGACGAGGAGGACGTTCTTGCCGCGATCGCGGAAATACTCGGCGATCGCGGTGGCCGCCTCGGCGCCGCGCGAGCGAACGAGGGGCGGTTGATCGCTGGTCGCGGCGACCACGACGGAGCGCGCGAGGCCTTCGTCGCCCAGCGTGCCGCGCACGAAGTCGTTCACCTCGCGGCCGCGCTCGCCGACGAGCCCGATGACGTTCACGTCGGCGGTGGACGACCGGCAAATCATGCCGAGCAGCGTGGATTTTCCGACGCCGGCGCCCGCGAAGATGCCGACGCGCTGCCCGCAGCCGAGGGTGAGGAGCGCGTCGATGGACCGCACGCCGGTCGAGAAAATACGGTCGATCGGCCGACGGGAGACCGGCGGCGGCGGCGCGGCACGGACGGGCGCGCGGGTGGCGAGGTCGGGCGGCGGGCGATCGTCGAGCGGCCGACCGAACGCATCGACGATGCGACCGAGGAGCGCGTCACCCACACCGACGCGCGTGCCTCGATCGAGCCGAACCACGCGTGCTCCCGGACGAACACCGGCGACGCTGCCGAGCGGCGTCGCCACGAGTCGCCCCGCGCGAAAGCCGATGACCTCGAGATCGAGCCCGCCGTCGGCGATTTGGAGGATGTCCCCGACCCCCGCCTTGAGCCCCCCGACCTCGACGAGGAGGCCGACGACCTCGACGACCACGCCGGACGGCTGATGGGCCGTCGCGTTCGACGCCGCGTGGATGTACCGCTCCAACGAGATCACGGGACCAGCGCCTCGAGCACGTGGTAGAGGCGCGTCTCGACCGACTCGTCGACGCGCCCGAGCTCCGTCTCGACGATGCACTCGCGCGGCCCGAGGGAGGGATCGATCTGCACCTCGCACCTCGGCGCGTCTCTGCGGAGTGTCTCGGTGAACTCCATGACGATGTCGTCGTCGAGCGCCGCCCCGAATTTCACGACGATCTTGTCCTTCTCGTCGAGCGCCTTGATCCCCTCGCGCGCCAGGCCCAGGAGGAGGCCAGGATCCATCGCGATTTCGTGGGCGATCACTTGACGCGCGATCGTCACGGCGAGCTCCACGAGCTGGCGCTCGGTCTGCGAGAAGATCACCTCGCGCAGTGAACCTATGTCGGCCAGGGCTTGCCGCAGCGCCGCGAGGCTCTCGAGCTCGGCGTTGCTCGGCGCCGGGACCTCGTAGATCGAAGGGCTCGCGAGCTCTGGCTGCGGGGTCTCGTGGGGGACCACCGAGAGGTGGGCCGGCGGCGTCGAGAGCGCGACCGCGGGCGGCGCCATCGATGGAGGGCGAGGGCGTTCGCTCGGGCGCGGCGGCGGCGGGAGAGTGACGCGCTGCTGCGTGCGGCGACCGAGGATCGCAGGCGCTTTCCCGAGCCACGCCGGCGCCGCAGGGACAGCCTTCGGGGATCGGTCGGCGAGGACCAGGCGCTTGGGCTTGTCGGGAAGCGGCGTCTTAGACCATCGCATCGCCGTCGCCTCCGAGCGAGATGGTCCCCTCGGATTCCAGGCGCATCGCCGTCTCGATGATCTCGCGCTGGGCGGCCTCGACGTCGACGAGGCGAACTCCGCCGAGCGCCGAAAGATCGTCCTTGAGGAGCTCGGCGGCGCGCGACGACATGCTGCCGAAGATCTTCGCTTTGACCTCTTCCCCTGCGGTCTTGAGCGCCAGAACGAGCTTGTCGCTCTGGACCTCCTTCAGGAGCATGCGAAGCTGGCGCGCGTCGAGGACCTTCAGATCCTCGAACGTGAACATGGCGCGCCGGATCTCGCCGGCGACCTCCGGCATCGTGTCGGTGAGCCCGCTGAGGAGCTCCGCCTGCTGCTCCTTCGGGAGCTTGCGCACGAGGGCGGCCGCGCGCGCGACGCCGTCGACCGACATCGACGCCTCGGCCTCGGCGGCCGGCAAATCGGCGGCGATCGCCTTGGCGACCTCTTCGAGGAGGCCGGCGGGGACCTCGGTGATCGAGCCGAGGCGAGCGAGCGTGTCCATCTGGAGCTGCGGCGGAAGGGTCTCGAGGATCCGCGCCGCGCGGGTGGCGTCGAGCTGCGAGAGGACGGCCGCGATGAGCTGCGGATGCTCTTGCTCGAGCGCGGCGGCGAGCGCGGCGACGTCGGCAGTGGCGAGCTGCGAGATCGCCGACTTGGGCGCGTCGACGAAGATCCCTTCGGAGCGCGCCTCGCCGAACGAGCGCGCCGCGAGTCGGCGGAGGTAGGTGACGCCACCACGCGGGACGGCGATCGCCTGGTTTGCCTTCTCGACGAACTCACGATGAACGTCGTCGATCGAGCTTGCCGGCACCGCGCGCATCATCGCGGCGACCTCGCGCAGCTTGCGCAGGTCGCCGTCCTCGAGCTCCGCGACGATCGGCGCGGCGATGTTCTCGTCCAGCGACAAGAGCATCAGCACCGCTTTCTCCGGACCGGTCAACGGCATGGCTTTCTTCTCTGTAAGCAATTCGCGATCCGGGAGGGGGTGGCGAGTCGTGCTGCGCACGAAGTGCGGGAGCTTTCAGAACTGCGGGGTGGCGACGACGGCGGCGGCGGTCGACGGCGCGTTTAGCCATTCCTTCAGGATGACCGCGGCGGTCGCGGGGTCGGCGAGCGCGACCTCGAGGGCCTTCTCGCGGGTGAGCTCGTTGGCGGCCTTGCCGGCGGTGAGCGCGCGCGCGGCGACGTCACCTTCGAGCTGCGCGGGGGTCTCGCCGGCGGCGAGCGCTCTGGCCGCCTCGATCTCGAGGGCGCCCTTCTTGTTCTTGGAGCCACGGCGCCAGAAGAGCACGAGGATCGCGAGGGCCACGACGCCGGCCGCGCCGGCCGCCGCCCACATGTAAAACGGCTTTTTTGCCCGCGGATCGACGACGGGCACGACCGCGCCGGCGTCGGCCGTCGCGAACTGCGCGCTCTCGATCTGGAGCACGTCGCCGCGCGCCGCGTCGAAGCCGACCGAGCCTTTCACGAGCGACGCGAGGCGGTCCATCTCCTCCTTCGAGCGAGGGAGGTACTTGCCATTGTCGTAGGTGCCATCGACGAGCATCGCGATCGAGAGGTGCGCGAGCGTGCCGGGGGGCAGCGTCGTCTTCTGGGTGACGCGATCGACCTCCCAGTTGCGCGTCCAGCTCGTGCGCCACGCGCTGCCGGCGGCGGGGACCTCGGGCGCGGGGGCAGGAGAGTCGGCGCGGTTCGACTGCGCGCCGGGCACGCCGGCGACCGTCGCACCCTCGGTTCCGCTCTTTTCTTCGGTCTTTTGCTCGCTGCGGAGCGCGGTCTTCGTGGGCTCGTAGTGCTCTTCGGTCTTCTCGCGGGAGGACGTGTCGAGCGACGCGGAGATGCGCACGTCGCTCTTGCCGGGGCCGACGACGCGCTCGACGATCGCGCGCGCCTTTTCCTCGAGCGATCCGGCGACCTCGCGCTCGCGCTCCTCCTGGGCCTCGCTGTCCGCGCCATGCGAAGCGTCAGCGCGTGGACGGTGGAGCGTCATGCCGTCCGCGCTCACGATGGAGACGCGGTCCTCGGCGAGGCCCGGCACGGCGGCGGAGACGAGGTGGACCACGCTGGCCACCTCCCCCTTGCTGAAAGAGCGCCCCGCGCGCAGGCGCAGGACGACCGACGCGCTCGCGGTCTGCTTGGAAATGGCGAAGACGCTCTGTTCGGGCAAGACGAGGTGGACGCGCGCGGCCTGCACCGCGCCGATCGTGCCGATCGTGCGCGAGAGCTCGCCCTCGAGCGCGCGACGGAGGTTGATGCGCTGCTCGAACTCGGTCGCGCCGAGGCGCGATTTGTCGAAGAGCTCGAAGCCGACGCCGCCGCCGCGCGGGAGTCCGGCGCCGGCGAGCTCGAGGCGGAGCTCGTGGACCTTCTCCTCGGGGACTTGGACCGCCGTGCCGCCCGCCTCCACTTTGAAGGGGATTTTCAGCTCTTTCAGCTTACCGGCGATCGCCGCGGCGTCCTCGGCGGACATGTCGGTGAAGAGGTACGCCCAGTTCTCGCGGCCCGAGAGCGTGCTCACGAGGATGCCGGCGACGATGGTGCTCGCGACGACGATGGCGAGCGCGACGCGCTTGGCGGTGGACATCTTCGCCCACAGCGCCATGGCCTGCTTCAGGATCGCGATGAGTCTCTCGTTCACTTTGATTTCCACCGTTGCGCTAGATGTTCATGCGCCAGAGATCGTTGAACGCCTCGACGAGCTTGTTTCGGACGTTGGCGACGAGCTTGAGCTCGATGTCGGCCTGCTTCACGGCGATCATCGTGCCGTGGATGTCGTCGACGGCGCCGGACGCGAAGTTCTGGGTCTTCACGTCTGCGACGTGGGACGACATGTTCGCCGAGGCGACGGCGTCCTTCAGCAGATCGGCAAACGGAATGCCGGGCGAGGACTGGACACCGCCTTGGAGCCTCGGGACGAGGTTCTCCGTGCCGACGTTCGGCGTGTCGATCGGGAGCGCTCCCGAGCCGACCGGCGCCAGCGGCACCGTCATTTGCCGATCCCGAGCGCGCTGTGCGCCATGCCCTTGATCGACTCGATCGACGTGACGCCGGCCTCGTAGGCGCGCGAGGCGGTGATCATGTTGACCATCTCTTCGACGACGTTGACGTTCGGGTAGGAGACGTACCCCTGTCCGTTCGCGTCCGGGTGCCCCGGCTCGTAGACGAGCTGCGCGGGGCGCTGGTCTTGCGCCATCTGCGTGACACGTACGAGCGTCACCGCGCTCGCGCCCGGTCCACCCGACAGCGGCGTCGCTTGGAACACAGGGTCGATGCGCTTGTACGGTCCGCCGCCCTCGGTGCGCGTGCTGCGCGCGTTGGCGAGGTTCGACGCGATCGCGTTCATCCGCGTGCGCTCGGCCGAGAGGCCCGAGGCCGCGACTTCCATTCCCGTGAAGATCCCGATGGTCATGGTATTTCCCGCCCGATTCAGCCGTGTCCGTCGTTCGCCGCATAGGAGAGGTCCCCGAGCTCGGCGGCCACGAGCGTGGAGATGACGTCGTAACGAATCTGGTTCGCCGCGACCTTCGCGGCCTCGCGATCGAGCGACACGAAGTTGCGGTCATTTCCCGCGCCGGCGGTCGGATCTTCGAAGACGCGACCGCTGACTGGCATTCCGGACTCCGGAAGTTCGATGTGCGAACCGTTCGTGCGCTGCAAGGAGACCTGAAGCACCCCCTGAAACCCTTCGACGCGCGCAAGGTCGCGCGGAACGTAGTTCGGTGTGTCCACGTTCGACACGTTCGACACGAGGACGTTGTGGCGCTCGAGGTGGTAATCGAGCGCCTGATGCAGCGTCCGGATGTCGGCGAAGATGTCCACGCACGGACACTGAGCACGAGCCGTGCCGTCCCGAAGGGGATCGGCGGCGGCCAGTCGCGTCAGAAGCCCGATGGCGGAGCGTCGGATTTCCGTCGCTCGGGCCCTGCGTCAACCGTCTAACGACGCGATAGCCAATGCGCCGACGCTTGGCGCGCAGCTTGCTCTACTCCGTCATCGAAGCGTCGGCGGGAAACTGTCGGCAGAGGGTGCGCGCTGACGGTGGAAACCACCCGGCAAGGCCGGTGGGGGGACCCGTGCGACGCAAGGGCTTGTTTTAACGACCGAGAAGGAGACTTCCCATGGCCATGCCGAGCAACGCGCCCGCCAAGCTTTACGACGACGACTTCGTGGACGACTACGATCGTCCCTCCGGTGTGATGCCCGTCCCGAACTTCGAGGGGCGGAGCACGCCGAGCGCGGCGCGCCCCGGCTCGATGGCGCCTCCGTCGACGGTGCAAGCCGCGGTCGCCGCGATTCGCATGTCGAGCCGGCCGCCGGCGATGCCCGTCGTCATGCCGCGCCCGACCAGCATGGTCGACGTCATGGGCGAGTCGGAGCAGATCCTGGACGTGTACCGCATGGTGGACCGCGTCGCGCCGAGCATGTGCACGGTGTTGATTACGGGCGAAAGCGGCACGGGCAAAGAGCTGGTCGCTCGCGCCGTGCACCGCGCGAGCCCCCGCGCGGAGAAACCGTTCGTCGCCGTCAACTGCGGCGCCATCCCCGAGAACCTCCTGGAGAGCGAGCTCTTCGGCCACGCGCGCGGAGCCTTCACCGGCGCGCACGCCACCAAGGCCGGCCGCGTCACGATCGCGCAGGGCGGCACGCTCTTCCTCGACGAGATCGGCGAGCTCCCCCTCTCTCTTCAGGTGAAGCTCCTGCGCGTCCTCCAGTCGCACGAGTACTCGCCGGTCGGCGACACCCGCACCCTGAACGCCGACGTGCGCGTCGTCGCTGCCACGAACATCGACCTCGAGGCCGCGGTCGAGGCTGGCAAATTCCGCGAGGACCTCTACTACCGCCTCAACGTCATCCACGTCGCCCTCCCGGCGCTGCGCGATCGTCCCGACGACATCCCGGGCCTGGTGAACCACTTCGTCGTCCAGGCCGGCAAGCGCGTCGGCAAGCCGACCCTCGCCATCTCTCCCGCCGCGATGCGCCTCTTCTCGAGCTGGTCGTGGCCCGGCAACGTGCGCGAGCTCGAGAACATCGTCGAGCGCGCGGTCATCCTCTGTACGGGCAGCACCATCGAGTGCTCGGATCTGCCGCCGCGCGTCCGCGGCCTCGGCGCCGAGAAGCGCTCCAACAACGATCTCCCCGACGCCGGCCTCGATCTCCGCCGCGCCGTCGAGACGTTCGAGAACGATCTGATCCGACAGGCGCTCGAGCGCACCAGCTGGAACAAGAACCAGGCGGCGCGCCTCCTCGGCCTGAACCGAACCACGCTGGTCGAGATGATCAAGAGGAAGCGCCTCGCCAGCGCGACCGGCTGAAAACGCCGCTGGCCCGCCGCTTGCTCTAGCTGAGCGTTGGAGGAGACAACCATGGTCGTGCTCTCGCGCTTGAACGGCCAGCTGGTCGCCATCAACCCCGATCTGGTCCTTTGGATCGAGGTCCTCCCCGACACGACCATCTCGATGGTCGGCGGCGACAAGATCCTCGTGCGCGAATCCCTCGACGAGGTGATCGGTCGCGTGATCGCGTACCGCGGCGCGCTCGGCAAAGTCGAGGCGATCCGGCCCGGCGCGCTCACCGGCGCGCTCGCCTTGGTGAAGAACTCGCGCGGCTCGACCCGGCCACCGCCCCCTCCGCGTTCGCTCTTCCCTGCGCTCCAGAGCGAGCCGCCGCCGCGCAAGTGAGGATGTAAACGCCATGGATCTCGCATCGGTCATCGGGCTCATCGTCGCACTCGGGTTCATCCTCGCGGGCAACGCCATCGAGGGCGGAAGGGTCGCGCAGATCGCGCAGCCCACCGCCGCGATGATCGTCATCGGCGGGACGATCGGCGCCACGATGGTGCAGTTCCCCATGTCCACCTTCATCAACGGGATGAAGGCCATCAAGGGCGTGTTCCTCACCAAGCCGAGCCGCGACGCCAAGCTCGTCGAAGAGATCGTCGGCTACGCGGCCACCGCGCGGCGCGACGGAATCCTCGCCCTCGAGCCGCTCGCGCCGAAGGCCAGCGATCCCTTCCTGGTCCGCGCGCTCATGATGGCGATCGACGGCGCCGACAGCACGGCGATCCGCGACGCGCTCGAGCAGTCGATCCACAAAGAAGAGGAAGAGGGCGAGGACTGCGCGAAGGTCTTCGAGACCGCCGGCGGCTATTCCCCGACGATCGGGATCATCGGCGCCGTGCTCGGCCTCATCCAAGTCATGCAGAACCTCTCGGACATCGCGAAGGTCGGCGAGGGCATCGCTACCGCGTTCGTCGCCACGATCTACGGCGTCGCGTTCGCCAACCTCGTGTGCCTGCCCATCGGCGGCAAGCTGAAGCTACGCACCCGCGAGGCCGTCGCGCTTCGCGTCCTGATGCTCGAAGGCGCGCTCGCCATCCAGCAGGGCATGAACCCGAAGCTCGTGAAGGAGCGCCTCTCCAGCTTCGCGCACGACCACGGCGATCACAAAGAGGCCGTGAAGGAAGCCGCGTAAGACGCCGCCGACTCCGGCGCGCTCCTTGCTCTAGCTCTCTTCGTGGCAAGGAAGAAGAAGCACCCGGAGCACGTGAACCACGAGCGGTGGTTGGTCAGTTACGCCGACTTCATCACGCTGCTCTTCGCGTTCTTCGTGGTCATGTTCGCGGTCTCGCAGGTCGACTCCAAGAAGCTCGGCCGCTTTTCGGAGTCGTTCGAGCGCGCGCTCGAATCGAACGCCTTCAACTCGAAAGGCAAGGGCCTCTTGCCCGCCGAAGGGTCGAAGAAGAAGCCGCTCCAGGTCAGGGACCCGAAGGCGCCGTCGCCCTTCAAGACCGGCGTCTTGCCGGGCGAAAAGGCTCAAATTCGCGCCAACCTCGACAAGCGCGCGAAGCTCGCGCGCGTCCTCAACGGCCTCACGATCCTCGACATCCACGGCGAGCTCGTCCTCCGTCTGCCCGAGCGCCTCATGTTCGCGGTGGGGGACGCGCAGATCTCCGACGACGGGCGCGAGGCGTTGGGCCTGATCGCCGACGAGGTCGCCACGCGTCACGTGCGCCTGCGCATCGAGGGACACACCGACAACGCGCCGATCCGCACGGTGCGGTTCCCGTCGAACTGGGAGCTCTCCACGACGCGCGCCACGAGCGTCGTCGCGTTCCTCATCGACACGAAGAAGATCGACCCGGCGCGCCTCGCGGCGGCGGGCTACGGCGAGTATCACCCGGTCTCCGAGAACGACTCCGTCGAGGGGCGCGCGATGAACCGGCGCGTCGACATCGTCGTCGTGGCCGAGGACGACCCGCCCGCCGACGCGCCCGCGACGCCCGAGCCGGAGCCCGAGCCGGTGCCCGCACCGTCCAGGAACGTGAGCCCGGCGGCCGACGTCCCTAAGCACAAGGAGCCAGCAGAATGACGGCGAGGAGCGTCATAGGCGCGGCGGCGGCCCTCCTGCTGCTCGCGCTGTCCACCGAGGCGGCGGCGCAGGAGCTGGTGCTCGGCGCCAACGTTGGCGGCGGCACCGGCCTCGAGGGCGGCGACCCCGGCAGCGGACAGATGCGCTTTCGTCGGGCGAGGTCGCGCATCGTCGGACAGCTCGAGATGCGCGTCGACGACGACAAGAAGAACGGGATCGGCGTCGCCGTCTTCGCGGAGGTCGAGCCGGCGGCCGGCATCGGCGGGAGCGTTCGCTACCTGCGCTTCCTCGGCCCGCACGTCTACCTCTTCGGCGGACTCACCGGCGTCGGCGCTCCGCACACGCTCTTCGGCGGCGAGCTCGGCGCGCAGGTCCAGATTCCGATGGGCGAGACGATGGGGCTCTTCGTCGAGCCGTCCTTCGCCGCGCTCCCGCTCGGCACCGATCTTCCTCAGGATCACGTGCTCGTCTGGGGACTTCTCACGATGGGGATTCATGCAAACCTCTAGGTTTTTCAGGCTCTCCGTCTCTCTCTTGGCCGCCGTGCTCTGCGCCGTGACCGCCAGCGGCTGCATCGACGGCTCTACGTGCCTCCGCAACTCGGACTGCCCCGCCGCCGACGTCTGCTCGATCGGCGCGTGCATCGTCGCTCCGTCCGACGGCGAGGGGGGTCTCGACGAAGGCGGCGTCGGTGAAGCCGGCGCAATCGCCGAGACCGGCACACAGTCCGACAGCAGCTCCGGTGTCGACGCCACGCTCTCCGACGCCGGCCACGGCGACTCGGACGCCGCGGCCACCGACGCGGCCGACGACGGCGCGAACGACGCAGCCGACGACGGCGCCGCAGACGCCGCGAGCGAGTGATCGCGGCACGCGGCGTGCAACTCGTGAAGCGAAGCTAGGAGAGTCCGATGTTCCGCTCCCTCGATATCGCCGCTACGGGCATGGCCGCACAGGAATCGCAGCTCGACGCGATCTCCAACAACCTGGCGAACGCCAACACCGTCGGCTACAAAAAAATCCGCGCCGACTTTCAGGACCACATTTACCAGACGGTCCAGGCGTCCGGCGCGCAGACCAGCGGCACCACGCAGTCACCCACCGGCCTCCAAGTCGGCAGCGGCGTGCGCATGGTCGCGACGACGCGCCAGTTCAGCCAGGGGGCACTGACCACCACTGGCAACCCCCTCGACATCGCGATCGAAGGGAACGGATTTTTCGTCGTGCAGCAGCCCGACGGCACGCCCGCCTACACGCGCGCCGGAACGTTGAAGACGGACTCGCAAGGCCGTCTCGTGACCGCCGAAGGAATGCCCATCGAGCCCTCGATCGTGATCCCGCCCGACGCGGTCGGCGTGACGATCGGCTCGGAGGGTCAGGTCTCGGTCTCGATCAAGGGGCGCACGGCGCCCACGCTGGTCGGACAAATCACGGTCGCCAACTTCGTGAACCCTGCGGGCCTCTCCGCCCTCGGGCACAGCTTGCTCCAGGCCTCCGCCGCGAGCGGCGATCCCCAGGTCGGCAACCCCGGCACCGACGGCCGCGGCACGCTGCTGCAGAACACGGTGGAGCAGTCGAACGTCGAGGTCGTCCAGGAGATGATCGGCCTCATCAGCGCGCAGCGCACCTACGACGTCAACTCCAAGGTCGTGCAGGCCGCGGACGAGATGCTCCGCAGCGCCACGCAGATGCGGTGACCCAAATGAAGAAGATCCGCCTTTTTTCGCATGCGACCGCGCTCGCCGTGGTGCTCGCGGCGTCGTTCGTCGCGGCCGACGAGAGTCGAACCGTGTCACGCGCGCGCTTGAAGGTGAGCGATCTGGTCCGCGCGTCCGACGAGATCGGGAGCGTGGACCTCGGGCCGGCGCCGCCCCCAGGCGCGAGCCGACTCGTCGCGCGCGCGGAGATCGAGGATCACATCCGCGCCTCCGGGATGGACCCCAAGGGAATGAAGCTCCCCGCCAGCATTCGCGTCGTGTCGGCGTCGATGCGCTTCACCCCCGAAGCGCTCGCGAAGGCCGCGACGCCCGCGATCGTGAAGGCACTGCCCCCCGGCGTGACGCTCTCGCGCGTCGAGCCCTCGCGCGATCTGGTGACCCACCCGGGCACCACCGTACGCCTCGCGACCGTCCCCAAGCTCCCGCGCCAGAAGGGCCCGAGCCAATCGTCGGCGATGCTCGAGCTCGTGACCGAGGACGGCGTCGTCACCAAGCTCCCCGTCGCCATCTCCGTGGACATCAGCGACGCCGCGGCCCACGCCGACGTGCCGCGCGGCGGCCGGCTCGAGGTCTATTACGAGCGCGGCGCGATCAAGATCGCCACCACCGGCGTCGCGCTCTCGGATGTCGACGTCGGCGAGACCACGCAGATGAGCCTCGTCGCGACCGGCCGGGTCGTACGCGCGAAGATCCTCTCGCGAGATCGCGCGGAGATCCTGGAAACGAATTAAATGAAGCGCCCGTTCGCCATCTCCCTCGCCTTGCTCCTGCCGCTCGCGTCCGTCGCCTGCGGGCCGGCGCACATCAAGCCGTTCACAGCGAAGAACCGCACGTACACGCCTGGGAAATACGCCATCGCGCAGGCCGACGCGAAGCCGCAGACCGGCTCGCTGTTCAGCGAGGCCGGCACCGGGATGCTGCAGGACACGCGCGCCATCCGGGCCGGCGACATCGTCATGATCAACATCGACGAGACCACCAACGCGCAAGGCGCCGCCAACACGACCACGAGCAAGACCGACAAGCGCGAGCAGGACATCACCGCGATGCTCGGCCTCGTGCCCGCGATCAAGAAGGCGCACCCCGACATCGATCCGGCGCAGCTCATCTCGCTCGCCGCGCAGGCCGACTTCGCGGGCGACGGCAAGACGAGCCGCAAGGGGCAGCTCCAGGGATTGCTCGCCGTCCGCGTGCGCGAGCAGATGCCGAACGGCGACCTCTACATCGAGGGCACCAAGGTCGTCATGCTCAACACCGAGGAGTACCACCTGTACATCTCCGGCATCATCCGCTCCGCCGACATCGCGCGCGACAACACGGTCGCCTCGAGCCGCATCGCGGACGCGCAGGTGGAGTTCACCGGCCGCGGCGATCTCGCCGACACCACCGAGAAGGGCTGGCTCGGCAAAATCCTCGACAAGGTGAGCCCTTTTTGATGAAACGCATGCATTTTACACGCATTCCGCGCCTCGCCGCTCTCCTGCTGACGCTCCTCGCGATCCTCGGGGTCGTGAGGCCGGCGAAGGCCGACCGCATCGGCGATCTGTGCGAGGTCGTCGGAGCGCGCGAGAACCAGCTGCTCGGGTACGGCATCGTCACCGGCCTCAACGGCACCGGCGACGACGCCTCGGCGCCCTTCGCGACGCAGTCGCTGCTCGCGCTCATGCGCCGCCTCGGCGTGCAGATCGATCCGGTGCAGCTGCGCCTGAAGAACGTCGCCGCTGTCCTCGTCACCGCGACGGTCCCGCCGTTCTCGCGGCAAGGCACGCACCTCGACGTGACGGTCTCGTCGGTCGGCAACGCGCGGTCGCTGCAAGGCGGCGTGCTGGTGCAGACGCTGATGATGGGCGCCGATCTCCACGTGTACGCCGTCGCGCAGGGTCCGCTCGTCCTCGGCGGCTTCGAAGCGAAGGGCGGCGGGAGCAGCATCAAGTCGAACTCCACCAGCACCGCGCGTGTGCCGAACGGTGCGCTCATCGAAAAGGAGATCACGACGACGTTCGCGAAGGACGACGTCATCCTCCTGGCGCTGCGGAGAGCCAATTTCGCGACGGCCGCGCGCATCGTCGAGGCGGTCGACAAGGAGCTCGGCCCCGGCAGCGCGAGCGCGACCGACTCGGGGGCGGTGAAGGTGAAGCTGCCCGCCAGCCTGAAAGGTCAGCCGGTGCAGGCGCTCGCGAAGCTCGAGCAGATCGACGTCATCCCGGTCAACGCCGCGCGCGTCGTCATCAACGAGCGCACCGGCACGATCGTGGCGGGGGGCGATGTGCGCCTCATGCCGGTCGCCATCGCGCAGGGCGGAATCACCATCGTGATCAAGGAGACGCCCCAGGTCTCGCAGCCCGCTCCGTTCAGCAAGGGCACGACCGTCGTGACTCCACTGACCGATATTCAGCACTTCGAAGGCAACGACAAGGCGCCGACCCTCACGTACCTCGACGCCGCCGCGTCGCTCGCCGACGTCGCCCACGCGCTCTCCACGCTCGGCGTCACGCCGCGCGAGCTCGCGAGCATTCTCCAGGCGTTGAAGAGCGCAGGGGCCCTCAGCGCCGAGCTGGTGATGCAATGAGCCGCGTCGGTCGCGCCGCCGTCCCCGCGCCTGTGGTCGCACCTGCCGATGCCCCGGCGCCTGCGCCGTCGCCCGAGGCGGACAAGAAGCTCCACCAAGCCAAGGACGCCGCGCAGAAGTTCGAGGCGATTTTCTTGCGCCAGATGCTCTCGGGCCTCGAGAAGACCAACAAGATCGGCCAGGGCGGCGGCTCGAAGTCCAGCGGAAGCGCGGGCGGAATCTACGGTTCGATGATGGTCAACTCGCTCGCCGACTCGATCTCGCAGTCGGGCGGCGTGGGGCTGGCGGACGTCATCTTGCGAGCCCTTCAGGGGACGCCGACGGGAGCGCCAAAGAAATGACGCCCGTCAGGCTAAAGTCGGTGGGTGGGATGCCGTTCGCTTCTCGCAAGAGGGGCCCGGCGATAGGGGCCCGGCTTTTGCGTAAGGGACATGGAGGAGACGAGCGATGAAGATCGACAATAGGGTGCTGAACGCTTACCAGCGAACGGGCGTGACCGGCGTGACCGGGAAGGCCGCCCCGCAAGCGCCTGCCCCCGCCGCGAAGCACGACTCGCCCAGCGCAGGGGAGGCCACGAAGGTCACCATCAGCGCCGAGGCCCGCGCGCTCGCGAAGACGTCGCCGGATTTCGATCCCGCGAAGGTCGACGCGCTGAAGTCCAAGGTCGACAAGGGTGAGTACAAAGTGGACAGCCACAAGGTGGCCCAACGTTTGCTGGATAAGCTGGCGTAACCCTCCACCGGAGGCACGCCGATGCATGACATCCTCAAAGACCTGGAGCACCTTCTCGTAGAAGAGCGCTCTGCCATTCGCAAGCTCGACACCACCACGATCGAGCTCGCGGCCACCAAGAAGACCGAGCTCGAAACCAAGCTGAGCGCCGCGATCGCCGCCGGTGAAAAAGCGACGAAGGGGGATCACGAGATCCTCGAGCGCGTGCGCGCTGCGGCGCGGGCGAATCAGCTCCTCCTCGTGCACGCGAGGGCCTGCGTTCGCGGCGTCGTCGCGCTCGTGAGCGGGAAGATGCCGGACGCGTACCCGTCCGTCGCAAACGCCGCGACTCCGGCTGCAGTTGCTGCGCCGGCCGTCCGCGTCAACATGACGGGTTGACCGTGGGCTTGAACGGCCTGCTCGGTCTCGCCCGTGACGCGCTGGCGGCGAACTCATTCGCCCTCGACGTCACCGGCCAGAACGTCGCGAACGTGAACACGCCCGGCTACGTCCGCCGGAGCGCCATTCTCCAGACACGGATCGCCGGAAATGTGACGTACGGCGGCGTCGACGCGCTCGGCGTCCAGCGCTCCGTCGATCAGTTCGTCGATGCGCGCGTGTACGACGCCACCGGCAACGCCGCGAGCGCGCAGACGCGCGACGGGCAGCTCGCCGGCGTCGAGGGCCTGTTCAACGACACCAACGGGACCGGGCTCGGAAGCTCCATTTCGGCGCTTTTTGGCTCATTTTCTGCCCTTTCGGCGAGCCCCACCGACGACGCCGCGCGGGCCAACGTGCTCTCGCGCGCCGAAGATTTCGCGTCGCGCCTCCGCGACACAAGCGCGACGATCCAGACGCAGCGGCAGGACGAGCTCACGCAAGCCGGCGACGTCACCAAGAGCGCGAACGATCTCGCGAGCCAGATCGCGAAGCTCAACGAGCAGATCAAGGCCGCCGAGAACGTCGGCGGCGACGCGTCCGATCTCCACGACAAGCAGGGATCACTCGTCGGCCAGCTGAGCCAGCTCGTCGACGTGCACACGTTCACCGACGCGCACGGGCAGCTCGTGGTCCGCGCCGCGGGAGCCACGCTCGTCGAGGGCAACGCCGCGGGCAGCCTCAGCGTCACCACCGACGCCGCCGGCGCCATGCGCCTCATGATGAACCGTCCGCAAGGCAGCGCGATCGACGTGACCGCGCACTTGACCGGCGGCCAGCTCGCCGGGCTCAAAGAGGTCCGCGACAACGACGCCACCGCGGTGCTCGCGCGCCTCGACCAACTCGCGAAGGACGTCGGCAACGCCGTCAACGCGCAGCATATGTCCGGCTTCGGCACCGACGGCTCCACCGGCAACGCAGTATTCAGCGGCACCGGCAGCGCGGCCACGATCGCGCTCGACGCCGGCATGGTCGGTCACCCCGAGAAGGTCGCCGCCTCGAGCAGCGCGGCCGACGTGCCCGGCGGATCAGGAAACGCGGTGGCGCTCGCCGCGCTCTCGACCAAGCCGATCGTCGGCGGATCCATCACGGCGGCCGATGCATACGGCGGCCTCGTGGGTGACATCGGGCAGCGAAAGGCGCAGGCCGCGCAGGACAGCGATCTCCGCGGCTCGATGAAAGCCCAGGTCGAGGCGATGCGCTCGAGCCAAGAGGGCGTCTCCGTCGACGAAGAGATGATCAACCTCACCAAGTACCAGCGCGCCTACGAGGCGGCCTCGAAGCTCGTCAGCACCGCCGACCAGCTTCTTCAACAACTGATGAATGAGGTCGGTCGATGAGAGTCAGCGATGGAATGCGGCTCGAGAGCATGACGCAGCAACTCGCGCAGCTCTCGCAACGCGAGCTCACGGCGTCGCGACAGGCCTCGACGGGAATGCGCCTCAGCGCGCCCAGCGACGATCCGGTGGCGGCGGCGCAGGCGGCGCGCGTGCAGGCGTCCCTCGACGCGACGGACGGGTACCGGACCACGATCCGCGACGTGCGCGGAGACGTGGACCTCGCAGAGACCACGCTGGCGAGCGCCGGGGACATCCTTACGCGCGCCGGGGAGCTCGCGATGCAAGGCGCGAACGGCTCGCTGAACGCCAGCGACCGCGCGGCGCTCGGGCAAGAGGTCGCGCAACTGAAGGACCAGATGGTGACGCTCGCCAACGCGAAGGGCAGCACGGGCTACCTGTTCGGTGGGACGGCGAGCACCACGCCGCCGTTCGACGCCGCCGGGACATTTGCGGGAAATCCG
The DNA here is from genome assembly GCA_038231275.1 of Polyangiales bacterium. Lineage (GTDB taxonomy): Bacteria > Myxococcota_A > Polyangia > Polyangiales > Polyangiaceae > JANYHK01. The sequence goes on from JBBRLQ010000015.1 coordinate 125,614, forward strand.
AACGACCGCGTCGCGGCGGTGGGCGCCAACGTGAGCATGACGGTGAGCGTCAACGGAGCAACGGCCTTCACGGCGGCCGGCGGGCGCGACGTGTTCACCGAGCTCTCGAACCTCCAGACGGCGCTCTCCACGAACAACGTCGCCGCGCTCTCGCCGAGCGTCGCCACGCTGGACGGCGCGCGCCGCCAAGTCCTCGCCGCGCGCCTCGACGCCGGCACCAAGCTCGCGCGCCTCGACACCGCCGACGCCGCGCACCAGGCCGGCCAGACGACGCTCGCGACGCAGCGATCGGGGCTCTTGCAGATCGATCCTGCGGCCGCGTACACGCAGCTCCAAGCGACGCAGGCCGCCGTCGAGCAGTCCATCGCCGTCGCGCGCAGCACGCTGGCGACGCTGTCGCAGAACCGATTCGGCTGACGTTGGCACCTCCGGTGCATCGTTCCTCTCGAAGGAGACGGAACGATGCTCATGATCTCGCGTCGCATCGGTGAAAGCATCTGCATTGGGGACGACGTCGAGATCGTCATCAAGGAGATCCACCGCCGTACCGTGAAGCTCGCCGTGAAGGCGGGCCCTCGCCAGTTGATCCTCCGCGGTGAGCTGCGCGCGTCGATCGAGGCGGCAAACCGCGCCGCCACCACGACCGCGCCCGACTTCCAGCTGCCCGCGCCGGCGGCCGCGGCCGTGCACGCGTCGGAGCGGCCTCGCACGGTTCCCCCGGGGACGCCGTGAACGACGCGCCCGCCGGCGCGTTCGCGCGCGCGATGCTGGAAGGGAACGTCGAGGCCTTGGGCCTCACGGGCCTGAGCCTGCTCGCGCTTCGCGACGCGACCCCACGCGGGCGCTACGTGATCCTCGACGACGGCAGCCCGGCGATCGACCTCGGAGACATGCTCCTCGATCGCTCGGCCGATCCGCGCGCACACGAGGAGCTCCTCGCGTCGCTCGAGCGCACCGCGCAGGACGTCATCCTCTTGTTCGGCGTCGGCGCCGGGCACATCGCTCGCTCGCTGCGTGATCGCTCGCGCGCGAGCGTGATCATCTACGAGCCAGACCCCGGCGTCCTGCGCACGGTGCTCGAGGCCGGCCCCTGCGATCTCGGCGGCGTTCCCGTCGTGTGCGACATGAACGACCTGAAGGCGGTGTGGCAGCGTCACTCGCGCGCGCGTCCGGCGGCGACGACGGTGCAGACGCCCGGGTACGCCGAGGCGTTCCCCGCGGAGCTGGAGCGCGTCGTCGCGACCGTCCGCGAGATGCTGAACGACGAGCAGTGCGTAGAGAACACACGTCGTGTGCGCTTCCGCCAGTGGATTGACAACCTCGTCGCCAACCTGCCGGCGGTCGCCGGCGCGGTGCCGTGCAACTCGCTCCGCGGCCGCTTCGCGGGGATGCCCGCGTTCGTGGTCGGCGCCGGCCCGTCGCTCGACGTCAACATCGAGGTGCTCCGGGAGGCGAAGAAGCGCGGCCTCGTCATCGCGGTGAACAGCAGCGCGTCGGCGCTCGCGGCGGCCGGGATCGCTCCGGACGTCATCGTCTGCATCGAGTCCCTCGACCTCTCGGCGAAGCTCGCTGCGCTCCCCTTCATCGAGGACGTCCCGCGCATCTTCAGCCTCTCGTCGCATCCCAACAACCTCGCGGTCGGAAGCGGTCCGCTCCTGCCGGTGATCGAGAAGCTCCCGGCGTTCGAGACCGTGAGCGAGCTGCTCCGTGGCCCCGGCGCCGAGGTCGGCGGCAGCGTCTCCACCGTCGCGTTCTGGGTGGCCAAGCTGCTCGGCTGCTCACCGCTCGTCCTCGTGGGACAGGATCTCGCCTTCACCGGCTACGGCACCTACGCGAAGGGCACGAGCTACGAAGAGAGCCGAGCGGTGGTTGGCGCCGACGGAAAGACGCTGGAATTCGTGTGGAACGACGCGATCACCAAAGCGCACGGCACCGCCGCAGGTCCACTCGCGAAGCGCGCCGATCTCGTCATGGTCGACGCGTGGGGCGGCGAGGGACTCGTGCCCTCGGGCGTCATGTTCGCGTCCTTCCGCGCGTGGTTCGAGGTCGCCGCCGCGGTGTTCGCGGTGACCGATCCCGAGATCACGCTCGTCAACGCGACCGAGGGCGGCTCGCGCATCCACGGTTTCGCCGAGGAGCGCCTCGCGGATCTCGTCGCGAAGCTGCCGGTTCGTGACGTCCCGCCGGCCGACGAGCTCGCGCGCCTCGCGCGGAGGGAGCTCCCGGTCACGTCGCGCGAGCTCGCGGGGTGGGCCGAGAAGCAAGCCAACCTCGCGCGCCAGGCGTGCCGCGCGGCCCGACGCGTCGGCGTCTGCGCCGCGCACGCGATTGACCTGCTCGAGAAAGGCGCCGAACCCGACGCCATGAATCGCGCGTTCGACGCGGTCGATCGCGCGGAGACCTACCTCCGCAAGACGACGAAGGCCCAACCCTTGCTGGAGGGTCTCGCGTACGCCGAGGTCCAGGCGCGGATGGAGCCTCACGCGTCGTGCGATGCCTCCGATTCGCGCGCCTCTGCGCTCGCGTCTCTCCGCGACGAGGTCGCGCTCGCCGCGACCCTCGTAACCAACGCCACTCACCTCGAGCGCGTCTTGCGCACGATCCCCCGAACGCATTCGCCTCGAACCCCCGAAAGGAAGTCACGTCATGGCCATCATCATGCAGACGAACGTTGCGTCTCTCCAAGCGCAGCAGAACCTGACCCGTAACCAAGGCGCGCTCGCCATGAGCTTCAACAAGCTCTCGAGCGGCTTCCGTATCAACACCGCCGCGGACGACGCCGCGGGTCTCGCCATCAGCGAGAGCATGAAGGCGCAGATTCGCTCGTACTCGGTCGCCGAGCGCAACGCGAACGACGCGATCTCGATGGCGCAGACGGCGGAAGGCGCGCTCGGCGAGGTCTCCGGCATCGTGACCCGCATGCGCGAGCTCGCCATGCAAGGCGCGAACGGCTCGCTCCAGACGAGCGACCGCTCCTACCTCGACACCGAGTTCCAGTCCCTCAAGGCGGAAATTTCGCGCATCCAGGGGTCCACGACGTTCAACGGCGTGAACCTCCTCCAGCAGACGGCGGCGGCGGTCGACTTCCAGGTCGGCATCAATACCGCGGCGAACAACCGCATCTCGATCACCTTCGGCGGCGTGGACCTCACCGCGCTCCTCACGGCGACGAACACGCTCGCCGGGACCGCCGGCAACTCGCGCGGCCTCTTGACCACGCTCGACAACTCGATCCGCACGATCTCCACCGGACGCGCGCGCTTCGGCGCTGCGATGAACCGCCTCCAGATCACGACGAGCAACCTCGAGACGATCCGCACCAACACCTCCGCCGCCAACTCGCGCATCCGCGACGTCGACGTCGCCGAGGAGACCTCGATGATGGCGCGCAACCAGGTGCTCGCGCAGGCCGGCTCCGCCGTTCTCGCGCAAGCGAATCAGCTGCCGCAAATCGCACTCGGTCTGCTCAAGTAGTCTGACGGACCTCCGTTCAGGAGAGATGCAGCGGCCGAAAGGCTGCCGCCGGGCGCAAGACGCACCCGTAACCATCTCCAAGAAGGAGGCTCACCATGGCTCTCGTCGTTCAGACCAACGTAGCGTCGCTCCAGGCCCAGAAGAATCTCGCCACCACGCAGAAGATGCTCGCGAGCAGCTTTACCAAGCTGTCGAGTGGCTACCGCATCAACACCGCCGCGGACGACGCGGCCGGCCTCGCCATCAGCGAGAGCATGAAGATGCAGATCCGTTCGTTCGGCGTCGCCGAGCGCAACGCCAACGACGCCATCAGCATGGCGCAGACGGCGGAAGGCAGCTTGGGCGAGGTCAGCGGCATCCTCGGCCGCATGCGCGAGCTCGCGATGCAAGGAGCCAACGGCTCGCTCCAGACGAGCGACCGCGGCTACCTCGACACCGAGTTCCAGTCGCTCAAGAGCGAGATCACGCGCATCCAGGGCTCGACCACGTTCAACAACCAGCAGCTGCTGCAGACGGCCGCGTCGACGGTCGCGTTCCAGATCGGTATCAACACCGGCTCGAACAACCAAATCTCGATCACCTTCGGCAACCTGAACCTCGCGGCGCTCCTGACCACGACGAACAAGGTCGCGGGCACCGCCGGCAACTCGCAGAGCGCGATCAACCAGATCGACGCCGCGTTGAAGACGATCTCGACGACCCGCGCCGTGTTCGGCGCCGCGATGAACCGTCTGGCGATCACCACCTCGAACCTCCAGACCATCAGCACGAACACGTCGGCCGCGAACTCGCGCATCCGTGACGTGGACGTCGCCGAGGAGACCTCGGCGATGAGCCGCGAGCAAGTCCTCGCACAGGCAGGCGCTTCGGTGCTCGCGCAAGCGAACCAGGCACCGCAGCTCGCGCTGTCGCTGCTCCGGTAGCCGACGCCGACGAGAGGTCGGCCCACGAACGTATGAAACGCGCGACCGCACCCACGGTCGCGCGTTTCGACGTTTAAGGCGGAAAGTTTCAAGGTTTTCCCACCGACACCGTTCGGTCTCAATACGAGCCACGCGGCTCGCGCGGGAGCAAGGCTGCTCCCGCATTCGATTCACCTCATGGAGGAGGTCCATCATGTCCATCGTCGTCCAGACCAACGTTGCGTCGCTTCAGGCCCAGAAGAATCTCTCGATGAACCAGAAGGCGCTCGCCGCGAGCTTCAACAAGCTCTCCAGCGGGTACCGCATCAACAGTGCATCCGACGACGCGGCTGGTCTCGCGATCAGCGAGTCGATGAAGATGCAGATCCGGTCGTTCTCCGTCGCCGAGCGCAACGCCAACGACGCCATCAGCATGGCGCAGACGGCGGAAGGCAGCCTCGGCGAGGTGAGCGGCATCCTCGGCCGCATGCGCGAGCTCGCAATGCAGGGCAGCAACGGCAGCCTCCAGACGGGCGATCGCGGCTACCTGAACACCGAGTTCCAGTCCATGAAGTCGGAAATTTCGCGCATCCAGAACTCGACCTCGTTCAACAACATCGCTCTCCTCAAGACCGCCGCCTCGACGGTCGCGTTCCAGGTCGGCATCAACACGGGTGCGAACAACCAGATCTCGATCACCTTTGGCAACATCAACCTGGCGGCGCTCCTCACCACGACGAACCAGGTCGGCGGCACCGCCGGCAACTCGTCCTCGGCGCTCACCGCCATCGACAACGCGCTGAAGACGGTCTCCACCTCGCGCGCGACGTTCGGCGCGGCGATGAACCGCCTCTCGGTCACGACCTCGAACCTCCAGACCGTCAGCACCAACATCTCGGCCGCCAACTCGCGCATCCGCGACGTCGACGTCGCCGAGGAGACCGCCTCGATGTCCCGCGAGCAGGTGCTTGCCCAGGCCGGCGCGTCGGTCTTGGCGCAGGCGAACCAGTCCCCGCAGTTCGCGCTGACGCTCCTCCGATAATCGCTCTTCTCGTCTCGCTTCGAGCGCGCGCCTGTCCCTCGTGGAACGGCGCGCGTTTTCCTTTTGTCCACCCGCAACGGCGGCGCAAGAACGGAGACGCCGGATCGCTCGGGTTCTTAAGCGCCGCGTTCAAGGATTTTTCGTCGCCTCCGTTCATCTGGGCTACGGGCCCCACGGGCCTGGCGCGGGCGCAGGGCTGCTCCCGTGAAACGGAACTCATGGAGGAGGCTCACTCATGTCCATCGTCGTCCAAACCAACGTCGCGTCGCTCCAGGCACAGAAGAACCTCTCCACGAACCAAAAGGCGCTCGCGGCCAGCTTCAACAAGCTGTCCAGCGGCTACCGCATCAACAGCGCGTCCGACGACGCCGCCGGGCTCGCCATCAGCGAGTCGATGAAGATGCAGATCCGCTCGTTCGGCGTCGCCGAGCGCAACGCCAACGACGCCATCAGCATGGCGCAGACGGCGGAAGGCAGCTTGGGCGAGGTCAGCGGCATCCTCGGCCGCATGCGCGAGCTCGCGATGCAGGGCAGCAACGGCAGCCTCCAGACGAGCGACCGCGGCTACCTCGACACCGAGTTCCAGCAGATGAAGTCGGAAATTCAGCGGATCCAGGGGTCGACCACGTTCAACAACGTGAAGATCCTCCAGACCGCGGCGTCGACGCTCAACTTCCAGGTCGGCATCAACACCGGTGCGAACAACCAGATCTCGATCACGTTCGGCAACATCGACCTCGGGGGGCTCCTCACCACGACGAACAAGGTGAGCGGCACCGCCGGCAACTCGTCGTCGGCCCTCACCGCCATCGACAACGCGCTGAAGACGGTCTCCACCTCGCGAGCGACGTTCGGCGCCGCGATGAACCGCCTACAGGTCACCACCAGTAACCTGCAGACCGTCAGCACGAACATCTCGGCCGCGAACTCGCGCATTCGTTGACGTCGACGTCGCCGAGGAGACCGCCTCGATGTCCCGCGAGCAGGTCCTCGCGCAGGCGGGCGCGTCGGTGCTGGCGCAGGCGAACCAATCACCTCAATTCGCCCTAACGCTTCTCCGATAAGCGTCGTTCAACCTAAGCAGACGCGTGCCGACCGGCGGTTCGGGCGGCACGCGGATTGCTGATCTGAAGAGCACACATGTCCTCCGTCACTTCCCCCACCATCACCTTCGGCGGAGTCGGCTCCGGCATCGACGTCGAGGGGATCATCACGGGGTTGGTCAACGCCAACAAGGCGACGCTCAACTCGCTCAATTCTCGCTCCCAAGGCTTCAAAAGCGCCGCCTCGACCCTGTCGGGCGTCGGCACCACGCTGTCGAACCTGAAGGCTGCGGCGGACGCGCTGAAGGGCCTGCAGGACGTCGCCAGCTTCACCGCCACCTCGAGCAATACGGCCGCGATCGTCGCGACGGCCGCGGGCAACGCGCAGCCCGGCAACTACGCGATTCAAGTGAACAGCCTCGCGGTGGAGCAGCGCACCTACAGCGCCGCCTTTGCATCGAACAGCGATGCGCTCGGGCAGTCCGGCCCCTTGACGATCAACGTCGGCGCCTCTTCCGTGCAAATCGCCGTCAACGGCTCCGATTCGCTGGCGAGCATCGCCACCAAGATCAACGGCGCCGGTCTGCGTGTCGCCGCGTCCGTCTTCTACGACGGCGCGAAGTACCGGTTGCAGGTGCGCGGCCTTGACACAGGGGCCGCCAACGCCGTGACGTTCAACGAGACGGGCACTGCGCTCGACCTCAACGGCGACGGCTCGGTGCCCGACGGCGGCAAGACCGTCCAGACCGCGAGCGACGCGTCGGTGACCGTCGACGGCTTCACGGTGACGCGCCCGACCAACCAGATCGTGGGGCTGATCCCTGGCGTGACCATCGCCGTGGCCCAAAAGACCACGTCGCCGGTCAGCGTCGCCATCGCCTCCGATCCGAACGCGCTGGCGGCGAAGATCAACGCCGTCGTCGGCGCCTACAACGCCGCCGTGAACCAGGTCCACAACATCGCCGGCTACGGGAGCAACAAGCCGCAGGTCGCGCAGCTCGCGGGGGACTCGGCGCTTCGGACGATCACGAACAACCTGTCGCAGACGATGGCGCAGGCGCAGCTCGGACAAGGCACGATCGCGACGTTGTCGCAGCTCGGTCTCCAGCAGACGCGCGACGGCACGCTCCAGTTCGACAGCTCGAAGCTGGCGGCGGCGCTCACGCAGGATCCGACGAGCGTGGAGAAGCTCCTCGGGCGCGCGTCGGGGGCGACGACGGGCGGCGCGATGGCGAACCTCAGCGATCTCGTGAAGAACATCACCGACTCGGTGAGCGGCGTGCTCACGCTGCGGTCGAAGGCGCTGACCGATCAGGCGAAGAAGCTCGACGCACAGGCCGTCGCAGAGCAGACGCGCCTCGACGACTACACCAGGAAGCTCCGCACACAGTTCAGCGCGATGGATACCGCAGTCGCCGCGAATCACGCGCTCTTGACCCAGCTCTCGAGGATCTGATCCGATGCTCAAGACCTCGCAGCGCTACCAGACCGTCCAGATCACCACCGCCAGCCCGGGGGAGCTGCTCGTCACGGTGTTCGACGGGCTCCTGCGCTTCTTGAACGTGGCGCGCATGGGCCTCGCGAACGGGAAACGCGCGCAGGCGGGCGAGGCGATCGGCAAGGCGCACGCGATCCTGACCGAGCTGACGGTGTCGCTCGATCACCAGCACGCGCCGGCGCTCTGCGCGAACCTGACGGCGCTCTACGAGTTCAGCATGGGGCGCCTGACGCAGGCGAACCTCAAGAGCGATCCGACGAAGATCGACGAGATCATCCGAGTGCTCTCACCGATCCGCGAGGCGTTCACCACGGTGGTCCGCAACGGGGCCGGCAAGTGAAGGACGCGCCCGAGTACGTCGACGCGGCGTCGCGAGGGCGTTCGGTCGCAAGAGTCGGCGGGCGGAAGGTCGAGATCGACATCGGTCGCGTTCGTTCGTATCCGGGTCTGGCGGGCGAGGCGCCGGACACACGCGCATACTACGCACTCGCCACCGAAAAGCTCTCTGGCGCGGCGCGCGTTCTGGACGTGGGGACGGGCAGCGGCGCGGGCGCGCTCGTGTTGAAGGCGGCGTTCGCCGAGGTCGTCGCGATCGACGAGGCGCGCGAGGCTGTGGCCTTCGCGCGGGCGCACGCCGGCGGAGTCATGGTGGTTCACGCGGACGGCGCCGCGGCGCCCGCGAGCGTCACGGCGGACGCGGCGGTGCTCGTCGACGTCCTCGGACACGCGCGAGATCCCCGCGCGCTCCTTCGCGCCGTTCACGCGCGGCTTCGTCCTGGCGGTCGCGTCGTCGTGGCCGAGGCGCGCGCCTATCCGACCCAGGCGCTGCGGGCGCCGGCGCGTCGCGCGTTCTCGTCGCGCGCGCTCGCGTCGTTGCTCGAAGCGATGGGCTTCGACGTCGACGAAGAGATCGGCGGGCCCGGCCCGTTCGTGGCGTTCGTGGCGCACGCGGCGGCCGGGAACGATCCCGACGCGATCGTGCGCGCGGCCTGCAAATTCGGCGAGGGGGACGTCGACGGCGCCCTCCGCCTATTGGATGAAGCTGCCGCGACCGCGCGCGTCGCCGTTCGAATGGACGCGCTCGTCACGCTCGGGGACGTTCGAATGGCGCTCGGCGACGGCGACGGCGCGGCGAAGGCGCTCCTCGCCGCGCGCGCCGTCGATCCGAAGGATCCGCGGCCGGTGGCCGGCCTCGCGCGCTTGACGTTGGCGATGGGCGATCGCGTGGAGGCGGCGGCGCTCGCGCGAATCGCGACCTCGCTCGATCCGGCGTGCTCCGCGGCGGCGTGCGCGCTCGCGATGACCATCGGGGCGCCGGGCGACAAGGACAACGCGGCCCTCCGCATCGCCGCGGCGCTGTCGCCCGACGACGAGGCAGTCGCGATGGCGTTCGCGGAGTCTTCGCGCGGTGCGGGCGCGCGCAAGGCTGCCGTCTTCGCCCTCGAGCGCGCGCGACGCTACGGCGATCCGCTGCCCGTCACGTTCCACGTGCTGCTCGCCGATCTCCTCCTCGAAGAATGCCGCCGCGAGGACGCCATCCTCGAAGCGCGCCTCGCCGAGGCGGTCTCCCCCGGAGCTCCCGAAGTGGCCGCGCTCTGGAGCCGCGTCCACGGCGGCGCCGCCAGGGCGTAGAACGCACGCGCCCCACCGGCCGGGCTCGGCTGCGTGCTACGCTTTTCAGGTGCACTCCGGAGAATTCTCCGATGAAGACTTCTTCCGTGCCCTCGCCGGAAGCGGCGCGCGCGCGCTCATCGGACGTCGCGCGTTGATTTTGCTCGGCGCGCCCGTGATGACCGCCGACTACGATGCGGAGAGCGCATCGACGTGATGGTTGCGCGCGCGGCGACCGCACCCGGCGGCGAGACCCTCGACTTCGAGACAGCGTGGGCGCGGACTACGTCGCGTGGTTTCTTCGCAGGTATCCGACGCCGCTCGCTCGCCTCGCCTACGCGCGGCGCAAGTACGAGGAAGCGATGCGCACGCAGCGCTACGCGTGCGCCGCCTTGACCCACGAGTCCAAGTAGCTCCGCGGGTGCCTCTCCCGCCCGACGTGCCGGTAGCCCTCCGGCATCGCTCCGCCGAAGCCGTGGTACGTGACGACGCGCGCCCCGACCCGTGCCCGCGCGAGGAGGTGCTCCGCGCGGTTCACGTCGAGGACGAAGCGCTGGCGTGACAGCGGCACGGACTGGTCGAGCTGTTCGTCGGCGGTCCAGTTGTTCTCCTCGAACGGGTTGAAGAAGTAGAACGCGTCGTACTCCTCCGGGTCCACGTCCTCGAGGCCGCCGTGCTCGAATCGGACACGTGTCACCCCGGCGCGCTCCGCCGCCGCGCGCGCGATGTCCACGAAGCGCGCGCGGTGCTCGAGGCCGACGATCTCCGTGCCGGTCACCGCCGCTGCGATGATGCAAAACTTCCCGATGCCCGCGCCGACGTCGAGGATGCGCGTCGTCCCACCGACGGCGAGCAGCGCGGCGGCGCGCGTCGCGACCGAGACCGGCGTCCAATACACCGCCCCGGCGGCGCGAACGTCCGCGGGGTAGAGCGCGTCGAAGTCGGCGTCGTCGACGTCGCCTCCGCTCCGCAACGTCTCCGCGATCGACGCCATCGTCACCCGCGAAGCGTAGAGCGCCTTCTTCCGTGTGTCGCGCGCGAAGCTTACGCCGCGCGCTTGATGCGGCGTCGGCTCGGCGTCGTGTCCACGATGTCGCGGAACAGCTTCTGTCGCGGCGTCGTCCAGAGGAGCGGGTCGCGCAGCTTGTCGAGGAACGACGCGGCGCTGTTCCCTTCGCCGAAGTGCAAGCTCGGCGCGAACCGGCGGGGCAACGACGACAGCGCCCGCGCGATGAGCGGCGCGCTCTCGCGGACGTTCACGATCGACGGGCACTCGTAGCGCTCGTTCTGGCGCGTTCCGATGTTCACCGTCGGCACGCCGTACACGGGCGCCTCGCGAATTCCGGCGCTCGAGTTGCCGCAGACGACCTTCGCGTCACGCATCAACGTCAGAAAATACTCGAAGCGCATCGACGGAATCAGGCGCACCCGCGGGTGATCCTTGATGCGCTCGAGCGCGCGGAGGACGACGTCGCTGCCCGCGTCGTTGTTGGGGTAGATGGCCACCCACGAGAGGTTGCTCTTCAGGATGCCGGCGACGACGGCGTCGATGTTCTGCGGCAAATCCGCCAGCTCGGTCGTCACGGGGTGGTACGTGAAGATGCCGTATTCCGGAAAATCGATGGCGTACTTCTTCCGGACCTCGGCGAGGCTCGGCAGATCGTCCGAGAGCATGACGTCCACGTCGGGCGAGCCGATCGCGAAGACGGCGTCGGGGTCCTCGCCCATCTGGATGAGGCGGCGGCGCGCGTCGTCGTTGGCGACGAAGTGGACCTGCGCGAGCTTGGTCACCGCGTGGCGCAAGAGCTCGTCGACGGTGCCCGAACGCTCGCCCCCCTCGAAGTGCGCGACGAGCACGTTGTTGAGCGCGCCGACGATGGCGCCGGCGAGGGCCTCGACGCGATCGCCGTGGACGACGATGAGATCGGGTTGGTACTCGCGGACGTAGTGCCCGAGACCTTGGATGGTGGAGGCGACGATCTGATCCATCCCCGGGACGTGGCTCGCGTCCTGGTTGATGTACGTGAAGACCTTGGAAAACCCGGCTTTCGTGATCTCCTTCACGGTCGAGCCGTAGCGCGCGAGCATGTGCATGCCGGTCGCGAAGATGGCGTAGTCGAGATCGCCGGAGACCTTCACCTTCTGGATGAGGGGCTTCAGCTTGCCGAAGTCGGCGCGCGTTCCGGTGAGGAACAGGATCTTCTTCTTGGCGCTCATGCGACGTCCTTCCACGACAGCTGCGCGTTCTTCGGGAGCGCTCGCCCCGCGCGTCGTCCGAGGACCTTCTCGAAATCTGCCGCGCGGATCTCGCCGGTGCCGGGGCGCTTCACCCACACGTTGTCCATCGAGAGGGACTCGCCCTCCGCGACCTCGCGGATCGTCACGACCGAGGCGTACGCGAACGCGATCGTCGGCTGCTCCTCGGCGAGGATCTCCTTCGACGCGCCCATCGCCTGCCAGATCGCCTTGCTGCCGACGACGAGCTCGTGGAGCTCACGCGGATCGATCGAAATCGAGACATCGGGACCGGGCCACGTCTTGTCGCTCGTGAAGTGCTTCTCGAGGATCGTCGCGCCGAGGGCGACGGCGCCGAAGCAGGTGTAGTTGCCGAGCGAGTGATCGCTGAGGCCCACGAGCGCGTCGGGGAACGCGCTCTTCAGGACCGCGAGGCCGCCGAGGCGGACCTTGTCGTACGGCGTCGGGTACATCGACGTGCAGTGCAGCAACGCGAACGGAACGCCAGCCTCGCGGAGGATCGCGACCGCAGGCGCGACGGAGGCGACGTCATTCATGCCGGTGGAGAGGATGATCGGCTTCCCGTAGCTCGCGATGTGACGGATGAGGGGGTAGTTGTTGCACTCCCCCGAGCCTATTTTGTAAGCCGAAACACCCATGCTCTCGAGGCGCACCGCGGCGGCGCGCGAGAACGGCGTGGAGAGATAGAGGAGGCCCTTTTGTTCGACGTACGCCTTGAGCTCGCGCTCCTCGGCCTCGTCGAAGGCGCAGCGATCCATGATGCGCCAGATGCTCTCTTTCGCGTTGCCGGGGATGACCTCGTTGGGGATCATCTCGTCGTCGATGACGTGCGACTGGAACTTCGCGCACTCGCAGCCCGCCGCGGCGGCGTCGTCCACCATGCGCTTGGCCTTGGCCATGTCGCCTTCGTGGTTGATGCCGATTTCGGCGATGACGAGCGGCGGTTGGTCGGGGCCGAGACGCCGGCCGTTCAGATCGAATGTGCGCATGGAATCCTCGTCGAAGGCTCGTGTCTTGCGGGCAGCAGGAAATGCTCGCGGTGCGTTCGGAACAGGTGCTCGGCGATCTGAAAATCGAGCTCGGTGTCGATGTCGCCGAGGGCGTAGAGCGGGTCGGTGACGAGCGGGTGGATGCGCTCGCCGAAGAGCTCTCCGCGATCGCGCACCATGTCGCCGCGCGACACGTAGACGACGCCGTTCTCGAAGTACGTCTTGGGCATGTCCTGCGAGCGCGTGCCGGGCGCGTAGACGGGGCGGAAGAGGCCGTCCTCCACGTGCCCCTGCTTCTCGCGGCTCGCCGTGACCGAGACGACCGAGTCCACAGGGTGCGCCATGAACGCGTCGATCGCCGAGCGCACGAGCGCGTACGGGCGGAGCGGGCAGTTGGGCTGCAAGAGGACGACGCCGAGCGGACGATAGCGGGACGACGCGAGCTCACGGAGCGTGTGCGCGACGACGCTGGCGGTGGTCGCGAGATCGGTCGACAGCTCGGCGGGGCGCATCATCACCTCGGCGCCGGTCGCGCGGGAGATCTCGGCGATCTCGGGATCGTCCGTCGACACGACGACGCGCTCGATCTCGGGCACGGCGTGCGCGAGGGCGATCGAGTAGTGGATGAGCGGGAAGCCGCAGAAGTCTCGGATGTTCTTGCGCGGCAGGCGCTTGCTTCCGCCGCGCGCGGGGATGAGGGCGATCATGAGCGTCCCTTTTGTTGCAAGGTCCGCGCGAGGAGATCGTCGGCCTCGGCGTCGTCGGACTTGCCGAGGATCTGGAGCGCCGAGCGGGTCATGTGATCGGCGAGCGCGAGCGCGTCGAGCGCGCGGGCGGGGTCGGCGTCGGCGGGCGCGTCGGGAGCGACCGTCGGCGGCGCGTGAGGGCGGCCCGGCTGGCCGAGCGCGCCGAATCCCTGGTCGAGCGCGCGCGACGACAGCGATGCGACCGCACGCGTGTAATCCGCCTCGGAGCCCGTGTAGTACCCCTCGCGCTTGAGCGCGTGCGCGAAGCCCGCAGCGTCGCCGGCGCGCACCGCCTCGAACGCGTGCGGGAAACGCGCGCGCAGCGTCTGGAGGTAGTCGGTCGCCCCTTCGGTGGCCGAGCCGTACGCCCGGAATTTGTCCTGGATCGTGCGCTCCGTGGCGCCATAGCCCTCCTTGGTCGTGTAGGAGGTCGACAAGCCCGAGGGCCCCTGCCCTTTGATGCCGCCGAAGTTGTGGTTCATCATCGCGCGGCCGCCGCCGGTCTCGAGCGACCACTGCGCGACGAGGAGCGACAGCTGCTTGGCGGTGGGCGCGCGTCCGGTGACGGTCTCGTACGCGCTCGACAGCGCGCTCGCCGCCTCGTCACCGCCGAGCGGCGTGTGCTCCGGAGCGACGGCCCCAGGACCCCTCGCCGCCCTCGCGAGCGCCACGCCGAAGCCTCCGCCGCCGCGCTCGATCCGAGGCGGCGGCGCAGGGGCCTCCGCGTCACGGACGAGCGACGCTTGCAGCGGCTGCACGACGGGCATACCCGCCGCGTTGCAACCCTCAGGCCGCGGACGCCTCGCACATCATGAACACTTCGGCGACGACAGAAGCTCCCCATCATCGTCGTCAGCCGTCACCCCGCGGACTCGCTGCAGCGGCAGTTCGTGAAGAACATCTTCCTCGGCGAGAGCCGGCTGATTCTCTGCCTCGACCTCGCCCGTGTGATCGAGGACGACCCGCAGGCGGGCGACGGATCGCGCTGAATTCGGGCCGATCCAAGACCGCCGCGACCGCATCGCGGTCTTCACGACGGTCTGAGCAGGCGCTCGATCAGCGGGCGCGGATGACGCGGCGGTGGATGCCGCTGCGTGGTCCGTTGGGATCGGCGGAGAACGAGGTGTACGCGGTGGGGGAGTCGTCCGCCCACTTCACCTCGACCGGCTGTCTGCGGGTGGCGTTGTGATCCTTGCAGCGCCCGCGGGCGCGCAGGAACGGATCGAACGTCGCCACTTCGCAGACCTCGCACAGGCCGAGGTACGACTCGTACTCCTCTGCAGTGCACAAATAGTCGGCTGCCCAGAGCGACAGGATGCGGTCGCGGAGGCGCGAGCCCGGCACGTCGACGGGGATCCAGCCTTCGTTGAGCGCCTCGTCCTCGCAGCGCACGACGAGACCCCGACGCCACGCATCCCACGCGCTCACCGCGCCGCCCTCCGGGTGCATCGACGTGCGGAGCAGCTCGCGGGCGGAGGCGATGGCGTCGTTCACGACCACCGCGAGTCGCACGGAGTCGACCACCGCCCCCGGCTTTACTTCCGGTCGATCCAGCCCGACGACCAACTGAGACGAGGTTCGCGTGATCTCCGCGTACGGCCCGGCCAGCCACGCGGCGAGCTCGTGCTTACCCCAGCGCGGCGCGCCGTTCGAGAACGCGAGCAGCGCCACGCGGCACGCGCGCGTCACGCCGAGCGTGCGAAGCGACCTCGGGAGCGTGAAGATGGTCTGCGTCTCGACCGTGTGGGCATGAGCGACGGCGTGCATGCCGTCTTCAGTTGCACGTTGGAGGCCAGCGAAGGAGCCACGAATTTGACTGCTCTCCTTGAGGCTCAGAGGCGGCAACGACGAAACCTTGACGTCGAGAGCTTGACGGTGTCGAAAAAACGTCGGCCTCGCCTCAAGACTCGGCAGGATCGGCCGTTCGACCTACGGAAGGAGTGCTCCATGGCATCGCCGACGAGGCTCGCACCCAGGATCGAGAGGCATGATTCCCGCGCCGAAAAGCCCGACAGCGGCGTGTACGCCGTGGTGAGGCCGCGCGAGGAGACCGTCTCGGCCTACGCCGCGCACGACGCCAAAAACATGCTCGGCGTCCTCGCGAGCAACGTCGACTTCTTGCGAGAGGCCATCCGGACACACAAGGAACAGGGCGACATCTTCGCCGCGCTCGACGATCTCGAGGGCTGCGCCCGGCGGCTCGCCTGCATCATGGAGCAGGCGATCGAGCCGAAGGCCGCGATGGACGCGTTCAAGCCGCGAAAGACACGCGTCAACGTCGTGACGGTGGTGCAAGGCATCTACCAGCAGATGCGACATCAGGCGTCGGAGTCCGACGTCCGCCTCGAGGTGCGCGTGCAGTGCGACGCGACCGCCAACATCGACGCTGCGCTGATGGAGCGCGTCCTCGGCAACCTCGTCGACAACGCGCTCCGGTTCACGCCGCGCGGAAAGGTCGTTCGCATCGGGTGCGCGCTCGCGGGCGACGAGATCGAGCTGACGGTGACCGACGAGGGACCGGGGCTGGATCCCAGCCACATCGACCGCATCTTCGAGCCCTACTTCACGACGGGCGCGGGCGCGTTCCCAGGAGAGTCGGCGCACTCGGGGCTCGGACTCGCGTTCTGCCGCACGGTCGCGCGCTTGCACGGCGGCGACGTCCACGCCGAGAACGTCCGGGGCGAGGGCGGCGCGACAGGCAGCCGCTTCATCGTGACCTTGCCAGTCGCCTGACGTCACGGGGAGCTTCGTTGCGCGCGTGCGCCCGCTGCGTCTCGCGCGGCGCCGCGGAGTCGTGGTATCCCCGCGCCATGAAGAAGCGCCGCCTAGGGAGCAGCGATCTTGAGGTCAGCGAGATCGCGCTGGGCTCGTGGCTCACGTTCGGCTCCGGCGTCCCGCGCGCGCAGGCCGAGGCGTGCGTGAAGCGGGCGTTCGACGTCGGGATCGACTTCATCGACACCGCCAACATCTACGGCCGCGGCGCCGCCGAGACCTTCCTCGGAGAGGCGCTGAAGGGCGTGCCGCGGAAGTCCTACGTCCTCGCGACGAAGCTGTATTTCCCGATGACGCCGACCGACTTCGGCCTGAGCGCGGCGCAGATCAAGAAGCAGCTCGAGGCGTCGCTGAAGCGCCTCGGGACCGACTACGTCGATCTCTACCAGTGCCATCGCTACGACTCCGCGACGCCGCTCGAGGAGACGATGCGCGCGCTCGGCGACGTGGTGAAAGAGGGGAAGGCGCGCTTCATCGGAATGAGCGAATGGACCGCCCCGCAGATCGAAGCAAGCTTCGCGGTCCCCGACGTCGCGCGCTTCGTCTCGAGTCAGCCGCAGTACTCGATGCTGTGGCGTACGCCGGAGAAGCGCGTGATCCCTACGTGCGAGGCGCGCGGCATTTCGCAGATCGTGTGGTCGCCGCTGGCCCAAGGCGTGCTCACCGGCAAGTACCTCCCCGGCGCGCCGGTGCCCAAGGGCACGCGCGCGGCGAGCGACTCGATGGGGGGATTTTTGGGCGACGAGTGGCTGAACGATCGCGTGCTCACCGCGGTGCAGAAGCTCGTACCGATCGCGACGCGTCGCGGCCTCACGCTCGCGCAGCTCGCGCTCGCGTGGGTATTGCGTCTCCCGAACGTGGCGAGCGCGATCATCGGCGCGACGCGACCCGAGCAGGTCGAGGACAACGCGAAGGCGAGCGGCGTCGTCCTGACCGAAGAGGATCTACGCGACATCGACGCGGCGATTGCGCCGCACGCGCAAACCTGACCCGCCCGCCGAGGACTCAAGGGAGCGCGCGCGGGTCTTCGAGGATCGCCGCCGTGAACGACGCGCGCAGGTAAAAACCCCGCGGCACGGTGGGGATGCGCTCGCCCTCGCGGCCCCACGAGACGGTGCGCGCCGCGCCGTCCCGCGCCTTCGGCCTGACTTGGAGCCACCGTCCGGTGTGCGCTGTGAGCGCCTCGACGTGGCCCAGCGCGATCGCGCCGACGGCGTCGTCGAAGTCCGCGCGGAGCACGGCGTCCTGCTCGGCGGTAGGCGACCAGAGTCGCGCGCGGCCTATTTTTCTCGCGGAATGCGCGGCGTCGTGGGTCGCGACGAGCGGCACCCACAAGACGCGCGAGAGCTTCTCTTTCACCCACGACGTCTCCCACTCGACGCGATCGACGTCATCCATCGGGAGCGTGCACACGTAGGTGGACTCGAACGGGCGCCCGCGGTCGTCCGTCGGAATGGTCTTCAGCTCGACGCCGAGGGCGGGAAAATCGTGGACCTTGGCGGAGCCGCCGGTCGCGCCGAGCGCGCGCTCGAGGAGCTCCCCCCCTTTTCCCTTCGTGCGAACGCCCTCCGCGTCGAAGCCGAGCCCGAGCTCCTCCGCGAGATCGCCGAGCGTTCGCCCCTCCAGCGCCGCGGCGCGCTGCACGAGGTCCGTCTCGTCCGCCGGCGGCTCCGCGCGCTCGCGCACCATGCGACGACTCTACCCCAAAGGAGGCGCCCGGAAGTACGCGGCGACGCGCCCGCGCGCGGCGATCTGCTTAAGGCATCGGCCCCCGAACCGTTCTTGCGACTGAACACGAAGTTCCTTGGCCGGCTCGGCGCCGCCCGAGGCCAGGCGCAAACAGACACGGAGGTCTTTCACCATGCGTTTCACGAAGCAACAGGGATTCACGGCAACGTTCGCGCTAGGCGCTGTTCTCGCCGGCGCCGCGTGCGGCGATGCGGACAGCCCCAAACAACAAGGCTACGACGAGTTTGGCGTCTCCGGGTCCGAGCTCGGTGTCGCCGTGCCCACGTGCTCCGGTGGAACCGGCGGCTGGACCTCGACGAACAAGACGCTGGCGCTCGCGCTGGTGAACGGCACGTCGAACGTCGTCGTCGTCAACGCGCCAGGCGGCATCCTCAAGGTCAACGGCTACGCGTGCGTGGACACCCACGGCACGGTGCTCACCACGACGAACGTGACCAAGATCACGGTCGCCGGCAGCGCGGGCAACGACAAGGTCATCCTCGATACGCTCGCGGGCGGCTTCGGCGCGATCGTCGCGACGGCGGGCGGCGGCGTCTCGCTGGCGGGCGGCGGCGGCACCGACGCGCTCATGCTCCGCGGCACGGCGGCGGCCGATGCGTACACGATGGGCAGCCCCGCCTCGGGCACCGACGTCTACGCCGAGATCACCGGTGACAGGACGGCGGACGTCTACGCGACGGGCTTCGCCTCCGCGACGGTCAGCCTCGGCGCCAGCAACGACACGTTCACCGGCAACCCGCCGACGGCGGCGGCCTCCGTGATCAGCGGCGCGCGCTTCGTCTCTGCGGTCACGGCGATTCAGCCGGTCGCGGCGGCGTTCCCGCTCACCGTCTACGGCGGCGACGGCAACGACACGCTCCAGGGCGGAAACGGCGACGACACGCTCTTCGGCGGCGTCGGCGACGACACGTTCAAGACGGCCGCAGCGGCGGACGGCGCGGACAAATACTTCGGCGACGCGAACGCTCCCTCGGGCGCGCTCGGCGACACGATGGACTACAGCGCGCGCAGCATCGCGCTCACCGTCACGCTCGGCCCTGCGCCGACCGGCGGCGCGGCGTACGGCGCGGCGGACGCGAACGACGGCGACGGCGCCGCCAACTCGGGCGCCGGCGAAAGCGACGACGTCGAGTACTCGGTCGAGAACATCACGGGCGGCTCCGCCGGCGACACGCTGACGGGCAGCACGGCCTCGAACACCATCAAAGGCGGCCTCGGCAACGACGTCATCAACGGCGGCGCGGCCAACGCATCGTGCGCGGCCGACAAGGACACGCTCCAGGGCGACGACGGCAACGACACCTTCGACATGACGGCGGCCACCGACTGCGGCGATGTGGTCATGGGCGGCAACGGCATCGACGTCGTCGACTACTCCCAGCGCACCAACGCACTCACGATCACGCTCGACGTGAACGCGAACGACGGCGAGACGGCCGAGCTCGACAATGTCAAGGACGCCGAGGTCATCGTCGGCGGCGCCGGCAACGACAGCATCACCGGCGGCACGGGCGACGACGAGCTCCACGGCGGCGCGGGCAACGACGCCCTCGCCGGCGGCGCGGGCAACGACACGCTCGTCGGCGACGACGGCAACGACACCCTGAACGGCGGTCCCGGCGACGACACGTTCGACGAAGGTCTCGTCGACGCGTACCCGGCGGGCAACGCGGCGGCGGGCTCCCCGCTCCAGAAGGGCCTCGGCGACGACGTCATCAACGGCGGCGCGGGCACCAACACGGTCGACTACAGCGAGCGCACGGCGGCCCTCACCGTCACGCTCTGCGCCGACGCGAACATCACGGGCCTCCCGGCCGGCTCCGGCGCCGAGTGCACGGACTTCGACGGCGACCCCGCGCTGACCGAGCACGACAAGGTCACGAACTGCAGCGCGCTCTACGGCGGCTCCGGCGCGGACACCCTCAGCGGCACCACCACCGACGACTCGCTCTACGGCGGCCTCGGTGACAACGTCCTCGACGGCGCGGGCGGCAGCGACATTTGCATCAACGACCCGTCGGTGACCATCACGACGGCTCCCGTGAACTGCGAGATTCTGTAACCGACTCGCGACACACGACCCTCCTCACGGAAGGTCCGGAGCGCGCGCCGCGGGAAACCGCCGGCGCGCGTCGCCGTTTTGTGGGCCACCACGGTGACGATGCGTCAGCACGCTGACGCGCATGAGCCGCCGATCGCCTCGAATTTCAGGCAAATCGCGTTGGCATCGCGCGTGAAGAGGAAGGTCCCAAGACGAGGTGTGACATGCGAACGAAGATGCTTTCTCTCCCGGGCGCGTGCGCCGCGCTCTTGCTTCTCTCGGTCTCCGCGTGCAGCGGCGGCGGCAGCTCCGGCGACGGCGCCTCGAGCGCGGGCGGTCCCGGCTCCTCCAGCGGCGACGCCGGCGCCGACGCGCTCGCCTCGAGCAGCGGCGGGTCCTCCAGCGGCGGCGGGTCCAGCAGCGGCGGGTCGAGCGGCGGTGGCGGAGACGCAGGCACCCCAGCCCCCGCGCGCTGCACCGCGACCGCCGGCGACTACGAAGGCGTCGACGCGTCGAAGGTCCCCGCCGGCACGGCCCCTGCCGGCTGCGTGAAAGGCTACGACGCGACCGCGCGCACCATGACCGTCACCCTCGCCTCCGGCACGAGCGCGCAGATCTCCGGCAAGAACGGCGAGGTCACGATCAACGGCGTCGCGTGCACGACGGCGGCGGGCGTCACCGCGAAGACCGCCGACGCCAAGTCGATCGTCATCATGGGGACCTCCGGCAACGAGACGCTCTTCGTCGATCTCTCGGGCGGCCCGCTCACGGCGCTCCTCGTCGATCTGCAAGGCGGCACCGACACGTTCGTCCTCCAAGGCTCGGCGGGCGCCGACACCATCTACGCCGGCAACGCGAAGGCGGGCGCCGCGTTCGACTGGAGCGGAGATCTGGCCGCCGACGCGATCGTCGCGGGCGGCGAGAACTTCCTCGTCAGCATGGGCCCCGGCGACGACACGTTCCACGCCGGCGGCGCCAAGAGCCTCGGCGATCCCGCGACCGTCGCGTTCACGGTGTATGGCGGCGCCGGCGCGGACACGCTCGAGGGCGGCACCAAGAGCGACGCGCTCTGCGGCGGCGCGGGCGGCGACACGTTCCTCGGCGGTCCCCTCGCGAGCGGCGATCAGTTCGAAGGCGGCGACGGCGTCGACACCGTCGACTTCGGCGCGCGCGCGAAGGCCCTCGCGGTGACGATGGACGACGTCGCGAACGACGGCGAAAAAGGGGAGAACGCCGACGTCCGCAAGACCGTCGAGAACGCGAGCGGCGGCGCGGGCGACGACGTCCTCGTCGGCACCGCGGCAGCCAATGTGCTCGTCGGCAACGCCGGCAACGACACGCTCTCGGGCGGCGGCGGCAACGACACGCTCTCGGGCGGCGACGGCGACGACACGTTCGACGAGGAGACGGTCGCAAACGGCGGCGACGTCATCGACGGCGGCAACGGCTCCGACACCGTCCTCTACGCGCGCCGCGCGTCGGCGGTCAGCGTGCTCCTCTGCACGCAGACGACGGCCTCGGCGTGCGCGGCCAACTCCGGCGAAGCCGGCGAAAGCGACACCCTCGTCAACGTCGAGAACGCGTCGGGCGGCAGCGGCGACGACACCTTCGTCGGCAACGCGTCGAGCAACAGCTTCTATGGCGGCGCCGGCAACGACACGATGGATGGCAACGACGGCGACGACTACCTCTACGGCGACGACGGCGCCGACGTCCTCCGCGGCGGCAACGGCGACGACTACCTCGACGGCGCGCACATGGTGGACACGTTCAACGGCGGCAGCGGCCAGGGCGACATCTGCATCATCGAGAAGGGCGAAGCCCCGACCGCGTGCGAGCTCTACTGAATTCGGCGCGCGGCCTCGGTTTCACTTGACGCAGGGGCGTAGGACGTCTTCCCTCGCCCCATGCGTCGCGCCGCCCTCCTCGCCGCCTTCTCGCTCTCCGTTCCCCTCTTCGTCCTCGCCGCATGCGGCGGGAACGAGCCGCAACCGACGACGCCCCCGCCGATCGCCGAGCCGGCGACCCCGACCCCGACGCCGCCGCCCGTGCCGACGGAGACCGCCAAGGCGCCCGACCCGCCGAAGCCCTCGCTCGCCGAGCTCCAAAAGACGGCGCTCATGTCGGCAGCGATGGGCCTCAACGGCCACGACGCGAAGAAGGTCGCCGACGCGTACGCCGACGACGCGATCATCAGCGTCGCTGGCCTCAACGATCTCTCGGGCAAGGCGCAGATTCAGTCGAACATGCAGGAGTGGTTCGACACCTTCTCGAAGGTGAAGGTTGGCTGGAGCCGCGTCTGGACGAAGAACGACCTCATGATCCTCGAGTGGGTCTTGAACGGCACCCACACCGGCGAGCTCTTCGGCGTGAAGGGGACCGATCAGCCGATCGGCCACCTCGGGCTCAGCATTCTCACGTTCGATCAGGACGGACGCGTGAAGTCCGAGCACCGCTACGGCGATCTCGGCACCGTCATGGGCCAAGTCACCGGCAAAGGGGCCAAGCCGATCCCGCAGGTGCCGGCCGCACCCGAGATGGTCGCGTCGACCGGCGCGCCCGACGAGGACGGCAAGGCCGAGGCCGCCAAGAGCGTGTACGCCGCGCTCGAGAAGAAGTCCGAGGCCGACTTCCTCGGCAAGCTCTCCGACGACATCGAGTACGAAGGCCACCTCGGCACCGTGAAGGGCAAGGCCGACGCGAAGAAGTTCTTCGGCGCGTTCACCAAGGCCTTCCCCGACGCAAAGTTCGAGGTCGCGCAGGCTTGGGGCGTGGGCGACTACGCGATCGTCGAGTACACGCTGCGCGCGACGCACAAGGCGCCGATCATGGGTATGGCGGCGACGAACCGGAAGGTCATCGTCCACGCGGTCGACGTCTACAAGACGAAGGACGGCAAGGTCGTCCGCGCGCAGACGTACTCGAACGGCCTCGAGCTCATGATCCAGCTCGGCCCCGGCAACGACGTGAAGCTGCAGACGACGCCGGCTGGAGCTCCTGCAGCGCCCAAGAAGTAACGCGCGCTACTGCGCCGGCATGAAGGCGAGCGCGACGTACTGCGGTACGCCGCGCATCACCGGGCCTTGCTCGTGCTGGAACGGCACGCCGAGGTACGGCGCCCACGTCTGCGGATGATGCACCGTCGTGGCGCACCCGCACGACGAGCAACGGATCTGGTAGCGCTCCTGGAGCGTGAAGCCGTCGGGACGCGCCGGAGAGAGCGCGCTGCCCTCGGTCTGGTAGAGGCGAAAGGTCAGCTGCCACGCCTCGCGCTGGCAGAGCTTGCACGGAAGGTAGAAGCACCCGATGCGGTGCTCCCACGTCGTCTTCTCTTTCGACAGAAGGAAGTACCAGAGCATTCCGGGCGCCACGATACTCGGCGCGTGGAGGGCGCGCCACACTGGTGCGCGGCGGATACACGCCATTTGTCGGAAAAATGGGCAGTTTCGTGCGATCGCCGGCGAACGCGCGTGGCCCGTTCGTTGCTCTAGACCTCCTCATGAGGAGTCGATTCTCTGCGGTGGTGTGCGGCGCGGGTGCCGCCGGCGCGATGCACGCGCTCGTGCTCCGAACGGCCGGCGTCCAGATTCGCGGCGTGTTCGACCCCGATCCCGGCCGCGCGCGCGCGCTGGCGGAGATGCACGGCGCCGAAGTGTTCGCGAGCGAGGAGGCGCTCTTTCGGTGCGACGCGAACATCGTCTGCGTGACGAGCCCTCCGCCGCTCCACGTCGCGCAGGCCGAGCACGCGGCGCGAGCGTGGTCCTCCTCGTCGGCGGCGGCGTCGCGGCCGACGGCGGAGCGGATCCTCTTCGTCGAGAAGCCGCTCGCGACGACGCGTGAAGAGCTGACGCGCCTCCTCGAGGTGCCAGGGTGCGTGCCGATCGTGCAATGGCGCGCGGGACGAGCGCTGCGGGCAGTGCGCGCGGCGATCGCGCAGGGCGAGCTCGGACCGGCGCCGTCGGTGAGCGCGGATCTCGCGTGGAGCCGCGACGAGGCGTACTTCGCAGCCGGACGCGGCACGCTCGCGCAGTGGGGATGCGGCGTGCTCTTGTCGGTGGGCGTCCACGCGATCGACGCGATCGGATGGGCCATGGGACGGCGATTCCGCGCGGCGCACGGCGTCCTCGAGCGCGCGGGGACAGGAGCGGCCACCGAGATCGAGACGCGCGCGGCCATGCTCATGGTGTTCGAAGGCGGCGGCCTCGCGTCGGTGCGCGCGACGTTCGACGCTGGACCTGACGCGACGTGCCTCTCGTTCGCGGGCGGCGGCGTGACCGCGACGATCCGCGGCGGCGAGCTCGATCCTACCGCGAGCTCCGTCGAGTGGGCATGCGCGGACAACGCCCGCCTGACGCGACTGCGTGCGCTCGAATCGGGCGCGAGCGGCGCGACAGCGCCTCCGCTCCTCGTGCCGTTCCTGATGGACGCCGTCGCGGCGCTCGCGGCCGGCGCCGCCCCCGGCGCGTGCGACGCGCTCCCCGGCGTGCGCGACGTATGGGACGCGCACGCGGCGATCCTCGACGTCTACGCGATGTCCGCCTCCGCGGCGGTGACGTCGGTAGGTGTTCGCCCATCCTCTGCAAGTCGATGAGACCGCGGCGCAGGGGCTCGTCCTTCGGAGGGCGGCAGTTCCTGTCTAAGCGCTGACGATCACGTTCGACGCGTCGCTCGCGGCCCTCTCTCGCGCGGCTATCGGGTGATCCTGAGGAGCCGCGTCGCTCCGCTCGCTTCATGGATCGTCGCGACGAACGCGAAGGGGCCGTCCACCCCGACGCTGGTGGGGGTCTCGCCAGGGAGCGTCACACGCACCACCGCGCCGCCGCTCGGCCGCAGCGCTAGGCGCGCGCCTTGCGGCTCCGTCCACGCGACGCCGATCGCGTCCACCGCGAGGTGTGCCTCGCCGACCCGCGCGCGTGCCTCGCCGAGCGACTCGACGGCGCCTCCGCGCACGTCCGCCCGCCACACCTTCTCGCCGCCAATCCAGTACACCCAGCGATCGAAGAACACGAGCGGCCCGCGCGCGGCGTCGGCCCTCCCGAGCACGCGACGCGTCCCGGCTTCGTCCCGCGTGACGAGGCGCCCGTCGGGAGGGTTCGCGTAGGAATCCGCTTCGATCCAGAGGACGCGACCATGAAGCGCGCCCACGTCCTCCACGTCGTCCTCAGCGAGCGCCGCGATTTCGACGCTGCCGCCGCCCGACGGCACGCGGAGAATGCGTCGTTTGTCTGCAATATACACATATCCACCGTCGGCGGCGATCGCGCGAGGCGGGGGACCGGGATTCATTGCGGCGAGGACGCGCGTGGAGCCGCCGTCCTTCGGGACCGCGAGGACGCGCGCGCAGTCCGGAACGTGCGCGCCGCCGGCGGCATACGCGACGTCCCCTTCGCAGGGGCGCGCCTCGACGACGTACACACGGCCCGCGTCGGAGGCGATGAGCGTGGGCGAAACACCGCCGAGCGGCGCGTCGTAGAGCGTCGATGCGTCGCTGCCGGTATGGCTCGCGCGCACGACGCCGTGCCACGTCGCGAGGAAGACATGGGACGCATCGACCGCCACCGCCGCCGCACCACGCTCGGGAAGAACGAGCAGCGTCGCGACGTCGCCATGCGCGCGCGGGGTCTCGCTCGGTCTCCCCATGCACGCGCCGAGCATCGCGCTCAGCGCGCTCAGCGCGATTGCCGACGCGACGCGACGGAACCGCGTCACGGGACCTCGACGCGCACGCGCACGTCGGGGCGGAGCTTCAGTGTGCCGAGCATCGCGCGGTACGGTGTGATGCCGAAGTCCGGTTGATGGAGCGTGATCTCGGCCACGCGAAGCTCGCCTTCCTGGCGCGTCGTGAACGAGATGGAGCGCGTGACCCCGTGCAGCGTCAGATCGCCGCGCACGAGGAAGCCATCGCCGGCGCGCTCAACGGAGGTCGAGACGAAGCGGATCTCCGGGAAGCGCGACGCGTGGAGGACCTCCTCCGCGATCGTGGCCTCGATCTTCTTGCGGTCGCTGGCCGAGAGCGCAGATGGGTCGTCCTTGCCATGCTTTCGTGCGCACACCACGCGCAGCGAGCGCGCGTCGAACGTCGCCTCCACCTTGTCGTCCCCATCGCAGCGCACGTCGTGGCGCTCGACCGAAATCCTGAGATCGTGCGCGATCGCGGAAAGGAGGCCGTCCTTGAAGGTGAAGACCGTGCACGCGCTCACGGATGTATTTTACCTCACCGGCGTAGCGACCGGCGGAAACAGCCTCCGGAACGCCCGCGGCGACGACGCGCGGTAAATCGTGTCGTGGTGCTCGGATGGCATCGGCTCGAAGAACCACGTGAGGCCAGGCGGTGCGTCCGTCTTCAGCACACCGGCGAACGCCGCGATCGCGTCGTTGCGATCGTCGTCGCCGGCCACCGTGAGGAACAAGGTCCGTGCCGGTCTGCCGGGTCCCTTCAACGACGTCGCCGCCCTGCGCACGAGCTCGCGATCGTTCCACCAGAGGCTGGGGCTGATCGCGATGTACGTGTCGAAGAGCTGCGGCTCGTGTAGGAACGTCTCGACGACGAAGAGGCCCGCGAGAGACTCGCCGACGATCGCGGTCGTGCCGTCCCCGCGGACCCGGCCGCGCATGGTGGGCATCAGCTCGTCGCGGATGAACGCGCGAAAGTTGGCGGAGCCGCCGACGCGCGGGGCGATTTTTCGATCGGACTCGACCTGCGTCGGGCCGGTCATGTCGCGCCGGCGCTCCGTGTTCTCGATGCCGACGACGATGACACCGCGCATGGCGTGCGCGCGCACCGCCGCGTCGATGGTCTCGGTCACGTGAGGAAAGTCCTCCTGCTCACCGCCGTCCGGCATGTAGACGATCGGGAAGGAGGCACCCGGCGCGTCCGCGTAGCCCGGCGGCGTGTAGACGTTGATCCGGCGAGCTTCGCCCAGCACCTTCGAGACGAGTGTGAACGTCTCGTGCGTCACGCCCGCGTCGGGCAGAGGAAGCGGAGCGGCGACCCGAGGAGGCGTGGGTGCCGTCGTTTCGCACGCGAGCGCAGGGAGCAGAGCAAGCAGCAGAGCAAGCAGCAGGGTGACCAACAGCACGCGTGAGGTCCGGTCCATTTTCCCGGCGAGTCTACTCGACCTCAAGCGATCGCCGTCGCACGTGGCACCACATCCGTTGCGTCCCGCCCGACAAGGGGGAAAATGCAGCTACCCCGCGCGCGTGTAGTGTGCCAATCCTCACGGAGCCCCATGACCTCGAAGAACCTCCTTTTTGCGCTTTTGCTGGTGTTGCCGTCGTGCAGCTCGTCCAAGTCCACCACTCCGGCCACGCCGGCGGACGACGGCGGGACGATCCCTCCGGTCGACGCGGGAGCCGACGCCGCCACCGATCCGTGCGCGGGCGCGACCGGTCCTTGCAAGGTCTTCGCGGCTGGCGCCAAGGAGAGCGACATCGCCAACGCCATCGCGACCGCCACGACGGGCAGCACCTTCGTCTTCGGCGCCGGGCTGTTCGCGTTCACCAACACGCTCACGTTCACGGCGAAGAACGTGACGGTGATGGGCGCCGGGATGGAACAGACCATCTTCGACTTCAAGGGCCTCGTCTCCGGCTCGAGCGGCACCGGCGTCGACGTCCTCGACGGCTCCGACGGCTTCACGATCAAGAACCTCGCGGTGCGCGACACGTTCAAGAACGGCATCAAGGTGAAGGGCTCGACCGGCGTAACCTTCCAGGGCGTCAAAGTCTCGTGGACCAACCCCGACGCGAAGACCCACGGCGACTACGCGCTCTACCCGGTCTTCTGCAAGAAGGTGCTCGTCGAGAACTGCGACATCTCCGGCTCGTCCGACGCCGGAATCTACGTCGGCCAATCGCAGACGATCATCGTGCGCAACAACGTGTCGCACGACAACGTCGCCGGCATCGAGATCGAGAACTCGTACGACGCCGAGGTCTACAAGAACACCGCCAAGAACAACACGGGCGGCCTCCTCGTGTTCGATCTCCCGGGCAGCGGCAACCAGCACGACGGGCACAACGTCCACGTGCACGACAACATCGTCGACTCGAACAACACGCAGAACTTCAACGCCACCGGCAGCACCGTCGCGCAGGTTCCGGCGGGCACCGGCACGTTCGTGCTCGGCACGCGCGACGTCGAGATCGACCACAACACGTTCACCAACAACGGGACGACGCCGTTCTCGGTGGTCAGCTACTACGTCTCGAGCCCGAGCTGGACGCAGTCGCAGGATCCGCTCTACCACCCGGTGTCGAAGCGCGTGTACTTCCACGACAACACGATGACCGGGAATGGGAAGGACGCCGATCTCACGACGCAGCTGGGCCTCCTGTTGTCGTCGGGGCGCTCGGTGTACCCGCACGGGAACGTGCCGGAGGTCCTCGTCGATGGAATCTCCGATCCGAACGACGTCGTCCCCAGCGCGCCGGCCGGCAACCCGACGTACGTGTGCCTCGGGAACAACGGGACCGTCGACTTCGCGAACCTCCATTTCGACCAGCTCAAGCCGGACGGGTCGAATTTCGCGCAGGGTCTGACGTTCGACGCGACGGCCTACAACTGCACGCTCCCGGCGCTCCCCGCCGTGACCTTCTAGAGGAGTCCCGTGCGAAAGGAAGCGGCGCTCTTCGGCGTGCTCGCGCTCGCGGCGTGCGGCGGCTCGCTCTCGATTCGGCTGCCGGACGGAGACGACGGCGGCGCGGATTCGGGTGGGCCTTCGCTGCCGACGCCGCAGCCTCACGCGATCACGCCGGGCTGTACGCCAGGCGGCGACGGCTCGTACCTGACGACGCCGTACCCGACGCTCGACGCGTATTGCATAGTCTCGCTCGTGAACGGCACTCCGACCTACGGCTCGGGCATCGTGCCGTATGATCTGAACACCCCGCTCTTCAGCGACTACGCGGTGAAGCGCCGCGCGGTGTACTTGCCGCCCGGGAAGACGGCGACGTACAGCGCGAACGAGATCTTCGAGTTCCCGGTCGGCACCGTGCTCATCAAATCGTTCGGCTTCCCCGACGACGCGCGAAAGGCCGCGCCGATCATGAAGTGGATCGAGACGCGCCTCATCGTGCGCGTCGAGGGCGGCTGGAAGGCGTACGCGTACCTCTGGGACGACGCGCAGCAGGTGGCGACCTACAACCCGGGCGGCCGCGCGCTGCAGGTGTCGTGGATCGACGCGACCGGGACGAAGAAGGAGCACGGGTACCTGCAGCCGTCGCAGACGCAGTGCCAGCAGTGCCACGAGGACAGCGGCACCGTCACGCCGATCGGCCCCAAGGCGCGCAACTTGAACCGCGACTTCGCGTACGGCGACAAGACCGAGAACCAGCTCGCGCGCTGGACGAGCGCCAAGATCCTGACCGGCGCGCCCTCCGATCCGACGACCGCGCCAAAGCTCGCGGTGTGGGACGACGTCGCGCACTTCGCAGTGGATCAACGCGCCCGCGCGTACCTCGAAGTGAACTGCGCGCACTGCCATGACGCGGTCGGCTCCGCGAGCACGAGCGGCCTCTTCTTGTGGGCGAGCGAGACCGATCCGACGCGCTACGGCGTGTGTAAGGAGCCGCTGTCCGCGGGCGGGAGCGTCGGCGCGCGTACGTGGGACGTGGTGCCGGGCGATCCCGACGCGTCGATTCTCTGGTTCCGAATGGCGGCCACGCAGCCGGGCATCGCGATGCCGCAGATCAGCCGCGACGTCGTCGACAAAGAGGCCGTCGCCCTCATCCGCGACTGGATCACTGGCCTCCCGAAGGCCCCCTGCAACAAATAGCGAGCGCGTTGCACCGGCACCGAAGTGCGCTATCTGTTCGCCTCATGAAGCTGAACCCGTCCTGGTCCCGCCTCCTCGAGAGCTACAAGCTCGATCACCAGAACCCCAAGAACCAGGCGTGCCACAAGGTCGGGATCCCGATGATCGCCGCGTCGATCCCGCTTGCGTTCACCGTCGTCGGCCTGCCGCTCGCGGCCGGGCTCTTCTCGGTCGGGTGGACGTTCCAGTTCGTCGGCCACGCGTTCGAGGGCAAGAAGCCGTCGTTCGTCGAGGACAAGCGCGCCCTCGTCATCGGGCTCATGTGGTGGGCCGAGAAATCGGGCCTCCTCGAGCTCGAGACCACCGCCGCCGCCGCGTAATCCCTGGGGTTTTCGGTTCGCGAAATTTCAGAGGGCGAGCGCCGACTCGTACCTTATGGAAGCCAATCTCGTCGCCGTCGACTCTCCCACCTCGAACGAACGCCTCGCGGCCTTCTTCGCCCATGCGGGCACGTTCGTCGCGTGGACGATCGCGCCGCTCGTCGTCTACTTGATCAAGCGCGGTGAGTCGCGCTTCGTCGAGTACCAGGCGCTGCAGGCGCTGCTCTGGTCGCTCGGCGGCACCGTGATCAGCCTCGCCACGTGCGGCCTCGCGATCCCGGTCTTCATGCTCTTCCACGTGCTCGCGGCCATCAAGGCGGCCAACGGCGAGACGTACGAGTATCCGATAGTTTCCGACATCGCGAAGAAGCTCATGTGACGCGGAGCGACCCGAAGCTTGGCTACGGCAGGATCTTCGCGAGCGGCGCGACCCATACTTGGCCGACCGCGTCGCCGTTCAAGCGGTACGCGAGGGCGCGCGGGTTTGACATCACGCACATCGCGTCGGGGACGAAGAGCTGGCCGGTGCCGAGCTGCACAGCCGTGAGCGTTCCCTTCACGACGTCGTAGCCCCAGATGCCGACGGCGCTCGCGTAGAGGACGGTGTCTCCGTCGGCCGCGATGCGCGCGATGAAGGTGTGCTCGTTGGCGGGCGATCCGCGGAAGATCGGCGGGATCGCCTTCGCCTCGTCGGCCAGCTCGACGCGCGACGCGTTGTCGTAGCCGCGGTAGAGGCGAATCGACGGCACCGGGCCGGTGCGCGCATACGAGACGACGAGCCCGCTCGCGATCGGCAGCGTGTCGTACGTCGTGAGGCCGCCATCGAAGACCACCGACGTCGTCGTCTTCGCCGCGACGTCGACGACGTACAAGGGATACGGCGGGTTCACGTCGCCGGGGATGACCACCTTGCCGTTCGCGTAGCTGCTCGGCGGCTGCGGCGTCGAGAGCACGGTGGAGACGTCGTCGGTCTGGCCATTGGAGGCGGTCCACTTGCGCGCCTTGGTGCCGTTCAGCGCCACGCCGCCGACGTTCTGATCGAGGCGCAGCACGCCGGTGGCGTCGGCGAAGTAGTTGTACGCGTACGGCAAGCTCGTGACGAGCGTGGCGGGCTGCGTCGCGTCGTACACGTCGAGCGCGGTGTACCCGGCGTGATCGGCCGCGATGAACGCATCGGACGCGAACGGCGTGCGACGCGGCGCCTTGAAGCCGTAGTCGAGCTGCTTCTGCGTGTCGTAGCGCCACGAGTGCATCGTGCCGCCTTGATCGCGCCACACGACGTTCGACGCGCTGCACGTGATCGTCGAACCCTGCGAGGTGAGCGGCCCCGGAATGCGGAGCGCGGTGAGGCGCGCGGCCGCCGCGGCGAATGTTTCGGGACCCGTGGCCGGTGCATCGGTGTCGCTCGCGTCGGGGAGCGGAGAGCCGCCCGAGTCTGGTTCACCCCCGTCGGGCGTGACGATCGGCGCTCCGTCGGCGCTCGTCCCCGCGTCAGGATCTGCCGCCGACGTGCCGGTGCGAATGTCCCCACAGCCTGCCGCGAGCAGCAGCACCACCACCACCAAGGACAGAGACGAACGACCGTTGGCGAGGCGCATGACGCCCTCTCCCGTGACACGAAGGAACCCCAATGACAACCGAATCGCCATAAAATAGCGCGAAAACGCCTATTTCTGCGGCGTCACGGGGAAGACGAGCGCGAACGAGCGCGGGCCGGTCGTGAAGAGGAGCGTCTCCTTCGAGTGCGCCTCTTTGCGGTAGTGCGGGTACCAGGGCTGCGCGCGCCAGGCGTCGGTGTCCTTCACGAGCTCGGGGACGATGAGGTCGAGCTCGACGTAGCGGCCGCCGGTCTTGGCGACGAGCGCGGGGCCGAAGCTCCATGCCTCGTGACCGGGCCGCGGCGCCGCGTCGTTGTGCATCGCGCCGCCGTACGCCACGATCATCCGCGAGGCCGACGCGTCGTCGCCGCTCTTGTCGAGGAGCGCGCCGACGTCGCGGGCCGTGAGGCGCGCGATCATCGACAGCATCGCGTCGATGTCGCCGCCGCCGGCGTCGAGGATGCGCTCGTACTCGTCGCACCCGGGGACGAGCGCGTGGGGCATCACGCCGAGCTTTTTCGCGGCGTCGCCGAGGAGCATGAATTCGTTCTGGTTGGTGGGGGCTTGGGTGGCGGTGACGTCCTTCTGCTGCTTTTGGACCTTCTCCACCTTCTTCACGCACGCAGGGTTTCCGACCCAGAGCTCGATGACGAGATCGCTCGCCCGTCCTCCGAGCGCCGGGAGAAGCCCGTCGGTGAATCGCTTGGTCGCCGACGTGACGTTCTCTACGTCCTTCTGCGCGTGCGTCTCGCCAACCGCGAGCACGCGCGGGTTCTCGGCGAGCACCTTGGCGAACGCCTCCGCCGGCGACGCGAGGACCGCGCACGGCATCTCCGCGTCGCACGAACCGGTCGCGAGTGCCGCGCTCGAAGACGCGCCCGCGCTCGGACCAGGCGCACCCGGTGCGACGCTCGAAGCCCGCGAGCACGCGACGGAGAGGGTGGATGCGGCTGCGAATGCGACGGAGAGAATGGCCGTGATTCGCACACCTGCATGGTACACGGACGTCGAGCGAATCGCCGCGCCGCGTGGCACAATCACATCGTGACGAGCCCCACGCCGCGCGCGCCGCGAAGACCCGAAGGGTGGGTCGCGCCGGGACCACCGCCGGTCGGCGATCGCGGGCGCGCCGATCTCGCGCCGACCGACGACGAAGATCTCTCGCTCCTCTCCGGCGACTGGCGCGTCTTCCAACAGAAGCGCGGGCACCGCTGGTCGCTCGACGATCTCGTGACCGCCGCCATCGCCGCGTGGGCCGTCCCGAAGCCGCCGGCGCGCGCGCTCGATCTCGGTTGCGGCATCGGCTCCGTCCTCATGATGATCGCGTGGCGATTTCCGGAGGCGAAGGTCCTG
Organism: Polyangiales bacterium; assembly: GCA_038231275.1. GTDB lineage: Bacteria > Myxococcota_A > Polyangia > Polyangiales > Polyangiaceae > JANYHK01. The sequence continues at coordinate 158,823 of JBBRLQ010000015.1, forward strand.
GGGATCGAAGCGCAGGAGCTCTCGCTAGGGATGGCGCGTCGCTCGCTCGCGTGGAACGGCGCCGACGCGCGCGTCGAGGTCCGTCACGGCGATCTGCGCGATCCGGCGACGCTCCCGGAGGGCGCCACGTTCGATCTCGTCACCGGCACGCCGCCGTATTTCCCGATCGGCGAGGGCGTCGAATCGGACAGACCGCAGTGCGCGCCGTGCCGCTTCGAGCACCGCGGCGGCGTCGAGGACTACTGCGAAGCGGCGGCGCGCGCCCTCACCCCGGACGGGCTCTTCGTCATGTGCGCGGCGTCGGGCGAAGCGGAGCGTGTACGAGAAGGAGCGAGGACGGCGGCGCTCGACGTCACGGCGATCCGCGAGATCGTCCCGCGCGAGGGAAAGGCTCCGCTCGTCACCGTCTTCACGCTGACCAAGCAAGCGCGCGGCGGTGGCGCGGGGCCCGCAGCCTCGACGCGCCTCGTGGTCCGTGACGCGAAGGGGGTCTGGACCACGGAATTTGCGTCCGTTCGTCGTGAGATGGGCATGCCCGACCGCCCACCGCGCGCTTAAGTCCGCCGCCTCCGCGGACGTACTTCCTCGTGGGGACCGTGCTCAGCACCAAACCACCGCCGCAGCGCAGAGAGAAGGTGCACCGTCGTGTCGATGTGCAGCCGGAGGACTTGAAGCACCTCGACGTGCTCCACAAGATCCTGCGCCTCCTCAACGAGCCGAAGCAGAGCGCGGGGCCGCTCGCGCGCCTCATCGTGCGGATGCCGATCCTCGAGGCGCGGGTGCGACGCGCCTACCGTGCGCCGCAGTGGTACACGGAGGACGCGTACGGCGAGCCGGATGTCACCACCGTGCTCGTCATGATGGGCAACCGCGGCTTCGAGGCCGTGCTGCTCGAGCTGCTCGAGGATCTCACGATCCTGAACGGCGAGCTCCAGGGCCAGTGACCGCCGCGAGCGGCTTCGACGCGCCTGCTTCCGCGCGCGTCTTCGCGTGGTCCATCACGCGGCGGTGGATCGCGTGCACGACGCCGTCGCTCCACAGGCGCCAGTAGCTCTCGGGCGTGATGCGCACGTCGACCCAGCTGCGCGCGACGAGGCGCGTGCGATCTCCTGGCAGGCGCTCGAGCACGAACTGCCCACGCTGGTTTCTCACGTAGCCGTCGAGGTGCGGTTGACGCGGTCCGCGCCAGAGCGTCGCCTCGACCATCGGATCGGGCTGGGTGTCGATGTGGAACACGAGCTCGCGCGGAGGGTCCCACCTCTCCACCGTCTCGAGCGCGATGCCCGTCGAGAACTCGCAGCGACGTACGGCGCCGACACGCGGCGCGTCGAGGGTCGCGCGGATCGGATACGCGATGCCCGCGGAGAACGGCAGATGCGCCGGCGTCTCCATCTCCGCCACCTCCGCGACGAGCGGCCACACGCGCTCGGGTGGCGCGTCGATCACCGTCTCCGTCAGGATGGGCTCTGCCGCGAGCGCCGGCAGCGGGCTCAGGTGCTCGCCGACGAAGAGGAGCGGCAAGAGGAGGACCGCGCCGAGTAGCGCGGCGTCGAGGTTCTTCCGTGGCATCGATTTGGAGGCCGAAAACCCGATGAACGCGCCGAGGTACGACGGCAAGACGAAGAGCGGCATCGCCATGACGAGGCACACCGCGCCCTCCATCGCCGCGAAGATGAGCCCCGCCACGGCAAAGACCGTCGCCAGCGTGGTCGCCAGCGCCGCCTCGCGAAATCGTCCGTCGGGCTGGAGCCGTCCATAGAACGCGCCCGTCGAGAATCCGGCGATGACCGGCGAGCCGATCATGAGCGCGACACCGTAGGAGCCGAGGAGACCGACCGACACCGCCATCGTCCCGAGCGCGAGCACGGTGCCGAGGGCGGCGCTCATCCAGATGCTCGTCCCCCGGCTCCGCGCCGGCGCGGCGAGCGCGATCTCTCGCCCGGGCTCGCGGTACATCGGCTGCGGAGGAAGCTCCGGCGCGCGCCCCCGTGACGGCGCTACCGCCATCGCGAGAAAGAAGAGGAGGTTCGCGAAGGGCGTGAAGAAGAGGAGCGCGTAGCTCGCCGACATTCCGATGTCTCGAAGGCGCCGCACCGTGAGGCCCACCCCCACCGCCGTGAACGGCACCGTCGTCACCGCGAGCGTCCCCCAGTACGCGAGATCTTGCCCCGGGTGAAAGAGCGGCGCGTCGACGGGGCTGACGTAGAAGAGGAGGGAGTAGGGATGGTGGAAGAGCGTCGCGATCCCGAAGTCGACAGCGACTTTCAGGACGGAGAGGCCCACGCCCCACGCCAGGTACCCCGCGCGCGAGAGCGGTCGAGATAGTGCGTCCATTTCCCCTCCTCTTTCTCGCTGTTCGGTCGTTCGTCGCGCGCGTCGCTCAGGCGCCGCGCGCGGCGTCGAGGATCTTGCGGAGCTCGGCGACGCCTTCGGCGCCGATCGTGTGCTCGATCTCGAACGCGAACACGTCGAGCGCAGTGCGGGGCCCACCCTCGGTCGGCACGCAGCACAGCTTCGTCCCTTCGACGTTGTCGACGTCGAGCATCAGCATGCCGTGATCGACCGTCACCGGGAACGCGGTGCAGTAGAACGGCTTCAGGACGGGGACGCGCCCCTCCATGTTCGCCTTCTGGAGGACGCAGCGGCCAACCTTGTTCAAGAAGATGCACCCGCGCGAGGCCGTCTGCGTGCCGATGGCGACCTTCGACGGAAAATCGTTGTCCTCGACGGTCTCGTCGTCGAACCACTTGGACGGATCCTTGGGCTGATCGTCGTCCATCGTGGCGATGACCTCGGCGGCGTGCGCGAGGATGCGCTCCTTCTCCACGCGATCGGCGAGGACGCCGGTGCCGCAGCATTGGGAGGTGCACTTGTTCGAGTCGCAGGCGGCGGCCATGCGGCACTCGAGCATCGATTTCCCGACCTTGATTTCGCCGAGGTGGGAGAGCTTGTGGTTCTTGAGGGTTCCGATCGACGGCTCGGGGAGCGGGCGATCGTCGTAGATGGGGAGGTTCAAGGGGCGGACCTTACGACGGGGACGACGGGCTCGCAATCGGGAGGAGCGCGGCGCCGAAGACTCCGGCGCTGTCGCCGAGCGCGTTCTTGACGATGCGGGTCGTGAGCCGGTCGGTGAAGGCCCAGCGCGCCACCGCCGCGACGCCGTCGGTGTAGAGGCGGTCCACGTTCGAGACGCCACCCCCGAGGACGACCACCTCCGGATCAAGGACCGCGAGCACCGTCGCAAGCGCGCGGCCGAACGTGTCGACCGCCGCATCGAGGACCGCGACAGCGTCTGCGTCGGAGCTCGATGCGAACGCGGCGAGCTTGACGTGTCGGCCGGTGCGCGCCTCGTAGGCGGCCTCGATCGCGGGCCCCTTCAGGTACTGCTCCACGCACCCGCGCCTGCCGCAGTAGCACGCGGGTCCCGAGATCGGGTCGAGCACGATGTGGCCCCATTCGCCCGCGATTCCCTGCGCTCCGTCCCACACGCGCGGCGATCCGGACGGGTCGCGAAAAACGACGCCTCCTCCCACGCCGGTGCCGAGGATCACACCGAACGCGACGGTCGCGCCTGCGGCGGCGCCGAACGTGGCCTCCGCAAGGGCGAAGCAGTTCGCGTCGTTCGCGAAGGCGACAGGCACGCCGAGCGCGGCCTCGAGGTCGGCGCGGAACGGGCGGCCGTTGAGGCACGTCGTGTTCGAGTTCTTCACGACCGGCACGCCGTCCTTCACCGTCGTCGATCCCGGCATCCCGACACCGACCGGCGGTGGCGACGCGAGCCCTGCTTCTTTTGCGACCTCGAGCACGAGCCCACGCGTGCGAGTGACGATGTGCGCGTAGCCACTGTCGCGCTCGGTGGGGATTCGTTTTCGTGCGAGCACCTCGGGAAGTGCATGCGGGTCCGCGCTCAGGCGCAGCACGACCGCCTCGGTCTTCGTTCCGCCGAGATCCACCCCGAGCCGCAACGCCGTCATCGCGAGGGAGCTTACCGTGTACCCTCGGAGCGTGCGCGATCCGGTCGAGCGCGAGCGTTTCATCATGACCCACACGGCGGCGCTCGACGTGCCGTTCGTACCGGGCGTGCGCCTCCAGCTGGCGACGAGCGAGGTCACCTCGTTGTGGATGGCCACCGAGACGTGGCTTCGCGAGCGCAACGTGCCGATGCCGTTCTGGGCGTTCGCGTGGGCCGGCGGGCAGGCCCTCGCGCGCTACCTCCTCGACGCGCGCGAGACCGTGAACGGCAAGCGCGTGCTCGATTTCGCCTGCGGCAGCGGTCTCGTGGGCATCGCGGCGATGCACGCAGGGGCGGCGTCGGTGTCGGCGGTCGACATCGATCCGTTCGCGGCGACGGCGTGCGCGCTCAACGCCGAGGCGAACGGCGTCGCGCTCGAAATCGTGTGCGAGGACCTCGTGGGCGGCCGGCTGCCGCGCGTCGACGTCGTGACCGCGGGGGACATCTGGTACGAGGCGGGCCCCGCCGATCGCTTCGCCACCTGGTTACGACGCATCGCGGCAGACGGCGTTCGCGTGCTGACCGCCGATCCGGGTCGGGCGTACGTGCCCACCGAGGGCGTGCGGGAGCTCGCCCGCTACGACGTGCCGACGCCCATCGAGCTCGAGGGGTCTCCTTTTCGTACCACGCGCGTCCTCGAGCTGCTGCCGCCCGCGTAAGTGCTAGGCTGTCGCGCCGCGTGACGTCGCCGGGGAAGATCCCTTCGGCGCGCACGTAGATGCCCCCGAGGAATTCCGCTCATGATCCTTACCGGACGACGCGCCGCGCGCCTTCTCACCGCAATCGTGGCCCTCGCCGGCGGAGCCATCGCCTCCCAGGGGTGTGGCGCCGACACCACCGGCAACATCGTTGCCGACGGCGGCGCCGACGCGCTCCCCGACGACGACGGAGCGACCCCGAAGCCCGTCTGCGGCGACGGCGTCACCGCGCGACCCGAGCAGTGCGACGACACGAACAAGGTGAACGGCGACGGCTGCGACGACGACTGCAGCTTCAGCTGCGACGCGACCGATCCGCACGGCCTCTCCAAGTGCGACACGAACCCCTGCAAGGGCGCGCTCTCGTGCAGCGCCGCGCACGTGTGCACGTACGCCGGCGCGCTCGCCGACGGCGCCGACTGCGGCGGCGGCAAGATTTGCAGCGGCGGAAAGTGCACCGCGACGGTGTGCGGCGACGGCGTGGTCACGGCCCCCGAAGAGTGCGACGACGCGAACGGCACCGCGGGCGACGGCTGCGAACCGACCTGCAAGTTCACCTGCGTCACCAGCGACGCGACGCGAAACTGCACCCCCGCCGACTCCTGCGCCGGACAGGGTACGTGCAGCGACACCAAGCACACGTGCTCTCCTGGCACCCCGCTCCCAAACGGCACCGGCTGCGGTCCGTCCGGACAAGGTGAGGTCTGCATCGGCGGCGTCTGCAAGCCGCCGGCGTGCGGCGACGGCGCGGTCGAGGCCGGTGAGGACTGCGACTTCGGCAACGGCAACGGGGTCGGCACCGGCTGCGAGGCCAACTGCAAATTCTCCTGCAAGAAATCCCCGGAGTCGTGCGTCACCGTCGACTTGTGCGCGGGAACGAACGCGTGCACGACGGTCACCGTCAGCGGCGCCTCCGGCCAGAAATGCGTGACGGGCACTCCCCCGCCCGACGGCACCTCGTGCGGCAACGGCGGCGTCTGCGCCGGCGGACTCTGCAAGCTGGCCACGTGCGGCAACGGGACGATCGAGGCCGGCGAGCAGTGCGACTTCGGCACCGGCGCCAACGGCCCCGGCACCGGCTGCGAGCTCGACTGCCAGTTCTCCTGCCAGACGACGCCCACCGACTCGTGCCCCAGCTCGGACCCGTGCAGCGCGGCGCCGCAGAAATGCTCGGCGGTCAGCGTCGGCGGCAAGCCCGGGCAGAAGTGCCAGCCGCAAGCCACGATCGCCCAGTGCGGCACGTGCGGCGGCAGCAACATCTGCGTCGGCAACGTCTGCAAGGCGAAGGCGTGCGGCGACCTCTGCGTGACGAGCCCCGAGTCGTGCGATCCGCCGAACGGCACCACGTGCAGCCCGACGTGCACCAGCATCGTGTGCGGCGACGGCAAGCGCGAAGGCAAGGAGCAGTGCGACGACGGCCAGCTGCCGCCGAAGAACCTGGACGGCTGCGACGCGACCTGTAAATTCGAGCAGGACCACCGCGCCAACGGCGTCACCCTCCTCTACAACCCGTCGGCGCTCTGCAGCTCGAACAACGCGCTCGGCTCGGCCATCGCGTCGGCGGCGCAGGGCACGCTCCAGAGCTCGCTCAACACTGGCGTGAAGGACGGCTCGACCACGATCATGCTCAAATTCCTGGGCCTGACGGATCTGACGGGCACGAGCCAACCGAGCCTGCAAGTCGGCGGGCTCGGCGGCAAGCCGGTCGCCGGCGCCGCGTACGACGGCACGAACGATCTCGAGTGGTGGTACACGACCGACCCGAGCAGCATCGACGTCGCGCGCAACCCGAAGACGTTCTTGAACGGGAGCATCGTCGCCAAGCTCCTCGACGCGACGGGCACGCTGGATCTCGGCATCTCCCTCGCGGGCGGGCCGACGGTGCTGCACATGTCCGGCGCGCACCTCCGCTCGAACATCGGCGGGACGACGAAGCCCGCGATCTCGAGCGGCGCGACCCCGGGCCACCTCGTGAGCGAGAACCTCGATCCCGCGCTCATGAGCTTTGCCACGACCTCGAACGGCGAGCTGTGCGGCAACATCAGCGCGGCGTCGCTGGCGACCGTGCCGGTGCCGGCCGCGCTCCTCTCCGGCGTCGGCGCGTGCAGCCAAGGCTACAGCGCGAACAATCACCTCCTCGATGTGCTCGTCGGCGGATGCAACGGCTTCCTCGGCATCGCCGAGGTCAACCCGACGCAGCCCGATCAGTTCGATCCGGCGGCGCCGCCGGCCGGGCAAGGTGCACCCTACAAGCTCACGATGACCGGCACGACGGTGACCGGCTGCCGTGACAAGGCGAACGCGGTGGTGAGCCTCCCGGTGTGCCTCGCCGCGGCGGCGTACTCGAGCGACTTCAACTTCACCACCGACCGCGTCATCGCGAAGTGACCCGCACCGCCAGCCGTACGGCCCTCCTCGTCGCGGCCTACCGCGCGCGTCACTCGGCGCGCGAAGGTGCAGTCGCGACCGATCCGTGGGCCGCTCGGCTCGCCGGCGACGACGGGGCGGCGCTCGCCGACGCGCAAGACGCGCTCTACCCGCACCTCGAGCTCTGGGTCGGCGTGCGCACCGCGTACCTCGACGCGCACGTCGCGACCTGGACGTCGGCGCCGCATGATTTCCGGCAGATCGTGATCCTAGGCGCTGGGCTCGACATGCGCGCGTTTCGCCTCGCGAAGCCCGGCGTTCGCTTCTTCGAGGTCGATCACCCCGCGAGCCAGGCCGACAAGCTCGCGCGCCTCGATGCGATCGGCGCGCACCCGAACGACAAGGCGTCGTACGTCGCGTGCGACTTCGAGACGCAGAGCTTCGCCGACCAGCTAGGCGCGGCCGGCTTCGATCGCAACGCGCCGGCGCTCGTCGTGTGGGAGGGCGTGACGCCGTACCTCCGCGAGCCCGCCATCCGAGCGACGCTCCGCGCGATAGCGACGCGCTGCCATCCGCGATCGATCGTCGTCTTCGATCACCTCTTGAAGCGCGTCGTGCAGCGGACGGAGAAGAAGGACGACACGCAGGCGTTCGTCGACGCCCTCGGCGAGGTGGTCGTGTGGGGAACCAACGATCCCGTCCCCATGCTCTTCGAAGAGGGATTCCGCCATGCGCGCAGCCTCGCGTTCGACGAGGCGTGCCTCACGCTGACGGGCACCTACGTGCGCGAGCGCGAGTTCCGTTTCCAGCGAATCGTGTGGGCGAGCGTCACGGCGCCCGGCCCGATCTGACGCGGCTTCACGCGCCGAGCTCGCGTCGCACGATCTTCGCGCCGGCCACGAGCGCGCGGAGCTTCTGCACGGCGCACGGACGCGGGAGCTGCTTCATCCCGCAGTCGGTGGTCAACGTGACGCGCTCGGCGGGGACGACCTTCAGCACCTTCCGGATTCGCGCGGCGACTTGCTCGGGGTCCTCCACCTCGAGCGAGCGCACGTCGATGACGCCGGCAGCGACGGACTTGTCCTTCGGCATGTCGGCGAGGCACGCCACGTCGTCCATCTCGCGGCACGCGAAGTCGAGGACGTACTCGTCGACCGCCGCGTCCCAGTAGTGCGGGAGGATCTTCGCGTAGCCCCCCGCCGTCATGCCTTGCATCTTGTTGCCCCACGCGTTTCCCAGGCAAAAATGCCAGGACTTGCGCACGGTGACTCCGTCGAGCACCTCGCGAACGATGTCTTTCATCCACGCGTAGTCCTTGTCGCCCGAGAGCGTCGGGATCCACGCGCCGAGATCTTCGAGCTGGACCATCTCGCATCCCGCCTCGACGAGCTCCTTGATCTCCGCGTTGAAGATCCCCGCGAGGGCGTGCGACAGCGCGTAGCGATCCTTGATGGGGCCGCTCTTGAAGTGCGCGAGCGTCGAGAGCTGCACCGGCCCCGCGCCGACGCACGCCTTGATGGGGCGCTCGGTGTTCTTCTGCGCCATCCGGTAGAGCGCCGCCATCCGGATCGGCCCGCGCGTGATCGGGCCTTCTACCGCGACGCCGCCCGCCTCGTCGAGCGACCACTCGTCTCGCCCCTTCGCGCGCGACGCCGCGGGGTGCGGCAGCTTCTCCTTGCCGAAGCCGTGCACGCGCTCGAGCCAGTACCAGAGGAACGAGCCGATCCCCATCGCGTAGTCGTCGAACCACATCTGCCCGTCGGTGAGGACGTCGAGGCCCGCGAGCTCCTGATCGCGCAGCGTCGTGCGCACGGCGTCCTCGAACGCCTCCTTGTGCGGCGCCACCTTGAAGGCCTCGAGCACGTCGCGACCGGCGAGCTGCCAGGTGAACCACGCCGGACGCGGGTACGAGCCGACCATGGTGGTGGGGAGGAGGGGCAGCTTCATGGGGAAGGATGCTACCCCTTGCGGGCGACGCCGCGCACCATCGTCCGAACGAGCGGAAACGCCTTCCGAGCGCTCTCCCGCGTCTCGCCCGCAACGTCGAAGCCGGCGGCGCGGATCGTCTCCGACGTTCGACGCGTCAGTCGGCAGCCGCCGGCGATGGAGGTCCACAGCGGCTCGATGCGCTCTTGCCAGCGGAGGCGGCCGGCGTCGTGATCGGCGGCGACGTGCTCGATGTAGACGAACGCGCCGCCCGGGACGAGGACGCGGCGGATCTCGGCGAGGGCATGCGCGGGCTCGGGCACCGTGCAAAGGACGAGGGTGCCGACGACGGCGTCGAACGATCCGTCGGGAAACGGAAGCGCGTCGACCGAGGCGTCGCTCTCTTCGGCCAGGCCGCCAAGCTCGCGGTTCTTCTTCGTGAGCTTCGCGCGCATGTTCGCGTCGGGCTCGGTGACGACGAGGCGCGTCAGCGTCCGCGGGTAAAACGGCAGGTTGACCCCGGTGCCCGCGCCGATCTCGAGCACCCGACCGCGCAGATCCCCGAGGAGCGCGCGCCGCCACGCCGACAAGCTCGCGCGCTCCATCGAGCCCATGAACGTGTCGTAAATCGTCGCCATGAACAGGGAGGAGAGGGACACACCGGTGGGATACCAGCTTCATGGGTTGACGGGGGGAGAGAGGGACCTAACTTGATAGGGTGAACGCCACCCTCGCAAAGGCCGCGCACGCCTCGATCAGCCCAGCGGCGGTCCCCGCCAGCCGCAAGAAGCTAGCCCTCGGGATCGCGGCGATCGCCGACCTGATCCAGATTGGCTACTTCCCCATCTTCGGCGAAGGAGCCCTCTCGCCGCCGGATGACGTGCTCGATGTCGCGATCGCCGTCATTCTCGTGCTGGTGCTCGGCTTCCGATGGCGCCTCGCGATGGCGATGGCGATGGAGCTCGTCCCGGGCGCGACGCTGTTCCCGACGTGGACTGCTGTGGTCTTGACGCTGCCGACGCTGCCGGCCGCCGACGATGCGACGCGCGCGCGCTCGTCGCTCAACACGTAGGCGGCTCGTCTGCGCCACGTAGACGGCTCGTCTACGTGGCGACTTCAGGCGGCCCTGTCGCCGGGCGCGGCCACCACGCCTCGGTTGCCGGCGTGGTGGGTCGCGTCTCCTTGCGCCGTATCAGGGCTTCTTGTTTTCCGGCGTCGGCGCCGCACCCTTGGGCACCGGAGCGGTCGCAGGCGGCGCGGTGACGGTGTCGCCGGCCTTGGTCTTCACGACCTCTTTCACGGTCGTCTCCTGCGTCTCGATGTGGAACTCGACGCGGCGGTTCGCGGCGCGACCCACGTCCGTGTCGTTCGGAACGAGCGGACGCTCCTTCCCCATGCCGAGCGACTTGAGGCGCTCTTTGGCGACGCCGTGCCCCGTCAGCCAGGTGACGACGGCCTGAGCGCGCTGCTGCGACAGCTTCTTGTTGTACGCGGAGTCGCCGACGTTGTCGGTGTGCCCCTCGACGCGAACCAGCTGAATCTCCGAGTGATCCGTCATCACCTTCGCGACCTCGGTCAGGAGAGAGTCGCTCTCGGGCTTGATGACGGACTTGTTGAAGTCGAACTTCGGCTGCTCGAGGATCTGGATGCGCGCGTTCTTGATGAAGACGCGCGGGCAGCCCGTCGTCTTGGGATCGTCGCTCTTGGGGCCCGGCTGATCGGGGCACGCGTCGACGTCGTTGAGGATCCCGTCCTTGTCGCGGTCCGTGTCAGGGCAGCCGTTGGTCTTGGGGTCGTCCGTGCGGATGCCGGGCACGTCGGGGCACGCGTCCTCCGAATCGATGATTCCATCCTTGTCGCGGTCGGGGGGACAACCGTTCGTCTTCGGATCGTCGGTGCGAACACCTTTCACGTCCGGGCACGCGTCCTCGCTGTCGGGAATGCCGTCGCCGTCGCGATCGGGCGGCGGGGGAGGACAGCCGTTGGTCTTCGGATCGTCGGTGCGAACGCCGGGGACGTCCGGGCACGCGTCGACATCGTCGGGGACGCCGTCATGATCGCGATCGGGCGGCGGCGGGGGGCAGCCGTTGGTCTTCGGATCGTTCGTGTGCTCGCCGGGCACGTCGGGGCACGCGTCCTCGTCGTCGGGCACGCCGTCCTTGTCGCGATCGGACTTCTCGGCGCCGGGCGCCCACTCGACGCCGGCGAGCGTCCGGAACACTGGCGCTCCGTACCCCTTGGTGATGAACGTGCCCGCGCCGGCGTTCAGGCGAACGGTGTCGGCGACGTTGACGTGTGCGCCCAGCAGGATCTCGATCGGCGTGGCGCGCTCTTCGAACGCGTGCTCGTTCGAGATGACGGTTTGCCCGAAGACCTCCGGTCCGAGCAAGAACTTCTTGTCGAACATGCGGAAGCCGGCCGAGCCGCCGAACGTGACCGTGCTGCCGAGGCGCGTATCGAGGTAGTTCTCGTTGAGGTTGCGGTACTCGTAGCCGACGCGCGCGGCATACGCGAAGGCGCCGATGTCGCCGGCCGCGAGGAGGTGAGGCGCGAGCCTCCAGACTTCGTCGCCCGTGTACGAGTTGCGTTGACCGATCGGGGCGAACACCGAGGCGCCGGCCGCCATCGTGAAGGGGTCGCCGTATGTCCCGACGAGGCGCAGGTCCGCGCTCACGCGAAGATCCCCGACGCTCTGCTCGTTGGCCGGGGGCGGGTACGCCACTCCGCCCGCGAACGCCGTGTGCCCGTGCGCGAACATCTGAATCGGGAGCGACAGGCCAAGGCGAAGTCGGTCCGCAAAGACCATGCTGCCGCCGAGGTGCAGAATCGCTTGGTCGCGCACCACCGAGGACGTCACGACCCCTTCGCTATTGTACGTTCCGATCACGGGACGGTACGCGTAGTCGGCGATGATGCCGATCGCCGGCCTCGCTTTTCCGCGGAGGTCCAGCGACTCGTTCGAGAACCAGTCGCTCCCGGTCTCGGACGGCTCGAACGAGCTCGCCTTGTAGCCCGTTTGCGTTTGCGCATGTGCGGAAGAAGCGGAAGAAGAAGCGGCGCAGAGAGCGGCGCAACCGGTCAGACTCGCGATCCATCGATTCTTCATTTTTAAGTCCTGGCAAGAGGTGGGTCAGCGTGGAGAGCGCGCGGGGAGCTAGCGTTTTGGGTCAGCACAAGTCGCGCCATCACGATCCGGCTGTTTTTCCGAGGATTCCTTCAAGCGCGTGGCAGCAGAAACGACACACTGACGCGGAGCACCACAGCGAACGGCCCGACGCGCGTAGGCCTCGTCGCGCCATGGGGCCTCCGTCGGCGAGGGAGGCGTCGATGCGCGGAGGCGTTCGTTGCGGGGAGGCCTGGCGGAGGCTATGCCAGGGTGGCTGAAGCGGAGAACCGTCCGCTGGACCAGCCAGACAAGCTAGAGCCGCCGCCGAGATGACCACGAGCATGGATGAACAAGGCCCGCCGTCGGGGACCGTCATCGACGGCATCTACCGGGTAAAGCACCGCCTCGGCCACGGCGGCATGGGCGTCGTCGTGCTCGCCCACGACGAGGTTCTCGATCGGGACGTGGCCATCAAGCTCATTCGTCGCGAGTTGCTCGGCGAGCGCGGCCTGCGTGAGCGATTCCTGACCGAGGCGCGCGCGATGGCGCGTGTGCAGCACCCGAACGTGGTCCAGATCTACGCGTTCGGCGAATACGAGGACTCGCCGTACTTCGTGCTCCAGCTGGTTCGCGGCACGACAGTGGAGGGCTGGCTTTCTTCGCGAGCCGCAGGCACGTTGCCGGATCTCGACGCGGCCCTCGCGATCCTCGATCAGACGTGCTTGGGCGTCGAAGCGCTCCACGCCGCCGACACCGTTCACCGGGACCTGAAGCCGAGCAACCTTCTGCTTGGCGAACACCTCACCGTCCACGTCGCCGACATGGGCGTCGCCGACATCCTCCGCCGCACCGCCGGCGAGGGGAGTCAGGACATCGTCGGGACGCCGGAGTACATGGCGCCGGAGACGGTCCTGCAGTCGGAGGTCGCCCCCGAGCTGGCACACCGCGCCGACGTCTACTCGCTTGGATGCCTGACCTTCGAGCTTCTCACGGGGCGCGGACCGTTCCAGGCGAACGGACACCTCGGGCGCATGATGGCGCACGTCACGCAGTCGCCGCCGCGCATCGGCGAGCTTCGCCCGGAGCTCGGTGACTTTTTCAACGAGGCCGTGAGTCAGGCGCTCGAGAAGGACCCCGCGAACCGCACGCCGAGCGCGGAAGCCTTCCGCCGCGCCATCGCCGCCGCGAGGGGCGGGACGCGCGAGCCGGTCTCCATTCTGATCGCCGACGACGACGAGGACTTCCGCTCGCTTCTTTCCCTCACGCTGTCCCGCGAGTTTCCGGGCGCGCGCATCGAGTGTGTCGGCGATGGCGGCGCGGCGCTCGCGGCGTTCGACATGCGCCGACCGTCCCTCGTGATCATCGATCTCCAAATGCCGAGCCTCGACGGCATCGAGCTCACGGGCCTCGTGCGCGCGCGATCGGGCGCCGACGGCGTACCCATCGTCGTCATCAGCGGCTCGGGCGGACCGGCGGAGTGGAAGCGCCTGTCCGCGATGGGTGCGGACGGGTTCCTCTTGAAGCCTGTGAACGTTAAAGACGTCGTGACGCTGGCGCGGCGTGCGCTCGCCGAACGAACGAGCTCGCCGCCGCGCGCGCGTTGACGTCGCCGCGTTCGGGAAGCACCCCAACTAGGGTGCCCGCCGCAGAAGATCAGCCGCGCGCGCGCCCCTCCCTGAGCCAGTAGGTCACCGCCGCGACCGCGCCGCCGCCCGCCGCGAGCCACAGGAGCGCGTCGTACGTCGGCGCGCGGAACAGCACCGCAGTGACGGCGACGAACTGGAGCAGCGTGGCAAGCTTGCCCGGCACGTTCGCCTTCCGGTCGGTGCTCGCGCTCCGCGCCGCGTGGCTGAGCGCGAGGCGCACGACCAGCGGAAATTCCCCCATTTCGCGCGTCCCGAGGAGGAGCGACTCGAGCACCGTCATGTGGTGCGTGACGACGAGCGTGACGACGACGGCGAGCACGAAGACCTTGTCGGTGATCGCGTCGACGACCGCGCCGGTGGCCGTGGTCTGACCGCGGGTGCGCGCGTACCAGCCGTCGAGCACGTCGGTGATCCCCGCGAGCGCGAGCACACCGAACGCGACAATCGGCCGACCAAGGACGAGTGGAAAGATCGCGGCGAGCGGGACGCGCGCGAGGCTCAAGAGCCCAGGGACGAGGAAGAGATCCCTTGCCCGATACTCCCCCATCGCGGCCGGATGTCGCTACGGCGCAGCGACGGTGCAGTACGCGGTGAGCGGCGGGTCTTCCTTCGGCTTCAGGAGGAGCCCGTATTTCTCGAAGTAGAGCGCGATCGGCGTCGAGGTGTCGTCGACGAGGATGCACGCGTGCTCGGGGACCGAGTACCACCCGGTGTCGGCCGGCTCCTTCGACTTCTTCACGCACTTGGCGGTCGGCGGAACGGTCGCCAGCATGCCCGGCTCGAAGAAATTCTTCGGGGACGGCCCGATCTGGTGGAACGCCGCGGTGGAACCGCCGAACTTCTTCGCGGCCCACTCGCTGTGCTTCAGCGCCTCCGCCTGGGTGTAGCAAATGCTCCGGTAGACGACCCCGAGCGGGGTCATGATCGGTCGGGAGAGTTCGCCCATGCCGCGAGGGTACCACGGGCCAAGCGCACGGGAAAAACCCGCGATTGGGGGCCCGCAAACTTTCGCGGCACGGTCGAGATCTTTTCCCCGACAGGCGCGTCTAGAAGGGCACGGTTCGCGAGAGCGCGCGGCGCTTGGCGCCCCTCTCGAGACCGCCACCGCCCCCAAAGCCTGGAGAATCCCGATGCGTACGAGGACCCGTCTCGCGCTTTCCGCCTCCCCTTGCCTCTCTGCGAGCCTCCTCGCCTGCGTGCTCGCCGTGACGGGCTGCAGAACGGCGTCGACGTCCGTGTCGAACACCGAGGCGAAGCCGACAGCCGCCGTGGGCACGCCGACGACGAGCCCCGCGACGGTCGACGTCCCTGCGCAAGGCGCGAAGGCTGGAGGTCCGAAGGCCGACGACGTGGCGCGCGATCCGGCGCCGATCGCTGCCGCGACCACGACCGCTGCGGCGTCCGCCGTCGCCGCGGTCCCGGCCGTCCCGCCGCCCCCGCCTGCCGTGATGACGCCGCCGAGCAAGCCCGCGAGCGCGCCCGAGCCACTCGCCGACGGTCGACGCCGTCCGCCCGGCGGCACCGCGGGCGATGGCCTCGCGCACGCGGGCGCCATGCCGGCGCCGACGACCGCTCCCCCGGCGCGCGCACGCGGTGACATGGACAAGGCCGACCCGTGGGCGGGTGCCGATCACGAGAAGGAAGCCTCCCTTGGAATGGCGACTCCGCCCGCGCCGAGCCTCGCGAACTTCTCCGGCGTGAAGGCCGGCGAGTGGGATGACAACGCGAACTACCGCGATTTCCAAAAATTTCTCGGCTCGCAGCAGGTCACCTTCCACCCCGTCGATCTGCGCTTCCGCCGCTTCCTCGTCGTGCGCGACGCGCAGGGCAAGCCGGTCCCGCGCTGCCGCGTCCGCGTGAACGACGATTCGCAGCACGAGGCGAGCTTCCTCACGACCGCGGGCGGCCACGCGGTCCTCTTCCCGAAGGGTGAGGGCCTGACCGGCGCGAAGTTCGTCGCCACGGCGGCGTGCGCCGACGGCACCGCGACCAGCCAGTTCGCCCTCACCGACGACACCGACGGCCTCGTCGATCTGCACCTCACGAAGGAGCGCCTGCCGATCCAGACGCGCACCGTCGACCTCGCGTTCATCCTCGACACGACGGGCTCCATGAGCGAGGAGATCGCCGCCGTCACGCAGACGATCCAAAAGGTCGCCCAGCAGCTCCAGACGAGCGAGACGCGCGTGCGCATCGGCCTCGTCGAATACAAGGACCGCACCGATCCGTTCGTCACCAAGGTCTACCCCTTCTCGACCGATCTCCAGGGCTTCGCCGCGAAGGTCTCGAAGATCCAGGCGAGCGGCGGCGGCGACACGCCGGAGGACATGAACGCCGGCGTCCACACCGCGGTCACGCAGCTCCAGTGGAGCGACGAGTCGGTCGCGCGGATGGCCTTCGTCATCGCCGACGCGCCGCCGCACCTCGACTACCAGGACGGCCCCGACTACGCGAAGGACATGAAGACCGCGTCGCACCGCGGCATCCAGCTCTTCACCGTGTCGGCGAGCGGCATGGACCAGCAGGGCCAGATCGTCATGCGCCAGATGGCGCAGTACACCGGCGCGACGAACATGTTCGTCCTCCGCGGCGGCGCGGGCCCGCAGTCGACGGGCGGCGGCGACCCCGGCTCCAGTTGCGGCGGCACGCACCAGAACTACGCGAGCGGCAACCTCCACGAGCTCATCACGTCGAAGATCAAGCACGAGCTCAAGTCGGTCGACGGCGACCCGATGCGCATCGCGGGTCTCCACACCGACGAGAACGCGAAGCCCTGCGAGCAGCGCATCGTCTGGCTCGATTAGGTTTGCCTCTGCTCTAAAGGCGGTACCCCAGCCCCAGCGTGACGCGCAGGAGTTGCTGAGGGCGGACCCAGTCCGCCTCCGGGCGCAGCGCGATGAAGAGGGCCTGGCGCGGCGTCGGTCGCACGAGATCGACGCTAGCCCACCCGTGGATGCCGACGCCGCCCCGCGTGATCGACGAGTCCTCCGAGATGCGTGGAATTTGCATATAAACGAAGCCGCCGCCGAGGCCGAGGTGAACGGGGCGGAGGGCGGCGGTGATGGTGACGTCGAGCGTGGACTCGTAGAGGCCGAGGCCGTTGGACGTCCGCGCTTGACCGTACGAGAGGCCGACGTAGACCTCGACGCCGCGACGGGCCTCGCCGCCGACCGCGACGGCCCCGCTCCAGCCGGTGAACGAGAGGTTCAGGAGACGCGACGCGCCCGCCGACCCGACCGCGCGGACACCGATGCCGTCCTCACCACGCGTCGCCGTCGTGGGAGCGGGCGGAGGAGGAGGCGGCTCGACGGGTCGGGCGGACGCCGTCGGAGGCGTGGGCTCGGGCTCGGGCTCGGCGAACCCGGGGCCGATACCGCCGGCCTCTTGCGCTTCGGCGACGCGCGAGGTGAGGACGACCGCTGCGACGAGGCTCGCGACGAGACCCATGACGAAGGCCGCGGGCCTCACGGGCACACCGGCGCGTGCGAGCTGCCCGTCCCGGTCGTCGTCGTGTCCCCCGACCCGGAGCTCTGCGACTTCTCCCAGTACGCCGTGGCCGCTTGCGCGCGGTCGCAGACGCCGCTCGCGACGAGCGTGTCGCACGACTGATTGCGGATGCAGAGGCTCTCGGACATCGAGAGCGCCGGCGTCTCCCTGTCGATGGTGCTCGGTCCGCCGCACCCGCCGCTCGTCCGGTCGTCATGGTAGTGGCACCGAACGGCGCGCGCGTCGAAGCCGCCGCAGCACCGCCCGAGATGCCCGAGGGCGTCCTCGCAGGCGAGAACGTCCTCGAGCAGCTCGTCGTCGTCGTTGTTCGAATCGGCGCGCGCAGGCACGCTCAGACAGACTGCGATCGCAGCCGCTGTGAGCGCGAGACGCGCAGTTCCTCGCAAGCAAAGCATGCCGCGCCCTAGAGCAACGCGCGTGCCGTAAGAAGCCGGACGATTCAGGCGAAAGGAGGCCACAAGCGCCGCCAAAAGCGACGCAAGGGAGGCACGGTGCGCGATCCGTGCGTCATAGGGGTGCGGTTTCCTTGCGCATCAAGGATGGAAGGTCCCGCCGCTCCTGGCGTATAACCTGCCGCACGAAATGGCGGCGCGCGGTGCGCACGTTCGCGCGAGGTAAAACGATGAAGACGGCAACTCTCGGTCTTGGGCTCGGTCTCCTGTCGGTGCTTGTCTCGGCGTGTGGTGGCGGCGGCGGCGCGGCCCCCGGTACCGGCACGGCCGCGTCGGTGCAAAGCTCCGGAATGTCCCAGTCCTTCGCGGGCCAGAACAAGTGCAACCCGAAGAACGCCGAGCGCCCCTTCATCATCGAGTGGGACGCGACCGACATGTCGAGCTTCGAGTCGAAGGCGGCGAACGACGTCATCTTCGTCAAGTACGAAGGCTGCGATCTCAAGGTCCTCGACGCCTGCGCGGACGACTCCGTGAAGGGCGCGTTCGGCTCGTACAAGGCGGTGGACTGGACGAGCGGATCGCTCGAGTCGCTCGAGATCAACAACTCGGGCGAGCTCTACGCCAAGCTCCCGCTCGGTGCGGCGACCCTCGGAGGTCGCGTCGAGGGCGGCGAGAAATTCCGCATGGAATACTTCGTCAGCGGCACGCGCACGGCCACGCGCCCCTCCATCTTCCGTGGTGACCTGAAGAAGGTCCCGCAGTGCAAGGGCGCGACGCACTTCGTGTACGCGTACAACCTCGGCGCCTTCGCGCTCGGCGCGCAGTCCAACTTGAAGGGCACCGTTGGCGGCAGCGCGTTCGGCTTTGGCGCCGGTGGCAGCCGCTCGAGCTCGTCGAAGGCCGACAAGCAGGGCGGCGTCCTCGGCAGCTGCCGCGCCGAGTCGGCGAAGGACGTGCAGACCTGCACCGTCCCCATTCGCCTCACCCTCCGCGAGCTCACGGACGGCGAGAGCGCCGACACCAAGGACTCCCAGGCGCCCGAGACCCCCGAAGCCGCGAACCTGGCCGGTCGCCTCAAGGCGTCGAATGATCGCGAGCGCAAGGCCGGCGATCACGGCGACTCCGCGCGCACCAAGATGGCCTCGCGCGACGGCAAAGGCTGCCTCGCCGAGCTCGACGCGCACGACAAGCTCGACCCGCGCCCCGCCGGCCTCTCGACCAACGTGGCGTCGTACTACTCGATGCTCCGCAGCCAGTGCCTGATGCTCTCCGGCTCGTGCCCGGCCGGGAAAGAGCTGATGCGCAAGGCCATGGAGAAGACCTCGGCGGCGAACTTCGGCCCCGAGCAGATCGACAGGGGCGTCGACGCGCAGGCCGGGATGTACTGCCAAGGCAACCTCGGCGGCCGCGACGCCATCACCCGCGCGACGCAGAACCTGACGCAAGGCGCGTACATGTCCAAGAAGGAAGCCTCGTTCTGTCAGGAGAACATCAAGACCCTCCGTACGATGATCCCGACCACTCCGCCCAAGGACGAGGACGACAGCAACATCATCAACGCGCCGGACGCGCTGAGGAACAGCGGCACCGCCTGTCTCGTCAAGGCCGGCGACTGTGCGGCGGCGTGGGCGCTCTACCAGGATCTCAACCAGCACCCGGAGATCTACAAATTCGCGAAGCCCGAGCGGCAGGAGCTGATCAAGAAGGGCGCGAATATGCCGGTGACGACGCTGCGCCTGTCGTTCGACGCGATGAACTCGAAGTGCAAAGGGCAGTGACGAGCGCGCGGCACGCCGCGTTTTTTCCGAGCGCGCTCGTCCTCGTGGGCGCGCTCGGCTCCTGCACGCCGGGCGCGACGCCCGATCGCGGGACGCCGCCGGTAGCCCCCAGCGCGCCAGGCTCGGTCGCCACCCAGGTGACCGCGCCCGCTCCGAGCGACACCGCGCCGCCGACGGTCGCCTCGGCGCCGACGCCGCCTCCCACCGCCGTCCCGACCGACACGCTGCCGTCAACCATCCCGTCGGCGACGCTCCAAGCGCTCGCCGATCACCAGCGCAAGCTGCAAGCGCGCATCGAGGCCGCGCGAACGAAGATGAGCACGCGCGACGGCGCGGGCTGCCTCACGGAGCTCGACGCCTACGACAAGATCGAGCCGCGCATGACCGAGCCGACGACGAGCAAGGTCTCGCCGTACGCGATGTTCCGGGCGCAGTGCCTCATGCTCGCGGGGCAGTGCGCGGCCGGCAAGACGCTGTACCGCGACGCGCTGGAGCACAGCGCGGGCGCGGCGATGGGCCCCGACGCGCGCGAGCACTCGGTCGACGCGATCGTGGGCCTCTACTGCCAGGGCTCGAACCTCACCGATCGCGACAAGGTCATACGCGGCACGATGGCGCTGACGGACGGCGCCTACATCAACAAGCGCACGCCTGCGTTCTGCCGCGAGAACATCAAGACCCTCGAGGAGACCATCCCGAAGGTCCCGCCGCACGGCCCCGACGACAGCCAGATCATCAACGCGCCCGACGCGCTGCGCAACGCGGGCACCGCGTGCCTCGCGAAGGCGGACGACTGCCCCGGCGCCTGGACGTTCTACCAAGACAACGTGAAGCGCGTGGACCTCTACAAGTTCGCGGCGCCCGATCGCCAAGAGCTGATCAAGAAGAGCGCGACGATGTCCCCGAGCATCACGCGCCAGTCGTTCGAGGCGATCAACCGCAAGTGCGCGCCGAACCCGTAGGGTAAGCCCGCTCAGCGTCGGATCGGGATCCTCACGAAGCCGTCCGCGTGCCACTCGACGTGGAGCGGCGTCTTGGCGTCGGCGCTCGATTCGTCGCTCACGTCCTTGCCGGTGCCGTGGTTCACCTGCGCGAAGGCGTTCTTGTTCACGTTCAGGACGACGACGAGGCGGCTCCCGGCCTCGATCCGGCGGCTGACCATGCGGGTGCGCTCGAAGGGGATCATCTCGATCGCGCCCGGGACCAGAAGACGACGGACGCTCATATCGCGCGCGTAGCTGGCGCGACCGAGGTAGTAGGTCAGCGCGAAGTAAGCTCCGTCGGCCGTCTTCTCGTAGAGCTGAACGCCGACGTCCATGTCCTTCTTGTCGACACGGACGTGCAATTCGCCGGTGAAAATACCGTCGATCGACGCGGGATGGGCAAACGGCTCGCCTTCGAGCACTACGCCATTTCCCGCGTCGAGCTCGCGAGAGACGATGGGATCGGGGTAGTAGGAGTTGTTGCTCGTCGTGCGATCGGAGAAATCGATTTGCTGGGCGACGAAGCGCGCGCCGTCCGGCTTGGTCGTCACGAGGCGCGCGCCGTCGGTGTAGAGCGTCATCACCTCGTCGTGCATCTTCTCGATGCTCGGCGCGTGGCGCCACTCGTTGGCCCCCATGACCTCCCAGTTGACCTTGTCCTTCACGATCTCTGGGAGCGGGCCGCCGCGCAAGACGTGATCGAGCCATTGGAAGGTGATGGCCGTGGTGTCGATGCGGGCGACCGGATCGATCGCGTAGCCGCGTAGGACGTCGGCGGGACGCCGCTGCGCGCCGAAGTGATCGTACGGCCCGATGAGCAGGTGGTGGCGCGCGTTCTTGGCGTAGCGCGTGTGCTCGGTGAAGTAGCGCAGCGCGGAGATCTGACCGTCGTCGTAGTACCCGGTGATGGAGAGGACGGGGATGTCGATGCGCGCGTACTCCTCGCGAACCGGAACCATCGCCTGCCAGTACGCGTCGTAGGACGGGTGCGCGATCCAGCGCTGCAGCAGGCGGTTCGGCACGCCGTCGACGCGATCGATCTCGCGGAATGGGCGACCGCTCGCGAACCACTTTCCGGGGAGCGCGTTCCAGCGTGGCGCATCGAAGTAGACGCGATCGTCGTCCTCCTTGCCGCTGCCGACGTAGAACGCCCAACCGTAGTTGACGTTCAAGAAGACGTTATTTTCCATGGGCAACCCCTGCCCCGGGATCGCCGCCACGTAGGGAACGATGGTCTTCAGCGCGGGGTGGAGGTGCTTCGTCGCCGCCCATTGCGTGAAGCCTGCGTAGCTGCCGCCGTACATGGCGACGCGGCCGTCGCACCATCCCTGCTTGGCGAGCCAGTCGATCGTGTCGTGCGTGTCGTTCGCCTCGCGTTCGTAGGGAACGACCTCGCCGCTGCTCTTCCGCTTTCCCCGCGTGTAGGCCGCGACGCCGACGTAGCCGCGAGCCGCCGAGGCGAGCGCTGTCCTGTCGCCGCTCGTCGTGTAGATGCTGTAGACGAGGATCGCCGGCTGCGGTGTGGTCACGCGCCGCGGGCGGACAACGGTCGCAGAGATCTTGGCGCCGTCGCGCATGGGCACCAGGACCTCCTCGATCTCGTAGCGGCCGGCGGCGTCTTCTTCGAGGAGCGTCCTCCCGAGCGGGAGGAGATCGCGACGAACGACGTACTCGGCGTAGCGGACGACGAGGTCCCCGGCCGCGCGGTCCGAAGGGGCGGATCGCGCGGCCGCGATGGCGCCTCGAACGTCGGCGACGGCGCCGTCGAGATCGGTGTCGGTGCGCCACCTCGCGTGCTCGGCGGCGAGATCGTCGAGGCGCGAGAAGGTCTCACGGAAGGCGCTCTTCAACGCCTCGGCGAACGGCAAGAGCCCTCCTGCGTTGCCCGCGAGGCGCGCTCGTGAGTGCACCTCGAGATGCGTGTATAATACACGTGCGCGAGCCGCATCGTACGGGCGCGCGACGTTGCGCAGCCGGGCGAGCGCGGCGTTGGCGGCGGCGGGCTCCGCGGCGGCCACGAGCCAGAGCGCGCGGCGGCGGAGCGCCTCCTCGTCGTCGACGTCGGGCGCACGGGCGACGAGCACGCGTGCGAGGCTGGCCATCGCGGAGGCTACCTCGGGCGAGTCGAGTCCCGCGGCGCTGACGCCCGCGTCGGATGTCGCGTCGAGGAGCACGGTGATGGAGTGGGTGAGCGATGCGACCGTCGCTGCCGGCGAGCCCGCGTCGACTGCGAACCCGATCGAGCGCTCCGGCGGCGCGGGGAGACTGGCAGGCCCTCCGCAGGCGGCGACCCATCCGAACGGCGCGAGCCACCAGCTCGAGGGGCGCATGTCGCGACGCTAGAGCAGAAGTCCTTGTACCGTCGAGCGAAAGGCGCCTGAGCAGAACAAGCCAACGACGCCCCTTACATCTGCGTGACGATCGGTGGGGCCTGTCTTTCGTTGTAGCGAACCGGTCACGCGCGCACGTTCGCGCGTTGCTCCATTCGCGTGGGCGAGGTCGCTCACGAAAAAGAAGGAGCTCGACCATGAAACGCATTCTCGTCTCGTCGCTCGCCTCGATCCTCGCCTCGGTCCTGGCGCTCTGCCTCGCGGGCTGCCCCGACGAGACGAAGCCCGAAGCCGCCGCCGACGCCGCCCCCGCGACTCCGGCTCCGACTCCGGCTCCGACTCCGACGCCGATTCCGACTCCGACCCCGACTCCGAGCGCGGTAGCAGACGCCGCGACAGGCGCTCCGGCGGCCGATGCCGGCACGAAGCCCGCGGCGAAGAAGTAGGCCGCGCCACAAAAGAAAAACGGCGCGCACCGCGGATGAAACCGCAGCGCGCGCCGTCGTTCCGGTTCGCCGACTAGCGGCGGTTGCGGCGGCGGCGGAGCGCCGACACGAGCGCGAGGGCGCCGAAGCCGAGGAGCGCCGGCGAGTTCTCTGAGCGGGTGGAGGCGGTGCTGCAGCTGCAGCCACCGCTGTCACCCGAGCCACCGGTGCCGGCGTCGCCGGCGTCACCCGCGGCGCCGGACGTGCCCGACGTGCCCGAGGTACCGGACGTACCCGACGTGCCCGACGTGCCCGACGTGCCCGACGTGCCCGACGTGCCCGACGAGCCTGACGTGCCCGAAGAACCCGACGTGCCCGAAGAACCCGACGAGCCAGAAGAACCCGACGAGCCAGAAGAGCCCGAAGAGCCCGCGTCCGTCGCGACGCACTTGTTCGCGACGCACGTCGCGGTCCCGCTGCAGGTGCCGCAGGCGACGGTCCCGCCGCAGCCGTTCGTCACGGTGCCGCATTCGTTACCTGCCGGGCAGGTCGTCGCCGGCGTGCAGCCGCACACGTTCGTCGTGCCGCCGCCGCCGCATGTCTGCGGAGCCGTGCAGGTGCCGCAGTTGATCGTCCCGCCGCAGCCGTCCGGCGCGGTGCCGCAGTTCTGGCCCGCGGGGCACTGGGTGAGCGGCACGCAGGCGCACGTGTCGTCCGTGGCCACGACCGCGCTCTTGGTGCAGACCGACGGCGCCGTGCACTGGGCCGTCGTGGTGCACTGGACGCAGAAGTTGTGCTTGATGTTCGCCGCGTCGGTCTCGCAATACGGGACCGCGGCGCCGCAGTTGGTCTTGTTGTCGGAGCAGTTGCAGACGCGGCAACCGGCCGGCGTGTTCGCGGCCGTGCAGGGCGGAACCGGCGTGCCGGTCGCGATGCAGTTGTTGTTCTTGTTGCTCCACTGCGTCTGGACGGTCCACGTTCGGCCGTTCACGCTGATGGTCCCCAAGGAACCGGAGAAGTTGGCGCAGATGTCGCCGATTTCGCCGTTGGTCGTGTCGTACCAGGCGAGGGGCGGACCGACGACGGTGGCGAGGCCGACCTGCGAGTCGGTCACCGTCTCGATGATCTCGTGCGAGTGGACCTCGGTCGTGTTGCCGAGGTAGCTGCCCGCGGCGCCGCACGCACCGGCGCAGCCAGTGAGGTTCAGGTTCGGATGGACGCCGTAGAGAAGGTGCACCGCCGTACCGCCGACGGTGATCGTCGCGGTCGTCGTGCCGTGGTACGCGCAGAACGACGAGCAAGACCCGGCGCCACCGGGCGCCGTGACCTTGGTGATCGTAATCGGAAAGTCGATCATGTACATCGTGTCGGTGAAGCCGTCGCAGCCGAGCGTCGGCTTGGGCAGCGTGCCCGCGTTGACCTGCGCAATGAGCTCCGACTGGATGAGCGCGTCGCTGACGGTCGTGGTGGGGTTGCTCGGCGTGATCACCACCGTTCCGCCGTACGTCAGGCCGCGCGAAATGCCCTGGTTGGTCGTGGGGGCCGGCCGGCCGACCGTGTTGTACTCGGACAGCCAGTCCATGTAGTTGCTGTTCACGATGTCGCCGTAGAAGAGCGGCAGGTTCGCGGTCAGCGTCGCGTCGAGCGCGCCCCACGAGACGCCGACGATCTTGGCGTTCTGCACGACGGGGCCGCCGTGGTACGTGAGGTTTCCGCTCCCCGCCGCGGGGATGGGAGCCCCGGCGGCGGCTGCGGCGGCGCGCGCGGCCTCGTGGACGGGGCGCGTCGGCATCACGCCGAGCGGAATCCCGTTGCCCCACGTCGGGCGAACAACTTCGGCCGTGAGCTCCGCGGCGGCGGCGGCGACGACGGGTGCCTCCGACGACGAAGGGGCCGGTGTCGGACCCTCCGAGCTACACGCTAGAAGGGCCGCGGTGGCGGCGGTTGCGAATCCAAGGGCGCGCATCAAGGGCAATTTCATCCGTCCTCCTCGCCCAACTGAGCCGGGCGGCTGGCGCACTGAAGCGCGTGGACAAGCGTCTGTCCAGGACTACCGGGCGAATTTGTCCTACTTTTCGTCGGTCCGGGTCTTGCGAGACCCACTCCCCGCGTCTCGATGGGGCCTCCACTGCAGGGACCGGACCGTTCCGCTCCGCTGCGCCTCGCTTCGCTCCACTCACCCTTCGACGAATTTCTTGAGCCGGGCGAGCGCTGCGTCCCACTGCGCGGAGATGAGGTCGAGGGCCTGTTGCGCCTCCTCGATGCGGCGCGGCTCGAGCTCCCAGACGCTCTCGCGCCCGTGCCTCGCCGCCCGTACGAGGCCGGCCCCCTCCATCACCCTCAAATGCTTGCTGATCGCCTGACGCGTGACGAGGGTGCCGGTGGTCAGCTTCGCGATCGACAGCGGCCCGTCCTCGCAAAGGCGCGAGACCAGGCGGAGGCGCGTCTCGTCCCCCAGCGCCGCGAAGACCTGCGCCGACTCGCCGGGCCCCAGCCGACCGGCCTCCGCCCTAGAGCGACCGTCCCTCGAATGGAACGGTCGCTCTATCCTTCTCGTGGGTCGCTCCAGTCGTTTGCCCGCCACGGTCAAACGACTTCTGCTCTGGGCGTCTGGGCCATGTATTTCTCGACGAGGGTGACGACCATCTTCCAGCCCCCTTCGTTGGCCGCGAACGCCTTTGCGCGCCGGGCGAGAGGGATGCGGTCGAAGCCCGTCTCGGTGACGTTCAGGAGGACGCCGTCCTTGGTCTCCGACAGCGTGAACTCGATCCGCGTGGTGGGCTCGTCCGAGTAGTCGACGCCCGGCTCGATCGCGAACGGGTGCCAGCGGAACGAGAAGAGGCGCTCGGGCTCGATGCGGTCGATCGTGATCTCGAACGGGAAGCCGTCGAACTTGGACTGGAGCTTCGCGACCTCCGGATCGACGGTCGTGGGCGTCATCTTCCCCTTCATCACCTTGCCGGCGGCGAAGGGGCCGTCGAACCTCATCCCGAACCACTCCCCGAACTGTGCGCTCTCGCTGATGGCACGCCACACGCGGGCAAGCGGCGCGCGGAGCAGGATCGTCTTCTCGATGCGGTCGGTCTCGGTGCTCATTGGCAACCTCCAGGTTGCATATTTAGCCCGTCGCCGACGAAATGCAACCAAAAGGTTGCACCTCGAGGTCGGCCCGGGCGATCCTCGGCCTGGTGTACGCTTCCCCGTGCGCGCCATGACCCCTCTGTCCACACGCCCGCCGCGGCACAAGCGCACGTACCTCATCAACCCGCGCTTCCAGCTGAAGTACACGGCGCTGCTCGTGGGCGTCGTGCTCACGGTGGTGATCGTGCTGGGCGCCGTGATCGGGCGGACGGTCTCCGAGGCGACCGACTACGCGCAGCTCGCGGTCGCCGAGGCCGAGCGCGCGATGAACGAGAGCCGGACGAACTCGACGCTCGCGCACCAGAACGTGGTGCTCGCCGCGGCCGACAACCCCGAGCTCATGAAGATCATGGACGACGCGAACGAGGAGGCCGACAAGAAGGCCGAGCGCGATCTCGAAGAGGTTCGCAATCGCAGGGCCGAGATCGTCCGGCAGAAGTCGCGCATCCTCACGCTGCTCGTCGGCGCGGCCGTCTTGCTCGGCCTGCTCCTCGGCGCGATGGGTGTCCTCATCACGCACCGCGTGGTCGGCCCCGTCCACAAGATGAAGCGCCTCCTCCGGCAGGTCGGCACCGGCCGCCTCGGAAACCGCGAGCGCCTTCGTCAGGGCGACGAGTTGTCGGATCTCTTCGAGACGTTCCTCCAGATGACGTACTCGCTGAAGGCGATGCAGAAGAGCCGTGTCGCGACGCTCGACGCGACGATCCGCGACGCGGCCGCCTCCGGCGCCTCCGCCGAGGTGATGGATGGCCTGCGCGCGCTGCGGGCGCAGATGGTCCTCGGGCTCTCGAGCGGCGTCGGCCGGCGAAGCTCCATCCCCGCGCCGTCGGAGGGGCCGTGACCGAGATCCGCGCGCTGGTCGACGACGCGATCAATGTACTCTGCATGCGCTTCGAGCAGGGCGGGTACAACCCGACGCCGATCATCGATCTCGGCGTCCTCGTCGCCCGCGCGGACGGCAAGGTCGACGCCGCCGAGAAGAAGGCGCTGCGTGACGTCTTCGAGGCGCTGCTCGACGAGCGGCTCAACGGAGAGGTCGTCGGTCATCTCGTCGCGGCGAGCCTCGAGGTGATCGAGATGGCGGGCGTGGAGCCGCGCGCGAGACTCATCGCTGAGATCTTGAAGGACTGCGACGCGGTCGAGCAGGGCATCGTGGTGGCGCTCGGCATCGCGTTCGCGAGCGAGGGCCTCTCCAAGGGCGAGCGCGCGATCATCACCACGGTCGCCGACGCCGCCGGCCTCTCGCGCGCCCGCCTCGACGCGTTGATCGAGCAGGTCCGAAAGCGCCTTCCCGAGGACGGCGGACCGACGAGCGCGCGCGACTCGCTGCACGGCCCGGCGGCCAAGCGCGTCATGCCGGACTGAGGATCGGCGTCTGGCGCCCCCGCGCTCGCGCGCGATCCTCGCGGGGCCTCGCGAGACGGATCGGGGTCGATCCGCGGACAAAAGCGCGGAATCACTGAGCTCCTCCGTTGGTACGGGACGCGCAGTGAGGAGCGCCATGACGCTCGTGGGACAGAAGGGGTGGAGGTCGGCACGCGCCGCCATGGCGATCGTTCCGGTGGGCTTCGCGCTCGCGGCGTGCTCGGCGACGCCCGACGGCCCGGCGGCCGAGGAGCAGGTAGGACAGTCCTCCGACGCCATCCTCGCGAGCGACGCGCTCGCCCGCGCGAACGAGTGGGTCTCCGTGAAGCTGAAGTACTGCCAGGCCCCCAACGGCGCGCGTGACTACGACTCGGCCTGCTCCACGTACTGCAGCCGTCAATCGAACGCGCAGTGGGATCCGTACCGCTCGGACTGCTCCGGCTTCGTGTCGTGGGCGTGGGGCCTGCCGTCGCCAGGGCGCGTGACCGGGCAGTTCGCGCCGTTCGTGAACGACATCACCAAAGCGATCCCGGCGATCGATCTGCAGCCGGGCGACGCTGTGAACAACAGCGAGCACATCATGATCTTCAAGGACTGGGTGACCAAGGGCTCGGTCGCCACCTTCCTCGAGGAGCCGGGGTGCAGCTCGGCGACGCCCTACGCGCACGCCTTCACGAGCAACGTCACGATCAGCGGGAACACGATCCACGTCGCGTGGAACGGCATGACGTTCACCGCCATCCACTACGGCGCGCTGCAGTCGGCACCGGCGCTGAAGGGCGTCCTCGACACGGCGAGCTGCACCGATCTCGTCGGCTGGGCGCAGGATCCCGACAAGGCGACGGCGTCGATCTCGGTGACCTTGTCCTTCGACGCGCAGATGGGCAAGGCGGGCGCGGCCACGCGCATCGTGCCGGCGAACGTCGATCGCAAGGATCTCTGCACGCCGCTCGGCTCGTGCAACCACGGATTTTCGGCGGCGATGCCGCTCGGGATGCAAGACGGTAAGGCGCACACGCTGTACGCGTACGCGACCGATCCGTCGGGCAGCCAAATCCTCACGTCGGCGCCCAAGACGATGACCTGCCCGATGCCGGCCATCCCGAGCGGGGTGAAGCGTTGGATCACCGATCCGTCGTCCCTCGGCGCGTGGAAGCTCGACGCGACCCTCGACGTGCTGCGCATGCCGCAGGCCACGGTCGACGCGGTGGCGAAGGGGGCTGATCTGCCGGCAAAGCCGAGCGCGGTCATCGCAGACGACGGCTCGTCGCCGGCGGTGTGGGTCGTGGACGGCGCGACGCGGCGTCACGTGAGAGACGGGGCGTCGATGGCGGCGTGGCACCTCACGGCGGTGAAGACGAGCGTGGCGACGATCAACGCGCTCGCGCAGGGTCCGGACTTTCCGGAGACGCCGTTCGCGTTCGTGGGCAGCGGCGGCGGCGCGGTCTACGTGATGGATGTCGATCCGACGACGCCGCCGGCGCCGGGCGGAACCGGCGGATCGAGCAGCGGCGACGTCGGCGGGGGAACGGGTGGAGCCGGCGGAACGGGCAGCGGCGGTCCGGCCGGAAACGCGGGCGGCGGCGGTGTGGATCCCAACGCGTCGGGCCCGAGCAGCAGCGGCTGCACGCTCGCCGCGGGCGGCACCGCGCCCGACGCATCGTGGCTTGCGCTCCTCATGGTTATCCCGCTCGTGCGGCGGCGCGTCAGAGCAGCGGTCTAGGTCCAGCGAAGCCGATACCGCACGTCGTGCTCGGTCCACTCGTCGACCGTCACCTTCGCCACCTTCGCGCCGCCGAGCGTGAGCACCGCCTCGAGCCTTCCGGCGATCCCCTCCCACATCGGCTCGGTGTAGCCCTTCACGTGCTTGATGGTCGCGGTCGCCTGACCTTTGCCGATGAACGGCCACTCGACGCGTCCGTGAGAGTTGTACCTCTGCCACGCCCGCTCGGTCGCGCGGAGGAGCGTGCCGTAGTCGGCGACGCGGATGAACGCGCGAAAGACGCCGCCGAAATCCGCGCGCGCGGCGAGCTCACCGACGCGTCGGTTGGCGGCGAGGTCCCCTTTGCCGAGCTCGCTGCGGATGGCGTCGTGCAAGGCTGCAGGGACCGCCATCGGGAATTGCGCGTCCGGCTCGACAGCCGCCTCGAGGCGTAGGCGCACGTCGGCCGGGAGCGCCGCACGCACGCGCGCGAGCCCTTCCGTGCCGTACTCCTGTTCGATCGCCGCGAGGAGCCCCCGCAGCGCCATCCCCCGAACGTGCATCGCGAGGAGGAGCGTACCCTACCCGTCAAGCGCGAGCGACGCGGCGTGGGTCGAGCTTTCGGCGCTCAGCGCTTCTTTTTGAGGAGATCGGCGAACGTTCCGAGCGAGGCCGGTGCGTTCGACTTGCTGCGCGCCTCTTCGTAATCGGCGCGCTCCTCCGCGTCCTTCGCGCCCTTCACAGAGAGGCGCAGTCGACCGTCGCCGGTCTCGAGGACTTTGGCGGTCACCTTCGTGCCTTCGGGGAACGTCTTGCGAAGATCGGTGCCGCGCGCGACGCCGAGCTCGGCGCTGGGCACGAGCCCGCGGCCGGCGCGCCCTTTGGTGCCGTCGATCTGGACGAAGACCCCGTACGTCTCGATGCGCTCGACGACGCCGTTCACGATGGCACCGACCTTCACGGCGACGCTCGCGGCGACCTGCGCACCCGGCGCGGCCCCTTCGGGCGCGAGGACGAGCGAGATCTTCTTCGTCTCGCGATCGATCTTCTTGACGACGACGTTCACCGCCTCGCCCTCGCCGATCTTGTCGCGCTTGCCGACCTCCGACACGTGGAGCAGCCCCTCGACCGCCGGCGCGATGCGCACGAAGAAGCCGAAATCCGCGCTGCGCGTGACGGTGCCGGCGACGACGCGCCCCTCTTTGAGATCGAGCTCGGCCCACGGATCGGCCATGAGCGCCTTGAGCGAGAGCGTGATCTTCTTCGTCTGGCCGCCGGAGCGCTGCGCCTCGACGTCCTTCACCTCGCGCACCTGCACTTCGACCGTGTCCCCGGCGTTGAGCGCGGAGGAGACCTGGGCCGAGCGATCGTGCGAAATTTCCGACCGCGGGATGAGGCCCTCGATTCCGCCGAGATCGACGAACGCCCCGAAATCGCGGATGCCGGTGACGGTGCCCTTGAGGACGGCGCCCGGGACGATGTCCCCCATCATGCGGTGCGCGGCCTCGCTCGCCTCGCGCTGCATGAGCGCACGGCGCGAGACGACGACGTTCTTGCCGCCGTCCTTCACGTCGGTCACGACGAAGCGCAGCGTCTGGCCGATGAGGACCTTCGGGTCCTCCATGAAGCCCTTGTCGGCCTGCGACATCGGGCAGAACGCGCGCGCGCCGCCGCCGAGATCGACCTCGAGGCCGCCCTTGTTGACGCCGGTGACCTTGCCCTCGACGGCGAGGCCCGACTCCTTCGCCTGCTCGATCGCGGCGGTGCTGCCCGGGCGTCCGAGCGATTTGCCGAGGCGGACGAAGCCCTTGCGATCGTCGACCTCGACGACGTGGCCGCTGACGCGATCGCCCTCCTTGACGGTGATGTTCCCCTCTTCGTCGCGAAGATCCGCGGCCTCGAAGAAGGCCTGCTGCTTGCCGTCGAGCTCGACGAAGACGCTGTCCTTGCCGACGTGGACGACGATGGCGTCGAGGCGGTCTCCCACGCGCACGGCCTTCTTCCTCGAGGCGCCTGCGCTCTCCCCTTCGAAGAGGGCGGCGAACGTGTCGACTTTGCTATCGCTCATGGAGCGCGCGTTCTAGCACTGGATCGCCCAGGAGCAGGCGATTTTTCGGGGTGATCTCCGCGGGAATTCGCTGCGTGTGGACGCGGTATCCGGCGTCCCGCAGCCGAGCTGCGCGGGTCGCGTCGATGGCGAGCGGGCCGTCCATCCAGCCGCCCAGGCCGCCCGCATCGTTGCGCCCCTCGTCGTGGCAGCAGGGGACGACCGCGACGCGCGCGCGGACCGAGACGGCGCGCGCGAGCACCCGATCGGTCAGCTCGCCGCAGGCGTGGCACGAGACGACGACGTCGCCGGCATCGAGCGCGACGTCGTCGAGGCTGCCCGACACGGTAGTGACGCGTCCGGCGAGGCGCGGCCACTCGTCGGCCATCGCCTTCGCGATCTTGGCGGCGCTCTTGGGAATTCGTGAATCGACGGCGAGCGCCACCTTCGACGTGTCGTCGAGGATCAGCATCAGGTGCGCGAGGAGGGCGTGCCCGCACGCAAGATCGACGACGCGCCCGCCTCGAAAGCGACGCCGCGTGCGCCGGGCCAGCTCCCACGCCTCGTACAGCTCCTTGCGCGGCAGGCACTCGGCGCGGCATACCGCCCGGCCGATGCGGTCGAAGAGGCCGTCGCCGGGGAAGCGCGGGAGCTGGTGGAGATTCAGCTTCACGCGCGAGCTGGGCGAAAAATTTCCAGTCACGGGCAAGTACGAGCATACGCGCTATGATTGGGCGATGCGC
Source organism: Polyangiales bacterium (assembly GCA_038231275.1). Lineage (GTDB taxonomy): Bacteria > Myxococcota_A > Polyangia > Polyangiales > Polyangiaceae > JANYHK01. The sequence continues at coordinate 190,991 of JBBRLQ010000015.1, forward strand.
GCGTCCCCGCTCTGGCTCGGCGCCATCGTCTCGGCCTGCTACGGCAGCACCGGCGCGTCACCCGCCCCCTCCGGCACCGGCTCCGGCACGCAGGCGTATTCGTGCCCCGGCGAGAGCGCGGACCTCGATCACACGAAGATCCTCGCCTGCCTCGGCCAAGGCGCGACCCAGCCGGCATGCCTCGACGCGCTCTTCACGCCGTACTTCGCGTCGCACACCACGCACGACGCGCTCGCGCTGCTGCAGTGCCTCGAGGATCACGACAACGGGATCCTCGGCGACTGCCACCCCGTCGCGCACTCGATCGGTCGCATCACGTTCTTGAAGCAGCAGAGCGTCGACAAGTCGTTCGCGGCGTGCGAAGCGACGTGCCACTCCGGCTGCTACCACGGCGCGATGGAGCGCTTCCTCCGCGGAGACGCGCCCGACGGCACGCACATCACGCCGCAGGAGCTCCAGGCGAAGGCAGCGACGGCGTGCGATCCGAACGCCGAGCTCCAGTTCCGGTTCCAGTGCTTGCACGGCCTCGGCCACGCGCTGATGTACTACTCGGGCTACGCGCTCACGTCGTCGCTGCAGCTGTGCTCGTCGACCGGCGCGGGGTGGAACGAAGGCTCGTGTTGGGGCGGGGTGTTCATGGAGAACCTCGTCGCCGCCGACTCGAAGGCGCGCGACGTCTCGCCTACGGACGTCCACTACCCGTGCGACGCGATCGACGATCGCTACGGCGACACCTGCTACCAGATGCAGACGAGCCGCATGAGCGAGATGGGGCTCGGCCCGGCGGACATCCTCGTCGAGTGCCGAAAAGCGGGGACGCATCGGCCGCAGTGCATGCAGTCGCTCGGTCGCGATCTCTCGAACACGGTGCGGTTGGGCGACTCGGCGTCGGTCATCGCGGTGTGCGAGACCGGCGTCCCGGAGGACACGTCCGCGTGCACGGGCGGGGTCATCGGCGCGCTCATCGACAACACGTGGGACGGGCGCTTCGCGTTTCCGTATTGCGCGAAATATCCGGCAGACAGCACGGGCGCCGACTGCTTCACGCTGAGCGTGGACCACATGAAGAGCCTGTACGGCAAGACGACCGACGACGTCGTGGCCCAGTGCGCCCAGTACGTGCCCGGCAACTCCGTCTGCACCGCCGCCGCGCAACGCTGAGCGCTCGCGACGTCCGCAGAGCGACGCGGGATGGACGCGATGGGGCACGGCATACGAGTTGCGATGCGGTGACGCGGCGACGTCACCCGCGCGGACTTCCGCGTCATGCACGACCCCCGTGAACGCGCGGGTCTCCCGGTACGGCGCCGTTGTCATAGCTGGCTTGGCTTAAGGAGCTCACGATGCCGTACAAAATTCGCTTCATTTCTGCGTCCGCAGCGGCTTTGGCGTTCATTGCGCTCGTCTCGCACGAGCCGGTGGCGCGCGCGTGCGGCGGCTGTTTTCACGAAGAGACGCCGCCGACGCCTGCGCAGCGCTCGGTCGTCACCGATCACCGGATGGCGTTCGCGCTGTCGCGGACGCAGACGGTCCTCTGGGATCAGATCCGGTACGCCGGCGATCCGCGCGAGTTCGCCTGGGTCCTCCCGGTGCGCCCGGGGACGGTCGTTGAGCTGTCGCGGGACGAGTGGTTCGCCGCGCTCGACGTCAGCACGCAGCCGGTGATCTCCGCCCCCGCGTATTACGGGCGAGGCTACGGCTGCGCGCTGACCGGGTGCGCCTCGGCGGGGAGCAGCGAGGCGGCGACCGGCGGCGGAGGCGGAGACGTGCAGCTCCTCTCGCAGAGCGTGATCGGACCGTACGAGCGCGTCACCCTCCGCGCGACCGATCCGCACGCGCTCGAGGCGTGGCTCTCCCTGCACGGCTTCGCACTCCCCGAGACGATCAAGCCGACGATCGACGCGTACGTGGAGGAGGGCTTCGACTTCGTCGCGCTGCGCCTGCGCCCCGACTGCGGACAGCGCGCGATGCAGCCGGTCCGGGTCGTCTCGCCGGGCGCGGATCCGTCGCTGCCCCTTCGCATGGTCGCCGCGGGCGTCGGCGCGAGCGTCGGCATCACGCTCTTCGTCATCGGCGAGGGGCGCTACGAGCCGCAGAATTTCCCCGTCACGGCGCCCGACGACACGCACCTCGTTTGGGACCGAACGACGAATCGTTCGAACTACGCCGAGCTCTCGCAAGCCGCGATGGCCCAGAGCAACGGACACACGTGGCTCGTCGAGTACGCGAACCGCCCGTCCCTCGTCGGCACCGGCGCGGCCGCGGGGACGACGTCGTTCGGCGCGACGAATCCCGGTCTCTTCGACGCGTACATCGGGTTGTGCTCGTCGCCTGGTGGCAGACCTGGCACGCCCGCGACGCCTTGCGCGGGCACCCGTTCGCTCGACGCGCCGACCGACTCCGGCTCCGACTCCGGCTCCGACGCCGATGCCGACGCCGGCTCCGACGCCGACTCCGGTGCCGACGCCGACTCCGCTGCCGACTCCGCTGCCGACTCCGCTGCCGACTCCGCTGCCGACGCCGCTGCCGACTCCGACGCCGACGCCGACGCCGACGCTTCCGTCATCCCTCCAGCATCCTGCGTCGGCTTCGACGATCTCGACGTCGCGACCTCTGGAATGAGCCGATCCAGCGTCTGGGTCACCCGCCTCCGCGCCGTGCTCCCTGCGGCGGCGCTCAGCCTCGGGGACCTTCGGCTGATCGCGTCGCGCGACCAGCTCACGGTGAGCAACTACCACCAGACGTACTCCTACTCCGACGACGCGCAAACCAAGGCGACCCGCAAGTCGTGCGCGGGAGCGCCGACGCGGCATGAGCCCTTCTCCCCGATCGCCCTCGGGATCGCGGCGCTCGGCGGCGTCTTCGTGCTCCTCCGTCGGCGGCGCTGACCCGCGGCGCTGACCCGCAGACGCGCTACGCGCCTTCCTGCATGCTCGCGAGCTCCTTCTCGATCTCTTCCCACTCCGCCATCCACCCGTCGATCTTCGCGCCGAGCTCGACGTCCTCTTTTTGCTGACGCGCGACCTCGTCGGCGCCGGTCTTCTCGAAGAAGCCCGGCGCCGCCCACGCGTCGTGGATCGCCTTCTTCTTCGCCTCGCCCTCGGCGATCTGCGCGAGGACCTTGTCCCGCCGGGCCGGGAGCGCGGCGAGGCGGTTGCGCCTCTTCTTCTGCTCCTCCCACGAGACCGCCGAGATCTCCTTCTCTTCGCGCGCCGCTGCGCGTGGCCCCTCGGTCTTCGCCTTCAGAACGACCGCGTCCGCGTCGAGGTGATCGTCGCCGCACCGCTCCAGGTACTCCTGGTACGTGCCGGGGAAATCGCGGAGCCCGTTCGGCGTCACCTCGACGATGCGCGTCGCGAGCTGCGAGACGAACCAGCGATCGTGCGAGACGAAGAGCACGGTCCCGTCGAACGCCTTGAGCCCCTCGACGAGCGCGGCGATCGACTCGAGATCGAGGTGGTTCGTCGGCTCGTCCAGGACGAGCACGTTGGGGCGCTGGACCACGATCCGGCAGAAAATGAGCCGCGCCGCCTCACCGCCAGAGAGCGAGCCGACGTTTTTCTCGACGTCGTCGCCCGAGAAGAGCATCCGCCCGAGGTGGCCGCGCACGAAGCTCGTGCCCTCGGTCGGGCAGACGTCCCACACGTAGTCGAGCGGCGTCTGGTCGGCGTTCGACAGGAGCTCGTGGTGGTCCTGCGCGAAGTAGCCGGTGCGCACCTCGTGCCCGAGCTTCACGGCGCCGGCGTCGGCGTCGACGGCATCCATCACGATCTTGAGGAGCGTCGATTTGCCGAGGCCGTTGGGACCGAGGATGCCGACCTTCTCGCCGCGACGAACGGCCAGCGACACGTCGACGAGGACCTTCTTCTCGCCGTACGCCTTGGACACGTGCGAGACATCGAGGACGTCCTTGCCGCTCGGGCGCTCGGGCTCGAACCGAAAATACGGCGCGCGGCGCGAGCTCGCTTGGAGCTCCTCGACCTCGATCTTTTCGATTTGCTTGAGGCGGCTCTGCGCTTGCTTGGCCTTCGTCGCCTTGGCGCCGAAGCGATCCACGAACGCGCGCTTGTCGGCGATGATCTTCTCGGCGCGGGCGATCTCCGCCTCTTTGCGCTCGCGCACCGCGACCTTCTCGCGCACGAACGCGGTGTAGTTGCCGACGTACTCGGTGACGGTGGCGTAGTCGACGTCGAGGATGTGGGTGGCGACGTTGTCGAGGAAGCGCTGGTCGTGGCTGATGACGAGCGCGACGCCGCGGTAGCCGGCGAGGAATTTCTCGAGCCAGCGGATGGAGAGGATGTCGAGGTGGTTGGTGGGCTCGTCGAGGAGGAGCACGTCGGGGCCGCCGAGGAGGACCTGCGCGAGCAGCACGCGGAGCTTGAAGCCGCCCGAGAGCGTCGCCAGCGGCTGCGGGTGCGACGCGCGGGGAATGCCCAGGCCCTCGAGGATCGCCGACGCGCGCGCTTCGAGCGTGTAGCCGTCGAGCTGACGAACGACGTCCTCGAGCTCGGCGAGTCGCGCGGGGTCTCCCTCGCCATGATCGATGATCCGCGAACGCTCCTCGAGCGCAGCGTGGGCCGGGGCGTCGCCCATCATCGCGAGGGTGAGGATGATCTGCGCGTCGTCGAGGAAGAGATCTTGGCGGAGGACACCGACGCGCGCGCGCGAAGGGATGGTGACGGTGCCGTCGGACGCGGGTTCGTCGCCGGCGAGCACCTTGAGGAGGGTCGTCTTGCCGGAGCCGTTCGCGCCGACGAGGCCGTAGCGATGGCCGGGCGTGAGCTGGAGCGACACGTCCTCGAAGAGCGTGCGGTCGCCGAAGGCCTTGGCGAGCTTGGTCGTCGCGATCATCGTGCCGTCACGCTCGCGCGACCTCGACCGCGACCTGGACGTAGTGCGCCGCCACCGCGCGGATCTGCGCGGCGCGCTGGCCGGCCCGCCCTCGCGCGAGATCGGGCCCCGCGTGCGCCTCGATCCGCTCCAAGAACTCCTCGATCGTGCCGACCCTGCCCTTCAGGAGCTGCCGTCCGACGTGGCGGAGATCGATCCGCGTCTTCGGCAAGAATCCACCCGACGCGGCGAGGATGCGCGTCGCGTAGCGCCCCCACGAGCAAACGACGTCGGTGTCCTTCACGAACGCGCGCCACGCGGCATGCAGCTCGTCGAGGGTGCCGCCCTCCATCAGCGCGCGCTCCTCGAGGCGGATGTGACGCGGGGTAGACGGCGCGAGCGGGTAGCGCGGTCGCGCGATCGCGTCGAACGTCTCGCCGGTGGACGGACGGTAGGCCGCCCACTGCACGAGCTCGTCGGGGTGCCCGTCTCCGCGCTCGGACGAGCGGTACGGCCACGCGTTCGCCTCGCCGACGACGCACACCAGATCGTTCGCGCGCTCGCGAAAGAGCATCGGCACGCGCGGCCCCACGGCAGCCGGCTTTTTGTGGCGCACGCGCGCGCCGCGCAATGTCTCCGCGCATCGGAGCTGCGTGTCGACCATCGCGCGGAACGGCGCCAGCATCGCGAGGAAGCGCTCCGGATCTCCCTCCAGCGCGCCGAGCACGTACACGAGCGCTTCGATCGTCGACACGTACGCCTCGTGCGGCTCGCGGCGAATGCGGTACTCGCTCGGCGCGCGCGGCGTGAACGCGAAGCGCGGCAGCGCCTGGAGCTCGGGGTTTTCGCGGACCACCTTACGCGCGAGCGACCACGTTCCGTCGATCACTATGAGCGTCACCGGTCCTTTCGGCGGCGACGCGACGACGTCGATCGCGGGAACCCTCGCGTCCCCCGGATAGAGGAGCGCCGCGGGGCGCGTCGGATCCGAGAGCGCCCGCGCGAGCGCTTGCGACCCCTGCCAACGCACGCCGACATGGAGCTCGGAGTTCGGCAAGCACAGGCTCGCCATGCGCGCGGTCCCGATCGGCACGTCGCGCTCGCGGGGATGCTGGAGGAGCACGACGCGCGTGGCCGTCGGGATCGGCGCGATGTGCGCGCAGTAACAGACCGCTTGCGGCCTGCGGCAACGCGCACACACCAAGCGCGGCTCGAAGACCGCAGCGCCAGGCATCACGACGAGTCCCTACTCCTGCGCGCTTACTTCACGCAGTTGCAGGTGACGGCGTCGAAGTGCTGACCGGCCATGCACTGCAGGACCTGCGGACACATCGTTCCGCCCGTCGGAGCCGCAGCACCGGCAACGCAGGTGCACGCGACGTTGTCGAAGTGCTTGTCCTTCGTGCACATGATGCGTTGGATGCAGCCCTTACCGGCGGGCGGAGCGCCTGCGTCGGGGGGAGCCGTCGCCGTTCCCGACGAGCCTCCAGACGACGTACCGCCCGAGGTCGAGCCCGACGAGCCGCCCGAGGTCGAGCCCGACGACGAGCCGACCGGCGGCGTGACCGTCGCGTCCGGGGTCGAAGGCATGCCCGCGTCGGTCGAGACCGGCGGCACGTCGGTCGGCGTGACCGGCGGCGTGTTGTTCACGACGCAGCCGAAAAACAGGGCCGCGGCAAAAGCGGAGAGAATGGAAGTAGGGACGGTTCGCATCGAGCCTCGTAGGGGAAGTCGGGGAGGGTTACAGTAGTCCGGAACCATGCGCGGGGTCAGCATTCTTCTGTTTGTCGCTCTCGTTTCATGCGGAAGCACATCGCCATCGCCGTCGGGATCCTCTTCTTCTTCCGGTTCAGGCACGTCTTCTTCGTCGGGCGCCTCGGGAGGTTCTTCTTCTTCGTCTTCCGGATCCACGGCGCCGATCGGCGAGCTGCAGCACGGCGTGGCGACGTTCTACGCGGCGGACGGGAACGGCGACTGTTCGTTCGGGGCGAGCCCCAATGACTTGGACGTTGCCGCGATGAACGCGACGCAATACGCGACCGCAGCGGCGTGCGGCGAGTGCGTCGACGTGACGGGCCCGAACGGCAAGGTCACGGTGCGTATCGTCGACAAGTGTCCGGATTGCGCTGACAAACAGCTCGACCTGAGCAAGCAAGCGTTCGCGAAGATCGCCCCTGTGTCGGCCGGCCGCGTGGACGTGACGTGGCAGGTCGCGCCGTGCGGCGTCAGCGGTCCGGTATCGTATTTTTACAAGGACGGGAGCTCGCAGTACTGGACGGCGATCCAGGTGCGGAACCACCGGCTGCCCATCGCGAAGCTCGAGGTGCAGAAGGCCGGCGTCTACGCGGAGGTCGCGCGTGCAGACTACAACTATTTCGTCGACGACAAAGGAGCGGGGACCGGGCCCGTGAAGGTGCGCATCACGGCGACCGACGGGCAGAGGCTCGAGGACGTTCTCCCGGCGGTCGTCGCGAGCACGGCGGCGCAAGGCGCAGGGCAGTTTCGGTGAGGAGGGTCGGCGGCGCGGTCGCGGTCATGGTGGTGATCGCGGTCGCGGTCGGCGTCGGGGTCGGAGGCTGCTCGCGGAACGGGCCCGAGGCGCCGCCGCCGGTCGCGGTCGTGGTCGCGGACGCTGCGGTCGCGGTGGCGGAGCAGGCGGAGGCCGACGCGGGGCCCCTCACCGCATGGACCGATCCCGGCGCGGTCCGCGCGCTCACGAAATCGTGCGCGTTCGATCCGACGATGCGCGGACACGGACCGCTCTCGTGCGCGTTCGACTTCGAGCAGTCGTGCGTGCCCGATCCCTGCGAGGACGAGCGCCGCGAGACGTGCGCCGCGGAGTGCGGAAACACCTGCGCGACCTGCGGACAGACGTGCGTAACCCAATGCGTAGCCTGCAAGGCGCCCTGCCGCGACGAAGCGTGCCGGCGCGCCTGCGCGGTCTCGTGTGGACGCTGCCGCCAGGACTGCATCGGCGCGCGCGACCGCTGCTCCACGGGCCATTGCGGCGACGAGTACAAGGGCTGCCGCGCGCGCCTCGTCACGTCGTGGATCACGAACCGATGCGACTCGGTGTGCGCGCCATTCATCGCGTGCCGGAACAAATGCGCCGAGCGCGACAAGGACGGCGAAGACTGCACCCTGACTTGCTACGACAAGGTGCCCGGCGCGCGCGCGTGCAAGCCCAACGAGATGATCTGCGAGGCGATGACCTACGCCGCCGAGCGCCGAGAGGTCGACCCGAAGTGGAAGGCGAACGGCTGCGACGCGGTGTGCGAGCGCATCTGGGCGTGCGCGCGGACGGCGTGCGAGAAGAAGGGCTGCGGCGAGGCGATCAAGGAGTTCGAGGGCTGCCGCGCGCGCACGCTGAAAGCCGGCGCGTGCGGCGCGAGCACGCTTCTCTGCCCGCAAGCCTGGGAGTAATGCTCTACGACTCAGCGAGTGCAGCGACTACAGGCGCTACAGGCGCTACAGGTGTACGCAACGCGCCCGATGCAGCGGGCATCCAAGCTGCAAACAAGGGGGAAGCATGGCACTCATGAGCGGCAAGACGGTCCTGATCACCGGCGCCAACCAGGGCATCGGCAAGCAGTCGGCGATCGCGCTCGGCAAGATGGGGGCGAAGCTCGTCCTCGTGTGCCGCAGCGAAGAGAAGGGCCGCGCCGCCGTGCGCGACGTCGAGGCCGCGGGCGCCAAGGACGTCGAGCTCCTCCTCGGCGACATGTCGAAGCAGGCCGACATCCGCCGCGTCGCGAGCGAGTTTCTCGCGAAGCACGATCGCCTCGACGTCCTCTTGAACAACGCCGGCGTCCTCGTCACCTCGCGTCGCGAGACGGCGGACGGCATCGAGGAGACCTTCGGCACCAACCACCTCGGCTACTTCCTGCTCACGAACCTGCTCACCGACGTCCTCAAGAAGAGCGCCCCGGCGCGCGTGGTGAACGTCGCGAGCGAGGCGCACCGCAGCGCCAAGGTGCGCTGGGACGACATCCAGATGAAAGACGGCTGGAGCTCGTTCGCCTCGTACGGGCAGTCCAAGCTTTGCAACATCCTCTTCACGCGCGAGCTGGCCAAGCGCCTCGAGGGGACAGGCGTGACCGCGAACTGCCTCCACCCCGGCGTCATCGCGAGCGGGTTCGGGCAAACGTACGGCGGCTTCATGAGCTTCATCATCAAGCTCGCACATCCGTTCATGATCACCCCGGAGAAGGGCGCGCGCACGCAGGTGTACCTCGCGTCGTCCCCCGAGGTGGAGGGCGTGACCGGGAAATATTTCGACAAGTGCAAGGAACGCACGCCCAACAAGGCCGCGGAGGAGCCCGACGCCCCCGCGCGCCTCTGGGCGATCAGCGAGGAGCTCACGGGCCTCACGTCGAAGTCCAAGTCCGCCGCCGCCTGACCGTTCCGGGCGAGCGATCGCTCGGCACGGCGCATCTTCGTGTGTACTCTGCACGCTGCGAGGAGGGCACGCGCATGGCAAAAGGGCTCGATCACCTGATTCTCACCGTCAGCGACGCGCGCGCGAGCGCAGAGTTCTACGCGCGCATCCTCGGCTTCGCGTCCGAAGGGCAGGACGGACCGTTCACGGTGCTTCGCGTGAACGAGGGGCTGACGCTGCAGCTCGCGCCCTGGGGCACGAAGGGCGGCGAGCACCTCGCCTTCGCCATGCCACGTGCGGAGTTCGACGAAACGTTCACGCGCATCAAGGCCGGCGGCGTCCCCTACGGCGACACGTTCCACGAGGTCGGCAACGGGAAGGGACCCGGCGACGAGGCGGGCGCGCGCGGAATCGGCAAGGCCGTCTACTTCTTCGATCCCGACAAGCACCTCCTCGAAATCCGCCACTACGACGCGACAACCTGACGCGCCGGCCCCAGCCGCGCCGGATCCTCGGGGCGTGCCGCCGCGCGCTCGACCGCTAGGGCCCGTGAACCGCGCGTGAACGCGCGAAGACTCACGCCGTCACGGTTCTTGCTGAAGGGTCGTCATGCGTGCCCTTCCCGCAATCGTTCACGCGGCGTTCGTCCTGATCGGCGCGGCGGCGGCGAGCGGCTGCTCGGGCACGGGTCACCCGCGCGCGATGCGAGAGAGCCGCGGATCGCCCTACACCTTGCCTGTCGTGCCCGGAAGCAGCGGCGTCGTCGGAGGCGGCACCGCGACCGGCGGCGGCGGGCAACGAACCGGCGACGCTCCACCGACGCCGAGCCCCCCGAGCTCGCCTCCTACGCCCCCCTCGACCTCGCCGCAGTCCACCTCGAGCTGCGAAGCGCTCGGCCAGTGCTGCGCGGGCCTCGTCGCCGACGACGAAGCGGCGTGCATCGCGGTCGTCCAGGCGCACGATCCGGCCTACTGCGAGCAAGGCGTCCAGCGCTTTTGCTGGAACGTCCAAATCTGCGGCGCCGACGGCTGCTCCTCACACGACGGCCCGTGATCCGCGCTCACCCTCGGACGATCGGCAAATACTCCGGCGTATAGAACCGCGACTCCACGTACGCGCGCACTTCGGCGGTCGTGCGTGTCCGCGCCGTCGCGACACCGTCGGCCATCGCGCGCAGGTAGACGCGCTCGGCGACTAGCTTGGAGACGCGCTGGAGCTCGGACACCGGCGGGAACATGGCCTCCGGGTGGTTCTCCTTCGTGAACTCCGCGAGCGCGTACGCGGCGTCGACGACCATACCGTCGGTGATCTCGCGCGCCGCGCTCAGGATGGCGCCGAAGCCGAGGCCAGGGAAGATGAAGGCGTTGTTGCCCTGGCCGATCGCGATCGACTTGCCGTTCACGACGACCGGCGCGAAGGGGCTGCCGCTGGCGACGAGCGCGGCGCCGTTCGTCCACGCGAGCAGATCCGACGGGCTCGCCTCCGCCGACGCCGTCGGGTTCGACAGCGCGAAGATCACCGGGCGCGCGGTGTTCTTGGCCATCGCCTCAACGATCGGCCGCTCGAACGCGCCGTGCTGGCCCGAGAGACCGAGCAGCACCGTCGCCTTCGCCTGCTGCACCGTCTCGAGCAGATCCGGTGAGCCCGCCGCCGACGGCCACGACGCGATCCCCTCGCGCGAGTGCGCGAAGATGCGCTTGTACTCCTCCATCTCGCGATCGACCGTGAGGAGCCCCTTCGAGTCGAGCACGTACATCCGAGCGCGCGCCTCCTCGGGCGACGCGCCGTCGGCGATCATCCCGCGCCAGATCGCGAGCGCGACGCCGACGCCGCCGGCTCCCGCTCCATGGATGACGACGCGTTGATCCCGCAATCGCTCGCCCCGCAATCGGCACGCCGAGAGGACGCCCGCCAGCGTCACCGCGCCGGTCCCCTGGATGTCGTCGTTGAACGACGGCGTCACGCGGCGGTAGCGCTCGAGGACCGTGAACGCTGTGTCCTTCGCGAGATCCTCCCACTGGATGACCGCGCCGGGCCAGCGCGCCTTCACCGCGTCGACGAACTGGTCGAGAAACGCCAGGTACTCCTCCCCCTTGAGCCGCCGCTCGCGCGTGCCGAGGTAGAGGGGATCGCTTCTCAGATCCGTTCGTTCGGTCCCGACGTCGAGGAGCACCGGCATCGTGTTCACCGGCGCGACGCCGCCGCCCGCGGTGTAGAGGGCGAGCTTGCCGATCGAAATCGCGAGGCCGCCGTACCCTTGATCGCCGATGCCGAGGATGGCCGACGCGTCGGTGGCGACGATCATCCGCACGTCCTCGAACGGATAGTTCTGGATGGCCTGCTTCGCGCGCCCGATGTTCCGCGCCGAGAGCGAGATGCCGCGCGGCGTCTGGTAGAGGAGGTGGAATTTCTTGACCGCATCGCCGACGGTCGGCGTGTAGACGATGGGGAGCATCTCCTCGAGGTGGCCTACGAGGGTGGCGTAAAAGAGGGTCTCGTGGCGGTCCTGGAGGGAGCGCAGGTACTGGTATTTGGCCAGATCCGTGGGCTGGTCGCGGTAGCCGAGCATGATGCGGTCGACCTGCTGCTCGAGGCGGTTCACGAGCGGCGGCAGGAGACCGTCGAGGCAGAGAGCAATTCGTTCCTCTTCCGTGAACGCGGTGCCCTTGTTGATGAGGGGGAGCCGCAGGAGCGCCACACCATCGACGAAGACCTTCATGATCTTCCGGCCGTTCGCGTCTCGTTCGATCGAAAAGAGCTTGCTCGTGCGTCCCATGGGGTCTGGCTCCGGGGGCACGGTAGCGCATTTAAGCCGCAAAGGAGACGCGCCGGCGGGTCGCATTTTCGGCTTTCGCGTGTAGGCTGCGCGCCAAATGCGCCGCTCTTTGCTTCCGGGAAGCCTCCTCGCCTTGATCCTCGTTGCGTGCGCCACCGGCGGCCAGGAGACGAACGCCAACACCGGCTTCCTCGAAGGCGGAGCGGGGGGCGACGGCGGCATCGACGGTCCGGTCGGCACCGGCCAGTCGTGCGTCCACAACGACGACTGCACCGGGCCCAACCTCTGCCAGAACGGCCAGGCGTGCCTCGGCGGCCAGTGCGTCGTCACCGGCAAGACGATGAACTGCGACGACGGCGTCCCGTGCACCGACGACACGTGCGACGCGAACGCCAACAAATGCACGCACAAGGCGAACGACACGAGCTGCCCCGCCGACTCGTACTGCGACCTCACGCTCAACTGCGTCGCGACGCTCCCGTGCACGCCGGGCGACGCCGTGTGCGATCGCCTCGGCACCGACGTGTGCCAGGGCCTGTGGACGTGCGACCCGACCGCGAAGCACTGCATCCACAACCCCAAGCCGTGCCCCGATCGCCCGAACGCGACGACGAGCTGCACCGGCACCGTCGGCGCCACCAAATGCAGCTGGGTGTGCCTCGCCGGCTACGCGGACGGCAACGGCGACTTGCAAGTGCAGCCTCCGGGCGCATCGGACGGCTGCGAGTGCCACGGCGCCAGTGGCAACGACGTCCCGGATTACCCCGGCTTCGCCGACACGAACTGCGACGGGATCGACGGCGACATCGCGAAGGCGATCTTCGTCGACACGGTCACCGGCAACGACTCGAACCCCGGGACGATGGCGTTGCCGAAGAAGACGATCGGCGCGGGCATCACCGCCGGCGCTGCGGCGGCCCCGTCCAAGGACGTGTACGTCTCGAAGGGCCTCTACGCCGAGCACGTGATCATGAAGGACGGCGTCGGCGTCTACGGCGGGTACGACGCGGCGGCGCAGTGGAAGCGCGCGACGGCGAACACGACGACGATCGATACGAGCGCGGGCGCGAGCACGAACACGGTGGCCGTCCTCGCGGCAAACCTCGCCAAGGCGACGGAGCTCCAGCTCATGACCGTGAAGTCGGCGAGCGCGAGCGGGCAAGCGCCGAACGGCGACGGCCTCAGCAGCATCGGCGTCCTCGTCTTGAGCACGTCCGCGAACTTCACGATTCGCGGCTGCACCATCACCGCCGGAAGCGGCACGGCGGGCGGCACCGGCGCCAACGGTCCACAAGGCGTGACCGGCAGCGTCGGCGGAAACGGGAGCGGGTCCAGCCCCGGCGGCGTGGGCGCGTCGACGTGCGGCGGCACTGGCGGCGTCGGCGGCACTGGGATGAACGGGAAGACGCAGGGCGGCGGCGGTGGTCAGGGCACGCAACCGGCTGGCGGCGGCACCGGCGCGCCCGGTGGAAACGGCGGCGGCGCGGGCACGTGCAACCTCACCTCGTCGAGCCAAGGCGGCGCGGCCCCCGCGGTCACGACGGCAGGCGGCGTCGGAAACCCCGGCGCGAACGGGAACGCAGGCCCGAGCATCGGCACGCTCGACGCGAGCGGCCTCTACATCGCCGCGTCGGGCGGGGCGGGCCTCGGCGCCGGCGCATCGGGCGGCGGCGGCGGCGGCGGCGGTGGCGGCGGCGGGAGCGCGCACGGCACCTTCGGAAACGCCTGCACCGACTGCGGCGCAAACGTCTCGGGCGGCGGCGGTGGTGGTGGCGGCGGCGGCGGATGCGGCGGCAACCCTGCGCCCGGCGGACACGGCGGCGGCGGCAGCTTCGCGATCGCGATGGTCACCTCGCTCGTGGTCGTCGACGCCACGACGATGACCACCGCGAACGGCGGCAACGGCGGCAACGGCGGCAACGGCGGCAACGGCGGCACGGGCGGCAACGGCGGCATCGGCGTCCCGGGCAGCGTCGACAGCAACCTGTGCAGCACGCAGAACGGCGGCGCGGGCGCGAACGGATCGAACGGCGGTCCGGGAGGCCAGGGCGGCGGCGGCGGCGGCGGCACCGGCGGCCCGTCGGTGTGCATCCTCTACAAAGGGACCGCGCCGGGCACGCCAAGCCCCAACCCGTGCAGCAGCGGATCGGGCGGCGGCGGCGGCAGCGGCGGCTCGAACGGCCTGCAAGCGGCGGCGCCTGGGGCGACCGGCGTGAGCGGCGCGCAAGTGGCGGCGCAGTAGATCGCGGCCGACGAGCGTAGCGGAAACGGCCAGAGCAGCGAGAGCAAGACGATGCGTTCGCGCGCGAACCACGGCCTCATGACGGCGAGCGCCGCGGTGGGCGCGCTCGCCCTCGTCGCGGGCGCCGCGCCCGGCTGCGGCTCGTCGAAATCGAACGGCGGCTTCGACGACGCGGGGCTCCAAGTCTTCTGCGGCACACCCGATTGCGATCACGACGGGTACGACGCCCCCGCCGACTGCGACGATGGCGATCCCAACGTCAACCCCGAGGCCTACGACTTCAAGGGCAACGGCCTCGACGACGACTGCAGCGGCAAGGCCGACGATCCCGTCGAGTCGTGCGAGACGATCCCCGGGGCGGCCCCCGGCTCGCCGACCGACTTCGCGCGCGCAGCCGATCTCTGCGCGCAGCGATCGATCACGAAGAGCGGGGCACCGTTCGATCCGCTCGTCACCGCGTCGTGGGGTCAGGTGAAGGGCATCGGCCCCGGCCAGCGCATCTGGATCTCCGCGACCAAGCCGCAGCAGCAGACGAACATCGTCTCCGGCTTTGGCGGAAACGCGCCGCGCCAGGGCAAGACGATGGTGGGCCTCGCCAACGGCCCGTGGGGCGCGCTCGATCCGCGCAGCTCACCGCCGCTCGACGATCCACAATTCAAGCTGAACGACGCGTGCGCCGACATCCCCCTGCTCGGCGCCGACTGCACCGCCCTCACCAACGGCGCGCCGGCCGGCAGCCTCTCGGTGCAAGACTGGGCGGAGCTCACGCTCCAAGTGAAGGTGCCGTCGAACGCGCATGCGATGGCGTTCGACTTCGCGTTCTTCAGCTCCGAGTTCAACCAGTTCTGGAGCTCCGCGCTCAACGACGCGTTCTTCGTCCTCGTGACGAGCACGTCGAGCACGGGTCTCGCGGGCGCCAACGTGGCGAAGGACGATCACGGCCTCGCGATCACGGTGAACAGCGGCTTCTTCCAGCTCTGCCCCGCCGCGCCAGGCCCCGCCGGCCTCTCGCAGGACAAGGCCGCGGGGCTCCAGCAGTGCGTCGGCCTCGACGGAAGCGCGACGGCGAATGTGACCGGCACCCTGCGCGGCACCGGCTACGACGGCGCGGCCGCAGGCACCGACGACACCGTCCACGCCGTCAACGGCAACCTCTACGTCTACGGCGGGGGCAGCGGCTGGCTCACCGGCCGCTTCCCCGTCGCGCCGCGCGAGACGCTCACGATGCGCGTCATCGTCCTCGACACGTTCGACGGAATCAAAGACTCCGCCGTCCTCGTCGACAAGCTCACCTGGGAGCCTGTCAGCGGCTCGGGCGTCCAGCGCCCGCCGCCGATCAAGTGACGATCACGCGCCGCACGCCGGTCGCGTCGATCGCTCAGTACGTGCGCATCGTGTGGAGCGCTTCGTAGATGCCAGGGTGGTGCTTCTCGAAGCCCGGCACGGTGCCGGTGCCGAGGACGACGGCGCCCTTCTGCGCGTTCTTCTTGTCGGTGATGAGGAGCAGGAAGAACTTGCCGGGCGCGCCGTTCTTCTCCTTGCCGACGCCGAACAGCTCGATGCCGATGAAGTTGTTCCACTCGACGCGCTTGGCGTGCTTCTCGACCTGGATGTCGTTGAAGTGGTGACGCAGAAACGTGAGCGCGTGCTCCTCGTCGGCCGCTTCTTGGCCGAGGCCGTGCTCGGTCCCCTGCATGCGGAGGTGGAACGTCTGATCCTTCGGGTGCGCGACGGAGTAGTTGCCCTCGGCGGTGATGGTCCAGTTGTCGGGGACGTCGACGATGAAATGAGCCTTGGGCTCACGCAGCTCGGTCGCGGAAGCAGGAGCGGCGGCGAACAGCGCGGCGGTGACGAGCACGGACGCGAGAGCGGTGCGAATGCGCATGGAGGTTTTCCCCTCGGTGAATGTGGATGAGACGGGCGGAAGATAGGAAAGCGCGGCCGGTCTGACGAGCAGAAAGACGCTCGAATTCAGCCTATTTCGGCTCTCCGCCGCGTCTCATTTCACGTTAGGGCGCCCGCGACGATTTGCCCCGAGAGGATCTGTCCGCTGATCACGGCGGGATCGACGCCGACGCCCGCGAGCACCGTGCGACCGAACGACGCGAGCGTGCTCGTCGCCGCGATGTCGCCGCCGGCACCGCCCTTGCCCGTCTTCGAGTCGATCGGCAGCGCGCCGTAGTCCGATGCGACCGGTCCCACCCCACCGATGACGCCGCCCGCGAAGGGCTTGCCGATCGCGACCGACACCTGGTGGTTCGGGTTGTGCTGGCGCCCGTCGGTGTTCGACGGACCGAGCGTCCGCCCGAAGACGTTCAGCGAGAGGAACGAGACCTGGTCCTGCATGCCGAGCGACGCGAGTTGGTCCATGAGCGACTTGATCGTCGCGACGCCCGCCACCGTCTGCGCGGCCTCGGCGGTCAGCGTGGGATCGTGGTGGTTGTCGCCGCCGAACGGGATGTGGATCGAGATGACCGGTGTGACCTTCATCTGGATGAGGGCGAGCGCCGCGGTGATCTGCGACGCCGCGCTGTTGTCCTTGATCGACGCGAGCTGGTCGAGCAGCTTCTGGTTGATGTTGCGGACCTGCGCCTGCGTCGTCATCATCGAGTCGATGTAGGCCTTCTGCGCCGTGCTCGCGTCCTTCTTGTAGACGTCGGCGAGCTGCGAGAGCGTCTTGTCGCGGAGGCCCTGAAGGTCGGTAAGCGGACCGGTCGGATTCGCGAGCGTCGCCTTGAGGGCGAGCGCCGGCACGATCGGCAGCGCCTGACCGCCGTACGACAGCCCCTCGGACGGCGAGGTCGCGCCGAGGCAGAGCGGCTGCGACTGGATGGTGCCGAGGCACGGCGCGAGCTGGCGCGCGAGGATCGACGGGAGCATCTCGTCCCCCTTCGTCACGTGCATCAGCTTCATGACCTCCGGCTCCTTGGGATGGACCGGCGTGTTCGTCATGACGTGCCAAAACTGCGTGCGGTCGAGGACGCCGCCGAGCGTGGCCCACGGCGCCGCCCCGGTGTGCTGCTGCCCGCGCATCGTCATCTGCGTCGCTGCCATCGACGGGTCGAGCGAGTGCGAGATGTTCTTGTCCTCGTACGTGCCCGGCACGTTCGCGTTGATCGGGTCGCCGCTTCCGGAGGTGCAGAAGATGATGAACTGCGCCTTGGGATTGGTGCAGGCGGGCGGCGCGTCGGCGAGGGCCTTCCGCGGGTTCAGGAGGAACGAGACCGGCAACCCGGTCGCGAGGGAGCGGAGCCCGATGGCGCCCGCACCGAAAAGACTGGAGACGAGGGCATTGCGGCGGCTGATCATCTGGGCATCCTTCTTTCTAGACCTAGAGACCAATCGCGACGGCCGAGGGCGCCAGGCACGCGACGACGAACGTAGAGCGCAGCGAGTCGGACGCGGCTGCGCCGGTGCCCTTGGCGGCGGTGAAGTGCGTGTTGAGCGCGTCCTTCGCGGCGGCGGCGCGCGGGTCGGAGTCGGGGAGCGCCATCAAGATGTGCACGAAGTCGGCGATCGCGACGTCGGGCTGCGTGCTCGACCATTGCTTGGAGCCCGCGATGGGCTTGGTGGCGTCGATGACCATCGCGGCGACGGCCTCGCAGATGTTCTCGGTACCGGCGCGGAAGAAGAGCGACGGCTCGTTGGGGAGGATCGGCGCGAGCGCTCCGCGGCCGTACCCGTCGGAGGGAAGGCCCGATACGATCTGCGGGATCGTCGTCTGCTGGAGCTTGGGGTTGACGGCGTCGAGCGCGCAGACGTCGGTGAATCCGAGGCGGTTGTTGAGCGCGGCGCAGAGGTGGTCGCGACGCGACACCGCGACGACCTCTCCGTGATCGTCGGTCGACTTGGTCGCCGTGGCGTGCGTCGTGAGCGGCGACGCCATAAGCTCGCGCACCAGCGTGTTCCACGAGAACTTCGAGCTCTTGAAGACGTCGACGACGCGCTGGAACTCGACGTCGTCGGTCGAGCACGCGGTGGAGTTTGCGTAGTAGCAGAGCTTCTGCGCCCACGCGGCTGGGAAGAGCGGGTGCTCGGCGAGCGTGGCGCCGAGATCCGCGACGCTGGAGAGCTGCTTGGTGACGCCCTGGAACTGGAACATCCCCTTCTCGCCCGAGTACTTCGCCTCGGTCTGGCGGTGGTACGTCCACGAGTACGTCGACGAGAGGATCGAGCGCGTCGGGTCGAGCGTCTGGTGGCACGCGAAGCACGCGGGGTCGGAGGCGTGCGCCTTGTCGATGCCGGGCGCCGAGGCGGGCGTCGTCGGGTCGGTTCCGTCCACCGCGGCGCCGAGCGCGACGATGAGCGTCTGGTTCATCGTGACGCGCGCCTGGTTGCTCATGTTCGTCTGCCAGTTGGCGAAGAACGCCGGCGTCGTGAAGAACCCGACGCGCGGGATGGTCAGCACGAGCTCGCTCCCGTTTCGGAAGGTCGGTAGATCGTAGAACGGCGTCGGCTTCTCGCCGCCCTTGGGCGGGCGGATCGTCACCATCTTCCACGTCGTATAGTCGGCCGGCAGCATCTGCGAGCTCGTCGCCGTCCCGCCGCGCTGGTTGCAGTTCGCGCCGCCCGTCGGGTTCTTATGCCCCGGGACGCCGCCCATGAGGATCATGTGGAGGAGATCGGTCGCCGCCGCGTAGACGATCGGATCCTGCTGGCACCCCGCCGGCTGGTTCAAGCCAGCGTTGGCGACATCGGCATTGTAAAAATGCATGTAGTTTGCATTGGTCGGATCGAGCGAGTCGGCGATGGGGATCGCCGCGCCGGTCGCGGTGATCGTGACGTTGAGCCCGGGGTTCTGGGTGCGCCAGACGTCGGTGACCTTGTCCATGTCGTCGACCTGCCACGCGTCGAGGTACGCGTAGATCTGCATCAAGGCCGGCGTCATCATGAACTGCTGCGTCGTCATCGTCTCGGTGAACGGGCGACCGTCTGCGACGATCTGGAGCACCGTGCGCGCGAAACTCTCGCGCGCGTTCTGGACGAACTGGACCTCGAGCGCGTTGTTCGTGATGAGCTTGCGCGGGAAGGACATGTCGTCGAAGTCGACGCCAGCGACCTGCGTCTGCTGGAACGCGAGCTCGAAGAACGTCTTCATCTTCTGCGAGTACTGCGGCAGCGCCATCCAGCCGTCGATGAGCCCCGCGAGCTTCGTCGGATCGGCCTGCACCGTCTTGATCTCGTCGTCCGTCGGCGGCAGGCCGACGAGGATGTTCTTCACCTTCGCCACGTACGTCGACGGGCTCGAGACCTCCGACGGCACCGGCGACGTCTGCCCGCTCAGCGGATCCGGCGGCGGCGAGGTCGACGACGACGACCCGCCGCTCGTGCTGAAGCAGGCCGCGGCGCCGCCGAGCGTGGCGGCAAGGGAGAGCACGAGGGAAAG
This sequence comes from Polyangiales bacterium, assembly GCA_038231275.1. Classification (GTDB taxonomy): domain Bacteria; phylum Myxococcota_A; class Polyangia; order Polyangiales; family Polyangiaceae; genus JANYHK01. Next base: position 210,603 of record JBBRLQ010000015.1, read on the forward strand.
GGATGTGCGCGGCATGGCCACCGTAGAGCAAGCTTCGGGCCGCCCGACGCCCACACGCGAGGCGCGCCGCGGGCGCCGCGTTTCTCGACGTTTCTCGCAGCTTTCGACCAGGCCCTGTGATCGACGCGATCACATGTGAGCTTCGATCGTCGCCACGCGCGGCGTTCATGGCCGTGGACCTCCGGAGGTTCAGGGGACGGCGTCGACGGTGGGGAGCACGACAAAGCGTCCCGCTGGTAGGATGAGAGATTCGAGTGCTCAAGCCCGGCGATCAAGTACAGAATTTCGTCATCGTGTCCCCCCTCGGTGAAGGGGGAATGGGACAGGTCTACGTCGCGCGCGACACCCGTCTGAACCGAAACGTCGCGCTGCCGCCGCCGGTCGCGGAGGCCGTGACGCGCGCGATGGCCAAGAAGCGCGCGGAGCGCTACGGGTCGACCGATGCACTGCTGGCGGTGCTCGAGGGGACGCCGTCCAAGCCCACGCACGACCCGCTCGCAGAGACGCAGCCGCAAGAGCCGGTCGCGGCGGAGGACGGGTCGCTCTCTCCCAAAGCGACATCGCTGCCCCAGAAACCGGCCACCGACGAGGCGCGCCTCGTCACGACGGCGCCGACTATCGCGCCCTTCTGGCGGCGCCACGTGCTGGCAAGCGCGGTGGCTTTGGTGGGCGCGGCGGCGGCGCTAGGCTTCGCGGCGCGCGCGCTGTCGACGCGCGGCGCCGGCCCGGCGGGCTCCGGCAGCGCGGCGCTTGCGAACGTGCCGCCGGCCGAGTGCACGGCGAGCTCGCAGTGCACGAAGAAGCTGGGCCAGCCCGCGGCGTGCAATCGGCAGGGGAAGTGCGCCGCGTTGGCGTCGCAGGACTGCGAGGTCCTCGCCGACCCCACGGCGCTCGCGAGCGATGAGACCGTGTGGTTCGGGACGTTGCTCCCCAAGAACGAGCCGGATTTCAAGGTGGAGCTTCGCGCGATCGACCTGGCGCGGCAGGACTTCGCGCAGATGATGTCGGGGTTCTCACAAGCGGGGCGGCATGTGCGGCCGTTCGGGCTCTTGGCGTGCGACGATGAGGCGGACGTCATGCGGGCGGCGCATCACCTTGTGGACGACGTAGGAGTTCCGGCGCTGATTGGATTTCACTCGTCCGCGGAGGTAATCGAGGTCGGCGGAAAGATCCTCCTGCAATCGGGGACACTCGGGATCGTCCCTCTGAGTATCAGCCCATTGGTGACGTCGTTGCCGTCCCAGCCTGGGAAGCCTCGCTTCATCTGGCGTACGACGTTCAGCTCGACGCAAACGGCGCGGGTCCTAGGTTACTTCGTCGGGGAGGTCCTCGAAAAGCGGGTTCGCGCGAGCGAGCCAGCGCGCGGCTCGTCGCCCGTACGCGTGGCGTTCGTGCGCGACAAGACACAGGGCGGATTCACTTGGGACGGGCTCGTTCTGAAGAACATCCGCTTCAATGGAAAATCGGCGATTGAAAACGGAGACGACTTTCGGGCGGTGGTCATTGACACAGGCACCCCCCAAACCCTCGACCGTGACGCGCGAGCTGCGGTCGATAGCCTGGGAAAATTCCTCCCCGACGTCATCATCTACTCAGCCAACGTAGATGTGCAGAAGGTGATCGCGCCGGTCGAGGCAGCCTGGCCACACGAACGACGGCGCCCGCTCTATACCGTCGTCGCGCAAATCACACCCGACTACTTCCCGTGGATCGGCGCATCGGCAGAACGGCGCCGCCGCTTCTTCGACATCGTGCCGCTGCCGTCCACCACGGTGAACGCGCAATTCGTGATGCACTTCAACGAGGGCAGTCCGGTCACCGTCTCCAACGCCGACGCGCCCAATTCTTCCTACGATTCGTTCTACCTGCTCGCATACGCCGCGTATGCGCTCGGGAGTGGAGCCGTGACCGGCGAGACGCTCGCCCGTGCGTTCTCTCGATTGCTACCGCCCGGCAAGCCCATCGACGTCGGCCCCGACAAGATCTTCGATGCCTACTCGACCTTGCAGAAGGGCGAGAACATCGATCTCAACGGTGCGTTCGGTTCGCTCGACTTCGATACGGAGACGGGCGAGTCTTCAGGGTCGAACGAGCGTTCATGGCATCCTCTTTTAGGGCCGCGTCAGCCGCGCAATGGATCCTTTTGCAGCAGCCGTGCCGTGGCTGTTCGACAGGAATTCATTGATGAATTTTCTGTACAGCCCGCCGTTGCGCAGGCCGCCGTCGCGCAAAATGAACAGTCTGTACAACCCCGAGCCTGAACAAACTGTTCAGTCGCGTTTGCGAGGGCGCGGGAGGTTGAAGTCGTTGATGCGCTTGATCAACGTCCCGCGCGAGATGCCGAGCAGCTTCGCGGCGTGCGATTGGTTGCCGCCGCATTGCTCGAGCGCGTCGACGACCGCTTGACGGCCGTCGTCGATGATCGTCGGCGCGGGCGACCGCATCTTCGACTCGCTTACCGTGTCCTCCCAGCCGCCGGTCGCGGCGAGCGAATTGGCGTTGGGGGTGGCGTTGGGGGTTTAGTTTGAGTTGTGCGACGGGGCCGGCATCGTCCGCACGACGTGCGCGGGCGAGGTCGTCATGTGGATGACGGGCCCCATCTTC
>JBBRLQ010000016.1:0-210748 GCA_038231275.1 Polyangiales bacterium
CGAGCACACGTGCTTCCCCGCGCTCACCGTCACCGGATCTTTCACCGGCGCTTTCTTCTCCAGCGTCACGTCGTCCATCAGCACGGCCGCGCCCGCGGGCGCGTCCACGAACACGTGGCCCGTCTTCGCGTGCGCCTCCGCGAGGTACTTCGTCGCCTTCGCGTGTTCCTCTTCGGTTGGACGCTTGTCCTTCAAGTACTCCTGCAGGTGCGTCAGCGCTTCCACCGGACGATTCGACCGCAGCTCGCTGAGCGCGAGGTTGTACAGAATATCCACCGCGTGAAGCACCGAGTACGCCTGCTGGAACGCCACCCGCGCACCTTCGAAGTCCTGCGCTTCGTAGCGCTTCAGGCCTTCTTCGAAGCGCGCCTTGGCGTCGCGGGTCGCGGCGTCGTCTTGCGCGGGCGGCTCGGCCGGTCCCTGCGCGTGCGCCGTGCGGGCGTTGGCGAGGAGCGCCGCGCCGCAGAGGAGGGTCGCCGCAAACATCTGACGGGCGGGCCGTCGAGACTGGAATCGGGTCATGAGATCCTCAAAAAGAGAAGGAACAGCAGATACTTGAACGTTAGTGCTTGATGCCCTTTTTCAACTCGTCGAAGTCGGGGGCGCCGTTCGTGCCCGTGGGCGTCGGCGTGGCGGTGGGCGGAGGTGGCGGCGCGGCGCTGGCGGTCGGCCCTGCGGCGGTCGCAAGGATGTTGGCTGAGGCGTGCGGCGGGACGTTTTTCGGGCGCTTCAACTGCTGCGACTCGATCACCGGATCGGCGGTGACGTTGGTGTCGTCGGGCGCGGGCGCGGCGGTCGGCGGCGGGATCGCGAGCGCGGTGTCGAGCGGCGACGCGGTGGTGGTCGTGGGCGTGGCGGCGGTCGTGAGGGTCGGCGTGGTCGAAACGGGCTTGTCGCCACCGCGGCCGAGGACGAGCCAGCCGATGCCGCCAACGAGGAGCAGCGCCGCGAAGAACGCGAAGGCGCCACGACGATCGCTCTTTCGCGGAAGCGGCACGGTCTGATCGTCGCGCGTGCCCTTGTACCCCGAAGGTTTGCCCGGCTCGTCCAGCGTCTCGGCAGCTCGCGCACGGAGCGCGGCGCCGAGGGCCGCGTTCTGTCGGGCCGCGCCGGGCGAGCTCACGGGCGCGACGATGACGGCCGCCTCCCCCTTCTCTTTGCGGCCGACGGGCACCGGGCGCGGCGACGCCGAATAATCCGCCGCCGACTCGCCGCTCGTCTCGCGCTTTCGCGGCTTGTCCTTCTTCTTCGAATCGCCCGAGTCGAGCAACCCCGAGAGCAGCTGCTCGGTCGTCGTCGACTCTTTCGGCGGCGCCGCGGGAACGGCGTCGACCCCCGGCCCTTGCACGGCCGTGACCGATACCTCGCGCGGCCCGGCCTTGCCGAGCTTCGGCGGAAAGATCGGGTCCGTGGAGTTCGGCCCGCTCGAAGGCGTGGGATCGGTGTCGTCGGTGGGCATCGCGGGGTTCCGTAGGTTTAGCCCATTTTCGGGGGCTCTCAACGGGGGGTCGTGCATGGGGTCTCCGAGATCGCGGCGCGACAAGTCTCCTCTTGTACGCACCGGAGGTCAAAAAGGTGGGACATGCACCCTAACGAGGGGTCGGGACCGCCCACCTCGCGGGCTCCGCCGTCAGCATTCGAAGGGCGGAGCGCAGCGGGCGTACATCGACGTCAGCACTCCGGCGCCGGCGCGCAATGGAAGCGGAGGCCGCTGTCGTCGATGCCTGCCGAGCAGCACTTCCAGTCGATGGGACAGGTCGTTCCTTCGCAGACGATGGGAGCGGCATCGGGTTCGTCGGTCGCATCGACCACATCTGGACCCGCGTCGGGCGAGGCGTCGCCATTCGGGGCGACTGGGCCGTCACCGCCCGCATCCGTCGAAATCGCGGGCCCGTCGCCGCCCGCATCCGCGACCGTGGCCGTTCCGGCTCCGCAGCCATACCCGGACGCGATGCCGCTCGCGACGATCGCGACCCGAAAAATCCACCCACGTGCCGAAGCTCGGAAGAACATCGAAGACTCCTGATTTTGGCGCTGCGTTTAGACCACTCGAACCATTTTCATTCCCGCCGCAAGAGCGACGTCAGGGCTTCGGCGCGCACGCGATCGAGGGATACCCGCACACCAGCTGCGCCTTTCCGACCCCCTTCGCGAGCATCTTGAAGGCTGCGAAGCTCATCGCGAAAAATCCTCCGTCTCCTGCTTGCTTCCCCCAGTTGTTCTCGATCAGAAAGAACGACGTGATCGGATCTGGCGCATCGATCGGGCCCGAAAGGACATAGCCGATGATGTTGGCGGCATGTGGATGGTCGACTTGGAACGCCTTACGCAAGAGATCCGCGTCGCACCCCGCGAGCTCCGGTGGAAGGAACCAGCTCATCTCGCTTCGGAGCGGCAGCCGTCCACCCGCGCCGTCGGCGATGTCCGCGGAGTAGACCGGAAACGTCATCGCGACGGGAAGGCCGGATCGCAGGGTCGCGATCACGGCTTGAGTCGCAACGTCCCGGTCGTCGAGGGCGATGCTCGTGCTCTTCACGTCGAAGTACGTGTTCGCGAGAGACCATGCGCCTCCCGTGCTCGAATCCTGACCCATCGTGACGACTTGGGTCGAGTAGTTCCAGTACGCGCCCGGCGGAACTTGGCCCTGACCTACGCAGAACGCACGGTTCCAGAACGCGGCGAAGGCGTCCCCGGAGGTACCCCTGCACTTTTCGACGAGCACGTGCCCCCGCTCCTCTCGCGCCGCCGGCGACGCGTTCTCTACCCAGTCGGCGAAATCCCGCTCGCGCGCAGGCCAATACGCGTCGAGGGTCTGCGGCATGAATTTCGTCGTTCCGTCCTTTGGCCAATGGGCGTCGCCGAAATCCGGATCGCCCGACTGAACGCCGGCGTGCGTATAGAGATCGACGAGCGCGGCCGCCGGCGAGTACGCGACACGCGGGTGCGGGGTCGAGACCCACTCGCCGTCGATGGACAAGCCGCGGCGCGGGACGACGTCGTCCATGAGCTTGTTGACGAGGGCCTCGTAGTACTGCGTCTGCGTATGCGTGCCGCAGCTGCCGGCAAGGTTCTCTCGCGCCGCGTACACGGGCATGAGCCTGCTGACGCTGAGCGAGTAGCCGTCGCCGGGTGCGGGCGGCAGAGAGTCGGCGTGCACGGGATCGGTGGAGGTCGGGCAGTGCGTGGCGCTCGTTCTCCCGCCACAGCGCGTGAGCGGAGTCGTGCTCCCGTCGTTCGTCGCGTTGAGCGCGCACTTCGCCGCGCGAACGATGGGTCCCGTCGCCTTCGGCGCGAGCAGCGCTTCGTCGGCGATGCGCTGCTCCTCGGGGCTGAGCGTGGTTCGTGCGGGACGTGCCCCTGAGCTCGCAGCGCGCGCGCGGGAGCTCGTGAGGCTCGGCGGCGGCGCCGTCATCGACGTCGAAGGCGCCATCGGCGCGTCACTCGTCGGCGTGATCCCGGGTTGGATCGGCCCGTCGTCGAGGGCCATGAGGCCGGCTCCCGCACCCGCGCGGAGGACGTGCGCGTCGGCGTCGTAGACGATGTCGAGGCACCCGCTCCCCGCGAGGCAACGCGGGACGCCGTGGTTGTCGAGGACGTGCGCCGTGTACTCCGCCTCCGAGACGAGCGGAGGCGCCGGATAGATTCGCAGGCTCTTGTCGTTGGTCGAGAGCGCCGGCAAGATCGTGCCGCCGTAGGCGTAGGCGTCGAAGCCCGCGTGCGATTCTTCGAGGCCGGACGTTGCCTTCGTGACACCCAGCGCGTGGACGTCGAGTCCCCAACCGGGGAAGATCTCCGCGCCTCCCCCGAGCTCGCGCTCGAGGCCGTGTTGCCACGAGAACGTCGCCGCCCCGCGCAGGCCCACCGTGCGGCGCTCCGGAAGCTCCTCGACCTCGACGAAGGTCACCTGCATGTCGGCCGTCGCGATCGCGATGATCTGCGGCGTGTAGGCGAAATGCCGGCGCGTCGACGGCGGCGGGCGCAACGGGATTTGGAGATATCCAGGCCAAGCGTTCAATTGGTACCAATTCAAATGCGAGAGCGGCAGATCCATCTGAAACGGATACGGCGACGTCGCGGTGGCCAGCGTGCCACCCGACCACGCGTAGGTCACGTCGATGCGACTCGCCGCGCACGGGAGCGGCAGTTGGTTCGCGGCGAGCCAGTCCAAGTCGGCGCGCACGTCGACGGCGAGGAGCGTCGGCGAGATCGAGTGCGTCAGGACGCGCACCGATTCGCGCGGGCCCTGCGCGCACGTGACGTCGGCGCTGACCGTGACGTCCGAGGTGTCGCCGGTCACCGAGACCGCGAAGGTCGCGCGCACCCACCCCGGCTGAACGCCGATGACGCGCACGAGGCTGGCGGTCGCCTTGGGATCTTGCACGCACGTGCACACGAGCGGCGGCGGCCTCGAACCGGGGGGCAGCTCGCCCGGATCGGCCTTCGTGCAGACGCGGTGCGACCCGCCGCCGCACGTGACGAGCGAGGACTCGGCGAGCGCGGTGTCGTCGCCCGTTGGTGACGCGCACGCGGACGACGCGAGGGCCGCGGAGAGGAGGAGCGCAAGAGGCGAAAGGAGCGAGAGGTGTCGCATGTCCCCCCATCGGCACGGCGCGGAGGAAGTTGCGGAAATTGTTTTCAGCGCGCGCGGCTTCGCTCCATGTCCCAACATTCCCGCACGCAGCACTCCCAGTCGTCGAGCGAGGTCGACCGGAGAGCCGCCTCGCCGGCCCGTGTGAAGTAGGCGCCGCGCGCGTTGAGCGTGTAGCGACCGCCATGCCCTTCGCGCGTGAGCTCGGCGACGCGCCCCGATCTCACGAGGCCGAGGAGCCCCAGCGCGATCGGCAGATCGTCCCGGATCACGTGCGCCACGAACGGGAGCATCGGCGACGTCGCGCAGATGTCCTCGGCGCAAGGGAGCGTGGGAGGGTTCATGTCGCCCCATCGGCACGACGCCGGAGAAGTTGCGTAGGCGCGCCACCCGTCGAGACGAACCGTGTGCCAGCGTTCACGCCGCGCTGCGTGCCGTGCCATGGGACACTCGGTCTCCACCCGGCGATTTTTCGGCGGTTTCGAGAGCCTGACCACGTGGTGCGCGAGTTGCTTAGTGGGTGGTCATGCGCCGCTTGCTTCCCCTTGCCGCCCTCTTCCTGTTCGCGTGTGGAAAGACCGATCCGACGCCGATCATCCCCGTCGACGACGGAGGCGTGACCGACGCGCCCGTCGTGCCGCCGGTGGACTCCGGTCCGAGCGTGTTCCACGCCGCATCGAAGGTCGACATCCTCTTCGCGATCGACAACTCCGCATCCATGGGAGACAAGCAAGCGCTCCTTCGTCTCGCGGTGCCGGATCTCCTTCAGCGACTCGTGCAGCCGAACTGCGTGGACGCTGCGGGGGACGTGGTTGGACCGTCGGCCGGCGGCGCGTGCGCGAGCGGCGCGCTGGAGTTTCCGCCGGTGAGCGATCTGCACGTGGGCATCGTGTCGTCATCGCTCGGCGGACGCGGCGCGGACATATGTGACGGCAGCGATCCCGTCGGCGCCGGACAGATCCGTCATGACGACGACAAGGCGCACCTCCTCACGCGCGCCGGCGCCGACGAGCACCCACTCGCGAGCGCGCCGTCGGGATTCATCGGATGGTCGCCGGGCGGCGCCGCGACGCTCGTGCAAGACACGCAGGATCTGGTGAGCGGCGTGCACGAGTACGGGTGCGGCATCGAGGCGCAGCTCGAGAGCTGGTACCGGTTCCTCGTCCAGCCCGATCCGTACGCGAGCATCGTCCCCGATCCGATCAACTCGCGGGAGCGCGCGCTCTCGGGGGTCGACGGGACGATCCTGCAGCAGCGCCATGATTTCCTGCGGCCGGACTCGCTCGTGCTCGTCGTGATGATCACCGACGAGGACGACGGGGCGCACGATCCGCGCGCGGTCTCCGGACAAGGCTCCGCGTACTCGATGAAGCGCTTCCCTGGCTCCGTCGGCGGAGGCGCGGCGCGCGGCACGAGCGCGTGCGACGATCCGAAGACGGTGGACACGGCGGCGTGCACGTCGTGCGCGTATCCCGGACACGCCGCCGACCCCGGCTGCCAGAAACCCGGCGACATCGACACCGCAACCGGCCAGCCGCAGCTCGGCTACTACAAGGCGGCGGAGGACACGCTCAACACGCGCGCGTTCCACATGAAGCAGCGGTACGGCGAAGATCCGCAGTTTCCGATCAGGCGCTACGTCAACGGCCTCTCGTCGCCGAGGGTGCCGGACCGAAGCGGCGAGGTGTACGACGGCCTCGGGAGCGACGGGCAGCCGAACAAGACCTACAACGCGAAGAACAACTGCACCAACCCGCTCTTCGCCGCGACGCTCCCCACCGACGCTACCGGAGACCTTTGCGGGCTCGCCGCCGGTCCGCGCGCGCCCGACCAGGTGATCTTGACGACGATCACGGGCGTGCCGTGGCAGCTCCTCACCGAGAACCCGAGCGATCCGAACAGCGCGTTCAAGGCGACGCTCACCGCGGCGGACTGGACGAAGATCGTCGGCGCCAATCCCGAAGCGAGCGACTACACGGGGCAAGACCCGCACATGCAGCAGTCGATCGGGCCGCGCGCGGGTCTCCCCGCGCCGACGCAAGCCGACACGTCCGATCCCATGAACGGCCGCGAGTGGGACAACGGTGGAGTCGACTTGCAGTATGCATGCACCTTCACGCTGCCGCAGCCGGAGGACTGCACCGACAAGCGCTTCGCCGGCTCCTGCGACTGTGCGAGCGGGACGCCTCCGTTGCCGCCGCTCTGCGACGCCACCAACCGAACGACGCAGGTGCGCGGCAAGGCCTACCCCGGCATCCGCCAGCTCACCGTCGCGAAGAACCTCGGCGCGCAGGGGATCGTCGCGTCGCTCTGCCCGCGCTCGATGGATGCGTCGAGCCCCAACTTCGGCTACCGCCCCGCCGTCCGCGCGCTCGTCGATCGCGCGCGGAAAAACCTGGCGAAGTAACGGCGTCAGCGTCGAGAGGAACCGCTTCGCCTTCGACGGTATCACTGCCACCCATGGCGAGGTGTATCCTCGAACGCATGTACCGGCAGCCCGCGTCGCGCAGCTCCGCCGAAGAGCCCCCGCGGGAGCTCGTGTACGCGGTCACGCAGCGCGATCGCAGCAGCTCGGTCGGGACGATGTTTCGCCTCTTCTCGCTGCCGCCCATCGCCGCGCTCCTCCTCGGCGCGTTGCTCACACCCGAAGCCGGCGCGGTAGGGCTCGTCGCTGGCGCCGCGTGGAGCTTCTACTCGTGGCGCCGCGGAAAGTCCGACGGCAAAATAGTCCTCCGCGTCGACGACGGCGTCCTAGCGATCGGCCCCGTGGGGGAAGAGAAGGCGCGCATCCGCCTCGCCGATCTCACCGACGTCACCCTCGACGGAAAATCCATCCAGCGCGTCGAGGACGGCGGCAGCGCGATCCCCGCGATGCGCTTCATCGACTCGAAGGTCGGCCCCGAGGTCGACATCGCCCGCATCGTCCTCGTGCGCGACGACCTGCCCGATTTGCCGCTGACCGAAGAGCACGTCGCGCACATGGACGCGACGGAGTGGCTCGGAAAGATCCGCGTGTTTCTTCGCAAGCACGGCTGGGTGCCGGAAGACGAGAGCACCGCGCTGTCGGAGCCCTGAGCGAAGAAACTAGAGACCCGAGGCCGGGAGCGGCTTCGGCGCGGGCGGCGGATCCTTCTTCGGCTGCGGCGGCGGAGGAGAAGGACGCGGTCGCGGAACAGGCGGAGGTGCCGCGGTCGCGGTCGCGGTCGTCGTCGCGGTCGCGATCGTCGTCGCGGTCGCGATCGTCGGTGCGCTCGCGGCCGCGGCGGCCGAGGGGATGCTCGTGGGCGGAGACACGGCGGTCGGCGGCGGCGTCGTCGCGTGCGCAACGTCCTCTGCTTGCCTTCGCGCACGCACCGCGATGAACGCCAGCGATCCAACGACGACCCCGGCCAGCACAGTCCCGATGACGCCAAACACAATGTTGCGCTTGCGCCGCTCGGTCGGCGACGTGGTCTCGAGCCGCAGCGGAGGCTGCGAGCGATCCGTCTGCCAGTTCCCTTGCGTCGAGATCGGGGCGACCTCGACGATCGGCCGCGGCATCGGCGGCGGCTCCAGCGCCTGCTGGGTCATGCCGTACGGATCGGCGCTCAGCGTCACCGCGATCGGCGGCGTGATCGCCTCGGTCCCATGCTGCGGCGTACCGCTCCCGTGATCGTAGACGAGGCTCCGCGTCGCCGCTTTTCGATCGATCCCCGGCCCCGCGCTCGGCGGCGCCTGCGCGGTGAGCCCGGCCGACGCGAGCGTGCTTGCGTGCGCGACCCCATGCGCCTGCGCGGCGGCGGCCGCCGACGGAGGCGCGTCCTGAAGCGTGCCCCCTTGCACCGGCGGCGGGATCATCCCAACCGCGGTCGACGGAGCCTCGTGCGCGCCGCCGTTCACGATGATCTGCACCTGCGCGGCGCTCGGCACGTTCAGGACGTTCACGGCGGTCGGCGCGCTCGTCGGATTCACGCTCGGCGTCGCCGGCGATTTGAGCGCCTGCGCCAACGCGCGCAGCTCCTTCGCGAACGTGAACGCGTCGCGCGGACGCATCCGCCAGTCCTTCGCCAGCGACGACGCGATGAGGCGCTCGAGATCCGGCGGCACCGCCACCTTCGCGTGCGACGCGAGCGGCGGCGCAGCGCGCGTCAGGTGCGCCTTGCCGATCTGATGGACGTCCCGCTCCTCGTCGAACGGCCCGCGCCCGCAGATCATCTCGTAGATGACGAGCCCCGCCGCGTAGAGATCCGTGTGAGGCCCGATGTCGTCGCCGCGTAGCTGCTCCGGCGCCGCATAGCGCAGGGTCCCCAGGAATCGCCCCTGCGTCTCCCCCTTTGCTCCGTCGAGCACGCGCATGATCCCGAAGTCGAGGAGCTTCGTCACCGTGGCGCCGTTCTGCGCGCGGTGCAAAAAGATGTTGTCCGGCTTCACGTCGCGATGAATCACCTGCTTGTCGTGCGCGCAGTCGAGCGCGTCGAGCAGATCGATCCCGATCTCGTACGCGTGCGGGAGCTCGAGGCTCTTGCGCTTCTCGAGCACGGTGCGGAGGCTGCTCCCGTCGAGCCGCTCCATCACGTAATACGGCAGCCGCAGCGCGTCGCCCGTCATGCCGGCCGTGAACACCTCGACGATGTTCGGGTGATGGAGCTGCGCGAGCATCCGCGCCTCTTTGATCATGCGCCGCGCGAGGTCCTGCCTATCGCCCAGCTCGGGGTGCAGCGTCTTGAGGACGTAGCGCTTGCCGACGGTCGTGTCCTCGACGTCGTAAACGGTGCCCATCCCGCCCGTCGCGATGTGGCGGAGGACCTTGTAGACGGTGCCCGGGATGAGGTACCCGGCCGGGTAGTCCTTCCGAGGATCGGCCGGCGGCATGGGTTACTGAATCTACTCTGGATTGGAACGGAGACACCGATTCCAGCCGCAAAAAAACGCACCCGCGGTTTCCTCGGGGGTTGTCCTAGGGAGCCTTCGACGTTGAGCCGGAAGTTACGGCAGAGATGTCAGCTCATTTTATTGTAATTGTTGAGTAATTCGCACATCCCCACGAACCGCTTCGCCTTTGACCTTCGCGGGATGTGTGCTCTACTCACGCGCCGCCGTGAACGTGCCGAGCGGCTCCGAGCAACCAATGAGACGGGCCCGTAGCATTCCATGAAAGCCTTCGTCTTCGCGTTCGTCATCGCCGCGGTGGTATGCGCGGCGCTCACGCCGCTCGTGCGTCGGCTCGCGTTTCGCATGGGGGCGGTGTCGGTGCCCGGTGGGCGTCACGTCCACAAGAGGACGATCCCCCGTCTTGGCGGCATCGCGATCTGCCTCGCGTTTTTCGCGCCGATGGTCGGCCTGCTCTTCGTGCAGTCGTCGTCCGTCGCGATGGTCTTCCGTGCCCAGTCGGTCCGCGCGATCGGTCTCTTCGTGGGCGGCGGCGCGCTGTGCCTGCTCGGCGTCCTCGACGACACGCGACGGGTCCGCGCCCTCTACAAGCTCTACGCGCACCTGGCCGTGGCAGTGCTCGCGTTTGCGTGCGGCTTCCGCATCGACGTCATCCGGCTTCCCATCTTCGGCGATCTCTCGATGGGGATCTTCTCGCTCCCGGTCACCGTGCTCTGGATCGTCGGCATCATCAACGCCATCAACCTCATCGACGGCCTGGATGGTCTCGCGGGGGGCGTGGTCTTCTTCGCGGCGCTGACCAACTTCATCGTGGCCTACCTGTCGGGCTCGATCATGGTGGCGCTCATCATGGCGTCGACCCTCGGCGCGGTGCTGGGTTTCCTTTGCTACAACTTCAACCCCGCGCGCATCTTCATGGGGGACTCGGGGAGCTATTTCCTAGGGTTCATACTTGCGACGACATCACTCCTCGGCTCGATGCAGCCCGCATCGACCGCGGTCTCGCTCCTCGTGCCGATCCTCGCGCTCGGCGTCCCGATCTTCGACACCTTGTTCGCGATGGTGCGGCGGTTCCTCGAGCGGCGCCCGATCTTCTCACCCGACCGCGGGCACCTGCACCACCGCTTGCTGGACATGGGGATCACGCACCGCCGCGCGGTCCTGATCCTCTACGGCATCAGCGTCATCTTCACGATGGCCGCCATCGGCGTCTCGCTCGGAAAGAGCTGGCAGGCCGGCCTGGCGATGCTGATCGCCAGCGCGGTCCTCGTCGGCCTCGTCCGCTTCGCCGGATACTTCGAGTACCTGCACCTGGTAAGGCGCCAGAAGGCACGCCTGCGCACGCGCGACGCGGAGCTGCTCCGGGCGCTCATGCCCGAACTCGTGCGCATGTTCTCGGACGTCAGCACGGAAGAGAACGTGTGGGAAGTGCTCCAGTCGGTCATGAAGCGGGCCGATCTGGTCGCCGTCGAAGTCATCGTGCCGCCGGACTCGAAGGGGGAGCCGCGGCTGTCGTGGTGGAAGGAGGGAGTGGCGCTGGACTCGGAGGTGGTGACGGCGCGGTATCCGATCGGCCCGGAGTCGGCGGCGCGGGCGTCCCTCAAGTTCTCGCTGCAGACCGACTACGGCGACGTGTCGGCGCAGAGTGAAGTGCTCCTGCAGATTGTCGTCGATGTCGTTGCCGCAGCGCTCACGCGCGTGGGTAGCGCTCTCGCCCCCGAAGTCGCCCACGAGGTAGAGCCCGTGCCCCGCGCCTCGCAGACCCAGATCGAGGCGCGGTCCTAAGCGGACGAGGAGCGGTCGGATGTGCGGAATTGCGGGAGTCATTGGCGCAGACAGCCGCCAAGTGCAGCCGATCGTGACGGCCATGTGCCGCGCAATCCGCCATCGGGGACCGGACGGCGGCGGCGTCGTTGCCGAGGCTGACGCGGCTCTCGGAATGGCGCGCCTCGCGATCGTGGACGTGGAGCATGGGCACCAGCCAATGCTGAGCGACGACGGTCATCTCGCGATCGTCTACAACGGCGAAGTATACAACGCCCCGGCGCTTCGCGCGGAGCTGGAGGGCCAGGGCGTGCGCTTTCGCACCCGCAGCGACACGGAGGTGATCCTGCGCCTCTTCGAGCGTGACGGCGCCCGCGTCGAGGAGCACTTGGTGGGGATGTGGGCGTTTGCGATCCATGATCGCCGGGCTCGTCGGGTCGTGCTGAGCCGCGATCGTTTCGGGATCAAGCCGCTCTTCATCGCCGACGCCGGGCGCGAGCTCGCGTTCGCATCGGAGCTCCGATGCTTCGAGCACGTGCAGTCGCGGCCGGGCTTCGGGGCGCTGTTCCGCCCGAGCCTCACCTCCGCGCACGCGATGCTCTCGTGGGGGTATGTCCCGGAGCTCGACACCATTTACGAGGGCGTCACACGACTCGAGCCGGGGACCCGCCTCGAGGTCGATCTGACCACGCATGCGCGCGTCGTGAAGAAGTTCTGGTCACTGACGCCGTCCGCGGATGCCGCGCACGTGCGGAGCTTGGACGAGGCGTGTGATTTCGTCGAGCCGCTCCTCCGTCGCGCCGTCACCGAGCACCTCGAGAGCGACGTGCCGATCGCCGCGTTCCTCAGCGGCGGGATCGACTCGTCACTGGTGTGCGAGTACGCGTCGAAGGCTTCGTCGCGGCCGATTCGCGCGTTCAGCATCGGCTTCGCGGATCCGCGCTTCGACGAGTCGCCGCATGCGCGGGAGGTTGCCAAGGGCCTGGGGATGGAGCTCGACGTCGAGATTCTCGACGAGCGACGCCTGCAGTCGTCGCTCGCGGATGCATTGCTCGCGTACGACGAGCCGTTCGGAGACTCGTCCAACCTGGCGACGTTCATTCTCTCGCAGAAAGTGGCAAGTGGTCACAAGGTGGCGCTCGCTGGCGACGGCGGGGACGAGGTGTTCGCCGGGTACAAGAAGCATCGCATCATCGCGCTCCGCGGTGCCTTGGCACGCGTGCCGCGCCTCCGCGATGGGCTTGCCGCCGCGCTCTCCGCCCTCCCCTCGCGCACGGATCGCTCGCGCGGATGGACAGATGTCCTCCGCGTCGCGCGGCGCGCCGCGCGCGGACTGACGGGAACCGATGCCGTCGCGTACGCAGCGCTCACGCAGGTCGCGTCGCTTGCCCGGACCGCGCCGCTCATCGCCGGTACCTCGTCGGCCGAGCGACTCTTTCAGCGTGCCGTCCACCGGTTCGACGGCCTCGGTCCCTCGCAGCTCGCGCGCACGCTCTCGAGCGATCTGTCGAGCCCATTGCCTAACGACATGCTCACGAAGGTCGACCGCGCGAGCATGGCGTGCCACCTAGAGGTCCGCGTCCCGTTCCTGGACCATCGCGTCGTCGAGGCCGGCGTCGGCCTGCCGTCGCGCTTTACGCTGGGCACGAACGGGAAGGAGGTGCTCCGCGCGCTGTTCCAACGGCGTTTCGGCGAGCGCCTCGCGAGGCGGAAGAAGCAAGGCTTCAGCGTTCCCGTCGAGCGTTGGCTCGGCCAAAGCCTCGCGCCTGCATGCGACGCGCTCTTCGATGCGGGCCGGCTCGATGCGCTCGGCCTTCTCTCGAGCACGGAGCTCGGCGACGGCCGCTGGCGCACCTGGCTCGCGCGCGATCCGCAGATCCTGTGGCACGCGTTCGCCCTGGCGGCGTGGAGCGAGGTCGTGCTCGGTGACGGCCCCGACGGGCTGCGCCGCGCGCTCGGAACGAGGAGCACGACTCCGCTGCGTCCAAGCCCTTCAGCAATTCACGAGAGCGCAGGCGCAGCCTGATGCTCACGCTTTCTCATCGAGTCACGACGTCACGAGGAGCTGCTTCAAGATGCGCGAAGAACTACTGAACCTACTCGCGGAGCCTGAGACCGGCGCCGCGCTCGAGCTCGAGGCCCGTCGCGGCAGCGGCACGGTGATCGAGGAGGGAGACCTCGTCTCGACGAAGACCGGCACGCGGTACCCGATCATCCGGGGAATTCCGCGCTTCGTTCCCAAGGAAAACTACGCGGAGACCTTCGGGTTTCAATGGAATCGGTACCGCACGGTCCAGATCGACAGCGAGACGCGCGCCGGCGTCTCTAGGAAGCGCTTCGACACCGAGGCGCGCTGGACGGCCGACACCTTGCGCGGCAAGTGGGTCCTCGATGCAGGATGCGGCGCGGGTCGCTTCGCAGAGATCGCTGCCGAACGTGGCGCCAACCTGGTCGCGCTCGATCTTTCGTCGGCCGTCGAGGCGACCGCCAAGACGCTCGCGCGCTTTCCCAACATCGACGTCGTGCAGGCCAACATGCTGGCGCCACCTTTCAAGGAAGGTGCGTTCGACTTCGCCTACTCGCTCGGCGTCATCCAGCACACGCCGGATCGGGAGGCCGCCATTCGCGCGGTGGTCCGCTGCGTGCGCAAGGGCGGCGAGTTCGCGTTCGCGATCTATGCGCGCCGCCCCTGGACGAAGTTGGCCGGCAAATACCTCGTTCGTCCGATCACGAAGCGCGTGCCCCAGGAGCGGCTCGTTCGCTGGCTCGAGAACACGATGCCCGTCCTGTTCCCACTCACGAACGTCCTCTACCGGCTGCCGGTCGTGGGAAAAGTCAGTCGCTTCGTCCTGCCCGTGGCCAACTACGTCGAGCGCGGCGACTTCAGCGAACAGCAGCGGTACGACGAGGCCCTCCTCGACACGTTCGACATGCTCGCACCTCGTTATGACGAGCCGATGACCCCCGCCGAGTGTGAGCGCGCACTGAGGGCAGAGGGAATCGGTGAGTGGAGCTTCCTCATGCGGCGACCCATCAACTTGGTGGGGACTCGTTGAAATGACTCAGAGGCGTGAGGCCTTTTGTAAATGCAGCGATTGAGTCTAGGCATCAGTGGGATTTTATGGCGGTATGGACCCCTGTCGGATGGGGCCGCGTGCCCCGCACGGGGGTTTTGGGAGTTTTCCCGGTGGTCGTAGCGCTCAGTAGTTTTCGGAGCCGTATGCGGCACCTGCGCACCATGATCGTTATCGTGGCTGCCTCCATTTGCTGCGTCGAGGCATTTTGGCAGCACCGCGAGACGGTCTTCGTCGAGCAGCTCTCGGCCAAAATCGTCGCCGACGCAAACGCGCGAACGCCGCGGGAGAAGACGCTGGCGATCCGAGACTATTTACGCGCGAACGTAACGCACATTGGGGCCCCCATGGGGGACGACCGGCCGTTTCTTCGCGCTACCGCGGCCGAGACGTTGCAATCGGGGCTCGGCTTCTGCGGCGAGGTTTCTCGGGCCTTCATCAATCTCGCGCAGCCAGCCGGAATCCCCGCAGCACGGTTGAACTTGTTCAGCAAGGAGCCGCACGTCGTTGCCTACGTCAATCTCGGCGCCGGCGATGACGTCATCGTCGACTCGCTGAGAGTGCCCTCGGTCGCGGATCTCGAGACGATCGACTCGCTCATGAGCCGTCACGTCTACGACGACTATTCGACGCTGAACCTGCGCCGCCTCCAACTCGGGTTCCTGTTCAAGCGGACGAAGATGACCCTGGGACCGCTGACCTACTGGGGCGAGAACCCGCATGCGATGAAGGCGACGGCCTGGGGGCTGATCGCGGCGACACTCCTAGCGCTGCGTGGGCTGCGCCACGGGGTACGACGCTTCCTCCATTGGCGCGGCTGGGTGCACCGCTCTGCGCTCCCGGGCGGAGGCGAACCTGAGCCGCCCCCGTCCGAACCCACTGGAGACGCGTCTTCCGACAGCGCTCGCGGAGTGGTCGTCGCCCAGACGCCCGGAGAGTAGCGTCGTCGGCCTTACGTGGACAGCGCGCGTGACCCGACGTTTGGTGGGACGCGGGATGCGCCATCCGTGGTGGTGCGTTGCGTCGCCAGCTGCTTCAGCCAGAGCTGCGTTGTGAGCAGCAGCCAGATGCGATGGCCGTGGTCACTGCGCCCATCGAAATGGTCGGTGAGGAGGCGCGATACGAACGCGTAGTCGAGATAGTCGAAGATCTCGGCGCGAGGGCCAAAGTGATCGAGGAGATACGGTTTGAGATCCCCGCGGAACCACGCGCCGAGAGGGACGCCGAACCCCATCTTCGGCCTACGAAGAATCGGCTCGGGGAGCAAATCGCGAAACGCGCGGCGCAGGATCCACTTGGTCTGCGTTCCGCGACGCAGCAAACGGGCGGGGAGCCGCGCGGCATACTCAACGAGCGCAGTGTCGAGGAACGGTGACCGGAGCTCCAGGCTGTGGAGCATCGAGGCGCGATCGCTCTTCGTCAGAAGGTCGTACGCGAGGTACGTGTCGAAGTTGTGAGCCAGGATCCGCGCCATCACCGGCGCTCCGGCCGTGTGCGCGAGCACGCTGCGCGAATACGCGGACGCCTCGTCGAGATCCATCGCGGCCGCGACGTCCACGCGAAAAAGACCGGTCAGATCGCCGGCGAAAAACGACGCCCACGCGAGCAGGCGCTCGGGCAGAGGCGTGGCCGCCCGACCCAACATGCGCGCCGCGCGTGCCACCTCTTTGCCGACGCCGACCGTCGCAGCGCGCCGCGCGAGCGCGCCTGCGGCCCTCCGTACGGCCATCGGCACGCGCTCCTCGGCCTCCGCCGCGAGGAACCGGTTGTAGCCGCAGAAGAGCTCGTCACCGCCGTCCCCCGAGAGCGCGACGGTGACGTGCTGCCTCGTCAACTGCGACAGGATCGACGTCGGGATCGCGGACGAGTCGCCGAACGGGCCGTCATAGAGCTCGACGAGGCGTCCGACAAGGTCGAAGCTCGATGGCTGCAACGTGAACTCCGTGTGCTCCGTGTCGAACGCCCGCGCGGCGATGCGCGCATAGCGCGTCTCGTCAAAGCGCGCGTCGCCTGCGAACCCAATGGAGAAGGTGCGTACGCGGCGACCCGAGTGACGGGCCATGATACCGGCCACGATCGTCGAGTCGATGCCGCCCGAAAGGAACGCGCCAAGGGGCACATCCGCCTCGAGGCGTCGCACCACCGCCGCAGTCACCAGATCACGCACGCGCGTGGTGGCGTCGGCGGCGGAGACTTCGAGACGAGGCTCGGCGAACGGGGCCCGCCAGTACCGCGTGACGACGGGGGCGCTGCCCGGTTGGAGAGTCAGCATCGATGCCGGGAGGAGCTCGGCGACGCCCTTGTACATGGTTCGAGGCGCGGGCGTGTAGCCGAGCGAGAGGAGCAGCGAAAACGATGACGGATCCACGGCCCGGGGGAAACCCGCCGCGAAGAGCGCTTTCGCCTCCGAGCCGAAGAGCAAACCGTCGCCGCTCAAGGCGTAGAAGAGCGGCTTCTTTCCAGCACGGTCACGCGCGAGGACGACGCGCCGCGCGCGCGCGTCGAAGAGTCCGAACGCAAACATGCCGTCGAGGCGACCGACGACGCCGTCGCCCCACGCTCGGTACCCCTCGACGATCACTTCGGTGTCCGAACGTGTGCGGAACGTGTGCCCGCGCCCGACGAGCTCCGCGCGAAGCTCGTGATGGTTGTAGATCTCGCCGTTGAAGACGAGCGTGACGTCCCCCTCGGGGCTCGTCATCGGCTGGTCCGCCTCCGGGGAGAGGTCGAGAATGGCGAGCCGGTTGTGGCCAAAGACGATCCCAGGCGCGCGATGCACCTTCGACGCGTCCGGGCCGCGATAGGCGATCGCGCGAAGCGCGGCCCCGACGTCGACCCGCCCCTCGTCCGCGACGAACGCTGCGCCGAAGATGCCACACATGACCTAGACCGTCGCGCCCGCGACAGGGGTCTGACGAGCGCCGTGCGAGTCGCCGTTCATCGGGCCACGAGCCTTTCGTAGAGATCACGATAGACCGGCAGCGCGACGCGATCGACGTCGAACAAAGATTCGGCCAGCGCGCGGAAGTGAGCGCGGGGCTTGTCGAGCAACAGGGCGAGATCATCGACGGCACGCGCCATCGCGGTGTCGTCCAGGACTTCGCCAACCGCCACAGCTCCCCCCTTCGCCGCGATCGCTGCGCCGTCCCCCACATCGCGGCCAATGACGATGGGGAGGCCGACGGAGAGGTACTCGCCGTACTTCGTCGGGGAAGACGCTCGCTTCGAAAAGCAAGGCTTGATGAGCGCCAACCCGACGTCCGCTGCTGAAAGCCACGCGGGCATCTTCTCCGACGTGGACGAGGTAATCGCGTAGGAGCCGGGCGACAGGCCCGCGCGTTGGCTGACCGCTTCTGCCAGCGCGCGGTCGTTGTTCACGACCCAGAGCAAGAATGTCTTTTCGCCTTTTTGCGCGGCGAAGGCGCGCACAAGCCGCGCCATCTCGTCGGCCAAGTACCAGGTGCCTAGGCTGCCCGAGTAGATGAAGACCCGGGTCTCGTCGTCGACGCCTAGCTCCGCCCGAATCGCGCGACGCGCGGTTGCATCGAAGCGGAATCGCGCGAGGTCGACACAGCACGGGACCACCGCGACCGGCGGAGTGTCGGCGCGCACCTCGCCGAACCGCCCCACCACGTATGGCCGAATCGCCTGCGTGAGCACAACGGCACCGGACGCTCGACGGAAAAAACGTCGCTCGGAGCGCTTGGCGAGTCGCCACTTGAGCTCCCCTTCCCTCCAAACGCCGCCGTCGACGTACTCCTCCGCCTGGAGCCCGCGAACATCGAACAGCTTCGGCATGCTCCTGGACGCGTTGGTGGCGATCTCCATCGGAACGTAGCCGCGCGCATGAAAGAGTCCGACTTGCTCGCGCATCATGAGACGTCGCAGCGCGATGACACCGCTCAGCATGTCGTAGGTGGTCGCGGGGAGGCTCGGGCGGCTGTGGTAGCGAAGCCGAATCCACCCGATGCGCTGCTCGGCGAGCCGCCGTGTCATCGACGTGAGCGCGCCTTCATCGGCGAGCTTGTCGCGTCGCTCGAAGCTCAGGATGTGAACTCGCCAGTCGCGGTTCAACCGCTCGAGGTAGGGGAGGATCTGGCTCTGGCCGAGCGGATCCAGCACGCCATTGTACGTAATGAACACCACCGCGCGCCGCGCGTCACGCTGCGCAGCGCTGGGCGCGGCAGCGTCAGAGCGCGCATCGCGGTGGACTGCTGTGCGCCAGTCGGTCACGCCACGCCGGGCAGAACCGACGAGAGGCGATCGGCGCGCGACGGGTGCACGAACACCCAGTTGTCCTCCACGACATCCGCGACCGCCGTGGGTACGAGTCGACGGCCCTGGTAGGCGTAAAGGCGATAGCCGCGCTCCGTGAAGAACCCCACGAGGTCCTGCACCTTGAGCCCCAGCCCCTCGAGAAACCACGGGTTGATCTCGCAGATGACCGTGGGGTGGTTGGCCTCGATGATCTTCGCTGCTCCTTTGAGCGCGAAGTAGTCAGCCCCTTCGATGTCGCACTTGATCAGGCTGACGTCGCGCGCGGTGGTGAGTGGAGCAAGGACATCGTCGAGCACGACGACGTCGCACGTGATCTCCTTGCTGCGTTCGAAGCGGGCGTGCTGCGTCTTGCCGGGTCGCTCGTTGTTGCGGGCCGCGCTGTGCACGACGCCCGCCATGATGCTCCCCGACTCGCTGATGGGCACCGTCAACGCCAGTGTACCGGCCTTGTCGCCGACCGCCTTCTCGAACAGCTCGACCTGCCCGAAGCGAAGCACCTTGGCGACGCGCCGGAACGTGGCTGCCGTGAACGGCACGGGCTCGAACGCGTAGACCTTGCCGCTCGGGCCGACCGCGCGAGACAGGTGGTACGAGTAGAGGCCATAGTTGGCGCCGACGTCGATCACCGTCTCGCCGGGGCGCACGGCGGGCGCGACGAGATCGAGCTCGGGCTCCGTCCAGGAGCCGGAGCGAATGTCCCAGCTCATCGCCATCGTCTGAAACAGGCCGTAGCTCTGTTCAGTCAGGATGGGTGCCAGGATGCGCTTGATGATTCGGCGTGGCAGCGAGTCTGCGGCCATTGGACTCTCTCGGCGGGAGCGCGCGGAGGGCGTGCTCGATCTCGGTTTTCGTGAAATTTGCGAAAGGGATGTTGAAGTGCCCCTCCGAGAGGTAGCCCCAAATGGGACGCTCGCGGGCGAGGTCGTCGAGGAGCGGAGCGGCGGCGGCGCGCGTGGCAGGGAGCGCGTGCTCGAGGCGCTCCCGCAGGAGCGGCGCGAGGTGCGCGTTGCCGGTGCGCTGGATCACGTGGAAGAGGCTCATCAGATGATCGCCGTTCGGGCCTAGAGCGAACTCCTGGCGATCCTTCATCGCCTGGAAGCCGCCCTTCACCGGAAAGTAGTCGAAGTACTCGACCACCTTCACGTCCAGGTGCTTCGTGAGGCCGAGCCGCTGCGCCGCTGCGCGCAAGCGCTTCTCGTTCTTCTTCAGCGCGGGGATGCGTTTGACGAAATCCTTCCACGTCGTCGGCGCGCTGCCGCTCCACAGGGCCGCGGTGACCGTCAGCTCGCTGGGGTACATCGGGACGTGGGGGAGCCACGTGTCGACGAAGGCGACGTGATGAAGCGGATGTGGCGCGCGCTCGAGGAGGCGTAGATCGAAGAGCTCGAGTTGTTCGTCGATGGCCACCGGGCGCTCGAAGAGCCAGTGCTCGTAGCCCGGGCCAAAGATGGTTGCGGTCGAAAGGAGGAGCGTCCCGTGGTGGTGGATGCACTTGGTCGTGACGTGCGTCTCGGCGGTCGGCAGCGGGATCCAGCAGTTGATGGCCATCTCGAAATACGGGTTGGTCATCGGCTTCAGCGACACGACCGGATAATTCCGCGCGTCCAGTGAGCCAGGCGTGTTCAGGTGCGCCGCGAGCGCTCCCGTCAGGAAGGCCGGCTCACGCGACACCTGTTCCAAAACGACCGCCGCGCGACGATGCGCGGCGCGCTTGTCAGGCTCGGACCGGAAGACGCGAACCAACTCCGCGTTGGCGTCCGACACCGCACGGGTGCCTCGCGAGTCAATTACCCCGGCGAGCATGGCCATGCGTTTAGTCCTTTGGTGCCGCGGTCGCAAGCGCGGTTCACCGGGTTTTGATCACGCACTTCGACCACCCGACGCGGCGGCACAGACCGCCCGTAAATATCGACAATATTTCAATTTTTATTCACCTCAGAAAGGACCGCTGCGCCCGCGTCGTTTCGCGCCGCCACGAGGGGAACCCTGATGCGCTGTGCCCGGCGGAGGAACGGCACCTCCACGACCTTGTAGAGAATGTACCCGGCCAAGAGGCCCGCGCCAAAGCGCAGACCGAGAACCAACAAGGTTGGAACGCCGAGGCTGACCATGACGCGCTTGCTGACAATGAACGCGACGTTGTGAACGAGGTAGACGCCGTAGCTGATTTCTCCGAGGCGCACGAGCGGCCGAACCCAGGTCATGCGGGCCAAGGCGCCGCGCATTTCCAGCCGCAGAACCCAGTGTAGGAGGACGAAGAACGACGCGGTGATGACGAACGACTGGAGCGGCTGGGGCAAGAGCGCGCCGGCGACGACCGCGCAGAGGAACAAGGACAACGAGCTGGACCACTCCGGCAGCTTCGTGATGCCGCGATGCGACTCGGCGGCGAGCGCGCCAAGAGTCCACGCGAACCAGTACGCCGGCGCCACGGACGTCCACATGATGACGTAGGACCGCGGTAGAAATCCAATCGCGGCGAGCCACGCCGCGTTTACTACGAGGACCAGCGCGAGGGTACCCACCCAGCCGCGCCGCCGACGAAGCGCCAGGAGCGGGAAATAGAGCAGATAGAGCTGCTCCTCGAGCGCGAGGGACCACAGGGGCGGGTTGCCGATTCGCGTACCGGCATCGTTGAGATTTTGCGCGAGCAGGGCGAGCAGCACGAGATCCGTGGCGAGTTGGTACCGGTCGAGCGCGACACCGGTGAATCGGCCCCCGACGAGCGTGAGCGCGACGGAGCCGATCACGACGACGATGTAAGGCGGGTATAGCCGCACCAGGCGCCGCTTCCAGAAGGCGACGAACGGCACGGTCAGGGTCTTGTCTCCCCGGCGCGCCCACCGCGTGTGAATACAGTACCCGGAGATCACGAGAAACAGCTGTACGCCGTAGTGACCGTGCGCCATGGCGTCGGCGAGCCATCGCGGCGGAAAGACCGCCCCCCCTCCGCCCTCCATTCCCGCCAGAGAGAACGGCAGGTGGGCGATCATCACCATGAGGACCGCGAGGCCGCGTAAGAGATCGACGGCGACGGAGCGATCCGGGGAATGGGCGGGCGGCGGGTCCTGCGGCACGATAGGTCCCGCGGGCATACCGCACCTTGTGGCTTCGGCGCCTCAGAACATTCGTTCGATTGCGCGACCCCCATTAATCGCGTAGATCCGCCGTGCCCGCCTGAATTCGTGGGGGGTGCCGCGCACCGGCAGTGGGGAAGAATTCTCAATGTTTGGCATCTTCCTCACCATCGCCCTTGGCGTCGTGTTGTACGCGACCGTCTCGTCGGTCGCGACCGTCGACCCACGGCAAAAGAACATCGCCGTGGGGATCCTCATGGCGGGCTACGCGCTTCGGATCGTCCTCCAGACGTTCATCCGCGACATCCCGTTTTTCAGCCACGGCATCGGTGGCGACAACATGTACTACGAGGAATGGGCAACGACGGTCCAGCTGATCTGGGAACACTCCGGCGTCGAATACATTGGCCAAGAGCAGTTCCCAGAAATCGGCGAGACGTCCCTGCCTGCGAACCTGTTCGGCCTCGTATTTTTTATCAACGGCGGACCCACGCGCGTGGGCTGCACCGCAGTTGTTGCACTGGCCGCCTGCCTGACGTGCTTCAACCTCTACAGGCTCGCGTTGGAGTATGGCGCCGACGAAGCCTTCGCCGCCCGGGTGCTTGTGCTCCTCCTCTTTGGCCCGGCGTTCCTCATGTACACCTCCGAGATGTACAAGGACGGCCTCGTGGCGTTCTTCGTCGTGGGCGCGGTCGGCAGCGCATTTCGCCTCTCGCGCAAGTTCTCCGTCCTGCACGTGGTCATCGGAATCATGTCACTGATCCCGCTTTGGTACGTGCGCTTCTATCTGGTCTTCGTCACCATTGGTCCTCTTCTCGTCGGCATCTCCGGACTGAACACGAAGTCGCCGACGCGGCCGCTGATGGCCGCGCTCTTGCTGATCGCTGGGGGAATTTTTCTCGCGAGTTACACCCACGCGTTCGACCAGGCGAGCGAGAGGTTCACATCGACCTTGGAGTTGGGTACGAGCCGCGCGGTCCTCGAGGCGAATAGTCGGCACGGCTCCGGCGTGGCGTTCGACGACGGGGGGAACCCGTACAGTGCCCTTCCGCTCAAGCTCGCCTACACGATCTTTGCGCCCTTTTTTTGGCAGTCGGGCAGCGTCGGCTTTCAGATCGGGAAGATTGACGCGTTCATTTGGTATTACCTCATCTTCCGCGCCGTAAAGGCCGGGCGCCACCTCTTTCGGACCGACAAGGTGCGGCTCTTGATGTTCCTCGTCTTCATCGTGCCCACCACCGTGATGTACGCTCTCGGCATCGCGAACATCGGCCTCACCGTGCGTCAACGGCTGCCCATCGTGCTCTTCACGGGCACGTTGGCCGCGTTGAGTCGTAGGCGTGAGTCGTCTTCGAACGAAGGCGAATCGGAGGAGCCGGTCGGGGAAGATCACACCCACTCCGTGGCGGCCGAAGAGACCTGAAAGCGATCGCGCGCCTACGTGATCGCCTGTCGTACGGCGCTCGCGAAGACATCGGCGACCACCTCCGCGGAGTAGCGCTGCTCGACAGTGGCGCGCCCCGCGGCGCCGATCTTTCCGCGAAGTTCCGGTGAACGCGCGAGCTGCTCGAGCGCTTCGACCATCCCCTCAGTCGTTCCCGCCAGATAGCCATTCGCTCCGTGCTCGACGAGATCCTTGTTCATCCCAACCGGCGCGATGACGACCGGGCGGCCCGTCGCCATGTACTGGAGTGCTTTGAGTCCGCACTTCCCTCGCGTGAACACATCGTCCGGCAACGGCATAATACCGACGTGCGAGGCGCCGATGTTCTCCGCCTCGCCATTCTCCGACCACGGTACGAAGACGTTTTCCGCGCCCGCGATGGGGCGGTCCGGTGCGCGATTGCAGATCACTTTCACGACGAGGCGCCGCCGTCGTGCGAGCTGTTCGAGCGCAGCGCGCGCGTGCTCGAAGTGGGGCAGCGTGGACGTCGAGCCGCTCCATACGATAACGAACGTGCGGTCGTCCTTGAGCTCAGGCTGAACCGGATACCGTTCTAGCTCGATGCTCGTCGGGACGACGAAGACGCGGCTCGCATCGTTGTGGCGCTTCGCGTAGTCCGCGAGGTACGCATTCCCCACCAAGACGCCGCTCGCGAGACGGCAGATGGTCGCCGTCTTTCCCCAAAAATGGAGCTTAGTGAAGAGGCCGTTTGGCCCATTCCCAGGGCCTTCAGCCCAGATCGCGTCGTCGAAATCGAAGAGCAATGGAACATCGAGCAGCGCCAGCAGTCGTTCGTAGATCGCGGGACCGAGGAGCGCGGCTTCGCGGTAAACGATGACGCCATCGTATCGACGGGCGCGCGCGACGGCTGCAGCACGCCGCACGAAGTCGAACGACACGCGCGCAGCTTTCTCGACGTAGCGACCGCGCTGATAAATGACCCTCGTGAGACCGGGCGACTCGAACGGCAGGAAGTCGAGCGAGATTCCGCGCCGCGCCGCAACCCGCGGCGCCCATTGCTCGAGTCGAAAACGCTGACCTGGCGAGACACCCTTCGGCTTCGGCGTGAGGACGAGGAGCCGCAGCGGACGTTGCGTCGCCTCGTTCAGAAGAGTCGTTTCGACCACGTGTCCGGCGTCTTCTCGTTGATGATCTCGAGATCGAGGTGGTACTTGAACGGCCGTGCGCCGCGTGAGCGGATCCAGTCGATCATGTTCCTCATGCCGTCCTCGAGCTTGATCTTCGGCTTGTAGTTGAGGAGCCGCCGCGCCTTGTCCGCGGAGCAGTTGGCGAGGAACACCTCCTGCGGGCGCCCGCGCGTGTACGTGATGTCGAGCTTGAAGTTGAGGAGCTTGGCGGTGAGCTCCGCCAGCTCGTTGATCGTCACGAACTCGTCGTCCGGACCGATGTTGATGATCTGACCGACGCACGCGTCGTCGAGAGCCATTTGCTTGAGCGGCGCGACGTCGTCGGTGATGAAGCTGAAGCAGCGCTTCTGGTGGCCGTCGCCGTAGATGTACGGCTGGCGACCTTGCAGCATCATGTTGATGAAGATGCTCGCGACGTTGCGGTAAGGATCGTCGTACTTCTGCCGCGGGCCGACGATGTTGTGCGGGACGGCGATAACCCACTCCATGCCGTGGACCTCGGCGAGGTTCTGAAGCATGAGCTCGGCGGCGTACTTTCCGATCCCGTACGGGTCCTGCGGCTTCGGCGTCATGTCCTCGGTGAAGGGCACCTTGTTCGTGCCGTACCGGGCCATCGAGGAGCACATCACGAAGCGGCGCACCTTGTTGGAGACGGCCGCCGAGATCATGCCGGTCGACGCGGTCACGATGTTCTGCGTGATCATGTGCGGCGAGAACACGGACAAGCCCTCGTAGGCCGTCGCGGCGCAGTGGTAGACGATGTCCACGCCCTTCATGTGCTCTTTCAGCTTGCCGACGTCGTTGCAGTCGTACTGATAGAACTCGACGTTCGAGGGCACGTTGTCGAGATAGCCGCCGATCATGTTGTCGCAGCCGACCACTTGGTGACCGTCTGCGAGGAAGGCGTCCGCGAGGTGGCTTCCGAGAAAGCCTGCGACTCCGGAGATGAAAATCTTCTGCTTCTCCACGAATGCCTCCGTCGACCCTTAGTGGCACTGAACAGGAAAGGCATTCAGCGCAGGGGCGAACGGCCCTGTCTACCCCTCATCGAGGCGGATTTCCAGCTCCTCGAGGCAAATTCCCGGCCGCGCTTTCGTGGTGCACGTTTTCAGCGCCTGCGACTGCTTCGCGCCAGGAGCTGCTCATACATCCTGAGCGTCTGGTCGACCACGCTCCCCACCGAGAATTCGGCGACCGCGATGTCCCGACCTCGCGCGCCCATCGCAACCCGCAGAGAGGGGTGGTCGGCCAACCGGGCCAGCGCCCGAGCAATCGCTTCGGGGTCCTTGATGGGCACGAGGAGCCCGTTTTCGCCGTCGCGCACGACGTCGCGGCAGCCGGGCGTATCCGTCGTGACAATCGGTCTGCCGGCGGCCGCTGCCTCGATGAGCGCTTTCGAGAGTCCCTCACGGTACGAAGGCAGGCACACCGCATGTGCGGACCGCAGCTGCTCGGGCATGTCCGTTCGCTCGCCCAACCAGTCGACGAGCCCCTCGCGCTCCCAGCGGCGCAGCTCCGCCTCGTTGATGGTCGCGGGGTTCCCGCGATCGGTCGGACCGATGAGTCGAATGCGCACGACGACGCCGCGCGCTCGTAACAACCGCGACGCCTGAACTAGCTCACGCACGCCCTTGTCGACGAGCATCCGCCCCGGGAAAACCACGGTAAAGACCCCCTCGGGCTCCGGTCCCGGCCGGAAGAGAGAGAGGTCTACGCCTGACCCCCGTATCAGGACCGTGTCGTCTGGGCGCACAAGACCGCGATCGACGAACGCGGCGCGATCGAACTCGTTCTGGAATATGACGCGGACGTTACGGTGACGGAACGCCACACGATACGCGGCGCGCGCCACGACGCGACGGGCGCTGGCGACTGGCCCTCGCGAGAGGAACACGTAACCCAGCCCACTCACCGCGTGTACGACTGCCGGGACGTCGCAGAGACGACTCGCCAGGCCTCCGTAGAGCACCGGCTTGATCGTGACGTGATGGGCGAGGTCCGGTTCGAGCGTCCTGTAGAGCCGAAGAAGCGAGCGGACGCTGAGCAGCTCCTCCCACGGACGCGCAGAGCTTCGGCGGAGGGGGATGCGGTGAAAGGTCATTCCCTCGCGCGCGATGGCCGTCACGCCGTCCCCGTCAGCCGCCGCAACGTGGACGTCGTGACCTCGTGCCAGCGCCGCCACACCGATCGGCAGTCGGTGGGAGACGAAAAAATCGGGATTGTTCACGACGAACAGGATCTT
Source organism: Polyangiales bacterium (assembly GCA_038231275.1). GTDB lineage: Bacteria > Myxococcota_A > Polyangia > Polyangiales > Polyangiaceae > JANYHK01. The sequence goes on from JBBRLQ010000016.1 coordinate 26,485, forward strand.
GGCCATGTCTCGACGCCCCGACCCTGAGGCCGCTTCAGTATGCAGGCTTGACGACCCGGCCGCGGAGCCGCGCGAAACGCTCCCCCGCCGAGAAGTAAGCGTCTTCGGCCCTCCGGAGGAAGTCCGGCAGCCCAGCGCGAGTCTTGAAGAACGTAGTGATCGCGAAAGACGCGATCCTGCCGACGCTCTGGCGGCTTCGAATGGTGTCGACCCCGTGTCGGAGCCTTCCGTCGAAAAACACCACACTCCCGGGCGGCATGCGCGCGTCGACGTCCACCTTTGTTCCGTCGGCGCGGTGGAGGAAGAGCCCGCCATCGTCGTAGTCGACGCCCTTGTGGGTAATCGGCGCCATGTACTGCAAAATGGGTTGTTCCTGATGGCCGTCGGAATGCACGCGCATCCAGCCACTGTCGACAGGGTAGCAACTGGTCGAGATGTAGATCCCGTAGCAATCGGCCCGGTATGCGAAGCCGGCATCGGCGTCCAAGTGCTGCGCCTGGTTCCTGATGCGGTGGATCTGCTCGCCGAGCTCGCGTGTCGGAGCGTGGGTCGGGCGATTCCAGAGGAAGTCGATATCGCGATAGAGGCAGTTCTCGGGGTTGTCGCTGAATCCGTAGAGGTTCTCTTCCCCGAGGCGCATGTTTCCGCGGATCACTCGCTGCTTGGGGCTCTGATCTGAGAAGTAGGCACGCCAGAACGCCTTCATCTCCTCGAGGGCGGCGGGATCTATGGCGCCCTCGTAGATCGCGAAGCCCTCGCGCGCGACGTCTCGCTCAACGGTCAGAGGGTCTGGGAAACAAGCGGTCAAGAGTGCCGGAGCGTCCATGGCGACCAAGGTCTATATCCGAGGGCCGAGCCCATCAAGGCCGCCGCGCAGTTTCCCTCTGCCGTGCTCGGCGCGCTGCCACGGCGACGGCCCCTACCTCTTCGGTTGCAGCTCGAGCCGAAGTGCCGTCGCAAGGATCGCCGCTTCCTCTCGCAAGACCGGGATGCCTCGGAGTCGTGGGTAGGCTAGGCCGGCGTTCGCGCAATACAGGACGTCCTCCAACGGGACGATCGGCTTGCCGGTCGCCGGACACGCCCAAATCTCGTCGGTGGGTTCCGTCAATGCCTCGGCGCTCGCGGGAGGCCGGATGACAAGCGCCACGGTTGGATTCAACGGATTGTACGAATGCACGATCGGGACACGCGCCTCCACGACGCCACCGAGGCTTGCGACGACGCCGGGGAGATCGCGAACGTAGCCAAGGCGCTCCATGCGTTGCCGCCCCTCGTCCGAGTTTTGCTCCCAACTCGGCTCGAAAAGGCAGACCCAGCGGCGCGCGACGCGAAAGAGCTCCGCCAGGGCGCCACGCTCGCGACCCCCATTGGGCTCGAGGGCATGGGACGTCCAGACCACGTCGACGCTTTTCGATCGCAGCGGGAGCGCGAACAGACTCGCGACGAACAGCTCGATTCGCTGTGCGAGCGGCGCCGGGAGCTGCCTGTCGACGTGTCCGCGGGCGACGTGCAAGCGCGACCAGCTGATGTCACAGGCGAGCACGCGCGACGCGTCCGCGAAGCAGACCGGCGCGACACGCGCGAGCGTGGTCGCTTCTCCCGTGCCGACATCAAGCACGCTATCGGCGCCCGCCATCAGCGGCTTCAGGACGGCTGCGACGTCCGCCGAGTACGCCGACTGAACAGCCGGCTCGCGCTCTGCGAACGCGACGTAGAAGCCTGCCTGCAGATCGTAGACGATTTCGACGATCGCTTCGGTATTTCCAGATGCATCCATCTTCGCGCGCAGGTGCTCGCTGACGTTGCCGCCCGCCGCGTAGACCTCAAACGCGCTCGTCAGATCCAGGTACTTCATCCCCGTCATGAGTATACGATTTGGGTGACTGAACAAGCCGATCCGGCTCCCCGCTAACGCCGCCGGGCAACGCGCGCGTCGCGCGACCGCCAAAGAACTCGTGCATGGGAACCGGCTCGCCCGTCGGGCCGAACAACATCACGAGCGCGCGGTGCTCGGGCGCGAGGCGATCAGGGCCGAGGGCATCTCGCTCCATGAAGCGAGCGATCATGCGTGCTCCTTCGGGAGCCCGCCAAAACTGTCGTGCAGGATGCAGGTAGTCCATGAGCGGAAGATCTCGGAGGTCGGGGACGGTGTGCACGAAGACCGGAACTCCGATGAAGAGCACCTCGATGAGCGCAGTGGATTGGCTCGTCACAATCAGGTCGGCCCAATCCGCATCCTCCGCGAGAGGAGATCCCCGGGATACAGTGACGGCGTCAAGCCCGATGAGCGCGCGCGTTCGCTCGAGCACGTGCGGCAGGTCAGCGGGATGCGGTCGCCAACGAAACTGGAGCTCCTCACCAACGAGCGCCCTTAGCCTGGGGACGATGTCGAGGAGCTCCTCTTGGAGGGGTTCGTTCGGGAAACACCCGCGAACTTCCTGGTCGCGGTGCGCGTAGTTGGACATGACGAGAATTCGTCGAATGGGGCCCGTGCGTCCGCCCCTACGGAGGCGAAGCGGCATTCCCGTCTGAACGACCGTGCGTCCGCTGAATCGCGCCGAGCGCGCATCCGCAGTGACCCAAGCGCACGTCAGGGTCGACTGGCCCCAGAGGCCGGCGCAGATCAGATCGCTGATGGCACCGTGCGGGTGGTCCACGGTGATCGCGCCGTGCCGCTGTAGCTCGAGATCGGCGGCGGCGCATCCGACCGCGGCGGCTGCGCCAAATACGACGTGAACGCCTTCGAATCGCATTCTCCGGGTCAGGTCGGCGGCGGCCCGCTGGGCGAGCGTCGCGCGCATGACCTCGCTCGTCGCAACCGTGACGACCGACCAGGCGTGCGCGGACAAGTCTACGTCGAGGCCAGCTAGTCGAGCGACGGGCGTCTTCGAGAGGCGCGCGAGCGCAGTCGAGGCGCCTGTCACGCCCTTCGCGAGGGCGCGGAGGAAGGCAACGGGACGCTCGGGCACGACCGCTTGCTCGACTACGCATCCCTCGAGCAGCGGACGCAGCGCCCCGAGCCCCGGCCACAGCTCGCCCCCCTTCCTGATCCCGAGGTCGGTCTCGGAGACCTGACCCGGTGTAAGTGAGCCGGCCAGGAGGACGCCAAGCGGTGCGTCTCGCTCGGCCGCGTCGACCGCAAACGCGTCGAGAAGCTGATGGTTGATCCGATACCAGTCGGGGATCGCGCCGAACCACGCCTTGGGCGGCGTCGATGGACGCTGCCGCCGCAGCTCGTCGAGGCGCGCGAACGAGGGCCGCGCGGCGACGTACGCGCGAAGCTCCCGGGCGACCGTACCCACCACTCCCACGACACCCAGGGAGAGGAGGCGCGCGCGCCAGGCCCACCGACTTCCCGTGCGCGCCTTGGCGCCGCGAAGCTGCGTGAAGAGGTCGGCAAGGCGCCCCCTAGGATCCATGAACGTGATCTCCGCCTCGGGAAACGCTTCAACGAGCCCCTTGGCGTACGGAAAGGCCTCGTAGACCGGCAGGAAGAACCGGCTGCACACGGTGCAATAGAGCGCCCGAGCCTCGACCGCACCGGAGAAGTTCTCCTCCAGCCACCGAACGATGTCGTCCTGGAGGCCGCGCGTCGAAAAGGCGCGGTCCTCGCGATGAAGGCCACCCCACTCCGTGACCGTGAGCTCGTCGCATTCGCGAGCCCAGGCGGGCCAGGTCCGCTCGAGAGAGACTCCGTGGGCAATGATGCGCACGCGACGGTGCCTTGCGACGAGCTCGCGCGCTCGCGCGAAGACTTCGGGGAGAGGATGGCCGGGCTCCGCGACGAAGACGTGCGTGGACGCGGCCTCATCGGGGGCTCGCCCGCTCGGCCGGGCCGAGAAGCGCTCCATCTTCGGCCAGGGCTCGCTCACCTCACGCCCCCATGCGGCGGCGGAGCGTCGCGGTGAGGCGTGAGAGCTCCTCCTTGTGGACGAACCCGGTGAGGCCGAGCGCTAGCGGGAAGATAGCGCAACAGGCCGCCGTCTTCGCGAGAAGGCCAACGAGTGGCGACTCGAACTGGACCTTGTGGACGAGCGCAAACGTGGCCGCGCCGGCGACCGCGAGCCCGACCCATCGGCGGTACTCCCACGGAATGGGATGGTTTCGTTGTGCGAGCAACCCATGAAGGAGCGCCGCCACGCCGTACCCGACCGCCGTCGTCCACGCCGCGGCGATGGCGCCGTACCGCGGAACGAGCCACAAGTTGAGTCCGATGTTGACCAGGGCGCTGATGAGCGTGACGCCAGGTACTAGGCCAGTCCGCCGCGAGTACCAGGTGCCGGTGGTCCACACCAGGTACACGCCCTGGAGCACCGCGCCGAGGACGACCCAGGGTACGACGTCGGTCGCGCCCTCGTACGCGCGGGGCGCGATGATACGAACGACCTCGCGCGCGCTCACCGAGACGGGCAGGGCGAACGCCACGATGCCAAGCAGGGCATACGTGCCCAGCGGCGGAAGGTTCTTCGCCTGCTCGGGATCCTTGAGCTGACGGTTGGCCGCCGGATTGATGGGGTTCGTCGCCGCCGCAGCGACCACACTCACGATGAGCCCGAACATGTAGCCTAGAGAGTAACGCCCGACGTCGCCCTGCGTCACGTAGCGCTCCAAAATGAGCCTATCGGAGACGGAGAGCGCCCAATTCGCGAGCAAGTGTGGAACCAGCGGCAACGAGAAGGCCAGCGTGTGCCAGAGAACGCGAAGGGAGACGACGGGCGCCGCCATCCCCGCGATCAGCAAGACCGACACGGCCGCCATCACGAGGTTAGCGGCGAGCCCGGCGCGCAAGATACCGAGCGCGCCCTGCCCCAGGACGACCACGAAGAGAATGTTGAGCAAGAGCTGGACGAGACCCGAGCCGATGTTGAAGGCGCTCACCTTCCGCGGTTCCTCGCGCGCCATGTAGACGCTGACCGGCAGGTTGCAGAGGTTACCTGCGACCGCGCTCCAGAGGACGAGCTTGAGGTGCGGCTCGAATCGCACGACCTCGAAGACGTCGAGCTTTCCCATCGCGCCTAAGAGGTGCAGCACAAGGCCGAACACCGTTGGCACGACCGTCGAGAAAATGAGCAGCGTGCCAAAGAACACGCGCCGCTCCTGCTCGTCCTTGCACTCGGCGAAGAGACGCGTAACCGCGCTGTGGACGGCGAGACCGATCCCGAGGCCGAGGGCGCTCGCCAGGGTGTTCGCGATCGCGACGATCGCGAAGTCCTCAGGCGAGAGGACCCGCGTGTAGAGCGGCGTGAGCAGGAAGGTGATGCCGCGGACGAAAAGGTTCGAGAGGAGGTACTCGAGGGCGTGCCTGGCAAACTGACGTGACTCTGCGCGTGCTGTGCTCACGTAACGGCACCCATCGTTCCTACGTCCGGAAATAGTCGACTTCGTTCGCGTTGGCCACGCCTCGATCCGAAACGAACCGTTGCACAATCCGTCAAGGCGCCTGCCTGAATGTTTTGGCGAGAAGCAGCATCCAAACGCCGTTAACCAGCTGGAAATTTTCGTGCTATCCCTCCGCCCGTGACCCAGGCCATTCTCTCAAGCGCGCGCTCTCTTCTCGTGACGGGGGGGACCGGATCGTTCGGCAAAGCGCTGCTCCGGACGGTCCTCGAGAAGTTCCCGCACGTCTCTCGCGTGATCGTGTTCTCTCGCGACGAGCTGAAGCAGTTCGAAATGGCGCAGGATGCCCCGTTCCAAGGGCCCCGCATTCGCTTCTTCCTCGGGGACGTGCGCGACAAGGATCGCCTCTCGCGGGCGATGGAGGGCGTCGATACTGTGATCCACGCCGCAGCACTGAAGCAAGTGCCGGCCGCCGAGTACAACCCGTTCGAGGCGATCAAGACGAACGTCCTCGGCGCGCAGAACGTCATCGATTGCTGCCTCGATCAGGGCGTACGGCGCGTCGTCGCGCTTTCTACCGACAAGGCCGCCGCCCCTATCAACCTCTACGGCGCGACGAAGCTTTGTTCGGACAAGCTCTTCGTCGCCGCGAACAACTTCAAGGGCACGCGAGACATTCGCTTCGGGGTCGTCCGCTACGGCAACGTGATGGGGAGCCGCGGCAGCGTGATCCCGTTCTTCATGAAGATGGCGAAGAATGGCGTCTTGCCGATCACCGATCCCGAGATGACGCGATTCAACATCACGCTGCAGGAAGGCGTCGACATGGTCCTTCGGGCCGTCGACCGAATGTGGGGCGGCGAGCTCTTCGTACCGAAGATCCCCAGCTACCGAATCACTGACGTCGCCGAGGCCATCGCGCCCGGCGCCCGCCACGAGAACGTCGGAATCCGACCCGGCGAGAAGCTCCACGAGGAGATGATCACGCCGAGCGATTCCTACTCGACCGTCGAGTTCGAGCGCGACTTCGTCATCCTCCCGTCCACCCCAACCTGGAACATCGGCGAGTTCATCGAGAAGAACGCCGGCAAGAAGTGCGCGCCCGGGTTTCACTACCACAGCGGAAAGAACGCCGATTGGCTCTCCGTCGATCGAATCCGCGCGCTCATCAAGGAGCACGTCGACCCCACCTTCCGACCGTGGAGCGCCGCGTGACGACGCGAAAGTCGATCTCGTACGGGCGCCAGGACATCACGGACGCCGACATTCGCGCGGTGGTCGACTGTCTCAAGGGGGATTTCCTGACGCAGGGCCCGCGCGTTGCCGCGTTCGAAGCGGCGCTGACGGAAGCGACGGGCGCGAAGTACGCGGTCGCGGTCGCGAACGGCACCGCGGCGCTGCACATCGCATACGCGGCACTCGGCGTGGGGCCCGACGACACCGGGCTGACCTCGCCGATCTCGTTCGTTGCCACCGCCAACGGCCTCCTCTACAACGGCGCGCGCGTCGAGTTCGCCGACGTCGATCCTGCCACCGGGAACATTCGTGTCGACGAGGTCGAGCGCGCCGCCGATCGACTGGCGGCTGCCGGGCGCTCCCCAAAGGTCATCACGCCCGTCGATCTCGCGGGCCAGCCTACCGATCGCGCCGGGATCCTCGCGGTTGCCAAGAAGCACGGCGCGAAGATTCTCGAGGACTCGGCGCACTCCCTGGGCGCGACGTACGACGTCGACGGCAAGACGTTCAAAGTCGGCAGCTGCGCGCATGCCGACGCCGCGATCCTGAGCTTCCACCCGGTCAAGCACGTCACGACCGGCGAGGGCGGCGCCATCCTCACAAACGACGCGGAGGTGTACCGCGCGCTGTGCGACCTGCGTACGCACGGGATCCACAAGGATCCGAAGCGCCTGGCACGGCCTGCAGACGACGCGTGGGCTGGGCCCTGGTACTACGAGCAGAGCGCGCTCGGGTTCAACTACCGGATCACCGACATGCAGTGCGCGCTCGGCGCATCGCAAATGACTCGCCTCTCCGCGTACGTCGCTCGTCGTCAAGAGATCGCGGCGCATTACGACGCTGCGCTCGCGTCGGGCCCGCTCGCCGATTTCCTCCAACGCGCCGAGCTGCGCGCCGGACGCACGCACGCCTATCACCTCTACGTCGTGCAGGTTCGCCCGCGACGAGACGAAGACGTCATGTCGATCGCGCGCCGTCGCAAGGAGCTGTACTTGCGTCTCGCGGGCGGCGGCATTCATTGCCAGGTTCACTACATCCCGATCCCGTGGCAGCCCTTCTACAAGGACAACCCGCGCGTGGGCCAAGGCACCTTCCCCGGCGCCGAGCGTTACTACGCGGCGAGCCTGAGCATTCCGATGTTCCCCGCCATGACCGACACCGACGTGGACGACGTGATCCGTGCGCTCGAGGCCGCTTGCACCGGGCGGTGAGGCGCGCGGTGGCGCGCGAAAGCAAATGTTCATCTTCCGCGCCGACGCCAGCTCCGAGATAGGCTTCGGTCATGTCATGCGATGCCTCGCGCTCGCGGACGCCGCGCGCAGCGCCGGCCACGAAACGTTGCTCATGACACGCGCGACTACCCCGCACGTCGAGGCGATGGCCGCGCGACGCAGCATTCCGGTGCGCGCGTTCGGAGGAGCGCCGGGGTCGCCCGAAGACGCGGCCTGCTTGGGGGACCTGGCGGTGCGAGGGAGCCGTGTGGTCGTGGATGGCTACGTGTTCGACGAGGCCTACCTCGCGTCGGTCCGACGCCCGGGCTCCTATGTCACGTACGTGGACGATCTCGGCGGAGCGCGCTTCTCCTGCGACGCCGTCCTCAACCACAACCTCTATGCGGAGTCGTGCACGTACGAAGGGGCGCCGCGCACGCAATTCCTTTTGGGCCCGCGCTACGCCATCGTCCGCGATTCGTTCCTCGACGCGCGCGCGCGGAGGAGCCGCGTCGCGCCCGAGATCGCGACGCGTCTGCTCGTTACAACGGGAGGCGGGGACCCCACCGGCGAGACCGCGAAGGTGCTCGCCGCGCTTCACTTGATCGACGCGCCCTCGCTCGACGTTCGCGTCGTCGTCGGCCCCGCAAACCCCCGCGGCGACGAGATCCGCGCGTCCGCCGCGCGCGACTCCCGCCATCGCATCACGGTGCTGTCGGAGGTCGACGATCTCGCTGGCGAGATGCGGGACTGCGACCTCGCCATCGCCGCAGCGGGAACTACGGTGACGGAGCTCGCGTGCGTGGGGGTTCCCGCGCTCGTCGTCACCGTCGCGGACAACCAGCGCGCCGTCGCGCCGGAGGCGGCGAGGAGAGGGCTCGCGCGCTCCCTAGGCTGGCACGCCGATGTAACGCCTGACGCGATCGCGAGGGCGCTGGCGGCGCTGGCCCGCGACGCCGGCGAGCGCGCGCGCATGACCGAGGCGGGGCTTCGCTCCGTCGATGGCAAGGGGAAGGACCGGGCCATTGCGGCCCTCGCGGCCCTGGACGAGGCGGACGGCAAAGACCATACTCTGCCGCGCGGCAAAGAGGAGGTATCGTGAGTCAAGTCATCGAGTTGCGCAGCGGGCGCACCATCGGCGCGGGGCAGCCCGTCTACATCATCGCCGAGGCGGGGTCGAACTGGCGCATGGGCGCGCCAAAACGCGATCTCGCAATGGCTCATGCCCTCATCGACGTGGCGAAGGACACTGGCTGCGACGCCGTGAAATTCCAGACGTACAAGTCTCATACGGTCTACGCCGCCGGCGCCGGCGAGAGCGACTACCTCGCGGAGAGCGGCATCAAGGAGTCCATCAACGAGATCTTCGACGATCTTTCGATGCCCTACGAGATGATCGAGAAGCTCGCCACCTACGCAAAGAAGCGCGGCATCGATTTCATGTCGACGCCCTTCTCGAAGGAAGACGCGGACGCGGTCGATCCCTTCGTCGAGCTCCACAAGATCGCCAGCTACGAGATCTCTCACACCGAGCTTCAGGCCCACCTGGCCGGCAAGGGGAAACCGATCGTCTTCTCGACGGGTGCGAGCACCTACGAGGACATCGACTTCGCCATGGAGCATTTGAGGAAGAGCGGCGCGAAGCAGCTCGGAATGTTCCAGTGCACAGCCAAGTATCCCGCGCCGCTCGCGGAGATCAACGTCGCTGAGATCACCGCGCTCCAGGCGCGGTACGGGATCCCGGTCGGCCTCTCTGATCATTCGCGCGAGGCCACCATCGCGCCGGCGGCCGCAGTCGCGCTCGGGGCGAGCCTGATCGAAAAGCACTACACGCTGAACAACAAGTTGCCTGGCGCAGACCACCCGTTCGCGCTCGAGCCCGCGGAGCTCGCAGCGATGGTCCAGGCAATCCGCGCCACGGAGCGGGCGCGGGGCCGCGTGGGCAAGCACGTGTCCGAGGCGGAGCGGGAGCTGTTCGCGTTCGCGCGACGCGGTCTGCAAGCGACGAGTCCGATCGCGAAGGGGGACGCGTTCAAGCTCGGCGACAACATCGCCATCCTCCGGCCGGGGAAGCACCCGCTCGGTGCCCATCCGCGATTCCTCGACGCGATCCAAGGTCGCCGCGCTCGCCGCGCGATCGGCCTGGGTGCGGGAGTGCTCGTCGAAGACGTGGAGTAGCTCCGTGTCCGTGTCCTTTCGTGTAGCAACCGCAGACGACGCACGCTTCGTGTGGCGGGTGAACAACCAGCCCGACGTTCGCGCGCAGTCGATCTCGACCGAGTCGATCCCTTGGGATTCTCACGTCGCCTGGTACGCGCGGAAGCTCGCCGATCCTTCGTGCATCTTCTTCATCGCAGTCTCGGAGGGCGAGCCCATTGGCGTCATTCGCTTCGAGACCGCGGGTGCGACCGCGATCATCAGCATCGCCCTCGACGCGCAGCAGCGCGGCAAGGGCTTTGGAACGGAGCTCCTCTCCCTCGCGACGGCAGAGTTCCTCCGGACCGCGTCGGCGAGCGTCGTCGTCGCCTCGGTCCGCCCCGAAAACGTCGCGAGCAGCCGTGCATTCCGCGCGGCGGGCTACGTTCCTCTAGGTCCGCACGAGGACAAGGGGGTCCTCGTGGAAAGATTCGAGAAGAGACGATGAAAGTGTCCAACGAAGCCACGCGCGAAACGTACGAGTCACCCGAAATCGTCGACTTCTACGATCGCGCGCGAGACCTCATCCCCGAAGAGGAAGAGCTCTTCGGGACCTATGTAACGCCCGGGCTTCGCATCCTGGACATCGGCGTCGGCGCGGGTCGAACGACGCGCCACCTCGCCGACAAGGCCAAGGAGTACGTAGGCGTCGACTATTCGGAGACGATGGTGGCGCGATGCCGTGAACGCTTTCCCGAGCTCACGTTCCATTGCCTCGACGCCGCGGACATGCACGTCTTCGAGGACGAGTCCTTCGACCTCGTGGTCTTCTCCTTCAACGGGCTCGGCACGCTCCCCAATGACGACTCTCGAGGTCGCTGCCTGAAGGAATGTGCGCGCGTTCTGAAACCGAACGGCGTCTTCCTCTTCTCACTGCACAATCCGACGTACCTCCTCTACCCGCCGACCCTTTCCGACGTCGGGCCGGTCAAAGCCGTTTGGCGGCTCACCTATGCCGCCATCCAGTCGGCTAGGAACATGCGGCATCGCATCGCGTCGCCAGCGTTTTGGCGGGGCCACGGCTACGTCGTCGATCCGAATCAGCACGGCTCGCTCAGTATCTACATCTGCGCGCCGGAGCAGGTCGCACGCGAAGTCGAACGTGCGGGGCTCCGCCTGGAGACCAAACTCCATGTCGACGACGCCGGGTTGCGACGCTACTTCACGGCCTACTACTACTACGCGGGTCGCAAACAGCGCTGAGGGACATCCCCCTCAGACATTCGCGCTCTGGCCGCCGAGCCGTACGCGCGACGAGAGGCGACCGATACCGCGGACGATTCGACCGGCGCCTTGGATGAACGCCTCCATTCCGCGCGCCTCGTAGTGCTCGGCCGGGCCGGGGAGCGTGGACACGGATCCCGCAGGGTAGCGCTCGTCACCAAAACGCGAGCCGTACTCGGGGATGGGTCTGAGAAAGGTGCAACCCTTGCTGACCGCGAGCCTGTCGAGCTCCTCGCCGCCGTAGCTGTGGAGCCACGACTTGTAGAGGTAGTTCTCCGGGTACCCGACGAGGTCGCGATGCTTGTCGATGTACCGCTTCAGGTGCGCGTCGTCGAGCCCGTACGTGATGAACGCGGCAAGGCGCGTGCACGGCTCGGGAATCCGCAGCGCCTTCGGAAGACGGGCCTCGAACCGCGGTTGCAGCGGCAACCACGGAGCCCCGCGCAACCGGACGGTGTGGCCGCTATGCGTCGTGCGAAGACTCCAAATGACGACATCGCCCGGGCGCGTCGGCACCGCGACGATGGCTCCTGTAGTGACGTCCGGAAAGAGGTGCGAGCCACGACGCACCTTGAGCCCACCGCTGAAGCGCTCGTGGTCTTGCAGGTAGATGCCCATCCGGAGCAGCGTGTAAGGCGACTGCCAATCGGGATGCGAGGCGCGGTCCCGGACGGAGTTGTCCTTGTGGTATCCGCGAATGTCGCCGCCCACCATGACCGAGCTGTCCCCGAAGTAAACGAGTCCGTCCCTGCCAAGGAGAGTGCGCGCGACCCTGAGGAGGCGATCGTCGAAGACGATGGAGCGAAGGCCTTCACGGCCCTGGAGGTCACCGACCGGTACGATCTCGTCGCCCTTCGCCTCGAACATCCGCCCCAGGCGCTTCGCCCTCTCGGCTTCGCGAACGACCGCGGCGCGGAAGCCGTCTATCTCGGACGGGGAGAAGACCGACCGCGCGATGACGAAGCCATCGCGCTGAAATTGAAGGAAAAAATCCGCGGGGAGCTGCATGTCCATGATCTCGGCGAGAGCTTAGCGCATCGGGGCGGCTAGACAATGGCGGGGCGTCGGCGAGTCCTACGGGCTGCACCGACTCCTGCGACTTGGTTGCACCGGATCGGCGGCGGATTCGAGCGGGGTCGACGGAGGGGACTTGGCCGGCTCTCGAGTCACGGCGTGACGTCGCGCAGGAGACCGGCGGCCGAGAGCTTCTCGAGGGTTGTGAGCAACGTGGGGGCATACACTCCAATTCGGTCGCAGATCCCGATCAGGTCATTGGTCCCGTCTGCGTACGCGAGGAAGTCCATCATGGCTCGCGCCGGAACGCCCGATTTCTTGATGCTGAGATTCGGGTATAGACCGCGCTTTCCGAGCTGCGGCTCACACGGCGTAGTCGTCTGGTAAATGCGGTTGGCCTCGAGGAGCGTAATCATGTCCGTATACACATCATACGTTCCGCCTAGCCCGATCGCCGTCACCAGTTTCAGGTCATCGAGCGACGTATGGTATTCGGGAAACTTTCCGTACTTGGTTCGCATGACCGACGCGACCGGGAGATCCACGCCGGGACTGCAGTATTGGCGCTCGTCACTTCCGCGATCCAAGAACGTGTAGCGGACGAAATCGGAGCACCTGTGACCGAGAACGTGCACTGCCACACGATCGCTGATCGTGCTCCCGTAGCGAGACGGCAAATAAGAGAAAGCGCGTTCGTCTCCCACGCACGTCAGCACGAAGCCTGCGTGAGTATTCCGTTTCATCGCCTCCAAATTGCGACTCAAATAGACGACCGCGCCGATGGTCTCGGGCACGAATACGATTCGATAGGTATAGCGACGCTCGGGGAGCGTGAGCAGCCACTTTGCAAGGCCGACCGCGAGCACGGGGCCCGAGAGCTCGTTGTTGGCCATCGAGGGATGACATACGTAGGTCGACAGCAGCACCTCTCTGTCTGTCCGACCTGGAAGGATCAGCTCCGCGTAATTCAAGACACCAGAGGTCAGTGTGCTGTCGATCTTCACGCGATAGCGTCCAGGCTTCAGCCTTTGACGGGCCTCGTGAGAGATGCAGAACCCCCAGAAGGGCTTGTAGTACGACGTAACGTAGGGGATCGCGCTCGGCTGTTCTGGCAACGAGAACAGGTGTGAGTTCAGCTCGTCCCACTCGACTTCCTGATCAATGGGAGTGGAATAGCCGACGACGTGAAGATTGTTCCGCTGGAAATCGACGACACGGTTGCCTTCCAGGTCGGCGACGTACCCGTCGCGAATGTTCCATTCCGCGGGGACCTCCCAATCGAAGCACTTCGTTCCCGATGGGACGTCGATGCGTACGAGCCCCGGTAGCTCGCGCTCCAGAACATCGAGGGTTTGCCGCACGCCTGCGCCCGTCAGGCTGCGGCAAATCGGAAAGAGCTCGGTGGCGAGCCGATGCATCCGCTCACCGGGAGTCTCGGACATCTAGGCGCCCTTTTTCGTTGCCTCGACGACGTAGGCTGAGCAAAGAAACATGCCGCGCCAGCCAGAAGTCTCGCGTTCGAGGTTGAAGGCTTCCTCGCGGAACCTTGGGCCCAAGCGCTTTTCGATCATCGGAGGTGCGGGATGATAGTGGTACCAGCGGAGCTCGACGTTCTCAAAGCCGTTGCGAGTGAAGAGGTCTTGCATCTCCATCGGGTTGTGAAACTTCGAGAGGATGCTGTCGTACTCGCGCACCGGCGGCATGTCGGTCGCCAATCGCGGCGCGATGTCCGCGACCACAGCGTCCTTCACATCGGCAGAGACGTTGGCAAGCAGGTCATCCCGGATGAATTCCAGCGTGTAGCGATTGAAAGTAAAGAGGGAGAACAACTTGTTTCGGAATTCGATGAACGCCGAGCCACCAGGCCGAAGAAGCGAAGCGAAATTCTTCATCACAACGTCGTCATCGGTCACGTGCGGCATCACGCCCATTGCGACAACGGAATCGAAGGGCCCACTTGCAGTCGCATTCGCGTAGGTGTTGGAATCCTGGATATCTCCCAAAGATATTTTTGCCGGATCAAGACCGCCGGTGGCCACGTTCGCCTTCGCCCGCTCGACCATCGCTGCTGAGATATCGAAGCCCCAGGCGTCATCGGCTGCCACTGCTCTTGCCAGCGTCACGAGCGGCGTCCCTTCCCCGACTCCAACTTCCATGATGCGCTTTACGCCCTTTGCCGTCATCGACTTGACGAGCATTTGGAGTCGGAAGTAGTTCGCGGGGTACACAGCGGATGTATAGAGATTTTCTCGCTGATACTGTTCGTGATAGGTCGCTGCGGTCGCGTCGTAGTGCGAAGAAACGGACTTGGTCATAGCAAGGAGCCTCCCACGGTACGCGGCAGTGTAAGCAGATTCTGTCGGGATGCAAGACTCCCCGTTTTCGCGTGCATCCCCGCGCCAGGCACGGGGAGCTCCCCTGATCTATCCTCGGGCGAAACGCTACGCGTGAGGCCGAGGCGACGGTCGCCTCCTGCGGCGGCGCGCGAGGGCGAGCCCCGCGACGACGAGCGAGCCGAAGAGCCCGGGAGTCGTGTCGCTCGACGGCGCGGAAGAGCATCCGCCTTGATCGCCGCCACCCGCGTCGTTGCCGTTCACGCCGGAATCGCCGCCGCTGCCACCCGTGCCCGAGCTACTCAAGCCACCGGCGCTACTCGAGCCACCCGAGCTACTCGAGCCACCCGAGCCACCCGAGCTACTCGACGAGGACCCTCCGCCCGAGTCCGCAAGCGTCGCGTCGTCTCCGCTGTCGCCCTGGGACCCGTCCGGCGCCGTCGCCGCGTCCTGGCCTGCATCGGCCACGCCCGCGTCGGAGGTGCCTCCGTCAGGCATACCTGCCTCGCCGCCTCCCGCGTCCGCGGCGCCGCCGTCGCCCGCACCACCGTCGCCAACGACTGCCGGGTTGATCGTGAAGAGCGAGGCCCCCAAAAGGAGGTACCACTGGCCACCGAAATAGACCGGGCGACCCGAAGTGTGGCTCGTCACGGTGACGGGCGGCACGCCGGCGCGACCGAGATAACGCACGCCACCGACGAGGTACACGATCGTGCCGTCGTCGGAGAGGCCGTCGAGCTGCGTCTTCGCGAGAAACGCGCTAGCGATCGCGACCGTGCCGCTTGGGCTTCGCGTGTAGGCGATGATCTGATTACTGAAGACGTCGGTGTATGCGACCCAGCCATTCGCGACGCGGTAGTCGATGCCGGGGGCCTGCTCAGTAAAGTTGAAGTCTACAGTTCCGGAGAGCGGGGTCTCCGTATTCGTTGCGTTGCTCCAGAGGAGCAGGGGGACACGAGAGAGTGGCGCCGAGTGACGGATGTAGACGATGTTGACGCCGTCCGTGACGGCTCCGCGCGGAACGGGTGGCGAGACCGCGAGCATGGCGAGGCTGCCAGCGCGCCAACGCCAAAGGTGCTGACCGGTGACGGGCAGAATGCCAACACCGGTGATCGCCACATCCCCGTTGGGCGCGACGTCGAACGACGTCGGCGATGCGTTGGGAGCGATGTCTGTGATCGTGTTGCCGAGGACGTCGTCCATCCAAACGCCTTGGCCCTGCAGAGCGTCCCACCATGCCGCAACGTCGCCCGAAGCTCTAAGGGCCGATGGTGCGTAGGCCGTGTTTGTGCTGAGCACGCCGCTACGCCATTGCCCACGCGCCCAGATCGCGCCGAGCGACGTCAGATGCCCGCCCGAGCCCGCGGCTCCGGCGCCGAGCGGCGTATCGGCGCCACCGGCCCGCGGTCGAATGACGTAGCCACCCGTTCCGCCAAACAGGATCCGCGTCGCGTCGAAGTCGTCGATGGGGCCGTCGGCGTGGAGCACCTCCGTGAGCGCGGCGCTGGTGTCGATGTAAATGGGGACTTGGAGCGATGTCGTAGCGCCGAGGTTGTCGGTGCCGACCAAATAGATCGTGTTCGAGCCGTCCGCCGCAGCGAGCGCCACCGTCTGATCGAGCGGTCCGGCGGAGCTGGCCAATGGCGTTCCGCCCGATGCTCCGAGATATGCCGCAATACTCGCGCAAGTCCCGTCGGGATCCGAGCACGTCGCCTGCAAGCGGATGGTCGGCCGCGCGACGAATCCGGTCACCATGGATGTCGTCACGACAGGCGGCTTGTTCGGCGGCGGCGGAGATGGTGGCGGCGCATACGTAAGGCCCACGCTCGCGCTCCCGGTGCCGCCCGCAGAATCCGTGGCCACGGCGCTCACGGTGAAGGGGCCGGCTGGAAGCGACGCGAGGTCCAGCGAGCCGGCCCACGTCGTGCCGTTGGAGGACGTAAGACTTGCGCCAAGGCTCCCCGTTTGCGCGTGCACGCCCGTGACGAGGAAAGTGGAGCTCAGCGTCACGGTGATCGGCAGGGTCGCCGAAGTGATGGTGCTGCCGTCGGTTGGGGTCACGAAGGTGACGGAAATCGCGGCCTGCGCCGGCCGCACGCCCAGGAAGAGCCCGAGCGCCACGACCATCGTAAGGACGAGGCGCAGGACTCTCGGGGGGACCATCGAACAGCTCCATGGGGGCGCGCTCGTGTTCGGATCACGAAAGCGCAAGCGACGGGGACCACCGTACCGCACCGCACGGGCAGTGCTCCGCGTGGCCCTACACAAAGAATAGCACGCAGTCGCGGCGGCAGATCTATGTAGTCGGTTGCGATGTAGCTTCGCGATGACGCGGAGCGCGACTCGTGCTCGTAAGCCGAACTCCTAGGCTGGAGGAACCTTTGCGTCGAAGCTCGCGGACCCGACGTCACGTGCTCCACCCTGCCGGCGCGGCGCTGGCGACGGCCGCGCGTCTGCTGGCGGCGCCGGGCGAGGCCGCCGCCGACGAAGCGTCGATCCCGGTCCGCCTCGACTATGCGGCCGACGCGCCTTGCCCGACGCGCGACGCGTTCTTCGAAGAGATCCGCACGCGCGCGCCGCGAATCCGTGCCGCCGGCGACGGCGAGGCTGCGTACGCGGTGCGGGTTGACGTCACGGCAATCGCCGCGCGCGGCGCGGACGGGCCAGGGCTCGCCGGGAAGATTGCGCTCGTCGATTTGGACGGCAACAAGTCGTTCCGGACCATCGAGGGCACGGCGTGCGAGGACATCGCGCTCGCGCTCGCGCTCGTGGTTGCGCTCGACGTGACCGGAATGGCGGTCGTGCCGCCAACGACGCCCTCGATTGCACCGGCGCCTGATGCGCGACCGCCTGCACGGGACCTTGCCACCGCAGCGGCAGGGCCAAGGTGGTTGCCTGACGTCGCCCTGCTCGGCGGCGCTCGAACTGGCGTCGCGCCCGTGCTTGCGCCGGCAGGCATCCTGTCGGTGGGCCTCGAGCACACGTCGCTCTGGAGACCGGTCCTACGAATAAGCGCGTCGTACGCTTCGGCGGACACGGCGGGGTCGAACGACACCGTGACGCTCAGGCTCGCGACCGTCGCCGCAGACGGATGCAGCGCACGCGCGCGGTTCTTCGAAGGTCGCGTGACCCTGATCCCCTGCCTGCGGGCCGAGGCAGGCTTTCACCTGGGCGAAATTCACCCGAACGGGCTCGGCATTGCGGGGGCGCCTTGGTTCGCGCTCGGCGCGGTAGGTCAAGCGCACCTCATCCTGCTCGAGGGCGTTTTCGCGGTGGTCGAGGTGTCGGGACTCTTCCCGACGTGGCGAACCCGCTTCCTCGAAGGAAGCTCGACTTCCTCAGTATTTTCATCGCCTTCGTTCGTTGCCGGTGGCGCCGGGGGAGTCGGCGTTACGTTTTGATGATCCGACTGGCCGCCGTCTCCCATTGCCGGATTGGACGGACCACCATGAACGGCGGAGTGTAGAGGTCGATGCTTGCCCTCGCGAACGAGCCGGGTAGTGGCGGCGCGATGATGCCAGTGCGCGTCGCGACGGTCTCTCGCGAGGCGTCATTCCGAAGTCTCTTCGAGGAGCACTACGAGTTCATCTGGCGTCAGCTTCGGCGCCTCGGCGTCCACGAGGATCAGGTCGACGACGCGGCGCAAGAGGTGTTCATCGTCGCCGCCCGGCGGCTCGGGGATATTCGTGAGGGCGCGGAGCGGGCGTTCCTCTTCGGGATCGCGCGACGCGTCGCCTCGGACGTTCGCAGATCGCGCCAGACCCGGACTGGACTCCTCTCCGTCCCTCTGGCGCGCGACGCAGCCGATCCCGCGCCGAGCCCGGAGCAAGACGTGCAGCGCCATCGCACGCAAGCGTTACTAGACGCCGCGCTCGACGACATGAACGACGAGACGCGCGAAGTGTTCATCCTGTTCGAGCTTGAAGAGCTCTCGCGCTCGCAGATCGCACAGCTGCTCGGTCTCCCCGAGGGCACCGTCGCGTCCCGCCTGCGTCGCGCGCGGGAAGAGTTCAGCGCGATCGTCAACCGCGCGCAGTGCAAGCTCGAAGTGGGCGGAGGTTCACCGTGAAGCGCATTCGTGAAGAGCGCCCCGAAAGCGTCGAAGCACTGCTGCTCGGCGCCGACAAAGACCGCGCGCCATCGCCTGCGGCCCGCGCGCGCGCCCTCGAGGCCGCGATGCTTGTGGTCGGCGGCTCAGGCGGCGTCGATATCGGGGGCAAGGCCGGAGTCAATTCAGGAGCGGGGTCGGCCACGACCGGTGCGGTCGCGCCGAAGACGGCTACCGTGATCGCGTGGAAAGGTTGGGCGCTCGCGGCACTCTTGGGCACCGGCGCGATCGCGGGTGGCGCGATCGTCACGCGCGATGCACATGAACCCTCTCCTGCGGTGAGCACAGTTGCGCGGCCGCCCGCCCCAAGCTCTAAACAGGAAGCGCGCGCCGCGGGCGCAGCTCCTGCACTCGAGCCTGAACCCCCAATCCGGCCCTCGCCCGCAACACAGGTTGTCGCGGATGCGCGTCGTCCGCCCCCGGTCGCGCCGGCTGCAAACCCAGCCCCGCCCTTCGCGAGCGCGCCCTCAATCACCGTCGCACCACCCGCAACGACGCCGACCGCCGATCTCTCCGGCGAAGTCCGCGCGGTTGACGCCGCGCGCGCTGCGCTGGTCGCGCACGACGCGACGGGGGCGCTCGCGCTACTGGACGACTACGATCGTCGCTACACGTCCGGATCGCTCGCGCGCGAAGCGGCGCTCCTCCGCACCGAGGCGCTGATGGCCCATGGCGATCGGGCGGAAGCGGTTCGTCGGGCTCAAGACCTGCTCGCGCAGTCGCCAGATGGGCCGTACCGCGCTCGCCTCAAGAAGGTGCTCGACGAAGGAAACGCGGCGAAGACGCCCGGCGCTTTCGGTGATCCGAAGCCGACGGCGTCGTCCATTCCATGAGCAGAAGACGCCATGCAGAACCAACGCCGCATCATGTTCTTCGCCTTGTCCGCGCTCGTGGCGACGACCATCGCCTTCGGAATGGGCGGCTGCGGAGCAGACGACCTCCGTATCCCGCGCGAAGAGTCGGGCGACGGGGCCGGACCTCTTCCGCCGGTCGATGCTGCGCAGGATGCACGTGACACACAGGATGCCCAAGACGCCGCGCCGAGCGATGGCGGCGTCGACGCGGACGCGGACGCATGCACCTCGATACAGTGCGGCTCGCCACCGACGCGCGTGACTGCGGGCACCGGCTTCGCCTGCGTCCTTCGCGCCGACGCGACCGTCTGGTGCTGGGGCTCGAACCAATATGGAGAGCTGGGCGTGCTCCCGTCGGCGAACGACCTCGCCTGCGGGGAGGTGCATTGCAGCCCCGCGCCCCGGCGCATCGACGCGCTCGCCGGCGTGAGGGACGTCCGCGCCGGTGAGTCGTTCGCGTGCGCGTTGAAGAGCGATGACTCGGTGTGGTGCTGGGGGCGCAACGGGTTCGACGTGCTCGGCCACAGCGCGACCCTCGACAGCGCGTGCGCGGATCCGCCCGACGCCGGCGCGGGCTCGAAGTGCAATGCGACGCCGACACAGGTCACCTTCCCTGCGAACGTGAAGATCGATTCGATCGCGGCGGGGCGCGAGATCGCGTGCGCCGTCTCTCAGACGGATCCCGCCGGCAACCCTTCGCGCGACGTGTACTGCTGGGGGCGCAACGACCACGCGTCGGTCGGCATCGCGGGCGGGATCCCCCAGAACGTCGCGACGCCGAACAAGATCAGCGGCTTCGCGGGCGACGTCGTGGCCGTCGACGTCGGGGACAACACCCGGCAGGTGTGCGCGATTCGAAAGGACGGCACGGTCTGGTGCTGGGGCGACGACTTTCAGGGGCGCATCGGCACCATTCCGGGCACCTTCCCCGGCATCGACTGCGCGGACGGCCAGACCCACGATTGCACTCCGGTCCCTCAGCTGATTCGCGTGCGAGGACCGCTGCCCGCCGACGCGGGCGCCGACGCCGGGGACATCGGCCTCGGCGCAACCCTGTCCGGCGCGAAGCAAGTGAAGCTCGGAGCCGGGACGTCGTGCGTGCTGAGCGCGGGCGGTTCCGTCTGGTGCTGGGGCAACAACTTCAATGCGGGCCTCGCCGACCCCGCACTCACGGGCGACGATCACCCTGGCGCGCGCCCGATCGCCGGCCTCCCCGCAAGCGTGTCCGCGCTCACCCGTCACCACGTGACCGCGTTCGCGGCGACCGACCTCGGCGAGCTCTGGGGCTGGGGCGACAACACCTATGGCCAGCTCGGGACCGGCTCGGTGTTCGGTCAAGCGTGCCTGTCAGGACTATGCGTCACGGTGCCGAGCCAGGTCTCCGGCCTAAAGGGAACGAGGGACCTTGCCGCCGGCGACTCGTTCTTCGCCGCGATTACCGCGAGCGGGGCCCTTGTGGCGTGGGGGAGAAATGACTTCGCGCAGCTCGGGCACGCGCCCGGCACGAGTCAAGACGCCACGTGCGCGGGCACTCAATGCAATGCGCTGCCTGCGCCAGTTTCTCTCCCCTGATCGGAGTCAAGCCATTCGCGAGCGCGCGCGCAGCCCGGAAGCGACAAGCCTCGCTTCGGACGAGCTGAGCCCCGTCACGCTGATTCGCGGCACGACGGAGCCTGTCGACCCGGTCACGCGCTCCCCGACGAGCAGTACACGGCGGACCCCCTCCTCGAGAAGTAGCTCGATCTGGGAGGGCCTGTAACTCCCGTTCGGAAACGCGTACGTGTCGAGTGGCAGACCGAGCGTGTCCTGGAAATACGCGCGGCACGCGCGGACGTCCTCCCGAAGGTACGCGTCCGTTTCGAACCCCATCGAATCGTGGTGCCAGGAGTGCGCGCCGATGTCGTGCTCCCGGGCGGCCTCACGAACGTCCTCGCGCGTCATCATGCGAACCTTCGGCACATCGACGCTCACCATCGTCGCGCTGAGCTCTTCCATCAGGCGAAGGCGGTCCGCGCGCGGGCGCAACTTGAGGAACGTGGTCAGGACGGCGCCGAAGCGCGCCTTGCTCCGCGCCCCTCCAGAGAGCTCCGGCGCCACGAAACCAGGAAGTCGAATCCGTGCGAGCAACGAAAGGGGCGCGACGGCAAGCGCATCTGTGACTCCCGCCTCCCATGGCGGGCCACCGCCGTCGACTGAATGCGGGATGACGTTGTGATTGACGCGAATACTGTAGCGCGCGAGGAGCGGCATCGCGTACTCGACGAAGTCGTAGTACCCGTCGTCAAACGAGAGCACCACGTCCGGTCGCCGCCGGTCGCGACCTGCGGGCTCGTCGAAGCCGCGTACACGCGCGCGATCGGTCAGAAAGCGGAGGAGGTCCTCGAAGATTCGCGGGTGAAGCGGCGGCCAGTAGGGGCTGTCCTCGGGCGAGACCCGATGAAGATTCAGCACCAGAGTCGCTCCACGGAGGGCCTCGATGCGTAGCAGCAAGGAGTCCAACTTGGCGAAGGACAAGGCCCCGAAGACCCCCGCACGAAACGAGAAGCGCGGCACCGCGTGACGAATCAAGCAAGTGCTCCGTCGCTCACGAGGTCGCCCGCACCCGCCACTGATTGACTCGTCGGAGGACGCGAACGGTCCGCTCCATCCACGCCGGATTGTTCTGCCATTCGCGGCCGGACGGCTCGAATCGTCCGCCGAAGCACTTCTTGAAGCGGTGGATCCCTTCGGTCGAGTCCATCGAGCTCACGAGACCGAAATCGTACCAGCGAACGCCGCGCTGCTTAAGGTATTGGAGCGTCTTCCAGATGAGAAGGTGGCCGCCGGGTTCGGGCGCAGCCGAGTCATGCACCGCGACGTAATAGTATGCATGGGTCGGGAGGACGTAGACCAAGTTGATAGTCAGCGGGCGCCCGTCCGCGTCCACGGACTGTCCGAACACGAGGAACCCTTCGTCGATCATTCGCCGGAGCATGGGTCGGTCTGCCGGGGACAGTCCCCGCTCGCGCGCCATCGCGTCGTAGAGCGCGACGACACGGTCGAGATCGGCCTCCGTAACCCGGTCGAGAAACTCGGTCCGCAGTCCGAGTCGCTCACTCTTGCGAATCTTCGACCTCTCGCGAGAGCTGATGTTCGCGAAGAGGGTCTCTTCGGATTGGGACAGGTCGAAG
Source organism: Polyangiales bacterium (assembly GCA_038231275.1). GTDB lineage: Bacteria > Myxococcota_A > Polyangia > Polyangiales > Polyangiaceae > JANYHK01. Next base: position 49,168 of record JBBRLQ010000016.1, read on the forward strand.
GCATAGGTGCCCGCGCCGAACCAGTTGCGAACCAGCACCGGCGTGAGCTCATGCCCAAGTGCGGCGCGCTCCGGATCTCCGTCGCGCCACTGGAACTCGTTGACGGTCAGCATCGTCGCGGGGCGAAACGCGCGATGGCTGCGCAGCATGGCGTCAGCCGCATCCAACGAGCCCCCGTCGGAGAGCAGGACCAGCCGGCGCGCCGGACCGAGGCGCCGAGCCATCAGTTTGAGGCGCGCCTCTTGCTCGAGGACCGTCCACCCAAGGTAGCGCTCGAGTAGAAAATTCGGGCAAAGCTCCACCCGCGGGTAATCGGACGCCATCGGAGGCTCTGTCTACCAGGTCACTTCCGCGGACGCACGCCGCGGGCGCTCCGGGAGTTGCTTCCGTATTTCGTTGTCGACGAGGGTGGCCCTGACTACTCTGACATTCTCCCACATTGTGGCACGTGCGCGATGGAGCGAACGCGCCGGAGATCGCTCGAAATTGAGCCGGGGTCACTTGTTGCGTTGCGCTCGGCGTGATTGATTGGGCTTCGTCCCGCAACTGAAGACGGTGGGCGCGTGCGCTAAAGGGGGGCCCTCTAAAGGGGGCTAGTCCGGCGACCGTTATCTGCGGACGGGCCGGTACGTTTTTGCCAGTGGAGGTCGTTCGATGAGGAATGAGGGAATCTTGAGGGGACTTGCGGGCGCCTTTGCCCTCTCGTGCCTCGCTGTAGCTTGCGACACGTCGGACGGCTCGTCGCGAACCGCGTCGTCTCCCACCGGGACGCTCGAGGGCACATCTCTCCTTCCGACGGAGCACGCAGCCGCCGTCGTCGCGCGCGCGACGTCCTTTCGCGAGAAGGGCCTCGCATTTACCCGCGACCGCGCCCGTGTCGTGGCGACACCCGTCGAGCGACAAGTCCTCCCAGCCGGGGGCCCGGTTGACGTTAAGGTGGTGAACGGACGGCTCGTGACGTTGGGCGGCGCTCTCCAGCGTTCGTTCGGCAAGGTCGCCAGCGAGCGTTTTTCGGTCCACGACGGTCCCACGGGCGTCGGAGCGCACGTCACCCTGCGCGGCGCGAGCGACGCTGCGGCCGAGCACGCCGGCTCCTATCTCGTGTACGCGAATGGGCACCCGCTGGGGGACGTCCTTCACCGCCTCACGAGCGATGGGGTCGAGGACTTCTTCGTTCTCGAGCATAAGCCCGCGGTCCCGTCCGTCTCCTACGACATCACGCTGGAAGCTTCCTCCGGTCTACGCCTTGTCGAGAACACTCTGGAGATCGTCGACGCTGCCGGCTCGCCGCGCGTTCGCGTCGCGCCTCCCTATCTCGTGGACTCCGCCGGCACACGCCACGTCGCCGAGCTCTCGGTCGCGGGCTGCGCCGTCGACACCTCTCCCGCGCCGCCGTGGGGTCGCCGCATCGTGAACCCAGGCGCATCGACGTGCGAGGTTCGAGTCGGCTGGCATTCCGCCAAGGTCGAGTATCCCGCGCTGCTCGATCCCTCATGGCAGTCGGCCGGTAGCATGGCCAACGCGCGAAGCTCTCCGGCGGCCACCGTCTTGAACGACGGCCGAGTCCTCGTCTCCGGCGGCTACGACACGTCCGTCTTCAGCTCGGCGGAGCTCTTCGATCCGCACGTCGGAACCTGGGCGACCACGGGAAGCATGGGGACGGTCCGCTTCTCTCATAGCAGTAACCTCGTCGCGAGCGGCTCGGTCCTCGCCGCCGGCGGCACCGACGGAACGACGTCCCGGTCGTCCGCGGAGCTGTACAACCCCAGCAGCGGCACCTGGGCGGCAACCGGCTCGCTTGCGGGGCCGCGCGACACGCACCAAGCCGTTACCCTCTCGAACGGAACGGTGCTCGTCGTCGGCGGCTACAACGGAAGCACCGGCGGGCTCGCGACCGCGGAGTTGTTCTCTGGCTCGAGCTGGGCCGCCTCCGGCGCGATGAGCACGGTGCGACAGGGACACACGGCGACGCTACTCGGCAACGGCAGCATCCTCGTCGCGGGCGGTTATTCCGACACTGCGACCACGAGCTCGAGTGACGTTTGGACCTCTGGCGCTTTCGCCGCGGGCCCCGCGCTGACAACGCCGCGGTACGGGCACACCGGCACGCTGCTCGGCAGCGGATCGGTGCTTCTTGCGGGCGGAAAGGACGCGGCCGTCATTCTCCCAAGCGAGACCTGCGCGGCGACATGCGCGGCCTCCGGTAGCTTGACCGCAGGCCGCGCGTTTCACAGCGCTTCGCTCATGAGAGACGGGCGCGTCCTCGTGGCAGGAGGCGCCACCGGCGCGACGGCGCTCGCTTCGTCGGAGGTCTACTCCGCAGGCACCTTCACGACGGACCAGCCGCTCGCAAACGCGCGTGAAGGGCAAGGCGCGGTCTTCTTGAAAGAGGGGCGCGCGTTCTTGGCGGGCGGCGACAACGTAACCAGCTCTCTCGCTTCTGCAGAGGTTTGGCCGCAGCCGACCGTGACCGCAACGCCCGGAGCCAACGCCGTTTCGGTCTCTTGGACCACGACACCCGGGAACACGACGGACTATGTCGCCGTTGCCCCGGTCGGCGCACCGCCGTCCGTGACCACGAAGTTCGCCTATACGGGCGGCGCGGCCAGCGGCAACGTCAATCTCACGGGAATCGGCGGCGGCACCTACGTGGCGCGCGTCTTCCTACAAAACAATCTGTGGATCACCGCAGAGACGAGCTCGTTCGTCGTCGCCGGAACAGGCACGACGGTATCGCTCAACGCGGCTAGCGTGCTCACGTCTCCGTCGAACATCATCATCGACTACGCCGGCATGTCAGGGTCGTCGGTAGACTGGATTGCCATCGCGCCGGCGGGCTCGCCCAATACGACGTATACGCAATACAAGTACACGGGGGGCGCGCTCTCCGGCAGCGCGACATTTCCGAACATTCCGAATGGCACGTACGTCGCCCGAGCGTTTTTCAACAACTCCTACGTCAAGCAGGCCGAGACGGCATCCAGCTTCACGGTGACAGGTGGCGCGAGCGCGACGGTAACACTCGATGGGGCAAGCGTGCTGACCGCGCCGGGCACCGTCATCATCGACTACAGCAACATGTCAGGAGCGTCCACGGATTGGATTTCCATCGCGACCGCTGGCTCCGTAGACACGAGCTACGTCGCTTGGGTCTACACCCGCGGAGCCACGAGCGGCAAAGCGACGTTTAACAACGTCGCCGCCGGATCCTATGTGGGGCGCGCCTATTTCAACGACTCTTATACGAAGCAGGCCCAGACCTCGAGCTTCAACGTTCAGTAAGGGGACTGCCTCGAAGAGCGGCGGCTGCGGGCTCTGCAGCTGCCGCTCACCATTTAAGGGGTGTAGACTCGCGGGCTGGATTGCACGCCATCGGGGCATCGGACAATGGTATCGCTCGCCGTCATTCAAGCGCGCTCGACCAGCACGCGCCTCGCTCGCAAGGCCTTGATGCCCATCGCTTCGGTTCCGATGGCGGGTCTGGCGGCGCTAAGGGCCAAAAACTGCGGTCTCACGACGATCGTGGCGACTTCTTCGGATCCAACCGATGACGAGCTTGCCTTCACCCTTCGTGGGCTTGGGGTCGCTGTCGTACGGGGTCCACTCGACGATGTGCTCGGCCGCTTCGAGGTCGCCCTCGCCAATGTGCCGAACGAGGCAACTGTGGTTCGCTTGACCGCCGACAACGTCATTCCAGACGGCGCATTGTTGCGCGAGCTGATCGCCTCGTTCGAGGGTAGCGGTGTCGACTACCTCGCAACGCGATGGCCCGAGGACCGAATGCCTTATGGACTCAGCGCCGAGGTGTTCACGGCCGGTATGCTGCGAGGCGCGTCTCGAGCTGCGACCACGCCGCATGATCGGGAGCACGTCACACCGTGGATCCGTCGGCATACGCAAGGCGGAGGCTTCCGACCGCGGGAGCTCGGGGACACCGACCTGAGTCATCTTCGGTGCACGGTCGACGACGTCGAGGACTACGAGCGCATCGCCCGATTGTTCGACGGCGTCGACGATCCCGTGGGGGCGCACTGGCTCGCTTTGGTACGCGCGCTCCAGAGGCTCCCTGGCGAGCCCGCATTTCGGATTCCGTATCGCCGCGTCGGCGACACGCTTCACTCCGAGATGACTCTCGGCACCGTGCAACTGGGCGTCGATTACGGCATCGTGAATCGCACGGGAAAGCCCGCCGAGGGCGACGCCCAGAACATCGTTCGCGCGGCCATCGCTCACGGCGTCACGAGCCTCGACACGGCCCGCGGCTACGGCGACTCCGAGCGCGTGATAGGGCAAGCGTTGGCTGGAGCGTGGCGCTCACGTGTCACAGTAGTAACCAAGCTGGACCCACTCGCCGATCTCGCGCACGATGCCCGCCGAGTCGAGGTATCCCGCGCGGTCAGGAAGAGTGTGGAGGCATCGTGCGCGGCGCTGGAGACGAACACGTTGCCCACCTTGCTCCTTCACCGTTGGGCGCACCGGGACGCATGGAAGGGAGCCGCGTGGTCCACGCTCCTGGATCTCCGCGCAGAAGGGACGATCGGACGGCTTGGCGCCTCGGTGTACGATCCAGAGGAGGCGCGCTGTGCCCTCGAGGACCTCGACGTCGTCCATCTGCAGTTGCCGTTCAATCTGCTCGATAGGCGATGGCAAGCCGCCGGGGTGGACGAGAGCGCGCAAGCCCGCGCGGACGTCGTCATCCACGCTCGAAGCGCGCTCTTGCAAGGCCTCCTCGCGCACGGGGCCGAGCGATGGCCCCCCATTCCAGGGCTGGACGCCGCGCGCGTGACCCGCGCGGTCTCCGAGCAGGCCGGGCGGCTCGGTCGAGCCAGCGTGGTCGATCTGTGCCTCGCCTTCGTGCGTGCGCAAGATTGGATCACGAGCGTCGTCGTCGGGTGTGAAACGGTGTATCAGTTGTCGGAGAATTTGGGGCTGTTCCGCACGCCGCGTCTAACGGCTGCGGAATGTGAAGAGGTCGCCCGCGCAGTCCCCGAGGTTCCTTCGCGGCTGCTGAACCCTGCCAAGTGGAGGAGCGACGAATGACTTCGACCGGCGTAGCGCAGGGCGATCTATTTCGGCTCGACGGCCGGGTCGCGTTCCTTTCGGGGGCGCCAGGGCTCCTCGGCCGCCCGATCGCGCACGCGCTCGCCGCGGCAGGAGCGCACGTCATCCTCAATTCGCGCAACGAGGACAAGCTTCGGGTGTTGGCGACGACGCTGGCGACGCAGGGCCTCAAGGCGTCCGTTGCCTGCTTCGACGTGACCGACGACGCAGCGATGACCGTGGCGATCGAGCGCATCGCCGACGAGTTCGGTCGCCTCGACGTCTTGGTAAATAACGCAGCGTCCGGCCGGCCCGGAACCATCGAAACCGCCACACTCGCCGACTTCGACGCGGCCTATAGGGTTAACGTCACCGCCTCATTTCGCCTGGTGCAGGTCGCCCTGCCGCTTCTCACGAACGCGGGTGCGATGACCCCCGGGGGTGCCTCCGTGATCAATGTCTCCTCCATGTACGGGAGCGTCAGTCCGGACCCGAGCATTTACGGAACCAGCGGCGCCAACAACCCGCCCTACTATGGCGCTGCGAAGGCAGCGCTCCTGCAGCTCACGCGCTACGAAGCGTGCCACTTGGCCCCGCGACGAATTCGCTGCAACAGCGTGAGCCCGGGGCCCTTCCCGGCGAGAGGGTACCTCACGAACGACCCCAAATTCGAAGCGTTGCTCCAGTCGAAGACTCCGATGCGCCGCACCGGCGACCCGGACGAGCTCCGCGGCCCCGTCTTGTTCCTAGCCTCCGACGCTTCGTCGTACGTCACGGGGACCAACCTCCCCGTAGACGGCGGCTGGACGGCCTGGTGAGTCGACTCGTCCCCGCCGTCCATTTCTCGTGAATTGAGCAGGCTCCTATGGCATCAAAGAGCCGCAACAACGACCGCGCGGAGCGCGGGGATACGCGGACCTAGCTCCGCATCGCGATGCTCTTCAATTCCCTTCAGTTCTTGCTCTTCTTCCCGCTTGTAACGGCCGGGTATTTTTTTCTGCCGCATCGGGTGCGCTGGGCATGGCTCCTCGGGGCCAGTTGCCTCTTCTACATGGCCTTCGTGCCGGCCTACATTCTCATCCTCGGATTCACGATCGTCATCGACTACGTCGCCGGCATCCTCATCGAGGGGGCCACAGCGCGTTGGCGCAAGACCTACTTGGTCCTCAGCCTGGTCTCCAACATCGGGTTCCTCGCGTTTTTCAAGTACGCCAATTTCTTCATCGAGAACACGAACGTCGTCGCTGGCTGGACGGGTGGGCACCCACTCCCGATCATGGGCATCGTGCTGCCCATCGGTCTCTCCTTTCACACGTTCCAGGCGATGGCCTACACCATCGAGGTCTATCGTGGGAACCAGAAGGCGGAGCGTCACTTCGGCATCTACGCGCTGTACGTCCTCTTCTATCCACAGCTCGTCGCCGGTCCGATCGAGCGGCCGCAGAACATCCTGCATCAACTGAAGGAGCGGCACCAGTTTGATCCGGCCGCCGCGTCGCGCGGGCTCCAGCTGATGGCGTGGGGATTTTTTCAAAAGGTCGTAGTCGCCGACCGACTGGCAAAGCTGGCCAATCCAATCTTCGATCACGTCCAGGAGAACCACGGCCTCCTGCTCGCGCTGGCCGCCGTCGCTTTCACGTTCCAAATATACTTCGACTTTGCAGGATATTCTGACATCGCCATCGGCGCTGCGGAGGTAATGGGCATTCGGCTCATGACGAACTTCCGGCAGCCCTTCTTTTCATCGTCGATTTCCGAGTTCTGGTCACGCTGGCATATTTCTCTATCCACGTGGTTCCGAGATTACCTCTACATCCCGCTGGGAGGGAATCGGGTCTCCGTACCGCGATGGTATGCGAATCTGGCCATCGTATTCTTGGTCAGCGGCTTCTGGCACGGCGCCCGCTGGAATTTCATCGTCTGGGGCGGTCTCCATGGGATGTACCTGATCGTGGCGCTGATCCTTGCCCCTCACCTGCCCCGCGCCCTCCGCGATACATCGAGGTTCTGGGTGCGCGGATGGAACGTCGGGAGCACTTTCTGCCTGGTGTGCCTGGCCTTCGTCTTCTTCCGCGCGGTTCGTTTCGACGACGCAGTCTTCTTGATCCGGCACATTCCCACCGGGTTTTCCGAGGATCTCGCGCGCCTCGTCGTTCGTCACGACGTCGTGGGGCTGATGCACGGCAAGGGTCTCCCAGCGCCAAAGGAATGGGCCGTGATGCTCGTCGGTCTCCTCGCGACGCTGGTGGTCCAGCAGCTTCAGCAGAAGGGATCCGTGCGTGCTCGGCTCGCGCTCGCCCCGCCCTGGATTCGATGGCCCGCTTACTCGGCGCTCGCGTACTCGTGCGTCCTATTCGGAAACTCGGGCGGCGCGCAGTTCATCTATTTTCAATTTTGAGCTCAATGGCATCGCACAGCGGCAGATCGATTTCGGTATTCTTTGCGAAGGCCATTGCGCTCGCATGCCCGTTCATCTTTGTGGTTGCCTCCTACGTCGCGTGGGACCCTTTCATGGTCCTGCGGGCGCACAGTTTCGGGAACTACTACGACGTCGCGGCCCCCGTGGAGGTAAACCGCGACTACGTGTCGCTCGAGATCTTCGAGGCGCAAAACGTTGCGCAACGGTACGACTCGTTCATCTTCGGAAGCTCGAGATCGTTCCCGTTCCACTGCGACGACTGGCAGCCTTACATCGGTGGCGGGAAGCCTTTTCACTACCCCGCCGCCTCGGAGAATCTTTACGGGATCCGCGCAAAGCTCCGCTATCTAGACGAGCGCGGCGTGTCGCTGTCGCACGTGCTCTTCGAGGTCGTCGACGCGGCACTCGCGGGGGTTACGCCGCGCACCGATCATCTCCATCGGTTGCCGCGACGCATCACTGGAGAGAGCTGGCTCGAATTTCAAGAGACGTTCGTTGCGGCCTACTTCACCGAATTTTTCTTTGCAAAGTACATTCAATACAAGGTGACAGGGCGCGTCCCGACGCACGCGGTGTCTGCCCTCGGGGTCCACGCAGGAGACTTCCGAATCGACCCGTTCACGAACGACTTCTTCTTCGAGGCTCGGGAGCGAGAGCTTGCCGCGGATCCCGTCGCGTACTATCGGCGCCGGGCGGACGATTTTCCGGTGCTCGGCGCACCCCCACCGTGCGCGGACCCAGTCCTCAGCGCACAGAGCAGGACCTATCTCCGAGAGATTCGCGATCTCTTCGCCAAGCACGGGACGCAATACCGCGTCCTCATTTCGTCGGTCTATGGGGGCGCGTGCCTCGATCGCGGGGACTTGTCGGGGCTTCGGGAGATCTTCGGAGAAAAAAGCGTGCTTGACCTCAGCGGGAGCAACGACCTCTCGAACGAGGCGACGAACTTCTACGACTCGACTCACCTGCGGCCGGAGGCCGCTCGACGCGTCTTGTCCGCCCTCTACCAGTAGGGAAGCTCACCCTCGACGGCCGCGCAGCAGGACGCGCGCCTGCCATGCAAGGCCTGCCGTCGCCGCGCTCCACCACATGCTCGGCGCATCCGCCCCGATGCGTGTGAGGATGCGCGCCGCGTAGCCGTCCGGCGCGAGAGCCGTCGCGCGCTGAAGCGCACGCCGGTACGCGACGCGCGGTGGACGCGTGGCGAGGGTATCGCGTACCTCACGCCAGACGACATCACCGCGGGTCGTCGTAAGCCAGTCCGCGACAACCCAGGCGATTGTGACGGCATGGGCCGACCTCGCGCGATCGACGAGAACGGCGACGTCGAAGCCCGGTTGACGCGCGATGCGGACGAGATCTTCCAACGCCCAGGGCGCGGCGAGGACAATCTTGTCTTTGAACACGTTCACACACAGCAAGAGCGCGTGGTCGTGGAGCTCGGGCAGGGCCGGTCCGTCGGAGCTCGTCGCGCGCCTCAGCATGTCGGCGACGGACAGCGCACACAGGCCGGGCGGCCCAACGGTCCCTTCGACGTCGAACATGATACCCGCGACTTCGAACACGACGTTGGAGTATGCCGGCGCCCAAGCGAGCTCCTTCCAACCAGAGCGCCGCGCGACGTCACGAACGGACACAATGTCCGCGGGGACGACCCTGATGTCGACGTCGGCGATGGGCCGTTCCCAAGGCTCGGCGTAGAGCTGGTACGCGGTGACGACTCCCTTCACCGGCAAGGCGCGCACGCCGGCGTCTGCTAACCCCCTCAGGACCCGAACCAATGCGGCCCGCGCAGTCGCGTGCAGGAGTGCTTGGGCGCGCGGGTCTTCGGGATCCATCGCCCCTGAAAATTGCACAAAATGCTAGCAATATCAACCCGATATGCCTGGGGCTGAGGACCGACGCCTATCACACACGAATGCGGCTTGCCTTGAATGCACCCAACTGGCAGAACGCGGTACCGGTAAGCCGGTGAAATTCAAAGAACATCATGGCGACGCAACGAGAATCCAGGATGACTACTAGCGGCGCGCGGGCGCAGCCCGGCAAATCAAGAGCCCTCGGCACCTCAAAGAGCAACGTAGAGGAGTCAAGCTCCGGGCCGATGTGGCTCCTGCGCGCTGTGCTCAAGCGCTGGCCCATCGTCGCCGCCTGCGCTCTGCTCGCGACGGGAATGAGCCTCCTCTACACGAAGTCGGTTCCCAAGGTCTTCGAATCGGGCGCGATGCTGGAGTTCGACCCGGACGTCGTTAGGCCTATGGCCGATAAAACGGACTCTCTGCGCGGATGGGCTGGCTACTTCGACAATCGCGAATACTACGAGACGCAGTACAAAGTCATGACCAGCGAGCGGGTCATGTCGGCGGTCGTTCGCGACCTGGGACTGCAGAGCGACCCCGATTTCCTCGGCAGCAAGCCGGCGACGCCGCTACCGCTCGACGACACCGCGGCACTACTGCGATCGCGCGTGCGCATCGAGCCCGTGAAGAGCAGCCGTCTGGTCTGGATCAAGGTCGAGGACACGAATCCGAAACAGGCACGCCGCCTGGCCGATGCGGTCAGTCGAACGTACATCAACCAAAACCTGGAGAAGAGCATCAGCGCCACCGGCGAAGCAGTCGTATGGCTGAGCGGGCAACTCGATCATTTCAAGAACGAGCTCGAGCAGAACGAAAACTCACTTCACGACTTCAAGAAGCGCAACGACCTCCCTTCGAGCACCCTCGAGGAGGTCTCGAAGATGATCCGACTGGAAATGCAGGCATACGACAGCTCGCTCACGGCGACGCGCACCCGAAAGCAAGAGCTCTTGGCTCGTGTGGGCGAATTGGCAAAGGTAACGCCAGACAACCCGGATCAGGTGCCTGCATCCGAGCTCCTGGGAAACGCGTTCTTGAACACGCTCCGTACTGGTTATCAGACGGCGGTTCGCGAGCGCCGCGAGCTGATCGCCGAAGGCAAAGGCGAGAACCATCCGCAGGTCCGCAAGGTCGACGAGAAAGTCGCCGAGACGCGGCGAGATCTGCTGGAGGAGATTCGCAACATCCAAGGCGCCATCACGCGAGATCTCGCGGTCATCGAGCGACAAGAGCAAGGCGAGGCCGCCCTCTACGAGACCGCCCGCAAGAAGGCCGTCGAGTTGAACCTGAAAGAGCTCGAGTACCACCGCCTCGATCGGCTCCGCGCCCAAAACGAGAAACTCTACGGGGCACTCCTCGAGCAGATGAAGGAGGCCGACCTCGCCCGGATGATGAACGTTAACAACATCCGCCTTATCGACGCTGCGCAGGAGCCCAAAGCGCCGATTCGTCCCAACATGACGACGAACGTCGGAATCGGTTTCATCCTCGGCATCTTTCTCGGCCTTGGCCTCGTCCTGGTCCGCGAGCAACTGGACAGCTCGATCAAGTCTCCGGAAGACTTCGAGGAGCGGTTGCAGATTACTTTCCTCGGGCTCCTCCCCGAGGTCACCGAAGAGGACGACAAGGCCAATGGAAAGAAGCGGCGCATCGTGCCGCGACGACCAATCGTGGGTGACTTCCCCCCCGAGCTCATCGTCCACGAGCGACCCCTCAGCGGCATCGCGGAGGCGGCGCGTACGCTCCGCACGAACCTGATGTTCATGAACCCGGACAAGCCCTACCGGAAGCTCCTCGTCACGAGCGCCGCGCCCGCGGAAGGCAAGACGACCGTGGCCTGCAGCATCGCCATCTCGCTCGCGCAGGGGGGCCAGAAGGTCTGCATCATCGACTGCGACCTTCGCAGGCCGCGTCTCCACCGTATCTTCGACCGCGTCGGCGACACTGGGCTCACGAACCTCCTCGTCGGCGACGCGACGCTCGACGAGGTTGCCCAGGCGACCAAAGTCCCCAACCTCTGGTGCGTCCCCGCTGGCCCAATCCCGCCGAACCCGGCCGACGTGCTCCACTCCGAGCGCTTCCGTCACTTCTTGGACGAGCTGATGGAGCGCTTCGATCGCATCGTCCTCGACAGCCCGCCGCTCGTCGCCGTCACCGACTCGGCGATCATCTCCACCCTCGTCGATGGCACCGTTTTCGTCGTACGCGCCTTCAAGACGACGCGCGCCCTCAGCCGGCAGGGTCTCCGCGCGCTGGCCGACGTCGACGCGCCGATCGTGGGCGGGGTGCTCAACGCCGTGGACTTCAACCGCCGCGGGTACGACTACTACCAATACTATTATTACAAGCGCGAAGGGTACCAGTCGACCCGCGCCGAAGAGGATCGCAAGGACCCGCCGTCGCAGGGCGCTGCGCCGCCCAACTGAGCGGGTCTCCTCACGGAGAGGCGCTCATCGGAGGCGAGCATCACGGGGCCGGGTGGGGCGCGGCGCCGGCCGTGATGGCTGCGCGCTCGATGGCCGCGAAGCGCGACCAGTTGGCGTCGCTCGGATGGACCTCAGCGAGGTGCATGTACACCTGCAGCGCCTCGACGTGGAGGCCAAGCGCCGCAGCGACGCGCGCCCGGGAGGCTTGGACGTCATCCCGCTCGGGATCGGCGTCACCTGCGCGCTTGTATAGCGCGTACGCGCGGCGCTGGTTGCCGCGCGACTCCTCGAAGCGTGCAAGGAACGCGAAGTGATCGGCGCATGCGCCGTCTTCTGGGCAGCCGGCGTGCGTCATCTTATCCACTTGCTCCGTCGTTCGCGCGTCGTCCATGAGCGCCGCGATCATCCCGAGCACTCGCCTCGCGCAGGATCCGCGGTCCGACACGACGGCGAGCGCGGAGTCGAGATCGTCGGCGGCGCGGCGGGCGTCACCCCTCGCGGCCACGAACTGCGCGCGCGTCCAATGGCTCTGGCAGGACGCGGGCTCTAACGTGACCAGACCGTTCGCGAGGACGAGGCCTCGCTCGATGCACGTCCGTGAGCCCTCGCCACACCACGGCGCTGCCTCTCCCTGATGAACGTCCTCGAGGAGCGCCTCGACCGCGCGCCTGCGTGGCCCCAGCGCGCTGGATTGCCGCTCCAAGAGCGCGGCGTCCAAGCGGGCACGCGTGGCGGGCAACGACTCGGCGAACGCGGCGGAGAGCCCATCGAGGACCCGGATCCCCGACGCGTCGGAGGGCACGACCTCGAGAGCGTCCTCGAACGACCGAACGAGACGCGGCGCCTCCACGAGCAGATAGCTCGCCATGACGACGTCGTCCTCCGCCGCCAACCGATACTCGAGCCGCGCCTGCGCCGGCGACCTGCTCACGAGCCACCTCGCCAAGAGCAAATGCGCGCGCCCAAATACCGGCGAGCGCTCCAGCGCCTTTCCAACCCACGGCACGACGCTCTCCCCCGCGAGCGCGGCATGCACCCCACCGACGAACGGCAAGTAAGGATCCGCCGGATGCCGCAGCATGTTCGCGCGCGCCTCGTCCTGGAAGCGCGCCGCTGACACGCCAGGTTCGACGGCGAGATCGTGCAGCGCGTATTGGTCCGAGTTCAGATCGTGCCCCGCAGTCCACGCGGCGAGCGCGATCCCAGCCACAGCGACCGCGGTCGCAAGCAACGCCGTGCGTGCGGGACGGCGCGACCACACCTGAACGCGGCGATCTCCGCCGCCCGCCGCGCCGCCGACCACCATCGCCGCGCACACGACCAGCGCCAACATGACCCCGGGCACCTCCGAGGTGAAGTCCACCAGGTTGTGAACGAGCAAGCACGCGAGCGCCACCCACGCGCCGACGGGCAAGCGCGTGCGCGCGGCGAGGCTGATGGGACGCAGCGCGAAGAGGATCGCGACCCCGGCGGCAGCAGCGATCGGGAAACCCCACTCCGAGCACCATTGAACGACGACGTTCTCCGCCTGCGTGAAGACGTAGTAGCCGGTGCCCGTGCGCACCGCCGGGAAGACCGACTCGTATGCGCCCCGGCCGATTCCGAACACTGGGGATTCGCGCACGAGCCGAAACCCCTGCACCCACATCTGTGCCTTCGACACGTCCGTGCTCGAGAGATCCGCCCACGCGTGATCGAACGACGCGAGCACCGCCGCCGCGACGCCGCACGCGCCGAGCACCGCCGGCACGATGAAGCCCGTCACCCGATGCCGCTCTCCCCGCGACACGAGCCACGTCATCGCGGGCACGAGCACGATCGCCATCCCCATCGCCAGCGTCCCGCCGCGCGAGCCCGCCCACAGCTGCGTGCCGATCATCACGAGCACCACCGCGCCCGCGAACGCACGCGACGTCATCGCGCGAGGCGAGACCACGATCCCGAGGGCAACGCTCGCGCCGATCACCATGTACCCCGACAAATGATTCGAATTGAGCAGCGGCCCGATGTGGTTCGGGAGGAAGGCGTATTTGTTCACCGGCTGATACACCCCGAACACCTTCGTCGCCCCAAACGCGGGATGCAGCAGCGCCGCCATCGCCACCGTCGCGGCCGACAGCACGATCACCCGCTCGAGAAAAATGCTCCCCTCCCGCCGATGCGCGACCCGCAGCGCCGTCAGGAACGCGAGCAAGTAGGCCACGCCCCGAAGCACCTGCACGCGCGTGGCATACGGATCCAGCGAGATCGTCGCCCACGACGGGCCCGGCTCCTTCAGCGGCAACAGCGCGCGAGCCCACGTGTCCGCGTTGCTCGGCGCGATCACCGCGAGCACACCAGCAGGCAGCGGAACGATCTGAAGCAGCGTCCACCCCGTGAGACCGATGCCGGTGAACAGCAGAATGGTCGCGGCAGGGCGCGCGCGGAAGGGCTCGGCGCCGTACCAGCCGAGAAACGTCGCGACGGCGAGGGCGGCGACGACGACGCAGAGGGTGGTCGTGTGGAGCGAGCCGACCGCGAGCGCGCTGCCGACGACGATGAACGCCAGGAGCCAGCGCGAGGCGACCTGTCGCGCTTCGTCGCGCCGCTCGGGGGCCGGGGGATCGTCGTTCATTCGGACCTCGGAGCGGAGATCGTTTGCTCGGAACGGAGATAACGCGCGCGGCGTTAGTTGCCCGAGAGGCTACCGAGGTTCGACGGTCCGCGAATCAGAATCCGACGACCAGGGCGATGTAGCCGCCGAAGACCGGGGTGATCGACATCGAGAAGCCGGGGGGTGGATCGTTCAGGAAGTAGTAGCCGGCGCCGCCATCGCCCGTGACCTCGAGGCCTAGGGAGTCGCCGAACACGTGGCGGTAGCCGAGGCGCGCGCGGGGGAGGATGTTGTTCAAAACGGCACCCGTGTCGCTGCCGCGGTAGCGCTCGTAGCCGATGCCGAAGCCGACGATGAGCGCGTCGCTCGTCCAGCGCGTGAGGGCGAAGCGCGCTTCGTAGCCAAAGAAGAGCCCGAGGCCCGACACGTTCGCGTCGTTGAAGCCGACGTAGCCGATCTCCGTGACGATGGTGCTGACCTTGCCGAGTGAGGCGCGAATGGTGCCGCCGGCCGCCTCGTTGACGCCGAGCTTGAATTTGCCCTGCGCGTCGCCGAGCTTGGTGGTGACGCTGCCCGACGAGCGAATGCCGAGGTACGGGCCGAGCGACCAACCGGCCGATTCGCGGAGGGGCGATCCGGACGCCGCCGCCGCGAGCTTCTCGTCGCGCTCGTAGTCGGCCTGGCTGTTGCTCTTCTTTCCGCTGCCGGAGGTGCTCGCGCTCACGCCGTCGCCGTCGATCGAGACCGACGCGCTGCCCGACGCGGAGTCCGGCTTGGTGCTCGGGTTGTCCACGTTGTTCGTCGTGCGGATGGTGAGGCCGAGCGATTCCTCGAGGCGGAGGAGGCGCTCGCGGATTTGCTCGGAGTCGGCCGCTTGGGGGCGATCCTTCAAATAGCGACGGTAGTCGTCGACGGCGGGGTACGGCTGCGTGAGCTGCTCGTGGCAGAGGCCGCGGTCGCGGAAGATGGTGGGCTCGATGCTGGTGCGGAGCGCGAGATCGTAGAGATCCAGCGCAGCCTTGCAGTCTCCAGCGCGCGCGCGGCCGCGGGCGCGATCGGCGATGCCGACGTCGTTCGTCTCGCGCGTCAAGATGAGCGCTTGCTGCTTCTTCGGCGGGGAGCCGTTACCCGCGGGCGTCGGAGGAGCCGCCCCCGCGAGCCCGGCGAGGCTCCCGATCGAGCACAGCGTGGAGAGACCGAGGAAGAGGCGCCTCGCAGTCGACATCCACGAAGGGTAGCTGCCCCCACGCGCAAAGACCGAATTTCGAGCGCTATTGCTTGGGCGCGGGAGCCGTCGTCGGAGGAGCTGTCGGCTTGCCGGGCGCGATGCCGCTCGGAACCAGCGAGGTTTTCCCCGCGTCGGCCGCGCGGCCACCATCTTTGGCACCCGCGTCGGACAACGCCCCACCGGCTGACCCGAAGGTGACTTTGCCGAACTGCGACGACTTATGGAAGTTCCCCTGCCCCATGATCGGCGACCACGCGACGCCGCCGTTCTGCTTCATCGCGTAGAAGTTCATCCGCCACGTGTCGCCGGGCTTGGGCGGATGGTTCGCTGCTTTGCCGAACGCCGCCCACGGGATCGCCGCCTCGACCGTGTAGCCCTCGTCTTTGTCGTCCGGCTTGTCGATTGTCCCTTTGACGACGACCGCGGTCTTCATCTTCGGGTCCCAATCCTCGTGGCCGAACGGACCGTTGGGCTCCGTCTTCGGCGTGTTGTAGCCGTCGTATTGGGTGTGGAACTGCTTGTTCTGGGGATTGATCTGGAGCTCGTAGTAGTCCTTGTTGTCCCCGTCGCCGTCGGGGTCGACCATGATCTCCACGGTGTCTTTGGTCCAGAGCTTGGGCTGGCCGGTGGTAGTCCAGAAATTTTCCTGGGACTTGTCGGTGAAGAAGCCGAGGACGTCGGGATCCTTCACGTCGAAGGCGACGTAGAGGTTTGCGTCGTCGTAGGCGAGCTTCGCCGAACCGTTGACGGGGAACGCGGCGTTCGCCTTGCCGCTCCCCACATCAACGAAAGGGCCGGTGCCTGCTGCTGCCCCCCATGCCTTGTCGTCGAGCTTTCCGTCGACGGTGATCTTCTCGTTCGCGGCGAGCTTGTTCACGCTCACCGTCGGGATGTCGGTGTGCGCAGGCTCAGCGACCGGGACGAGGCCCGTCTTGATCTTGCCGACGATGGCGCGGTTGTCGCCGTCATTGGCGCCAGCCACGATGCGAAGGCGCGCGTCGCCCTTCCAGATGCCGACGAGGACGGTGAGCTCCGGGCCCTTCAGCCAGTCGGGCATCTTGTAGGTCTGCTCGTCGACGTAGATCTTCCCCTTCTCCCACCGGTCGGGGCCGAGGATCTGCTTGTTGTTGCGGTTCTCGCGGATGGGGCCGTTCCAGTCCATGTTGTCGGACTTGTCCTGCGAGGCGTCGTGCAGGTGCGTGAAGAGCTGCCAGCCCTCGTCGATCGTGTCGTCGCAACGCCACCAGTAGGTGATCTTCACCTCGCTGCCGGGGCGCGCGAGCTCGGGAACGAACTTGTAGCCGATGAGGTGGACGCGGTTCTCGAAGTTGACGTCGACCTTGTGCTGCAAGTCGGCGGGCGGCGCGTCGAGGATGTACGCCTTCAGGCGCTCCTTGTCCTCCGAGGTGACGCCCTTGTTCCCGCCAACGCAGCCCATGCCCGTCGCGCCGATGAGCGCGAACGTCGAAGCCAAAAGCAACGTGTGAAATCGCATTCCCTCTCTCCTCTGGAACTGGATTAACCGGACGATTTACCGGCGGCTCTTCCGCCGTGCTTCTTTTTCGCGTTTGCGTTGGGCCTTCTTCGCGTTCTTCTCGGACGACGACATCGGCTTCATCTTCGTGAGGCTCTCGCCGGGCGTGCCGGCGCCCATGCCCGGCATTCCGGGGAACCCTCCCATGCCTGGCATTCCGGGGAAGCCGCCCATGCCTGGCATGCCTCCCATTCCTCCCATGCCGGGCATTCCCGGGAAGCCGCCCATCCCGGGCATTCCGGGGAAGCCGCCGCCGCCGACCATCTTCTTGAGGTTCTTCGCCATCGCGAGGTTTTTCATCCCCGGGATTTTCCCGAGCATCCCCATGTTGGCGCCGAGGCCCTCCATCATCTGCTTCATGAAGAGGAACTTCTGGACGAGCTCGCTGACGGCCTTCTCTTCGGTGCCGGAGCCCTTGGCGATGCGCGTGACGCGCCCAGGCTCGCGGACGAGCGCATTGGCGTCGGCGCGCTCGAACTTGGTGAAGCTCGAGATGATCGCCTCGATGCGCACGAGCTCGCCGTCGTCCAAGTTGGCGTCCGCGGGCAGCATGTCGCTCATGCCGGGCATTTTTCCGACGAGGTCTTTCAAGGACCCCATCTTCTGGATCATCCGGACCTGTTCGAGGAAATCGTCGAGGGTGAACTTCCCCTCGAGCATGCGCATCGCGTCCTCGGTGGCCTTCTTCTCGTCGACGACCTCCTGGAAGTCCTTCATCAGGCCGACGACGTCGCCCATGCCGAGCACGCGGCTCGCCATGCCCTCGGGACGGAACTCTTCGAACTTGTCGCTCCCCTCGCCCATGCCGATGAAGCGGACGGGCGCCCCGGTGACCTCGCGCACGCTGAGGGCCGCGCCGCCGCGGGCGTCGCCGTCGAGCTTGGTGAGGATGACGCCGGTGAGATCGAGCTTGTCGTGGAAGCCCTTGGAGACCTTGACCGAGTCCTGGCCGATCATCGCGTCGACGACGAGGAAGACGTTCTCGGGGCGCGTGGCCGCTTTGATCTGGCCGAGCTCCTCCATGAGCTTCTCGTCGATCGCGAGGCGGCCTGCGGTGTCGTAGACGATGACGTCGCAGCCGAGCTTCTTCGCTTCGTCCTTCGCCTTGGCGCAAATCTCGAGCGGAGTGGCGCCGGGGATATTGAAGACGGGGAGATCGTTCTGCTTGCCGAGGACCTGGAGCTGCTCGACGGCGGCGGGGCGCTGCATGTCGGCCGCGACGAGCATGGGCTTTTTGCCGCTCTTCGCGAGGTACTTGCCGAGCTTGGCGCAGCTCGTCGTCTTGCCGGAGCCTTGGAGGCCGACCATCATGATGCCGGTCGGCGTGCCCTTCTCGGTCGAGAAGGCGATCGGATCGCCCTCCGCGGTCATGTACGCGATGAGCTCGTCGTGGCAGATCCTGATGAACTGGTCGCTCGCGCTGACCTTCATCGCGTTGCCGTCGGACCCCTTGGCCTTGAGGCGCACGACCTCGCCGAGCGCCTTGTCCTTCACGCGCGCGAGGAAGCTCTTCACGACGCCGAGCTCGACGTCGGCTTCGAGGAGCGAGAGGCGGACCTCGCGGAGCGCCGGCTCGATGTTCGCCTCGGTCAGCTCGGTCAGACCGGCGAGGCGGTTTTTCGCCTGCTTGAAACCCTTGGCCAATGCGTCGAACATGTGGGCAAGGCTGTACCACGGACGGCGCCTCCCTGGAATTCGTGATGCGAGGCGGCGCCGGACCGGGAATTTTGCCGCAATATTGAGCCCTTTTGTAATCGTCCTCCTGTTCGTCGCGAGCGTCCTCGCGGGCGCGCTCAACTCGGTCGCCGGCGGGGGGAGCTTCATCTCGTTTCCGGCGCTGCTGTTCGCGGGCGTATCGCCGATCGCCGCCAACGCGACCAACGCGATCGCGCTCTGGCCGGCGGGCATCGCAAGCGGCGTCGCGTACCGCAAGGAGCTCCGGGTGCCGCGGCGCACGCTGATCGCCCTCGGCCTCGCGAGCCTCGCGGGCGGGCTCGCGGGGGCGCTCCTCCTCTTGAGAACTCCGGACGCGACGTTCCTCCGGCAGCTGCCGTGGCTGCTCCTCGTCGCGACGCTCCTCTTCACGGCAGGCCCGTCCCTCGCGAAGCGCCTTCACCGGCAGGGCGACGCGGCTGCGGGCGCGGTCGTCGTCACCGCGCTGATCCAGATCGTGATCGGGGTCTACGGCGGGTACTTCGGCGGCGGGATGGGCATCCTGATGCTCGCGGCGATGGCGATCCTCGGCATGCAGGACATCCACACGATGAACGGCCTCAAGGCGATCCTCGGGGTGCTCATCAACGGCATCGCGGTCGTCGCGTTCGTGATCGACGGGGCGGTCGCGTGGAGGCCGGGCGTCGTCATGATCGCGGGAGGGACGCTCGGCGGCTACGCGGGAGCGTCGATCGCGCGGCGCCTCTCGCCTGTGTGGGTGCGGAGGTTCGTTCTCGTCGTCGCATGGGGAATGACCGCGTATTTTTTCGCGCGACGCTGAGAGTGGAGCGAAGCGCAGCGGAGCGAAACGACTCCTGACGGAGAGGCCTGACCGGTTTTTTTCCGGTCAGGCCTTGAGCTCGCGGATCGCGCCTACTGGCGAACGAAGGTCTCGATCCGGTCCGTGGTGATGAAGATGTCGAGCTCGATCTGGCCGGCGTCGCCGGTTCGCACGTTGAAGAACGTGGGGCTGGGACCATAGGCCGGGCACACGAAGGTGAGCGTCGTCGCGCCGGTGCCGCTCGTCGGGGTCATCGTGATGCGCTCGGTGGTGGTGCCGGAGGTGTCGGTGAACGTCGACGTGAGGAGCGCCGTGCCGGTCGACGAGTTGGTGACGAGCAGCGTCTCGCGGACCACGTATCCGGTGAGGCCGGTGCCGCCGCCGGGGCCGGTGTACACGACGTCCGCCGTCTTGAAGTACGTCCCGTCGACGATGTTGCCGCCGGTCGCCGCGGGGCGCGCGCTGGCGACGTCGATCTGCTGCACCTGCGCGCCGCCGTTCACGAGCGTGTTGCACGCGCCGCCGTCGCCCGCGGCGTCGAAGAAGCCCGAGCCGTCGACGACGACATCGAAGCCGTTCGCGTCCCCGGGCGCTCCGTCGGCGGCGGCCTCGGCGGCGCCATCGTTCCCCGCGTCGTTCTTGCCAGAGTCGCCGGCGGCCACGTCGACGCTCGAGTCGGCGCTCGAGTCGGCACCTACGGGGCCGTCGCCGCCGAGGGGAGCGTCGGTGCCCGTGGGACCGTCGAGCGTCGCGTCCGACGATGCGTCTCCACCGTCGGCGCCGTCGGCGATGAGGTCGCGATCGAATTTGGTCGCGACCTCGCACCCGGCGGCCATGGCGACCGTGGCGAGCGCGGCGGCGAAGGCGCGGGAGAGGCGGGGGCGTACGGCGGACATGGCACTAAAACCTGTACTTCATCTTGAGCTCGAGGGTCTTCTGATCGCAGCTCGCTTGGAGCGTGCGGCCCTTGTCGAGGAGGTGCGAGGCGTCGTCGAGCTTCGTGAGGAGGGCGGCGCGTGTCTCCAGGTCCAGCGGGCCGGCGTCGGGTTCGTCGAGGCGCTGCTGCACCTCGGTCTTCATCGTGATGGCCAAGACCATCGCCTCGGCGTGCGCGACGCACGCGTCCTTGGCAGCGCACACGTCACGATCCATGCAAGGTACATCCTTCAGGGGGCCCAAGAGTGCGGGCTTTCCCGGATATTCGGCGCGCCGGAAACGATCGACCGCCGCGACCACCGACGCCGCCTCCCTTTTCGCCGGATCGGCGCAGCCGATCGCGAGCAGGATGAAGACGAGGCTCGCGAGCAGACGGCTCATCCGAGCTCCACCTTGCTCCACATGTCGCGCCGCATCTTCTCTTTGCGACGATCGGTGCGCGTGATGATGCGCGACGCGCTCCACGCCGCGAGGAGCTGCCCCTCCTGTCCGAGCGCCGGCAACGTCGACGGGCCGACGGTGAACGCGTTCGCGAGCGGCGTCCGGAGGGGCTCGGCGGCGAGCCCGTCGAGGTGTGTGGGCTCGGGGCGCCACTTCGGCGTCATCGGCTCCGCCTCGAGCGATCCGCCGCCGGCGCGGAGGAGCGCGCGGTCCACGCTCTTGCGCGCGCCCGAGCGGTAGTCCCAGAGCGGTCGCCCGTCGTGCGGGGAGTCGACCATGACGTAGTGCCTCTCCACGAACGGCAAGAACTGCTGCACCGTCGCGAGCACCGCCTCGCGCGCTTTCTCGAGCGGCAGCGCGTCGTCGTCGAGAAGCGCCTCGGCCACCAGCAGGGCCTCTGCGCCGTTGCGTGTACATTGCAAGTGCACGACCGGGCGGCGAGGGTCCTTCGCGGTCAGGGGCGTCGTAGGCAGGAGGAACGACTCGGCGCCGAGGAGCGCGGGCAGGCCGCGCGCGTGGACGACCGCGCTCACGACGAAGCGGTGGGCCACCGGCACCAGGCGCGGCATCGCGGCGAGCACGCGGCGCGACGGCGCGAAGCCGTCCGCGAGCTGGAGCAGACCGAGCGTCGGGAGATCGGCGACGACGAACTGCACGCCCGCCGCCCCGGCGTCCCCATCGATGCGGACTCCGGTGACCTTGCCGCCGCGCTGCTCGATCGCCGCGGCGCGATCGGAGATGCGCGCTTCGCCGCCGTGCGCCCGCACGCGCTCGAGGAGGAACTCGGCGAGCTCGGCCTCGCCGCCTGCCAGGTGAACGAGGCCGCGCGTCCACGCCCCGTGAAGGCGCGCGACCGCGAACGGGGGGACCTCGTCGACGTCGCTCGCGAAGCGCACCGGCACGTCGATGACCGCGCGGTAGTCGTGATCGCGAGGGAACTCGGCGAGGAACTCCGCGAGCGGCTCGCGCAAATGCGGCAGGCCGGACGCGACGCGCGCGGTCTCGCGGCGCTCCCAGAATCCTCCCGGCGGCCACACGACGTCTTTGTCGAAGGCGGCGTCAGCCGCGGCGTTGGTGCGCCCCAGCTCCGCGTACAGATCGTCGACGACGCGCCGCACCTCGGGAAATTCGCGATCGATCTCGCGGCCGAAGAGCGCGCCGTCGGGAGGGACGTCGAGACGCAGGCGCGGGCCCAGAACCTGAATCATCGGGTCGAGCGGGTGCACGCGGCGGCGGAACGTCTGCGACTGCGCGAGCTCGACGAGCACGCGTCCCCACGCCGGCGACGCATGCGCGAGCAGCGTGAAGGGGCGCCGCGAGAGCCTGACACCGTCGTACTCGTAGGTCGGCGCCCGATGATCGTGCCCGAGCACCAGCACGCGCCACGAGCGCCGCGCCAGGAGCGCCGCCGCGGTGAGCGCGCCGAGCGACGATCCCAGGACGACGACGTCGTAGTGCTTCGACATCGCTCAGGCCTCGACGCGAACGCGGGGCCGTCGTCGGTCCGTGACCTCGACGTGCACCTTGCCATCGACGATCCACTGCAGCACGCGCGGCAAGAGCGCATGCTCCTGCTCGAGGACGCGGGCGCGGAGCGATCCTTCGTCGTCGTCGTCCCTCACGGCGACGGTGGCCTGCGCGATGATCGGCCCGGTGTCGGTGCCGGCGTCGACGAAGTGGACCGTGCAGCCGGTCACCTTGACCCCGTAGTCGAGCGCCTGCTTCTGCGCGTGGACACCGGGAAACGCGGGCAGGAGCGCGGGGTGGACGTTGACGACGCGGTTCGGGAACGCGCCCAGCAACGTCGGCGTCACGAGGCGCATGAACCCGGCGAGGACCACGACGTCCACCGAGTGCGCACGAAGGACACGAACCAGCTCCGCGTCGAACGTCGCGCGATCGGCGAACGCCTTGTGCTCGACGACGACGGTAGCGACGCCTGCGGCGCGCGCGCGATCGAGTCCCTTCGCGGTGGCCACGTTGGAGACGACGACACCGAGCTTCGCGCGCAGAGTCCCGGCCGCGACGGCGTCGAGGAGCGCTTGGAGGTTGGTCCCACTCCCGCTGATGAGGACGCCGAGCGTCGTCACTCCGCTCACCCTCGTCACGCTCCCGGCCGCAGCGGCCAGTCGACGCGCTGCTCGAACGCCGTCCCGTCGGGCACGCCCACGACCGGTCCGAGCGTGATCGGCGACTCGCCGATCCCCTCGAGGACGCTGCGGGCGCGGCCGGCGTCCGCTGCAGCAACGACGAAGACGAACCCGACGCCGCAGTTGAACGTGCGACGCATCTCCGCCTCTTCGACGCGCTGCGCGACGAGGTCGTAAATCGCCGGGCGCGTCCAGGTAGCCTCCACGCGGACGCCGAGGGCGTCGGGGAGGACGCGTGGCAGGTTTCCCGGGATGCCGCCGCCCGTGATGTGGCTCATCGCCCGCACGTCGACGCCCGCCTCGAGCAGGGCCGCGACGTGACGCGCGTAGAGGCGCGTCGGCGCGAGGAGCGCCTCGCCGACCGTCTTGCCTCCGAGCTCCTTCGGCGTCGACGAAGGCGTGAGCGCCATCGCATCGAGCAGGACCTTTCGCGCGAGCGAGTACCCGTTCGAGTGGAGGCCGCTCGACGGCAGGCCGATGGCGACGTCCCCCGCGACCACGCGCTTGCCGTCGACGATCTTCGCGCGCGCGACGACGCCGACCGAGAATCCTGCGAGATCATATTCGCCGTCGGCGTACATCCCAGGGAGCTCCGCCGTCTCGCCGCCGAGCAACGCGCAGCCGGACTCTTTGCACGCGTTCGCGATGCCGCGTACGACCGCCTCGGCGACGCCGAGATCGAGCTTCCCCGTGCCGAAATAGTCGAGGAAGAAGAGCGGCCTCGCGCCGCAGGTGATGACGTCGTTGACGCACATGCCGACGAGATCGAAGCCGATGGTGTCGTGGACGCCAGTGAGGAAGGCGACCTTGAGCTTGGTGCCGACGCCGTCGGTGCCGCTGACGAGGACCGGCTCGTCGATGCCGGTCGGCACGCGGCACAGGCCCGCGAAGCCGCCGACGTCGCTGATCACCTCGGCGATGCGCGTGGCTTTGGCGAGCGGCTTGATACGCTCGACGAGCTCGTCCCCGGCGTCGATGTCGACCCCGGCTTGCCTGTAGGTGATGGGCATCGTGGGCCTCCTTCTAGCAAGAGTTCCCCGGGATGGCGACGGTCACGGGCCCGCGGCCGGCGCGGCGGCAGCGCCGGCCGCGGCTGTTAGCGGGAATTTCACGTCGACCGGGACGCCGCGCTCCAGCGTCGTGCCGTCGCCGACCTGGCCGGCCGCGTTCCCGCCCCAACAGCGCACGCGCGCGTCCTTGTAGCGCACGCACACGTGCGACGCGCCGACCGCGGTCTCGACGACGTCGAACACGCCGAAGACGAGCGCGGGCTCGGCGCGATTCATCGTCGTGCTGTCGGCGAGCTGGTGCGACGCGTTCTTTCCCCAACACATGACCGCGGCGTCCTGCATTCGCGCACAGCTGGTGTCGCCCCCGAGGGCGAGCTGCACGGCGCCATTGATGTGCGCGACGTCCACGGGCGAGTGACGATCGGTGGTCGTGCCGTCGCCGAGCTGGCCGGCGTCGTTCTTTCCCCAACAGACCGCCTTCTCGTCGCCGATGCGCGCGCACGTGTGTGACTCCCCCGCCGCGATCCGCGCAGCGCGCGCAAGACCGACGACCGGGAGCGGCGACGGGCTCGGCGCGGTACCGCCCGTCCCGAGCTGGCCGTGCGCGTTGTCTCCCCAGCAGAGGACGCGTCCATCCTCGAGGCGCGCGCACGCGTGGGATCCGCCGACCGCGATCTGCGCGGCGCCGGTGACCGCCACCTTCGTCGGCGTATGCGCCCCGGCGAGGGCGCCCCAGCAGAGGACCTCCGCGCCCTTCGTACGCGCGCACGTGGTGTCCCCGCCCGCGGCGAGCTCCACCGCGTCGAGGTCGAGGATGTCCTCGCGCTCGTCGGCCGCGCTCGGCGCCGCGCCGCATTGGCCCGACGCGTTCCCACCCCAACAAATGACTCGGTTCGCGCCCGCGCCGTCGCCGACGAGCGCGCAGGTGTGGGTGCGGCCCGTGACGACCTGCCGAAACATCCAGCGACCGGCGACGCGTTGAGGCACGGGGCCCTTCGCCGCGCCGCGGGCGTCGCCCCAGCAACGGAGCGAGAGATCTTTCATCGTCGCGCACGTGTGAGCGGCGCCGAGCGAGAGCTGCGTGGCGAGGCGCTCCTCTTTCTTCTTCCGGCACCCGGCCCCGACGGTGAGGACGACGCCCACGACGAGGAGCCACGGGACGAGGACGAGGCGTCTGCGCATTCGGCCGCGCATAGTGCGCCTGTGCGCCGCGCCGGTCGAGCGCTTCCGGGATCGTAAACGCTTCGAGTAGACTGGCGCGTTCATGAAGCCGCGCGCGAGAACGGGCCGCCCCGCAAAGATCTATCCGTCGGCCAAGGTCCTCCGCGGCGCGCTGCTCGGCGAGGACGTGGTCATCGGCGCCTTCACCTTCGTCGCCGCGGGCGCCGTCGTCGGCGCGGGGACGCGGATCCAGGGCCACACCAGCGTCTGGAACGGGGTGGTCCTCGGCGAGGACGTCTTTGTCGGCCCCGGCGCGACGTTCACGAACGTCCGCGCCCCGCGTGCCGCCTGGTCGCGGGCGCCGGATTGGGACGAGACCCACGTGGGCGATGGCGCAACGATCGGCGCGCACGCGACCCTCGTCGCACCGCTCGCGATCGGGGAGGCGGCGATCGTCGGCGCCGGCGCGGTGGTGACGCGCGACGTCCCGGCGCACGCGATGGTCGTCGGCGTCCCCGCCAGGGTCGTCGGATGGGCCTGCCGTTGCGCCTCCGTCCGCGTCCACGCCCGCCGTCGCCCGGCCTCGTTCGGGTGCAGCGTGTGCGAAGGCGAGCGCGAGACTGCGTTCGTCAGTGCACGCCGTGGCCGGCGATCACCGCGGACATGACGATCATCGCGATGTGGACGAAGATGATGATTCCGAGCACGTCGACGAGGCTCGCGATGAACGGCGTCGAGCTCGTCGCCGGGTCGAGGCCGAGGCGCTTCAGGAGGATCGGGAGCATCGCGCCGACGGTGCAACCGCAAATCACGATGCCCACCAGCGTCAGCGCGACGGTGAGCGCGAAGCCCATGTGCTGATCGCGGTACATGAGGACGCGCCCGAACCCGATGACGCCGAGGCCCAGTCCGAGCACCGTCCCCATGGCGAGCTCGCGCACCAGGATCCGCCACCAGTCGCGCGGCTTGATCTCGCCGACCGCCATCCCGCGGATGACGAGGGTGGACGACTGCGAGCCGGAGTTGCCTCCCGCGGAGATGAGGAGCGGCACGTAGTACGCCGCGCCTTTGATCGCCTCGAAGACCGGGTCGTAGTAGCGAAGCGCGGTCTGCGTGAAGAACTCGCCGAGGAAGAGGAGCACGAGCCAGGTGCCGCGCTTGCGGATGAACGATACGAAGCTCGTCTGGAAATAGGGGACGTCGAGCGGCTCGACGGCGCCGAGCTTCTGGACGTCCTCGGTCTGCTCTTGGGTGAGGACGTCGACGATGTCGTCGATCGTGATGACGCCGAGCATCGCGCCCTTGTCGTCGATGACGGGCATCACGTTCAAGTCGTACTTCGCCATCCGCCGCGCGACCTCTTCCTGGTCCATGTCGGGCGGGGCGCTGATGACGTTGTGCGTGAGGATCTCGGCGAGCTTCTGCTCGGGCTGCGCGAGGATGAGATCGCGCAGCGACGCGACGCCTTGCACGCGTTCGTCGTGGCTCATCGCGTACACGTTGTAGACCGGCGTGCTCTGCTCGACGCCGAACGCGCGCACGGCGTCGATCGCGCCGGCGACGGTCACGTTCTCGAGGACGTGGACGTAGAGCGTCGT
The DNA here is from genome assembly GCA_038231275.1 of Polyangiales bacterium. Lineage (GTDB taxonomy): Bacteria > Myxococcota_A > Polyangia > Polyangiales > Polyangiaceae > JANYHK01. Next base: position 76,057 of record JBBRLQ010000016.1, read on the forward strand.
CATCAAGTGACCGGCGCTCGTCTCCGGCCACTTCTCGATCTCGCGGACGTCCTCCGCGGCGGCGGGATCGACGAGCTCGAGCTTGTCGAGGAGCTCCTCGGCCTGCGCGTCCGGCAGGAGGCTGAAGAGGTCGGCGCGCTCGTCGGGCGCCATCTCGCTCGCGATCTGCACGACGCTCTCGGGCGGCATGAGGTCGACGAGCTCTTCTTGCTCGTGATCCTCGAGGCGCTCGAAGATCGGCGCGGCCTCGTCGGCCGGGAGACGCGCGAGGAGGGCCGCTTGCTCGTCCGGCTCGAGCTCGCCAATGAGGTCGGCGAGGTCCTGCTCGTGGATCTCCTCGAGGAGCTCGCGCACCTGATCGGGATCTTCCCGCAGGAGCTCTTTCAGCTCGGGTCCGAGGAGCGTCGCGAGTCGCATCTCGCCGGCACGTTACCCGAGGACGCGCACGCGGGTCACGTGGATTGGAGTCAGCGCGACGGGATGGCGAGCGACAGGTTCGCGGTGGCGCCGTCGCGGGTCCCGCCGAGGCTGTCGTCCTGCTCTTTGCGCGCGTCGGCGATGGTCTTCTGGGCGTCTTCCTTGATGCGCTTCATAGCCACGTCCTCGACGTGGCGGCGGCGGGCGAGCCAGCTGGACACGCGCTTGTCGCAGGCGTTGAGCTCGCGCTTGGCGCGGCTCCTCGGATCGTGGCGGAGCGCGTTGTCCTTGTTCTCCTTGAACGCTTTGTAGTCGGCCTCGGCCTGCTCGAGCGTGCCGCGATCGGTCGCCGACTTGCACTGCGTCAAGGCGAGGTCCGCTTCCTCCTGCGCCGCCTGCTTCCTGCCCTGCGCGGCGAGCTTGGGGAGCTGGGAGTCGCAGCGCACGAGCCAGTCACGGACGACGTAGTCACGCGTTCGCGCGGTCTTCACCACGCTCGCGTCGGTGCGGACCGCGCGGCTGCGGCGAAAGCGGTAATCGTCGAGGAGCTGCATCCGGCGAACGGGCGCCGTGCCGTCTTGCATGGCCTCTTCGCACGCGTGGAAGGCCCAGTAGAGCTCCTCTCCGGCGGCCGACGCGTCCGCTGCCTGCGCCGGACGGGCAGACGAGAGGAGGAAGGCGGCGATGGCGACGGCGAGGAGGGGGAGCCAGGAGCGGCGGAGCATGTCCCCCCTTCAGCAGGAAGCGCACCAACGCAACGCGCAGGAGCGCGCCGTGAGCGCTCGGCGCAACCGCGCGATTTCCGGGAAGGAAAGCGTCGTACCGCCATACTGGAACACCGGACTCTGGGCCGGACTCGATCCATTGCACGCCGCGGTTGCTCACGGGAAATGTGCGACAAGCCCCGACAAAACGCGGTTTTGCCGCTCCCTCGACGCGAGCCGATCTACCTTTTTTTGGGCGGTCCTTTGGGAGGCGGGGCACCGGATGGCGAGGGCGCGGACGCGGCGCCGGGACCGTGCGCGTAGCCCCACTCGCGAAGCATTCGCCCCATCTCTTCGGCGCCCTCGCGGGAGTCCTCGCGCGTGACTCCGCGACCCGCGCCCTCGTCGCGCGGCGCCTCGCCCGGCCGCTCGCGCGTGACGAAGAGGCCCGTGTCGCGACGCGGATCGATCTGCGGCAGCGTCGGCGAGAACGCGCTGACCCGGGCCTCGTCGGTCGCGATGCCGAGGCGTAGCGCGGGCGCGGCGAGGCCGAAGGGACCCGCGAAGACCTGTGAGGCCGCGAGCGGCACGTCGTCGAAGAAGAGCTCCCACGCGAGCGCCGCCGACGGAGGCTCCACGCGCGCGTCCACACCGACGACCCCATCGGGTGCCGTCACGAACGCGATCTCGACGCGGCCGCCATCGAGCTTGATGGACTCCGGTCCCGCGCCGACGGCGCTCGCCTCCGTGATCTTCGCCTTCGGATCGACTGTGTGAACCGTCCCCGAGATGCGCCGCGCTGCGCCCCCGCCCGCGAACCGCAGATGCACGCGCGTCGCCGCCTCAGGCGGATCGGGACGCGCGGCGGCCTGCGTGCCCGCGACCGCGACGTTCTTGCGCGCGGCCTCCATGCGCGCGCGCATCTCGACGAGCGCCTCGGGCCGCTCGTGAACCAAGTTGTACCGTTCGCCGGGATCCTCCTCCAGATCGTAGAGCTCCTCCGCGACGGTCTCGGTCTTGTCGCCCTTGAGGCTCGTCGTCGTCTGCGCCGCCCCCTCGCGCACCAGCAGCCGGTATTTCCCGGCGATCAGCCCGCGCGTGCCGCGGCCCTCCGACAGCACGACGCGCTCGTCCGCTTCTGCCTCGCCGCGCACGAGCGGCATGAGCGACGCGCCGCTCGACTTCGGCGCGCGGTCAAGGCCGAGCACCTCGAGGATCGTCGGCGCGATGTCGATCGACCGGACGCGGGCCTTCACCTCGCGCCCCTCGGGCAGCACGCCGGGCAAGGAGAAGAGGATCGGGATGCGCGTCGTCTCCTCGTAATTGCTGACCGCGTGGTGGTAGCGGATCTGAAGCTTGTCGAGCCCCTTGCCGTCGTGCGCCGACGACAGCGTCTCGCCATGATCCGCCGTCAGGACGACGAGCGTGCGCTCCCGAAGGCCCAGCTCGTCGAGCTTGGCGAGGAGCTGACCGACCGCCTCGTCGTCCTTCGCGGCCTCCGCGAGGTACATGCGCGTGACGTAGTCGACGGGCCCGGCCGGCGGCATCGGTACGCGCCCCTTCAACCGCTCCGGCGGCTCCCACGGCTCGTGCGGCGAGTTGTAGTTGCAGAAGAGGAAGAAGCGGTCCTTCGCGTGCTCCTTCATCCACGACGTCGCGTGCTGAGTGATCTCGAGCGTGTCGCGCGTCCGGTAGCGATGATCGTCGACGCGCTCGAAGCCCATGTCCACGCCGACCGACGCGTAGCCGACCATGAAGTAGTTGTTCACGAACGCGCGCGTCTGCATCCCCGCGTGACGGAGGAGGAGAGGCAGGAGCGGCGGGCTCGACGCGTAGAAGCGGCTCGCCTGATCGGGCGGCAAGACCCACGGCAACGGATCGAGGCCGAGCTCCGTCGAGCGCGCGCCGGCGAGCATGGCGAGCGTGCCGGGACGCGTCCACGCGCCGTTGGAGTACGCGTGCGTGAAGCGGACGCCGCGCGCGGAGAGCCCGTCGATCGCCGGGAGGAGCCCTGGCATCTTCGGCAGGAGCGCCTCGAGCGGAGGACGCTTGGCGCGCTGCTTGGCCTGATCCTCGGCGTCATCGTGGAAGCTGGCGATCGCGTCGGGCCGCAGCGCATCGACGACGACGAAGAGCACGTTGTACGGCAGCGTCGTCGGCCCGCGCGTGAGCAGCACGGGATTTCCCCAAAGGGCGACGCCGCTCCCGCTCGCTTCGATCTGCGACATGCCGTTGTTCATGGCGACCATGAGCTTCGGCGTCGCGCGCAGGCGAAGGTCGACGACCTGGCCGGAGAACGCCGAGAGATCGACCGACGCATCGAGCCACTCTTTGGCTTCTTTCGATGGCATCGCGCGCGAGAAGATCTCCTTCGTGCGCCCGTGCGCGTCGACGACGGTGACGCCGAACTCGGTTTCGCCGCGACCGCCGAGCAGCGCCGTGGCGAAATCGAGGCGCGCCAGGGCAGGGATCGCGACGCGGAACGAAATCGTGGCGGGCGTCGGGGCGGCGATGGCGTCGCGCTGGTCGAAGCTCCCCTCGTTCATGTTCCAGATGCGCGCGTCGGGCTCCCACTGCCCTTTCGCGCCGGGCATGGACCACTGCGTCTCGGTCGCGCTCGTTCGAAGCGCGATGGTCGTCGTGGACTTGAGCGCGTCGCCCGAGAGCGGCGACCACACGATCGGCATCTTGCGCCAGTGGGCCTGGAGCGGCCCGCGCAGCGTCGCGTTCGCGCTCTCGACGCGCGCGTCGCCCATGCGATCGACGAGGCGCGTGTCCACCTGGTAGCCGTCGGCCCCTTTGTGGGCGCCTGTCGATGCCAGCGGCTCCGCGCGCGCGGCCATCGGCGGGAGCGTGCGCGGATCGCCGCCGCCGCCCGCCCGGTACGCGAGCCACGCAGCGGCGAGCCCCACGCACGCGGTCACGCCGCGCTGGACCGCGCCGCTCACGGCGCCCCCAGCCTGACGCCGTCGGGCGTCGCCGTGAGCGCGCCGAGATCGCGCGGGAGGAGCACGTCGCCCACCAGGTGCATCGCAGGATCTCGCGCCATCCAGGCCTGAAGCTCGCTCTTCAGGCGCGCGACCTCGGCGGGGTGCGTGTCGGCCACGTCGCGCGTCTCGTCGGGATCGGCGCTCGTATCGAAGAGCATGTACTTTGCACCCATTCGCGTTGGCGCATACACGAGCTTGTAGCGCTCGTCGCGGACCATGCGGTGCTTGGCGACGATCGTGAGCGGCCGCGCGCTCTTCTGGAGGACGACCTCGTCTCCGTGCGCGGGATCGACCTCGGTCATTCGCGCCACGCCCGGGGACGGCAAGCGGAGCGACGGCGCGAGGCCGGGGATGTCCTCCGTGAACCAGAGCCCTGTCTCCGCGAAGGCGAGCGTCGGCGGGAGCTCGGCGCCGTCGAGCGCGGGCACGAGCGAGCGCCCGTCGAGATCCATCGGCGCCGCCACCCCGGTCAGCTCGTAGAGGGTCGGCGCGAGATCGACGTCGCGCACGATGCCGGCGTTTCGGCTCGGACGCGGACGGCGCGGATCCACGACGACGAACGGGATGTGCGTCCCCTCGTCGCCGAAGAGGTGGTCGCCATGTCCCTGCCCGTGCTCTCCCTCGTACAGGGTCTCGCCGTGATCGGCGGCGATCACCACGATGGTCGGCCCCTTCACCTTCGCGAGCGCATCGAGGACCCGACCGCACGCCGCGTCGACGCTCGCGACCGAGCCGTCGTAGAGGCCACGGATCTGCTCGATGTCCTCTGCGTCGGGCGGCGCCTCGGCGCCGAGGCCCACCGGCTTGTGGTACTTGAAGCGGCCGCGGTACGAGGGGCGCGTGAAGCGGCCGTAGTGCGGAGCCGGCGCCGCGTAGGGGAAATGCGCGGTCGAGAAGAAGACCGTGACGAAGAACGGCGCGCCGGAGGACGACTCGATGGCCCGGATCGCGTCGTCGGCGAGGAGCTCGGGATCGGCGGCGTCGTTCATCTCGCGCATGACCGGGAACGCCACACGACCGGCGCGCGAGTGCAAAAAGGGGAGGAGCGGCGTCTGTCGCTCGAGCGCTCGCTGCCTCACGAGCTGCCGGAAATCGAAGGTCGGGACGTCGACACGCCCGAAGCCGAGATCGACACGCCCGAAGATGTCCCCCGCGTAGTCGCTCACGACCGCGGTCCGGTAGCCGGCGGCGGCGAGGCGCGCCGGCAGCGCATCGAAGTCCTTCGCGCGCTCTTCCCACCGCGGGAACATCGAGCGGATGCCGTGATGGTGCGGGTGACGTCCGCTGAGGAGCGAGACCCACGACGGGAACGTCCGCGGCAGCGACACGTACGCGCGATCGAAGCGCGCGCCGCGCGACGCGAGCTCGGTGAGGCGAGGCGCGATCGCCGGCGTGAGGCGATCGGCGCGCAGCGAGTCGGCGGCGAGGAGGAGGACGTTGGGGCGCGGCGCATCGGGGGCCGCGTGCGCGATCTTGACCGGCGGGCCCAGCGGGGCGGCGAACAGCGCGCTCGCGAGGAGACCGAGCAGCAGGAGGATCGACGCCGCGCCACCCGTCGCCGCGAGCGCGCGACGCCTCGGCAGGAACGCCCGACCGAGCCGCCGCGGCCAGCTCCGCCAGCGCGCGGGGGGGCCCGCGAGGTACAAGAGGAGGCCGACCGCGCCGATCGCGACGATCCCACGGACCCCGAGGACGTCGGTAGCGAACACCTGCGCCGTCCGGCGGAGGCCACCCTGCGCGTACCACGCGTCGGCGTACAGCTGCGGCGCCGCAGCCATGCCGCGCAGGACCAGCCACGCGTGCGCGATCGCGGTGACGCCGAGGACCGCCCACGCGCGACGAAGCGGCGTGCGGCGAGGCGCGCGGGCCATGCGATCGCGCACGAGGACGAGCGCGTCAGCGAGCGCGCCCATCGCGCCACCCACCACGATCGAGAGGGCCACGATCGCGATCGTGACGCGCAACACCTCACCGCCGAAGCGATCGTTCACGAAGGTCGTGACGTCGTGCGCGTCGCGGCCGAGGAGCGCGCCCGAGTCGGCGGATCGTCCGGCGTACGCCGCAAGCGCGGTGAGGTACAGCGCTCCGACCGAGCTCGGTCGAAGGGCGAACCGGTAGATGGGACCGAGGGCTTCGCGCACGCGCTCGCGATGCTACCTCAGCCGCGCCCCTTGCGCAGGAGCGGCGCGATCGCGGAAGAGAGCGGGCGCGGGCCCGGATCGCGCGGCGCGAAGCGCTCGGACAGGTCGGCGATCTGGCGACCGACGCGCAGAACGACGTCGCGCGGCACGGTCCCCCCCTGCACGCGCCCACAAAAGAACGTGCGGCATCCGAAGGGTCGCGAGGCGTAGGCGCGGCACCGGCCGTCGTCGCCGAGGACTGGACAGCGCCGCTCGTCGTCGTCGCGGGCCAGCGCGAGGCGTTTTTTGGATGACGGCAGTGGCGACGCGCGGAGAGCATGCTCGAGCTCGGCGAGCTCGACCGCGGTCGGGTACGGCTCGCGCCCCGTCACGCCGAAGCGGCAACACTCGGTCGACGCGTCGCACGAGAGCGACGCCAGCTCGGCGTCGACCTCGTCGTAGAGCTTGCGCAGCGCGGCGCGGGCGGGATCGTCTCGGAAGGGATGCGGCACGACGTTTGGTGTTCTAAAATGAAGTGTCTCGCATGGCCACCGCCACAAGCAAGCCGCGACTCCGAGCGATCGAGAGCATCGTCGTGACCGATCCCCGTGACGGGCGCGTCCTCGTCCTCCGCGACACGCAAGGCGTCGCCGAGGGGCACGTGTCGATGCCGGTCGCGCTCTCCGCCGTGGTCGGGCGATTCACGGGGAGAAAGACCTGCCGCGAGATCGCGCGCGAGGTCTCGCGCGAGCTCGATCAGGACGTGCCCGAGGAGATCGTCGTGCGCCTCGCCACGCAACTCGAGGACGCCCTCTACTGCGAGGGGCCGCGCTTCACGGAGGCCCTCGCGCGCGCGCACGACGTCTTCGCCGATCTCGACGTCCGGCCCGCGACCCACGCCGGCGGCGCCTACCACGGCGCCAAGGACCAGCTCGCGCGATACCTCGACACCGAGTGCCTCGGCGCCGCGAAGCGAAGCGAGAAGGGACGCATCGTCGGCCTGGTCGCGCCGCACATCGATCCGTGGCGCGGCGCGCTCGGCTACGGCCACGCGTACGGCGCGCTCGAGAGCACGCTCTCCGAGGAGGCCGACACGTTCGTGCTCTTCGGCACCTCCCACGCGCCGATGCGCCAGCCGTTCGCGCTCTGCCGCAAGGCCTTCGCGACACCGCTCGGTGCGATGAGCGTGGACGCCGACGCCGTCGACGGGCTCGCGTCCCGCGCGACGTTCGATCCGTACGCCGATCAGTTCAACCACAAGCGCGAACACTCCCTCGAGTTCCAGGTCGTGTTCTTGAAGCACCTCCTCGGCGAGCGACCGGCGCGCATCGTGCCCATCCTCGCCGGCCTCGGGCGGCACCAGGCGCACGGGACCGATCCGGGCGAGGATGACGCGGTCGTGCGTTTTCTGGACGGCGTGCGGGCGCTCGTCGATGCGCGCCCGGGTCGCGTGGTCGTCATCGCCGGCGCAGATCTCGCGCATACCGGTCCGCGCTTCGGCGATTCGCAGGGCTACGACGCCCACGCGCGCCGCGATCTCGAGACGAAGGACCGTGCGTCTCTTAGGCACGCCGCCGATGTCGCCCCTGCCGCGTTCTGGGACGACGTCGCGGCCGATCTCGACACCCGACGCGTCTGCGGCCTCGCGCCGATTTACTCGCTCCTCCACGCGCTTCCCGACGGCACGCGCGGGCGCGCGCTCCATTACGAGCAGAACGTCGATCCCGACGACGGCTCGATCGTCAGCCACGCCGCCGTCGGCTTTTTCTCCTGACGTGCCAAGGGCGCGTGGCAAACTGGAGCCGATGAACGACGACGACGCCAAGCCGGCCGCAGCCCCGCTCGGGCGTTACCAAGGCCCCGCGCGCGCCGCGCCCTACCCGCTCAGCCGCATGACACCGGCCTTCGATTTGGTCGACGTCGCAGCCGAGATCCAGCGCGCCGACACGATGCTCGCGACGGTCACCGGCGGCAAGCTCGAGGTCATCGCCGAGCAGATCCGCGTCCTGCAAGACAAGGCGCGCGCCCTCCTCGACGCTGCGCGCCGCGACGCCGAGCTCCACCGCATCAAATGCAGCTTCGAGAAGCGCATCGGCGGCGTCTACCACCTCTATCGGGAGGAGGATGGGACGGAGTGGTTCTCCCTCATCGCGCCCGACGAGTGGCGGACGAAGCAGACGCACACGTTCCTTGGGACGTATCGGCTGGAGATCGACATGGGATTTTCGCGGATCGACGGCGGGACACCATGAAGCGACTCCTCGCCTTCGCCTTCGCCCTCGCCGTGACCGCCTGCGGCGCGGCGACTCCGACTCCGACTCCGACTCCGACTCCGACTCCGACTCCGACTCCGACTCCGACCCCGACCCCGACCCCGACTCCGACTCCGGCTCCGGCTCCGACTCTCGGCGTCGGCGTCGGCGCGGACAAGATCGCCCCCTACACTCCCGAGCAGATCCGCGACGCCACGCCGGAAGGACGCACCTACCGCTACCGCATCGTCCGCGAGGGCAAGCCTGTGCGAATCGACGAGATGAAGTTCGTCCGTGTCGACGCGCAGGGGGCGGATGTCTCGAGCACGTCACGCGAAGAGCCCGCCGCGGCCACCGAGCCAAAGATCAAGACGGTCACGTGGGCCGAGCTGCGTGCGCACGGCGAGTTCCCGCGCGCGCTCGTCACCGTCGCGGACGAGCCCGTCGACGTCCCCGCCGGCCACTTCACGTGCATGGTCTTCACGCTGAAGGACGCGGCGAAGAACGAGGTGTCGCGGTTCTACTTCGCGCGCGAGATTCCCGGCGCGCCAGTCCTCTACTTCACCGAGAAGGATGGCAAGCGCGTGATGACGGCGACGCTCCTCGAGCATCGCCGGTAGCCGGCCGCATCGAACTGGGACCACGCGATGCTCCACGTCACCGCCACCGCGCCGCGCCCGCCTGGAGCCATGACCATGCGCCGCGCGTAGGTGTCCCTCACGGCGAGGAGACGTCAGTGACGTCGGGGTTCGAGCACGAAGCGGGAGAGAAGGAACTCGTCGGCAAGTCGGCTTTTTTGGCGGCCCGCCCGTCGGGCTCCTGAGGTCCGCGTCGGTGCGCGTGTACGCCAAACTCCGACTTTCTTTCTCAGGTCGTCGGAGCTCTTGGCCGTTCCACGCTTCATGCGCGACCCGTCTGCACGCCTCCTTCGCGGCGCACCTGCTGCTCGCACCGGCGCGTCCCGAGGAGGCCTTGCGCCTTGAGCCTCTCCGACGAGCTGCAACGCCTCGTTCCGAACGCGTGCGAGGAGGTCCTGTCCTCGATCGGCTTCCGCGCGAAGGGATCGAGCTTCGGCGACGTGACAGGCGTGCTCGCGCGGCCGCAGGAATACGCGGCGGGGATGACCGACTTCTTCGGCGAGGCGATGACCGGGAAGCTCGTGCTGGTGAGCACCTTCGACTTCTTCGCAAAATCCGGCCCCAATCGCTGCACGCCGCTGAACATCGAGTCGGCGCGCGACTGGATCCGCGTGCGTGACTGGACAATGGAGCTGTCGAACCAGCTCGTCGGGCGCGTGAAGAACCGGCTCTGCACGCTCGGGGTCTCCCTGGACACGCGCCTCCCCAAGGCGGCGTCGGGCCACGCGCTCACCGTCATCGTTCGCGAGCGGAAGCGTCCCCCTATCCTCTTCATCGCGGGCGGGCACGACGTCCGCGTCTGGTTCGAGGCGACCGTGAACGAGCAAGCCGGTCGCGGGCCCCGTGTCGATCCACTGGGCGAAGGGGACGTCGTCTGTTTCTGAGCGGCGCTCCTACCCCGCCCCACCAAAGGAAGGCGGACCGATCAAGTCGGGGTGGTCACCAGCCGTTCCTCCAACGGATGGCCTCGTTCACATCACGGCCCGAGGTGCGCGCAGAGAACGGAGCGCGACGACGCTTCGTCTCTGTCGGCACCAAGCTGACGGGCGCGATGCTCGTGGTGCTGTGCGTCGTGACCGGGTTCGCCTACTTCGAGGTGAGCCGGCACGAGACCGAGGTGCTCCTGTCGTCGAAGGCGCGCGCGGCGTTGATGGTGAGCGATCTGTTCGCCGCAGGCGTGACCGCTCCGCTCTCCTTCGGCGACGAGCCTGGCGTGCGCGAGCACATCGCCCAGCTGATGGCGAACGCCAACATCGTGTATGGCGGCGTGTGGGCCGTCGATCCGGCGCATCCCGGGGAGCGCGGCGAGCTCGTGGGTGAAACGGCGCGGGGGTCCGACGTTCCCCCAGCGCCGCGGGAGATCCCCGCCAAAACCAACCTGACGGGCACCCCGCTCGTGTTCGTCGTCGAAGAGCCGGTTGCCGGCGCTTCGGGCGAGCTCCTAGGTGTCGCGCGCGTCGCGTTTTCGCTGCAGCCCCAAAACGCCGCGATCGCGGCCGCGAAAGACCGGACGTTGGCGACGTCCCTGGCGATGGGCTTCGTCCTCGCCGCGGTCCTCCTCGCGCTCTCGCGCACGCTGGTCGTCCGCAGGCTCGCCAGCCTCGCCCGCGCCGCCAAACGCCTGGAGGACGGCAGCGACGTCGACGTCGACGTCGACAGCAACGATGAAGTCGGCCACCTCGCACGTGCGTTCACGAGCATGAGCGCCGCCATCGCCAGCCGCGAAGCGCGCATCGTCTCCCGCAACCGCGACTTGAGACGCGTCCTCGACAACGTGGCCGAGGGCCTCATGACCGTCAAGAAGGACGGAGCGATGTCCGACGAGCGCTCCCGCGTCCTCGACCAGTGGTTCGGCGTCCCCGCGGAGAGCGCGAAGATCTTCGACTACTTCGAAGCCTTCGCGCCGGAGGTCGGGCGACTCTTGCGCATCGGCTGGCTCGCGCTCGAGGATGATTTCATGCCCGTCGAGGTGATCCTCGATCAATTGCCGCGACGCTTTCGCCACGGCCCGCGCGCCTTCGACGTCGACTACTCGCCGATCTGGAAGGGTCGCGACAACGAGCTGGTCTTGGACGAGATCCTCGTCGTGGTGCGCGACGTCACGTCGTCGGTCGAGCGCGAGCGGGCCGAGCAAAGTCAACGCGAGGCGCTCCGCGTATTTCGGCACATTTTGCTCGATCCCGCAGGATTCCGCGGGTTCATGCAGGCTACCGCGCACCTCCTCGACGTCATCGAGCAGAACGCGCACGACGCGCCGCGCTCGCGCCGCGACATCCATACGCTCAACGGCAACGCGGCGCTCTACGGGCTCGAGAGCCTCTCCGCCGCCTGCCACCGCATCGAATCGCGTCTTCAGGACGAAGGGGGCGCGCCGACCGCCGCGGACCTCGTGGAGCTCCGCGCCGCGTGGGACCTCGTGTGTGCGCTCGCGTCGGATCTCGACGGACCGGCGCGGCGGCCGCACGTGGAGCTCCGGACCGAGGAGTACGAGCGTCATCTCGCGGAAATCGAGCGTGGCGCCGCGCATGCAGAGCTCGCCGCGACCGCGCGCGCATGGACCCACGAGCTCGCCGAGCGCCGCCTCGAGCGCATCGTCGAACAAGCTCGCTCGATCGCGCGGCGCGTGGGCAAGGCCGACGTGACGATCGAAGCGCACGCCCGACCCACCGCGTTGCGTCTCCCCGTGGCCCGCTGGGCGCCGTTTTGGAGCGTCTTCACCCACGTGCTTCGCAACACCCTCGATCATGGCATCGAGACGAACCAGGAGCGCGTCGCGACGGGAAAAACCGGGAGCGGCCGCGTCGACATCACCCTGTCGACGACGCGCACCTCCGTCGAGCTTCGCGTCGAGGACGACGGTGGTGGGATCGCGTGGGAAAAAGTACGCGAGCGCGCCGTCGGGCTCGGCCTCGCCCACGACTCCCACTCGGATCTGGAGGAGGCGCTGTACGTCGATCGCATGACCACACGCCACTCGGTCACCGAGATCTCGGGTCGCGGCGTCGGCCTCGGGGCGGTCCGCGAGGTCGTCGTCGGCTGCGGTGGCACGATCGCCCTCGAAACCTCGCCCGGCCGCGGCACCGTATTCGTGTTCCGATTCCCCCTCGCCATGCTCGAGGACGCACGAAGCAGCGCGCCGTCCACGACCCCCAAGGTGGCGTAGGCGACACGCTTCTTTCGGCTACAGGCTGGAGCCGACCGCCCGTTCACCTGAGGTCATGGACCGGACCCGCGCCGCAAACTTCGACCGGAACGCAGACCACGGGCAGGTCACGCACGACGCAGGCGAGGTCACCGGCATCCGGAAGAGCGTGCCCGCGCGGGCCTCGCGAACGCGCGTCGAGGTGGACCTCGCGGCGATCGTCGCCAACGCGCGCGACGTGAAAGAACGCGTCGGCCACGGCACAGGCGTGCTCGCGATGCTGAAGGCGAACGCGTACGGCCACGGTCTCCTCCCGGTCGCCCACGCGCTCGCGCTGGACGGGACGATCGCGGGCATGGTGGTCACGACGCAAGCCGACGGCCTCGCGCTCCGCCGGAGCGGCATTGGGACGCCCATCCTCGTCCTCGGTGCCGGCTCCGTCACCGATCCTCGCGCCGGGCTCGACGCGGGGCTCGTCCCCGTCCTCGCGTCGGTCAGCGATCTCGAAGCCGTGGCGCGCGCGGCGCGGGCGCGAGGCCTGCGTGCGGCCGTCCACGTGAAGCTCGACACGGGAATGGGGCGCCTCGGCGTGAAGGAGGCCGACGTTCACGCGTTCCTGCGCGCGGCGAGCCGCTGTCCCGAGATCGCGATCGTCGGACTCTGCACGCATCTCACGTCCGCGGACGACGGCGATCCGGCGCAGAGCGATCACCAGCTCGCGGCCTTCGAAGGGGCATACGCGGCCTTCGCCGCCGCCGGGCATTGGCCGACGGAGCTCCACGTCGCGAACACCGCGGCCACGTTTCGTTTACCCCGTACGCACTTCTCGCACGTGCGCACCGGGATCGCGCTGTTCGGAGGCGACGAGCCGAGCGGCGCGCGACTACGGCCGGCGATGCGGCTCGTCACACACGTCGCCGAGGTCCGCGCCGTGGCGACGGGCGACGGTGTCTCGTACGGCGCGACGTGGCGTGCCCCGCGCCCCTCGCGGATCGCGACGCTCCCCGTCGGCTATTCCTCGGGCTACCCGCGACGGCTCGCCGGGCGCGCCGAAGTGCTCGTCCACGGACGCCGCTGCCCCGTGGTCGGCCTCATCTGCATGGAGGCCTGCATGGTCGACGTGACGGACCTTCCCTTCGACGTGACCGTCGGCGACGACGTCGTGCTCTTCGGAGACGACGGTGCGGACCGGATCCTCGCGACCGACCTGGCGCAGGCGACCGGTGGAATCGTCGAAGAAATTTTTTGCGGCATCCCACGAGACCTGCCGCGCGAATACCGCGACGCGGGAGCCCCACGATGACGTCCCTCCGAGCCACGACACGCGCATCCCTGGACGATACGGGTCTCCTCGCGATCGCCGGTGCCCACTCGGCGTCACCGGGGGCCGCGCTCATCGGCGTCGTCGCGGGCTTGCTCACGCGTTACTCCGGCAAGACCGCGGTGACGTTGCGTGTCGACGTCGACGGCGTCGCCCGCCGGTTGCGCGTCGACGTCGATGGAGCCCCGAGCACCGGTGAGCTCGTTTCCCGCGCCGAGGTCGCGCTCGCCGCCGCCGTCGCCGACGAGAGCCGGTCGGAAGGGCACGCGCTCCCGGGAATCGTCGACGACGCCGATGTGCACGTCGTGCTCGGCCCGGTGACGGACACGGAAGGCGCCGATCTGGTTATTTCCGCGTCGAAAGGCGGCATCGATCTCGACTTCGGCGCGCGCATCGAAGCCATCGCGGCGGACCGGATCACGTCCCACGTGTCGACGCTGATCGCGGCGATGGCGTCCGCCGCCGACGCACGCGCTGCGGTGGCGATGCCCGTGGCCTGTTTGCCCCTGGTCGATGGGGAAGAGCACGCCTGGCTCCTCGCGCGCTCGAACGCCTGCAACATCCTCTGGAACGAGGCGCTCCCCAGCGTCGTCGCCCTGTTCGAGGCGCACGCGCGGAAAACGCCGGACGCTCCCGCACTGCAAGAGGGCGCCCGCACCTACACGTACGCGGAGACCAACGCCGCCGCCGATGCGTTGGCTGCACTACTGCGTGCGCGCGTCGGCGACGAGAATCGACGCGTGGCCGTGTACCTCGAACGCGGCGCGTACGCCGTGATCGCGTTCCTGGGAATTCTCAAGGCGCGCGCGACGTACGTGCCGATCGACGTCACCTACCCGCAAGGGCGTGTGGCCGCGATCCTCGCCGTGGCGGCGCCCGCCGTCCTGCTCACCCGCGCCGCGTTGTCCGCGGACGCGTCGGCGAGCCTCGAATTCGCGCCCCCTCGCGTGCTCGTCGACGATCCCGCACGCGACGAAGCCGAAGGCGCGCGCATCGTGGACGTGCCGCCCGGCGCGACGACGGTGCGGCCCGACGACATCGCCTACACGATCTTCACCTCGGGCTCGACGGGCCAGCCGAAGGGTGTCGTCGTCGATCATCGAGCGCTCGCCAGCTACGCGCGCGCCGTCACCGACGCCTACGGCCTCGGCGCGCATGATCGAGTCCTCCAAGCCGCGTCGCTCGGCTTCGATCTCAGCCTCGAAGAGATCGTCATCACGTTGACCGCCGGCGCGTGCCTCGTCTTCCGCAGCGCCGCGCCCATCGCGTCGGTCCAGTCGTTCGTCGCCGAGTGCGACGCCGCACGCCTCACCGTCCTCAGCATCACGTCGGCGCTCTGGCACGAGCTGACGCTGCGCCTCGACGACGGCTCCGTGCGCCTCCCGGAGCGCGTGCGCCTCGTGATCCTCGGCGCGGACGTCGCGCGCCCCGACATCCTCACGGTGTGGAGGCGCGCCACCGACCCGTCGATACGCCTCGTGAACAGCTACGGTTTGACTGAGACGACTATCGTTGCGACGGTGTGGGAAGACACGCGCGCGCCGCTCGGCGAAGGTCTCCGCGCGTTGCCCGTAGGACGGCCTCTCCGCAACGCCTCCACCTACGTGCTCGACGCGCACTCCGCGTTCGTCCCCGTCGGCGTCGCCGGCGAAGTCTGCGTGGGCGGCCTCGCGGTCGCGCGTGGATACCTCGGCGACGAAGCGCTCACCCGCGCGCGGTTCGTACCCGACCCGTTTCTCCCCGGCCATCTCATGTACCGGACGGGCGACCGCGGCATCCTCGGAGCCGGCGGCGACCTGCAGTTTCTCGGGCGCGCCGACTACCAGATCAAGGTAAACGGCGTACGCATCGAGCTCGGGGAGATCGAGACGCGGCTCCGCGAGCTCCCGGGTGTCGTGGAGGGCGTCGTCGTCGCGCAAAAAAACCACGCGGGCGAGACCGAGCTCGACGCGCACGTGATGGTCACGTCGTCGGCGGTGACCGCGGAAGCACTGCGGGCACACCTGCAGCTCGTCATCCCGCTCGCAGCCGTCCCCGCGCGATTCCACGTAGTCGACCGTTTCCCCCTCACGCCGGCGGGCAAGATCGATCGGCGCGCCCTCGCCGCACGCGTGACGCCGTCGTTGCGGGTCGCCGGCGTGGACCAGACGCCGCCGTCGACGCCGACCGAAGAGCTGGTCGTGCGCGCGATCGCCGAGGTCCTCGGTCGGCCCAGCGTGGGCGTTCTCGACGACTTCGTCCGCCTCGGAGGGACCTCCTTGGCGGCGGTCCGCGCCGCGTCGCTCCTCGCGCATCGAATGTCGCGGCCCGTGCGCGCACAGGTCTTCCTCGACGGGAGAACCCTTCGGGAGGCATCGGCGGACCTCGCGAGCCCCATGCACACCCACGCCACGTCGCTCGTTCCATTGGGATCGATCGCGCGCGATCAGGCGCTCGATCCGGCGATCGTCGCGCTCGGCGACGTCGCGGGTCGGGGCACGCTCGCGAACGTGCTCGTGACCGGCGCCACCGGCTTCTTCGGCGCCTTCGTGCTGGCCGAGCTCCTCCGCGAGACGTCGGGCCACGTCACGTGCATCGTGCGCGCCGCGTCGCTGGAGGAGGCACGCGCGCGACTAGTCGCGAACGCCGAGCGTCTCGAATGCGGCATCGAGCCCGACGCGTGGTCGCGGGTGACCGCGGTCGCGGGAGACCTCGCTGCGCCGTTCTTGGGCCTCGCCCCCGCCGACTACAAGCGCCTCGCCGCCACCGTCGACACGGTCTTCCACGTCGGCGCGCGCGTGAACATGATGCTGCCGTATAGCGCGCTGCGCGGGAGCAACGTCGTCGCCGTCGAATCCGTCCTTCGCTTCGCCACGACCGCGCGCGCGAAGACCGTGCACCACGTCTCGACGGTGGAGGTCCTCGCCGACACCGATCCGGGCGATCCCCAGGCGCGCCAAGAGCGTCGCGCCGCGGCCACGCCCGAGCTCCTCCACGAGGGGTATGGGCAAACGAAGTGGGTCGCCGAAAAGCTCGTCGAGGAGGCCCGCGCACGGGGAATTCACGCGTACATCCACCGGCCGGGGAGGCTCATGGGCCACTCGCGCACCGGCGCGTTCAACGCCGAGGATTTCCTCGTTCGCATGCTCGCGGCGTGCGTCGAGCTCGGCGCCGTTCCGCACCTCGAGACGACCGTCGATCTCACGGCCGTGGACGACGCGAGCCGCATGCTCGTGCGCCTCGCGCGACGTTGCCCCTCGCGGGTCGACACGTTCCACCTCGTCCACCCCGAGGGGAAGACCTGGGCGTCGCTCGTGGCGGATCTCGGGCGTACGGGCGCGCGCGTGCAACTGCTCCCCCACGCCGAGTGGCAAGAGCTCTTGCAGAAACGCGCGGCGACGAGCGAGCGCGGCGACTTCTTGCGGTACTTGGCGGGAATGTCAGGCGATGTGCTGGAGGCCCAGATCGCCGGCGGCTTCGCTTCGGACAAGACCCGCGCCGTGCTGGAGGCGGACGTCTCGTGCGCGCCCGTCGACGCGCGGCTCCTCGCGACGTACATCCGCGCGCTGGGCACCGCCGGCATCTTCCCCGCGCCGACGCCGTCGCTGAGCCCCAAGACGCGCGGCTCCGTCTTCCCTCCGCCGCGAGACGCGCGCGGCCGCGTGCAGAGCGCCGAAGAGACGTCGTGACCGCTCCTTCGATGGAAGACGGCCCGAAGGTCGAGCGCTCGCTGTCACGGCGCGACGTCGTCCTCTTCCTCGTGTGCACGCTCGTCGGTCTCGACACGCTGGGCAGCGTCGCGGCCCACGGGGGCGAAGGCTTCGTGTGGCTGCTTGTGATGGCCGCGACGTTCTTCGTCCCCTACGCCCTCACGGTCGCCGAGCTCGGCGCCGCGTTCCCCCAGGAAGGCGGCGCGTACGTGTGGACCAAGCTCGCGTTCGGCCGCTCCGTCGCCGCGCTGAACGCCGTCTTCTATTGGATCTCGAACCCGATCTGGCTCGGCGGCGCGCTCACGATCACCGCCATCACCACGTTCGAGACGTTCTTCGTTCCCCTCGGCCTCGTCGGCAAGTGTGTCTTCGGGCTCGCGCTGGTCTGGGGTTCCGTCGCGAGCGCCGTCGTCTCGCTTCGTGTCGGCGCGTGGATCACCCGGTGCGGCGCGGTTGCACGCGTGGCCCTCCTCGTTCTCTTCACGGGCACCGTCGCCATCTACGCCGCACGGCACGGCGTCCACGGCGCGCGTCTCCCGCAATTTTCGCCGACGTACGACGGTTTTTTCGCGGTCGTGCCGCTCCTCTTCTTCA
Source organism: Polyangiales bacterium (assembly GCA_038231275.1). Taxonomy (GTDB): domain Bacteria; phylum Myxococcota_A; class Polyangia; order Polyangiales; family Polyangiaceae; genus JANYHK01. The sequence continues at coordinate 93,924 of JBBRLQ010000016.1, forward strand.
ACTTCGTCGGCTTCGAGCTTCCCAGCGCCGCCGGCGGAGAAATGGTCGATCCTCGCCGCGACGTGCCCTTCGCCGTCGCGCGCGCAGCCATCGCGGCCGTCGTTTGCTACGGCGTCCCCATCCTCGCCATCTTGCTGGTCCTCCCCACGGAGCGCATCACCGGGCTCAAGGGCTTCGTCGACACCATGCAGCTGGTCTTCACGGTGTACGGCGGCCACGTACAGCCCGCCGCCGGCGGCGGCGAGATCGTCGTCCTCGAAGGGGCCGGCAGAGTCATGGGCGCCGTCGCCGCGATCGGCTTCATCGTCGCGCTCGCGACGAGCGGCATCACCTGGATCATGGGCGCCGACCGAAGCCAGGCGGTCGCCTGCCTCGACGGAGGCGGCCCGCGATGGCTCGGCTCGTTCGAGAACCGGTGGGGTACGCCGGTGGCCCTCAACGTGGCCTCGGGCATCGTCGCCACGCTGGTCATGCTCGCGGCGTTCGCGGTCACCGGCGGCGACTCCGAGAAATTCTTCGCCGCGTCGTTGAACCTCGGAATCTCCACGACGACGCTCTCCTACCTCGTCATCTTCCCCACGCTCTTCCTGCTCCGACGGAAATCCCGCGACGTCGCGCGCCCCTACCGCGTGCCCGGCGGCGACGTCGGGGCGTTCGTCGCCAGCGTGCTGACCACCGGATGGGCCTGTTTCGCAGCGATCGGGCTCCTTTGGCCAGGCTTCGGCCGGCGCGGCGATCCCGACGCGGCGTTGCCCTCCGGCTTCGTCACCCTCGACGCGCATGGAATGGTCGTGGCGTCCGAGCGGGCGCTCTTCGAGCTCACCCAGATCGTACCGCTCGTGATTTTCCTCGCGCTCGGCGTTCTTCTCCTGGCGCGCGGGCGGCGCGAGCGAGCGCTCAAGGAGCGACCCGTCTCCGCGCCTGCACGCGCCTCAAGCCTTCGCCCTTCGCGCCGTTCATCCGAAGGATGCATCTCCGTTCGCCCGGCTCGCTTGTCCGTGCCCTGATCACCGCCGGCCTCGTCTCCGGCGTCCTCGCCTGGGCGACGCCCTCCGCGGCGCAAGCGCCGAGTCCCGACGATCCCACGCCACAGGCGCCGCCGGCGCCCGTCGGCATCTCCGGGCTCTTGTCGAACAGCCTCGTCCTTCGCGGAAATCCCGCCGAGTCCACACTCATCACTGTGCTCTCCGCCGGCTACTCGTGGACCCCCGCGCTGTCGACGTTCGTGCGCATTGGATCGGTGCACAATGCATCCAGTGACACGTCGAGCGCCACCGGCCTCGCCAATCCCGCGCTCGGGGCGAGCCTGCAATTTCCCATCGGAAAGCACTTCATCGTCGGCGGCACCTCCGGGCTCACGCTCCCCATCGGCTCCGGCGGCGGAAACGGGCCTTCGGCGGCGGCCTTTCGCGCGTGGAACAACAGCATCGACTGGGGCGGCGCGATGTTCGCCGTCGACCACCTGGACATCTTCAACGGCGTCCGCGCCTCGTTCGCCGCGGGCGCGCTCACCGTCCAATTCGAATCGATCCTCCACGAGCTCGTGCGCGTACGCGGCGAGGCCATCGACCCCATCGGCGCCGCCGCGAGCGTGACAGGCACCACGGCGACGGTGTCGTACGCGGTCATCCCACGACTCACCCTGTCGACCGCGCTCTCGGAGACGCGCTTCTGGAACACGCCGGTCTACATTACGCAAAGCCCTGACTCGCGCGTCGACTACTTCTTCTCCGCGGGAGCCTCGACGAGCCTGAAATTGGGCGCGCTCGATCTCACGCCAGGCCTCGTGTACGCGCGCGCGCTCGATCTGCCGCTCGCAACTTCCCGCTTTCAGGTGCTCGAGGCGGATATCGGTTTCTCGCTTTGATTCCCGTGGTTGCCCCCTAAGCTCGCCGCCCCCTCGCGCCGTTTACCCAGTTCATGGCACGCGGACGCTGGGCACGACGGAGGGGGGCTCCCATCGGGGGGCTCGTTTCGCTCGTCGCGCTCGCGTTGACGTCGGCGATCGCGCGCGCAGACGACGAAGAGGATCTCGCGGGGCTTCTCGACGAGCACGTCGTCAGCGGGGCGTCGAAGACGCACGAGATGGCGAAGGATGCGCCGGCGACCACGTCGGTCATCACCGCGCAGGACATGCACCGGTACGGCATCCGGTCGATCGCCGAAGCGATCGATTTCCTCGGGATCGGCCTGATCACGCAGAACCCGCTCCACTCCGTCGAGATCGGCGGCCGCGGCGTCCTCGTCACGTCGGACTTCGGCAACCACGTCCTGCTCGTCGTCGACGGGCACGTGTGGAACGAGCCGTGGGACGGCACCGCCTACTTCGAGCAGGGCGCCGGTATTCCTCTCGAGATCATCGATCACATCGAGCTCGTGCTCGGCCCCGGCTCGGTTCTCTATGGCGGCAACGCGATGATCGGCGTCGTCAACGTCGTCACCAAGCGCGCCGCCTCGTACCGTGGTCTGCACCTCATCGCCGAGGGCGGCCTCTCGCCGCAGCAGGGTAGGAACGGGGCGATCACGAGCTGGTCGCCGGCAAACCTCGGTGGCTCGTACCGCCTGGGCGCCGGCTTCGGGCACGAATTTTCGCTGTTCGGCAAACCCGCCGAGATCGTCGCCCACGCCGAGCTCTACGGGCAAGACGGTCCGTCCTTCTTGTGGGGCCCGCAAACCGCGACGACCGCCGACGGTGCGCCGCGCGACTTCGGTCCGCGCACGCCGGTCGGCCTCTGGGGCGGTCGGATCACGCAGCAATACACTACGACCGTCCCGACGCTGTACACGCGCATGCACGTCGGCGACTGGTCGGTGATGTTCCGCGCCGAGTCGTATCGCCGCACGACGCCGACGCCGAACGGCTTCAATCAGCAGAACACCGACTTCGACGAGCCGCGTTCGTACGAGCGCGATCGCTTCCTCTCCCTCGACGTCCAATACAAGAAGCGAATCGGCGAGCGCTTCGACCTCTCGCTGCGCGGCTACGCGGACGCGTACGACTACTTGCAGCACACCTACAACACGGACACCAACGTGTGCGCCGTGCCGACGACCGGGCCCTGCCTCTTCCAGGGCAAGGGGCACTCGCGCTGGATCGGCGCCGAGGTGCAAGGCTCGTACGATTGGACCGGCGGAGACCGCTTCACCACGCTCGTCGGCCTCAAGGGCACAGTCCGCGACATCGGCGGCGAGACCGACTCGATCGACACGAGCAACAGCCAGACCGTTCATGTCGACGGCGACAAGACCCTCACCGAGATGGTCTGGGCGGCGTACATCCAGCAGCGCCTCAACCCGGTTCCGGTCCTGCATTTGAACGCCGGCGCCCGCTATGACGCGGAGCCCCGCGGAGGCGATCGCGTCTCCCCGCGCGCCGCCGTCGCGCTGGACGTGTGGCGCGACGGCGTCGTCAAGCTCAGCTACGCCGAAGCATTCCGCGCGCCCACGTTCTTCGAGGCCTTCTACGAGTCGCCGAACCAGCGGCCGAACACCGGCATCAAGTCGGAGTCGGTGCGCGGCGTCGAGTCGAGCATCGAGCAGCGCTTCGGGCGTCACAAGCTCCTGTTCGGCGTCTTCCGCACGTGGTGGAGCGACATGATCTCCATTCGCCCGATCGAGGACGGCGTCTACCAGTACGAGAACGTCTCGCGGATCGACAACTACGGCTACAACGGCCGCGTCGAAGGGGCGATGGGCGCGTTCCGTTACGGCGCGTCGGTGACCGGTGCGTACACACGACGCACGACGCCAGACGGCACCGATCCGCTCCCCGTCGCGCCGCAGCTCTTCGGAAACCTTCGCGGCTCCTACGCCCTCCCCGCGCCTTGGCCGACCATCGGGCTCGCGACCACGTTCGTCGCCAAGCGGCCGGCCGATCGCGTGCTCGACGGAAATTTCGACCCTGCCCCTTACGCGCCGGCGAGCGCCGAATTCCGGCTCACGTTGTCGCAGCTAGTCCCTGGCGTGAAGGGGCTTTCCTACCGCCTCGCCTCGTCGATCACCACGGGTAGCGTCTCGCCTTACGTCGCCGGCCCCACGCAAGGCTACGCCCCGAGCGCCTCCGCGCGAGGCCCCGCCGAGCTCACGCCCGTCATCCGTTTCGTGACCTTCGGAACGCTCCAGTACGACCTGCCGCTATGAGGACGATGGACGCCCTCCACCTGCCGTCCGCGCCGCGCGATCTTTCGCGACGGCGGGGCTTCGCGCAGTGGGCGCCGCTCTTCCTTGCGCTCTCCTTCGTGCTCACCGCGTTGACGTTCGCGCGTGACGCCCGCGCCGACGCGCGCGTTCCCGTGCAGCTCCAAGCGCAGCTGGTCGCCCGCCTCGCCACTTTCGATCGGAATTTCCAAGCGCGCGCCGGATCCGTCGTCAACGTCCTCGTCGTGCACCTCGCGGGCAACCCCGAGTCGACGTTCGAGGGGGCGAACCTGGCCAAGGCGCTCGGTGAGCTCCGCGACATCGCCGGCGTCCCCGCGCGCGTCGACGAGGCCGCCTTCAGCGACGGTGCTTCTCTGGCCACGCGCTGCCGCGATCAGCACATCTCGATCGTGTACTTCGCCGTGGGCCTCGAAGGCGAGATGACCGCGGTCGCGAAAGCGCTGGCCGGCGTGGACGTCTTGACCGTGGGCACCGCGGCGCGTCACGCAGAGAACGGCGCCGTCGTCGGTTTCGGTCTCGAGGAAGCGCGCCCCAAGATCGTCCTCAATCTGAAGCAAGCCCGCGCCCAGAACGTGGCCTTCAAAGCGGAGCTGCTCAAGCTCGCGCGCATCGTCGAATAGATGCCCCCTTCAGGTCCTCGCCGCCGGGCCGTTCTCGACATCATGCCTCCGAAGGTGATCGTGATCGACGACTCCGCGACCGTGCGCGAGCAAGTGAGCATCGTTCTGGCAGCCGAGGGCTACGAGATCGTCGAAGCCGAGGACGGCGTCGAAGGAGCAAATGCCATTCGTCTCAACCCCACCGCCGCGCTCGCGATCTGCGACTTCAACATGCCGAACGGCAGCGGCCTCGAACTGCTCCAACTGCTCAAGGAGCGCGGGGATTCGGTGCCCGTCTTGATGCTCACCACCGAAGGCCGCGCCGACCTCATCGAGCGGGCGCGCGCGTTCGGCGCGAAGGGGTGGATGGTCAAGCCGTTCAAGCCCGGGATGTTGTTGGTGACCGTGAAGAAGCTCGCGCGCGCGGCCTGCCACTTGCGGGAGCTCCCGAGGAAGCCGCCGAGCGCCGGCGCGCCGAGGTAGCGAGAGCGCGTGGTATTACCGACGCTCAGCGCGCCGAGGTAGCGAAAGCGCGTGGTGTTGCCGAGACGAGGGTGCGCGAGCTCGAAGGGGAATTGCGTCGCGTGCGCGGCGGGAAGAGTTCGGGAAGTCGACTCGCTCCTGCGCGCAACGCGAAGCTATTATTGACGCGCGTACATGATTGCAAAATTTACTGATTCGCTTGGCCGCCGCCGGAGTGCTGGACCATGTCTTGGGCGAGGACGACCGTGGACCGCTCCGCGCCCTCCTGCGTGACCGTCGGCGTCGAAAAAATCGGCGTCGGAGTCGAGGTCGGAGTCGGGATCGCCGGTAAGAGCTATCGCCGCGGGGCGTCGCCTCAGGGCACGTGGAACGCGTTGCAGGTGCCGTGGTGCTTTTGGTAGCCGTACCAGGAGTTGAGGCCGCCCGAGTCGTAGACCTTCTTCGCGCACGCGGCGTTCGTCGCCGGATCGAACAGCTCGCTGCGCGTCACGCCGCACGCGTGGAGCCAGATGCGATCGTTGATCTGGAAGAGCCCGTAGTCGACCGAGCCGTTGCGGTTGGTGTTCGTGGCCCTCGTGAAGTAGCTCGACTCGTACTTCGCGGTGCAGACCATCTTGGGGACGACCGACTCGTGGAAGCCGGCGTCGCGAAGGAGCTGCGCGATGTGCGAAGGCGTGAGCTGCGTCCCTGCGAGGAGCGGCGCGACGTCTTCGGTGGTGCCGGCTCCGTCGTCAGCGGAAGGATCCTCGCCGCCACACGCGAAGAGAGGGAGTAGCAGTGCAAGAGCGATTCGCTTCATACGGTGCGCTTCAGCAACCGACGTGCCGCGCGATCGGTAGGCGCGCCTCTCGGGAAATTCGACGCGTGGGAAGGCGACGGCGTCGGGAAACGTGGGCGCGCGATCCAGGCTGGATCTTGCGATTTGCCGCTATTTATCGAGAATTCTTGCGCCGGCGGAGGCGCTGAGGGTGAACGATTCCGCCGCTGCCGTCACTCGAACGTCATCTGCGCGTAGACGCGCGCGCGATCGATGTCGCGCGACTCGGGGCCGAAGAACGCGCCGACGACGACGATGCGCTCGCCGGCCTCGAACGTCCGCACCGCACACTTGAGCGTCTCACCGGCGAAGCTCGGACGACGGAAGGCGATGTCGAGCTTGCGCGCGAGCACCGTCGTCGGCAGATCGAGCGCGGCGAGGCGTCGCAGCGCCACGTCCTCGAAGAGGCGCGGGTACACGAGGGAGTTCACGTGCTGGTTGCTGTCGGTATGCGCGACACCGAGGACGAGCTTCGCGGGATCGTCCAGGATCTCTGGCTCGAGGGATCGCGCGCCGGCGGGGGGCTCGATCGTCGCGCGCGCCGCACGGAACGGACGCGCCGTCTTCGGGACGATCGTCTCGCCTCCGATGGGCAGCGCGACGACTCGACGCTCCTCGGCCGGCGCGAAGGGGCGCGTGAAGACGTGTTCCGCGCGAACACGGCCGGCGAGCGCGCGCGTTCCCGCGTCGTCGGGCCGCGGCAAATTCGTGCGCCCGAGCGGCCCGTAGAGCTCGGCGTCCAGATCGAGGAGGACGCGTGCGATCTTTCCGTCTGCGCCCAGCGAGTGGGAGAGCGCGAAGCCGCCAAGGACCTCCATCGCCTTGTCCACCGCGAACGGACCGGGCGCACCTTCGAGCTCGTAGCGCGTCAAAATCGGGATGATCCCGGCCTCACGCATGCTCTTCCGGACCTCGGCGTCGCCCATCATCTTGCGCCACATCGCGCCGAGCGCGATCGGCATCGTCTCCAGGCGGAGACGCCCGTCTTGCGTCACGTCCTCGTAACGGAGATCGAGCTTGCCCGAGAGACGTTCGCCGTCGAGGTTCATGCCACGGCGATGATACCGCGGTACGCTCGCCGTATGCAGGGCCACGAGATCACCATCCCGGCGGGGGACGGCGCGCCGGAGACGCCGGGCTTCGCGGCGTGCCCCCAAGGAGCGCGGCGCGGCATCGTCATCATCCACGAGCTCTTCGGCCGCCAGCCGGAGATCGACCGTGTGGTGCTCCGCTTCGCGGCGGCGGGCTACGCGGCGGTCGCGCCCGATCTGTTCCATCGCGGTCGCGTCGCGTGCCTCATCGACGTGTTCCGCGCGATGAAGACCGGGACCGGCAAGAGCGTGCAACAGGGACGCAACGCGCGCGCATGGCTCTGCAACGAGGCGCGCCTGGCGCCGTCGCAGATCGGGCTCATCGGCTTCTGCTTCGGCGGGGGCTACGCGCTCGCGGCCGGCGCGGGGTGGGGCGCGGTCTCCACGAACTACGGCGTGGTCCCGCCGGCCGAGACGATGCGCGGCATCGGTCCCGTCGTCGGCTGCTACGGCGGGCTCGACAAATCGTTCCGCGACACGGGCGCCCTCCTGACGCGGCGCCTCGCGAAGGTCGGCGTCGTCCCCGAGGTGCACACGTTCCCGGACGCCGGTCACTCGTTTCTGACCGATGGGCATCACCCGATCGGCAAATTCGTCGCGCGTCCCCTCGCCCTCGGCGACTATCCGGCCGAGCGCGAGGAGGGGTGGACCCACATCCTGGGCTTCTTCGACCGCCACCTCGCGGCGAGCTAAGATTGTCCGTCGAGATGCGCGTCCGCCCTTCCCTCCTCGTTCATGCGGCGCTCGCGCTCGCGCTCGGCGCGTGCAGCGGCTCCTCGACGCCGAACGAGCTCGCCGATCCCGTCGTCGCGCCGCACCCGACGAGCCCCGGCGGCGATCCGTACCCGACGGCGAACCTCGGACCCGACGTCGGCCAAGTGATCCCGAACCTGGTGATGCAGGGCTATCCGGATTCGAACAAGGCGGGCGGCCTCGTCGACGTGTCGCTCGCCGACTTCTACGATCCGAAGGGGAAGGACCACACCGTCCTCTTCGTCGCGATCGCCGCCAACTGGTGCTCCGCCTGCGCGAGCGAGGCGACCCGGATGAACGACGTCCGCGTCGCGTACCGCGCGAAGGGCGTCGTCATGCTGGAGGTGCTCGTCGCCGGCGAGACGAGCGGCTACGGCCCGACCAAGTCCGAGCTCGACGGATGGGTCGACGGTCACGCCACGACGTGGACCGTCACCGCGGACGTTCGCGGCCGTCGGCTCTTCGGACAACTCGGCTTCGTCGGCGTGCCGTCGAGCATGCTCATCGACACGCGCACGATGCAGATCCTCCACCAGGCCAGCGGCGCGCCGATCGATATCGGCGCGTACCTCCAGCTGGGCATCGACTTCGTCGCGAAGCACCCTCTGTAAACGGGCACTTCGTCGGCGCCTACTGGTACCCCGCCGCCTGGAGCGCGAAGAGCTGCGCGTAGCGGCCTCCCTTCGCGACGAGGCTTTCGTGCGTCCCTTGCTCGACGAGCTGTCCGTGCTCGAGCACCACGATGCGATCGGCCATGCGCGCCGTCGGGAAGCGGTGCGAGATGAGGATGGTCGTGCGCCCCTTCGCGAGCGTGCGAAAGCGCTCGAAGACGGCGTGCTCGGCCTCGGCGTCGAGCGCCGCGGTGGGCTCATCGAGGACCAGGATGTCCGCCTCTTCGCGCATGAAGGCGCGCGCGAGGGCGACCTTCTGCCATTGCCCGCCCGAGAGCTCCTTGCCCTCTTTGAACCAGTGCCCGAGCTGCGTGTCGCGGCCGTGCGGCAGCTCGGCGACGAGGCTCTGCGCGCCGCCGAGATCGATCGCGCGATCGACCCGCTGCGCGTCCTCGACGTGCTCGACGCTGCCGAAGCCGACGTTCTCGCCGAGGCGGAGCTGGTACTGGTTGAAGTCTTGGAAGACGACGCCGAAGCGCTTGAGGAGCGCGCCGGCGTCCCAATCTTTGAGATCGCGGCCGTCGAGGAGGATGCGCCCCTCGGTCGGCTCGTAGAGGCGCGTGAGGAGCTTGATAAGCGTCGTCTTGCCGGCGCCATTTTGGCCGACGAGCGCGAGGGAGTTGCCTGCGGGGATTTCGAGATCGATGTTGCGGAGCGCCCAGACGTCGGAGGTCGGGTACTTGAAGCCGACCCCTTCAAGGCGAAGCCCGGCGCTCGGAGTCGGAGTCGGAGTCGGAGTCGGAGTCGGAGTCGGAGTCGGAGTCGAGATTGTGAGGAACTGAAACAGGTTCGACATGTAGAGCCCGTGCTCGTAGATGCTCCCGATCGCGCCGAGCACCGACTGGAACGACTGCTGCCCGTAGCGGAACGCCACCACGTAGAGCGTCATTTCGCCGAGCGTGATCTTCTGCGTCGCGGCGCCCGTCGCCATGAGCACGTACGACGCGTAGAACGCCGCCGTCCCGAAGAGGGAGAGGCCCTGCGTCACCGCGGCGCGGCGCATCGCGAGCGAACGGTCCTCGCGAAAGAAGGTCTCCGCGAGCGCCTTGTAACGGCCGAGGAGCGTGTCGCCCAGGCCGAAGAGCTTCACCTCCTTGGCGTGCTCGTCGTTCGCGAGGACGTACTCGAGGTAGATGAGCTTGCGCGACTCCGGCGAGCGCCAGTTGCGGAGGCGGAACGTCTCCTTCGAGTAGCGCATTTCGGCGATCGTCGCCGGCACGGTCGCGATGACGAGCGCCCCCACCACCCAGCCGCTGAACTGAACGAGGAGGACGCCGTAGCCGACGAGGGTGATGACGTTCTGCACCAGCTGGAACAGATCCGACACGAGCGCGAGCGGCCGCGACGACGCCTCACGACGCGCGCGCGTGAGCTGATCGTAGAACTCCGAGTCTTCGAAGTGCCGCAGCTCGAGCGTCTGCGCCTTCTCGAGGATCGTCACGTTCACGTCGACGCCGAGGCGCGCGCCGAGCACCGACCGCACGACTGACAGGCCGCGCGACGACAGGGCGAGCGCCACCGCGAAGCCCAGCTCGACGAGCACCCAGTGCAGCGCCAGATCGCGCGAGCGCGCCACCACCGCGTCGACGATCGCCTTGCCCGCCCACGCGACGCCGAGCGGAAGGAGCGCGGCGACCAGCGTGAGCACCGCCAGCGCAAGGGTCAAGACGCGCGACGAGCGCCACACAAGCGCCAACGTCTGCGGCGTGTGCGCAAACGTTCCTCGTGCGGCTCCTGGTGAAGAAGCCATGCCTTTGCTTTGATGCTTTGCGGCGCGATGGGGGCTGCGGGAGGCCACGTCGGCTTGCTTTTAGCATCAACCGGAGCGCGGCGCGGGATCGCCCTCAGTTGTTCTTCGGGCGGCGACCCATCACGAATTTGTGGAAGGACGGGCGGTGGATGTCGAAGTCGCTCTCCAAGAACAGCTCGAGAGCCGCGCGGACGCGGGTCTTCAGCTCCTCCGCGACGCCGGGGCGGAGCCGATCGCCCTCGAACATCTCCATGATCGGCTCGCGCAGCTCTTCTTCGTGGAGCAGGCTCGTCTTGGTGAGCACGTACTCGATCGCGTCCTTCCACATCGCGAGGCCCGACTGGATGTTGAAGTGGAGCGACTCCTGCTCGAGCGTCTCGGTGTCGTGCCACATCCCGCGCGGCATGAATGCGACGGTGCCAGGGGTGAGCTCGAGCGTCTCGAAGGGCGTCGGAAGCTCGGTGGGCATGCCGTTCGGCGCCTCGATTTGGTGGACCGGGAGGATCTTCGCGCCGACGGTGTAGCCGGCCGTCGGGTTCTTCACGTGCGTGTTCGGCGCGACGCGCCACCTCTTCACGCCGCGCGCCTGGCAGACGAAGTTGTCATTCATGTCGTAGTGCGCCTTGAGACCCGAGCCGCGGCGCGACGCGAAGGCGCTGACGCGGGTGACGCCGTGCACGAGCCCGAGCTCCGCGTCGATCGCGTCCACCCACGACGCGATGCGCGGCGTGGCGAGGCCGTGAAAATACAAGGTGAAGCCGGCGTCGTAGAGCGACCGCTCCTGCCCGGGTGCGACGTTCACCTGCGACGACGCGCCGTCCAGGGTCCGAAAGAACGCCTGCGTGTGGTGCTTCTTCATCTTGATGAGCGCGTCGAGATCGTAGTCGACGAGGCCGGCCAGGCGCTCGACGGGGCCGCGCGCGACGAACGATCCGTTGGGCCAGTGCTTCGCGAGCAGCTCCTTCGCATCGTCGACGTTGAAGAGGGTGGACAGGCCGGGGGCTTTTATCGAGGCTCCGGGCGAGGCGGGGAGGGACGGACCGTAAAACGCGGCGAGATCGCGGCGCGCGACGTCCGAGAGGAAGGGAGCACACGCGTCGATCGCGCGGCGCGAGCGGTCCTTCGCCTCGTCCGTGACGCGCGTGTGCGGCGCTTGCTCGAGCGCGTTGGCCCACACGATCCGCGCGAGATCGGCGACCTCGCTCGGCGTGACGTCGAGCGTGCCGCCCGCGACGAGATCCACGGCGTACGGTGCGCCGCGCGTGAGGGCGCGGTACAGCGAGGAGCGATCGAACGCGCAGAACACGTACGCGAGGCGCTCGGCGTCGTCGCCCACGAGCGCGCGGATCTTCGGGCGATCGGCGAACGTGAGGACCGCGCCTTTGAAGTACTCGGTGCCGTAGATGCTGTGAAAGAGGCCAGCCTTGGTCGCCGACACGCTCGCCCCCCAACGCTCCAGAATTCGCGCGACGCCGACCAGGTGGTCGAGGAACGTACGCGCGCTATGACGAATACGTGACGCGCCCATCTCTTCGAGGAACGCGACCAGATCGGCCGCACCCTCGAACGCGAGATCGACGCGGCTGGCGTGCATCGATCGAAGATACCGCGATTTTCTCCGCGCGCATCCGCAGCGGCCCGACGTTCGCTGGGGCGAGAACCTTCCAGCCAGGCGGCGCCGACGACCGGTGCAAATCGTCGGGAGCGGGCCTATAAACGGGGCGGGGCGATGACTGAACTATCGAGCGGGGGAGAACCGATGTGGCTCGGCGAGCTGCGTGACCGGCCGGTCAAGACCGGAGTCTTGCGCGGCGAGGAGGGCAAGCTCGTCGTGCTCGAGACGTTCGCGCTCGGCAACGCGAAGCTCTCCGACGTCACGCGCGCCTTCCGCGTGCTCGGCGCGCTCGAGCACCTCGTCCATCCGCACGTCGCGCGGGTCCTCGCGACCCGCATCGAAGGAGAGGAGCTGATCGTCACCAGCACCTACGCCGAGGGCGAGTCGCTCGCCACCGTCTTCTTCCACGCCGCGGCGCGCGCGATGCGGGTGCCCCTCGATGTCGGGTGCCGCATCGTGGTCGACGTGCTCGCGGGCCTCGCGGCGCTCCACTCGCTGCGCGACGCGGGCGGGACCGTCATCGGGATCGGCCACGGTGAGGTCTGTCCGCGCAACGTCATCGTGGGCGTCGACGGACGGTCGCGCGTGGTGCACGTGTGCAGGCCAGGGCACGATCCGACCAATCCGCGGCCGCCCGCGCTGCCGTACCTCGCCCCCGAGACGCTGGCGGACGGCATGATGTCGGAGGCGGCCGACGTGTACAGCGCCGGGGCGCTCCTCTTTCATTTTCTCGACGGCGGTCCGCCGTTCGACGCGAAGAAGGGCGCCGTCACGGAGGCGCACGCGACGGGAACGCTACCTCCCCCGCGGCTCCCCACCGAAGAGACGTGGGCCGGCCCGCTCGCCGCGATCGCGACGCGCGCCATGGCGACGGATCCGGCGCAGCGCTACGAGGCTGCGAGCGAGATGAGCGGCGCGCTGCGAGCGGCGGTGACCACACACGTGGCGAGCCCCGAGCACACGTCGATCGTGCTCAATGATCTCTGCGGCGGCGCCATCCGCCGACGACGCACGCGCTTCCTGGAGTAGCCCGTGATCGGCGCTCAGGGCCGCGGACGGGCGGCCGTGGCGACGCGCCAATCGCTCAACGTGGCCTCGGCGCGGAAGTGCTTGCGGAAAAAGAGGATGCCGCCGCGCCCGTCCATCGAGACCTTGGACACGGCGGGGCCGAGCGGCGTCTTGGCACCGAACTCGACCTGGATGTGGACGTAGTCGATCCACATCGACGTCCGGCTGAGCTTGAAGCCGGCGGAGAGGACGGTGCCCTCGCGCTCGTCGACCCACGCCGAGCCCTCGATCGTGGTCTCGTCCTTGGACTTGGGAACGAACGTCACGCGCACGCGTGAGGGATCGTCCTTGTCCTTCTCGACGACGTCGAACGTGTAGCGCGCCTGCTCCGTCGCGAGGAACGGCATGCGGAGCTCACGCTTCTTGGCGGCCTCGGGGTCTTTGGCCCTCTTCTCTGCGCTCTCGCGCGCCTTCTTTCGCGCGTCGTCGGTCTTGTCGGCGCCGTCCTCGGTGTAGGACTCGACGACGAAGGTGATCTTGGCGCCGTCCGACTCGACGCGCGCGCGCATCTCCTTCACGCCGTCGGCCTTGCCGTCGCTGTCCAGCTCCTCGAGGCGCCCGGCCACCGCGTAGCTCGCCCGCGTGCGCATCGACTCGAAGCCGGCGGCGTGCGCGGCCAGGCGCGTCATCAGGGAAGGCTCCGGCGCGGTCGCGCGCGCCGAGGTGGCGGCGACGAGGACGACCACGGCGAACGCGAGGGCGGAGAGTAGCCGTGCCATCGGCATCACTGTGCCATCGCCCCAAGCCGGTGGCCACACGCGTGTCGACAGAATGCGCCCTCGTCGCCGGGCGTACCTCTACCATGACCGATCTCTCGTTCCTCGTGACCCACGGCGCCGCGGTGTGGCAGACGCTCATCGCCGCGTCGGTCGTCCTCGGCGCAGCGTCCGCCGCATTCCTCGTGAATCGCGCGATGCGCGCGCGGGCGGCCCGTGTACGGGAGTCGCTTGGCGAACCGTCCCCGGAGGTGCGCGTGAAGGACGCCGGGCAGCGCGTTACGCTCGTCGGGACCCTCGCGCTCGACGACGGGATCGACGGACCGCGCGCGGCGTCGGCGGCGGGGGCGGTGGTGACCATCGTGCCGCAGGGCCTCGAGCAGAGCGACGAGCCGACCGCGAAAGCACGGAGCGCCGCCGCGCACGACGGCCGGCTCGTCCTCGACGTGGGAGGAACGCGCGTCGAGCTCGACGGCGCGGTGCAAGTGCTGGCCGGCTCGCGTGAGACCGAGCGGTGCGTAGGAAAAGCGCAGGCCCTCGCGCTCCTGTGGGATTTTGCCGGCCCGCTTGGCGCGCTACCGCCCAAGTCGTTCGCGATTCGCGCGCTCGCGCCACAGGATCGCGTCCTCGCGCGCGGCGTGCTTCGGCACGCGCCGGAGCCGATGGATGGCGGCGGATATCGCTCGGGTCGCGCCGCGTACACGCTCACGTGCGATCCGGCCGATCCGGAGGCCACGGTGATCGCGCTGGCGTCGGCGTCGAGCCCGCGCCCGCTCGCACGCTCGTTCGTGCGAACGGCGCTTCGAGCGCTGCCTGTGCCGCTCGCGATGGTCGCGGCGCTGGCGGCGACCGGCGAGATCGGGGTGCGCACGCAAGGCGAGCTGGGCTGGACCGCCGCGGCCGCGACGCCGTTTCGCCGCGCCGACGCGCTCGGCCTCTTGCGCGCGGCTGTCCCCCTCCGCGTCGGCGCCGACGCGAACAAGATCGCGCGGGCCGTGGCGCTCGACGGACTGCGGCAACGGTGCGGCGACGCCTCGGACGACACCTTCGAGCACGGGCGCCTCGCCGAGTCCGCGGCGATCGCAGCGAGGTGCCATGACGCGCCGCGCGAGTCGCGCGCGCTGTTCGCGCAGGGCGAGATGGTCCTGGCGGCCGATGCGTTCGCGCGGGCGCGCGCCGCCGATCCGAAGATGCCGCCGTGCCTCTCGGAAGCGACCGCGTACTTGGCGGCCGGCCGTCGCGAGCTCGCCGCATCGACGCTGCGCGCGCTCGGCAAGACGTGGGAGGACAGCCCCAACGCGCGCGAGCGCCTCGAGTGCGCCGCGCTCGCGGTCGAAGCGCAGGGCGAGCACCCCGAGGTCCTCGTCAACACGGGAGGAGCGCGTCACCCGCTCGCTGAACCTGCCGGGCTGCCTCGCGCTCACCGCCGACGTGGCCCACGGCGAGGCGCGAAAGAAGCTCGTCGATCGCTACGATTACTGGGGAACGGTCCCCCTCGCGGACTGGCGGGCGATCACGCGGGTGGTCGCCCTCGAAGAGCTCCCCGGCACGAACCGCGCGTGGGATCTCGACGCGTACGCGCAGCCCGAGGACGTCGTCTTCGATCCGCGGAAGGGCCTCTACCGCATCCCGCCGGGCCTGGCGGACGCGGTGGCCACGGCGCTCGCCGCGCGAGACGACGCGCGCTCGCAGCTCCTCCGAGGGCAGCTCCTCATGGGCCTCGCCCACCTCGACGCGTACCTCGGCGAGATGGCGGACGCGCGCGCGCGGACGAGAGACGCGCTCGCCGCGTTCTTGGGAGCGAGCCTCCACGCCGCCGATCCCGTGCGCGACGACGACGCGCGCTACTACGACTACGGCTACGCGTACGGGCAGAGCGGCAACGCCTACGCCGCGCGGCGCGCCAAGGGTCTCATGGCTCGCGCGAGCGAGCTCGCCTCCGCGCTCGACGCGCGCGACGGGTCGCCTCGCACCGAGTTCGACGCGACCTCCGCCGGCCGCGAGCTGGAGCTCGCTCACCGCGCGACGACCCAGAAGGATCCCACCGCCCTCGAAGCTCTCGCGCGTCGCGACTCGCGCGAGCTGAATCGAAAGCTCTGGGACCTTGCCCTCGGCGACGACGGCGCCGGCCTCGCGACGCGCCTCGAAGAGCGCGGCCTCGACGGACGCGGCGTCGTCGACTTCCTCGCCGCGCGTCCGGCGCTCGCCCCCGAGCTCGGGCGGTGGGTTCGCTACGGTTACCCGATGGCGTGCACCACGTGCGGCATCTATCCGCTGGCAAACCAGATCGCCTCGCGACGGGACGCCGCCCGCGCGGTGGGTGCGAAGGACGTCACCGGGGAGACAACCGCCGCCGCGCGACGCCTCCGCGCGCTGCTCCTCCGCCGCGACATCGCGATCCCCCTCGCGGTGATCAGCGAGCTCAGCCCGCCGTGACGACGGTACCGTGACTGAAGTATCGTTCCCCTCATGCGCGAGACTCCCGGGTGGTCGCTCCTCGAAAAAGAGGCGCGCAGCGCGTTTCGAGGCAAGGGACGGCTCCCCCTACGCGCGTACTCGGAGTTCATGCCCGCGCCCCACGTCGGGCTGAAGCCGTACGGGCTCTGGAAGGATCCCTCCATCGCCGTCGACGAGAACGGCTTCGCGATCACCGAGTACGAGCAGGTGCAGGAGCTCGCGCCGGGACTCGCGCGCATCGCCGAGCACTTGATCGTGGAGCTCGAGAAGCTCGTTCGAGGCGAGGCGCACGCCCTCTCGAGGACGCTGCTCGAAGGCAACCCGGCGTGGCCGACCGAGCTCGCGGAGGCCGCGAAAGAAGGACGCCTGCGCGACGCCGTCACCCTCATGCTCCCCCTCGCGCTCTCACGAACGCAGGACGACAAGGGCAACGCGCGATGGACCCTCCTCGGCGTGAGTCACGAGGGACCGGCCGCGCCGTTCTGGCAGAGCTTCGGCGAGGACGATCGCGAGCGCTTCACGCAAATGCTCGCGTGGGCCGACGCCGGAACGCTCCAGGACGTGCACGTCCTCGCGAACCCGAACGAGGTCCCGTCGTGGCTCGCCGATCGCTTGCTCGTCGGACCGCCCGACGGCGTGAAGACGGTGATCGCGATGCGCCCGTTCGGCCAGCTCCCGGCGGCGGTGCGCAAAGCCTACCTGGCGCGCACGCTTCGCCTCGTGCCTTCGCCGGCGAGCTTCGTCTTCTCCGAGCATCCTCACTACAAAAAGCTCGCGGGCGAGATCCCGCGCGCGACGCAGATCCCGCTGCTCCACGTGTTTCCCCGCTGCGAGGGGGGCTACGCCGTGCGCATCCCGCAGTCGGGCTGGCTCGACGAGAAGGCGACCGAGGAAGGCGGACACCGCATCGTCTCGCACGTCGCACGCACGCACCGATGGGAGCGTGTCCCGCGCGACCAGGGCTTGCACGATCGCGAGGCGTTCCTCGATCAGGTGAGCGTCGCGCTCTTCTCGACCGACGAGAAGGATCTCGGTCTCTACGGAAAGCCTATGGCGCGTAACGCGCAGATCTGGACCGAGCACTACCGGCGCGTCCTCGACGGCCCGCGCGGCGGACGGCGCGACATCGAGCTCGCGGCGCGGCTGATCGAGGGTGGCGGTCGCTATGGCTACCGGTTCCTCTTCCCGCCGATGCGTGCGGGCACGCGCGAGCTCACGTGGCACCGTCCCCTCGTCGCACGCCGCGACGCCTCGCACGGAATCTCGGTGTTCGATGACGGGCCGCCGCTCGGTTACATCTCCGCCGATCCGTTGGAGAACACGAGCACCGGCGCGCGCGTGACCCTCGCGCCGCGCATCCTCTCGCGACGCGGTCATCGCGAGGCGGCCGCCCTCTTTCCGCACGAGCACGGCCGGCAGAAGTGGACCACGACGCACAACGCCCGCAAGCTCCTCGAGTTCCGGGAAGTCCTCGGCGACACGCTCACCCCCTCCCTCGCGCGCGCGCTCCTCCATGTGTCGAAGGACACGACGCTCGAAGACTGGCTCGAGGCGCTCGCCGACGTCGCCGTCGACGAAGCAGGCGGCGCCCTCCTCGCGGCAGTCCTCGAGGCGTGCGTCGGCGACGAGCACCCGCCGGGGCCCGCGCGAACCTTCGATCGCACCGCGTCGCGCACCTTCGAGGAGCACGTGTGGCGCACCATCACGTCGCTGTGCGAGGGCGAGTTCCGCCAAAAGGAGAACGCGGACGGCGTGCGCTCCAACGAGGGGCGCACCGGCGGTCCCGCGGCGGCGGCGGCCCACGTCACGACCGACGCGCGCCGCGATCTCGACAAGCTGGCCGACCACCTCCACGCGCGGTACCGCGCGCTCGCCAAGAAGAGCGGCATGTCGGACTACGCCAAATCGTACGATCACGTCTTCACGTGGGAGACCGACTCCGACTACCCGTGGTCGCTCGGCTGGGCGAAAAACCAGACGGGCGAGCTCAAGGAACGGAACGTCGTCTTCGTGATCCCCGGGAAAAACAGGGCAGAAGCCGTCATCATGGCCGACCACTACGACACGGCGTACATGGAGGACGTGTACGAGGCCGACCGCGGCGGCGACGGCCTGCGCGCGGCGGCATCGGGCGCCGACGACAACCACTCGGCGACGACGGCGCTCCTCTCGGCGGCCGACATCCTGCTCACCATGAGCAAAGCCGGCAAGCTCGCGCGCGACGTCTGGCTCGTTCATTTGACGGGCGAAGAGTTCCCCGCCGACTCGCTCGGTGCGCGCGCGCTCGTGCAGGAGCTCGTCGAGGAGCGGCTCGTCTTCACCGGCGAGGACGGCGCGACGCTCCACGCATCGAAGGTCAAGATCGTCGCCGCCTTCATCCTCGACATGATCGGCCACAACACCGAGCGCGAGCGCGACGTCTTCCAGATCGCGCCCGGCGAAGGCCCTGCGTCCGCGCGGCTGGCGACGTACGCCCACCTTGCCAACGAGCGGTGGAACCAGGGGACCGCGAAGTGGAACGAGAAGCCGCTGCGCAGGGGCATGGGCCGCGCCAAGCGCATGAAGGACGGCAAAGAGATCCCCCCAGAGTTCGAGCACCTCGCGCTCCGCGGCGAGATCCGCGCGGAGTGGGAGCCGCGCTCGGCGCTCTACAACACCGATGGGCAAGTCTTCTCGGACGTCGGCATCCCCGTCGTCCTCTTCATGGAGAACTACGACATCAGCCGCACCGGCTACCACGACACGCTGGACACCATGGCCAACATCGATCTCGACTACGCGGCGGCCCTCACGGCGATCGCGATCGAGACGGTCGCCGAGGTGGCCTGCCGACCAGAGGTCTAGGAGCGTTCCGATGCGAAGAATCGTCCAGATCGTGGCGTGGCTGAACGCGGCGTTCGGTGTTGCCGTGGGATTGCTCGCGGTGGCGAGCCCGGTCGCGGCGGCGGGGGCGTTCAAGGTGACCGTCGACTCGGCGGCGATGTTGGCGCTGATTCGGATGTTCGGTGGCCTCCTCGCATCGAGCGGCATCGTGTCGATGCTCGTCGCGCGCGATCCCGACGGCCACCCGGCCCTCGTGCGCGCGTACGCCGGGTGCCTGGTCCTCAACGTCGCGACCGACGGCCTCGTGATCGCGTCGGGTCAGATGCGCTTCGATCAGGTCGCGAGCGGCATGCTCCTCGAGCTGCTCCTCGCGGTGCTCCTCTTCGCGTACCGGCCGCGAGCTGCGTGACCGACGGATTGCTGAAGAACTAGCTCCGCCAGGGGACGGGATCCTTCGGGCCGAGGCTCGCCATCATGCGGCCTGGTAGAAGCTGCAGAGGTGCGCCATGCGCTCGGCGAGGACAACGTCGGCGATCGGCGTCTCGTAGGGAAGGACGATGAAGAGCCGACCGCGCTCGAGCGCCACGCCGGCGCCGATGCCGAGGACTGCCCTAACCGTCGGAAATTCCCCGCACTTGTCGAGCTTCGCCGCGTCTTTCATGTCTGGCCTCGAAGGATTGACACCCTGACCGCACGGGTGTCGCACGGGCGGAGCTCATTTTACGAGGATCTGCTCCACCTCGCGGTAGATGCGCTTTCTCCACTGCGCGAGCGGCGAGTCGCCGGCGTGGAGGCGCGCGGTCTCCGCGAGGACCAGATCGAGCGGCGTGGCGACGACGTACGGGTCGTGCTCGACGGCGGGTGATGTGACGCCGGGGCCGGTCCATCCGACCATGAAATCGGTCTTGCCGGCGGCGAGCTCACGGACCGCGGCGTTGGCGAGGCGCGCGCCGAGGAGCCGATCGAACGCGGTGGGCGCGCCGCCGCGGACGACGTGGCCGAGGACGGTGACGCGCGTGTCGACGTCGGCGATGATGGCACGCATCTTCTCGTCGACGCGGACCTTCAGCTCGTTCAGATCCATCTTGACGCCCTCGGACTTGAGGACGAGGACGCGGCGCTTGCCGGTGTTGGCCTGGTACGCGCGCGTCATCGTCTGGACGACCTGATCGACGATCGCGTCGTCGTCCTTGCCGACCTCGCGCACGAGCACGCAGTCGGCACCGGCGGCGATGCCGGCGGTCATCGCGAGGTAGCCCATGTCGCGTCCCATCACCTCGACGAAGAAGGTGCGGCGGTGCGCGGTGGCGGTGTCGAAGATGCGATCGCACGCCTCGACGATCGTGTTCATCGCGGTGTCGACGCCGATGGCCATCGACGTGCAGCCGAGATCGTTGTCGATCGACGCGGGGATGCCGGCAACGAGGAGGCGCTCTCCGTCGTGCGTCGTGGCCCCTTCGAGCGTGCGCGCGCCGGCGAGCGATCCGTTGCCGCCGACGACCAAGAGCGCGCGGATGTGGTGCTTCGCGATCTGCTCGCGCGCGAGGGTCTGGCCTTCCGGCGTCGGGAAGACTTTGCTGCGCGCGGTCCCGAGGACGGTGCCCCCACGACGCGACGCCTCATCGAGCGCGTACACGTCGAGGGGAACGATGCGGCCGGCCATCAGCCCGACGTAGCCTTCCTCGACGCCCACGATCTCGAGGCCGAGCTGAGCACCGACGCGCGCGGCGCCGCGGAGGGCGGCGTTCATGCCGGGTGCGTCTCCGCCGGAGGTGAGGAGCGCGAGGCGATCGCCGGCGACGAGGCTCTTGGTGCTCATCGGCCCACGATAGCCGACCGCGCGCGCGATTACCGCGCCCGGTGCACGCGCAAGAGGCTCTCCTCGGCTGGCACGCCGAGCCGCAGCGGGAAGCCGTAGTGCCCGGTCCCGCGATGGACCCACATCCGATCCTTCCCCCGCGCCCAGAAGCCGTGATCGGGGATTTTTAGCCCAAAAATGCGCAAGAACGTCCACGAGAGGCCGAGGCTCAGGAGCCCGACCTGGCCGCCGTGCGTGTGGCCTGAGAGGACGAGGTCCCCTTCCCCCGCCGGCAAATGCTTGAACGCGCCCGGATCGTGGAGCATCACGATGCGCGTCATCCCCGCCTTGCGCGGGTGCTCGGCGCAGACGCGCGCGAGGTGAACGTCGCGGCCGCGCCACACGAAGTCCATGCCGACGATCTGAACGCGCCCGGCCTCGGTGTCGATCTCGTGCGCGTCGTCGACGAGCAGCGTGATGCCGTTGTGATCCATCGCGCGGGCGACGACCGCGGGCGCTTCGTGATCGTGATTTCCGTTGCACGCGAAGACGCGGCCCGGCATCGCGCGGAGCGGCGCCAGCGCGTCGCGGAGGAGATCGGGATCGCTCTGCGACTCCATGGTGAGAAAATCGCCGGTGAGGAGCACGAGATCGGGCTTGGCGGCCACCGCGCGCTCGGCGATGCGGCGAAGGCGCGCGACGCTCATGAACGGCCCCAAGTGAGGATCCGAAATTTGCACGATGCGGAGCGGACGCTCTTCGCGGGCGTCGCCACGCGGGTGCGGCATCGGGGCCGCCGCGTCGTGCCACTCGCCGACGACGAGATCGATCTCTTCGCGCTTCGTGGTGAGCGACTGCACGAGCCCGAACGCCGCCAACGCGTACGGCAGCCACGGCGCCCACGGAGAGAAGCCGAGCGCGAAGAGCACCGCCCACGGGAGCGCGAGGAGCGTGCCCGCAACGAAGAACGACGCCGGCCAGCTCACGAGCAGGCGGTAGAGGAGCGGGCGCATGCGCGGGCGCGACAGCGCGAGGAAATTCAGGAACACGGCCACGTGCAGCGCCGCGAAGACCGGCAGGACGCGCGCGAACGCGGGAGCCATGGCCAACGCCGACAGCGAGTAGATGCCGACCAGCACGCCGACGAACATCGCGAACCGCCGCGTTCGCCCGAGCAGCGCCACCGCGACGACCGTGAGCCACCCGCCGAGCGTGAGCGCGCCGAACCAAGACATGCGCAGCTAAGATGCACCGGGAGGCCGCCCGGTGTCAGCCCCCTCACGCGCGAGGGGCGAAGAGGCCGTCGACATATGCGTACGGCAGCGCCTCGCCCGCGACGCCGAACGTGCCGAGATCGCGCAGCTCCTCCGCCAGGCGCCGCAGCCGGGCGAGGACCACGCTCGCGGTCACGTGGCCGAGGCTCACGCGCGCGACGCCGAGGCGCGCGAGCTCCGCGACGCTGGGCGTCCCCGCGCCGGCGAGGACGTTGAGCGGCGCGTCGATCCCGTGGGCCAGCGCGGCGAGCGTCGCGGCGTCGGTCACCCCCGGGACGAAGATCCCGTCGGCGCCGGCCGCGCGGTACGCCGCTGCGCGCTCGGTCGCGAGGCGCACGCGATGGGCCTCGTCGCCGACCTTCCGGAGGAACACGTCGGTTCGCGCGTTGAGGAAGAAGCGCACGCCCGCGCCATCCGCGGCTGCGCGCGCTTCGCGGACGTGCTCGACCGCCTCGGCCACGGGGAGGAGCGGCGACGCCGGATCCCGCGTCCCGTCCTCGAGGTTCATCCCGACCGCACCCACCTCGAGCGCCGCCCGCACAGCGCCGCCGACGTCGCCATAGCCGGCTTCGAGATCGGCGGTCACGGGGACCCGCACCGCGCGGACGATGCGCTCGACGGCAGCGAGCATCTCGTCACGCGTGAGCCGCTCCCCGTCGCCCTTCCCGAGTGACCACGCCACCGACGCGCTCGACGTCGCGAGCGCAGGGAAGCCCGCCTCCTCCACGATCCGCGCGCTCATGGCGTCCCACACGTTGGGGAGGACCAGCACGCGGGAGCGATCGTGGAGGGACTGCAAGAGATCGGCGCGCGCGGCGACGGTCGATGCGTACGAGGTGCTCATGCCTCCGAGGTAGCACCGCGCGTCCGACGCGTGTGACGGAATTCGAGCGAACGGCGGACGCGCTCAGCGCGGGCCTTCGACCGTACCTTCGCGGGAGAACGCAGGGAGGAGCAGCGCGCCGCCCCCGATCGCTATCGCGCCGCCGAGCGCGATCCCGCCGATGCCCGTGCCGAGCAAGAGGTCTTGGTGGTCAGGAGCGGCCGACGAGCGGGAGGCGAGCGCATAGCTACCGAGCGCCCCCACGGCCACGCCGGCCAACATGAGCGCGATGCCGGCGCCGGTGCTGCTCGTTGGTCTCGTGCGGACGTCGACGACGTTGCTCGCGGGCGTGACGACCTCGAGCACGTTCGGGGCCGCGCCGACCGACCTCAGCGTGCCGGTCGCGAGGTCGTCGTAGCGGTAGGCGATCTTCACGCGCACGAGGTCGTGGTCGACCACGACGGCCTCTCCCGCTCGCCCGAAGGTCGTGAGCCGCCCGTCCGACGTGACGATGGTAGTCGGTGGGGTCCAAAGGCATGTCGAGCAGCGCAGCGCGATCCCGCCTGCCCCGGTCCGGATGGCGTCGACCTCTCCTGCTCCACGACGACGCCCCCACGTCGCGGGAACACGCACCTCGACGGGGGATGCGGAGGCGGGCAGCAACGTCTGCGAGCCCTCTTCAGCTGGAAATTCCAGCGAAAGAGCGGTGGGATCATGCACGCGTATCATGGACGTCTGGTCGGGCGCTGCGCACGCGACGAGCGCGAGGCAGACCCCCGACACTCCGATGGACGAAGGATTCATGGTCGCCCTGAAGAGCAACCGCCGTGCCCGCGTTACTGGCAAACGTTGGTCATCGTCGGCGCGTCGAGCTTCAGCGTCGCGAGCGGGGCGTCGAGCTTCGACACGTCGTGCGCGAGGATGCCGCCGTACGAGATCGAGTAGACGACGTTCTCGACGAAGATGCCGCGGCGGACCGCGCCGTCGAAGTAGCCGCCGCAGTAGCCGTAGTTGCCGTTCGCCAGCGTGCCGACGAGCGAGCTGTGATCGACCGCGCCGAGCTGCGTGATGCCCTCGCTCACGCCGACCTTGAACACCTGCAGCGTGCTCGACTGCTTGGAGTTGCCGTAGGTGCCCTGGTGCACGTAGGGGAACGCGAGGAGCTTCTTGTCGTCGAAGTACGTGAACGCCTTGTGCTCCTCCATCGCCTCGCTCTGCGCGTAGTCGCCGCCGTCGAAGACGAACTTGTGCTGGCGCCTCGGCTGGAGCGGGTTCGTGACGTCGAAGACCTGGAGCGCGATGCCGTACCAGTAGCTGCCGTCGTGCTGGTGGCCCGTCATGTCGGTCTCGCGGCCGATCGTGAGCAGGTGGTTGTCGTCGAGCGGGTGGATGTACGTGCTGAATCCAGGGATCTGCACTTGGCCAAGCACCTTGACGTGGTGGCTGTCGGCGACGTCGACGACGAAGAGCGGGTCGGTGACGTGCCACGTGACGATGTATGCGCGGTCGCCGACGAAGCGTGTGGAGTAGAGCTGCTCGCCGGGCGCGATGTCGCCGGCGTCGCCGGTGATGGCGAATTTGCCCTGCTGGTTCTCGAGCGCGAAGACGTGGCTGACCTCGTTCGATTTGCCGTCGGTGCGCGAGGGGCCGCTGAACTGCTCGGTGGTGGCGACGCGGACGACGCCGTTGCGCTCGTCGAGCGCGAACTGATCCTTCACGTCGCCGGGGACGGTGCCCGAGCCGACGTAGAGCGCGGTCGTGGGATCGCTCATCAGATCGAACGCATGGAGGTGCGTGAAGTTCATCGTCTGCACCGGGATGACCGGCGGCTGCGACGCGATCCCGATGCCACTGCCCGCGTTCGGGACCGGCGGCGGGTAGGCCTGACGGAGGACCCACGGGTCGACGTACGCGTGGCTGGCGAGCACCATCGCGCTCGCGTTGCCGTAGACGGTGCTGGCAGAGCCGAGGATCGTCGTCGCGCGCGGGAGGGCGTCGGGCGCGTCGAGATCGATGCTCTCGATCTGCGTCATGCCGGACTCGGTCGTGCCGGCCGTCGGCACGTAGAAGTCCGCGCACTGCGTCGGCGTCGCGGTGACCGTCGCGCCGTTCTTGACGAACGACGTCGGGACCCAGTCGGCGTACGTCGTGTTCGCGATGATCGCGAGGTTCTTCCCGCGGAGCGTCTCCCACGCGGCGATCTGCGCGTCGGTCGTCGGCGCAACGTACGGCTGCGGTTGCGGCTGCGGCTGCGGCTGGCCCTTCCCGCTGCCAACCGGCGTGGTGGCGTCGGGCGTGCTCTGTGAGAAATCGGGCGAGTACGTGAGGACCGGGCCGTGGCCGCCGCCGTTGAGGATCGCGCGTACCTTCGCGTCCACGCGGCGCGACGTCGAGTACTCGCCTTCGAAGTAGAGCTCGCGCGTCGCGGTGACGCCGGCCTCCGAGACTTGGAGGACGGTGATCTTGGTGAGCGGGTTCGCGCCGATGCCACCGCCGCCGCCTCCGGGATACGGCGGGGTCGCCACGCCGCCCGCCGGTGCGCCGCCGGTCATCGCGATGCCGCCGCCGCCGTAGCCGCCGCCGTAGGGCGTGTAGCCGTCGGTGTAGGGCGCGCGCGGCGTGACGCCGGCCGCCGAGTAGACCGGAGCGCCGTCGACGCGCGAGAACACGACGACGCGTCCGTTGGCGACGAACATCTCGCTCGGGAGCCCTTCGATCTTCGCCTTGGCGATCGCGCCCAGCGCAGTCGCCGGCCACGAATTGACGACCATGAACTCGTCGCCGTGGAGGAGATAAATGTGGTTGCCGTCGGTCTTGACGATGTCCGCCTCGTCGACGCCCTTCACTTGCGTCTCGGTGTCGGAGTGCGCCGGCGCAGGGGCCGGAGTCGACGTCGCGCCGCCCGCGCCGCCCGTCTGCGGAGGCGCCGCCGTACCCGCGTTCTTGTCTCCCTCGCCGTAGCCGCCGGAACCGTAGCCGTAGCCCCACCCCTGGCGGAGCGCGCGAATCTCGGCGTCGACACGGCGGTTCAACTTCGAACGCGCGTCGTCACGCAGCGCCGAGGTCAGGTCCTCGCAGGACCGCGTGCGCTGGAGCGTCGCCTTTGTCAGGTCGATCGGCGCGACGCTCGCCTTGGAGCCGGAGCAGCCCGAAAGTGCTCCACACGAGACGCCCGCAGCGATCAGGAAGGAGAGGGAGGTGAGGGAGGTCTTCGTGTTCATGGCCACCCCTATCGCAAGGCCGAGGCCAGTCAACTGCATCGGCGTAACCATTGAATATGGCGTGGGATCCTTCCGGTGGCCACGCGGGTGTCCCTGAACGCTGCGCCGCTCCATGGCGCTGGATGGCACACCTTAGCCACCCCCGTGGCACGCCGACATTTGCTATGTCATCGCGCCGTGGGCCGGTCGCTTTTCCTCCGCTGCGCGGTCGCGCTCTCTCCTCTTGTAGCGATCGCGGGAATCGGAGACGTCATCGGGGCGTCCGGCGGGTGCCATGAGAGGAAGGAGCCTCCCGGCGCTACGTCCCTCGATCCGGGGGCGGGCGGCGACGGCGCGGAGATGGACGCGGGGACGAGCCGATCGCCAGAGCCTGCCGACGCGCACGACGAGGTGGTCGCTGCCGCGCGTGCGGCGCTCGATGCCGGCACGTGGGAGGGTGGCCTCATCGGCGCGGCGAGCATGCACACGACCGTCGTCGATCGCATGTCGTGGCCCGACTTCACCGACGGCGGCGCGCCGATCAACGACGGCGGCGCCACGCGGCTCGGCTACCTGCGCTACGGCGCAAAGGTCGCGGCTCTCCCCGAGCCCTTCGCGAACGAGGACTGCCGCGAGGGATGGTACGAGCTCGTCGAGGGCGGCTACGTCTGCGGGAAGTACGCGACCTTCGATCTCAAAGATCCGCGCGTGCGCCTCGCGCCCGGACCGCCGAGCCTCGACGCGCCGATGCCGTACAAATACGGCTACGCGACGGGGCATGGCACGCCGGTCTACCGCCGCGTCCTCTCGCTCGAGGATCGCAAGAAGTACGAGCCGTGGCTCGTGCCGCCGACGCCCGCCGCGGAGAAATCGGACGACGCGCCCGAGGGAGACACGACGGCGGCGAGCGATGGACAGCCGAGCGCGCCCGCCGCTCCGACTCCTTCTCCCTCGACCGCTCCGACGTCGGGTGTCGATGCGTCGGTGCCCTGGTTCATGCGCGACGCCGGCGGACAGCGCCCGTCGGTCACGCTCGACGATCTCCACGGCCGCGGCGTGCTCGTGCGCCGGATGATGCGCGGGTTTTATCTCGCGCTCGATCGTGACTTCAAGGCTGCGCACGCGCGGTGGTGGAGAACGACGGCGGGCTTCGCGGTGCCGTTCGAGCGCGTGGGCCTCCAGCCGCCCCCGTCCGAGTTTCACGGATCGTGGATCCGCTACGACGAAGCCGCGCGCGACGCGGAGGCAGGCCCGCCGAAGGACCCGAACGGCACGGGCGTGCTCCTCACGTCGGGATACGCGGCGCGCTACGTCCTCGACGCGGACCGGAAGAAGATACTTTCCGCCACTCCCCTCCCCAAGAACACCGCCGTGGCGCTCGTCGGCGAAGCGATCTCGGTGAGCGGGCAGACCTACCACGAGACGACCTACGGCTACTTCGTCCGGCCGAGCGACGGGATGATCGCGACCGCGCCTTCGGAGCTACCACCCGACGCCGGCCCGCCCGTCGGCGAGTACGAGAAATGGGTCGACGTCGATACGACGCGTCAGCTCCTGGTCGCGTACGAAGGACGGAGGCCAGTGTTCATGACGCTCATCTCCAGCGGCAAGCGCAACGCGAATGATCCGGAGAAGGATCACCCGACACCCCCTGGTTTCTACCGGATCCGCGAGAAGCACATCACGGCAACGATGGACGGCGACGTCGCGGCGGATGGCCCGTACTCGATCGAGGACGTGCCGTGGGTGATGTACTTCCAGGGGAGCTACGCGCTTCACGCCGCGTTCTGGCACTCGTCGTTCGGCCACACGCGGAGCCACGGCTGCGTCAACATGGCGCCGCTCGACGCGCGCGCTCTCTTCTTCTGGACCGAGCCACGGCTCCCCACCGGATGGCACGGCGTCTACGCAACCGACGCGAACCTCGGCACGCGCGTCGTGGTCCACGAGGACGCCCCGAAGAAGAAGTAGTCGCACGCTCGGCACGCGAGAGACGTCGCCGAGACGGTTCCAGTGGGGGAGAAACTGTCCAGCCATCCGTACGAACGGGCACATCGGACGGCGGTCGGTGCGCGTCGCGGCGTTTCGCGGACGCGTGGCCGCCCATTCTCACTCGGGTGGAGTTGCTCGTGAACATTCTCGGTTGGTTTCTGGCCGTGTGCGGCCTCGTCGGTGTGATCGCCGGCCTGTTCCAGATGCTCAAGATGAAGAAGATGGGCAACGTGCCCTTCCGTCGCCCGTCCGAGATCGCCCAAATGGGGCCCGCCGCCGGCGACCCGAAGGGCATGGTCTCCACCGAGGGCCACGTGCAGCCCGGACCGCAGCCGCTGGTCGCGCCGATGAGCGGCGAGGCGTGCCTCGCGTACGAGCTCACCGTCGAGCGAAAGTGGGAGAAGCATGTCCGCACCGAGAAGGGCATGCAGAAGAAGACGGGCACCGACAAGATCTTCAGCGAGACCAAGGGCACGCTGTTCCAGGTCACCGACGGCACCGCGCACGTCTTCGTCGACACCACCGGCACGATCGACGCGCACATGGACAAGAGCCACACGAGCTCGATGAACGTCTCGCTCATGGTCCCCGGGACGTTGACGTTCGGGCACCTCCAGATGAACACGCCGCACATCCTGAGCCATGACTCCCAGACGACGGGCTTCGTCGGCACCGAGAAGATCGTCCGCCCGTCGGCGAACCTCTACGCGCTCGGCGAGATTCAGCAGGGGCAGTACGGCCCGACCGTCTCGACGCCCAAGGGCATCGGCACCGGCAAGCTGATCATCTCGCACATGGGCCGCGGTCACTTGATGGGGAAGACCAAGCGCAACATGATCCTCGGCTACGCGCTCGGCGGTGTGCTCTTCGTCGGCGGCGGCGCGCTCGGCGTCCTCGGCCCGAAGCCCGATGCGGTCGTGAGCTGCACCACGATGAGCGTGAAGGACGCGATCAGCTGCGACGACCGCATCTACGCGGCGAGCGGCAAGGACCTCACCTGGACGGTCACCACGCCGTCGACGTACCGCGTGACCGTGCGTCAGCCGAAGGTCGCAAACCCCATCGACAGCACGCTCAAGATCTCCGACGCGACGGGCAAGCAGCTCGCGTACAACGACGGCGGCTCGCCCGGCGCCGACGCCAAGGTGGAGCAGTTCTTCGCCGCGGGCACGTACACCGTCAACGTGTCGGACTTCTCGAAGGACGTCGTCGAGGGAGGCTACGGCTTCGCCCTCGCGATCGAGAAGCTCGCCACGCCCGCGCCGGCCACGCCCAGCAGCGCGGATCTCACGAGCGCGCAGGTGAGCGCGAAGCCTGCGCTCCCCGCCCCGCCCGCGGCAAAGCCAGCCGGCAAGCCTGCCGCTGGCAAGCCCGCGCCCGTCCCCGCTCCGAAGCCGGCCACGAGCGCCGCCAAGAAGTAACGACGCGCACACGTAGTACTGCCGCGAGCTCCGCCGGTTCTTGGACCCGCGGGGCTCGCGCCTTTTTGTGGACTCACGCCTGGCGGCCCATTCGGACGAGCCGACCCGGGCGGGCGCCGGTGAGCTGTCCGTCGCGCGCGACAATCTCGCCGCCGACGAGCGTGGCGAGGTAGCCGTCGGCGTGCTGGACGAGGCGCTTGCCGCCCGCCGGGAGATCGCGGCGGAGCACAGGACGCCGGAGCGTGAGGCGACCGAGGTCGACGACGTTGAGATCGGCGCGCATCCCCGGCTCCAGCGTCCCCCTGTCGCGGAGCCCGATGAAGCGTGCAGTGTCACGAGCCTGCATCGCCACCACACGCTCCAGCGGGATGCCGTCCTCGCGATCGCGCGCCCAGTGCGTGAGGAGGAACGTCGGCATGCTCGCGTCGCACACCGTTCCGACGTGCGCACCGGCATCGCCCAGCCCCATGAGCGCGCGCGGGTGGAGGAGCATCTCCTTTACGACGTCGAGGTTCAGCCCCGTGTAGTTGTAGATCGGGAAGTAGAGGAGCGCGCGGCCGTCGTCCTCGAGCAAGGCGTCGTAGATGCGCTCGAGGAGAGGCACGCCCGCACGGAGCGCCTCGGCCATGATGCACGCGTCCATCTTCGGCTCGTACGCCGGCCGCTCGCCCATCGGGTAGAGGCGCATCGCGAGCATGTCGAGGTTCGCGAGGAAAAAATCGGCGAGCGGCGGAATGGGCGTACCGTCGCCGGCCACCTTGTCGCTCTTCTCGGCGAGGATGCGCGCGCGAACCTCTGGGCTCCGCAGCGCCGCGACCCGCTCGGCGAGCGGCAGCGCGGCGAGCTGCTTGTACGACGGGAACCCCATGAACGGGTGGAACGTCGCCTCGAGCCCGAGGAGAACGCCGATGCCGCGCGCGCCGACCTGACAGCGCACGTCGAGACCGCGGAGGACCGCGCGATCGGCCCGCGCGAAGATACGGCGCCACTGATCGGGCGCGTGATCGCGCTGCATCGTCGAGATCGACAGCGGCCTCCCGCCGCTCGCCGCGACCATCTCTTCGAGCAGATCGAACTCCGGATCGAAGCGCTCGGGGCCCGTCATCATGTCGAAGTCGCTCACCGCTTGGAGCACGCCGTGGCGAAGATCGCGGAAGGCGCCGGCGAGACCGACCAGCTCCCGCGCGTCCACCTCCGACGCGGGCGTCGCGGCGCCGCGTGCCGTGCGGTGGTTGTCGCTTCGTCCCGTCGAGAACCCCGCCGCGCCCGCTTTCAGCGCGGCGCGCAGCAGATCGCGCATCGTCGTGATCTCGTCGTCCGTCGCGACCTCGTGGGCTACCGCGCGCTCGCCCATGACGTACATGCGGAGCGGATCGTGGGGGACCTGGAACAAAAAGTCGATCGCGTGCGGCATCGCAGCGACCGCATCCATGTACTCTGCAAACGACTCCCAGCCCCAGGGAATCCCCTCGGCGAGCGCCGAGCCGGGGATGTCCTCCACGCCCTCCATGAGCTCGATGAGCGCGGCCTCTCGACCTGGACGCACCGGCGCGAAGCCGACGCCGCAGTTGCCCATCACGCACGTCGTGACGCCGTGCAGTGAGCTCGGGGTGAGCTCCTCGTCCCACGACACTTGGCCGTCGTAGTGGGTGTGAACGTCCACGAAGCCAGGCAGCACGTGCGCGCCCTTCGCGTCGAGCTCACGCCGCGCGGTACCTGCGCACGCTCCGACCTCCACGACACGACCGCCGGTGACGCCGACGTCCCCCGTGAACGGCGCGCGGCCGGTGCCGTCGACGATGATGCCTCCTACGATCTTCAAGTCGAACATGGGCACGCCGTCAAAGAATGCAGCCGATGCGGGCGTAGTCGATCGCGATCTCGTCGAGCCACATCTCGAAGGGCTCCGTCGTGGGTTGGTACTCGGCCCAGCCGAGCCACACGTTCGTGAATTGCGGCAGATTGAAGGGGTTCGCGTTGCCGCCGTGCTGCGCGGGCGTCGTGTGGAGCGTCGGGTGCTCGGCGGCATCCCACCAGAAGCGCGTCTCGTTCGTGTCGCCCTTGTGCATCCACTCGATGCAGAGCCACTTCTGCGTCGGGACCGCGTTGGGCGGCTTGGGATCGCCGTCGGTCGTCGTCCAGTCGCCAGTGCCGGCGTCGTCGACGCGGTTGTCGGTGCCGACGCCGAAGTGGTTCGCGCCGTTCTGGAGCTGTCCGCTCAGGCGGATCTCGCCGCTCACGCCGGTGCCCGACGCAGCGATGAACGTCCAGTGCGCGTAGGTGAGCGGCGCGGCGGGGAGCTTGTCGAAGTAGACGAACGCGCGGCCGTAGTAGGTGTTGGCGGGCGCGGGGAAGGTCTTCTTCTCCTTGATGTAGGAGACGCCGTTGCCCGCGCGCGTGACGTGGAGCGCTTTGGTGCCGCGCATCTTCTGGACGCCGTCGATCAGGGGGGCGGTACCGGTCACCGTCCATGTCGCGGTGTCGAGGGTGCCGGACTCGAAGTCTTCGCAGAGGGCGACGTTGGCGGCGGCGCAGCGCGTCGGGCCGCCGAACTTGCTGGGATCGGGGGAGAGATCGCGACCGGAGTCGGCGCCGGCGTCGGAGGCGGGTCCGGAGTCGGCGGCGGACCCGGAGTCGGAGTCGGCGTCGGGCTCGGCCCCGGAGTCGGCGGCGGGGACGGAGGCGTCTTGGCCAGTCGGCGTGAACGGAGCGACGGCGCTGGACGACGAGCACGCGGCGGCGACGAGGGCGACGAGGGCAAGGAACGCGACGCGGCGGCGCATGGACGATGAGCGTAGCAGAGGGAGCTAGTCCGCCACGAACCCCTTCCACATGCGCATGTACCCCGCGAAGCGCTCGGAGAGGCCGCGCTCTTGGAGCTCGGCGATCGTGAGCGGCGGCTCTCTCGGGTGCCACGACGCGTCCGCGACGCGGAGGGGCCAGTCGGGGTTGGCGATGGCTGCGCGGCCGAGGGCGACCACGTCGGCGCCGAGCGCGAGGAGCGACTCGGCCTCCGCGCGCGTCCAGATTTTTCCGGCGACGACGAGCGTCAGCTCGTCGGGCACGACGGCGCGGAAGAGCGTGAGCGGGTGCGCGTCGGGCCGTTTTTTCGTGCGGTTCGCGGCGGTCCAGAGGGACAGGTGCAAGAAATCGATCCCGTCGTCGACGAGCCACCGCGCGACCTGCAGGGTCTCGTCGAGATCGAGGCCCTTCGCGTTGCCCCAGTCCTCGGGAGAGATTCGGACGCCCACCGCGAACGACGCCGGCACCTTCGCCCGCACCGCGCGCGTGACCTCGCGAAGGAGACGTGCCCGGTTCTCGAGCGACCCACCCCACCCGTCGGTGCGGCGGTTCTCGGTCGCCGACAGGAACTGCGTCAAGAGGTAGCCGTGGGCGCCGTGAATCTCGACACCGGCCATCCCTGCCTCGTGCGCGCGCCTCGCCGCGTCGCCGAACGCCGCGATCACGCGCGTGAGATCGTCGTCGGTCGCCGCGCGTGGGCCGCCCTCGGTCTCGCTCGCGCTCCATGGCCGCTCGCCGGTCAGCTTCGCGTCGGCGCGCAGCCCGCCGTGAAAAATCTGGACCATCGGCACCGCGCCGCGCGCCTTCATCGACGCCGCGACGCGCGCGAGGCCCGGCACGTGCGCGTCGCTCCACACGCCCAGCTCCCCCTTCCACCCCTGCCCGTCCTGCGTGACGTGCGCGGCGCAGGTGGGCACGATGCCGAAGCCGCCGTCGGCGCGCATCTCGAGCCAGCGGAGCTCGTCCTCGCCCAGCGTGCCGTCGTCGTGGCTCTGCGAGTTGGTCATCGGCGCGAGCGCGACGCGATTTTTGGCGGTGATGCCGTTTCGGAAGCGGATTGGCGAGAGAAGTTCTTTCACGGGTGGCAGACTAGTCGCAAAACGGATGCCCATCCTCGCCTCGATGATCGAAAAGCGCGCCGTGAGCGCGGACGGAACGGAGCTCGCGTACCACGTCGTCGGAAAGGGGCCGCGCGCGTGGCTGATGCCGCCGGCGATGGGCGCGCCGCTCCTCAGCATGAAGTACGTCCTCGAGCGGTTTCAGGACGATTTCACGATCGTATCGTGGGATCAGCGCGGATTTTACGGCTCGGCGACCCCCAAAGACGAAGGCGCGATGCGCGTGGACGATCACCTCGACGACATGGAGGCGGTGATCGCCGCAGAGAAGCTCGAGCGATTCGTCCTCGGCGGGTGGAGCATGGCGGTCCAGCTGTCGCTCGAGTACGTGCATCGACACCCCGAGCGTGTTCGCGCGCTCGTGCTCATCAACGGCCCCTACGAGCACGCGCTCAAGAACCTCACGTCCCTCCCCGGCGCCGAGGCGCTCGCCTTGGGCACGCTCAAGGTCGGCGCGCGGGCGGGTGCGATCTTGAATCCGCTGTCGCGCGCGATTCTTGGCGCGCCGGGCGCCGCGCGTCTGCTCCATCGGGCGGGCGTCCTCGCGGAGAACCCCGAATTCTTCGAGGAGGTGCTCGCGCAGTTCTCCAAGGTGGACTGGGGCCGCTACTTCACGATGACGCGCCACCTCCATGAGCACTCTGCCGCGGCGTACCTTGGCGAGATCCGCGTGCCGACGCTCATCACCACCGGCACGCGCGACCTGCTCACGCCTCCCACCACCGCCGAGCGGATGCATCGCATGATCCGAGGCTCGGAGCTCTTCGTCGTGCCGGGCGCTACGCACTACATCGTCGCCGAGTACCCGGACGCGTTGTGCGACAGGATCGCGACGTTCCTCGCACACGTCGACGGTTTGGGCTAGACGATGGATCGTGAAGTTTGCGCTCGTCACCGCCGCCGCAGCCCGTGATCTCGACGAAGACCTCCCCTTGCTCACGGCGGCGCTCGCCAAGCGCGACGTCGCGGTCGACGTCGTCGACTGGGACGACGCGAACGCGCGGTGGGGCTCGTACGACGCCGTCGTGGTGCGATCGCCGTGGGATTATGCCCCGCGGCGCGACGCGTTCGTCGAGTGGGCGCGCGGCGTCGGGTCGCCGCTGTTCAACTCGGCGGAGGTGCTCGCGTGGAACACCGACAAGCGCTACCTCCAGCACCTCGCCACGAGCGGGGTCGCGATCACGCCGACCCTGTTCGTTGCGCCGGGAGAGTCGGTGACGCTCCGCGGTGGGGAGATCGTCGTCAAGCCCACGATCTCCGGCGGCGCGAAGGACACGGCGCGGTACATGGAGAGCGAGCGGGCGCAAGCGAAGGCGCACGTCCAGGCCCTGAACGCGGCGGGGCGAACCGCGATGATTCAGCCGTACATGGTCTCGGTTGACGCGCGCGGCGAGACAGCGCTCCTCTTTTTCGGCGGCGTCTTCAGCCACTCCATAACGAAAGGGGCGCTCTTGACGCGCGGCGCCGGCTTCGTCGAGGGCCTCTTCGCGAAGGAGCGGGTCGTGACCCGCGCGCCGACCGCCGCCGAACGCGCCCTCGCCGAGGCGGCGCTCGACGCGGTGCCGATGGGCCGCAGCGCCCTCGCCTACGCGCGCGTGGACGTGGTGCTCGGCGACGACGGCGCGCCGATGGTGCTGGAGCTCGAGCTCACCGAGCCGAGCGTATTCCTAGGTCACTCGGAGGGCGCCGCTGATCGCTTCGCCGACGCGCTCCTCGCGCACGCGATCAAGGCGCGAGATAACCGGACGTGACGACGCGACCGGCGAAGTCGACATAATCGTCGGCGACGTCGAACGTCTGCGGATCGTGGGGGCGGTTCGTGATCATCGTGTCGTGGAGGCAGTTGCTGGTCGCGCACCCACTGCCCGTCGCGTCGACCACGAAGGTCTTCGCGCCGTGGTACTGCGGGGCGATGGCGCGGAGGAACGCGCCGTTGCGCGAGAGGCCGACGCCCGGCTCCGACGCGTACACGAACGTGAGCGATGCGAGCTTACCGGCGATGGCGAGCGTCAGCCCGTCCTGGCCGCCGTCGAGATCGAAGTAGTGGGTCTTCGCGCGGAGATCGGCGGTCAAGACGCCGAGCAGCTCGTGGGCGACGAACGCGCCGCTCGAGTGGGCGACGACGTAGATCGCGTCGGGAGGATCGGCGGCGAGGTGCGCCGCGAGCGCGGTGTTGCCGATCTCGCGCGCGCGGTAGAGCGCGTCGCGCGGCCCTTGCGACGCGTAGACGGCGCCGAGATCGAGGTCGGTGCCGCGCGCGGCGACGAGCGCGTCGGCCCACGACTGCGCGTGCTCGGGGTGCGCGCCGTAGCCGCCGTAGACGACGAGCGCGGCGCGGCCGGTGCCGAACGTGCGTCCGGCGATTCCGCGCGAGACGTCGGACCATCCCGCGCGGTTCGTCGTCGACGCCTGATCGGTCGCCTCGGGAGACGCGTCGGCGACCGAGCCCGAGCACGCGGCGAGCGTGCCGACGGTGGCGATCAAGGCGGCTGCGACGAGCGCGCGACCCACGGCGGCGAAAACCATGCCCTACACTGTCACACATTGACCGACGCGCAAGCCGGCCTCATGGAAGCACGCAGATGACCACGAAAATTCCGTCGAGGCTGGTTCCCGGTCTCGTGCCGCCCAGGACGAGCGCCGGTGGCGAGGACGTACAAGAGGAGTGGTTCGTCTTCCGGGGTGGAGAGCTTCTCGTCGGAGACGCGGACGCCGCCCTCCCTTCGCGGGACGCGTCGCGCGATCTGCGCGCGGCGGGCGACTCGATCTACTTGGGCACGATGGACGGCGCCGCGTGCTTCGCCCTCGCGCTCGCGTCGGATTCCGTCGCACCGCCGTCGTGCTCGTTCGCCGGGCTGCGCGCGCTCTTCATGAAGCTGCCGCGCGAGAGGTGGCATGCCGCAGGACGCGCGCTCCAGCTCCTCGAGTGGGATCGGACGCATCGCTTCTGCGGCGCGTGCGCTACGCCGACCTTCACGATGGAGGGCGAGCGCGCGAAGAAGTGCCCGAAGTGCGCCCTCACGGCATATCCGCGCGTCGCGCCGGCGATCATCGTCCTCGTGCATCGCGGGGACGAGGCGATCCTCGCGCGCGGTCCGCGCACGCCGGCGAAGTTCATGAGCACGCTGGCCGGCTTCGTCGAACCGGGCGAGTCGCTCGAGGAGACGCTCGCCCGCGAGGTCGCAGAGGAGGTCGGCGTGCGCGTCACGAACGTGCGCTACTTCGGGAGCCAGCCGTGGCCGTTCCCGCATTCGCTCATGGTCGGATTCTTCGCGGAGCACGCCGAGGGAGAGGTCAGACCCGACGGCGTCGAGCTCGACGACGCGCGCTGGTTCCGCTTCGACGCGCTCCCCGACGTTCCGCCGAGCATCAGCATCGCGCGACAGCTCATCGACGCATGGGTCGCGTCGCGCTCGGGCGGTGCGCCGATCTGACGCGGATCAGGCGCGACCAGGCGGCGTCAGGCGCCCTCAGGCGAGCGTCGCCCAGCGCCCGCCGTCGGTGCTGAGGTGGACCGCGCGCTCTCCGACGGCGAGGATGCCCTTCGCCGCGGCCGCCAGCGCGAAGAC
Organism: Polyangiales bacterium; assembly: GCA_038231275.1. GTDB lineage: Bacteria > Myxococcota_A > Polyangia > Polyangiales > Polyangiaceae > JANYHK01. The sequence continues at coordinate 130,922 of JBBRLQ010000016.1, forward strand.
CGGCTCGGCGAGGACGAGGCGCGGCGCCTTGCCGTCGATGCGCCATACGCTCGTGCCATCGGCGACGAAAAGAGCGTCCTCGAGGACGGCGATCGCCGTGGGCCGGAGCTCACCGATCGCGATCGTCCGCCACTTCACTCCCGCGCCGACGAGCGCGACGCCCTGGCCCGCAACCACCGGCTGCCCACCCGGACGCGACGCCGCGCACGTCCACTTGGCCTCCGCCGGCAAGCTCGCCGGCTTCCAGCCATGGGCACCACGCGACCACGCCGCGCCTTCGGTCCCGAACGCCCACGCCGTGCCGTCCGAATCGCCGGCGACGCCCGCGAGCGCGCCCTGCTCGATCGTGCGGTACGTCGAGAGCTTGACGGCAGAGAGGCGCGGCAGCGGCGGCGCGATGCCCCACGGCTCCCAGCTCTTCTGCGCGCGGCGGTAGATCCGTCCGGCCGTACCGAACGCCACGATCGCGCCGCCGGCGAGCTGCGTCACGCCGCGGAGGGTCGGCGACGCTTTTCGGTCGGTCACCTTTCCGATACGGCCGCCCCCGGCGTCGACAACGAGCGTCTGCCCCGCAGGTCCGATGACGACCACTCCGTCCCCTTCGGGCGCAACGCCGACCGCGGCCCAGGGCGCGCGTGAGAGGCGCGAGAGCCGCCCTCCCTTCAGCCGCCAGACGACGGCCTCGGCCTCGCCGTCGCGGTGACCGACCAAGATGGGGCGACCGCCATCGGCGAACGCGGCGGCGGAGAAGCGTCGTCCGGGCACGGCGACCTCAGCGCGCGCTCCAGCGCGGATCGTCTTCGATGACCCACTCGAACCCGCGGCGGATGTTGTCCATCACGGCACCGGTATACACGTGACCGGCCCCCTCCGTGTAGACGGTGCGCGTGAGGACGCCGACCTTGTCGAGTCGGACCGCGACGCTCGAGCTCTGGGAGAGGCACTCCTCTTGTCCGCACACGAAGAGGATGCGCTTGCCGCCGGTCGCGCCGAAGATGGCGATGCGATCGGGGGTCCATGCGTCCTGGCCGCCCTCGATCAAGATCGCGCGGGGATAGCGGGCGGGCTCCGTCGCAAGGATGCCGACCGACGCGAACGCGCCGCGCGAAAATCCGATGTAGAGGACCGCGGTCTTGTCGACGTAGCCGGGGTAGTGCTTGTCGAGGACGGCGAGGTCCGCGTCGACCTCGATGGCGAGCGTCTGCGGGCTCTTGAACCAGAAGTTCGGGTAGTTCTTCTCGGCGGGGCGCGTGCCGCGCGGGCACACGAGGAAGGCGCGCGAGCCGACGACGCCGTGCATCGACTCGCAGTAGGCCTCGGGCGTCTCGGCGTTGCCGTGGACGCCGAGGACGATGGGGCGCGGCGAGGTGGCGCCGTTCGGCGGATACACGACGACGTCGCCCCATTCGGGAACGGGGAACGTGTCGAAGGCATCCCACGCGATGAGCGGCTCGAGCCGACCGACCGGCGCCGCTGTGACGCCCGCCTCGGCGCCGGTCGGCGCGGGCGTGGGCTTCTTCTCGACCTTGGCGTCGGCGCGTGTGCACGACGGCATGCGCGAGCACGACACGGCGAGCAGCGCGAGGGCGACATGGAAGATCGTGGCGCGCGACCCGAGCACCGTCCCATCCGACATCGAACGCGCCCGGCGCGCGCGCCGACTCCCCGTTTTGTCTTGCTGGGAGGGCATCCTTGCGGAAGGCTTCGCGCCCATGGCGTTCACGTTCGACTCGATCCCGTCCCTCCGTGGCCGCACCCTCGTCGTGACCGGCGGAAACAGCGGGATCGGCTTCGAGGCCGCGCGCATGTTCGCGAAGGCCGGCGCGCGCGTGATCCTCGCGTGCCGCGATGCCGGCAAAATGAAGGCGGCGCGCGAGCGCATCGGCGCGGAGACGGCAGGCGCCGAGATCGAGGAGATCCCGCTCGATCTCGGAGACCTCGCCTCGGTGCGCGCGGCGGCGGCGGAGATCCGCGCACGCGCGCCGGCGCTCGACGGCCTCGTCAACAACGCAGGCGTGATGGCCCTGCCCGACCGCGAGACGAAGGACGGCTTCGAGATGCAGGTCGGCACCAACCACCTCGGCCACTTCGCGCTGACCGGCCTGCTCCTTCCGGCGCTGCTCGCGGCGCGGTCCGCCCGCGTCGTGACCGTGAGTAGCCTCGTGCACCTCCAGGGCAAGGTCCTGCTCGAAGACCTCCCGAAGCCTAGAAAATATGGCGAATGGACGGCGTACGCGCGGAGCAAGCTCGCCAACGTCCTGTTCGGCTACGAGCTCGATCGACGCGCGAAAGCCGCGGGGACGAAGGTGGTGAGCGTCGTGTGCCATCCCGGATATTCGGCGACGAACCTGCAGAGCGGCGGGGCGCGGATGGGCGGCTCCGCCTTTCAAGGAGGCATCATGAAGATGTCGAACGCGGTCATCGCGCAAGCGCCGGACATGGGCGCGCTCCCGACGGTGTACGCGGCGACCGCGGAGGACATCCGCGGCGGCGAGTTCGTCGGACCTGGCGGCCCCTTCGCCATTCGCGGGTATCCGAAGATCGGCGCTTCCAGCAAGGCGTCGCACGACGAAGGCCTCGCGCGCGCGCTCTGGGAAGCGTCGGAGAAGCTCACCGGCGTCACGTACGCGTTCGGCGCGGCATGACCAGCCCGCGGCTCGGCGAGTGGCTGCGCGAGGGGCCGTTCGCGCTGGCGATGTCGAGCGGCTTCTTCGGCTTCTTCGCGCACTGCGGCGCGCTGACGGTGCTCGAAGACGAGGGGCTCTTGCCGTCGCGCGTCTCCGGCTCGAGCGCAGGCGCCTTGGTCACTGGCGCGTGGGCGAGCGGGCTCGACGCGGCGCGCCTCGCGGGCGAGCTTCGCGTCCTCCGTCGCGGGGACTTTTGGGATCCGCGGCCCGGCGCAGGCCTCCTCCGCGGCGCGCTCTTTCGCGCGCGCCTGGACGCGCTCCTCCCCACCACCGACATCGCCCGCTGCCGCACGCGCGTCGCGATATCGACCTACGACGTCCTCGCGCGCCGCACGCGCGTGCTGGAATCCGGCGGGCTCGCGGCGGCCATCCACGCGTCGTGCGCGGTGCCCTTCATGTTCCACCCGGTGCGGCTCGACGGGCGCATCCTCGTCGACGGCGGCGTCGCCGATCGCCCCGGCCTCGCGGGAATGCCCGCCGGTGAGCGCGTCCTCTTCCACCACCTCGCGTCGCGCTCTCCGTGGAGAAGGCGCGGCAGCGCGTCGATGGAGCTTCCGTCGCGCGACGGGCTCGTGGCGGTGGCGATCGAAGGGCTCCCCCGCGTCGGTCCATTTCGCCTGCACCAGGGCGTGCACGCGTTCGACGCGGCCCGCCGCGCGATGCGCGAGGCCCTCGCCCGTCCCGTGGAGGGTGGCGCGGTTCGCCTCTCGGCCTGACCGGTTCACCCGTTCGTGCGACTTGTGCTTCCTCGCGCGGGAGTCACATTGAAGGGATGCAGGCCCTGGTTCAATCCCTCGCGGACACGATGTCGCTCTCGAGCTTGCTCGACGAGCTTCGCCGCCAGGTCGGCGCGTTCGAGCTCGGCGATCATTGGACGCAGGGCGAGTTCCACCACGACGTCGTGCTCCGCTTCGAATCGCAGGACCGGCCTCTCGCGCTGGTCGTCGCGACCAACTGCAACGGCGGAGTGAAAGAGGTGCTGGCCTTCGACGTCACTCCCGAGAGGTACGCGCTGTGGCACTGGCGCTGCCCGCACGTCGCGGATTTTTCGGGCACGCTGCCGCCGATCCTTGCGCGGGCGACGACGACACACTTCTTCGACCCGTGCGCGCTCCTCGTCGACGACGCGCGCAGCGAGCTGCTCCCCGAGCACCGCGTCCGGCAACGAGGCGGCGGGTGGTGCTCGAAGGTGTAGCGCCCGAAGGTGTAGAGTGAGCGCATGCATCGCGCGCTCGTCCTCGCCGCCGCCCTCACGCTTTTTGGTTGCCCGCCGAGCGGCGAAAAGAGAGGGACGCCTGCTGTTCCCGCCGCGTGCGCGAAGGTCGGCGATTCGTGCGAGTTTTCGCCTGGGAAGCTCGGGAGCTGCGTCCAGAAAGACGAGTGCACCACGCCGCCGTGCCTCGTCTGCCAGTCGCAGCACTGACGCGCGGTCCGCCGCGTGGCGTCCACTGCGACGGGTTTTGCCGACGGCCGCTAGCGCTGCAGCTCGCGGCGCAGGCGCAAGCCGTCGCGCAGCGTCCACGCGCCGCCGCCCCAGAAAATCGCGAGCGCGAGCCACGCCAGCGCGGGCGGCGGGCCACCGTGCCCCATGACCACCGCGACGATCGCTCCGCCCCCCACGAGCCCCATCACGCCCGTTACGATGCGCTTGTACGCGATAGCCTGCGCGATCCGGCGATCGACCGTCTTGGGGAGGGCGGGCGTCTTCGGCAGAGCGGGCATCTGGAGGGAGAGCTTTAGCATCCATTCGTTGCGCGTCACGTGGGACGAGGCCGACTGACCGTGTAGATTCACCACGTGCGCGCCGCGCCCGCTCTCGTCCCCGGGCTCGCGCTCGTCGCGGTGCTTGTCATGGCGCCGGCGCGCGCGTATGCAGAGACGAGCCCGACCGTGCACGTTGACTACGCCGCGCCGTCCGGGTGTCCGGGCGAGCGCGCGTTCGTCGATGAGCTCGTGGCGCGAGCTCCGCGCGCGCGCGTCGCGGTGCCGAGCGAGCCGGCGCGAACGTTGATCGTGCGCGTCGCGGCGCGCCAGGGTCATTTCACCGGTCGCCTGAACGTGCGCGCGCTCGACGGAGGCGACACGGAGCGCGAGCTCGGCGCGGACAGCTGCGCGGAGCTCGTTTCGGCGCTCGCCCTCGTCGCGGCGGTGGCGGTGGACCCTACGGTCGCTTCGACCGCGACCGCGACCTCGACCCCGACCTCGACCTCGACCCCGACCTCGACCCCGACCCCGACCCCGACTCCGACTCCGACTCCGACCCCGACTCCGACTCCGACCCCGACTCCGACTCCGACCCTGACTCCGACTCCGACTCCGCATCTCTTTCATGTCCGCGTCGTGGTGGGGAGCGAGGCGGTCTCGGGTCCATTGCCCGATGTGGTCGTCGGGTTTCCCGTCGTGAGCCTCGACGTCGACAAGGAGACGACCGATCTCCTGCGCCCCGCCTTTCGCGCGAGGTTCGTGACGGCGAGCGACGACGCGGCGAGCGCGCGGTTCGTGTGGACGGCGGGGAGCCTCGAGGGGTGTCCGATCGGGGGGGTGCTGGGGCCGGTGGGCGCCGCGGCGTGCGCGCGAGGCGAGGCGGGCGCGCTGTATGGGCGAGGAGCGGTCGGGCCGAGCCGGGACCGAACGACGCCCTGGGTTGCCCTCGGCCCGGTGGGGCGCGCGCGCGTCGAGATCGTCGGGAACCTCGGGCTCGAAATCGAAGGGAGCCTATTTTTCCCGGTCGTTCGCGATCGGTTCACCCTCGAGTCGGGGGCGACGGTCTTTCGACCGCCGGCCGTCGGCTGGGCCGTGGGAGGTGGGGCGTCCGTGATCATTTGGTGATCGTGAGGTGCGCGGCCGGACATTTCGGCGGCAGGGCGTAGGATGGGAAACGTGGCGACGTTGCAGCCGGGCGGTTTCGGAGCGCCCATCGACATCGGGTCGTCCGAGGAGAGCTCAGCGCCGCCCGTGTCGCGCGCGCAGGTGCGACTGCGCGGTGACGCCGAGGTGCGGTTTCGCGCGATGGTCGACGGGCATTTCGATTTCATTTGGCGATCGCTCCGCGGCCTCGGCGTTCCCTCCGCCAACGCCGACGACGCAGCCCAGCAGGTGTTCCTCGTCGCCGCGCAGAAACTGGAGCTCATCGCCGCCGGCAGCGAGCGGAGCTTCCTCTTCTCGACAGCGCGCGGGATCGCTGCGAACGCGCGGCGATCGCGCGCGCGCAGCCGCGAGGTCCCGGAGGAAGGCGCCCTCGCAGAGCCGGTGGACGGCGCACCCGATCCCGAGCAAGAGGCGGCGCGTGCGCAGGCGCGGCGCGTCCTCGAGGGAATCCTCGAGGGGCTGTCCGACGATCTACGGAGCGTGTTCGTCCTCTTCGAGCTCGAAGGAATGACGACGATGCAGATGGCGGAGCTGCTCGGCGTGCCGATGGGCACGGTGGCGTCGCGGCTCCGTCGCGCGCGCGAGGAGTTTCAGGCCGCGACCAAGCGATTCCAAGCGAGCCGAGGGGGACGCACATGACCGAGCCGCGACGACTCCTCGACGAAGGCGGCGACTTCGATCGCGCCCTCCTCCACGCGTGGAAAGACGAGCAGCCATCGCCGCGCGCGCGCGCGGAGCTGTTCGCGCTGGCTGGGCTCGCGGCGACAGGCGCGGCGGCCGTAGGTGCAGCAGGTGCTGCAGGTGCGGCAGGTGCGGCAGGTGCGGCCGGCTCGATCGCGCCGAAGGCCGCGGCGGGCGGGCTCGCGCTGGCCAAATGGATCCTGGTCGGCGCCGCTGCGCTCGGCGCGACGAGCGCCCTGGTCGTCTACGCGCGCCGCGACGCCGCAACGCCGCCCCTCGCCGCGTCCACCGTGGCATCGCCGTCGCCGATCCCCACGGTCACGCCTGCGCCTCTCGTCTCGCCCGTCAGCACCGTTCCTCCCGCCAACGTACCCGCTCCCCTCGCCACTCCGTCGACCCCCGCGACTGCCGTGGCCACCGCGACCGCCGCCGTCACTGCGAAGACGACGACGAAGCCGCGCGACACGGCCGCCAGCACAGGCTCTCTCGCCGATCAGATCGCCGCAATCGATCGCGCGCGCGCCGCGCTCGAAGCCGGTGACGCGACGGACGCGCTCCGCCTCGTCGACGACTACGAGGCGCGCTTCGGAGGCAACGGCGCCGCGTTTCAACAAGAGGCCGACGTCATTCGCATGGACGCGCTCGTCCGGCAGGGTGATGGCGCAAAGGCGACGCGCCTCGGCACGCGCTTCCTCGCGGCGCATCCGCAGAGCCCTCACGCGGGTCACGTGCGCGCGCTCGTCGAAAGCCAGGGCGGCGCCGCGCCGTGAGCCGCGCCGTCTGGGCCGCGCTCGTGCTCTCGCCCTTCGCGTCCCTCGCGCCGTTCGCGCTCGCCTGCGGTACCGACGTGAGCCTCGGCGGGACGCCAGACGCCGCCGCGCCCGACGTCGTAACGGTCGATCTCTCGCTCGACTGCCAGCCTTGCCTCACGCAGACCGACTGCACGCCGTCCGCGACCTGCGGCGTGTTCGCCGGCGACTCGTTCTGCGCGACCGCGTGCCCGGAAGGCACGGGCTGCGAGCGCGACGAGACGTGCGACGCCATCACGACCGTCGGCGGAGCGGCGATCAAGGCGTGCGTCCCCAACGGTGGCGTGTGCGCGCCGGAGATCGGACCGGCGCTCGACGGAGCGATCCTCGATCGCTGCGGCGCGCTCGACGGCCCCACCGTCGTCACGTCGGCGTGCCACTCCTGCGGCAAGTACTCGAGCGACTGTCAGGGCAACGGCTGCTATGGCGGCTGGTGGTGCAACACGAGCACCCGCAAGTGTCAGAGGCCGCCGAAGACGTGCCCGTGATCCGCGCGCCTCGCAACGCCGACGGCGCGTCGCGACGCGTCTCCGGCGCCTCCTCGGTCGAGACAGAACTCCTCTCCGCGCTGCGCTCGTCGCTACGGTTCATCGGCCCCTCACAGCCTGTCGTACGCGCCATGGGCGAGGAGATTCCCCGGCATTTTCCCGCAAATTCGTAGCGATCCGAAGAGCCGCCTCGCGCGTATCCCGAGATGGCCCTGGGCGCGCTACCCTGATCGGATGCGCCTCGCGCGAAACGTCGTCGCCTTCGCGATCGTGCTCACGGGCGCGGCGTGCGGCCTCGACCTCACGGGCACGGCAAACCTCTCGACCGACGACGACGGCGGGACGACGGGCACGGACGGTTCCATGGACGCGCCCGGCCACGCCGACGCGACGAGCGGAACGGACGGCTCCTCTGCGCGTGACACCGCCAGCGACACGGCCACGCTCCCCGACACCGCGCCGCCGGTCGACGCGGGCATCGACACGGGCGTCGACGCGTGCGGTCCGATCGTCGTCATCCGCGACGACTTCGGCAGCGGCATCGGCGCCGCGTGGACCAAGGTCGGCTCTGCGACTGCGACGACCGCCGGAGGCGCGAACGGACCGTTCGTCACGTTGACGCCGCTGCAAGGCGGACAACAGGGCGAGCTCCTCTATGCGACCGCGCAACCGCTCGGGACGTTCCGCGTCGACTTCCAGTTCTACATGAGCACGGGCGGCCAGAGCCCCGTCGCCGACGGCCTCACGTTCGCGTGGTTCGATCGCGCGACCGGCTTCGGCACCGCCGTCGGCGGCAAGGGACTTGGCCTCCCGAGGACGACCGGCGGCTACGCCGTCACGTTCGACACCTGGCAGAATACCGACATCAACGATCCGTCGAGCCCGTACTTCGGCGTCCTGAAGCTCGACTCCGCCAAAGACCCCGGCACCTTCGACTGGCACGGCGGAAGCTCGTCCCAGCTTCCGCTCATCGCGGGCGTATGGCACACGGCGCAGATCGTGGTCGTCGCCGGCAACGTTCGACTCATCGTGGACACGATCCCGTTCTTGAGCGGAATCACGACGACGCCCATCGTGAGCGGCGCGTTCGGCTTCACGGCAGCGACGGGAGGCGGTAACCCGATCGGGGTCGCGCTCGACAACGTCGTCTTCGCGATTCCGAATCCCGCGTGCCCGAGCGCGTTCCCTTGAACCGTCGCGAGGAGGGCGGCGCGGCTACTTGCAGCTCGGCGCGCACGTGCCGGTGATGCAGTCGTTGTAGGCTTTCTGATCGGCCTGCGCCGCGGTGTATTTCGCCTGGCACGCGTCGCGGCACACCTTCGCGCCGGTGCCGCCGCCGCCGTCGCCCGCGCCGCCGCCGTCACCGCCACCGTCGCCGCCGCCGCCTCCGCCGCCACCACCTCCGCCGCCTTCCTTCCCGGCATCACCGGTCGCGGCGTCCTTACCGCCGTCGCCCGCGCCCGAGCCGGGCACCGGGCAGTCGATGAGGCACTGCTGGAGAAGCGCGCAGCTCGTGTCGTTGATGACGCACGTGACGGTCGCCGCGCAGCAACTCTGCTGCATGCACGTGGTGCAGGTGTCGCTCGAGAACGAAATCCCCGATGCCTTCAAGTCGCACGTGCCGCCGGTCCCCGACGAGGCCGGCGTCGTCCCGCTCGCTCCGCTGGAGCCGCTCGACCCTTGCTGCTGGCCTGTCGTGTCGGGGAGCGGCCCTTCGGTCGGCGACGAGGTCGAGTGCTTCGACGAGCATCCGAAGACGAGCGCAGACGCTAGAAAACCCACACCGCACGACACGAGAAGGAGGGAGCGCATTACCCGATGTGAAGCATGCGACGTGCCCTCGCTTCGCCGCCATTTTTCGCGGTCGCCATAAATGTCCGCGTGGATCTGAGGCGAACCAGCAGCGATCGCCTCTGCCCCTGGTTCGCCGTCGCCAATGGAAAATTCCGGCGTGTGCGGACAGCCTGGATCGGCCCCGCGCGCGCGTCGATCCGCTACTCTCACGTGCGAATGCGCGCGTGCCTCGGCCTCGTTCTCTGCGCCGCGCTGGCGTTCGTGAGCTCTGGGTGCGCGTCGCTCGATTACCTCGCGCAGGCGTCCGCGGGACAGGACGACCTCCTCACGCGGAGCCTCCCGATGGAGCGCCTCCTCCGCGAGAACCGCTTGCCGCCGCGCACGCGTCGGCTGCTCGAGGAGATCCCGCGCGTGAAGGAGTACGGCGAGGCCAACGGCCTCCGCGCGACGAACAACTACACCAAGTACGCGCGCCTCGATCGCGACGCCGCCGTGTGGATCGTCAGCGCGTGCGAGCCGCTTCGTTTCCGCTCGCGCACGTGGACGTTCCCGATCGTCGGCACCATCACCTACCTCGGCTGGTTCCATCGCCCCGACGCCGACGTCGCCGCCGACAAACTCCGCGTGCAAGGCTGGGACGCCGACGTCCGTCCTGCGGGCGCGTACTCGACCGCGGGGTGGTTCGACGATCCGCTCTTGTCGACGATGATCGGACGAGGCCCCGAGGCGCGCGGGGGTCTCGTGAACACCATCTTCCACGAGTCGACGCACGCCACCTTCTTCGTCGCCGGACAGTCGCGCTTGAACGAGAGCGTCGCCAACTTCATCGGGGACGCGCTCGCCATCAAGTACATGAAGGAGGTCGTGGGCGAGGACGCGAAGGAGACCATCGCGTACCTCGCCAGCGAAGAGCGCGGCAAGAAGCGCGAGGTAATAATGCACGCGGCGTACGGCGAGCTCGAGGCGCTCTACGCGTCGTCGCGAACACGCGAGGAGAAGCTCGCGGAGAAGGCGCGCATCTTCGGCAAGCTCGAGAAGGACCTGACGAGCCGGCGCAAGCTGACGAACGCGTCGCTCGTGCAGTTCAAGACGTACCACTCGGGCGAGAAGGAGCTCGAGGAGCTGCTCGCGTCATGCGGCGGCGACGTGAAGCGGCTCGTCGCGCTCCTCTCGGTCTGGCAGCACGAGCCGTTCACGGTCGATCAGGCGGATCCGGCGAAGCTGATCGCGCCCTTGGTCGCCAAGGGCTGCGCCCGCTGATCAGGGCCTGACCGGAAACGCCGGTCAGCCCTTTCCTTCAGGAGCATTTCGCTCCGCTGCGCTTCGCTCCAGTTCAGTCGGCGACGAAGCCGTTCTGCTTGTGCGTTCCGTCGCAGAACGGCTTGTTCCTCGACCCGCCGCAGCGGCACAGCGCGCACTTCTTCATCCGCTGGATCGTGCGCCCGGTGCCCGACACGATCTCGACGCTCCCCGCCAGGAGCAGCGGGCCGTTCTTCGCCAGCGTGACGTCGAGGAGACCGTCGCGGACGTCGAGCGCTGTGCTCTCGGTCGTCTTCGGCTCGCCGGTCGCTTCGAATGGGACGCCATGATGGCTCGTGTCGCAATAGGGCTTGTTCTTCGAGGCGCCGCAGCGGCAAAGCGTCGCGCGAAAGGCCCGGCTTCCCGCGATCGAGAGGTCTCCGCGAAGGGCGATGGGGCCGTTCTCGAGCACCCGCGCGGTGTTCACCTTCGGCGTCTGCTCGTTCGGCCCGCCGTCGAGGCGCTCGTACGCGATCGCGCCCGACGGGCAGTTCTCGGCGAGCTTCGCGACGTCCTCGGGCGTGGCGGCGTCGGGGCGAATCCACTCGCCCTCCACGTTCGGCACGAACACGTCCGGCCTTCCGAGCACGCACCCGCGCGAGTGGATGCATTTCTTGCCCTCGAACCGGATGAGGACCGTCTTGCCGCGGATCTCTTCGATGCCGTCGCCCATGCGGCGTACTCTACTTGATCGGCGGCGGCGGCGGGACGGTGACGGTGACCTTGGTGGTGACGCCCGCGCCGGACCAGCCGTTCGAGAACGAGAACGACGCGCCGGAGATCGCCGCGCCCTTGCCGGTGCTCGTGTCGACCGTGAGCAGCGTCGGCGGCGTACCGGTCTGGTTGCGCGAGAAGCCGTACACGTCGCCGCCCCAAACGCCGAGCCCGAACACGTCGCCGAAGCCGATGCCGTTGCCGGGGTTCGTGCCGGAGCCGCCGTAGATTCCCGAGAGGAGCGAGGCCGCGGGCGAGCCGGTGTACGCGGCGCTGAGGGCCGTCATGTCGATGCCGACGAGGAAGTCGTCCGTCGTCTCGCAGCCGGTGCCCTTGCTCGTGCACGAACGGATCGTGGCGAGGCCGGTCGGCTTCTTGTTCGCGTCGGTGTAAAAGACGATGTCGCCCGACAGCGCAAGGATGTGCCCCTTGTGCTTGGTGTCGGTACGCGGATCGTTGCCGAAGCCGCCGAGGTCCTTGATGGCGCCGTTGGTCTGGTCGATGAACCAGAGCTCGCCGTCGCCGTCGCCGCCGACGAGGGCTTCGTTGGGGCCGAGGACGCCCGCGGGGGCGAAGGCGAGCGCGAAGAACTTCCCGGTCGTGTTGATGCCGGCGAGCTTGGTGAGCTGCACGCTGCCGGCGCCCGACGGGAGCGCCGCCTTGTAGACCGCGGTCTGCGAGTTGACGAACACCTCGCCGTTGCCGTTCACGGCGACGTCGGTGATGTTGTCGGTGCCGTTGCCGGCGAACTTGCCGACGAGCGTGATCGCGTGGGTCTTGGGATCGAGCGTGTAGAGGCTGTCGTCGGTGTTCGCGTAGATCGTCGTCGTGACGGTGACCGAGCCGTCCGGGGGAGCGGCCGTGCCGCCGTCGCCGCCGAAGTTTTCACCACCATCGCCGCCCGTTCCGCTGCTGCCCGAGCTTCCGGAGCTTCCTCCGCCGCCGTCGACGTCGTCGAAGCCGGGGTTCGCGGCCTTCGCGACGCATGCCGCCGCGCCGACACACAAGAGGAGTGCGAAGTACCGAGTCGAAGCGCGAGCCATTGAAGGACCTCCCGGGGGCGCATTCCTTAGCGCCCCCCTCCCCTCCGGGCAAACCGGATCGCGAATGAGACGGTAACCAAACGGCCGGCGGGGCCGCGAGCCCCGTTTATTGCGACATTCTCGTCACTTGGGCGTCACTCCCGCGACGCGTCGGAGGCACCGGCGTCCGAGGGAATCGGCGTGATCGTGCAGGTCGCCGCGTCGTACCGCGTCCCGGCGAAGAGCCCCGGGAAGATGCGCTGGGTGACGAAGTCGGCGTCGTCCTGCGAGAGCGCGCTCCCGGCGGCGCAGTCTCCGTCGAACCGCGCGGGCGATACCTGGATGAGCGCGAGGTCGCCGCGCGCGACCGAGAGCTTCCCTTTCGAGCGCAGCGCGACGAGCTTCGTGGGTGGCGCGCCCGACGAGGGATCCCAGGCGACCGCGAGGACGACGTAGACGGTGTCCTCCGTCGGCACGGTCCGCAGCTCGCCCGACGTCGCGCCCGGCGTCACCGGATCGAGGAAGAGCGTACTGGCGAACCACGCGCGGTAGACGACCGTCTGCGTCGCGGGATCGCCTCCGTCCACGAGCGCGGGGTAGTCGTTCTCGACGGACGCGGTCGTCGGCGTCTCGGTGTCGCAGGCCGCAAGCGCGGTGAGGGCCGTGAGAGCAACGATGGCCACGGTGGCGCGGAGGAGGAGCGTGGGCGGCGATTTCATCGGCTCTCCTTCAGTCCAAGTAGAAGGTGCCCGTGATGCGGGCGGTGAAGGGATACGCAGGCGTGAAGTTCACGTCCTCGCAGCCGTTGAAGCGCCCGTTCGCCGGCGCGCCGGAGGGGCTCGCCGCGAGGCGCCCGCCGCCCCCGCACGAGAAGGCTCCGGGGACCGCGCCGCCGATCGCCGGCTCGGTGCGAAGGCGGCTCACCGTGTCGAATTGCGCGGAGCGGTATTTCGCGTTGAACAGGTTCTCTATGTCGAGCGCGAGGTCGAAGCGGCGCAGGCGGTAGCCGGCGTGAAGATCGAACTGAGTGAATCCAGGCGCGACGATCGCGCCGTCGTCGGACGCCGGTCGATCGCCGATGCCATAGAAGCGGAGGCCACCGCGCGCAACGCCGGGCCCCGCGTCGTGACGCGCGGAGAGACCGCCGGACCACGTCTGCTTCGGCGCGAGCGCGAGGCCGCCGCCGTTCGCGCCGTCGGTGCTGAATTTGGACTTGGTGAAGGTCACGTCACCGTCGGCGGCGAGCCACGGCGTGATCTCGTACCGCGCCTCGAGCTCGAGCCCGTAGCGGTGCGTCTTGTCGCTCACCCCGGTCGTGCCGTCGTCGCCGTTCCACACGGTCTCGTTCTCGAGATCCAGCATCCAGCCAGCGGCGGCGAAATCCAGCTTCTTCCACAGGCGTGTGCGCGCGCCGATCTCCTCACCGACGGCGCGGGTGAGCGGCGTGACGGCGGGGCTAGAGAAGACGCCGCGTACGTCGTTCGAGTGGAAGCCGTGGCCGTAGTTCATGTAGACATCGACCTGCGCGTCCTCGGCCATGAGCGGCGAGACGACGGCCGAGAGCTTCGGCGACAGCTGGTGCGCGCCGTCCACACCTCCACGCGGCGCGGTGGGGTCTTTGCCGACGCCGAGGTTGTCGTCGACCGCGAAGGAGATCGCGTCCGCGCGGCCTCCCGCGTTGAAGCGCAGCCATTTCACTGGCGTGATCTCTTCGTTGACGTAGGCGCCGAGGAGCGTCTCGTGGATGCCGTTGTCGCGCACGGTCGACAACGTGTTTCGGTGGACGGTGTTGAAGAGCTGGTTGTGGATGTCGTCGGTCCGCGCGTCGGCGCCGATCGTCGTGTCGAAGCGGACACCGCCAAGCTCCTCGACGATGCGGTAGCTGACCTTGCCGCCGTAGAACGTGCGCCGATCGACCTGTTGGATCTCATCACCGTTGTCGGGATCGCGCGCGAAGAGCGTGAAGTTCGAGAACAGGTTGAAGCGGTACGCGCCAACGTACGCCATCGCCTTGAGCTCGCTCCGCTCGTTGGGACGGACGCGGTACTGCACCGAGAGCTGGTGGCGTGCGGAGTTGCCGCCCTCGTCCGGATCGATCGACCCGAAGCGCGAGACCTGCCCCGACTCCACCGCGCGCGCGGGGATTTGCCCCGATCCGTGCCAATTTCCGCCGTAGCTCATTTCGGCGAGCGTGATCGAAGACGTGGGCGAGATGTCGTACGTGAGCTTGTTGAAGAGCTTGTACTTGTCCCAGCCCTCGGGGTTGTCGAAGGGGCCGTTCTGACGACCGACCTCGGCGGCGAAGGTCGCTTTGAGCGCCGGAGCGCCTTCGAACTTCGGGCTCGCGATCAAGAGGCCGCGGTAGCCGGGGGCGCCATGGCCGGGCGAGCCGCTGATGCCGAAGCCGACCGAGCTGTGCTCGAACGAGCTTCGCGAGACCATGTTCACGGACCCGGCGGTGGCAAAATCCCCTTGGTTCGCGAAGTACGGGCCCTTCGTGATCTCGACGCGCTCGACGATCTCCGGGATGATGAAGTTCGTGTCGCTGAAGCCCTGCCCGTGGGCGTGGCTCACCATGTTGATCGGGATGCCGTCGATCGACAGCGCGAGATCGGTGCCGTGATCGGCGTCGAAGCCGCGGAGAAAATACTGGTTCGCTTTTCCGCCGCCTGAGTGCTGGACCATGATCAAACCGGGCGTTACCCGGAGAATGTCCTGCACGGAGGCGATAGGCCGGAGCTGGAACTCGCGATCGCGAACAGAAGAAGAGGAGGCCGCGCTCATGGGCCGCTGGACGAGGACGACGGTGGATTGATCCGCGCCCTCCTGCGTCACCGTCGCGGTCGGGGTCGGAGTCGGGGTCGGAGTCGGGGTCGGAGTCGGAGTCGGAGTCGGAGTCGGAGTCGGGGTCGCTTTCGGAAGATGGAACTCGTACGAGAACTGAATCGTCGAGGCGATGGTCGACCCTCCCTGGCGCGCGGGCTCGAACTGGAACTTCCACACCGCCGCGAGCGCCGCCTCGTCGAAGCCGTGACCCGCGGGCGTGACGACGTGCGCATCTTTCACCGCACCGACCGCGTCGACCAAGAGCTCGAGGACGACGGTACCCTCCACACGATCGCGCAGCGCCTCGGGCGGGTACGTCGCTTCGACGCTCGACCTGAGCGCCGGGGGCGCCTGGGGGTCGGCGGCGAAGGCCGGCGGCGGCGTCCCCGTCGTGGGACCTTGCGCGCGGGCGGCGCCGACCAGAACGAAGAGAGCCGCGCCGAATCCAAGCGCGGCGCCGCGTCGTAGCGATCCCATCGAGCCTCTCTCCACCTACGTCTGCCTCTCCTTCGTGGATCGGTCGGCGAGCGTATCATGATGAGAACACGGCCCTTCCGACTGGTGAGCGATGGCCCCGCGTGCTACGGCACTCGCGCGATGAGCGCCATCCTCCTCGGCTGCTTGCTCGGACTCGCGCAGGGCGTTCGCCATGCGCTCGAGCCCGATCACGTGACCGCGGTGTCCACGCTGGTCGCCGGGCAGAGGACGCCGCGGCGGATCGTGTCCTTCGCGGCGATCTGGGGACTCGGCCACGCGCTTACGCTGCTCATCGTGGGCGGCGCGCTCGCCCTCTTCCGCGCGCAGATGCCCGCGCAGGTCGCCGACGCGTTCGAGCTGGTGGTGGCCGTGATGCTCGTGGGCCTCGGCATCCGCGCGATCGCGAAGGCCCGTGCGTGCGCAAAGGCCGGGCGCATGTCGCGCTCGCATTCGCACGCGCACGCGCACGACGACTCGGGCGCGGGCGCGCGTGTGCAGCCTCTCGGCGTCGGGATCGTGCACGGCCTTGCCGGGAGCGGCGCACTGGCAGCGCTCGCGAGCACGTCGTTCGCGTCGCGCGGAGCAGGCGTGCTGTTCATCGCGATCTACGGCGCCGGTGCCGCGGTCGGAATGGCACTCCTCGCCGCGGCCGCTGTCCTCCCGATGGCGCGCATCGCGAAGAGCGCGACCGCGAGCGCCGTGTTGATGGCAACGGCGGGGCTCCTATCCATCGCGCTCGGCGCCGCGTGGGGATGGCCAGTCGCGAACCGCCTCGCCGCGGGAGCCCCTCCCCCCGCGCCCGCCGCTCAGCTTGCGCCCTGAATCGCCCCGTCAGCCGAACCAGTACGCGAGCTTCACGAGCACCACGTCGGTGGCCGGTCCCTTGCCGACCGATCCGAAGTGCAACCCGCCTACGTCGTTCGGCCCCAGCGTCACGTTCGGCTGCTGCGCGCGCGTGTACACGAGGAAGAGCGTCGAGCCGAGGCGGTACTCCCAGCGCACGACCGCGTTGACGTTGAGCACCGCCTCCTCGAAATCGGGATTGCCCGGCAACACTCCGACGAACGGCGTCAAGTCGCCCACGCGCACCGCCGAGCGCGGGCCGCCCGCGGTGAACGACGAGAACTCGGTGTAGTGCCCCGATGCGACGAGGAGCTGTCCGTACGTCTGGAGCGTGAGGCGTGGCGTAAACGTGTAGGTTGCACGAATCGTCGCGCCGAGGGCCTTCGCCTCGAGCTTGCCGAAGAGGTACTGCGACGGGCCCGCGCCGAGGCCGACGAAGCGCGGCTCGCCGAAGGTGTAAACGGCGGTGGGCAGCACCTCGACGTCGAGCTGCGTGAGTACACGGAAGAGGACGCCCGCGGTCGCGTTGAAGATGAGCCCGCCGTTCGTGACCCACTGCGACTGCGTCTCCGCGTGGAAGCTGACCTTCTTCGTCGGATCGCTCTCGACCTCGAGCTCGTAACCGGCGAGACCCGAGCGCTGGAGCGCGGTGCCGTCGCCGACTTCCCGGTCGTCGAAGTAGGCGGTGCGGTAGTGGGCTTCGGTAAAAAACTTCCAGTAGTTGTCGAGCGTGCCCGAGACGTTCAGCTGGTAGCCGCCGCCGAGATCGCGGCCGTCCAAGTTGTAGCGGTCGAAGTACTCGAGCTTCGCGTGCGCCTCGAGGAACACCCACCACTTCTCGAGCTCGCGGTACTCGAGGTCGAGTCGCCAGCGGTAGTTGTTGGCGCGGCGATCGAAGCCGAGATCGTTGACGTCGAGCTTCCGGTCGTTGAACTCCGCGTTGAGCGCTCCGACCCAGTGCTTGCCGCCCTCCTTGGAGACGGTGCCTACCGCGCCGGTGCCGATGTCGCCGGGTTGAATCGTAGTGCCGTCGGGGACGTGGCGCGGCGAGCCGTTCTGCAGCTCGGACGCGACGGCCTGGCCGTTGACGAGCCAGTCGCCGGCCTCGGACCGCCACTGCCCGTCGACGCCGACGACGTAGGCGTTGTTGAAGCAGCGTGAGCCCGCCGGGACGACGCTGCTCGGACCGGCGTGGAGCGCGGGGTTGAGCGAGCGCACCGCCGACGTCGCGTCGATCGCGTTGGGGCAGAGTTGGCCGCCGTTCGCGAGGCGCGCATGGCCGGACGTCGGCTCGGCGTAGTCGACGGCCGTGCCCATGATTCCGAGGTACGCCTTCTCGCTGAGCTCGCGTCTGAGGCGCAGCACGTTGAACGCGGCGAGCGGCTCCACCGATCGCGTGACGCGCGTGCCGTCGCCGAGCTGGACCTGCACGTCGTTCTTCGCGGTGAGGGCCTGGAGCGTCCCGATCGTCCATCCGTCGGCGATGCGGCCGGTCAGCTTGCTGGCGCCGTAGATCGTGGGGGCGGACGGGACGTCGACGAGCTGCTCGGCGTTCACGGGATCCGTGCGGAGCTGCGGCGCGTCGGGCGAGCGACCGATGCGGCGCGTGTAGAGGAGCTGGATCGGCGTGGAGAACACGTCGACCCCCTCGAGGAAGAACGGGCGCTTCTCGGGGTAATACGTCTCGAAGTTCGTCAAGTTCAGGACGAGCTGATCGGCCTCGACCTGCGCGAAATCCGGGTTCACCGTCGCGTCGAGGGCGAGGTCGTACGTCGGGTGCCATTTCACGTCGAGGCCTGCGCTCGCCGAAAAATCGGTGCCGTGCGCGAGCTGCGTCGACGCCGCGTCGCGGTGCTCCAGGCGCCCAACCACGAACGGGCGCAGCTCGAACGGAGTCTTGGCGGTGAGGCCGCTCAGCCCATCGAGCTTTCCATAGCGGGAGACCTCACCGCCGGCGTCGCGCGGGATGAAGCTCCACTCGTCGGTCTCCTGCCGCTCGGACACACGCCGCTTGGCCTGCATCGACCACGACTGCACGGCGACGTCCGGAAAGCGGAGGATGTGGAGCGGGATCTTCATCTCCACGGTCCACCCGGTGGCGGTCACGCGCGTGCGCGCTTCCCAGTTCTCGTCCCAGTTCTCGGCGGTCTGCGTGTCGGCGAAGCGCAGCGTATCGGTGAGCACGCCCGACGCGTTGACGCGGAACTCGTACGCGCTCTTGGAGTCGCCGCGCGTACCGAACGCGATCGAGACCCAGTCCGACTCGACGAGTCGCCCGCGCCGCGTCAATCGCTCGACGATCTTCGAGCGGGCTTGCTCGCAGTCGAAGGCGACGTAGACCGCCTCGTCGTCGTACACGATCCGGAGCGTCGTCGTTTCGCTGGGCGCTTGCCCTTCGTCCGGGAATTTCTGCGTGAACGCCGTCGACGCGGGCGTCTGTTTCCATGCGGCATCGTCAAGGACGCCGTCCATCGTGGGCGCGGACGAGACCCGCGTGGCGACCAGGTGCGGGACCGGCCGAGGCGCGGTCGCCTGCATCGGCGGGAGAGCGAAAGGAAACACGCCGTCAGTTCGCCGCGCGACCGTCCCACGCCGTGAGATCGAGGGCGGCCTTCACCGCCTTGGCGAGCTCCACCGACGGGCCACGGCCCCAGTAGTGGAGGAAGAGGATGCGCGGAGTCTCCCCCGTCATGTGGTGGTGAATGGCGACGATGTCGACGCCGGATGCGCGGAGCGATTTCAGGACGGGCTGGAGCTCGGCCTCCGACACGGCGAAGTCACCGTCGACGACCGCGGCCTCGTCGGTTCCAGCGAACGCCGCCCACGTGCTCACGCCCATCGCCTTGCCCACGGAACAGCCGCACGACGCCGTCGCCTTGCGTCCCATCGTCGCTTTGTACATTCCGTCCTTCGCGACGCCCTTCACGCCAAGGGACGCGTCGAGCTTCGCGCCGTCGATCTTGCTCGGCGACGCGAGCGCGGGGCGATCTGTGCGCGCGCGAGGCGTGGGGGATTTTTGCCTTATCGCTTTCTGCGCGTCGAGAGCGGCGCGGACGCCCTTGCCGAGGCGCTCGACGGTTCCCTCCCCGCCGATGTGCATGAAGAAGACGCGCGGCGTGTCGTAGAAAAAATGGTTGTGGAGCGCCGTCACTTCGACGGAGCCGTCGAGGAGCGCGCTCATCATCGGGTTCACTTCGTCCTCGAACGCGACGAGATCGCCCATGACCATCGCCTCTACACCGGGCTTCTCACCCGGCGTGAACGCGGCCCACGACGTCAGCCCCATGAACGGCGGCATCGTCCAGCCGTCGACGGCGATGGGAACGTCGGCGCGCGGGAACGAGACCTTCACGGTGGCGTCTTGCGACTCGGGCTTGCCGCCGGTCGAGGCCGCGACGGCCGCCGGATCGATCGGCTTCGCCTTTGGCGTCGCGCTCGCGGTGGTGGCCGGAGGAGGAGTCGCCGGGGGCGTCGCGGGTGCCGACGCACAAGCGAACATGAGGAGTGAGGCGGCTGCGGCGAGGGCAGACTGGAACGCGCGCATGACTGGCGTCCTACCACGCGCGCGACGCTGCGAGGACGCGATCCGGCGTCATGGCGCGCCGCACGCGGGAGAGCTTCGACCTTCGAGCGAGACCGTCGCGCACGTCGTGAGGCCCACGGCCGCGCAGTCGACCGTCACGGGCACGCCGCGCTGACATCCTTTCAGCGTGGTGCCCGCGCATTCCTCCACGCACGACGGCGCGCTCGTGGGGATGCACGCGCGCGAGACGTCCCATGGGCGTCCGGCCGCGGGGCGGCCAGCTCGGAAAGGTGCAGACTGCACGCGGTGGAAACGCGTTCAGCTGCGCCATCCTCACGAGCAGCTGCACGGCCGGCGACGCCGGATCGTGCGGACCCGTCGTGTGCTGGGGCGCCAACGGCAGCGGGCAGCTTGGCGCCGACGCGGGTGCGACGTCGAGTGTTCCCGTATCGGTGTTGGCGCCGTAACGGCCGAGCCTAGAACTGCCCGGCCGCGCCGAACGTGCCGAGGCCGATCGTCGGAGAGATCCACGCGGTGGCCGGCTTCTTCGGCGCGGTCACGAGGAGGATCACGCCCGCCGCCGCCGCGACGCCGCCCACGACGAAGGCCACCGTCGAGATCGTCCCCATCGAGTGGTAGCTGTCGAGATCGGAATTGAACTGGGTCGCGTCGCCCGCGCTACACGGCTTTGTCGCGCACGCGTTGCTCGAGAGATCGCTGTGCTTGCCCATCGCGATGATGCCGGTGATGACGCCAACGAGGACACCGGCGCCGCCGACGCCGATTCCGACGTAGCCGAGCGTGCGGTTCATGGATCCGCCGTTCGTCGAGACGTCCGCGCCGGGAGGCGGCGGGTTGCCGGTCGTGGGCGGCGGCGCCTGCGGGTCGGTCGGCGGCGGCACCGGGGCGACGACGGCGGTCGGATCGCGCTCGAGGGCGAGCGTGAACGTCGCGGCCTTTCCAGGATCGACGGTGAACGTCCCGTCGCCGGCCTTCATGCCGGGCGCCTCCGCGTGCACCGCGTGCTTGCCCGGGTTCACCGGACGCTCGAGGCCGAGGGCTGCGCTGGGGACGACCGCGCCGTCGAGCGTGACCTTCGGACCATCGGCGCCGGTGACCGTGAGCGTCACCTTCGACCGCTTGCCGGCGACCGTCTCGATCTCGGTCTTCGCGTCCTCGATGGCGCGCACGATCGTTGGGTTCGCGCCGGGCGGCGCACCCTCGAGGATGATGCGGTGGTAGCTCTCCCACGACTCGATGTACTTGCCCTGCTGCGCCTGCGCGCGCGCGAGGCCGAGCATCAGCGTCGGCGCGTGGTAGAGCGCGTCGGCTTGCGCGAAAAGCGTCTCGGCCCCCGCGTAGTCCTTCTTCTCGAGCGCTAGGTTGCCCTTCTCGCCGAGCTCGCGCGCTTGCCCGCGGTTCGCCTCGTTCTGCGCGCTCGCCGAAGAAGCGCAGAGAAGCGTGGCGAACGACAGCGCGACGCACGAGCGCGAGAACCGAGTCAGGCGTGACAAACGCATTCGAAGCCTCCTCTAGAGGACTGAGAGTAGAGGAGCGAGCCTATCGCATCGACGCGCGCGACCGCCAGCGACTACGACGCGCCGGACGCGCCGACTCGAGTAGGGCGTCATGCCGAAGTGAGGGCGGTTGTGCAGCGACTGCACGCGTTTTTCGCCGGGACTGCACTCGCCGTGCACCGGCGCACGCGCGTGCTCGCGGCTCCCACATTTTTGGCGTGAACGTTCTTCCTGTGGTGCTGGGAGAGTGATAGCTGTCAAATGAAGGGGCTTCTTGATGGGACTTCGAACAAAGCTTCTCCCTGCTCTCTTCATTGCGGTGATCGTCGCCGCGGGAGGGTGCACGGGCGTGCTGGGAGATTTCTCCAGCGCGCAGATCGACGCCGATGGCGGCACGCTGCCGACCGGTGACTCCGGCGGAGACGTGAACACGCCGCCCCCGCCGCCACCCGACGACGGCGGAAGCGACGCGCCGGTCGACATCGACTCGGGCTTCGACGCGGGTGTGGACTCGGCGATCCCGCTCGGCCCTCCCGGCAAGCCCGGCCAGTCCCTCACGGGCGGCGGCACCCTGGCGAAGAGCACGAACTACAAGGTTTGGGTCGCGGTCGGTGAATCCCCCGGTGGGCAGATCACCTCGACCTCGACCTCGTACAAGCTTCAGAGCGGCGTGATCGGCGCGACGCAGTAGTCGCAGGAGATGAGCATGTCTACGAGAGCGATCGGTGGGTTGGCACTCGTCATTGGCTTGGGTTGGTCGTCGGTCGGTCACGCCGTGCCGCAGCTCCTCACGGAGCAGGGGCGCTTGCTCGACAAGAACAACATCCCCATCACCACGCAAGTGACGATGAAGTTCAGCATCTACGCTGCGCCGGCGGCAGGCACCGCCGCGTGGACGGAGACGCAGTCGATCACGCCCGACAACGGGTTCTTCTCCGCAGAGCTCGGCTCGGTGACGCCGTTCACCGCAGGGCTCTTCGACGGAACGCCGAAGTACTTGGGCCTTCAAGTCGGCGCCGATCCGGAGATGTCGCCGCGCCAGCCGATGCTGACCACGCCGTACGCGCTCGTGTCCGACAACGCGACCGGCGACATCACGCCGAAGACGGTGTCGGTTGGCGGCGCGGTCGTCATCGACAAGACCGGCAAATGGGTGGGCTCGCCAACGGGGCTCGTGGGTCCGCAAGGACCGGCCGGTGCCACCGGACCGGCGGGACCGACGGGCGCGCCGGGGGCGGCGGGAGCGCAAGGACCGGCGGGACCGGCGGGACCGGCGGGACCGGCGGGCCCAACTGGCCCGCAGGGTCCAGCAGGCGCGACGGGCCCGCAGGGACCCGCAGGTCCGCCGGGACCGGTCGGGCCGATGAGCACCAGCCAGACTGGCCCATTTTCAGTCCCGGCCTCTGCCTTTACCTACAGCTTCCCGGTCCAGATCAACATCGGCGCCGCGAAGAGCTGCTTCGTCACATCCACGGGTTTCTTGTCCAACAATCCGGTGCTCACAGGGTTGAACCAAACCTATCCGGCTTACAACGGAGGCGGGAGTGGTGACGTGAGGTCCGTCTACGGAGGTTACATGCCGTCGTCATCGTCGGCGTTCTCGTCCACGACCTATTCGTCCGTGTTCAACCTGACCCCGAATACGGTCTACCAGTTCGGATGTGCCCTCTACGCCGCGGTTGCACAGGGCGCCGGTTATTGCACCGTCTCCGTTGCCTGTTACTGAGAGCCTCGTGACGTCGTGTCTCTCTTCGCGTTGAGCGACGCCGCGTGGCGCGTCGTCCTGCTCTACGCGCTTGGCGTGGCGCCCTACGCGGCGCCGCCCGAGGGTGTGGGCGCGCGCACGCCCGTCGTCGCCGCAGTGCGGTTCGCGATCTTCGTGGCGATCGCGCTCGCGCTCACCATCGTCGTCCGCCGCGCTGGCGCTAGGCACCCGCGCTTGGCGCTCCTCGCAGCGCTGAGCCTCGTAGGCGTACCCATTGCGGCGTTCGTCTTCGCGGGCGACCGCGGACCGCTCGCGCGAGGCGCGTGGGTCGCGACGCCGCTCGTCTGGTGCACGATTGCTGCGGCGCTCGGCGGCCCGGCGGCCGCGCGTCTGTCGCGTGGAGCCGGCGAGCGGGTGGCGCGTCGGACGGCGGTCGGTCTCGTCGCGGTGGGCCTGACGCTCGGCGCGGCCAGCATCGCGCTCGCCGCGCCGCAGCTCATGTCACGCGACGCGCTTTGGACACGCGCCATGGCGATCAATCCGGGCGATGAGAACGCGGCGCGCGCGATCGCCCTACGCGCCCGAGGGCGCGGGGATGCGCACGGCTCGTACGACACGTTCGCCGCGTGCCTGCGCCTGAAACCGAAGAACTGCGGCTGCGCCGAAGGCCTCGCCGAGGACGCCACCGACCTCGGGCGCCACCTCGACGCCCGCACAGCACTCGACGCTACGGTCACGTGCCCGCCGACCGCGCACCGCATGGCGCTGACGGCCGAGGCCCTCGTCGGAACGCGCGCGCTCGACGAAGGCATCCGCGAGGCCGATCTCGCGCTCGCCCAGTCGCCCGATGACGCGCGCGCCACGTACGCGCGCGCGTGGGGCACGTACCTGAAGGGCAATGGCACGTCGGCACGCGCCGACGCCAAGCGCGCCGTCGAGCTCGGACGTGGCACGCAGGCGCGCCTCCTCTATGGGCTGCTCCTCTATGTCGCGGGCGATCTAGACCTCGCTTCTGCGGAGTTTCAGGCCATCCTCGCGTCGGAGCCGAACAACGTGCAGGCGACGTACGACTCGGCGCTCGTCGCGCAAAAGAAAAGTCAGTACCGCGAGGCGCGCGAGGGATACCTCCGTACGTTGAAGCTCGAGCCGAGCATGGCGGACGCGCGCTACAACCTCGTCGTGCTCACCCAGGGGCTCGGCGCGACGATGGAGGCGCAGCACCACCTCGACGAGTTCGTCGCGGCGTACCCGAACGATCCTCGCGCAACCTCGCTGCGCCAGCTGCTGACCGCTCCGCCGCCCCGCCGTGCCGTTACCCTCGGGAACTAGCAAGAACGCCACGTAGTGCCCATTTGCCACACCAGCCCTCGCTTGACGTCGACCTTTCGCGTGAGCGCAGGCAGAACAATACTAGGGAGGCTATAGTTAAAAGCCTTGGCACAGCGCATGCTGCCGCGCTCACTTGAAAATCGAAAGCTCGACCCCAAGGAGGTTACCCATGCGCCCCATCGTTGCCCTCTCTCCCCTGACGCTCGCCGCCGCGCTGATGCTCGGCTGCGCGGACAAGCCCATCGTGAATCCCCCCCAGACGCCGGTCCACCAAACGACGACGACGACCGCAGCGCCGCCTCCCGCGAAGGCGCCCGATCAGAGCGGCCGTCCGCTCCTCGTCTCCGATGACATCGTGAAGGCGTGCAACCTCCAGCTTGGCAATGTCGAGTCCGCGCCGAAGTTCGACTTCGACAAGACCGATCTGTCACCGACCGATCGCAACGTGCTTCAGCAGATTGCGACGTGCGTGACGACCGGCCCGCTCAAGGGTCGCACGCTCAAGCTCATCGGACGCGCCGACGCGCGCGGCGAGGCCGAGTACAACATGGGCCTCGGCGAGCACCGCGCCGACAGCGTGAAGCGCTACCTCGGAGGCCTCGGCGTGCCCGGCGGCCAGGTGACCGAGACGTCGCGCGGCAAGCTCGACGCGACGGGGACCGACGACGCGACGATGCAGCGCGATCGCCGCGTCGACATCGCGCTCCAGTAACTCCAGCGGCTCCAGCTTGGAGAGAGCGGCGTCAGCGCAGCGGTGCGAACATGTCGGCGAGGGAGCGGGCTCCTTCGCCGCGGATTCGGCGCTGCGCTTCGGCCCACGCCTCCGAGGGGCTGCTCGGCGCGGTCTCGTCGTCGGAGGCGCGGTGCCAGCTCCATTGCTCGACCAGACGCGCGCCGCCCACGCGAAAGAGCGCCACGCCTTGCGTCTCGCGCAGGGCGCCGTCGCGTGACCTGCGGATCGTCGCCCGCGCGGCGACCAGATCTCCGTCGGCGCCGAGGATCTCGAACGCGATGTCCGCATCAGGGTGGGCGGCGCGAAAGCGGGGGACGAGCGACCGCACCGCGGCGGGCCCGAGGACGCCGGGCTGCGCGTGATCGAGGTACCCCGGCCCGAGCACCGCGTCGGCCACCGCGCCCTCACCGGTGCTCCACATCTCGAAGTACCGTCGCACGAGCGCCTCGCTCTCCAGGACCTGCGAGCCATGATTCGGGGGGATGCACATGCGGGGCTCCTTTCGTGCGGGCGGTCGCAATCGGAACGCTGCTTCCGTTTAATAGTTATACGGAACCTCCCCTCCGCTTGTCAACGCACGCCGGAGACCCTTCTTTTCCCGCGGATTCGCCGAGTGCGAGGGGCCTGGGCTAGACTGCCGCCATGGCTCGTCTTCGCATTGGAATTCTCGGCGCCACTGGCCTCGTCGGGCGCGAGACGATCGACCTCTGCCTCCGCGCGTGGCCCGACGCGGAGCTGCTTCTCTACGCCAGCCGAGACCAATCGACGAAGGTCGCCGGCAAGGAGCACCCCGTCCACGCCGCCACGCGCCTCGAGGCAGAGGACGCTCCGCGAGGCGATCTCGCCTTCGTCGCGCTCGACGACGACCACAGCAAACGCTACGTCCCGCGCCTCCTCACGCTCGGCTACCGCGTCGTCGACAAGAGCAACACGTACCGCGCGGATCCGAACGTGCCGCTCGTCGCCGCCGGCGTGAACGACGATCTCGTCGACGACAAGGTCCACCTCGTCGCGAATCCCAACTGCACGACCATCCCGCTGGCGCTCGCGACCGCGCCGCTCCAACGCCGCTTCGGCCTCACCGCCGCGACCGTGAGCACCTACCAAGCCGTCAGCGGCGCCGGCGTCGCCACGCTCGATCAGTTCCTCGCCGAATCGCAGAAAGGGTACGCCGAGCCCGATCGGCTCGGCCTCCGCTTCGATCCTGCGCGCTACGCTGGCAACACGGTCCCCCACAACGGCGGCACCGACGACAGCGGATTCTCGTCGGAGGAGCGCAAGCTCGTCTTCGAGAGCCGCAAGATCTTGCGCCTCCCCGAGCTCGCGATCTCGGCGCAGTGCTGCCGCGTGCCGGTGGCCGTCGGGCACTACGAGAACGTGTGGCTCACGCTCGGGGAGAAGGCCCCGCTCGAAGAGATCGCGCGCACGCTCGCCGACGCGCGCGAGGCCCCGTTCGTGAAGCTCCTCGGCGGCGCCGCGGGCGAAGGACTCAGCTCCGTCGCCTGCGTGCACGATCGCGATCGCACGCTCGTCGGTCGCGTGCGCCTCGACCCGCGCGACGTGTCGGGCAAGAGCCTGTGCCTCACGGTCGTCGCGGACAACCTCCGCCTCGGGGCGGCCACCAACGCCGTTCGCATCGCGAGTCGTTGGCACAGGGCGGCCGACGCGGACCTGCGCCGAGGCTGAGTCCGCGCGGATCCATAGGCGACGGCGCCGCGACTCGGGTCGCGAAGGGCTGCGATCTCGCGAGAGGCCGGCGCGGCGAAAAGAGGGCCACCTCGCGAATCCCCGCGAATTCCGCGGTGGCACGCGCTGGTGCGGTGCTTGCTCTAGGAGGGCTCCGGCATGAATGGAAGCCTCTCGATCCTGGTCATCCGGGCGTTGCATACCGCGCTGTCGCGCGACGGTGAGAGCGGCGACGAGCTCTTGCGTGCGCTCGACATCCCGCGCGAGCTGCTCGAACGAGGAGACGCGCGCCTCCCCGCCGCGGTCGTCTTCCGCGCCATCGAGCGTGCCGGCGCGCTGAGCGGCGATCCGTGCTTCTCGCTCCGCGCGGCCAGTGCGATCCCTCTCGGGACCATCGACGTCCTCGACTTCGCGATGCGCAGCTCCGCCACGATGCGTGAAGCGCTAGAGCGCGCGGTCCGCTACTTCGCGCTGATCGACGATTGCAGCGAGCTGCGCCTCGACGAGTCGGACGGCGTCGCGCGCCTCTCCGTCTCGCGGCGCATCACGACGTCGCCGCGCGTCGCCACCGAGCTCCTCTTCGCGGTCCTCCTCTCGCGCGGCCGCCTCCTCACCGGCGCGCCGTGGCCGCTCCGCGAAGTGCATTTCCTCGCCGGCCCTCCCGACGACGCCGCGCCCCACCGCCGGTTCTTCGACGCGCCGGTCGTCTTCGCCAGCGTGCGCAACGAGCTCGTCTTCGACGCGGCTTGGCTCGACACGCGCTGCGCCGAGGTCGACGCCGAGCTCTCCGCGTTCTTCGAGCGCCACGCCGAGGCGCTCCTCGCGCAGGTACACCAGCGCACCGAGCTCTTGGATCGCGTGCGCGCCGCCATCGCGGAACCCGCCGCCGGCGCGGATCCGTCGCTGGAGATCACCGCGCGGCGCATCTCGCTGAGCCCGCGCACCTTGCAGCGCCGCCTCGAAGCGGGCGGCACGTCGTACAAAGCGCTCGTCGAAGAAGTCCGCCGCGCCCGCGCCTTGGCGCTCCTCGCCGACCCGCGCGTCGGGATCGCGGAGATCGGCGCGACCGTCGGCTACGGCGACGCGCGCGCGTTCTACCGCGCGTTCCGGCGGTGGACCGGCTCGACGCCCGCGAAGGTGCGATGCGAGATGGTCCAGCGCGCCTGAACGCCCCGGCTGAGGGACGACGGGCCGATTACTGACAGACGATCGTGGTTCCCGGGCCGTTCGGACCGACGCATTTCTTCGGCGCGACGCAGTACTGGCCGCTCGCGATGCTGCCATTTTTGCACTCGAACGCGCCGGGGTTGATGGGGCTGCAGTAAAGCCCGTCCGCTTTGCCGACGCACGTGTCGCTGCCCGTCGGCGCAGAGGCAACGGTCCCCTTCTTGATCGCCGCGGCGGCGACCCATCCGAAGCGTCCGGCCATCTCGCCGTACACGAAATACATCTTGCCGACGACCTTCGTACCGGCGTGCGTCGCGTCCTTCGTTTCGTAGAGCGCGATGCGGAGGATCGTGCGGTGGCTCGCGCTGGTGGACTTGAGCCGCTTGAACGCGAGGGCGCCGGCCGAGACGACGAACGTGTCGGTGGCGGCGCCGCCGACGAGCGGAGTCTGGTACGCGAGGTTCAGGACGTTGCCGTCGCGGAGCATGTAGTCGCGCGCCTTCTCGCTGACGTCGGGTCCGCTCTTGGGGCGAATCTTGAGCTGCGCCCACGCGGGCAGGCAGGTGGTCGACACGTAGGACGCAGGCGCGCAGCCGTAGTCTTCGGCGGACTTGACGACGTACGACGTGGCCGCGAAGGACGAGCCCGCGCGCGGGGGAAGATCGTAGCGCTTGAACGCCGGGTCGGTGATGCCGGCCGCGGCGACCCACCCGCTCGCCGAGTGTCCGCCCGCGTCGACCGAGAACGCGTACACGTACTGCTTCTCGGTGGCGCTCCCCGCGACGGTCATCTTCTTCAGCTGCCCGAAGTTGATCTTCACGCACGGGTGTCCGAGGTTCGTCGGCGCCATCGCATCGGAGTAGCAGCCTCCCTCCACCACCCCGCGCGCGGTGCCGGAGCCGTCGTAGAGCTGCTCGCCGGCGGCGAGATCCCAGCGACCGAGCTTCTCGATGATGGCGTTGCGCGCCGTCCCGTGCACGCCGCGCAGCGCACGAATGGCGCGGGGCGGGAGGTAGCGGTTGCGCCCCGGTTGGTTGTTCGCGAATTGGCAGTTGTAGGCGGAGCCGCGGCAGGTGCAGCTCGCGTTGAGCGGGTTCTTCGGGCACGAGAACTGAGCGGACCACCACGTCGGGTCCGTGAGGATCCCGACCGACGACGACTCCGACGCGAGAAGACCGGTCATCGGCGGATCCGGCAGGATTTCCGGCAGATCGTCGGGGGTCTCCGCGGTGTCGAGGAGATCGCCGTCGGGCGCGGCGTCGCTGGCCTGCGGCCAATCGGTGGCGAGGAGCTCCTCCTCACTCGCGGCCTCGTCGGCGACGAGCTCGTCATCGCCCACGTCGAGCGCGGCGAGATCGGCGTCGGCGCTCGACCCTCCACCGGAGCCGACCGGCACAGTGGGCGCGGTCTCCCCCGACGAACAGCCGGCGGCGAGGGCGATGAAGACGAGAGAGGGAACCGGGAGGCGGCGGATCGTGCGCGATGTGCTCACTTCATGAGCATAGCGGGCCACCAAGCGTCAGCCATGGGCCAGTGGCGCCGATCTCATGGCGCCCGAAGCCGCACGGTCTTCAGGATCCGCGCGAAGCTCCGCGCCGAGGCTCGTCAGAGCGGGCACTCCGCGCGGAGCTCCCCGCCAAGGAGCACGAAGAGATGCTCGCCGGCCACGAAGAGCGGCTCCTTGGAGCGGAGCACGCGCGACAAGAGGAGGCCTCCCTCGACGCTCGCGAGGACCAGCGTAGCAAGCTCCCCGGCGCGCTTTCGCTTCACGCCGTTCGCCACGAACTGGTCGCGCAGGAGGCCGCACCACCGCTCGAACGCCTTGCGGCTCGCCGCGGTGATGGCCGCCGACTCCGGCGTCGACTCGAGCGCGACCGTCGCGACGGGACATCCCTCGATGTAGTCGCTCTCGGCCAGACGCTCCGCGCTCGTGCGGCACCACGCGCGCACCGCCCCCGGCAGGCTGCGCGTCTCGACGAGCAGCTCGCGCATCTGCGCGACGACGACGTCGGAGCCGAGATCGATCGCGGCGACCCCGAGCTGCTCCTTTCCACCAGGAAAGTGGTGGTACGCAGAGCCCCACGGCGTGCCCGCCGCCTCCACGAGCGTGCGCCACGACGTCGCGTGGTATCCCTGCCGGCGGAAGAGGTGCACCGCCGTCTCGATCATGCGCTGGCGCGTCGACGCTTCGGGCATGCCGCTCAGCGTAGCATCGGGCGCGCGGGCTTCGCCGGTCGGCGGGATGTCTTGGCCTTCGCGGCTGCTCATGGAGCCGGCGTGAAGACGAAGTCGCGCCCCCCGGTCGACGGCGTGTGGTCGGCGTCCGCGCCCGCCGTACCGTGACAGGCGACGCACACCGTGCGCGCGAGACCGCCGGCGCCGAGCCCGTCGGCGACCACACCGGCGCCGTCGTGCGGGAGCTTCGTCTGTCCGCCGACGCGCGCGTACCAGTACCAGCCGTCCCCGCCGGCGCGATCGGCGTCGCTCTTGACGGTGACCGCGTAGCCAGCGGGCTCACGGTCCGTCGCGCGGAGGTAAAGCTCCTCTACCGCCGCCGCGCCCACGGGCCACGGCGCCTCGCTGCCCGCCGCAGCCGACAACACGTCATTCGCGCAGACGCGACCGAGGCCATGCGGCGACGGCGATCGCGCGCCGTGAATCGCGGCCTCGCAGCGCCAGGTCTTGTACGCGCCGTCCGCGAGCCACGCTTCGATCGCCGCTCCGCCCGGTGGCGGGGTCTGCGCTGTGCCAGTCGCGGGCGCAGGTCCAGCCGCCGGATCGGCGGCGCTGCACGCTGCAACGAAAAAAAGCGCGCCGAAAGACGCGAGGGTGCGGGGGGAGATCATGGGTCCAGCCTCCTTGGTAAGACGATCGTCCTACCCCCACTACGTAATAGGACGATCGTCCTCGTCAAGCCCTCGCGGGCCATCGAAAGTAGGACAAGCGTCTTAACGCGGGGTTGCGAGGCGAGAAGAGGCGCGCGAAGGCTTCTAGACGACCGGAGGCGGGCTCTCGGAGCGCCGAAGCCAGCGCATGCTGGGGCGCGGGGGCCGGTGAGGATCGAGGAGCGCCGTCGCGTACTTCTGGAGCTGCTGTCGCGTGAACGGCTTGCGCAGGAAGGCGTTGGCGCCGGCGTCCTCGGCGTAGGCGATCGCCGCGGGCGACGCTTGATCGCTCATGATGAGGATCTGCACGGAGAGCAGGGAGTCGTCCCCGCGAATCAGCTCGCAGATGTCGTAGCCGGAGTTGCGGGGCAGGTTGAGGCTGACGATGGCGAGGTGCGGCGGCCGCTCAACGACGCTCTCGAGCACGTCCTCGAAGCGGACGACGACCGAGACGTCGCAGTCGATCTGACGGAGGGCCTCGACGAGGGAATCGACGATGCGCGGATCGTCCTCGACGAGGAGCACGCGCTTCTTGGTGTGGGTCGACATGCCCTCTCAGCTCGCCCCGCGCCCTGTCAGGACGACGGGCACGGTCTTCAGGATCAGCTTGAAGTCTTCCTTGAGGCTCCAGTGATCGATGTACTGCATGTCGAGGTACATCCAGCGCTCGAAGGAGATCTCGCTGCGGCCACTCACCTGCCACACGCACGTGAGGCCGGGGCGGACCGAGAGCCTCCGTCGCTGCCACGCCTCGTAGCGCGCCACTTCGGTAGGGACCGGCGGCCGGGGGCCGACGACGGACATCTCGCCGCGGAGCACGTTGACGAGCTGCGGGAGCTCGTCGATCGAAAATTTGCGGATGAAGCGGCCGATGCGCGTGACGCGCGGATCGCGCTTCATCTTGAAGACCGGGCCGCTCTGCTCGTTCGACGCCGCGAGCTTCGCCTTGAGCGCCTCGGCGTTCACGACCATCGATCGGAACTTGAGCATGAAGAACGGCCGTCCGTGCTGGCCGACGCGCTCTTGCTTGAAGAGAACGGGGCCCTTCGACGTGATCTTGATGAGCGCTGCGACAGCGAGGAGCAGCGGCGCGAGGGCGGCGAGCGCGAAGCCCGATGCGACGATGTCGAAGAGACGCTTCACGCGCATCTGCATCGGGTGCCGCTCGTAGCTCAAGAAATGGATGTACCCGTCGGCGAGGGCGCTCTTGTCCGCGGGGCGCGCGCGGTCGAGGCGATACGGGGTCGCCGGCAACGCGAACGGGACGCCGAAACGCTCGCAGACGCGGATCGCCGATTGCATCGCCTCGCCATCTGCGTTCGACGTTCCCGCGAGGTAAACCTCGCTGACGTGGCGCTCGCAGAGGACACGCTCGAGGTCGGCGCTCTGGCCAAGGAGCGACGCCGGCAAGCGATCGCACGGGGCGTCGGCCGGTAGCGACAGGTAGCCGGCCAGGGTGCGCGCGCTCTCGGCAATGGATATGCCGGTGTGGCGGCCCAGGGTGCCGCTCCCAACCACGAGGACGTCATCGTGCTCCGCCTCGGCGACGGCGCGCGCGCCGGGGAGCATGAACCGAATCCAGAGCGTGGCCGGCCAGACCACGAGGACGTAACGGAGGACGTTCGGCGAAGGCGCGACGAATGCGACCGCGCCAACAGCGACGGCGCTGGCGATCACGAGCAGCGTGGTCAAGGCGAGGTCTCCCGCGAGCCCTTGCTGGGCGCGGCGCGCGTCGTAGTGACGAAGGACGCGGCTTCCAAACAGCCAAATCAAGAGGGCGAGCCCGGTGGTAAGTGCGGTTGCCGCCCACGGACGCCCGATCGTGGCGACGAGCACGCCGGCAGAGACCGTGAACCCGTCCGCGCCCAGGTTGATGCGCGACGTCCGGGTGTTGGCAGCGAGGCGTGAGAGCATGCTGCACCAAGTAGCAAAAACACCGCCAGCTCCGCGATGTGCAACTCCCCGCGCAATCCGGCCTCATTCCGTGGTGCGGCGTGCAGAAGTGCACTCCATGTGCGACCGATGCGCAGCCTGCGCATCGCGCCCGTCCACATTCTGTGGATGCAGGCACCACATGCACGCCGCGGCGCGGGATTCGCCCAGCGTTACTCTGCCGCGCGGTCCGAGTTCGCCGCGAGGACCTCCGCGACGATCGCCTGGAGGGCCTCGGGACGGAACGGTTTGTCCAGGACCGGATTTTTCACGACGCGGACGAACTCGCGCGCCTCCGCCGTGACCGCACCGCCCGAGACGAAGACCATCTTTTTCGCCTCCTCGGGCGACGTCGCGGTCAGCTTGGCGTGGATTTCCATTCCGGAGAGGCCTGGCATTTGGAGATCGCACAGAATGACGTCGAACGCAGGTCCACGCGCTATCCAGTCGAGCGCCTCGGCGCCGTCGGCGGTCACCTCGACCTCGTGCTCGGGTTCGAGCAGCCAGCGCACGCTGCGCGCGAAGCGGATCTCGTCGTCGACCACGAGCACGCGACCGCGCTGTGTCGGCACCGCCGGACCGAACGATGCAGGCACCGGCGACGGTGTCGTGACCACCTCGCCCGTCGCCGCCGGCAAGAGGACGCGCACCGTGGTGCCCTTCCCTTCCGTGCTGTCGACCATGATTTCCCCCCCGCTGGCGCTGACGATCTGATGGCAGATGGATAGACCGAGACCCGTCCCGCCTCCGGGCCCCTTCGTCGTGAAGAAAGGCTCGAAGATGCGCGGGAGGACCGCCGAGGGAATTCCGCCGCCGGTGTCCTCCACCTCGACGAGGGCGCGTCCGTCCGGCGCGGTGCCGGTGCGCACGCGGAGGACGTTCTCGCCCGGCGCCGCCGACATCGACTGCATCGCGTTGACGACGAGGTTCAAGAGGACCTGTCCCATTCGTCCTTCGCTCGCGTAGACGGGCGGCGACGCCCCGAGGTCGGTGACCAGCTTGGCACGCCGCCCGATGTCCCCCGACGCCATGTTGAGCGCGACGGTCATCACCTTTGCGAGGTCCACGAGCGAGCGCTCGCCGTCTCCATCACGAGAGAGCGTCTTCAGATCGCGCACGATCGTCCGAATCCGCGCGGCCCCCTCCAGCGAGTCGCGCACCGACTGCTGGAGCGCGTCGAGGTCCGCCGTGCCTTCAGGGAGGACCAGGGCTGCCAACCTGCGCGAGAGCCCCTCGAGGTTGGCGATGATGAAGGCCAGCGGCGTGTTGATCTCGTGTCCTACGCCGGCGGCGAGCGTCCCTACCGTCGCCATGCGCTCGGCGAGGGCAAGCTTGGTCCGGATCCGATTGCGCTCGGTGACGTCGCGGCACGTCACGACCATGTGCTCGGGCGCGTCGCCGTCTTCCTGCACGGGCGAGACGTGGACGTCGATCTCCACCTCGGCGCCGTCCCGACGGAGAATGACCATCTCGCCCTGGAACGGCTGGGCGGCGACGAGCGCCTCCTCGATCCGTGGCCACTCGTGCGTGGCCGATGGTCCTCGACCGAGGAGCAGCGCCGGCGTCTTGTCGAGCATCTCTGCCTCGTCGTATCCCGTGAGGCGCGAGACCGCGTCGTTGGTGAAGAGAATGCGTGGACCCGCGGGCGGCCGCTCGAGATCGGTGATGAGCACCGCCTCGCCGGAGGCGCGAACCGCGGCGGCGAGCAGCGCGACCTGCCCCGTCGCTTCCGCGCGCTCGGCCGTCGCCGCCGCGAGGAGCAGCACGGTCAAGTAGACGGTGCTCATGAAGAGCTGCAAGAGGAGCACGTCGTCCACGCGCTTCCCGAGCGCGAAGGGGCCGTAGCCAAGCGACGTCGTGACGATCGCCACCACCGACGTGGCCGCGGCGGCGATCGCTGCGCCGCGAGGCCCGAAGCGGAGCGCCGCCCACATCGCGCACGGAAAGACGAGGAACGCGGGCGAATGCGTCGCCGAGCCCAGCGCGGGACGACCGCTGAAGACGATCGCACACGTCAGCGCGAAGAGCACCGCGACCGCGACGGCCTCGAGGTGCGGACGCTGGAGCGCGCGCGGCGAGCGTGCCCTCAACGTGAAGACCACCGGCGCAATCATCATCATCCCCATGGCGTCGCCGACGCACCACACCGCGGCGGAGCCAGGCGCGGCAGCCCAGCGCAAACGCCCCCAGGCCGCGAGGAGCCCGACGCCCATCATCGCCCCGAGCGCCGACGTGACGACCGCGCTGCCGACGAACGCGAGCACGTCACGCACGCGCGCGAGGCGGCGGTCCACGGCGAGGCGACGGAGAAGCCAGGCGCCGGTGAGCGCCTCGATCGTTCCGGCCGTCGCGAGAAGCGACGAGAGCGGCGTATGGAGGCCGCCGAGGCGCGCGGTCATGAAGCTCCCCAGCCAGACGCCCGGCGCGTAACGTGGACCGGCAAGCGTGAGCACCACCAACGTCAGGCCCGCGGGCGGCCACATCGGGCTGACCCGCGCGTTGCCCACCGGGACGAGCTGCCCAGCCTTCGCGGCCAGGACGAACGCCAGCGCGAGCGCGAGTAAACGCAAGATGTAGGCAGCGATCTTCATGCGACAGGCAGGGCTTTGGCTTCGCGGACGGGCGTCTGCAGCGTCGTCTCATTCCCCCAAGAATCGTAGACGTTTCTAAGCCAGACGGCCGCCGCGCGCCACCCCCAAGCGGTTACCGCGACGTGACGATGGTCCCGTTCGGTAACGCGGAGACCCCGCGCGATTCAGCGACACGCCTTGTCCCGCCGACGTTCCGTCGCTGGCACCGGCCTTGCGACAGAGCCCCGCGCTCTGACTGGTCGACGCTCCTCCTGCCCGATGACGTTCCCCCGAGCCGCCGTCCACGCGGCGACGCTCCTACTTGCGCTCGCGGTCGGAGGCATCGCGCGCGCCGAGACGCCGTCCGCGACGGGCGCGACGTTCACTCCGCGCGCTGCGCTCGATCTCCCGTCGATGATGCAGCTCGTCGCGCGACGGTCGGCGGCGGTGCAGGCCGAAATCCTCAACCGCGAGCTGGCATCGGCCGAGGTTCGCCAGTCGCACCTCCTCGGCAACCCGACGGTCGACGCGACGTGGGGCACGATCCCCCTCGGCGAGACGAACCCGCCGCACTTGGGCTCGCCGCTGACGTCGGTGCCGAGCTACGGCGTCGGGCTCGCCTATACGTTTCCGCTCGGCAAGCGCGGCCCTCGTCAGGAGCGTGCCGCGGCGTTGGAGGAGAGCGCCCGCTCGGGAGTGACGGCGACGGCTCGTGCGCAGGCGCTCGACTTGGCGCGCATCCTCGGTACGGCCGCGGTCGCGGGGCTGCGCGTCGAAGGGCTCGGCGGTCTCGTCGCGCAAGAGCGCGGGAGCATCGCGCTGGCAGAGAGCAGACTGTCCGGCGGGTTCGGCACGCCGCTGGACGTCGATCGGCTGAGGATCGAGCTCAATCGCACGGAGCAGCAGGTGCTCGACAACGAAGGGGACTACCGCGACGCGCTCACAGCGTGCGCCAGCCTCCTGGGCCAGCGGTGCGAGGCGTTTCCGAGCAGCGACGAAGCGCGCGAGTTCCTCGTCGCGTGGGTGAAGCGCGCGGAGGGCATCGACGGGAGAGGCGCCGCGCTCGAGACGCGACCGGACGTGCGCGCGCTGGAAGCGGCGGGCCGCGCGGCGATCGCCGAGGGCTCGTTCGCCTCCGCGCAGGCGCTCCCCGATCCGACCGTGCGCCTGGGGTACGTGTACGACCAGTTCGTCGCGTCCGGGAATCAGGCGCACTCGCTGAATCTGTCGCTCCAGTTCCCGTTGCCACTGTTCGACCACGGGCAAGCGCTGCGCGACGCGGCCGACGCTCGGCGGAGACGCCTGGGAACGCAGCGCGAGCGCGTGCTCACGGTCGCTAGGGTTCGGCTCACCGTGCTCCGGGACCTCCTCGATGTCCGCGAACGAAGACAGGAAGTGATCGTCATGCAGATGCTGCCGCGCGCGCGAACCGTCGTGAGCGATCTCGAGAAGGCCGCCGCCACACGCCTGATCCCGCTCACCGATGTCATCCAGGCCCGTCGAACGCTGAGCGAGGTCTTGCTGCAAGAGGCGGAGAGCTATGGCGACGCGTTCCAGGTCGCCGTGAACCTCGTCGAAGAGTCGGCCTCCGGCGTCGCCGACGTCGATCCGCGCGCGACCCGTGCGGGTGCGCCGTGACCGGCAAGCGCGGACGCAAGGGTTTCGCGCTCGGCGTGATCGCCGGCTCGGTGGTGACGGGCCTTGTCACGGTGCTCGTCCTCCCGAAGCTCCTGCACGTGACGCCGCCCGGCCCCGCGCCCGCGTTCTCCGTCGACGGCGACTCGGTGCACCTGAAGCCCAAGGCGGTGCCCATGAGCTTCGAGACGGCGCGCGCCGAGCTCGGCCCCCCGCTCGCGCGAAACCCCGTCACGGCGCGCGTCGCGACCATCGAGTCGCGCACCGCCCCGAGCTTCGCGCCGCTCG
Organism: Polyangiales bacterium; assembly: GCA_038231275.1. Classification (GTDB taxonomy): domain Bacteria; phylum Myxococcota_A; class Polyangia; order Polyangiales; family Polyangiaceae; genus JANYHK01. Next base: position 168,400 of record JBBRLQ010000016.1, read on the forward strand.
ACGGCCGCGTCATCCAGCTCGCGGTCCACGTCGGCGATCACGCAAAGCAAGGCGACAAGCTCGTCCTCGTCCGCAGCGGAGACCTTGCGTCCATGCAGCGCGATCTGCGCGCCGCGCAGCTCTCGATCCGCACCAAGCAAGCGCTCGCCGATCGCTTGAAAATCCTCGTCGATGCGCGCGCAGCGTCGCGCAACGATCTCCTCGTCGCCGAGAGCGAGCTCAGCGAGGCGAACCTGTCCGCCTCCGCCGCCGGCGCCAAGCTGTCGTCGCTCAGCGTGAAGCAAGAGGACGAAACCAGCTACTGGGTCCTTGCGACGCGCTCCGGCACGGTCGTGCAGCTGGATGCCGCGCCGGGCAAGCAGGTCGGGCCCGACAAGGACAAACCGATCGCGACCGTCGCCGATCTCGACGAGGTCCTGGTCGTCGGCGACGTGCCGCAGAAGGAGGCCGGCTCTGTCAGCGTCGGCATGGAGGTCCTCATCACCGTCCCCGGCGTCGCCGGGCAAGAGGCGATGAAGGGGCGCGTCGAGGTCGTGTCCGACGTCCTCGACTCCGAGCGTCAGACCGTCCCCATCCGCATCAAGGTCGCCAACATCGGGCATCGTCTCCGCCCCAACGAGTTCGTGCAGGCGTCGTTCGCGCCGCCGGCCGCCGACGAGGTCTTGAAGGTCGCCACCGAGGCGGTCGTCAGCGACGGCGCGATCTCCGTCGTCTTCGTCGAGGTCACCCCGGGCGTCTTGCGCCGGCGCCCCGTCAAGCTCGGACGCCAGAACCGCCAGCAGACCGAGATCCTCGCGGGCCTCGTCGCAGGCGAGCGCGTCGTCGTGCGCGGCGCGCTCCTCTTGCTCAACGCCGTCGACGTGAAGGGCTGATCGATGTTCGAGGCGATCGCGGACGCATGCCTGAAGCACCGGCTCGGCGTCCTCGTGGGCACGCTCATCCTCTCCTTGTGGGGGGTGTGGGCGTACCTCGGCCTCACGATCGAAGCGTTCCCCGATCCGACCGACACGCAGGTGCAGGTCATCACGCGCTCGGCCGGCCAGCCCGCCGAGGAGATGGAGCGCCAGGTCTCGATCCCCATCGAGCGCGCCGTCAACGGGATGCCCGGTCTCTTCCGCGTTCGCAGCATCAACCTCTTCGGCCTCTCGTACATCACCCTCACCTTCCGCGACGGCGTCGACGCCTATTTCGCGCGCGCGCAGACGATCGAGCGGCTGCGGCTGGTCGATCTCCCGGAGGGCGTGCGCCCCGAGCTCGGCTCGCACTCGACGCCGATCGGCGAGATTTACCGGTACACGCTGAAGTCGGAGACGAACGATCCGCTGGAGCTCCGCACGCTCGAGGACTGGGTCGCGCGCCCGCGCCTCCTGCAGGTCGACGGTGTCGCCGACGTGATCAGCTACGGCGGCCTCATCCGCGAAATCCAGGTGCGCCCCGATCCCGTCGCGATGGCCGCGAAGCGCCTCACGATGGGCGACCTCGAGGACGCGCTCAAGCACGCGTCGATCAACGCATCGGGCGGCGTCCTCGAGCGGGGCGCCGAGCAGCTGGTGATCCGCAGCGAGGGGCTCTTCCAGAGCGTCGCGGAGATCGGCAGCGTCGCGGTGGCCTCGCGCAGTGGAACGCCGATCTTCCTCTCGGAGGTCGCGTCGGTGCACGTCGGGTGGATGCCGCGCCAAGGCATCGTCGGTCGCGGCGAAGAGCACGACGTCGTCCAGGGCATCATCCTCATGCGCCGCGGCGAGAACCCTACGGCGGTCCTCGAGCGCGTGCGTGAGAAGGTCGACCAGTTGAACCACGAGGCGCTCCCCAAGGGCACCAAGCTCGAGGTCTTTTACGATCGCACCGAGCTCGTCTCCAAGACGCTGTCGACCGTCGGCAAGAACCTCCTCGAAGGCGCGGCGCTCGTCACCATCGTGCTCTTCGTCTTCCTGCTCGACATCCGCGCCGCGCTGATGGTCGCGACCCTCATCCCGCTCTCGCTCATGTGCGCCTTCGTGTACTTACGGTCGCGGGGCATGGCGGCGAACCTGCTCTCGATGGGGGCCGTCGATTTCGGCGTCATCGTCGACGGCGCGGTGGTCGTGGTCGAGGCGATCGCCGTGCGGATGGTCGGGCTTGAGCACGTACCACCGGCAAACCACGAGAGCGAGGTCGGCGAAAGGATCCGGCGCGCGGTGAAGGACGTCGCACGCCCGACGTTCTTCGCGCTCCTCATCATCATGGCGGCGTACCTCCCCATCTTCCTGCTGGAGCGCGTCGAGGGGCGCATCTTCGCGCCGATGGCCCACACTGTGGTCGCGGCGCTCGGCGGCGGCCTCGTCTTCTCGGTCACGCTCATTCCCGTCCTCGCGACGTTCGCGTACCGAAAGCCGAGGCCGCACCACGAGTCACCCATCCTCGTCGCCGCGAGCCGCGCGTACCTCCCTACCCTGCGCGCGGCGCTTCGGCGTCCGGCGCTCGTCATCGGCGTCGCGGTCGTCGCGCTCGTCGCGTCGGTGCGCCTCCTCGGCACGCTTGGCAGCGAATTTTTGCCGGAGCTCAACGAAGGCGCGATGTACCTCACGTTCACGCTGCCCGCGAACACGTCGCTCAACGAAGGGCGCCGAATGGAGCCGGTGCTCGCGGAGATCATCGACCGGTTCCCGCAGGTCCAGTCGCGCATCAGTCAGCTCGGAAGGCCGGAGGACGGGACCGATCCGAAGCTCGCCAACAACCTCGAGTTCTTCGTCAAGTTGCGGCCCGCAGAGGAGTGGCCCAAGGACACGCCGACCCTCGGCGCGCTCATGACGAAGATGAACGACGCGATGAGCACCATCCCGGGCGTCGAGGTCAATTTCTCCCAGCCGATCCGCGACAACGTCAACGAGAGCATCGCGGGCCAACAGGGGCAGGTGGCGCTGAAGATCTTCTCGAACGACATGGCGGAGCTCAAAATCGCGTCGGATCAGGCAAAATCAGCCCTCGCCGCGGTGTCCGGCATCGCCGATCTCGGGATCGTGAAGAGCGGCGTGCAGCCGCAAGTGAAGGTGAAGCCGAAGCGCGATCAGCTCGGGCGCTTCGGCCTCACGATGCGCGACGTGCAGGCGTTCCTCGCGACGGCGCTCGGCGGCAGCGCGGTCGCCACGATCTGGGAGGGCGATCGCTCCTTCGACATCGTGCTCCGCCTCCCCGACGCGTCGCGCGACACGGTCGAACAGCTCGAGGCGCTCCGCATCCCGACGCAGAGCGGCGCCTTGGTCCCGCTCGGCTCGGTCGCGGACGTCACCGTCGGGTACGGCCTCGCCGCCATCAACCGCGAGAACGCGCAGCGCTACGTCGGCATCCGCATGAACGTGCGCGGCCGCGACCTCGGCGGCTTCGTCGACGACGCGCGCAAAGCCGTCGAAGCGAAGGTCGAGAAGAAGGCCGGCATGACGCTCGAGTGGGGCGGCGAGTTCGAGTCGAAGGAGCGCGCGATGAAGCGCCTCGAGCTCGTCGTGCCGGTGGCGCTCCTCATCACGTTCGGCCTCCTCTTCAACGCGTTTCGCTCTGTGTCGCTGGCGGTGCTCGTCCTCCTGAACGTGCCCTTCGCGCTGGTCGGCGGCGCGGTGGGTCTCTGGCTCTTCGAGATGCCGGTGTCGATCGCCGCGGCGGTCGGCTTCATCGCGCTCGTCGGCCAGGCGGCGCTCAACGGCGTGCTCGTTCTTTCGGCGGTGGAGGCGCGGCGTCTCGAGGGGTGGTCGCTCGACGAAGCGATCGTCCACGGCGCCAACGATCGCCTGCGCGCCGTGCTCATGACCGCCGCCCTCGCGGCGCTGGGCCTCATTCCCGCGGCGATCTCGCGCGCGATCGGCTCGGAGATGCAGCGACCGATGGCGGTCGTCATCGTCGGCGGTACCGTCTCGGCGGCGACGCTGACGTTGATCGTGTTGCCGGTGATGTACCGCGCCGCGATGCCGTTCCTGAAACGCATGGGGACGCTCGCCGAGGTCCCCGATCTCAAGACGATCCCTCCTCCGCCCGTCGTCGCGACCGATCTCGACGCGTCCGACGCGCCGGATGCGCACGACGCTCCGGTGACCAAGCATGGATGAGCGCATGAATCCTCCCCACGACACGCCCAGCTACGAGCTCTCGCAGGAGCAAAACGTCGACATGCGCAGCATCGGCACACACGCGATCGTGTGGGGCGGGGTCTGCGGAGCCGTGGCCGTTTTGTGCCTCGCGCTCAGCGTCGCGGGCGCCGCCGGCAAGCTCCATGGTCCGGGGTGGCGGCTCTACGCGCCGATTGGCGCCGTCAACGCGATCCTCGCCATCAACTTCGTGATCGCAGGCCGTGATTTTCGCGCGGCGATTCACCGTCCGGGCTGCGACATCACGCACGTGATGGCCGGCCTCTCGCACCTCTCTCGCGCGGTGCAGGTGCAAATCGTCGTGGCGCTGGTGTTCGTCGCGGTCGTCACCGCCGCGACGCTGTTCTTCGGAGGCTCGTGACCATGGCCGAGTACGAGTTCTCCTCCGGCCAGAACGAGGTCGTCGAGCGCTTCGGGAGGCGCGCGCAGAGGCTCGGGGCGATCTCCACCGCCGGAGGATCGCTGTGTTTGCTCGCCGCGGTCCTCGGGATCCGCATCGAGGCCGACGCGTCGCGCATCCTCCTCTTCCTCCTCGCGTCGCTGCCGCAGCTCTCGGTCGGGCTGTCGTTCCTCGGCGCCGGACGCGATCTCGTCGGCGTCGTGGAGACGCAAGGTCATGACGTGACGCTGCTCATGGACGCGATGCGAAACCTCGCCGTGGCGTTGCGCGTCCAGATCGCCATGACCGTGGTTTTCCTGGTGCTCGTGGCGGCGGTGGCGTTGGGCGTCTTGGCGTGAGCGCGCCTTCGGGCGCGCGGTGATCACGAAGACGGGCACGCGAGAGGCGGGAGCGTGTCGGCGTTGGCGCCGCGGGCGACACGAGCGGCGCGCTCGAGAACGTCGCGATGGACGTCGATCCGCGTGAGGCGAGTGAACGCGGACGTGCCGCGGCTGACGACGCCGACGACGGTGCCGTCGCGCGCGATCGCAGGACCGCCCGAGTCACCGTGCTCGGCTCCGACGAAGAGGAAGGTCTCTCCTCCGCCGATGCCGCTCAGCGTGCCGCCGTCGTGCGTGCGGCGATGGTCGGCGCCACCGTAGCCAACGAGGATCACCGTCTCGCCCTCGGCGGGCGCGGCGTCGACGCGAGGACGCAGGACCGGCGCGCCCGGGATCTCGCGATCGAGGACGAGCGCCGCGAGATCCGCGCCGCCGCTTCTGCCGTCGAACGGACAGCCCGGCGTGACGATCGCACCGACGCGCGCGCTTCCCCATAAAACACCGTCGGGCGCGAGCTCCACCGAGAGCTCCCGCGCGCCGAGCTCGACGCGACGGACAGGGTCCCCCTCGTGGCTCATCACGCAGTGACGCGCGGTGAGGACGACGCGCGACGCGACGAGCACGCCCGAGCAACGCCCGGCGCCAGAGAGCACGTGGACGACGGCGTCCTCCTCGTGGCGCAGACCGAGTGCCTGCGCGAGCGGCACGCGCCCAGGCACGAGCACCTCATGCTCGGTCGCGGCGGGGAGATTCGGCGTCGCGGAATGCCGTCCGATGAGGGTCTCCTCGAAGGGAAACGTGAGGGCGATTCCCATCGCCGTCGCCGGGCGCGCGTTCGGCTCCGCGCCTACCGTGGTCACGGGGCTGAGGGGCCCAATCGTCGGGCGTCCAGCGCACCCGAGCCCGCCGAAGCCGAGCGCGAGCAGCATGCCGAGAGCGTACCTGCCCATCCCCGCCTCCTTCGGTGATCCCACTCCAAGAAGCGGGCCGGGATCGTCGGCGACGCTTGATCCAGGGCTTGTCGCAGGCAACACCGAAGGAGCGGGATCATCAGGCCCCACCGCGCGCCGCGCCCCGGGGCGTTTCGCGCTCGAGGGTGGTAGGGTCTCGGCCGACGTCATGCGAATCCCGCTCCGCCGCCTCCTCCTCGCCTCGCTCGTCTCGCTCGTCACCGCGTGCGCCGATGCTCCCCCACCGCCGCCGCGCGCGCCCAACCCGGCCCGTCAGCTCGGCGCCGAGAACGAAGCCCCCACCGCCGTCGTCGAGCGCGCGCGAGCCCTCCACGCCGCGTCGATCGTCGTCGACACCCACGACGACATCACCTCCAAAATCCTCGACGGCGGGTTCGACCTCGGCAAGCCCGACGGCAAGGCGAGCACCGATCTGCCGAAAATGAAGGCGGGCGGCATCACCGCCGAATTTTTCTCGATCTACGTGGACGCCGACATCAAGAACCACGCACGCCGCGCGCTCGACATGATCGACATCACCTACCAGCAGATCGAGCGCCACTCCGACCTGCTCTTCCTCGCCACTACCGCGGAGGACATCCGCCGCGCGAAGCGGGACGGCAAGATCGCCATCTTGATGGGAATCGAAGGCGGGCACGCCATCGAGAACTCGCTCTACGCGCTGCGCAACTTCTATCGGCTCGGCGTCCGCTACATGACCCTCACGCACACCAACACCAACGACTGGGCAGACTCGGCGGGCGGCTTCGGCAAGCCCGCGGAGGTGCGCCACCATGGGCTCTCTCCGTTCGGCGAGGAGGTCGTGCGCGAGATGCAGCGCATCGGGATGCTCGTCGACGTGAGCCACGTCTCCGACGAGACGTTCGAGGACGTCGCGCGGGTCGCCGTTGCGCCGATCATCGCGTCGCACTCATCTGCGCGCGCGATCGCGGCGAATCCTCGCAACCTCACGGACGATCAGCTCCGCGCCATCGCGAAGAACGGCGGCGTTGCGATGGTGAACTTCTACCCCGGCTTCATCGACCCCAAGCGCATCGCCGCCGACGTCGCGTTTTTCAAGAAGCACGCCGACGAGATCAAGACGGTCCGTGAGACCTACAAGGACGATCACGCCAAGATGTACGAGGAGCTCGGCAAGATCATGAGGGCGAACGCGCCTCCGCCGACGCCGCTGTCGGTGCTCATCGATCACATCGACCACGTGGCGAAGGTCGCGGGCATCGATCACGTCGGCCTGGGGAGCGACTTCGACGGCGTGCCATCCCTCCCCGAAGGCCTCGGCGGAATCGACGGCCTCCCCAAAATTACGCTCGAGCTCGTCAAGCGCGGGTACAAGGACGAGGACGTGAAGAAGGTGCTGGGGGAGAATTTCTTGCGCGTGCTCGCCGCGGCGGAGGCACATGCAAAAGAGACGAAGACGACCCTCTCCGGCGATGGCAGCACGAAGAAGCTGACCACCGGGAACTAGCCAAGCCTTCTTGCAGTCGCGGTGTCACACTTCATGGGCGCGCACCGATCTCCACGCGAGGCTTCGTTGACCAAGAGCGATCGTGCACTCTCGACCGTCACGATGGCGCTCTTGGCGTGCTTGGTGGTCGCGTGCGCGGATCGGAAGGCCGAGGCGACACGGACCGGTGCCCCGATCTCTTCGGCATCGGCGGCATCGGCGGTGACGGACGCGACGGCACCGACTGCGGCCAGCGCGGCGGCTCACACGGAAGACCCTGCTCCCTCGCCGCCGCCGCCCGCACACGTAGAGGCGCTCGCCGTGCCTGGCGATCTCCCCGCGTCGATCGTTCGGCGAATGGAAGGTGCTCCGCCGCGCGTCGTCTTCCTGCCCGGCATCTGCTCGAACGCGGCAGCGTACCTCACGGCGTTTCCCGAGGCGGCGGCGCGCGCGGGCGGCGTCATCGCGATCGACGGGGACCAACCGTGCCGCGGCGCGCCGGGCTTTCGCACGTTCACGTTCGACGTCGACAAGCAGCACAAGCGCATCGAGGCCGCCCTCGGGGCGAGCGGCCTCTCGACGATCCCGGACGAAGGCGTCACGGTCGTCGGCTACTCGCAGGGCGCGGCGATCCTCGAGTTTCTCGCGCATCGGTACCCGAAGCGGTACGCGCGCATCGTCATCATCGCGCCGCCGTCGGATCCGTCTCCCGGCCATTTTGCTGCCACGCGAGGTGTCGTCACGATGTCGTGCTCCAACGACGTACCGCAGCGCATGAAGGCGGCGTCGAAGGGCATCGCCGCGATCGGAGTACCGTCGACCTATCTGGAAATGCCGGGCTGCACGCACGGGAACATCGCGGACGGCGAGGCGACGTTCGATGGCGCGTTTACGTGGCTCGACGATCACGCGCGCGCGCCGTAGCGATCGCGAGCGTCACCGTGTGCGGAACCGAACGGCCTTCGCGGTGAGGGTCGTCCCCTTGCCTTCGCCCCCCTCGCCGTGCTCGAACTCGACCTCGACGAGGAGATCGGCGTGGGCGGAGCGCGCTTTGTCGAGCAGCACCTGGAACGCGTGCTCTTCGCCGCCCATGTCGCCCTTGACCTCGAGCTTGCTGATCACGTCGTACGCGCGCCCCTTGACGAGATCGTTGCAGCGCACGGCCATGCCGGCCAGGTGCGTCGGCTCCTTTCCGCCCTCGCCGTGCTCGAACTCGACATGGATGACGGCGTCGGCGCCGAGCTTTGCGGCGCGGCGCTTCAGCGTCTCCAGCGCCTGGTCGGTGCTCTCCATTTTCCTGTGCACGTCGACCGGACCGAGCGCCTCCACGGGGCAGCCGATGTCGGCGGTCTGCATGACCTTGATCTTCGCGGCCCTCGCGACCGTCACCGGATCGTCGGGCACGCTCTCGTCTTCGTCGTGATCGGCGCCCGCGCTGCCCGCGCCATGCTCGTCGCCCTCGGTCGCCGCCGGCTTTTGCGGCTGGCATCCGACCATGACCATCGAGCACGCGAGCAGCGAGATGAGAATCCGTCGCATGGCAGTCTCCTTCTTTTCGTTTCAATCGACCGGGTACGGAACGGCGGGCAGGAACTTCACGGCGAGTCCCGACAAGTGCGTCGGCTCGCCCTGCGCCTCCCCGTGGTGGAACTCGACGCCGACGACAGCGTCCGCGCCGAGGCGTGCGGCCTTCGTCTGGAGCGCATGGAGCGCGCCGTCGTGCTTGCCCATCTCTTCGTGCGCGTCGACGACCCCGACGACCTGTGCAGGGCGATCGAGGTGCGTCGATTGGAGGATCAAGACGCGCGACGGATCGCCAGCGGCGCGGCCGGCGTTGGACGGCGAGCTCGCCTCGCTCCCCTGCATGTGTCCCGTCGTTTGGTAGACGGTCACCGGATACGACAGGTTCTGCGAGTACGAGTACGACGACTGGGGGTGAAACTCCGGGTGGTACTCGCTCTGACACGCCGCCAGCGGCAACGAGAGGAGAGCGGTCAGGAGGAGCTGCTTCACGATGGCCACTCCCGGTCCCCTCTTCACGCGCCATGCCACGCGTCGCGCACGCGCAACTCCGCTGGCGTGCGCGGCGCGGAGAGGATCGAGCGGGACAAGACGCGTCGCACGCGGGCGTCGACTCAGGCGCCGAGGTCGTCACGCGGCTCACCGAGCGCGTCGAAGCGCCTAATTTCGGCTGGCACGTCGCGTGGAAGAGCCGTCGGCATGCGAACAGGTACACGCCACGCCACGAACGCCTTCCTCGCGGTCTTGCTGCTCGCGCTCACCACGGCGGGCGGCCTCTTCCTCGACGCCGGCGACGATTTCGGAAAGCTCGCCCCCGCCCGGCGCGAGCTCGCCGTGTCCGATGGGCGCTTCGAAGCATGGTCGCTTCAGCTCGCGCCGGTGGAAGCCGACGCGCCTCCCCCGACTCCCGCCCCACCCACGCCCCGCGCGCCGAAGCGACACGCGCGCCGCCCTCGTCTGGCGAGGCTTCCGCCGTTGCCGCCGTTGCCGCCGGTAGGGCGCGTAGAGAGCGATGGGCCCAAGGTGCCTTCCATCAACCCCGGCGTGACGGCCGCGGTTGGGTCGCCGGGGGTGACCGCGCGACCGTAGAGGCCTATTCTGACGCCATGCGAACGCTCGGAGCTCCTGCGTGTGTGGCGATGCTGATGGTGAGCGCCGCCGGGTGCGCGACGGTGACGACGGCGCCCGAGGCTTCACGTCCCCAGCAAGTCGAGCTGCTTCGCGGCGCGAAGATCGAGGTGAGCGACGCCATCAAAGCGGCGACCACGAAGGCTCCCGGACGCGTGCTCGACACCGAGCTGCGCGCGAAGGGAGGCCACACGGTCTGGGAGGTCGACGTCCTTACGGCCGACGGGAAGGTCGTCGAGGTCGACGTCGACGCCACCTCGGGCCAGGCGGTGGACTCGGAAGAGCATCGCTGAGATGCGCCTCGCGCAGACTCTGATCGCCCTCGCGGTGCTCGTCGTGGGGTGCAAGGGGAGCGAGAGCGCGGGGAAGCCGGCGACGCCAAGCGCGTCGGCTCCTGCCTCGAGCGCAACGGCGAGCACGAGCGCGAACGCGAACGCGATGGCGGCGACGTCCGCGAGCGCGATCGCCAGCGGGGACGCCGGCGCGAGGATCGCGCGCACGACGGGCGGAGTCGCCGGAGCGGCCGAGACGCGCTTCGTCTTCGACGCGGACGCGGCCGGCGCGGCTCCGGCAGGCTTCACGTCGCTTCGAACGGGGAGCGGGCGCGTGGGGAGTTGGATCGTGCGCGCCGAAGGAGATGGCCCCGGCGCGCCGATGATCCTCGCGCAGACGGACGCGGATCCCACCGACAATCGCTTCCCGATGCTCCTCGCCGACGCGCCCGTCCTCGCGGACGTCCAGGTGTCCGTCCGATGCAAACCCGTGTCGGGGAAGGTCGACCAAGCGTGCGGCGTCGTGTGCCGCGCGAAGGGCGCCGACGACTACTACCTCGCGCGCGCAAACGCGCTCGAGGGCAACGTCCGCCTCTACGTGGTCGAGCACGGCAAGCGCCGCCAGCTCGAAAGCTACTCGGGCGCAGTCACGGGTGGGCAGTGGCACAAGCTCGCGCTCTGGTGCCACGGCGCCGGGCTCAGCGTCTACTGGGACGAGGCGCGGGTGCTGCGACAGGCCGACAAGACGTTCACCGAAGCCGGCAAGGTCGGGCTTTGGACCAAGGCAGACTCGGTCACCTACTTCGACGCCCTCGTCGTTCGCGAGATGTCGAACATGTAGCGCTCCGGGCCCCGGCGGCCGTCGTCGGTCGCCCACGTGGGCATGTAAACGACGACCCAGTCCAAGTGAACATGACCGTCCACAGCGCGTGCCTCGCCACGCCTCGCGAGGCGCGAACGGATGACGCCCGGAGGATCCACTCCACCTCGTGAGGTGTTGAATCCCTTGACTGACCCGGATGCGTGAACTAACCGCCGTCCCGTGGGATCTCGCGCCGCGTCGTCCCTCGCGCTGGCCTGCTTCGTCGTCGTGAGCGCCGCAACGACCGACGCGCGCGCCGACGGCGACGACGTCGCCCTCGACTGGGTCGCGCCCTCCGAGTGCGCGACCGGCGCGCACGTTGCTGCAGAAATCGCGCGCCTTCGTGCGGGGCCACCACGCGTGCGGGTTCGAGCACACGCGCGCATCACGCGCGACGCGAACGCGTGGTCGTTGGAGCTGACGACGGAGATCGACGGCGCCGAGCACAAGCGCGCATTCCAGGCGGCGACCTGCGGAGAGCTCTCGGACGCGGCGGCGACGGTGCTCGCGCTCGAAACCGCGGGCGAGCCGACCCCAACCCCGACCCCGACCCCGACCCCAACTCCGACGCCGACGCCGACCCCGACCCCGACCCCGACTCCGACTCCGACCCCGACGCCGACGCCGACGCCGACCCCGACTCCGACGCCGACTCCGACTCCGACGCCGACCCCGACGCCGACTCGTCCCTTTGCTGCGGGGGTTGGCGTCGTTGGAACGGGAGGCGCGGTCGGTCCCTTCGCGCTCGGCGCCGCAATCGTGGGAGCGTGGACGCCGGGCCACGAGCGTGCGGAAATCATGGCCTCGTACAGCCCCCCGACCCGTGTAGATCGCACCGATCTCTCCATCGGCGGCAACTTCAGCCTCCTCCTCTTCGGCGTCGCGGCGTGCCACGTCTTCGGAGACGGCGTCTTCCGCGCGGGGCCGTGCGCCGGGATCGAAGCTGGGCGGATCGGCGCGGTGGGCGTCGGCAACGCAGTGCAGACTCCGGAGCCGACGGGCGGCGCATGGGTCGCGCCGAAAGCGTCGGCCCTCGCGCTGGTCTCGCTGGGGCGCTTCGCGCTCCGAATCGAAGGAGGCGCCGTCATCCCGCTCGTTCGAAATACCTTCACGATTACAGGGGTCGACCAGGTTTACCGCCCCGCCGCAGTGGTTGCCAGAGGGGGATTCGGCGTCGAGGTCGCGTTTCCGTGACGACAATCGTTCCGCCGGCCACTCAACGAGAGTTGGGACCTTCGCTTTCCCCATCCATGACCCTTCGCTTGGTAGACGCCCCCAACGTCCGAGATGCGGCGCACGAGACGGCCGACGGCGTCGTCGCATTTGCAGATCTGTACGACGCGCACGCCAGCTTCGTCTTTCGCGTCGTCCTTCGCCTCGGCGTAGGGCGCGACGCCGTCGAAGACGTCGTGCAGGAGATCTTCCTCGTCGTTCATCGTCGGCTCGAAGAGTTCGAGCAGCGTTCGAAGATCCGCACGTGGATCTACGGAATCGCCGTTCGCGTGGCGCGCACGTATCGGCGAACGCTGGCGCGGAAGCACTTGAATCCCGAGAATGGCCGCGAAGAGCTCGAATCGCACGTGTTGGCGGACGACGCGACGCGCGCGCCGGATGCAGTGCTCGAAAAGGCGCAGGCGGCCGAGCTCGTCGTGACGATCCTGGAAGAGCTCGACGACGAGCTGCGTGAAGTGTTCGTTCTCGCGGAGCTCGAAGAAATGACGGCGATCGAGATGGGCGAGGTGCTCGGCGTGAGCGCGAACACGGTGGCATCGCGCTTGCGATTGGCGCGACGCGATTTCGATCGCGCGCTCACCCGAGCGCGTGCCCGCGACGAATGGAGGATGCGGTGAGCGATCTGAGCCGAGAGGCCCGCGCCCTGCTCTCGCGCGCAAAGAGCTCCGATCACGGCCTCCCCGACGCCGCGTCGCTCGCGCGCACGCGAGGCAGCGTCCTGCGTCGTGCGGGAATGGGCGCCGCGGCGGGCGTAGCGACCGCGGCCGCGAGCACGGCGACGAAGGCGGCCCCCGTCCTCGTCGCAGCAGGCGCGACGGGAGTGTCTGTTTCGGTGACTGCGAAGGTCGTGCTCCTCGCGGCGCTCCTGACGGGCGGCGCGGTGGCCGCCGTATCGATTCCGAGCGCTCCGACGCCGAGCGCGCGGGTGGCGGTCGCAGTGGCTCCACACGGGCCAAGCCGAGCGCCCGAGTCGAAGCAAACGGCCGCACCGCCGCCGGTGGCGACTCCGAGCCCGACTCCGACGCCGACTCCGACGCCGACTCCGACGCCGACGCCGGCTCCGACTCCGGCTCCGACTCCGGCTCCGACTCCGGCTCCGACTCCGGCTCCGACTCCGGCTCCGACTCCGACGCCGACTCCCGTTCCGCCCGCGTCTCCGGTTTTTTCGACGGCGTCCGATCCGGCGCCTCTTCCGCCGCCCCCGCCCCCTCTTCCGGGCCTGTCGTCGGACATCGCGCACCTTCGCGCGTCGCAAGCCGCGCTCGCGGCCGGAGACGCGCGAACGGCGGAGCACGAAGCGGCGCGCGTGTCAGCGACTGGGCCGCTCGCAGAAGAGCGTGACGGCATGCTCACCCTCGCGGGGTGCGCTCTAGGAAGCGACGCAGAGGCCGCGCGCCAGGGGACGGATTTCGTGCAGAGGCATCCGTCGTCCGCGCTCGTGCCGCGCGTGCGTTCGGCGTGCGGCAATTCGATTTGATCACGAAACGGCGCGTAGCGGTCACCCACGTGACGAAGAGGTGATCATGACCATCCGAGCTTTTCATCGCGTATTCTTGACGGCCGCCGCAACCGCAGCGGTGCTCGTGGCGTGCGGAGGCGACATCGCCATTGGTTCTTCGCAGAACCCGCTCGTCGGCGACGCGTGCGCCGTCTCCGAATGCGGAGCTACGCCGTTCACGTGCAGCAACGGCGCGGCCACCGACGTCGCATGTACGCGTCATCAAGGCGCATGCACGTGGTCGGGGAAATGCCCCGGCGATTGTCCACCCGCGAAGTGCGCGGACGAAGCCGTGGGATGCGCAGGCAGCTCCGCGGACGGCGGGCCTATCACTCCGCTTTTCCCGACCAACTTGCGTTGCGCCCCCAGCGCGTTCCGCGGCGTCGGCTCGGCGCCCGCCGATCAGTGCGAGATCCTCTTCGAATGCGCGCCGAAGCCCGTCGTCACGTGCGCGGCATCGGCATGCGCGAACCAAGGTTTCGCGTGTTTGACGGGGCCCGCAACGAACCTGCGATGCGTGCCCGATCCGAACGCCGGTGTAGGGTCCAACCCGGTGGGCGCCTGCCTGCTCCTCGGCGATTGCCCGTCGGGCAACGATGCGTCCGCGGGACCCCCGACGCCACCACCGACGTCAGCGCGGGAAACGGCAACGACGCCTCCGTCGACGCCGGACGCTGACTGGAGCGAAGCGCTGCGGTCGCTGTGACCGCGTACTCAGTGCGATCCGACGAGCGCAGTCGCGATGAACAGGGCCGAACAAATCCACACGGCCGCGGCGGTGATCACGAGCGAGATCCTCACCGCGGGGCGCTGCAGGAATGGGGTCGACGGGAAGACGGACCGATACACGACCGATGCCTCGGGCTCGGGCGACTCCACTGCGAGCCAGAACTCGTCGAAGCGGCGCTGCGACTCCTGGTCGCGCGGCGGAGCGACCGTGACGCGGACATGGATCTCGGTGAGGGCCGCGTCGTTTTCGTCGTCGGCGAAGAGGTCTTGCGTTCCCGCGGCCATGGCGCCGGTCGAATCCGGCACGAGCTCGAGGTGCGGCCGCGCGCGCCAGGACACGCTCGACGCAGCGGCGTCCACGTCGACGATTTCGAGGGGGAAACGTGGAAGAACCTTGCGAGAATCGTCGGCGGTAGCGGGCACGGGCAGACCTTTCGTGGCGGTGGCGGCGCCAGTGTTCCTCAGAATCGGCAACCTGCAAGCCCAGGCGACGCTTTTTCTCCGTCTCTTTGCGCAATCGCGCGCAACGGGGACCGCCAAACCCGTCTCGAGAGGCGCTTTTCGTCCTGACGGCTGCGCTTACCCCAGACCGTGCTCTTTCGCGATCGCCGCGTTCTTCGCGTCGCCTCGCTGCGCCGCCGGCCGCGCTCCGAGTCGCTCGGCGTATTCCCCGAGGGTGGGGCTCGGCTCGAGCATCTTGAAGCGCAACATGAAGCGGAGCGTCCCGCCGAAGATGCAGTCGGCCATCGAGAAGCGGTCGCCCAGGACGAAGGTCCGTCCTGCGATCGCGCTCTCCATCGCGCCGACCATGCTCTCATACGTGCCCCATCCGACCTGGCCGGGCTTGAACTGCCCGCCGGAGCTCTTGGCCGACATCGCCGGCTCGATGACCGACGGCGCGAAGAGCGACCAGCGCAGATAAGGACCCCGCTCCGGATCGTCAGGCGCCGGCGCCAGCTTCCCGAGCGCGTACCGGTCAGCGAGGTAGAGCCCGATGGCCGCCGACTCGGTCACGACGACATCGCCGTCGCGCAAGATGGGGACCTTCCCCATCGGGTTCAGCGCGAGGACCTCCGGAGACTTCTGCGCGTTCTTCATGAGGTCGACGAAGGCCAGCTCGTAGGGAGCCCCGACCTCCTCGAGCATCCAGAGCGTGTTGGCGGCGCGCGAGTAGGGGTGGTGGTACAGCGTGATCATCCGGTTCATCCTCCTCGCGGGAGATTACTCAGCCGCGGCGTGCTGCGTCGATCGCCGCGACGTCGATCTTGCGCATCGTCATCATCGCCGAAAACGCGCGTTTGGCCTCGGCGCCCCCGGCGGCGAGCGCGTCCGTGAGCGTTCGCGGGGTGATTTGCCAGGAAAGGCCCCAGCGGTCCTTGCACCATCCGCACGCGCTCTCTTGCCCACCATTGCCGACGATCGCGTTCCAGTAGCGATCGGTCTCGGCTTGGTCGTCCGTCGCGATCTGGAAGGAGAACGCCTCGGTCTGCTTGAACTGCGGGCCGCCGTTGATACCCATACAAGGAATGCCGAGGACGGTGAACTCCACCGTGAGCACGTCGCCTTCCTTGCCGCTCGGGAAGTCGCCGGGTGCCTTGTGAACGGCGGTGACCTCACTCTTCGGGAAGGTCGCGGCGTAGAAGCGCGCCGCGTCGTGGGCGTCTTTGTCGAACCACAGGCAGATGGTGTTCTTCGGCGTCATCGTGGTGGGCTCCTCGTGCTCCGATTGGCGTGAAGACGCGGGAGCGTACTTCGAATCACGTGCCCAAGCCGAGCGCGATGAGTCCCCGTCGCGCGCGATGGGGAAATGCGGCAGATCCATTCGGATTGGTGCGCCCCCGCGTCCGGGCAGACGACCATCTCGGCGTTCGACTCGACGCCGCCGAGCCAAGCGACGATCGCGGCCGCGATGCACACCAACCACGGCACCACCCTCCCGAACGTCGTGCCCGCGCTCAACCACTTCCAGCACAAGAACGCGTACATCCTGTCGACGGTGTCGAGCACGAGCGGCCTCTTCAACCTGGTTCACTACAACACGGACTTCCGCACGCTCCGCTCGTCGCAGGCGTGCGCGGCAAATACCTCCCCACCTGGGCGGCGCACGGCTTCGACGGCTACCACGCGATCGCGCCGGACGGCTGGATCCAAAGCGGCAGTCGCTACTGGATCCGGGATCCGCTCCAGGTCTCATGGCGCGGCGCGCACGCGTTCCCCGCCTCGACGGTCATGACCGTGGTGCCAGGGTTCACGTCGCAGGTCGTCCGGTAACGAAGATAGAAAAAGAGAGCGCGGCGCGCAGGAATCCGCGAAATTCGGCGCCGCAAGTGTCTACGCTTCTAGGATGACCGACGGCGGGCCGATCGATCCCGAGCTCAGCGCGAAGAACGCGCGGCTTCGCTACGTGAGCGACGACCGACCGGGGCTCTCGCGCGAGCGGATCGGGACGAGCAACGACTTCAGGTACCTCACGGCCAGCGGCGACGAGATCGACGACGAGGCGACGCTGGCCCGCATACGCTCGCTCGCCATTCCCCCGGCGTGGGAGAAGGTCTGGATCTGCCCGCTCACCAACGGCCACATTCAGGCCACCGGCCGCGACGCCAAGGGCCGAAAACAATACCGCTACCACTCGCGGTGGCACGCGGTCCGCGACGTCACGAAGTATGCACGCATGATCGACTTCGCGACGTCGTTGCCAAAGACGCGCGCGGCGATCGAGGTTCATCTCCAGCGGCCTGGGCTACCGCGAGAGAAGGTGCTGGCCACGATCGTCCGGCTGCTCGAGGTGACGTGCATCCGCGTGGGGAACGAGGAGTACGCGCGCAAGAATCGCTCGTACGGCCTGACGACGCTGCGCAATCGTCACGTCGACGTCTCGGGGAGCTCGGTGCGCTTTCGGTTCCGCGGCAAGAGCGGCCAGGCGCACGTCATTCGGATGAAGGACCGGCGCCTCGCGCGGATCGTCGCGCGGTGCAGCGAGCTGCCGGGCCACGAGCTCTTTCAATACATCGACGACGAAGGCGTGACGTGCACGGTGGAGTCGTCGGACGTGAACGCGTACATCAAGGAGATCTCCGGCGGCGACTTCACCGCGAAGGATTTCCGCACCTGGGTGGGGACGGTGAGCGCGGTGCGGGCGCTCCGCGAGCAGGCGCCCGCGGCGTCGGGGAACGACGTGAACAAGCAGCTCGTCGCCGCCGTGAAGCTCGTCGCCGATCGCCTCGGGAACACGGCGGCCGTCTGCCGAAAATCGTACATCCACCCTGCGGTCATCGACGCGTGGGTCAACAGAGGCGGCTCCGACTCGATCTTCCCACCGCCCCCGAGCTCGCTGATTGACGCGAGCCCGCCGACGACGGCGAGCCGCGTCGCCGGCGAGCTCGTCGTGAACGTGAACACGCCGGAGGACGACCTCGACGCCGACGAGCTCGCGACGCTCAGGTTCCTCCAGAAGAACCCAAGCGACGAGGACGAGGCCCGCGCGCTGCGCCGCAAGCTCTTGAAGAGCATCTCGGCGGCCCGTGAAAAGAAGGCCTCCTGACTGCGGCGCGGCGACGGCTGCCGGAGCTGGCCCACGCAAATCCCCGCCTCGCGCAGCCGTTGAGACCAACCGATGGTGGCTCCGCCGAGCTCCAGCCGCCGCGATCCGCTCGAAGCGGGTACGTTCCGCTCAGAACGGCGGCACGCGCACGATGTCCGACTTCTGCGAGCGGACGGTGCGCGGCGGCACGACGCGCGGAGGAGCCATGCGCGTAGAAACGAAGCGCGGGGGCGGCGAACGGAATCGCGCGGCGGCCATCGTCATCGGGCGCTTCGGCGCCGTCGTCGCGATCGGATCGACCACCTCGAGCGTCGGCCGCAGCGCCTTCGTGAGCACCGACGCGCTCGCCATGCGCGACCAGATCGTGGTGTGCTCGGAGCACTGCTCGGATTGAACGACGAGCGCGACGAGTAGAAGAACGATCCCGACAGAGAGCAGCCCGGTCGCGACCATCCAGTGCGCCGGTCCGCGCCCACGCAGGAGCGACCTCACGACGCCCGCCGGCGACGCGAACGAGCTGGGTCGCTCCTCGCGCGCGTCGTGTCCCTCTTCGAGGAGCAGCGTCTTGCGCGGCGGCGGCAGGGGGGGCAGCGATGGCAGCGGTGGCAGCGATGGCAGCGGTGGAGGCTCGACGACCGAGCAGAGATCGTCACCGTCCAGGTACACCGGCGTCGGCTCCGCCGGGCGCGGCTCCGACGAAACGAGCACGACGCCGCTCGCCGCCGACGCCGGCACCGAATCGGGCGACTCCTCCTCGCGAGCGATCGAGTCGGCGAGCAGCTGCGCGAACTCGGCGGTCCTCACGGTGGGCTCGCTGTCCTCGTCTTCGGGAACTCCCAGCGTCCGAACCCGCCAGGCCATCGCCGGCGTCGCCAGCGGGCCGCTCGCAGTATCCGTGGACGCGGAAGCCATATCCCACGGTGATGCAATCCTCGTGCGCAGTTGTAACCCCGCGAGAAAACGCATCGGTCCGGAGAAGAACCGACGTCTCGCAGTCCTCTCTATGGACTCGGCCTCCACGGCAACACGGGCGTCCGGGTGCGAGAGCGTGCGGCAACTGGTCACGTGCCCATCGCCGCGCTCAAGGGTGCTTCGTGCCCGCCTTCAGCATCACGAGCGTCTTGGCGATCCGGCGTGCCTGCGTCTCCGGTTTCTTCGCGCCGTCCACCCACGCTGCGTATTCCTTGCGGTGCGTGTACGCGAGCGCGTCGAAGATGCGCTTGGCCGCGCGGTCCTTCGTGAGCGCACGCGCCAGCGCCGGCGGCACCGTGACCTCGCGCTCGGCCGTGTCGAGCTCGAGCTTCACCTGGATGCGGTCGCCGATCTCGATGACGGCGGCGGCGCGTATCTCCTCGCGGAAGCCGACGTAGGAGCGACCGCCGTACACCGCGACGGTCGTGCGTAGCTCCACGCCGTTGACCGTGGCCTTCACCTTGGGCCGCGCCGAGCCGAACGCTTTGCGGACGTCGAACGGGATCTCGACGACCGGTCGCTCGCCCGCCTCGCCCCCCAGGATCGCCTTGAAGGTCTTCGTCGTCATCGTCTGGAGCTCAAGGCCTGACCGGAAGAGCCGGTCAGGCCTTTCCGCCAGGAGCGTTTCGCTCCGCTGCGCTTCGCTGCACTCAAAGCGCGCACGACGCGCCGACGCTGCAGCAGTACGCGCCGCAATTGAGCGTGCACTTCGCGTCGTCGGCCGTGTAGTAGCCGAACGCCACGGACCGCTCGTGCGCCGGGAGCTTGCCGACCCGCGGGCTCGCGTCCGGTCCGACCCACGGCCACGTCGTGCCCGCAGGCCACCAGGCGGGCCGCGTCGCGCGGTAGAGAGACGACGGGAGTGTCTGCGTCGACGCCGGGAGGTTCGTCGTGAGGGGCGACGCGTTCCACATCGTCTTCTGGTTCACGGTGTCGAAGTTCCCCGTCAGCCAGAGCGTCGTCCACGCCACCTTCGTCTGATCCAGCAGGAAAATCGATGGACCGCCGCCGCCGATGTACGTCTTCGACGTCGCAGGGGCCCCAGCGCCCGTCCCCGTCGTGCCGAGATCGGCGGGCAGGAGCAGCGCCGCGTTCGCGGTGCTGCCGAGCACGTTGCCGATGACGGTGAACTTCGTGTCGGCGGCGTCGATCTGCAATGTCCCGACGTTCGAGTACTGCGGCGTGAACGGCTGACTCCACACGATCGCGCTCGTCGCCTGGCCCGGGATGCTCGGCGACCACTGGCTGGACGCGTAGTTCCGGAAGAACGTGAGATAACCCGCGTTGCCGTGCGTCGCCGACGCCGCGAGGTGCGGCGCCCAGTTGCCCTCCATGAGCTCCATGTGCGGGAACGCGCAGTGGCAGTCGATCGACGCCTCCTGGAAGCCGTCGTCGTTGTTGCCGTTGCACGCCCACGAGTTGTCCGCGTAGTTGTAGCCAGCGACGTTGCCGCCGCCCGAGTTGTTGAACACGATCGGCTTGTTCATGAAGCGCGCGATGTTGTTCTCGATGAGGTTGTCCGCAGCGCCGCACGCCACGACGATGCCGTAGTTGTCCTGCGCGAAGCCGTAGCTCGACGAGTTGTGCACGTGGCTGTCGCGGATCACGCAGCGGTAGGTGCCGACGAGGCGCATCGGCATTCCCGAGGTCGTCCCGTCGACCTGGACGTCCTTCACCCAGCTGTACGCTGCGTTCGACACCTCGACGCCGCCCGCGTTTTGTCCGGGGTAGCCGCCCGGCTTTCCGCCTTGCACGCGCAGGTGCTCGACGCCTGCCCACTTCGTCACCGAGCCGCCGGCCTTGGAGATCTGCGCTTGCTGAGCGGTCGCGAACGTCCAGTGCAGTGGCGTCGTCAAGGTGAGCGTGGTGCCGGTGACCTTCGCGATCTCGACGCGCTCGCTCGTGCCGTGGCCCGCGGTCCGCTTGAACGCGCCGCCGCAGTCGCCGTCGTCGACGTCGCCGATGTTCGTTTGATCGACCAGCGCGAGATCGCCGGCCGCGAAGCCGGCGGCGCTCGCCACCTCGATCGTGGCGGTCTCTTTGAGCGCATCCTTGGTGAGGAGCGGCTGCGAGGCGGAGACGAAGGCGCTGTTGTAACAGACGGTGTCTTGCTCGGTGCCGATCGAAACGACCGACCCGCCCGCGGTCGCGACCAGCGTGGTCGTGCTCGCCCCCTCCGAGCCCGCACCGCGCAGAACGACGCCGCTCGGCACGTTGATCGTGGCCCCGACGCTGTACGTCCCCGCCGCCAGCATGACGACTTGGTTCTTTCCCTTGCAGCCGTCGAGCGCGCTCTGGATGGCCGTCGCCGCGTTGCCTGCTTGCACCGGCACGGTCGCGCAGATCGTCGCGCGGACAGGGAGTCCGTCGACGCCGAGAGGGCTTCCCGTCGGCGTGTCCGCGAGGATCCCGGGGTTCCACGTCGTGGTGAAATCGGGATTGAGAAGGCCGGGCGGCGGCGCGTTGCACGGACCGCCGTCGCATGTCGCGGGCCCCCCATCGGCCACTGGTCCGCCGTCCGATCCGGGTCCGCCGTCCGATCCGGGCCCGCCGTCGGTGACGGTCCCGTCGGCCTGCGGTCCTCCGTCGCCGCTGGGGGCCGACGACGCGTCATCCCCACCGCACGCGCCCCCGCCGAGCGACGCGACGAGCGCGAACGCGACGCCAAGCCCGATCCCTGAACGCGAAAGGTCAGACTTCATGACGGTGCTCCCGGGTTTGCGCCCGCCTTTCGACAGCCGGCGCGAGGTGCAGGCATGCTCGCATGCGGATGAGGTCTGGTCACCTCACCGGGTCATCGCCGGGAGGATATATTCGGTGAGGAGGCGATCGCTCTGCTCGTGCATCCCCTTGGTGTTGAAGTTGGTGCTGGTGATGACGACCACGAGCCCCATGGCCGGGAACACCACGGCCTTGTTCCCGCCGTTGCCGGTCATGTAGAACGCGGCAGTCTTCGGATCGGTCTTGACGAAGGTCTGAAGCCAGAAGAAGTACCCATACTCTTTCTCGTCGTCGATCTGCGCGTGCGGCGACGTCGACGCTTTGACCCACGCCTCGGGGACCACGCGCACGCCGTTCCATGTGCCGCCGTTCAAGTAGAGCTGCGCAAGCTTCAAGAGATCACGGCTACGTAGGCGCAGCCCGCCGCCGGTCTGCGCGGTCCCCATCGGCGTGGACGGCCACTCGACGCTCTCGATCCCGAGTGGCCCGAAGAGGCTCGCCTTCGCGAAGTCTTGGACGGACGTCTTCGTCGCGCGCTCGAGTAGCGCGCCGAGTAGCGAGGCGCCGGCGGTGCAGTAGCTGAACGCGCGGCCGTGAGGTGAGTCCTTTGGCCTTTTCTGCCACGGCGCGAAGCCCTTGATGGGGAGGCCGAGCGTGAAACGCGTCCAGTCCTCGGTGACGTACATCCGCTCCTCGTTGCCTTGCGAGAACTGGTTCCAGTCGTCGCACTCCAGGAGCGAGCTCATCGTGAGGAGGTCCTCGACGGTGATGGCGTCCTTGCGCGGATCGGGGTTCGCGAAGGGGCGCTTGTCGCCGAAGTAGCTCGTGACCTTGGCGCCGACACCCGGGACCTTGCCCTTGTCGATGGCGATGCCGACGAGCACCGACGTGATGCTCTTGGACGCCGAGCGCGTGTCGCGGAGCGTCGTGGCGTCGCCCTCGTAGTACTTTTCGAAGGCGAGCTCGCCGCCGCGCGAGACGAGGACGCTGCCGACCTTCTTGAAGGTGCCGGCGCGTATCGCGGTGTCCATCGCGTCGAGGCGCGAGAGCGCGCCTGCGTCAGCCGCGGTGGCGGCGGCGTTGACGGTCGCCGGAAGCGACGGGGCCAACGGAGCGGCGGATGCGGCCTGGACGGGCGCGGTCGGCGGCGGCGCGGCGGGAGAGCACGCGAGGAGCGCAGCGAACGCGACGAGGAGGGAGCGGTTCACGCTAGAACCACATGTCCGCGACGCAGCGGCCGTCGCGTGGCAAGTCTTCGAACGCGTCGAGGCCGTCGAAGTGGTCGATCGGCAGGCGAGCGACGGACGCAGGCTCCGCGAGGCGTACGTTGACGGCGATGCGGCGGCGTCCGTTCGCGTCGACCTCGAGGCCGCGCCAGCACGCGACGCAGCCGCAGCTCGCGCAAAAATGGATCTCGAGCGACGGCTTCGGCTTTCCCTTGCGCGTGTACACGGCCGTCGGGCCCGTGACCTTGATCCGCTCGCCTTCGTAGTCGTAGATCCACAGCACGCCGTAGCGGCGGCAGAGCGTGCAGTTGCACGCCGTGGCCGAGTCGGGCATGCCGTCGAAGGTCCAGCGGAGCGCGTCGCAGTGGCAGGTGCCGGTGAGCATGCGACGAATGGTACTCCCGCTTTCGGCCGCGCGATCACGCCCGTCGACGCGACGCTTCCGACGAAGGCGCGCCGGGGATACGCTTGTACGGTTGGCTGCGGACAAGGAAATCGGGAGCGCGGAGACCCTCATCGCCGGCGAGGCTATGTCCGTCGGAGCCGATGCCATCGATCGTTCACCGAGCCTCGTCGCCGGCCGGTACGAGGTGCTCGGCCTCCTCGGCGTGGGCGGCATGGGGCGCGTGTACCGCGCGCGCGATCGCTCGCTCGACGAGATCGTCGCCCTCAAGGTTTTGCGCGCGGAGCTCGTCGCCGCCAAAGGGATGCTCGAGCGCTTCCGCTCCGAGGTGAAGCTCGCGCGCAGGGTGACGAGCCCCAACGTCGTCCGGACGTTCGATCTCGGAGCGCACGAGGGCGAGATGTTCCTGACGATGGAGTACGTCGAGGGGCGCGCCCTCGCGGATCTCCTCGAGGAGCGTGGCGCGCTCCCGCCTGCCGAAGCGCGCCACATCGCGCTGGAGATTTGCGCGGGCGTCGCGGCGGCGCACGCGGCCGGCGTCCTGCACCGAGACTTGAAGCCAGACAACGTGATCGTCGCCGCCAACGGGCGCGTCGTGATCACCGATTTTGGCATCGCGCGCGTGGCCACCGGGGCCGGCGCGACGCTCGATGGCCTCGTGGGCACGCCCGCGTACATGGCCCCCGAGCAAGCACGCGCCACGCGGGAGCTCACGCCGGCCACCGACGTATACGCGCTGGGCGGAGTTCTGTACGAGATGCTCACGGGGACGCGCGCGTGGCCGGGAAGCGATCCGATCGCCGTCGCGATGGCGCGCCTTCTCCACCCGCCGCCCGATCCACGCGCGATCTGCGCGGTGCCGACGGCGCTCGCGGAGATCGTTCTTCGATGCCTCGCCGTCGAGCCGGCCGACCGGTTCGCCGGGGCCGACGCGTTGGCGGCCGCGCTGGCGGCGGCCGACGTGACGCCGGCGACGTTGAGACCGCCGGCCGCGCCGCGTCCATACGCGTTCGATCTCCCGGCGACGACCGCGTGCTCGGTCGCTCTCCTCCCCTTCGAGTGCGCCGCGCCGGAGATGCGCGAAGTCGCCGAGGGGTTGACGGAGGAGATCGTCGACGCGCTCTCGATGACGCGCGGGCTTCGCGTCCGGCCCCTCGCCTCCGTTCGCACCGCGGCAGCGGCGGAGCCCGATCCGCGCGAGATCGGCGCGCGCCTCGGCGTGGACGTCGTCGTCAACGGATCGCTGCGGCCCACGAACGACGGAGCCCTGCGGGTCACCGCGCGCGCGATCGGCGTCGCGGACGGGTTTCAACTATGGGCGACGCGTCGCGAGACGAGCACGGCCTTGCTCGTCTCGCTCGGCGACGAGCTCGCGCGCGCCATCGCCCACGCGTTGACGGCCGATCTCGACCCGGCGCCGCGCGCAGAAACACCCGACGCCCGCGCGACGGAGCTCTATCTGCAGGGGAAGCACAAGCTCCGCAAGAATTGGCATGGTGACATAGGCGCGCTGCCGCTCCTCGAGGAGGCGGCGCGCCTTTCACCCGAGAGCGCGAACATCCTCGCCGCCTGCGCCATGGCCCTCGCGCGTGCGTCGTTCTTCGGCGGGTCGCAAGAGCACCTGGCGAGGGCACGCGATCTCGCAACGCGAGCGACCGAGCGCGGTCCGGGGCTGGGCGAAGCGTGGCTCGCGCTGGGCGTCGCGTGCTTGTACGATCGCGCGGCGACCGACGCGGCCTTCGCGCTGACCCGCGCGATCGCGCGCGCGCCCGGACTGGCGATGGCGCACGCGCTATTGGGCGGCATTCTGCTGGAGGTCGGGCCGCTCGAGGATGCCCTCGCTCACCTGGACGCCGCGCGCGCGCTCGACCCCGACGATCCTCAGGCGGCATGGGAAGCGGCGCGCGCGCACGCCTTCGCGGGACGCGACGCGGAGTCCGCCGCCGCGCTGAACACCATCTCGACAGACCTGCCCATGTGGCGCGTCACGCGCGCGGTGAGCGTGGCCCGCTTTGCCATATGGAAGGGCACGACGATCGATCTGGAGAACCCGCCTGTCGAGGGAGTCCCGCTGCCGATCGCCCACCTGTCGAAGGCCTACCTGCGGATCGCGCGGACTGGGACGGTCGACGAGGAAGCACGCCGCGAATTGGCGCTCGCGTCCGGGGTCGACAATCCGCGCTTCAAGTCCGCGCTCTGCCAGTTCAAGGTGGAGCTCTTCGCCTTTGCGGGCGACGCGACGACGGCGATGGCGTCGCTGCGCGAGGCGGTCGACGCGGACTTGCTGGATCGCCGCTGGCTCGAGGACTGCCCGCTCCTCGCGCCTTTCCGCGGCCAGGCGGAGTTCGAGGAGCTACTTCGCACGGTGGCGTCGCGTGCCGATCGTGTCCTCGGGGCGATCCGCGCCGCGCGGGCGCCGAAGCTGGGTGCCTGACGACGGACAAGGACGTCAGTTGCAGCCGCAGCCGCCGCCGCTGCCTGAGAGGCCGCCGGTCGCCCCCTCCGAGACGGCGCGAACGTGGCCGTCGAGACCGGGAGCGAGATCCTGCGCGGTCATCGTCGGGTGCGCGAGCTTCTCGCGATCCCACGGCGGCACCGACGCGCAACCGGCCGAAGCTCTCTCCGGACCCCGCCCTTCGCCCTCAACAGAAGTTCCATGACGGCTCGCCGCAGTCGCATGACGTCGCCACTGTGGAGCGAAAACGCGCCGGCCCTCGTGCTCTCCGCGCATCCACCTGCCGATTGCGTGAGGCTTCGTCAGCCCGACACCTTGCGCGCCGTCGAGCCCTCCGGTTGCTTGTACCAACCCGGATCGTCGTAGCTCGTGATTCCTTCGCGGACCTTCAGGATCGTGAACATCCCGCCCATCTCGACCGGCCCGAACGGGCCCGTGCCGGTCATCATCGGCAGCGTGTTCTTCGGGCGCGGCATGTCCATCATCCCGCCCATGCCCGCCTCACCCATCGCCATGTAGCCCGGAAGGATCGAGCGCACCTTGCCCTCGACCGCTCCCTGCTTGACCCCGATCATGTTCGGAAGATCGTGGCTCATCGCGTTCATCGTGTGATGCGACTTGTGGCAATGGAAGGCCCAGTCGCCGGGGACGTCGGCGACGAGCTCGATGTCGCGCGTGGCGCCGACCGGCACGTCGACCGTGGTCTCGGACCAGCGGGCGCCCGGCGGGACGCGGCCGCCGTCGGTGCCCGTCGTCTGGAACTGGTAGCCGTGGAGGTGGATGGGGTGGCTGTCCATGCTCAGGTTGCCGAAGCGGACGCGGACGCGATCACCCTTCTTCACGACGAGCGGCGCGGTGCCCGGCCACACGCGGCTGTTGAACGTGAAGATGTTGAAGTCCGTCATCACGGCCGGGTTCGGGCGCGACGTGCCGGGGGCGACGAACCATTCGTGCAGCATGATGGCGAAATCGCGATCGACGCGCGGCGTCTCCGCAACGCGGGGATGAATGATGAAGAAGCCCATCATGCCGAGCGCCATCTGCACCATCTCGTCAGAGTGCGGGTGGTACATGAGCGTGCCATGCTGGCGGAGCGTGAACTCGTAGACGTACGTCTCGCCGGGCTCGATGTGCGGCTGGTTCAAGCCGGCGACGCCGTCCATGCCGTTGGGAAGGAGCACGCCGTGCCAGTGCGCGCTCGTGCGCTCGGGGAGCTTGTTCGTGACGAAGATGCGGACGCGGTCGCCCTCGACGGCTTCGATCGTCGGACCCGGCGTCTGCCCGTTATAGCCCCAGCAGTCGACCACCATGCCCGGCGCGAACTCGCGCTTGACCGGCTCGGCCACGAGACGGAACACCTTGACGCCGTTGTCCATCGTCCATGGGAGCGTCGCCCCGTTCGGCATCACGACCGGCGTGTATTTGCCGTTCGCGGCAGCGCCGCCGCTGACCAGGGGGGGCGCGGCGCCTGCGGGAGCGCCGGCGGGCGCGGCCGACGCCGTGCCTCGCGTGAGCATCGATCCACCGAGGAGCGCCGCACCGGTTGCCAGCGCCCTTCGCCTGTCGAGCTTGTTCATGGTTGTCCTGAGGGTTGGTGATGGTGAAGGGTCGCGGGCAGGCTGAGTCGACCGCCGACCGCGCGCTCCAAGTCCGATCGCGCGATCCAGTAGTCGCGCGCGGACTCGATGAATTCCCGGTACGCCGTGACCTCGTTCTGTTTGGTCAGGAGGAGCTGATGGACGCCGAGCAGCATGGCGTCAAATTCCTGCTGCGACAGCGCGACGATTCGCTCGCGCAGAGGGATGAGGACGCGCTGGTAGCGCTCGACGATGGTGCGGCTCGCACTCAGGCGATCGCGTGCAGCGCGGACCTCCGAGCGGATGTCGACGGCGCGCGCGGCGTACCGATGCTCGCTCGCGCGAAGCGCCGCCTCGACCCGAGCGATCGCCGCTTGCCGCTGATCGAAGATGGGCAGCTCGACGCTCGCCGAGGGGCCGAGCGCGATGTTTCCGTCCTTCAGCTGCGCGCCCTCGAGGCCAACGTCGAGGGCACCGATCCAGCGACCCGACCGCGCCAGCGAGAGCACGTACCCCAGCGTTTGAACCTCGCGCAGCGACGCCTGCAAGTCGAGGCGCTGCGCGACGGCCGCCGACTCGAGGTGCTCGAGGGGCACTTCGTCTTTCGGAAGCTCCGGGAGCTTCTCGGTGAGCCGGAAGGCGGCCCGCTTGCCCCAGACCCCCATAAGGCGCGTCAAACGCTCGCGCGCCGCGGCGACGTCGGCTTCGCTGCGCGACGTGTCGAGCTGGATCTGCTCGAAGAGGCCCTGCTCGGTGGCCAGCGTGAGATCGCTCACGTTGCCGGCCGAGTTCTGCCGCTCGGCGAGCTCCGCGCTGACCTGCGCTGCGTCACGGACCGCGCGCCGCATCGCGAGCACTTGCATCGTGCCTTGGAGCCCGTAGTACGCGGTGCGTACTTCCGCCGCGAGGTCGAGGACCGCATCGGCGACGCGCAGCTTGGCCCCCTCGAGCTGCTTCTCCGCGATCGCCTTTTTGGCCGGCAGAAACAGCACGCTCAAGAAGTCCTGGGTGACGTTCAAGACGAGGTTCGGGTCGAGCGTGTCGCGCTCCGCGGTCGTCATCCGCGCGCCGAACACCGGGTTTTTCAGAAGGCCCGCCTGAACGACGTCGGCCTGGCCGATGCTCAGCTCCTCGTAGGTCGCCTGGAGGGATCGGTTGTAGAGGAGCGCGACCTGAACGGCGGCGTCGACGGTGAGCTCCTTGGCGAGCATCCCGTCGACGGCCCGCTCGACGTCCTTGTCGGCGGCTCCCGCCTGGTTCCACTGGACGCGCTGCGCCGACCTTTGCTCCACCGCCTTCGCGACGTCGCGAAACGCGGGCTCCGGCGACGTAGACGCGCAGCCCGCGACGAGCGCGAGCAGCGGCGCGAGCGCCCTCCTCTTGGTCGCGCTCACTTCATCTCCATGTGCTGATGATCGTGCGCGGACGCCGCGGGCGGCGGCGCGCTGCTCGCCGGGGTCGTCGCGCTGAGCGAGCCCGCGGGCACGAAGGAAACCTCGGACGCGTTCGGGTTGGCGGGATGATCGGGGGCCCGTGCCGGCTCGATGGGGTCGCCCACGCAGGCGAGCGCCGCGAGCGATACGGGAAGCACGACGATCGAAAGCACGCGGAGAGAGAAACGCACGGTCGGCGTTCTAGCACTGGCGTGCCCGACGAGGAATCGGGAGCGCACGAGCGCGCTGCCTGGACGCAGGAAGAGGAGCGTGATCTACTTTCTCGATTCATGAAGGTCACCCTCCTCGGTCACGCGTCGGTTCTCGTCGAGCTCGACGGCGCCCGTTGCTTGATGGACCCGGTATTCCTGGACCCCTTCGAGGACACCGCCGTCGTGTCGTGCCCGCGACGCGAAGTGCACGTGGACAAGCTCCCGCCGATCGACGTCTTGATCATCTCGCACGCGCACTTGGATCACTTCGACGTCCCGTCGCTCGCGCGCGTCTCTCGCGACGCTCAGGTTCTCTGTCCGAAGGATCCTCTGATCACGTACGCGCTCCAGCAGCTCGGCTTCAAGAGAGTCAACGCCGCGGAGCCGCTCACGCAAATCAAGGCCGGCAAGTACGAGTTGCTCACGACTCTCTCGAGCGTCTCCAACATCGTCGAGTTCGGCGTGGTCTTCAAGGATCGCAGCGGCACGTTCTGGAATCAGGTCGACACCATCGTCGCCCCGGAGACGGCCGCATCGACGCTCGCGCGTGTCGGCAAGATCGATCTGCTCTTCGCGATGTACGCGAGCCAGAATTTCGGATTTTTCGAGAGTCGCCCCCTCGCGTTCCCGTACGAGACGCACGAGATGAACCTGCGGAACGTCATGGCCATCCGGCCGAGGATGGTCGCGCCGGGCTCGGCGGGCTTCCGCTTCGCCGGCCCCGGAATGGATTGGTGCAACTCGCTCCTATTTCCGATGGCGCGCGAGCGTTTTCTGGCCGACCTCGCGAAGGTTGCTCCCGACGTCCAGGCGCGGATCGCCAATCCTGGGGACGTCTTCGAGATCTCTCCGGACGCGGTCGCCCACACCGCATCGTCGTCGCCGCTCGCGACGATGCTCGAGGACGATACCGCGCGCTTGCGCTTCGACTCCACTGGAGAGGTGCCGGCGCTGCGCGATCCCAACCCCGACGGCTATCCGCCGGAGCGCCTCACGAACGCTGTGGACGAGTGCATGGCGGGGTTCCTACGCTTCATCCGGCAAGCGTACGACGCCGGCGATCCGGTGGTCGCGGAGTACCGGCAATGCGGCGCGACGTACGCGGCCGCCGTCGTCTTCCCTGACGGGGAGGAGCGCTGGTACCGCGTCGACTTTGGCGGGGCCCAGCCGCGCGTCGTCATCGGGACCAGCGCGGACGCGCCCGCCGTACCGCCTGACGCGATGCACCGCATCGTGGCGTCAGCGCTCGCCGCGCGCGCGGCGCACGAGAAGAGCTATTTCTACCTGCGCGCCTTCTCACGCAAGGCCTGCAACGTCTACGTGCTCACCGACAAGGATGGCAAGGCGTCGGTCGTACCGAAGGAGCTGCGCGACCTCCTGGCCTACTACTTGGAGCGCAAGGCTCCCGGCGCCGAGTTCGCCGTCAAGACCTGGATGGACCGGCAGCTGGCGCCGTACCTCGCGAAGCGGGTCTGACCGTAGACGGTCAACGATGGCCGGCGTCGGGCGCGTCGATGGCGCCGCACGAGCCTCCCTCGTGACCGCCGCACGCGTGCTTGTCGGCGGCGATGGTGGCGGGGCTCGGCGCGTCCGTGCGCGCCGCCTTAGAATCACCCGCCGCGCCGGCGCACCCGGCGACGATTCCAAGGATCGCCGAAATCGCGAGGCTCGTTCCAATGGTCATGTGCCTCCTCACCTTGCGCGGCGCGTGCCAGCGTCTGCGGTGTGTAGGGGTCCGCGCGGGGGCCGCGGAAAAGCGCCCGCCCCAGTGACGACAGGCTGGGGCGAACGGGCCCGCGCGCGCCCATCTGCGGGGCGGCGGCGACGTCGCCGTGTCACCGCTCATGCTCGACCTGCCATCTTGCCCGGATTTCTTGGGTGGCACGCAGCATGAAGTAGACGAGTCGCAGAGGCTCACAGTGAACAAGCTCCTCTCGATCTCGCTCGCGGCGCTGCCCCTTGCGGGATGCGCGAGCGAATCTCACCCCGAGTATCACCCGGTGTCGTCGTACTCGGTCTCCCAGAACCTGTCGTACCCCGTCACCGTCTTCGAAACGACGGGCCACATGGCCGGGTCCGAGGCTCCGCCGATCCCGCCGGCGGCGCGAGCCGGCGTGGATCCGTCGCGCGTCCTCATCCTTCAGTCAACCCACCTGGACCGCCCATCGCAGGTCGTTGGGGTCGTCGACGCGCACGAGGAGATGGGCAAGCACGACGGCGCTCTTCGCACGCTGCAACTCAAGGCCTCACAGCTCGGCGCCGACGCGGTCGTCGGCGTCGAGTTCCACCACGGCGAAGCTCAGGGCGAGCCAACACACCTGTCGGGCCTCGCCGTGCGCTTCCTGCCCGCCGTTCCCTATCCCGTCGATTGAGAAGCAAAGGAGACTGCCATGCGACGAGTTCTGATTTCACTGCTCGCGTGCTCGATGGTCGTCATGGGGTGCGAGCGCCAGACGCGCCCCGCGATGACGGGGGGTGACGAGCACGGGGCCGAGGCGGCTGGCGCCGATCACGACGAGGACGCCATCCCCGACGATCCGGTCACCGTCGCGCGGGCCGAGCACGTGAAGGTCATGCAGACCGGCGACATCGGCTGCCCGGTCGAAGCTCTCGGCCCGGTGGACGTGCACAAGAAGATGGGGAGCACGCAGCAATCGTTGGAAGCCCTCAAGCGGCGCGCGGCCAAGCTCGGGGCCGACGCCATCATCAACGTCGAGTTCGAGCACGGCGAGGGCGGCAAGGAGCCGACGCACCTCGCGGGGATGGCGGTGCGGTGCAACGATCTTCTGAAGGGGCGCGCGTACGACGTGATCAGCAAGCTCGAAGTGAAAGGCGACATGGGCGGCGAAGAGCACGCCTTCGCCGCGCTCCTCGCGAAGGCGCGCGACGTCCATGCGGACCTGCTCGTCGAGGTCCAGTTCGAGCACGGCGAAGGCGGCGAGGGTCAGGGCACGAGCCTGAGCGCGAAGGCCATTCGGTTTCGCGGCTCGCGCTGAGGCGCCTCACGCCCGCGCGGCTTGTCGGCGCGCGCGGAGCCATCGGGCCAGGCGAAGCGCCCAGAGCACGATTCCGCTCACCACGGTGAGCACCGCGAGCCCCGCCGCGCGATGCGCAGCGACGCAGAGGATTCGCGCCCGTGCGCTCGAGCGAGGCTACAGCTTCACGCGCCGCAGCCCGTCGCGCGAAGCTCGGTCTCGGTCATCGGAAATGCGTGGCGCTCAGTCCGCCACCTCGCGTCGCAGCTTCGCCCATGCAAGACCGAGCCGTCGCCGCGCCGCGAGCTCCTGCATGCGGATCTCGAGGAGATCGCGCGTCGGGTCGAGGACGGCGAGCATCGAGCCTTGGCCCGCTGCGAAGCTGCCGGTTGCGCTCGCTACGACTTGCCGCGCGCGCGGCAGGATGTCCTGACGAAGGGCCAGAAGTCGAATCCGCTCGGCGAGAACGCTCTCGCGAGCGACGGCGAGGTTCCCGACGATCATGCGCTCGAGCGCCGAGATCTCGGCGCTCGACGCGGCGACCATCGCTTGCGCTTGCGAGACGCCGGCGCCCAGACGCTCTCGCCATATGGGCACGCTGATGCCGACCATCACCATGACCCCAGGCCCGTCGCTGGTCATGTACGAGGGCCCGGCGCGAAGCAGCGCCATGGGCCCGTACATCGAGTTCATCGTATCGACGTCGGCGAGCGCGCGACGACGCTCCGCGCGGGCACCGCCGAGCTCGGGTCGGTTCGCGATCGCCTTTCCGACGAGGGCATCCAGGGCCGGCGGATCGTTCAGCTCGTCGTTCCACGCTAGGGCCGGAATGGGCGCGGTCACGTCGCGCGCGAGCACCGCATCGAGCATGGCCTCGGCGCCACGGATATCCGCGTCGACGGCGCGACGCTCGGACCGGAAGCGCGCCGCCTCGTTATCGAGGCGCAAGATGTCGGCTTGCATGCCTTGGCCCGCGGCGTAGTGAGCGCGGGCAAGGACGAGGAGCTGTTCGGTGATTGCGATCTGCTCGTCGAGGATGAGCGGCATCTCGCGGCGCTCCGCCAGCATGTAGAACGCCTGAAGCGCCTCGAGCTCGACGTCCAGGGCCACCCGGCGTGTGTCGGCGCCCAAACGATCGGCGTCCGCTTCGGCGGCGCGCTGCCGGTTGCCGCGCACGCGCGACATCGGAATTTCCTGCTGCAGCGTCAGGCTCCCGCTGATGCTGTGCGCGTCGAAGGGGAAATGGTTGACCTGCGTAATCACCATCGGGTCGGGCAGCGCGGCGACGATCTTGGGACGCTCGGCAGCCGCCGCAGCTCGAGCCCGCGCCGCTGCCACCTCGGAGCGTCGCTCGCGCGCGAGCCGCACGACGGTTGGCGCGTCGAGGAGAGCGGGAAGAGGCGCCGCCTCCTCGGCCTGTGCGGCCGCCGCCAGGAGCGTCCACGCGCAGACGAGCACGGTGGTCACGAACCGCGCTGCGGGCGCACCGCGCGCCCGGTTCCGTCGTCTGCATGTTGATCCGCCGCTCGGCACGGCATCTTCGAGAGCAAGGATTGGACCCCGATCCGCGCACGCGCGTTGGATGCTGCGCGAGGGATCCGCATGCACATCCTGCGTGGTCGCGCAAAGACAGCGTGAAGATCGGGCCCCCTCCAGTCTCATGCCGACGTTCGAGCGTATGGCTCGAGTGATGCACTTGCGGGACTCGATGACCGAGCTCGCGAGGAACCCCACGCAGCAAGAGGAGCCCGACACCGCGACGGTGCTTTCGGTGCGGCCGCGGCACTCGATGCGATGGGTGGCGCTCGTGCTGACGGCGGCCTTGGCGGGAAGCGCGGGAACCGCACTGGGAGTTCGCATCGGCAAAGTCAGTAGCGCCGCCCCCACCCCTGCGCCCATGAGCGCCGAAAACGGGGTCCCCCCGCCGCCCGCGGGCGCTGGGAGCAAAGCGGTCTACATCTCGGTAACGCGACAGCAGCTCGTTGGAGTACGCACCGGAACCATCGAGCGACAGCACGTGGAAGGCGTCGTGCGAACGGTCGGCATGCTCGCCTACGACGAAGCTCACGTCGCCCAGATCCACGTTCGGGTTGCGGGTTGGGTCGAGCAGCTGTTCGTCGACTACGTGGGCAAGCCCGTCCGGCGAGGCCAACCGCTCTTCTCCATCTACAGCCCGGATCTCGTCACCGCGCAGAGTGACTACCTCCTCGCCCTGCGCTCACGGCAGCAGGCCGCTTCAGGCCCGATCCCCGAGGCGAGGGCGGGCGCGGACAGGCTCCTCGAGGCGTCGCGCGACCGTCTGAAGCGCTGGGAGGTCTCCGACGCCGAGATCGCCAACCTCGAGAAGACCGGCCACGCGAGCAAGACGCTGACGCTCTCGTCTCCGTTCGACGGCGTCGTGCTCGAGAAAATGGCCTTCGCGGGCCAATACGTCACTCCGGAAATGACCACGTTCAAACTGGCGGACCTCTCGTCGGTTTGGGTCATCGGACAGGTCTTCGAATACGAGGCGGCGCGCATCCACCCCGGCGACGAGATCGACGTCGAGTTCCCCTACGCGCAGGCGGCCACGCTGAAGGCGAAGGTCGACTTCATCTACCCCGAGGTCGACCCCCAGACCCGACGGGTCCGTTTTCGCGCAACGCTCAAGAACGCCGACCGGAAGTTGAAGCCGGACACGTACGTCACGCTGGTCTGGCACGGTGAGGCGGTCGACCAGCTCGCCTTGCCGAAGGAGGCGCTCATCGACACGGGCGACAGGAAATACGCCCTCCTCGCTCTGGCAGACGGATACTTCGAGCCTCGCGACGTGCAGGTTGGTCCTGCGGCCGGCGACTTCTACCCGGTCGTCGCCGGCGTAGCGGAGGGAGACCGCGTGGTCACGTCAGCGCAGTTCCTCGTCGACTCCGAGACGAATCTCATGGCTGCGATGCAGAGCATGTCGGCGAGCATGCCGGGAATGGATATGGGCAACGGGAAACCGGCACCTGCCGCGGCGATCGCACCTTCCTCGCCCTCGCCAAGCAGCCACGCCTCCCCACCGCCGTCCCACTCCGTGCATTCTCGGCCCCCGGCGCCGTCGCCGTCCCCGTCGCCAGTGACGCCGCCATCTCCAGCAACGCCGCCATCGCCGCCGCCCATGCCGCCGATGCCGGGGATGCCGGGGATGCCGGGGATGTGATGATCGAGCGCCTCATCGGGTGGAGCGGGCGCAACGCGTTCCTGGTCGTGCTCTTCATGGTCGCAATCGTGGGCGGCGGCTTCTGGGCCATCCGCAAGACGCCCATCGACGCCATCCCGGATCTCTCGGACGTCCAAGTCATCATCATGACGGATTGGGAAGGGCGCAGCCCTCCGCTCGTCGAAGATCAAGTCACCTACCCGATCGTCACCGCGCTCATGTCGGCGCCGGGCGTCAAGGTCGTGCGCGGCTTCTCGTACTTCGACGTCTCCTTCGTTTACGTCATCTTCGAAGACGGCACCGATCTCTATTGGGCGCGCTCCCGCGTCCTCGAGTACCTGAGCGGTCTGCAGGGCCGCCTCCCCGAGGGTGTCCGTCCCCAGCTCGGACCGGACGCGACCGGCGTCGGCTGGGGATTCCAGTACGCGCTCGTCGACAAGACGGGGAAGCACGACCTCGCGCAGCTCCGCTCGCTCAACGACTGG
The DNA here is from genome assembly GCA_038231275.1 of Polyangiales bacterium. Lineage (GTDB taxonomy): Bacteria > Myxococcota_A > Polyangia > Polyangiales > Polyangiaceae > JANYHK01. The sequence goes on from JBBRLQ010000016.1 coordinate 204,080, forward strand.
CACGTGCAGTACCTCCTCCGCAGCGTCCCCGGCGTCGCCGAGGTCGCGCCGTACGGTGGCTTCGTCAAGCAGTACCAAATCGAGATCGACCCAAACGCGCTGGCCGCGTACGGGATCCCGATCGACACCGTCGCGTCGGCCGTCCGCAAGAGCAACAACGACGTCGGCGGCCGGGTCGTCGAGTGGACTGGACGCGAGTACATGGTCCGCGGCCGCGGCTACATCGAGAATGTCGCCGACCTCGAGCAAGTGGCGCTTGGCGCGCGACCGGACGGGACGCCAATTCTCGTCCGCGACGTGGCGCGCGTGCACTTAGGGCCCGAGATCCGCCGCGGCGTCGCAGACCTCAACGGCGAGGGGGACGTGGCGGCCGGCATCGTGGTGATCCGGCAAGGCGTGGATACGTACAGCGTCCTGCAAAGCATCAAGAAGGAGATCAAGGAGAAGATCCAGCCGTCGCTCCCGCCAGGGGTCGAGCTCGTCACCACCTACGACCGCTCGGGGCTCATCGAGCGGTCCATCGAGACCTTGAAGGAGAAGCTCGTCGAGGAGGTGCTCATCGTCTCGTTCGTCTGCATCGTCTTTCTCTGGCACTTGCGGAGCGCGCTCGTCGCCATCCTGACACTGCCGCTGTCGATCCTCCTCGCCTTCGTCGCGATGCACGCGCTCGGTCTCGGCTCGAACATCATGAGCCTCGGCGGCATCGCCATCGCCATCGGCGCCATGATCGACGCCTCGATCATCATGATCGAGAACGCACACCAGAACATCGAGCACGACACGACGGGACGGCCGCGGCGAGACCTCGTGATCGAGGCCGCACAGCAGGTCGGGCGGCCGCTCTTCTTCTCGCTCCTCATCATCGCCGTGTCTTTTCTGCCTATCTTCTCGCTCGAAGGGCAAGAGGGGCGCCTCTTCCGACCGCTCGCCTTCACGAAGACGTTCGCGATGGGCTTCGCGGCGCTAACCTCGGTCCTCATCGTCCCGTTCCTCATGGTGGCCTTCATTCGTGGGAAAATCCCGAAGGAGGAGAGGAACCCGATCAACCGCTTCCTCATGTGGGCGTATCACCCGTTCGTGCGCTTCGTGCTTCGGCATCGCGCGCTGACGCTCATCGCGGCCGCGGCGCTGATGGTCGGCACCGTGCCCGTCTTCATGAAGCTCGGATCCGAGTTCATGCCGCCCCTGTACGAGGGGACGGTGCTCTACATGCCGATCACGCTGCCGGGGGCGTCGATCGAGACGGCGCGGCAAGCTCTCCAAACGCTCGACAAGCTGGTCAAGCAGGTCCCCGAGGTCGCCTCTGTCTCGGGCAAGGCGGGACGCGCGCTCACCGCCACCGATCCCGCACCGCCGGAGATGTTCGAAGTGGTCATCAACCTGAAGCCCGAGTCGCAGTGGCGACCGGGGATGACCATCGAGAAGCTCCAAACCGAGCTCGATCGCGTGGTGCGCATGCCGGGCATCGCGAACGCTTGGACCATGCCCATCAAGGGACGCGTCGACATGCTCTCCACGGGCATCCGCACAGCCGTCGGCATCAAGGTCTTCGGTCCCGACTTGGGACACATCAACGACATCGGCGCGCAGATCGAGGCGGCGCTCGGGGCGGTCCCAGGCAGTCGAAACGTCTTCGCGGAGCGCGTGACGGGGGGGTATTACCTGGACTTCAAGGTTAAGCGCGACCAGATCGCCCGCTACGCGCTCAACGTCGCGGACGTCGAGATGGCGATCGAATCGGCCATCGGCGGCGCGAACGTGACCACAACGTTCGAAGGGCGGGAGCGGTACCCTGTCAACGTTCGGTACCAGCGCGTCTACCGCACGGACATCGAGGCCATCCGCCGCACGTTGATCTCCACGCCGGGCGGCGCGCAGATTCCGATCGAACAGGTCGCGGACATCGCCGCGACGACCGGACCCACCGTTTTGCGAACAGAGCAGGCGCAGCTTCTCGGCTACGTCTACGTCGACGTCGGGGACCGCGACCTCGGCGGCTATGTGAAGGACGCCAAGGCCGCGGTCGCCAAGGGCGTGAAGCTCCCGCCGGGGTACACCCTCGAGTGGAGCGGCCAGTACGAGTACATGCAGCGGGCGACCGAGCGGCTAAAGATCGTGATCCCGGTCACACTCGCGCTCGTCGTCGTCCTGCTTTTCCTGAGCACGCGCAACGCGATGAAGGTCGGCATCGTGCTCCTCGCCGTGCCGTTCTCGCTCGTGGGGGCGTTTTGGCTCCTCTGGATCCTCCACTACAACATGAGCGTCGCCGTGTGGGTCGGCATCATCGCCCTCGCCGGCGTCGACGCAGAGACCGGCGTCGTGATGCTTCTCTACCTGGACCAAGCATACGAGCGCTTCAAGGCCGAGGGTCGCATGCGGAGCCTCGTCGACCTGCGAGCCGCCGTCGAAGAGGGGGCCGTGAAGCGCATCCGCCCGAAGATGATGACGGTGATGGCGATCTTGACCGGGCTTTTCCCGATCATGCTGAGCCACGGCGCGGGCGCCGACGTGATGAAGCGCATCGCCGCGCCGATGGTCGGCGGGGTCCTCACGTCGTTCGTGCTCGAGCTGCTCATCTACCCAGTGATTTTTACCTTGTGGAAGGGCCGGCGAGGCTTCGAGCCTGCTCCCCTGCGCGCGGCGGAGGTCTCCGGCGGCGAACCGATCGCGGACGGCGTAACTTGAGGACCCAGGTACGTCGGGACCTGCTACTTCGCGAAGCCCCCCGACTCTCCTCCGGCCAAGATGGAACTCACTCGGAGCTCGCCTTCGCTGCGTCGCCGACGCACGTGCAGTCGGCGCATCCCGCCGCCGCGCACGCGCCGCACGTGGCGACGACGCCGCGCCGCAGCGCCTCGCGCGCCCGGAAGACGCGAACCGCGGCGTTGGAGCTCGAGATCCCGCGCTCCACGGCGAAGTCTCGGACCGCTGCTCCGTCCACCTCGATCCGCTGCAGTGCCTCGGCGTACTCGGGCTTGAGCGATTCCGCGAGCTGCGAGACGCACGGGCAGACGCGGGGCGCAGCGTGCTCGTGAGCGTCGTCGGCGGTTGCTGCCTCGGCCGCCCAGGCCGTCAGGGCGCGGTCGGCGGTGCCGAGTCGGCGATGGTGATCCACGACGGCGTTTCGCAGCGTCCGATAGAACCACGGCACGACGAGCTTCTCGTCGCGCACCTCGGCGACGCGCAGCAACGCGCGCTCGAAGGCCTCCCGCACGAGGTCCTCCGCGGTCGCGCGGTCCCGCACGCGGCGCCCCACAAACGCGACGAACGCGGCCCGGTGCTGCGCCAACGCGTGGCTGAGTTCTGCCCGACGGGAGTCCGCCGATGGCGGTGGGGAGGGCTCGGCCATCGCCCATTCATGCGGCGCCGCGGGAGGTTGGTCAACCGGGCCGGGCTCGCCGGCTCGCCGCAACGGCCCCCCACTCGGTCGGTGTAATGGATTCGCGTGCGCCACGTCATCGAGTTGCGAGCGACGTTGATCCGCCGCCGCGGAGGTTGCCAATGGAAGCAAAAGAGACACATTTGGTGATTGCAGGAATGACATGCGGCTCGTGCGTGGCGCACGTCAGGAAGGAGCTCCTGGCGGTCGAGGGGGTCCGAGGCGCCCAGGTCGAGCGAAGCGGTAGCGCCGTCATCGACCACGAAGTCTCCGTTCCGTCGAGCAGGCTGGTCGCGGCGGTCGTCGCCGCCGGGTACGCCGCCGCGGACACGCACAGATGAAGTCGCCCTCGATCCATACGGGACCGACGCCGCCGTCACGGTCAACGCGGGGCCTACGTGTCCGGCACGTGGATGCTCGACGTGAACTGCGACAGATGCCGCAATGTCGCACTTAATTTAGCTGGACTACACGGCTCCAAGACGCGCACGGCACGCTCGTTGCGGCGCGTAGCCATTGCATCACGAGGAAGGAAGAGCTCAATGAATCACGCGAAGCACCTCCACGCCGTGGCCTCGCCCACGGCTCCGCCGACCGGATCCTCGGCAGCCAAGACGGAGTACGTCTGCCCGATGCACGCGCAAATCGTGCGGGACGGCCCTGGCGCATGCCCGATCTGCGGGATGGCGCTCGAGCCGCGCACGGTCACGGCCGACGAAGAGCCGAACAGCGAGCTCGTCGACATGCGGCGGCGGTTCCTCGTGTCGATCGGGCCCGCGGCGATCGTGTTCCTGATGGGGATGTCGGAGCTCCTCCCCGGAATGCCGCTTCACCATGCGCTCGGCGCGCGGGCGGTGGCGTGGATCGAGTTCGCGCTCGCGACGCCCGTCGTGGTCTGGGGCGCTGCGCCGTTCTTCTTGCGCGCATGGCGGTCGGTCGTCAGCCGCAGCCTGAACATGTTCACGCTCTTCGGCCTCGGAATCGGGGTCGCGTACGGTTACAGCGTCATCGCGCTCCTGGCGCCCGCGCTTTTCCCGCCCGCGTTCCGCGGCGAAGGCGGCGTAGTCGCCGTGTACTTCGAGGCGGCGGCCGTCATCGTCGCGCTCGTACTCCTCGGACAGGTGCTCGAGCTCGGCGCGCGTAGCGAGACGAACGCCGCGATCCGCGCGCTCCTCCACCTCGTGCCGAAGTCCGCGCGACGCATCGGCAAGGACGGCGTGGAAGAGGACGTGCCGGTCGACGCCGTAGCCGTGGGCGATCTCCTCCGAGTTCGTCCGGGCGAGAAGGTCCCCATCGACGGCGTCGTGACGGAGGGCACGAGCTCGATCGACGAGTCGATGGTGACAGGCGAGTCGATCCCCGTCGAGAAGGCTAAGGGGGACCGCCTCATCGGCGCGACGATCAACGGCACCGGCTCGATGGTGATGCAGGCCGAACGAGTCGGCCAAGGCACGCTCCTCGCACAGATCGTTCGGATGGTCGGCGAGGCGCAGCGGAGCCGTGCGCCCATTCAGAAGCTCGCCGACGTCGTCGCCGGCTACTTCGTCCCCGCGGTGGTGCTCGCGGCGATCGCCACGTTCGTCGTGTGGGCGATCTTCGGACCGGAGCCGAGGATGGCGCATGGCGTCGTGAACGCGGTCGCGGTGCTCATCATCGCGTGCCCGTGCGCGCTCGGTCTCGCGACGCCGATGTCGATCATGGTGGCGACCGGAAAGGGAGCAGGGGTCGGCGTGCTGTTCAAGAACGCCGAGGCGATCGAAGTCATGCGAAAGGTCGACACTCTCGTCGTGGACAAGACGGGCACGCTTACAGAGGGCAAACCGAAGCTCGCTTCTACTGCCATCGTGCCCGGTGGGGACGAGGCGTCGCTCCTCCGGTTGGCTGCCAGCCTGGAGCAAGGGAGCGAGCACCCGCTCGCCGCGGCCATCGTCTCGGGCGCCAAGGATCGCAAGGTCGCGCTGGGAGCAGTGAGCGACTTCGCCTCGATGACGGGCAAAGGCGTGACAGGGGCGATCGATGGCCATCGCGTCGCGCTGGGGAACGCGAAGCTGATGGACGAGCTCCGCATCGCCGTCGGGGACTTGGGGGCGCGCGCCGAAGCGATGCGCGCCGACGGCGAGACGGTGATGTTCGTGGCTGTCGACGAGAAGATCGCGGGGCTCGTCGGCGTTGCTGATCCTATCAAGGCCACGACCGCCGCTGCGATCCGCGAGCTTCACGAGCAAGGCATTCGCGTCGTCATGCTGACGGGCGACAGCAAGACCACGGCGTCTGCGGTCGCGAAGAAGCTCGGGATCGACGAGATCATCGCGGAAGTGCTCCCCAACCAGAAGGCCGAGACCGTGAAGCGGCTTCAGGCCGAAGGGCGCATCGTCGCCATGGCGGGCGACGGCGTCAACGACGCTCCGGCGCTTGCCCAGGCGGAGGTCGGCATCGCCATGGGAACGGGCGCGGACGTGGCGATGAAGAGCGCCGGCGTGACGCTCGTGAAGGGGGACCTTCATGGCATCGCGCGTGCACGAAAGCTCAGTCAGGCCACGATCCGCAACATCAAGCAGGGGCTCTTCTTCGCGTTCGTCTACAACGTCCTCGGCGTGCCCGTCGCCGCCGGCGTGCTGTACCCGGCGCTGGGCATTCTGCTCAGCCCCATGCTCGCGGCGGCGGCGATGAGCTTGAGCTCGGTCTCGGTCATTGGTAACGCGCTACGACTGCGGCGGATGGCGCTGTAGGGCCCCGAGACTCGATGCCGTGCACGATCTCGGCGAGGGCGAGAGGCCGGCCTCTTTGAGCTCGAATCGTTGCACCAAGTGTCGCTTCGCCGCCACCCCCCCAAGTCGATGACGATGACGGCCGCACCGCGCGATGTGCTGGCCCCTCGATGAGCGCGAGCGAGGTGTCGAGGTGCGCCGGCTCACCTCGGTGGGACTCATGGTTGGAGGTAGACCCGATCTCAGTGCTGCGTCCACCCCTGCTGTAGGGGAGCGCAACCGGCAGCGCCTCGGTCACGTCCGATAAAGGGCGGTTATCGGAAGTGAGGGCGCATCCGACGGATTTGCTCGAGGAGCACTCCATCTCTTGACACGCGCTCGTTCACGGCCGGCGCTTGGGATGCCGTTGTCACCGCTCGGCGAAGACGTACTCGTGCTGCCCGTCGTGGGTCGCGAGCGTGCGCTTGGTCCCACTACCGGCAACGAGCTCGAACTCCCACGCGACGCCTGGTGTCGTGGTGATGAACGAGGTCGACCCGTCCGGATTCCTTCGCGACGCGACCTCGCTCTTCCACTCCCCAA
>JBBRLQ010000017.1:0-195529 GCA_038231275.1 Polyangiales bacterium
CGCTCCCCTTCACCTTCGTGAGCGTATCACCTCACGGTGACCGCAGAAACGGCGCTTACCGTGCAGCTTGTTGCGACTGATCGCGCGCCGCTCGTTGCGCAGAGTGAAACGCGGCAGCGGCGAGCTTCGCGTACGCGTCGACGCGCGTGTAGACGTGGTTGCCGTTCGCCGAGCAGCTTCCGCCGCGGGAGACGACGCCGACGATCTCGCCGGTGCGGATGTCGATCGCGGGGCCGCCGGAGTCGCCGCGGCACGTCGCCGAGTCGACCTCGAACTCGCGCGGGCCGAGAACGGCGCCGGTCTCCGAGTTCGACGCAGGGCCGGTGGCGAGGACCGTGCTGCGCTCGCGCGCGACGCGCTTGCCGACGACGTTCGCCGTGCCGCCGCCGAAGCCGACCGGAACGACGGAGTCGCCCTGCTCGACGGACGCGTGCAGGCGAATCGGGAGGATCGTGACGTTCGTGAGCGGGCGATCGAGCACGAGGAACGCGACGTCGGCGTCGCAGAGCACGCGCCCGCTCGGATGGAGCGTACGAATCGCGTGCGCGCGCGGCGTGTCGATGTCCGGGTGGACGTGCGCGCCGACGTAGATCGCGATGCCGCCCGGGTCTGCGTCCTCGGCGAGGTGGTCGCCGTTGTGCGACTGGCCGCGCGCGTCGCAGGAAGGGGTCGCCGTCACGGCGCGCGACACACAGTGCCGGGCCGTGAGGACGAGGTTGGGCGCGACCAGCGCGCCGGAACAGAGGGTCACGTGCGTCGGGCTGTCGTCGAGCGCGGTCGCGACGGCGACGACACCGGTCTCCTCGACCTCGAGCGCCTTCAGCATGCTCTCGTCGGGCGCCGCTTGCTTCTTCACGCATCCGCCCGCGACCAGGGCCAGGAGTGCAACGGCCAGGCTGGCCGCTCGGTGTGTCTCTCGGGTCCCGCGTGCGTGTTTGGTCATTCGTGAACGAACGGTGACTGGCTATCGGCGTCGAACAGAACGCCGGGTGCCGCCAACGTTGATCCTGAATGGAGCTACGACTTCGCGCACTATCCAGATGGTCCGAAAGCGCACGCGTCATGTGCCCGCGCAGGGGAGGGAGTGAGTGCACGATAGCCGCAGGAAACAAGCGCATTTGTGATGCGCGCGCGGTGCATGGACGTCGCGCGACGCTCCTCGCCTTACTTCGTCGGAGGCGCGCGCACACCTTCGAGCTGCGCGTTCACTTCGGCGCCGAGCAGCAGCGCGAGGCTCGAAAGATAGAACCAGAACATCAGCACGGCGACCGCCGCGAGTCCTCCGTAGAAGAGCGCGTAGGATCCAAGCTGCGACACGTAGGCGCCGAACCCCCACGTCACGACCAAGAACGCCGTCATCGCGACGAACGCGCCGGGCCACGCGCGACGCCGCACGTCCGCAGGGTGCTCGACCGAGAAGCGGTAGAACGCCGCGAGCCCGGCGAGCCCGAGCGCCAGAAGCACCGTGATGAGACCCCACCGCTGCGCCGGCGTGCTGACCAATCGCGCGACGCCTTTCTTCATCGCGTGCGAGACGACCGGGCGCGGGCGCGGCGTTCGCGCGCGCGGCGTGCTGGCCGCAGGTGCAGCGGGTGCAGTGGGCATGGCCGAGGACGTCGCGCGCGCGCTCGAGGTCGACGACCGCACGGACGACGAAGGCGACGGGACCGGCTCCCACGTGTCGAGCTCCTTGCCGATCGCGAGCACCCCCCAGGCCGTGCCCGACACGATCAAGATCGCGCCCAGCACCCACACGCTCGCGATCGCGCGCTTCTTCCACCACGGGCGCTTCGTCGCGCCGAAGACGAGCTCGAACACGTTCATGAGCCCATGCGTGCCCGACGACGCGATCCAAAAGAACCCAAAGATGCCGACCGGCGCGATGGGGGACGACGTCGCGCCGGCGAGCCGCTCGAGCTCGTGACGCACCAGCTCGGTCGCCATTTGCGGCGCCGCGTCGAGGAGAGGGTCCATGAACGCCTCGACGCCGCGCTGGCGGACGAGCAAGCCGAGCACGTAGCCGAGGACGACCAGGAGCGGGATGAGGCTCAGGAAGAAGTGGAACGCCATCGCGCTCGCCGCGTCGAGCGCGTGGTGACGGCGCATCGCGTCGGCGACACGGAAGAGCCAGCGCAGCCCCCCGATGAGCCGGGACCACGCCACCGCCGCGACGACCCGTGCCCGCGGGACGGGCCCCGGCGCCTCTTTCGCATCGTCTGTCATCGCTCCGCGTCCGAGGGTACATTCTCCCCGTGCGAAAGTTGTTCTTTGCCGGCCTCGCGCTGCTCCCCTTCGCCGTGCTCGGCTCGGGGGCGTGCGGCGGCTCCAGCTCCAGCGGCGGCGGGAGCGGCGTCGACGCCGCGAGCCTCGTCGATCACTCGCGCATCGACGGCCCCGTGCACGTCGCCGGTCCCTGCGAGATCACGATCGACGCCCCGGCGTTCTTGCCCGCCCTTCACGTCGCGATCGGCACGCACGTCGAGTACGACTCGAACCCGCCGTCGAGCGGTCCGCATTACCCAGTGTGGGCCGCCTTCCAGACGTGGAGCGCGCCGGTCGCGCGCGAGTACTACGTCCACGACCTGGAGCACGGCGCGATCGTCCTCCTCTACAAATGCGACACCGGCGACGGGTGCCCGAGCATCGCAGCCGGCCTCAAGAGCGTGGGCGACGCGGTGCCCGACGATCCGATCTGCGACAAGGCCACCGTGCGCGCGCGAATCGTCGTGACGCCCGATCCGCTCCTCGACGTCCCCGTCGCCGCGGCCGCGTGGGGCTGGACCTACAAAGCGAAGTGCCTCGACGTGCCGAGCCTCACGCAGTTCGCGAAAGATCACTACGGCCAGGGGCCGGAGCAAATCTGCGCGAACGGAACGACTGCGTTCTGACGCGAAGCGGTCAGCCTGACCCGCGGGTCAGCCCGGGTAGCCGACCATCTTGCCGGTCTCGGGATCCCAGAGCTTCTGCTGGAAGCAGGCGCGCACGTCCTTGAGGCGGAGGCTCGTCTTGTTCGTCGGCTGGAGCTCGGGCATGCCCGCCATCGCCTCGGGCAAACGGTAGAACGGGATGAGCGGGTTCAGGTGGTGCACGTGGTGCAGCCCGATGTTCCCCGTGAAAAAGGCCATGATCGGCCCCATCTCCATGTAGCTCGACGACTCCAGCGCCGCGCGCTCGAAGCTCCACGACTCGCGCGGCTGCACGACCATGTCCGGGAAGTTGTGCTGCGCGTAGAAGAGGTACGCGCCCATCGCCATCGCGATCGCGAGCGGCAAGAAGAACGCGAAGACCCACACGAGCACGCCGAGCTTCCAGATGATCAGCGCCGTGAGGCTCCAGTTGAGGAGCACCGCGAAGCCCGCCGACCAGTTCTTCTTCGGCGCGCGCAGGAACGGCGACACGCCCAAGCCGAGCATGAAGATCGTGAAGTACCCGGTCGCGATCGTCAGCGGATGACGGATCAGGCGGTACATCGTGCGCTGGCTCGGCGTCATCTTCTCCCACATCGCGGTCGTCACCATGATGTACGAGCCGATGTTCGAGCCGACGATCTTCGCCGTGTGGGCGTGATGGTAGTTGTGCGTGTCCCTCCACACCTTGGCCGGCGTCATGATGATGAGGCCGAAGACCCAGAAGAGCGCCTTTGCGATCTGCGACCGGCGCAGGATCGCGCCGTGCCAGTAGTCGTGGAAGAGAATGAAACAGCGCACGATGACGAGGCCTGCGACCGTCGACGCCGTCGCGCGCATCGCCCACTCGAGCGGCGTGACGGACGGGCGCGCGGCGATCGCGATGGCGGAGCCGAGGAGCGCGAACGACGTGACCGTGTAGAGCACGCTGCGGGCGCGGCTCTCCACGGTGAAGGGCTTGGTCCTGCTGACCAGCGATTTGGCCTCACCTCGTCCTTCGATGCGCGCTTCTTCTTCGGCCATTTCGGTGACGGTCCTCGCCTGAAACGCAACGGCAGGGCTGCCCGCGCGTCAGTTTTACGGGAAGATCTGGAGCAGATAGCCCCTCTCGTCGCCGTCGACAAGCGGGTTACGTAAAGGGCCGCCGGCGCGCAGAATTCTCGGTCCCTGGTACCGCGCCAAGTGTTCGTGGATCTGGCGCTTTTTCTCGATCGCCCCGCCGCGCCTTGTCCGTCGACGCACCTCGCGGGCAAAGACGGTACATAGGGAGCCATGCGGATGACCTCGCTCGTCGTACGGCCCGAGGAAGAGCCGCGGTGACCGCCGAGGACGCGCGGCGCCGGATGGCCGACACGGTGGAGCGCGCGCTCGGCCCAATCGCGCCGCGCTTTCGCGAGGCGTTGCTCGCCGTGCCGCGGGAGCGCTTCGTACGCCCGGCAGACCTCTGGCGCGCGACGGAGGACATGCCCCTGCCGCTCGACGATCGCGGGCTCGCGACGATCAGCGCGCCGCACGCGTATGTGTTGTCTTTCGCGCTCGCCGAGCTCGCGCCAGGCGACGCGCTCCTGGAGCTGGGAACCGGCACCGGGTACGGGGCCGCGCTCGCGGCGCACGTGGTCGGTCCCGCCGGGCGCGTCGTCACGATGGAGATCGACGCGGAGCTCGCGGCCCGCGCGCAAGAGCTGTTGGGTGGCGCCGCGAACGTGCTCGCGATCCGTGCAGATGCGACCATCGCGGAGACGGTGCACGTCGGGGCCTCCAAGATCATCGCGACGTTCGCGGTCGAGACGATCCCGCAGCGCTGGCTGGACGATCTCCCGGACGGCGGGGTGCTCGTCGCGCCAGTCGGCGGGGCGCGCGAGGTCCAGCGCTTGATCCGCGTCACGCGCAACGCGGAACGGCTGGTGAGCACCGAGCACGGCGCTGTGCGTTATGTCGCGAACCGTTCTCCAGGGTGAAACGCGCTGACCTCGCGCGTTCGGTAGCCGGTTGCAGGGTCGACGCTACTTCGCGTAGGTGGTCTTGCAGTAGTCGAGGGCCGCTTGATCGACGGTCGCCTCGGGAATCGCCGGCGGATCGGCGAACGCGAGCTGCGAGAAATCGAACATGTCGGCGAGCGACTCGGCGTTGGCGTCGCGGGCCGAGAGCGCCGGGATCTTGAATTTGGTCTGGATGAACCGGGCGATGCTCGCGTGGTCGAACTGCACGTGAGACACGTACCCCTTCTTCGCGTACGGGGAGACGACGACGAGCGGCACGCGAAATCCCAGGCGATCGAAGCCGCCCGGCGTGGTGTCGCCGCCCTCGAGCTTGGGCGGGGTCGCGTCGGGCGCGCAGGCGTTCGGCGGCGGGACGTGGTCGTAGATGCCGCCGTTCTCGTCGTACGTGAGGAAGAGCGCGCTCTTCTTCCACTGCGGGCTCTTGAAGAGGGCGTGGACGACGTCACTCACGAACTTCTGGCCGACCTGGAGATCCGACGGCGGGTGCTCGTCGGACCGGTCCGCCCCCTCGGCGCCGAGGTACGGATCGACGAAGGCCACGCTGGGCAGCGTGCCGGCGGCGGCGGCCGCCATGAACTCGTCGATCGTGTGAAGCGGATTGCGGCCCCAGCGCGTGAGGATCGCGGGGCCGACCACCACGGCGGCGCCGGGAGCGTTCGCGTTGTAGATGTTCCAATCGACATGGCGCTTCTCGAGCTCGTCGAAGATCGTCGCGTCGTTGTCGGGGAACGGGTAGGTCGTGAGGTCGGGAAAGACGTTGGCGGTCTTGCCGAAGCTCGTTGCAGAATACAAGTACATGCGGTTCGGCCAGGTCGGGCCGAGCAGCGAGCAGTGGTAGTGGTCGGCGACGCCGAACGTCTTCGCGAGCTCGTAGTAGAACGGCAGCTCGCGCTCGTCGTACCACCAGAGCGCGCGGGCGCCGGCGAACAGGTCCGGCGTGGGGTTCTGGAGCTTCGACTCGCCGAAGCCCTGGTTCGCTTCCACGAAGCCGTCGTTCTTGCCGGCGTTGTACTCGAGGTGACTCCCCGCCCACTCGTGGTTCGTGTCCAGGAAGCACATGTGCGGCGCGTGCTGGTACGCGTTCGTCGCCGGCGCGCCGCCCGCCTTGTCGGGCAGCATCGTCGTGTCCGGAGCGCTCTCGATGTCGCTCCGCCCGGCGTACTTGCCGAGGTGGCCGAAGTACGAGTCGAACGAGCGGTTCTCCTGCATCACGACGATGATCGTCTCGATGGGGAGGTCCTTGTCGACGGGGGTGCCGGTCCCGAACGTCTCCGCGGGCAACGCACCACGCGCGAACTTGCACGCGTCACGCTGCGACTTCGCGGTGGCGTCGTCGGGGCGAGTGACGGCGCGATTCCATTCCGGCGGCGTCGGCGGTCGCGTATCCGTCCCGGCGCCGCCGTCGGGCGACGTGTCCGCAGACGACGAGCTCTTGCACGCGAGAGGAGCGACGACGAGCGACGCGAAAAGCGCGGCGCAAAGCGGTGCGGCAAGACGCATGCGCGCACCATACTTCGAAACGAGGGCTCAGGCCACGCGGGGTCCCTTCGGCGCGTCGTCGGGCGGAGCGGGCGTCGGCGCCTTGTCCTTCTTCGTGTCGTCGGGGCTGGGGCTCGCCGCGTCGGTGGTCGGAGCGACGGGTGGGGGCGCTGCTGCGTCGGCGGGAGGCTGGGGTTGATCGGCGCTCGCGCCCGAGGCCTGTGCCTTCGCGTCCTCGGGGTGCGGGACCGTGCCCTTGCCGTGGAAAATCTGCCGGTCGAGCTGATCGGTCACGTTCTCGATCGCGCGCCCTACCTCTTTCACGCCGGTCACCACGACCTTCTCGAGCTTGTCGGTCGGGAGCTGATCCACGGCCGACTTTGCCGCGCGGAAGAGGAGGCCGATGCCCTTCTTCAGGTCATCGACGGGATCGTGCGGAGTCTTCTTGTCGTCATCGCCGGGCATGCCGAAAGGATGCGCACGAACGCCGTCCCTGTCGAGGTATAACGGGCCAATGCGTCGTGGGGCCCTGGTCTGGCTGAGTTTGGCCCTCGCCGCCTGCGCCGCCGCAGCTCCGACGCCGACGCCGACTCCGACGCCGACTCCGACTCCGACTCCGACGCCGACTCCGACTCCGACTCCGACGCCGGTCCTTTGTGGCTGCGCTCTTTGCGCCCCGCGCCCGAGCGACGACGCATGCACCACCGACGCGGATTGCGCGCCGTCCGTGCCTTGCCATGCCCCCGCGTGCGTCGCGGCGGCGAAGGCGGTCGCGCGCAAACCCGGCGAGATGTGCTCGATGCAGATGGTGTGCGGAACCATCGACGCAAACGCCTGCGGGTGCGTCCAGGGGAAATGCGCCCTCTACCCGCGCCCCCCCAAGACGTGATCTCGCCTAAAATCCGTACGCGACTCCGACCTCCGGCGCCGCGTAAGGGACGAGGCCGCTTCCGCCGAACGCGGCGGTCAGCTTCAGGATCGACGTCACCCCGAACGTCGGCGACAGCGCGTAACGCACGCCACCACCGGCCGCGACGAAGAACGGCCCCGCGGTTCGCCACGCGACGATCGCCTGCTGCCCGGCGATTCCGGTCCGCGCGACTTGGACGGTCTGGCTGGCGTCGTACTCCGCGACGCCGGCGCCGCCGACGACCAGTGGCGCGAAGCCGATCTTTACCAGCGCGCCTTCACCGAAGAGGTACGTGACGCGGCCCTCGAAGTGGAGCGACGGGCCGAAGCCCTTGCCGTTCTTGCTCGCCCGCGTGCCCGGGTACCCGTTCGCGACGTAGCCGACGCGCGCGCCCACGAGCAGGCTCGTCGACACCGCGTAGTCGAGCGAGAGGAGAACGCGCGCGTCGCCCGCGCCGAGGCCGCCCGTGGGGCTGCCCGCCTTTCCGTTGACGAGCGTGTCGCTCACGGCCTTGTTCGCCGGGAAATCCGCGCCGCCGTTCGGATCGGTGCAGAAGAAGCCCGAGTCGTTGGCGGGCTGCGCGTCAGCGGAGAGCTTGCAGACGTTGTTGCCCGACGGCTTCGAGCCGAAATCGATCGAGCCCGAGAGGCCGACCCAGAAGCGCGGAAATGCGCCGGGGGTGGCCTTGGGCTTCTCGTCGGGAGCCCCGTCGGGCGTGGACTCCGATTTGTCGCTGGGGCTCGGCGCTGGGGCGGTCGTCTCCGTCGGAGCAGCGCCGGGGCCGCACTGCTTCGGAGGCGCCGCGCCCGGCAGCGAGGGGGCGGGCGACGTGATCTCTCGGCGGATCCCGACGTAGAATGGCCTTTTCGGATCTCCTGACGTCGCGGCCGGTGAGCCCGACGCGTCGACCCCGACGACGTAGTAGCGCATGACGCCGAGCTTCACGGCGTCGCACGGGACGACGCCTCCCCACCCCGTCCCCACGCGCCCGAGCTCGAGGCGGCCGAACTCTTTCGCGCCCGTCGCCTTGTAACGAACGGTCACTTTGGTGACGGGCGCGTCGACCTCGACGTAGATCGGTAGCGGCGTTCGCATCGTCTGCTCGGCGGCCGGCGTGTGGACGAAGTCACCGGCGGGCTGCGGCGAGAGGGCGGCCTGGGCTTCGTCCTTCGCGGCGTCCCACGCCACGCGAACCGGCGCGCTCGCGTAGCGCTGCGACAGCTCCGCGTTCGGCTCGATCTTGAGCGACTCCGTGAACGCGTGGTAGCCGCCGTCCTCGTCGCCGCTCTGGAACTCGATCGCACCGGAGTCGCGTAGGAGCTGGGCGCGCGTCGCGGGCGCGCACTTCGGGCATCCACGCGTCGCCTTGCGCAAGCGGGTGATCGCCTTCTCGAGCGCGCCAGTCGCGAAGTCGGCCTGCGCCGCCTGGAGCGCCTCGCGCGCGGCCGCCTCTGCCCTTCGATCTTGCGCGCGCGCGTCGCCGGTCGCGGCGACGAGGACCACGAAGGAGACGCCGAGCGCGACGCGGAGGCGGACGCTCATGGAGTGCCCGCGAGCGCCGAGGTGCACGCGTTCGTGTCGGTGTGGCCGCCGAGCCAGGTCGTCACGCAGTCGTCTTGGGAGTCTCCCGCCACGAAGAGCTGACCGCCCTTGTGCTCCTCGGTCCCGCGCGCTTTTCGGACGAACGTGAGGAGCTCGGGATCGGCGCCCTTCCCGGAAACGACCGAGCTCATCACCGCCGGCTCGAGACCGACGAGCGAACGGAACGTGGCGGCGTACTCGGCGTCGTTCGTGTTCTTTCCACCTTGCGCGCGGCAGCCCGGCGCGTCGGCGGGGTCGAGGCGCTGCCCTTCGCATCCCCAGATGATGAGGTTCCGCTGGCGGTTTCCGTGGCAGTCGAGCGAGCCGCAACGATGGATGAGGAGGTCGGCGACCGGAGGAAATTGCGCGCTGTCGGGCGCGTTGACGCCGATGCGGGAGTCGGCGGGCGCGGTCGTGCACGCGCCGAGCGCGGCGATCCCGAGCGCGGCCAGCGTAGACCACGCGAGACACACGATGCCCGTGCGCCGCGCGCTCATTTTGCCCCCGGGGGCAGATCGGCCACGTCGGCGACGAAGTACACGTGCCCCGGCGTCGTCGCGCCGCGCGGCTCGAAGTGGCAGCTACCGCACGAGCCGTCGCGCCCGATGTGCGTGCCCATCACCGTGTCGAAGCCGCCGAGGCTCAACTTCACGTGGACCGGATAGCTCGGCGACCACGCGTCGTGCGCGACGTAGAAGTTGCCGGCGGCGTTCGTCGTCGCGTGCTTCACCGAGTTGGTCGCGTCGGTCATCGTGACGTCGACGCCGGACAGCGGCGCGTCCTGCGCCTTCACGGCATACACGGTGCCCGCCATCGCGAACTGCGCCGACGCCGGCCCCGAACCGCCGTGGCACGTGAGGCATGGCTGACCGCGCCGATGCTCGGGTCCCGTGCTCCCCTGCTCGGGCCCGAGCGCCGACACCTCGTTGTCGTGGACCGGATCGGCGCACGCGGCGAAGAGCAGCGCCAGGACGAGTGCGGCGCGAGCGTTCATAGCTCCGCCTCCAACGTCATCGCGCCGATGAGCCCCGTGCGGGACGTAAGGAACAGATCGTTCGAGAAGGCCGTGTACATGAAGTCCGCGTCGAGGCCGACGACCCACTTGCGCGGCTCCGCGTCGCTGCCGACGTTGACCTTGACGCCGCCGCCGCCCATGAGGGTCCAGAGCGGCCCGAGCTCGCGGTCGCCGGTGCGAAACTCGGGGAGGCTCCACCCCTGCCCGCTCGACGTGTACGCGCGCTGCCAAAAGGACACCGGCGATTGGACGTGAAAGCGCGTGTGCGGCCCGAGGCTCACGCGCGGCACGACGTCGAACACCCAGCGCGCGTCGGTCGTCGAGGCGTTGAGGCCCCAGGTGTCGGCATAAATGCGCTCGGATGCGCGCGCGGTCGAGCGATCGAAGCGGTGCGCGATGCGACCGGTCAGGGCGAGGCGACGTCGCGCCAGCGGGAGCTGCTCGAGCGGCCGCTCGGGGCTACGGTGCGCCGTCACGTACTCGATCGACGCGCCCTTGGGCACGTTCGCGGCAGCGGCGGCGGAGAACATCGGGACGTACCGATACGGCTTCGACTGATCGCCGTTCTCGATCATCACGTCGAGCGAGAGGCCCGCGACGGTCGTGCGGTTGATGACCTGCGTGATCCCGCCGTTGAACGTGCCGCGCGACACGTCGCGCGAGAACACCGAAAACGGCACGTTTCCCCGGCCGATCGTGTCGTGGCCGAAGCCGTACCCCCCGACGATGGACGTGTTCTTCTCGTCGAAGTCCTGGGACATCTGGACCGCGAAGCCGTACGCGAAGTAGTCGGGCTCGCGCGACGCCGAGCCGCTGACGCTCACGCCGAAGTCTCGCGGCTTGTACTCCCCGGAGATGGCCCCGGCGTGCCGCGTCTCCTGCCAGCGGCGCGAGGCGGTGGAGACGATGTCGACCGACGCCGCTGACACGACGTCGAGCAAGTACGACCCGGAGATCGACGCGCCGGTCGTCACGTTCTCGACCTTGCCGGAGATCGACGGCGTCACGACCGTGATGTGATCGCTGTCGCGGTACGTCGCGAACTCCAGCGTTGCGCGCTTGGTGCTCGTGTCGGAGGGAACCACGGAGACCGCGGAGGCCGGAGTGGGCGCGTCGGCGGCGGAGGCGGGCGTAGCGAAAAGCAGCGCGCCGACTGCGGCGACGACGACGGCGATGAAGCGAACCTGAAACCCCCGGCTACGCCGTGGGGTTAGTTGCATCCGCAGCCGCTCTCGGAGAGCGAGCCGCCGCCGCTGGCGCCTTCGTGCACCGCGCGGACGTGACCGGCGGCCGGCCCGCCGAGATCCGCGATCGACATCGACGGATCGGCGAGACGAGCGCGGTCGTACGGCGCGACGTGCGTGCAGGCGGCCGACGCGAGGCCGAGCGCGACGAGGAGCAAACCCGAGAGAGCCTTGTGCGAAAGGAACATGAGGTGACTCCGACCTGTCAGTTGTTGAGCCCGCCGGCGGCGGCCCACGCGTTGAAGTCTTTGATCGCCGCCGCGCTCGTCGTCCCGCTCGACGGCATGTTGCCGCCGTACCAGGAGAGGCACGACTGGTTCGAATCGACGAGGACCGACGGCGCATAGCCCTTGTTCTTGAGCCACGTGTACGCGCCCGAGGGCGAGCTCGTGCTGCCGTGGCAGTGCGGGCAATTGCCGATGGTGCCGCTCTTCAGGTAGGCGCCGTGGAGCGTCGACCACGTGGGCGCCGAGGGACCGCCGCTCGAGCCCGAGCTGCTGGAGCTGCTGCTGCTGCTGCTGCTGCTGCTGCTCGAGCTGCTGCTGCTGCCCCCGCTGCTGCTCGATCCGCCGGAGCTCGAGCTGCTGGAGCTCGAGCTGCTGCTGCTCGCGCTGCCGCTGGTTCCACCGCTCGCGCTGCCGCTGCTGCCGCTCGTCGTGCCCGATCCGCCGCTGCTGGTTCCGTCGCCGCTGCTGCTGATCGCGCCGCTCGACGACCCGCCACCCCCACCGGCGCCGGGTTGCGTCGCCGTCGACGAGCCGCCGTACGGGCCGCCCAGCGGATGCTCGTCTGCGCCACTGCACGCGGACACGGCGAGCGCCGACGAAGCAAATACGAGACAGATGCCAACGCCAAGGAGCGAGTTCAATTCTCCGTGCCTCCAGGTGGCGGCGTTCTTAACACGCCCGGGCTGGAATGCGCGCACGAAATTCGCCGTAAATCCTGCCGATTTCGACTGCGAGACAGAATTCTTGCGCGGTGGAAAAAGATAGCGACGCTGCACCTACACATCGCCCATCCATTGTGTCCCGAAGGAGCCACGGAGACGGCGTTGCGACGCTCAGCCGACGAGCATGCGCTGGCTCTTCGGCGGCGGGGTCCACGCGGTGGAGCGATTGCGGCCACCGCGCTTGGAGACATAGAGCGCCTCGTCGGCGGCCTTGAAGAGCGCGTCCCAGTCGCGGCCCGCCTCGGGGAACGTCGCGACGCCGAGGCTGCACGTCACCTGGATGGGGACGCCGGCCGCGTGGAAGGTGGTCTTGCCGAGCTCTTCCCGGATCCGCTCGGCAAGGAGCATCGCGCCGCGCTCGTCGGTCTCTTCGCAGAGCACCACGAACTCCTCGCCGCCGAAGCGCGCGACGACGTCGGTGGTCCGCTTCTGGCGCTTCAGGATTTCGCCGAGGCCCTTGATGACGACGTCGCCCACGTCGTGGCCGTAGGTGTCGTTCACCTTCTTGAAGAAGTCGATGTCGGTGATGAGCACGCTGAGCTTGCGCGAGAAGCGCGCCGCGGCGTTCACCTTCTGCGCGGCGGCCTCGAGCATCGCGCGTTTGTTGAGGAGGCCGGTGAGGCCGTCGGTGGTCGCCATCTGCTCGAGCTTCTGCACCATGCGCGCGTTGGCCAGGCTGACGGCGAGGTGGCTAGCGAGGACCTCGAGGGTCGGCCTGACTGCGCCGCCGAACGCGTGACGCCTGCGCGCGCCGAGGATGAGCGTGCCGAGCGCGCGGCCGTGCATGAGGAGCGGGATGACGAGGAGGCTCGGGAGCTTCGGCCACGGGAAGCGCTTGGTGAGGACGACCTGGTGCGCCGCGTCGAGCTCGCCCTTGTAGGGGAGCGGGAAGCGGTTCTGCACGACCATCGAGACGAGCCCGGTGTTGTGGCCGAAGCGCGCGCCCACGAGATCCTCGACGTCGCCCTGCTCGCTCTTGGCGGCGACGACCTCGTGCTGCTTCGTTGCCTCGTCGTAGATGGTGATCGCGGCGAGATCGAAGCTCGCGATCTCGCGCGCCGCGCCAACCCCCGCGAGGATGACGTCCTTCTCGCCGAGCGCTTGTCCGAGCGCTTGCGCGGCGCGATAGAGCTTTCCCTGCTCGACCTTCGCGCGTTCGAGCTGCACGAAGACGCGCTCGTTCTGGATCGCGCGGAGGCAGTAGCGCGCAGCCTGCGCGGCGAGCTCTTCCTCTTGCTCCGTGAACGGCTTCGCATCGGTGCGATCGATCGCGAGGATGCCGCGGAGCGTCTGGTCCTCGATCACCGGGATCGCGATCATCGTGCGGACCGGGCATGGGCCGCCGTAGTACGGCACTTTGTACGAGGGGCGTAGGCCGTCGAGGCGGACGCGCTCTCGCTTCAGGACCACCGCGCCGAGGACGCCGTCGCCGACCGCGAAGGGGGCGTCGTAGATGTCGTCGCTCGCCGTCGAGAGCTCGCTGATGCGGAGGTGGGTGCCGGCGTCGTTGAGCCAGAGGAGGACGGCGGTGTGCAGATCCAGCGAGCGGCGGAGCAAATCGAGTGCATAGTGCACTGATTGGTGGATCTCCTCGACGCTCGATCGCTCGAGACGATCGCGGGTTACCTGCTCGGGGGCAGCGACGTCGGCGCCGGCGCCGAGGAGGCGGTAACGACGGGCGTCGTCCTTGAGGCGCGCGAGCTCGGCCTCGACGCGGCCGCGCGCGGAGGCGCGGATGCGCGCGACCTCGGCGCGGAGGAACGCGAGGTTCAGGAGCGCGAAGGCGGCGACGAACGCGCCATGCGTGATGAGCGCGTCGAGCCCGCGCTCGCCGAGGGTGACGCGGCGGAGCAAGGCTTCGAGCAAGACGATCCACCCGACGACGAGGAGGCCGGCGACGGGGCGCGCGAACGCGGCGACGAGCGCGACGAGGACGTACACCGCCGGGGAGAACTCGCCGGAGAGGCCGCCCTCGAAGCGCAGGAGCGCCGCGTCGAGGCCGACCGAGAGGAGCGCGCCAAGCTCGAGGTCCGCGAGGATGGTGCCGTCGCCAGTTTGCCCGAGGCGCACGCGCAGGCGGCGCGTGAGGAGCACGCCCCAGAGGACGACCGCCACCGCCACGCCGATCCCGAAAGGCGCGGTCGCGCCGCCGGCGATGACCCACGCCGCGAGCGCCGCGGTCGCGAGCATGCCGGTCGTGCGGCGAGCGAGGCGTCGCAGGGCGAGGGAGAGGTGGACGAGGCGGTCCATCGAACCAGCGACTAGCAGCTCGGTCCGTCGCCGGCCAAAAAAGCGCAGGGTTTCGCGTGGAAAGAGGTATGACACGGTGTGTGAGCGGCGACGAGCGCGACGACGAGCACGGGCGCCGCGGGCTCGCGCGGATCGGGCTCCAGGGCGCGCCGATCACCGCCGCGATCCTGATCGCCAACGTCCTCGTGTTCGTCGGGCAGCTCGCGTACCTGAAGGACGCGCACGTCCTGTCCGGGATGACGAGCGGCGACCCGGTAGAGGCCGCGCGCCTGACGCGGGCGATCCTTGCCTCCGGCGCGAACTACCCGCCGTTCGTCTTCGGTGAGCTCCGCGTCGAGACGCTCCTCACGTCGTGCTTCGTGCACTTCTCCCTGATGCACATCGCCTTCAACATGGCGGCGCTGCGGCAGATGGGCGGCGTCGTCGAACGGACCGTCGGCCAAGCGCGCCTCGCGTCGATGTACGTGGCGAGCGGCATCGTAGGTGCGGCGGCGAGCGCGGCGTGGGGCTGGTTCGGCGAGCAGGAGCGGCTGAGCGCGGGAGCCTCGGGTGCGATCTGCGGCGTGCTCGGCGCGGCCTTGGTGCTCGGCGTCCGGTTGCAAGGGTGGCGAGGCCCGATCGTGCGCGCGATGCTCACGTGGTTGGCGCTCACGATCGGCCTCGGCTTCTTCATCGGCTCGGACAACGCCGCCCACGTCGGCGGGACGGTCACGGGGGCCGCGTTCGCCATCGCGTGGCGACCGGGCGTCGTCTATTCGCGCGGCGTCGCGCGCGGGCTCGTCGCAGGCCCTCTTCTGTTGATCGTCGCGTCGGGCCTCCTCGTCCTGGTTCGCGATCTCACCGATCCCTTCGCCACCCTCGATCTCGAAGCGCGCCTCGCCCGTGCCCAGACCGCCCTCGACGGCGCCGACTGCGTGCGGGCGATCGAAGCGACCGAACGCGCCGCTCACCTCGCGCCGCGCTCGTCGCGCGTCCTCGACCTCAAACGCACGATCCTGATCGGCTGTCGCCCCTCGCGGTGACGACGGGCTCGCGTCAGGAGCGTTTCGCTACGCTGCGCTTCGCTCCTCTTCAGTTCGCGGTCGCGATCGCGACGACGTTCGTCCCGCTCGTGCCGCTCACGTCGGCCGCCGGCTGCCACGCGCCCGCGCGAAGTCGAACGGTCTTCGCCGCGCCGCTCGCCATCGGGAGAGCTATGATCGCGTCGTCACCGCACGCGCCGGGCGCGATCGCGGGGAGGCCGCCGAGCGCGCCAGGATCGAGGTTCGTCGCGGGGACCGACCACGTCGAGCCGTCGAAGAGGCTCGCGTACGCCTTGCCGTTCGAGCCCTGGTAGACGAGGACGGCTTTGCCGCCGGCGAGCGCCGAGGCCGCGACGGGGATCCCGGTGCCCGTGAAGAGCGTGGTGTCGATCGCGCCGTGGTCGGTCCACGTCGCACCTGCGCGCGTGGCCCAGCTGATCCTGAAGTCGCCGAGGTGCACGTAGAGGACCATCGCGTCGTTCGCGCCGCCGTTCATGGCGAGGATCGGCGGGAGCAGCGCCTCGGTCTGCGCGCCGGTTACAGGGATCCCCGTGCCGGCGGCGAGGCCCTCGGCGTACAGGTTCGTGTTGTTGCCGCCCGCGTGCGAGAGGACGAGCGCGCCGCCGATGGTGGCGAGGCCGACGCCGGTGGGGCCGAAGCTCTGCGCCGCCGCGCCGCCGACCGGATCGGTCGCCGAGTCCCACGCGCCGGTCTTGAATGTGCCGTGGTAGTACTTGCTGTCGGTATTGCCGCGGTAGACGAGATCGATCTCGGTGCCGCCGATCGTCGCGAGCGCGGGCGCGCTGCTGGTGGCCGCGCCGCCGATGCTCATGAGCGCGGACCACGCGGCGCCGCCCCACGCGGTCCATTGGATCGCGTTGCCCGTGGCGACGACGACGCCGTGGAACCCGCTCCCGAACGGGACGAGCGCGGCGCTCCCCCTGAACGTCCCCGCGACCGACGCCGTCGTCCACGCGCCCCCGCCGACGGCGACGGACTGGTAGAGCATGCTCGAGCTGGCGGAGAGGACCGCGGTCGTCTCGGTGCAGCCGCCCGAGTCCTGGCCGGCGTCTTGTCCGGAATCCTGGCCGCCGTCGACGGGGGGAGGCGGCGGGGCGTCGGAAGTGGCGTCATCAGGAGGCGTCGCCCCGTCGCCCGGCGGGGATGTGGCGCCGTCCCCCGTCGTCGTGACGTCCGCGCCGCCGCCGTCGTTCGGGCCGAACACCGGACCGTGCGACTGGTCGTCGCTCCCCGAGGCAGTACACGCGCCGATCGAGAAAAATAGGCTGATCGTGGCGAACCTCAGGGATGAGTGACGCATGGCGAGGGGCAATGTAGCAGGGGCGCACGCGACCGCCAGGGTCACCGGAGGAGGCGGCGGTAGTGTTCGGTCGCCGCGTAGACCGCCGCGAGCGCGACGCGGACCGCGCGGGATGAGCGGGCGCGATCGCCGACGGCGCGCCGGTCCACACGGAGGCCGAGGACCGTCTCCTTGGGGACCCGCGGGTGGTGGCCCCCCTCTTGTCCCGCGGCGAGCGCAGCCTGGGGTCCGGCGCCGAGGAGCAGCGGGAGGAAATAGGCCAGATCGTCTCCCGGCCGGGGCGAAAGGACGTAGAACTCGGTGGAGCACGCGAGCGTCGCGCCTCGCGCCGCGCGGATCGCGGACGGATGCACGAGGGCGATCTGACGGAGGTACGGGCGCAAGCGCGACACCAGGACGTCGCCATCGCGCACGCGCTTCTTCGGACTGGTCGCCGCCGACGACGCGCGCGCGGCGTGCACGTCGAGGACGCCGTCCTTCGCGTGCGTCGTGTCGAGGACGACCGCGCGCGCGAGCTCGTCTCCGACGACGCGCTCGTTTCGCTCGACGCAGAGGCCGCCCAGCGTGAGGCCGGCGGCGTCCCCGATGCGCGCGGCGAGGTGCCGCTCCGGGGCGAAGGTCAGGTCAGGCCCCAAATCCGAGAGCGCACGGACGATCGCTTTCATCCGGCGAAACCCTCCTTCGCGAGGAACGCTCGGAGGCGCGACGCGACGGCAGCGAGATCGTGATCGAGGGACCGCGCATCGGTGCCGCGAAAAATGGGCTCGCCCGCCGCGTCCTTCCCGGCGCGCTCGCTCGCGACGAAGAGGACCCGCTCGCCCGCGCTCGGCACCGCACCGGCCGCGCGCTTCTTCGCGAAGAGCAGCACCGTGCGCTGCGACGTGTGCGGGAGGAACGTCTCGCGCGGCAAGCTCACGACGGCAAAGACGCGCGCCCGCGCGACGAGCCAGCGACGGAGCGGTGCCCACGCCGGCGCGCCGACCTTTCCGTGCGGCAGGACGATCGCGAGGCGTCCGCCCGGTCTGAGCAGCGTGACGGTCTGCTCGAGAAAAAAGGCGTCCCGCTCCGCGCGGCGCACGAGATCCGCTACTTCGAACCCTGCGCGCTTCACGTCGCCGGCGAACGGCGGGTTGGTGAGCACGACGTCGACGCGCTTCGGCCACGGCCCACGCCCGTTGGCCTCGGCGAGCGCATCGGCGCGGACGCGCGTGGTCTCCGACTCGCCAGACGCGACCGCGAGGAGCTTGGCGACCCGCACCGCGCGCGCGTCGACGTCACAGCCCCACGTCACCACCTTCGCCTTCGCGCGCGCGTGAGTGAGGAACGCGCCGGAGCCGCACGCCGGATCGATCACGCGCTCGCCGTCCGCGAGGCCGAGCGCGTCCACGGCGAGATCGACGACGTGCCGGGGCGTGAAAAACTGCCCCTTTTCCCCCTTTCCGACGCGGGTAACGAGCTCTTCGAAGATCGCGTCGAGCGCTTCGCCAGGGCCGCCCGCGCCTGCCGCCCCGCGCGCGAGGGCCTCGCCGACGAGCGACCACGAGGCCACGAGCGAATCATCCGGCACCGTGGCCGTCCCCTCGAGCGCGAGCCATCTCCATGCGCGGCCGGTCTTGCCGACGAGCGTACGGATCGCGCGCGCGCCGAGCGCTTCTTCCTTTGCGCCGCTCTTCCGCGCGAAGAGGCGCGCGGCGGCGAGCGCGAGCACGAGCTCGAACGCGTCCGCTCCGCTCGACGCGAGGACGACCTCTTCGAGCCGTGCGACGGCGCTCCGCGCGCTCTTCCCGACGCCGTGCCGCTTCGCCACCCCGCGCTCGGTCTACTCGGCGCCCTGGAACGGATAGCCGACCGACGTGGGCGGGACGAACGTCTCTTTCACCGTCCGCGGCGACGCCCACCGGAGGAGGTTGAACGCCCCGCCGGACTTGTCGTTCGTCCCCGACGCGCGCGCGCCGCCGAACGGCTGTTGTCCAACGACGGCGCCGGAGGGCTTGTCGTTCACGTAGAAATTGCCGGCCGCGTTCCTCAGCTTGGCGTTCATGTGTCGAAGCGCCGCGCGATCGCGCGCGAAGATCGCGCCGGTGAGCGCGTAGGGGCTCGTCGTGTCGACGAGGTCGAGCGTCTCGTCCACCTTCGCGTCGTCGTACACGTACAAGGAGAGGAGCGGGCCGAAGAGCTCGGTCTGCATCACGTCGTGACGCGGATCGGTCACCTCGACGAGCGTGGGGCCGCAGAACCAGCCGCTCTCGCGCGACCAGCCCTCGTCGAGGAGGACCTTGCACGTCGCGTCTTTCTTCAGCCGATCGCGCCACGTCGAGAGGCGCGTGAAGGCGCGCTCGTTGATGACGGCGCCCATGAAATTCCGAAAGTCCTTCACGTCGCCCATCTTGATCTGGCGCGTGTGCTCGACGAGGAGCTCCTTCAGCTTCGGCCATAGCGATCGCGGCACGTAGGCGCGGGACGCGGCGGAGCACTTCTGCCCTTGGTACTCGAACGCGCCGCGGACGAGCGCGACGGCGAGGCCCTCCACCTCGGCCGACGGATGCGCGAAGACAAAATCCTTTCCGCCCGTCTCCCCGACGAGGCGCGGATACGTGCGGTACTTGGCGATCCGCTCGCCGATGCCGCGCCACAGCGACTGGAACACCGCCGTCGATCCCGTGAAGTGCACGCCCGCGAGGTGCGGGCTCTCGAGGCACGCCTCGGCCACCGGCGCGCCGTTTCCGTACACCACGTTGAGGACGCCCGGCGGCATCCCCGCCGCGTCGAACAGCCTTTGCAAGTGGAACGCCGCGAGGCTCGCGTCCTCCGACGGCTTCCACACGATCACGTTGCCCATGAGCGCCGGCGCCGCCGTCAGGTTTCCGGCGATGGCGGTGAAGTTGAACGGCGAGACCGCGAAGACGAATCCCTCGAGCGGGCGCAGCTCCAGCGAGTTGAGCATCCCGGGCCCGCTCACCGGCTGCTCGTGGATCCGCGTCGCGTAGGCGACGTTGAAGCGCAAAAAATCCACGAGCTCGCACGCTGCGTCGATCTCCGCCTGGTACGCCGTCTTGCTCTGACCGAGCATCGTCGCGGCGTTGATCGTCGCGCGCCACGGCCCCGCCAGCAGATCGGCCGCGCGCAAGAAGACGCGCGCGCGATCCTCGAGGCGCGTCGCCGCCCAGCCGGGGGCCGCCGCCATCGCCGCGTCGATCGCTTTTTGCCCGAGCGCCGCGCTCGACGCGTGCGCCTTCGCGATCACGCGCGCGTGATCGTGCGGCGAGCGCACGTCGAACGTCGCTCCGTCGTGGACCTCCCGCCCCCCGATCACGTGCGGCACGTCCGGGCACTCCTTGCTCATCTGCGCGAGCGCCTCTTTCAGCCGCGCGCGCTCGGGCGCGCCGGGGGCATACGAGAGGACGGGCTCGTTCGCAGGGAGAGGCAGCGGGTGCGGGATATCGAGCATGGCGGGGAAGAATGCTACCACTTCCCCCATGCGCGCCCTCGTCTTCGACCTCTCGATGTGGAAGTACGCCGTCGCCAAGGCCATCGGCCCCAAGGTCCGCCGCGTCTTCTACGGACCCGGTACCTGCTTCGACCTGCGCGACGTCCCGGAGCCCACGCCGCCGTCCGACGCGTGGGTGACGTTGAAGCCCATCCTCACGGGATTTTGCGGGAGCGATCTGGCGGCGATCTTCTTCAAGTACAGCCCTGCGATGAGCGCCGTGAGCATCGGCGCCGGTGAGCGCGCGGTTTTCGGCCACGAAATCCTCGCGCGCGTGGTCGCCGTCGGCGAGGGGGCGAAGGGGCGCGTCAAGGAAGGCGATCGCGTCGTCGTCGATCCGGTGCTCGCATGCGGACCGCGCGGGCTCGATCCGTGCGGGCGCTGCGCAGTCGGCGAGTACGCGACGTGCGAGCGCGTCGGCTCGGCCAAGCCCAAGGGCGTCATGCTCGGCGCCTGCACCGAGTACCCCGGCGGGTTCTCGGAGCGCATGGTCGCCCACGAATCGCAGGTCTTTCGCGTGCCCGACGCCATGCCCGACGACGTCGCCGTCCTCACCGAGCCGCTCGCCATCGCCGTGCACGCAGTCATGCGTCACCCGCCCAAAGACGGCGAGGACGTGCTGGTCGTTGGCGGCGGAATGATCGCGTTCGCGATCGTCTGGGCGATCAAAGAGCTGTGCCCCACCGCGCACGTGACGCTCTTCACGGTCGAGGGCTACCAGCTCCCCATCGCCGAGGCGATCGGCGCCGATCGCGTGTGGTCGCCTGCAAAAGGGGCGCTCATGGATCAGGCGGCGCTCGCCACCTCGTCGCAGCTCCTTCGCCCGGTGATCGGGCGACCGTTCCTCTCGGGCGGATTCGCGCGCGTCTACGACTGCGTGGGCTCCAAGGCGAGCATGGACGACGCGCTGCGGATCACGCGCGGCGGCGGCACGATCGTCCTCGTCGGGACCTCCGGGCAGCTCTCGCTCGACACCACCTTCTTGTGGAACAAGGAGCTCAAGATCGAGGGCACCGTGTTCTACGGGACCGAGGATTTCCGCGGCCGGCGCGCGCGGACGTTCGACGCGACGCTGGAGCTCATGACCTCCGCGAAGGCGCCGCTCGCGCGCCTCGTCACCCACACGTTTCCGCTGGAGGACTACGCACGCGCGATCGAAGTGAACCTGGATCGCGGCGCGCACAAGAGCGTCAAGGCCGTGTTCCGGATTTGAGGTCCGTTGGGCCCGTTGCGTCCGGCGCGTTAGGAGCTACCCTCCCCGCCATGACCACGCCCCGCGGCACCACCCGCCTGACCGAGCTCGACGACGCCTGGCAGAAGCCCCTCCACGGCGCGCGACTTCGCGCCGTGCGGACCGCCGGGCAGCGCCTCCGCGAGCGCTTCGCCGCCGGCCCGCGTGTGGTGTCGGTGCGGACGATGCCGCTGTCGACCCTCGCCTACCCGACGCGCTACGCGTTCGGCGGCTTCGCGTTCTCGCCGGCGCCGTTCGTGACGATGACGCACCGGTGCACGCTCGTGCAACTGATGCAGGACGGCGTCCTGAAGAACCTCCTCTTCAACCCGACCGACATCGAGGCCGCGCGCGCGACGCCGTTCTTCGCGCGTCTCATCGAGCAGTTCGGCGAGCGCCTGTCGAAGCTCCTCGCCAAATCGTTCGATCCCCTCGAGCAGCAGCTCGCACGCCTCGGCATCGCGCCGACCGACATCGACTACGTCGCGTTCGATCACTTCCACACGCAGGATCTCCGCGGCCTTCTCGGCACCGTCGAGGGAGCTCGGCCCGCACGCTTCCCGAACGCGACGCTCCTCGCGCCAAAGACCGAGTGGGACGACTGGGACGATCTCCACCCGTACCAGCGCGCGTGGTTCGTGCGCGACGGCAAGCGCGGCGTGCGCGAGGAGAAGGTGGCGTTCACGTCCGCAGACTACCTCCTCGGCGACGGCGTCATGCTCCTCAGAACGCCCGGACACACGTCGGGCAACCAGACGCTGTTCCTCAACACCGAGCAGGGCGTGTGGGGAATCAGCGAGAACGGGACGTGCGCGGACAACTGGTCGCCGTTCGACAGCAAGATCCCCGGGCTCGCCTTCACCTGCAAAAAGCAGGATCTGGACCTCGTCGTGAACTCGAACACGCCGGAGGGCGGCGCCGAGCAGTACACGTCGATGGAGCTCGAGAAGGCGATCGTCGATCGCGTGAAGCGGGCCCCCGCGTTCGTGCAGATGTTCCCGTCGAGCGAGGTCACACCGACGGTCACGGCGCCCGCGCTCTCGCCGTCGCTGCTCCATCGCGGCCTTACGTTCGGTGAGGTGTCACGCCCGACCCGCATCGCCGCGGCCGCCGAATGACCGCGCCCGACGCGCCGCCGTTCGCGCGAGACTTTCCGGAGGACGCCGATCTGGCGCTCCTCGTGCGCGCCTTTCAGGACGGCGACTATGCGCACGTCCGCGCGGAAGCGCCGAAGCTCGCCGCGCGCACGACCGACGCCAAGGTCAAAGACGCGACCGTGGTCCTCGTGTCTCGCACCGAGGCCGATCCGCTGGCGAAGGGCCTCTTGATCCTCACGCTCGCGCTCCTCGTCGGGCTGACCGCGTTCTGGCTGGGTCACGACGCCCCCACGCCGGGCGCCGCTCCACCGAAGCCCGCACCTCCCGTCATCGAACGCATCACCGACACGCCGTTCACGCCGGCTCCGAAGCCAAGCGGGAGCTGAGTTTCCCCGCATTCCCGTCGCCGCCCGAAGCAAACCGAGGCGCTACGAGCGACGATGGGCCATGACCCGGTGATCGACGGCGTCGATCGACGTGCTCGAGAAACGCATCAGGATCTCAACGCCCCACGAGGATCGGCTTGGCGCCGATCGACACGACGTTTCCGGTGACGGGAGCGCTCGTGCCGTCGAGCGACTCGACGCGCGTGTAGACGTCATTCAGCGTGACCTTGCGCGTCGGGCACGCGCCCGCGCTGCATCCGAGGCCGGAGTCCCACATCATTCTCGCGGGAGTTCCGTCGGCGCGGAGCACGGGGCAGGACCAGAGGGTACCCGACGCCGCGCACGTGCCGATGCGGCCGCCGGTGAGCCAGTCGTGCACGCGGTTGTACGCGCGACCTGATTGGTTGAGATTGCCGCTGGAATCGACGAGCGTTCCCCACGTGGTGTTGTCTTGCGCATACCAGTACGCCGCCGCGACCCCGCTCCCCGCGAGCGTGACGAGCCACCGCGAGACGTACGCTGCCTGGAGATCGGGATCGGTGAGATCCGTGTCGTAGTTCCACCCGCCCTCGGTCGCGTAGATGGGCTTGCCCGCCAGACCGTGTCGAGCGAAGACGCTGCGCATGACGTCGACCTGATCGACGATCGAGTGCCGGCACTCCTTGTTGGGGACGAACCCTGCTTTGCACGTGCACTTGGGGTCGTCCTTGCCGGTGCAGATGTCCCAGGACGAGACGTTCGTCTCCGGGAAGGGCGACGGGTGGACGTTGGTGTGCGACGGATACGCGTGCCACGCCCCGCCGTCCGGCATGTGCCCGAGCTTCTGCCAGGCGGCGAGGTAGTTGTCCATCCACACCTCGCATTGCCCGCTGTCGCCGTTGGCGTGCGAGCCGTCGCCGCCGCAGCTGACGTTCGCGGTGAGGACGACGCAGCTCGCGCAGTTGTTCTTGATGATCGTCGCCGCGTCCGCGCTCATGCGCGCCAGCTGCGCGTATGTGCCGGACCAGAAGCCGTCGCCGTTCGGCTCGTTCCACATCTCGAAGTACTTGATGGGCCCGCACGTCTTGTTTGGCGCGGTCCCCGTGCACATCGTTCGCATGAAGGCGGTCCAGAAATTTTTCACGGCGTCGTCGCGACCGTCGACGTCGGCGGGCGGGTTGCAGGAGAATTTCCCGTCCGTGCACGCGAAGGACTTCGATGCCACGGGCGGCGCGGGGGTATGGCCGAACGTGTACATGAGCTCCACGCCAGGCGGCGTTTCGGCCACGCGCGTCTGGAGCTTGCGGAAGTCGTAGGTGTTCGGCGCGGTCTCGAGAGCCCACCAGCCGACGCCGGCATCCCAGAGACGATGCGCGCCGTAGTGCAAGCTCGTCCCGTAGTCGTTCAGGTGAATTCCGAAAAACCGCGACGCGATGGGGTGCATGGGCACCGGCACGACGGCGATCGAGCTGACCTTCGGATTTTGGACGGCCCCCGGCGCGAAGCGAACGGTGATCTGGCCGTTCACCGGCGTCGCCACGAAGGTCTTTTCGAGGGCCCGGTCGAGCCCGACCTCCGCGAAGATGTCGAGGTTCGTGAGCACCCTCGCTGCGTTCACGTAAACGTCGAACTGCCGCTGCCCCGCCGCCCGGACGGGATTCACCGACGTCTCGGCGAACCCGAGGGTCACCGCGTAGGCGCCCGCAGCCATGCTGTCGAACGTGTACGAAAACCCGTTGGGGTACTGGGTCCGGCTCGCCCAGCGCTCGCCGTGAAACAGCGTCGGATCGGCGGTCCCCGCGATCGAGTCCTTGTTCTGGAGCGACGTGCCGACGTCATAGCCGCGATCGGTCTGCCACGTGTTGCCGAGCGAGTCTTGGTAAGGCGCGGCGAGCGGCGCGCTCCCCGCGAGGATGCGCACGGTGGGCCCCGACGCCGAGGCGGCAGACGTCACCGGGGCGTCGTCGGAGCCCGCGGCCTCGTCGACGTGGCCGCTGCTGCACGCGCCTAGGAGGAGAAGAATCCCTGCGACCGAGCCGGCGAACGTGCATTTTTGGAGTCGGGTGGGGTGCATGCACCACCGACAGTCCAAGTGTCGTGCCAGGGTGCCTTTCGCGTCTTTTCGGCGGGAAGGAGGGGAGCCGAACCGCGGATGCGCCCTCCCAGATCGCACCCCTCGGCCCTTCCAGTTCCATTCGACCGGCAGGGACAGAGCGCTCAGAGATTCAGCACGACGTTGTCGAAGCGCGTCGAAAACGCGCCGGGCTCGACGAAGAGGAGGCCACACCGGAACGTGCCGGCGCCGACAGGATCGGTCGAGAGCACGAGAGGGTCTGCCGCGAGGACGTGCACGCCGTTGACGTGCACGTCCACCATTCGCGTTCCGGTCAAGGTGGCGTCGAGGACCACGTGGTACCAAGTGCCCGAGACGAAGGGGCTCGTGAAGGGGTGCAATTTGGGGGGACCGCCGTCCGCGCCGGGCACCTTTTCCTCGACGAAGTGCAGCCCATTCATTTCGATGCCGAGCGTCAGGGCGAACGCGCCGATCTGGACGCTCGCGTACTCCTCCGTCGTCGATCCGTTCGGTTGCACGTCCAGCTCCAGGTGAACGCTCGTGACCGTGCGCGTGAACGACTTGTAGAGGAGGGCGGTCGGCAAGGGGCCTCCGTTCCCCCCGTCACGGATCGCCGCTGCGAGGAGCGATGCGGGGGGCGATTTGAAGCCGGCGTCGTCCTCGACGAGAGAGCCTGCGGAGGTCGTCTGGCCGGTCCACCCCTCGAGCAGGTCCGTGCCGTCGAAATCGGCGCAGAGAAACGGCGTCGGGATCTGGCTCTCGCAAAAGCGCGCGGCGTCTCCGGCGTCGGCGCCATCGAGCCCCGAATCGATCAGGGTGCTCGGCCCACACGGCATCGACCCGTCCGTGCATCCGGCACCGATGTGGACCATGCATCGCGAAACCAGGAGCGCGATGCCGAAGAGGACGCCCGAAGCCGCGAGCAGGCGGGCGGCTCGACCTCGGTTGGAAGCGCCGGCCATCAGCGATAGGCTACAATCAGGTATGTCGGCGAGGCCAACCGAACCGCAGGGAACGGCCTCCTCGAGACGCCTGGGGGCCTACGAGCTCCTCGTGCCGATCGCGCGCGGCGGCATGGCGACGGTGTTTCTCGCGCGCCACCACGGTGTCGGCGGCTTCGAGCGAGTCGTCGCCGTCAAGGTCACGCATCCGCACCTCCGCGACGACCCGTCCTGGGAAAGCGAGTTCCTCGAGGAGGCCAAGCTGGCCGCGCGGGTTCACCACCCGAACGTCGTTCATACCCTCGACGTGGGGAGGTGCGAGGACGGGCCGTACCTCGTGATGGACTACGTCGACGGCGATTCGCTGGCGGGACTGATCGCCGCCGCGGCAAAGGCACGCGCGCCGATGCCTGCCGCCATCGGGTTGGCGATTCTGTGCGATGCGTTGAGCGGATTGCATGCGGCGCACGAGCTGCGGGACGAAAAGGGGTTCCCCGCGGGGCTCGTCCACCGCGACGTCTCTCCACAAAACGTGCTCGTGGGCGTCGACGGAGTGGCGCGACTCACCGATTTCGGGATCGCGAAAGCGGCCGGCCGTACGGCGTTCACGACGACCGGGGTCATCAAAGGCAAGATCGCCTACATGGCGCCGGAGCAGCTTCGGGGTCAGCCGCTCGATCGGCGGTGCGACATCTGGGCGGCGGGGATCGTTGCGTGGGAGCTCCTCGCCAAGCGCGCCATGTTCCTGGCGACGGAGGAGATTGCCGTCGCCATGCGCATCCTCGAGGGACCGCCGCCGAAGCTTCGGACCGTCGACCCGGAAATCAGTCCCGAGCTCGAGGTGATCGTGGCGACCGCGTTGGCGGTCGATGCGAGCGCGCGGTACGGAACGGCCGATGCTTTGCGCCGCGACCTCGCGGCGGCCGCGCATCTGGCGACGACCGACGAGGTGGCCGCGTACGTCAGCGAGATCGCCGAGCCGAAGCTCGAAGAACGACGGTTCCGCGTGCAGCAAGTCCGTCGCGAGCGCGCCGTCGAAGCGCCCCGAAGCGCGGCTTCGAGAGGACGCTCGCCTGCCCGCTGGGGCGCGGTGGCCGGCGGCGTCGTCTTGCTGACCGCGGCGTCGCTCGTCGCGGCTCGTCGAGGGGGTCAGAGCTTCGCCGCGCCCGTGCCGCCGCCCGAGTCGAGCAGTCCGGCGATCGCGAACATTTCGCCAGAGGAGCCGACATCGCTGGCGGCTGCGCCTCCGTCCGCGCCGCAGGTCGTCTCGACGCCGAGCGGGATGGTTCAAGTGACCGCAAACGCCCGCATACGGCAGATCCGCGTCGGCTCCCGCACGATCAGCATCTTGAGTCCGGCCTCGGCGATCTCCCTCGAGATCGCGCCCGCCGAACGCGCCGGCACGCTGACCATCGAGGCGCTCTCGACGGACGGACGACGCGCGACCCAGCGCCTTCCATCGGACGCGCGCGACGTCTCGATCGCGTTTCCGGAGGCGCGCCCGCGGACCGACGGACCGCGCCGCCCGGCTTCGAGCGCTTCGACGACGTCATCCCCCGGGTTGGCAAAGGACCCGTACGATCCTGCGCCATGAGGATTCGGGCCCTCTCCTCTCTCGTCGTCGCGCTCGCCCTTTCGTCAGGGCAAGCGTTCGCCAGCGAGGACCCGGAGAGCGCGGCGCGGTTTTTCAAAGCGGGAAAAGCCGCGTATGCGCGCCGCGAGAACAAGGCGGCCGCGCTCGCGTTCGAAGAAGCCTATCGCCGTGCGCCGCGTGGGGCGGCCATCTTCAACGCAGGCTTCGCGTGGGATGCCGCGGGGGAGGGCGCGCGCGCCGCGGACGCGTACGCCATCGCGCTCGGACGCGCAGATCTCGAGGCCGTCGACGGCGCGCACGCGCGTGAACGGCTCGGCCAACTCGAGGCGGTCTTGGCGCGAATCGAGGTGCGCGCGCGGGCCGCCGGGAGCCTCTCGCTCGCACACGCCGCCGCGCGGCTTCCGGCGACGATCCACGTGGAAGCGGGACGTCATCCCCTCGTCGTCACGTTCGACGACGGCCGCACGACGACCCTGACGGTGACCGCCGTGGCCGGGGCGCTCAAGATCGTCGACGTGGAGATGCCGCCGCCGACGGAGCCTCGACCTCCGCCTCCCTCGCCGCCGCGCACGGATGCCCCCGTGACACGGACGCTCGGATACGTGGCGCTCGCCACGGGCGTCGCCTTGGGCGCGACCGCCATCGCCGTCGGCGTCGAGACCCTCTCCGCGCGCGACGCCTGGAGTGCGTCGCAGGAGACCGACCGAAGCGCGCACGACCGCGCGGTGACCCTGAGGACTCTGACGAACGTGGCGTGGGGCAGCGCCGCGGCGTTCGCGGGCGCTGGGATCGTGCTGCTCGTCGCCTCGCCCGCCGCGCGCACCCCGTCGGGTGCCCTCCTCGTCGGCCCCGCCAACGTTTCGTGGGTGGCCCATTTCTGAGGGGCAGCACCGGAGCCGGGTCGCCGCGCGTGGTACGATTTGCAGCGCATGCCGCGAAGGGACGACGAGCTGGCCACGTTGCCGCGTAGCGCTGGCCACGAAGAGCCGCCGAGCTCCTTTCGCCTCTCCGTGACGTCCGGGCCCGACGCCGGTCAGTCCTATGTTCTCGACGCGTCCTCCGGCGGGCGCGTCCTCGTCGGGAGCAGCCCTGCGTGCGAGGTCCGGTTGCGCGATCGGGAAGTGTCGCGGCGCCACCTCGCCCTCGAGCTCGCAGGGGCCCGCGTACGGATCACGGATCTCGGCTCGAGCAACGGCAGCTTCGTCCAAGGCATCCCGATTCTCGACGGATACGTCGGCGCGGGGCAGCTCATCGGTCTCGGCGCGACGCAGATTCGGGTGGAGCGTGCGGCCGCGGCGGTGGTGACCGATGCGCCCGACGAAGGCAGCTCGTTCGGCAGCGTGATCGGTAGCAGCGCATCGCTCCGGCGACTCTTTCCCCTGTGCCGCCGCCTGGCACAGAGCATGGTACCCGTGGTCATCGAAGGCGAGACGGGGACAGGCAAGGAGGTCCTCGCCGAATCGCTGCACGACGAGGGTCCCAGGGCGGCCGGGCCGTTCGTCGTCTTCGATTGCACCGCCGTCCCGCCAAACCTCATCGAGGGGGAGCTCTTCGGCCACGAGCGCGGCGCGTACACCGGTGCCGTCACGACCCGACGAGGCGTGTTCGAGGAAGCTCAAGGCGGGACGCTCCTCATCGACGAGATCGGCGATCTCGACATCGCCCTCCAGCCGAAGTTGTTGCGCGTCCTCGAACGATCTCAGGTCCGGCGCGTCGGCGGGTCGGCGACGATCGACGTCGATGTTCGCCTCCTGGCGGCAACGCGGCGCGACCTCGACAAGGAGGTAGCGGCGGGCCGGTTCCGGGACGACCTGTTTCATCGCGTCGCCGTCACGCGCATCGAGCTTCCGCCCCTGCGGCAGCGAAAGAGCGACATCGAGCGGCTGGCTCGACACTTCTTCACGATGCTCGGCGATCCGGACGCCCTGTCGAGCGCCCTCGTCGCCAAATGGCAGGACTACGACTGGCCCGGCAACGTGCGCGAGCTGCGTAACGCATGTGCGCGACGCGTGGCCCTCGGGGATCTGGCCGAAGAGGCCGTCTCGCAGGGGGCAAGGCCGGCGCTCGAGCACGCCGTCGGCGATGTCGTCGACCAGGTCCTCGCGCAGAAGCTCCCGCTCGCGCTCGCGCGCGCACGCGTGCTCGAGGACTTCGAGCGCCGTTACGTCGTGCGCGTCCTCGCGGAGCACGGCGGCAACATCGTGCAAGCCGCCAAAGCGTCCGGCATCGCGCGGCGGTACTTGCAGAAGCTGCGAGCACGCCAGCGCGACGGGGCCGACTGAGGCCAAGCCCACCGGTAGCTGATTTTCCAGGTCGTCGGTGGTACGCCGTAGCGCATGTTCGAGAGCAAGCGCGTGGTGCCGTCGGCGTTCATGTTCGCGCTCGCCGCCTCGGTCGCGCTGAGCGCGTCGTGCTCGTCGTCCACGTCGTCGGGTGGCGGCGGCGGCGCGGCGCAGGCGCTCTTCGTCGTTCCGGCGAGCCTCGACGACCTCTCCGAGGTCCACTACCTCGACCACCCATGGCCGAGCGATCTGCGAAAAGACGCCGACGGATCCGTGCACTTTGCAGGCTTGTACAACCCGCACCAGACGATCCTCCTCCGCGACTACCTCGACGCCGCGAAGGGCCTCGTGACGGGATTTTCCCCGGTGGGAGCCGCGTACCTCCGCTTCACGGGCGACATCGATCCGGCGAGCCTTCCGAAGAGCCCGCAGGACTCGCTCGACGCCAAGGCGAGCCTCCAGCTCATCGACGTCTCGGGCGGCGCAGGCGGAGCGCGGCACATCGTACAGACGCTTTGGCGAAAAGACGAAGGCGTCTATTGGCTGCCCGACACGCTCGCCGTCCTCCCGGCGCTGGGCGCCCCGCTGAAGCCCGGCGCGCGGTATGCCCTCGTCGCGACACGCGCGCTTCGGAGCGCCTCGGGTAGCGCGGTCACGCCGAGCGCGGATCTCGAGGAGGTGCTGGGGACGCGCCCGGCGACACCCCGAACCGATGCGGCGCGCGCGGCGTTCGGGCCTGCGATCGCGGAGCTCGAGAAGGCCGGGATCGCGCGCGCCGACATCGCGCACCTCACGGTCTTCACGACCGCCGATCCGACCGCCGAGCTCTTCGCGGTGAACGATCACGTGCGCGCGGCCGTCCCCGCGCCCACCGTGAAGGACGGCACCTGGGCGCAAAAAGAGCAGACCGCCGACTACGACGTCTACGAAGGCACGTACGGGCCTTCGCCCAACTACCAGGCCGGCAAGCTCCCGTTCACGCAAAAGGGCGACGGCGGAGGCTTCGCGTTCGACGCGAACAAGAAGCCGATCGTGCAAGGGACGTTCGATCTGCGCTTCTCCCTCGTGGTGCCGAACGCCGCAAAATGCAGTGCGCCCGCGAGCGGCTACCCGGTCGTGCTCTACGCGCACGGCACCGGCGGCGACTACCGCTCGATGATCTCGGACAAGACGAGCCAGGCGCTCGCGCAGCAGTGCCTGGCGTCGATGGGGATCGATCAGATCTTCCACGGCACTCGTCCCGGCGCGCCGCCGGCGAGCGATCCGAACCGCGAGGGGAACATCCAGCTCCTCTTCTTCAACCTGAACAACATCGTCGCGGCGCGCACCAACGGGCGGCAGGCGGCGATCGACGTCACGCAGCAGGCGCGGCTGTTCTCCGATACGCACACGCAGGTGCCGGCCGCCACGTCGCGCACCGGCCAGGCGATCACGATCGACGGGAGCAAGATCCTCTTTTTCGGCCACTCGCAAGGCAGCCTCAACGGGCCGCTCTACCTCGCCGCCGATCCGAGCGCGCGGGGCGGCGTGCTCTCGGGCGCGGGCAGCATGATCGCGGTCGCGCTGCTCGAGAAGACGAAGCCGCAGCCCAGCGTGGCGCAGGCGGTAAAGACGCTGCTCCAGCTCATCGCGCCGGACGAGCAAGCGGAGCTGTCGATCCATCACCCGATCATGAGCTTCGCACAGGCGCTCGTCGACGCGGTCGATCCCGTCAACTACGACGGGTACGTGCTCCTTCACCCTCGGCCGGGCCTCGCGCCCAAGAGCGTCTACGTGACGGAGGGCATCAACCCGGACGGCACCGGCGACTCGTATGCGCCGCCACACGGGATCGAGATCGGTGCGGTCGCGCTCGGCGTGCCGCGCATGGCGCCGGGCGTGCGTCCCGTCGCGGAGGCCGCGTTCGCGGGTCTGGGCGACGTCACCATCCCCGCCGCCGGTCTCGCGGGAAACCTCGCGGGCGGAAGGGCGAGCGGCGTGCTCGCGCAGTGGCAGCCGCCGCCCACGCGTGACGGTCACTTCGTGGTCTTCGACGTCCCGCAAGCGCGCGCGCAGGCGGCTTCGTTTTGCAAGAACCTCGCGGACGATCCGATCGGCAAGGTCCCCGCGCCGTGAGGATCAGAAACTAACCTGGAAAAATTCGCTGTTTCGGGCGTAGGTGCCGACGCGCCCGGCGTGACATCGACCTTTAGGCGCGAGCGACGCGCGAGGCACCAGGCCGCGACGAACGCCGCCTTCGCAGCGAGCCTCGCACGCCGTCAGACCGGATCGCGGCGCTTCAAGAGAATGAGGAGCGCGAGCATCATGAAGAGGGTCATCCCGTAGAGGATCCCGAGCGGCACCGCCGGCTGATCCCACTCGATGAAGCCCCACGCGCCGGCGATGGTGTCGCTGGCCATTTGGGCCGTCGCGCAGTCGAAGTGTCCGCCCGCGACGAAGTCGGGCGGGCTCGTGAGGGTCGGCTGGTGCAGATCGATGTTCCACGCCGGTTGTTGCGCGATCGCGCTTCGTTCCCAGGCGATCGACCCTTCGAAGCCCCAGCGCGCCGGCATCACGTACATGAGCGGCCGCAAGACCGGGTTCGTCGTCATCGGGACGATGAGGCCGCCCAAGACGACCTGCGGGATGAGCGCGATGGGCGTGAGCGCCATCGCCGCCTCGGCGCTCGCCACCACCGTCGACAGCAAGAGGCCCAGCGCCGTCGCGTTCATCGACACCGCCACCATCGCCGCGAGCTCCATCAAGAACGCCACCGGCCCGCCCTCGAAGCCCAGCGTGAAGAACACGATCGACAGGAGCGTCGCGCATTGGATGAGGCACACCAGCGAGAGGAGCAGGTACTTGCTCATCACGTAGTTGAAGAGATTCAGGTTCACCATGCGCTCACGCAGGTAAATCGCGCGCTCGGTGACGATCTCGCGAGCGGCGTTGCTGGTGCCGAACCACACGCAGCTGACGACGACGAAGAACATCGCGCCGGTGTGATCGGCGGTCGGCTTCATTTGGCTGAGGAGGTTCGACGTCGAGCCGGCGCTGGGATTTCGCGTCTGCAAATCTTGGAGCGCGCCGAGGCACCAGAACGGCACCGCCTCCTTCTGGCCTCCGAAGACCGTCGCGAGCATGAGCCCGATGACCGGCGCCTGGAGGAACATGATCGCCGCGCCCGCGCGATCGCGAATCTTCACCTTCCAGTACCGCGAGAGCAGGAGGCCGAGCTGCGGCAAGAGCGCGACGCTGCCCCGCTTGGGCACGCCGCGGGCGGCCGGTTCGGTACCGACGGCCCGATTGCCCGAGAACATGCGCTGGAAGACGGCGTTGTTCGGTTGGAAGAACTCCGCGCGCCACTGCCTCGCCGCCTCGAGCCGCGCGGTGTTGCGCGAGACCGTCGGATCGGCGCGCTTCATCTCTTCGAGCACGGCGCGCTCGCGGAGGTTCAGCATGTCGAACATGTCGCGCGGGTTGTCGAGGTGCTTGATCGCCGTCGTCGCGAACTGGCGGTACGGGCTGTTCTCGCGCTCGAGGAGCGAGCCGAAGAAGCGGTACGCGCTCTCGTTGGCGGGGCCGAAATACGTGGGAATTCCGCCGTAGCCCATGATGAACGCGAGATTGAATTTCTCGAACTCGTCCTTCGCGGGCTGGTGGATGGTCATGATGATCGTCTTGCCCGTCTTCTTCGTGAGATCGTGGAGCAAGTTGATCAGGGCAGTCGTGTCGTCGGCGGCGAGGCCGCTCGTGGGCTCGTCGAGGAAGAGGATGACCGGATCGGTGACGAGCTCGAGGGCGATGTTGACGCGCTTTCGCTGCCCGCCGGAAAGCACCTTCTTCTCCGGCTTGCCGATCTGGAGGTTCCTCACCGCCTCGAGGCCGAGATCGCGCAGCGTCTGGTCGACGCGCTCGTCGATCTCTTTCTCCGTGTAGTCCGGCGGGAGGCGGAAGCGCGCCGAGTACTTCACCGCCTCGAAGACGGTGAGCTCGGGGTGGACGATGTCGTCCTGCGGGACGTAGCCGATCGAGCCACGGAGCGCGTCGTAGATGAGGTAGAGGTCCTCGCCGTTGATGCGGACCTGGCCGCTCGTGGGCGGCAAATAGCCGTTCAGCGTGAGGAGCAGCGTGGTCTTGCCGGCGCCGCTCGGCCCCATCAGCGCGATCATGTCGCCCGGGAGCGCCTTGAACGACACGTGATCAAGCAGGACCTTCTGCTGCGCCTTGTTGTCGCGATCGGGGACCGAGAGGAAGAGATCCCACGCCTCGATCTCATAGAGCGGCTTGCCGGCCCACGACACCTGGTCCTCGACGACGACGTTGACCTGCTGGCCCGCCACCTGGATGACGAGCGGCATCGGGCCGATGTAGATCTTCTCGCCGTTCGCGATCGCGACCTTCTGGCCGGGCGGGATGCGCTGGCCGCGGACGAACGTGCCGTTCGCGCTCTTCAGGTCCTCGAGGAAGAGCTGGCCGCCCTGGTTGATGATCTGCGCGTGGCGCGAGCTCGCCTGCGGGTGGGGGACGACGATCTTGTTGTCGGGCGTTCGGCCGATGGAGATGACGGCGGACGCCATGTTCTCGAGGGAGAGCTCGCCGATGATCGTGCGGTGCTTGCGCGGGCTCCCGCCATCGGAGGCGTGCGCGGCGGCAGGAGCAGGCGCGGCGCCGGCAGGAGCGGGCGCGGCGGCGGGGGGGGCAGGCGGGCCAGGCGGGGCAGGAGGGGCAGGAGGGGCGCCGACCGATGCGGGCCCGGCAGAACCGGCGCCGCCTTGCTGCGCGATGGCCTGCGCGAGCTGCACGAGGACCGACACGGGAACGGGGACGGGGCCGAACGTGAGAAAGCCATTCGGGTCGAGCGGGACCGGCTGGTTGGCGGCGATGCGCTGACCGCCGACGTAGGTGCCGCTGGTCGATCCGTGATCGGTGACGACCATGCGATCGAGCATCACCGTGGCGTGGAGCGAGCTCACCGCCGCGTGCGCGATGACGAGCGACGCGCGCCCCGCCTCGCGGCCGACGATGATGTGGCCGCGAGGCGCCGGCGCCTGACCCGGCGCCATGAGCATCATCGCGATGGCCGGATGCGCCAGTGGCACCGGCGTCTGCCCGACGACGAACTGCGTGCGAAAATCGAAGGCCACCGGCTGCCCGGGCGCTACGGGACCGCCGTTTGCGGTGGATGGGCCGGCGCCTCCGTCGATGAAGACGAGCAGTCCGTTCTGCTTCACGATGCGCGCGTGCTGGGGCGCGACGCCGGGCCCTTGCAAAAGGACGTCGCACCCGGGGGCGCTGCCGATTGAGATCTGCTCTTTGCCCAGGCCGGGGATCATCGGGTCTGCACTCTAACAGAGGTCGCGAGATTCCAAACCCGCTTGATTTCGCAGAGATGAGCGCGCCTGCGCCGACGCTCCCATCACTGCGTCGAGATCCCCTCACGGCGGCCACGGAGGACGAACTTCTGAACCTTGCCGGTCGCCGTCTTCGGCAGCTCTGCGACGAAATGGAACGCCTGAGGGCACTTGAAGTGGGCGAGGCGCTTGCGCACGAAATCGCGGAGCGCGGCGGCGGTCGGCGGAGGCACCGCGCTCCCGCGAAGGACCACGAACGCGTGCGGGGCCTCGCCCCATTTCTCGTCAGGCATGCCCACGACCGCGACCTCGAGGATCGACGCGTGCTGGAGGAGCACGCCCTCGACCTCGACCGACGAGATGTTCTCGCCGCCGCTGATGATCACGTCCTTGATCCGATCGCGGACCTCGACGTAGTGGTCCGGGTGCACGACCGCGGCGTCGCCGGAGTGGAAGTAGCCGCCACGGAGCGCCGCCGCCGTCGCCTCGGCGTCCTCGTAGTAGCCCTTCATGACGACGTTGCCGCGGACGACGATCTCGCCGCGCGTCTCGCCGTCGTGCGGGACCTCCACGCCGCTCTCGTCGACGACGAGCAGCTCGCCCGACGTGATGAGCTCGACGCCTTGGCGTGCCTTGAGCACCGAGCGCTCCTCCGGCGAGAGGCGCGCGTGCTCGGGGAGCACCTCGCAGATCGTGATGAACGGGGCGGTCTCCGTGAGGCCGTAGACGTGGAGGATGTCCCACCCGAGCTCCCCCTCGACGCGCGCGATCGTCGCGGCGGCGGGCGGCGCACCGGCGGTGAGCACGCGAATTCCGCGCGGCGCGCGACGACGCAGCTCGTCGGGTGCGCTCGCGATCGCGATGAGCACCGTCGGCGCCGCGCAGAGCATCGTGATCGACTCCTTCTCGAGCTCGGCGAAGATGCGCGCGGGCTCGACCCGGCGGAGGCACACGTGCGTGCCGCCTACGGCGGTCACGACCCACGTGAACGTCCAGCCGTTCGCGTGGAACATCGGGAGCGTCCACAGGTACCGATCGGCGGCCGTCATGTGGACGTGCACCAGCACGCCGATCGCGTTCAGGTACGCGTTGCGGTGCGTGATCATCACGCCCTTCGGCCGCGCGGTCGTCCCGCTCGTGTAGTTGATCGTGAGGAGATCGGTCTCCTCGATCGCGGGGCGAACGACGCTCGCGGCCGAGGATGCGGTGAGCTCCGCCTCGTAGTCGAGCCACCCGTCGCGCTTCCCTTCGAGCGCGACGAAATGCGCGACGCCAGGGATCCGATCGCGGATGCCGTCGATCAGTTCGAGGTACTCTGGCGCGGCGCAGACGATCTTCGCGCCGCTATGCCCGATGATGTACGCGAAGTCGTCGGCGGTGAGGCGGTAGTTGATCGGCACGACCACGCCGCCGATCTGCGGCACGGCGTAGAACGACGCGAGCTGCGCGTGCGTGTTCGGCGCGATGTACGCGACGCGATCGCCTTTCCGGACGCCCAGCCGCTGGAGCGCCGAGGACCACCGATCGCAGCGATCGAAGAACTGCTCATACGTGAGACGGACCTCGCCATCGACGACCGCCTCCCGCGGGCCGTGCAAGCGGCGCGTGCGGCGCATGAACTCGAGCGGCGTCAACGCGATCTCCATTGTTCCTCCCGTGATTCCGCAGATATGCACCCTACTTTGGGGGGCAGGCATTTGTAAGCTACACTCGATCGGATGCTCGCAGCGTCGCCGTTTCGAGCCATCGCGGGCTCGCTGATCGTGTCGCTGTTCTTCACGCCGCGCGTGGAGACGGAGCAGCCGCGCGACCGTGCGTTCGCCTCGCATACGCTGGCGCCGGAGGAGAAAGAGGCGCGGGATCCGCTGGGGCCGGTGCTGCCGTGGGCCGCCGTGCTCCCCGAGGTGGCGGTCGTGTGTGCGAACACGAACGCCGAGGCGAACGTCCTCCTCTATCGCGTCGACGGCGTCGTCGACGACACCGCGCTCGACACCTTCATGCAGACGGTCGCCGAGAACGACGACGTCC
The DNA here is from genome assembly GCA_038231275.1 of Polyangiales bacterium. Classification (GTDB taxonomy): domain Bacteria; phylum Myxococcota_A; class Polyangia; order Polyangiales; family Polyangiaceae; genus JANYHK01. The sequence goes on from JBBRLQ010000017.1 coordinate 37,110, forward strand.
GCACGATCAACATCCGCACCGTGCAGCTCGCGTTCAAGGCGGCGTACCACTTCAAGTCGCCGAAGATGTTCGTCGTCTCGTCGTGGCGGCGCGGGCACGGACCACACGCCACCGGCGACGCGCTCGATTTTCGCCTCCAGGGCGTCGGCGCCGCGCGGCTCGCCGCGTACCTGCGTGGGCTGCCGCGCGCGGGCGTCGGGATCTACACGCACCCGCAGACGCAGTACGTCCACCTCGACGCGCGCGATCAGAGCTTCCACTGGCTCGACGCATCACCGCCCGGAAGAACGTGGCGCGAGGCGCCGCTCGGCGACAAGAAGCGCGACGAGCGCGACGCGTCTTGGACCGAGGCGACGGACCTTCCGACCGATCCCCCGGCCAAGGATCTGCCCAAAAAATAAGCGTTCCGTCAGCGCCGCGGGCGCGCAGACGCATCCGGCAAGCGAAGCGGCTCGAGCGCCGCGTCGACTCCATCGGAAGACGCGGGCGCGATCGCGGAGGGCATCGTGGTCGGGTCCATCGGGTGGAGCTCCACCTCGGGATGCATCACCTTGGGCACCGGGAGCGGCTCGACCAACGGCGGAACGGCGCGATGCTTTCCCCCGCGCTCCATGTGCGTGACGATGGCGACGATCGCGACGGCCGCGCCTACGATCGCGACGACGACCGCGATGATCATCACGACGCTGCGGCGCCGCGCGCCCGGCGCGGTCGGCTCCGGCACCGCGCGCGCGACCGCCGGGACTTGCACGATCGTGCCGGTCGTCGCGGGTTCGGTCTCCACGACCGTGGGGGCTAGCGGCTCACGCTTCGCGCGCGTGCCCTCCTTGGTGCGGAGGACCGCGGCGGTGATGTTGTCATGCCCGCCGCGCGCGTTCGCGAGCTCGACGAGCCGGGCCGCCGCATCACGCACGGGCGCGTCGCCGACCACCGCCATGATGTCGCCAGGTGAAACCAGATCGCTCAGGCCGTCCGAGCAGAGGACGAGCACGTCGCCCGCCACGAACAGGACCGGCTGCGGCTTGACCTCGACGTCCACGTCTCCGCCGATGCCGAGCGCGCGCAGGATCTTGTTCGCCTCCGGATGGCGCGCGGCCTCGGCCGGCGAGAGCTTTCCGTCGTCGACGAGGCGCTGCACCATCGAGTGATCTTTGGTCAGCTGGAAGACTTGGCCGGCATGAACGAGGTACGCGCGGCTGTCGCCGACGTGCGCGACGTCGATCCCGTCCTCGTGGACGACCGCGGCGACGACCGTGCTACCGGGTCGGCCGCCCGCCCCGCCCTCCTCGAGCGGCGTCGTCATCGTGAAGACGCGCCGGTTAGCTTCTCGAATGGACGCGGCCAGCACGTCGCGGGCAGGCGTGCCGTCGGCGGCGCGCGCGAACGCCTCCTTCATCGTGTGGATGGCCAGGTGGCTCGCCTCGCGACCTCCTGCGTGCCCGCCCATCCCGTCGCACACGACCACGAGGCGTCCGAAACGCGTCTCCTCCTCGAGGCATGCGTCCTCGTTGACCTGCTTCTCCGGATCTCGGCCGGGATCGCTCTCGAGCGCGACTTCTAGAGCGACCGGCATCACGTGTCCACGCGCACGCTGAATTCGATCGGGCCGAAGCGGAGGTGCGAGCCCGCGACGATCGGCACCCACTGCCCCGCGGCGATCCGCGTGTTGTCGACCCACGTGCCGTTGTTGCTGCCCTCGTCCTTCGCCCAGAGGCGCGCGGCCTCGAACTTGAGCGTGGCGTGCACACCGCTGACGCGCGGCTCGTTGATGAACACGGGGCACTGCGACGCGTCGCGGCCCACCTTGATCTCGGCACCTGGCACGATCGAAAATTGTCCCGGCGCGCCTACGATGGTCGCGCTTCCAGCGACGTTCCCGTAGGGACTCTGCGGCGGCTGGAGAGGCGGCGCCTCCATCGCACCCGTCAGCGGATACGCCGCAGCGGCTTCACCAAGGCCCCCGCTCGGGGCGCCCGTGATGCTCGCAGGCAGAGGCTGACCGCACGAAAAACAAACCGACGATTGGCCTCGTGTCGCCATCGTCGGCATCTGGCAATTCGGGCATTTCACCTGAATGACCTGCGGCGCGCCGCCACCCCCACCGCTGCCGGTGATGGGGGTACCCACGGGCTGCGCGCCGAACACCGGCGCAGGCGGCCCTTGCGCGGCGGCCATCGGCGACCCCGTGGGCGCGCTGGCGTTCGCGCCGCCCATCATGTTTCCCGGAGGACCGCCGTACCCTCCACCACCCGGATACGGAGGACCGCCCGCGACGATCGGCGCCGGAGGAGGCCCGCCCCTCCCCTTCTTTCCGCCGCCGCCGCCACCACCGCCGCCGCGCATCAGCACGAGGACGAGGAGCACGATGACGACCACGAGACCGACGACGCCGAGGATGAAGACGAGGTTGAAGGGCTTCTTTTGCGCCTTCAGCGTGAGCACGCTCTTCTCGTCGTGCCCGCTCGCGCGGTGCGCTTTGTTGTCGTAGATGACGACGCGCGCGACCGCGTTGTCGCCGTTGCCTTCGAGGACCTTCTCGTCGTCGGGCACGTCGAAGACGGCGAAGGTGTCGTTCGCGTCCTGCGACTGGCCGCGCATGCCCTGCTGAATGAGCTGCTGCATCGCCTTCTTGGCGAGCTCGGGATCTTGCGAGTTGGCCTGCGGGCTCGGCTTGGTGCCGGCGGGGACGAAGTACGCCTCCGCGCGACCCTTGTCACCGCCCCAGCAGAAGTCGCCGTACACGCGGATCTTGCCGCCTGGGTACACCGGCGTCGCCTCGGCCTCCGCCTTCGTGCGCGCCAGGTTCACGTCGAGCGGCCACTGCGTCGGGTCGATGCCGATCGGCACTTCTTTGAACGTTCCGTCGGGCGCGATTTGCGGCTTCGTGTTGACGAAGATGAGGTTGAACGTCTGCTCGAGCGTGGGGTTCAGGCACGACACGCGCCATTTGACGATCCACATCTCGTTGAAGCGCTTCTTGACGATCGTGATGATCGCCTTGCCCTTCGCGTCGCCCTGTCCGGGCCGCACGATGTCGTAAAATCCGCCGATCTCCGTGTTGGCGAGCGCCTGCATGAACTGGGCGTCGTTGTTCCGGTAGATGTCGTTGACGAGGCCGGTCGACGTCGGGAACCACACGCTGATGACCGGCAGCGGTGTCTTGGGGAGCGAGGTGTTGTCCTCGGGGAAGCGCCCCTTGTTCAAGTACTGGTGAAAGACCTCCGCGCTCGGCGACGCGCTCGCGGCGTCTCCGCGACCGGCGCCGTTGGAGAGGACGACCATCGCCTGGTGGAGCGGGATGTTCTGCGGCCCGGTGTTGTTCCCGAGGCTGCCGAACGCGCTCTTCGTCATCTCCTTGATCTCGGTGAAGAGCGGGCGGTTGCTCCCGTGCGACGGCGAGTTGGTCGGATGATCCTGGAGGACTTTGACGATGTCGTTTCGCTGCGCGAACGTCTTCCACTTCGAGTCGGCGACGAACACGTTCGGCCGATCGTCGAAGATGATGAGATCCATGATGTCGTTCGGGCCCATCGCGGCGATGAACTCGTGCGCGACCTGCTGCGCCTCGCGGTAGCGGTTGCCCATGCCGCTCGATCCGTCGACGGCGACGAGCCACGCGGTGCCGACGTTCGGATCTTTGGACTGGCCCCACAGCTCCTTCGAGACGAACTTGGCCGCCGTGTCCTCGCCAGCGACCTTCACGAGCAGCTTGGCGTTCTCGGCGGGGAGCGGGAACGGGCTGTACAGGTTGCCCGGCTTCTCCATCTGCGAGCTCACGCAGTCGAGCATCGGATCGCCGCCCGGCACGTTCGCGCACGCGCCGAGCACGTCGCTCATCGTGTTGAACTGCACGACCTCGATGACCGTCGTGAGCTCCGGTTGCCCGCTCGAGAGGCCGGCGCGCGGATCGATGCGGAGCACATGCGCCTCGGGGGCGGCCGCGGCGAGGCGCGGCATGGACACCACCGTCGCCACCGCCAGAAGCAGGACGCACGCCTTGAGGGCGAGCATCCCCTTCGAGAGGATTCTTTCTACCATTGGGGTTTCGCCCTCGCTCAGACTCGACCGATGAGCTTCACGATCGTGGAGAATCCGCCGAACCGTACGCGGTCGCCGTCGCGGAGCTCACGGCGGCCGTTGAAGCCGAGGTGCTCCTCGTTCACGTAGGTGCCGTTCGTGGAGCCGGTGTCCTCGACCGAGACGCTACCGGTCGTGCCGTCGACGACGATCATCGCGTGGCGCGAGGAGATCGTCGCATCGGCGAGCGGGATGTCGACCTGATCGCCCGAGCTCGAACGACCGATGGTGACGCGGCCGCCGTTGAGCGGCCAGAAGTCCCCCTTCGTGTTCGCTTGGTAGGTGACGAGGAACCCGCGGAGGGCGTTCGCTGGCAGGACCATCGGCGCGGCGGCGGCCACGGGGGCGGCGACCGGCGCGGCGGCGGCAGGCGCGGGATCGAACGCCGGCGCGGGCGCTGCGCCGCCGAAGCCACCGCCCGCCGGACCGTACATGTTCGGCGGAGGCTGCGGCGGCGGGAAGCCACCTTGCGCTTGGCCCGGAGGCGAGTAGGGCGCGGCGGCCGGCTGCGCGCCGTAGCCTTGCTGCGCCGGCGGCGCATACTGCTGCGGAGCTTGAGGCGGAGGCGCGTATTGCCCGCCGCCGTACCCGCCCTGCTGCGGTTGCTGTTGCGGTTGGGGCGCGCCGTACGCGTCGTTCGGAAACTGCATCGCGTCGAGGGCGATCGGGTGCCCCTGCGCGCAGTAGCTCTGGCCGGCCGCGATGTCGTGACCCATCTGGCAGCGCGAAGGCGCGGCGTAGGGAGGCTGTCCTCCTCCACCGCCGCCGTATCCGCCGCCGCCGTACGGACCCGCTGACGCTTGCGGCGCACCGCCGTACGCCGCCGGTTGCGCGCTCGATCCGCGCGCGACGACGGGCGTCCCACACGTGTTGCAGAACTTGTCCGAGGGCTTGGCTACGGTGCCGCACTGGGGGCAGGCGCTCATCCTAAAGTTGCCTTCCACGCGCCGGCTGCTTGGCAAGTGAGCGGCGCGCGGTGAGAAGCATAGCGGAAGCCGGCGACAAAAGGGAAAAGGTAGGTGGGTTTTGGTGAGGGGTAGGCCCTCACATGAAGCTGCCCGATGCGCCCAGGACCAGGCCGGGAGCCCCGCCGGCAGGGCAGACCGCGGGAGCGCCTATATAAGGAAGGAGGACGCCGGACCTCCGAGGCGCGTCCGGAGCGCCGGTCGTCGCGAACAGCACGACCGTGACCACCGCGGAGGCCACCGTCGCGAGGCCGAGGACGTCGGTGACGACGGCCAACGTGCGGGTCTTGGTGCGGGCGCTCGCGACCTCGTCGGGCGTCGCGCCGAAGCGGTCTACGGTCTTGTCGTAGGTGCTCTTCTGCCCGAGGGCGAGCACGCCAACGACGCCGGTGCCGACGCCGAGCGCCCCTGTGACGGCCACGCCGATCCAAAATGGAGTGCGGCTCTTCGGCGGCGCGGCGACCCGCGCGGGCTCGGACGCGGGAGGCGACGGCGCGACGACGGGCGGGCGCGTTGCTGGCGGCGGAGGAGCGGCGGGGGGATGGAGCTCCAGCGAGACCTTCTTCTTGTCGCCGCCCGCGACGGTCACGCGCACCTCGGCAGGCTCGAGGCCAGTCTTCGTCGCGCGGAGCTTCCACTCCCCGCCGTTCAAGAGGATGGGCGCCGCCACCGGCGATTTTCCGAGATCGAGGCGCCGTTCCCCCTCGATCGTGACGTCGGCTCCGGTCTCATTCACCATTATCTCGACGCTGGCGACGTGCCCCTCGAGGCGCGCGAGATCCTTCTCGACCTCCGCGCGGCGGGCTTTGCCGAGCTCCGAGCCTCCTTGCGAGACGTATTCGCGGAACGACTTCACCGCGCCCGCGAAATCGCCGAGCTCCTCGAACGTCTGCCCGATGTTGAACAGCAGCCGGAAATTCGGCGAGAGGCGATAGGCCTCCTGGAACTCCACGAGCGCAGAGCGGAAGTCGGCGTCCTTGTAGAACTTCACGCCGCGCTGGAAATGCTGCCGCGCGCTGGCGAGGGTGGCGGAGGGCGGAGCCTGCGCGCGCGCGCCCATGGGAACGAACGCGATCGCCATCGCGACGGAGAACGCGATGCGCGAGGCGAGAGACGCCGTCACTTTGCGCCCCATGGATCGTTCGTGTCGATCGGCTTGGTGGGCCGACGCGTGCGCGGATCGTCGGGAGCGACCGGAGGCTTCGGTAGACGCGGGCCCGTAGCCGGTCGCTCGGCCTGCAGCGAGAGCTCCAGACGAACGTCCCGATCGAGGACCAGCGTGCGCTGCTCGGGCGCGAAGCCAGGCGCCGCGACGCCCAACGCGTGGGTGCTCCGGTCGCGAGGGAGGCGCTTGGAGAACGGATTTCCGTCGACGGCGACGCCATCGAGCGTGAAATGCGCGGCTGCGGGGGTCGCGACGACGAAGACATCCACCGTCGGTGTGCTCGGCGTCGCGGAGACGTCACCGCTCGAAGCGACCGGGGGCGACGCGATCGACGCGGCGCTGGCGCTCGCGATCGGCTCGAGCGGTGGCCTGGAGCCGCGACGAAACGCGAACGTCGCCGCGCCCGCCAGCGCGATCGCGGCGAGCGCGCCCAGGACGACGACCCGACGCCGTGACGACGCGCGCGCCGCGCCGAGCTCGAGGCTGACCGAGGCCTGCGTCGGAGACGTGATCGTCGTGGCGGCGCCGTCGGCCGCGGTTCGCGTGGGATCGTTGTCGGACACGCCGCTCTCGGACGAAGGCGACGGCGGCGGCAAGAGCGGTGTGGGGTGCGACGGCGCCGCGTCGGGCGACGCGAGGCGGTCCTGGATGAGGCGACGGACCTGCGAGCGCTCCTTCTCGAACGCCCGCGCGACGAGCGCTCCGACGTCCGCGTCGGTGACCCGCATGCCCGCCTTCTCGATGAACGCGGCGAGCGCGCTCAGCATGTCCGCCGCCGTCGCGTACCGGACCGCGCGATCGCTCGCCATCGCGCGATCGCAGATCGCCGCGAGCTCCGGCGGCGCGTCGGGCACCTCCGTCGCGATCTTGGGCTCGAGCCCGTTGATGCGCCGGTGCAAGATGGCCGGCTCCGCGAGATCGTGGGTGATGCGCCTCTTCGCGAGCGCCTCCCAGAGGAGGACGCCGACCGCGAAGACGTCGGCCCGCCGATCGATCGCGTCGTTGGCGATCTGCTCGGGCGCCGCGTAGCCGAGCTTGCCCTTGAAGACGCCGGTCTCCGTCTTAACCGCCGCTCCTTTGGCCTTCGCGATGCCGAAGTCGACGAGCTTGATCGCGCCGCCGTAGGTCAAAAATACGTTCTGCGGCGTCACGTCGCGATGGACGACGCCCAGCGGAGTGCCGGTGAGATCGGTCAGATCGTGCGCGGCGTGGAGCCCCGCGAGGATGCGCGTGAGGACGTGCAGCGTGATCGGCAACGGGAGCTGGCGCTTCGTGCGTCCGAGGACGGCGCTGAGCGGCTGCCCATCCAGGTACTCCATGACGATGAAGTAGCGACCGTCCGCCTCGCCGACCTCGAAGCACTGCACGAGGTTCGGGTGCTCGAGGCGCGACACGAGGCGCGCTTCGTCGGTGAACATCGCGACGAAGTCCGGATCGATCGCCAGCTCCGGCAGGATCTCCTTGATGACGACGAGCTTCTGCGTCCCAAGCGCGCCCGGCAGCGCCGCGAGCGACACGCGCGCCATCCCCCCTTGCCCGAGGAGCGCGAGATCGCGGTAGCGCCCGAAGCTCATGGGGCAACCTCACGCGGCTTCATCGGGGGACGTACCGCGGGCCGACGTTGGAGTAGACCATCGTGTTGGCGATCGCGTAGAAGGTCACGCCTCCCAGGAGCTGACCGCTCGCGGCGAGCGTCATGTCGACGTGACGTGAGCCGACGGGGATGTTGAAGAAGCCTGCGATGCCCGTCGAATCGGTGACGGTGCGGGTCGTCGAGGGGTTGTTCCCGTCGAAGTAGAACGACTGCGTGGTCCCCGCGATCGACTTGTCGAGCGTAAACGAGACGCCGGCGGAGTCTTGCGCGTCGCAGTCGGTCCCGATCATGAACGCCGCGCCGAGCCTGGGGTCCACCGTCAGCTGGTAGATCGTCGCGAAATTCTGGAGCGTGCCGAAGGTCGCGAGCAGGTAGTCGTCGGCGAGGTCGGCGGTGATCGGCGTGCTCGAGTAGTAAACGTTGGTCGTTATGTAGACGTTGTCGTTGTTCCCGCCGTCCACGAACGCGGCGCCGCCGTCGGCCGAGGTCTGCTCGATCGCGAGGTAGCCGCTGAACGCGCCGGCCGACACGTCGAAATCGTAGAGCACGTGACCCGCGTCGTTCGGCGTCAACGTCGCGAGCGGGTTCACGCAGGTCGGGTCGGCGGAGCTCGGGCAGAAGCGGACGCGCAGCTGCGTCACCGGCGTCGTCTGCGAAAGGAAATCGTGCAGGAACACGTCGTACTTCGCGACGCCCCCGTCCGGCACCGGCGCCGGATCGCGATCGACGCAGCGAAAGCGCGGATCCTGAATCCCGGTGTCGAGCGGGCCGTCTGGCGTGGCGTCGCTGCCGACGTCGGCGCCCGTATCGAGCACGGACGCGTCGATCGTCGTCGCCGCGCACACCTTGGCGACGCAACGGGACGCCGCGAACGCGCCCCCACGGCTCGTGCAATCCTGGTCGGTGGTGCACTGCTCGCGGCTCGTCTCGAGCAAAAAGGAGCACGCGGTCGCCGCGACGAGCGGAACCAGCGCCAGCGATGCGAAGAGGAGGGCGCGCGCGCGCATGAAGCCACTCCGAGGATACCGCCGCGAACTTGCGTGTGATATCGAATCCGGACCTCCCCCGCATGCGCCCCAAGGAAAAGCATCAAGCCCGGAAGATGCGCGTGACGGTGCTCACCTACCTCGAGAAGGAGGGGGCGCTCGAGCACGACATCGTGGTCGATCAGGTCGCGTCGGCGCTGCGCGCGCACGGCCACAAGCCGAAGATCCTCGGCGTGCACAACGACATCAACCACCTGGTCGAGGGGCTGAGGGAGCACCGCCCGCACCTCGTCTTCAACCTCGTCGAGCAGTGGGGAAAGAACGTACGCGGCGACGTCGCGGTGGCCGGCGCGCTGGAGCTCCTCGGCCTGAGACACACCGGGGGCGGCCCCGGCGAGCTCTTCCTCCGCCAGGACAAGGCGCTGACGAAGGAGCTCCTCGCCTACCACGGCGTCCCGTTCCCGAACTACGCCGTCTTCCGCCGCGACTCGTTCCCCGACACGGGCGTGCGCCTGCGGATGCCTCTCATCATCAAGCCGCTGCGCATGGACTCGTCGATCGGCATCGACTCGTCGTCGGTCGCGCGGTCGACCACGCAGATGATGAAGCGCGTCATCGCCATCCACGAGAAGGTGAAGGACTCGGCGCTCGTCGAGGAGTACATCGAGGGGCGCGAGTTCTACGTCGGGGTCATGGGCAACCGGAAGCCGATCGCGCTGCCGCCCATCGAGATGGATTTTTCGGCGCTGCCCAAGCACATGCCGAAAATCCTCGGGCGTCGCGCGAAGTGGGTGCCGTCGAGCCGCGAGTACAAAGGCACGCGGTCGAAGCTCGCCGAGATCGACGACGTCCTGAAGCAGCGCCTGCAGACCGTCGCCGTCGAGGCGTACCGTGCGCTCCGCGTGCGCGACTATGGCCGCGTGGACCTTCGCGTCACGCCCGAGAACGAGATCTACGTCATCGAGGTCAACGCGAGCTGCTACCTCGAGGACAGCGCGGAGTTCGCGACGGCGGCGAAGGCGGCAGGCCTCTCCTACACGGATCTCATCAACGCGATCGCGCGCCTCGCGATGGCTCGAAGCCGGCGTCCGTTTTGATCGCGAGCTGCGCCACGGCGCGCAGCGACATCGCGAGCTCGAGGACGCCGGAGTAGCGATCGTCGGGGGACTTGGCGAGGGCGCGGGCGAGGATTTCGTCGACGGCGCGCGGGAGCTCGGGGACGATCTCACTGGGGCGCGCGGGATCGTCGTGGAGCGTGTGGTACAGGGCTTCGGGGCTCGCTCCGGCGAACGCCAGTCGACCGGTCAAGGCGCGGTACGCGACGGCGCCGAGCGCGAAGACATCGGCACGCGCGTCGGCTCGATTCCCGAGCGCCTGCTCGGGCGCGAGGTAGCCCGGCGTGCCGACCAGATCGCCGACGGCGGTGAGTGGCCCCGACTCTGAGAGCGCGCACACGCCGAAGTCGACCACCTTCCACCGCGACGCGCCGTTGCCTTCGGCGAGGAACACGTTCTGCGGCTTCAAGTCACGGTGCACGACGCCGAGCGCGTGCGCCACCGAAAGGCCGCGCGCCACTTCTTGGACCATGGTGACGACCTCGTCGAGCGGCATGCGCGGGCGGCGCCGGAGGTGCCACGACAGATCGTGCCCTGCGAGGAGCTCCATCGCGAGGAAGGGCGTGCCGTCCTCGGTCTTGCCCAGATCGAGGACCTCGACGAGGTTCGGCGCGCGGAGGTTCGCGGCGACCTGCGCCTCACGGACGAAACGCTGGAGCGCTTGCGGATCGGCGGATGCGCCGCCCGTGAGGAGCTTTACGGCCACGCGCGCGCCGTCACGTCGATCGCGCGCGGCGTAGACCTCACCCATCGCCCCGCGGCCGACGAGCTCGGCGAGCGCGTAGTCGCCGGCGAGCGCGCCCGTCCAGTGTCCGCGCTTGCCGGCGCCGGCGGCGAGCACGCGATCGAGCTGCGCCTTCGCCTCGTCGAGCTGAGCCTGCTTGTGGAGCGCCTCGCGCGCGGCGAACGTGGCGCGCTCCATCGCGTCGCGGGTCGCCCGTCGGCTGAGGCGCGCCTGCACGAGCGCGACGACGTACACGGTCCCCATCATGATCGTGACGAAGAGTCGCTGCACGAACGGGATGCCCTCGGACGAGAAGACGCCGCCGTCGGGCACGACGTCGAAGGTCACCAGCAACGCCGCGGTCATGTACGCGCCGATCGCCACGCTGCACAGCGCCACGATCGAGCGCTTCGCCTCGCCCATGCCGAAGAACGAGATGCCGAGGACGATGACCGCCGTGAACGGCGAAAAGAGCCCTTCGTGCAGCTCGACGACGAACGACTCCACGAGCGCCACGATGCCGAACATGCGAATGAGGATCCGCGAGGAGTCGGCGGTGGCGCGCGCCCACACCACCGACGCGACGACGATCAGCGCCACCATCGAGACGGCCGTCTCGCGCCGGAGACACCCCTCGGGGCCTTCGATCCAGAGGAAGCCGAGCCCCAACGTGGAGAGGACCACCGCGACCCGCGCGAACGAGCGCGCCCGCTCCGCCTCGGCGCGCCGCATCGCCTGCCCGACGTTCGACTCCACCGCCGGAATCGCTCGTGTCGGCGCGTCCTCCGGCACCCTCCGGTGCGCAACCGGAAACGTCCCGCTGCTGTCCGCCGAAGTGTGATGTGTAGGCCCGAACTGGCTATTTGCTGCCGCCATGACGGCTACGACTGCGCGTCGCGTGCCAGAGCCGCCCCCCCCGTGCGAAGCACGCTCGCCGCAGGCGATGCAGGGAGGCTCGGCGGCGTCCGCCGACGAGGGGGACGCAGTCCCCACCACACAAAAGCCACAAGAATCACCGAGCGAAAGCTCGGTGATTCTTATGGCACGTACTGGCCGCTCTGGAGCCAGTTCATCGCGAGTGCCGTGACGAGGCTCGTGACGGCGATCGTGAGGCGCGCCTCCTGCTCGACGCTGTACGTGAGCTCCATCGCGTCCGCGCGCTCGGCGAGGAACTCGAGGAGCCACCGCGTGCGCTCGGGCAGGTGCCCGGTCCACTGGAAGACGCTCGCCGGCAGGTCGTGCTGGATGCGGCGAATGAGATCGCTCCCCGCGAGGCGCACGTTGCTCGCCTCGGTCTCGGTGAAGATGGTGCGGAGCATCTGCTCGAGCTCCGCCGGCCTCTCGTTCGAGGTGCCGACCACGCCCTTGTAGAACTGCTCGAGCGATATCGAGAGACCCGCCACGTCCTCGTCGAACTCCGCCTTCGTGATGAGCGGCTCGCGCTCGACGAGCTCCGACATGATCCGCGCGCAGTACTCGAGCTTGCGGAAGGCGCCGGGCCACTTGGCGAACTCCTTCCGCCAGTCCTGTCCCGGCGTGATCCAGATCGCGAAGGTCTCTGCCCAGTCTTCGTCGGGGTGTTTCTGCGCGTACCACCCGGGCAGGTGGTGCACGAACTCGCGGCTGAACGGGCGCGGGCGGTACTCGTCCTCGTACGGCTTATCCATCGAGCCGAAGCGCTCCAGCCACTCCTTCGTCTCGTAGAGTTTGTAGGCGTAGTTCATGACGTGCCCCATCTCGTGGCGCAGGTACTTGAGGATGTCCTTCGGCCCAGAGCCCTCGACATGACACGCCTGCTCGGCCTGGAGCATCGTGAGCTCTGGCCGCGCGAGGTAGAACGGGATCGCGATGGCGATCGACTCGTAGGGCACGCCCCACTCGGTCGACAGATAGAAGCGCGGCTTGATGCGCGTGATGCCGGCGGCGATGATCTCGCGCTCGAACGCCTCGAGCACCGGCTCGAGCGCAGTGCCCTGGATCGTGAGGCCCAGATCGCGGATCGGGGTCGCGCGGCGCTGGCCGCCCTCGAACATGGCCGTCATCGTCATGGGACGGCTCCGAGCGCGGCGAGGGCGGCGCGAATGACCTCACGGACGGGGACGTTGTGCGCCTTGGCCGCGGCGACGCAGGCGTCGAACTCGGGCTTCACTTGAGGAGGGCCGAACGGGCCGCCGGCGACCTTCACCGGGATGATGCCGAACGGGGTCGTGACGTCGCGTGTTTCGCGCGGCCGCTCAACGCGCGCGACGCCATGACGGCGCACCCCGAGGCTCGTCGTCTCGCGGATCATCGCGTGCGCGATCGCGTCGGCGCGGCCTTCGGTGGTGAGCGCGCTGAGCGTGAGCGCGGGGCGTCCCTTCTTCATCGTGATGGGCGTCGCCCACACATCGAGCGCGCCCGCCTCCAGGAGCGACTCGATCGCGGCGGCGACGAGCTCTCCGGTCGCGTCGTCGATGTTCGCCTCGATCACCGTGTGCGTGCCTTCGCCGCGCGACGCCTTCGCAGTGCTCTCGCCGAGGACCGCGCGGAGGAGGTTCGGTCGGTCGTTCAGGTTCGCGGTGCCGGCGCCCCAGCCGACGCGCTCGGGGGCGAGCTCGGGCCACCGCGACGAGCCGCGCGCGTTCGCGCCGACGATCGCGGCGCCGGTCGGCGTGACGAACTCGAAGTCGATCCCCCCGTCGTACGTCGGTAGACCACGCAAGCACTCGACCGTCGCGGGAGCAGGCAGCGGCAGGACTCCATGGCGCGCCTTCACGAAGCCGCGCCCCATCGGCAGGGGCGACACGACGAGCTCCGCGCCGATCCAGTCGAGCGCCGCCGCGCTGCCGACGATGTCGATGATCGCGTCGATGGCCCCGACCTCGTGGAAGTGCACGTCGTCGAGCGCCGAGCGGTGAACCTTGGCCTCGGCCTCCGCGAGACGCAAAAAGGCCTTCTCGGCACGCGCGCGCACGCCGTCCGAGAGCTTCGACTCGGCCAAAATTTGCTTGATTGCGCCGTACGTCCGCTCCGGCTGCGCGCCGTCCACGTGCACGTCGAACGACGCCGCGACGACCCCGCTCCGCACGCGCGTACCGAAATGGATGTGGTACCCGGTCAAGGGCAACGCCGCCGCTGCCTCCGCCACGACGCTCTCCGGGACGCCCAGGTCGACCAGCGTAGCGATGATCATGTCCCCCGCGAGCCCGCTCGGCGCGTCGAGGAATAGAACCTTCCCCTCCCCTTCCCCGCGCCGCAAATCCGGGCGCGCCGCCGCGCCTACGTGGTGATGCCCGTGGTCGTGCCCGTGCGCGTGAGCGTGGTCGTGATCATGATCATGACCGTGACCGTGACCATGACCATGACCATGACCATGACCATCGTCATGGCCGTGCCCGCCCTCGTGATCGTGGTGGTGATGATCGTGTCCCATCCCTCACCTCGATCCCGTCGTCTTCACCGCCCGAAGAATCCTCGCCGCCGCGAACGCCGCCCCGAACCCGTTGTCGATGTTCACGACCGTCACGCCCGACGCGCACGACGTCAGCATCCCGAGGAGCGCCGCGAGCCCCTGGAACGCCGCCCCGTACCCGATGCTCGTCGGCACGGCGATCACCGGCCGCTCCGACAGCCCGCCGACCACGCTCGCCAGCGCGCCTTCCATCCCCGCGACGACGACGATGACGCTCGCCCGCTCGATCTCGCTCCTCTTGTGCAGCAGTCGGTGAATGCCCGCGACCCCAACGTCGTAGACGCGCTCGCCCTTGATGCCGAGCATCCGCATCGTCTCGACGCACTCTTCCGCAACCGGCAGATCGCTCGTCCCTGCGCTTACGACGGCGGCGACCCCGAGCTCCGGGATCGGCGTCTGCTCGAGCGTCGCCGTTCGGGACGCGGCGACGTACGCGAGCTCCGGCATCAGCTGCCGCACCTCCGCGGCCTTGTCGGCGGACAAACGCGTCACGAAGACGTTCTGCCCAGTGCGCGCAAGCTCACGCGCGATCCCTGCGATCTGTGTGGCGGTTTTCCCCTCGCCGAGGATCACCTCGGGCACCCCCTGCCGGATGCTCCGATGGTGATCGACCATCGCGTAGCCGAGATCGGCGAACGGCAAGTCCTTGAGCGCACCGACCGCGTCGTCCACGCTGGCCTCGCCGGCGCGCACGCGCTCGAGGAGCTCGCGAATCTTGGTGGGGTCCATGGACTGGTTTTGCGCTCTGGAGGGGGGGTGCAAAACTAGCAAAACCCGCGGGATTTCACAGGAAGACCGAAAGCTCAGCCGCTGGGTCTCCGAAACCAGGAACGGTTTTCGGGGGTTGCGGCCGGGTCGAACCTCCGTAAAAGGTCTCCCCGATGCCCCTTCCGGTCGCCCCCCTCCTCGGCTGGCTGCTTGGGCTTTGGCTCGCCTGGACCGCGCGGGGCGAACGCCCCGATCGCGCACCGGGCACCCCCGGAGGCGGGCGGGACGGCGCGGGCTCCCTCCTCTTCTTCTCTCTGTCGCGTCCGCTGGTGGTGGCCGCGGCCCTCAGCGCCTTCGTCTATGCGCCGATCGTCGGATACTTCGCGGCCTTCCACGGCGACTGGTCGTACCTCTACGTCGTGCCGTGGCACCGCGTCCCCTCGGCGCTCGATCTCGTGCTGGTTCTTCTCGCCAGCGCGACAATTCCTGCCGGCGTCGCCGTTGGGCTCGGCCCTGCGCGCGCGGGGAGGAGCGGTCTGCTCGCGAGGTGGGCGGCCGGGCCTGCGGTGATCGCCGTCGCGCTGCTCGCCGTCTTCGCGCGGCGTCTCGCCACGAGCGCGTCGTACGCGCAGTTCCACGGCGGCTTCGGCCTCGAGCCGATCACCGAGAGCGCGCTGGGCCGCGGCGTGCTCCTCGCGGCCATCGTGCTCGGCGTCGCGGTGGCCTGGACGGCGCGTTCGCTCCGCGGCTGAGACGCAGCAACCTCAGTTGCAGTAGTGAAATACCTGTCCGCCGATCGTCTTCGTTCCGCTGCACGTGTCGGTGCCGCAGGTGTTCCCCGCGTCGACATCGCAGAGCACGACGCTTCCCTGATCGCCGCAGGTGCCGGGCGCCACGCACACGCTGTTGCCGGGCCCGGCGTCGCCGAAGCCCCAGTTCTTGCCGCAGCACACCTGGTTGCTGGCGCAATCGGCCGTGCGCTCGCACGTGATGGTGATTCCGGCGGAGGGGCAAGAGGCGCCACATCCGGGGGCGGCGCCGCCGAGGCAGCATACTTGCGCCTTCGCGCACGTGACGCCTAGGCAGGCGAGCATCACGCTTCCACCCGCTTCCGGCGTGACGCCAGCATCCCCGTCGCTGGCGCCCGCGTCGCCGGTCCCCGCTCCATCCGCGCTCGCGGGCCCGTCGTCGCCGATGCCGCCGCCGTCGAGGCACGCCGTGCCCGAGCAGACGTCGAGGGCGGAGAGCCCCGACACCGCAGCGCATGCGCCGAGCGCCAGAACCCCCATGACGCCGAACGCGAACGAGAGACGAAGCGTCGAGGTCATGTGCCTCTCGAGTCTAGCCCCATCTCTTCCGTACGGGGACGCTCACATGACGAAGCGCAGCGTCGCGAGCGCAGACTTTTCACCTTGGTCCGGGGGACCGTTCTGAACCTGAATCCACGTGGCGAGGCGGGCGCCGATCGCGACGTGATCGGTGATCCAGTAGCTGGTGCCGAGGTTCAAATAGTGGAGCCGGGTCACGGCGCCACCGCCCACCTGGTACTGCACCTGCGTGTATTGGAGGCCCACGCCGTTCGCGCACCCGTACGTACACGTGAAGGGGTGGTCGTAGTTCAGATCGATGCCGCCGCCGAGGACGATGCCCGTGTACTTGTCCGGCGAGAGGCGGGCGACGTTGGCGGGATCGACCGTGTCGTTCTTCGTGAACGCGGCGTTGAAGAACGGGACGAGCAGCTCCTTCATGAGCTTGAGCCGCGCGTTGGCGCGCAGGTTGAACGCCCGGATGTTCTGGTCGTCGGTCTTCGTCGTGTCGGTGTCGATGACCGCGCCCTGGAACGCCGCCTTCGCATCGAACATCGGGCTCGTGTAGAGGATGCTCGGCGAGAGCATCATCATGTGGAAGCTGTCGTCGGGGAAGTTGTTCGCCGACTTGCCGATGTATTGGTACGGCTGCTCGTAGACGCGCGCGAACGGCGGGTAGGTGCCGCCGACCATCAGCGTGCCGGTGGTCGAGACCGGGTTGCCGGCGGTGAACGCGAGGCCGACGCGCAGGCCCTCGACGAGCTTGAACGTACCGCGCACGCCGTTGCCCATGTTGAGGCCGCTGTAGAGGAGCGGATCGCGCGTCGCGGTGTCCTGCAAGAAGACGTCGGCGACGTGCGCGGAGTAGTAGTCGACGCTAGCCTCGTCGGTGACGCGGCCGACCTCGATCATCGCCGGAT
This sequence comes from Polyangiales bacterium, assembly GCA_038231275.1. Classification (GTDB taxonomy): domain Bacteria; phylum Myxococcota_A; class Polyangia; order Polyangiales; family Polyangiaceae; genus JANYHK01. The sequence continues at coordinate 54,122 of JBBRLQ010000017.1, forward strand.
CGATCGTGAGGCGCAGGAGCTGGTTTCGTACCTGGAGGGCCGCCTGACCTTCGTACGCGCTGGCGCCGTGGAGCGACGTGCCGCCGCTCGCCATGAGCTCGCTCTCGAACGAGATCCACGCGCCGGCCGAGCCGCGGAGGCCGAAGCGGCTGAGCGCGATCGCCGAGACGCGCGCCTCCTTGTGCTCGTTGGGGCCGTTCAGCGGGATGTCCGCCTTCACGCCGCCGACGACGCCGAGGAACGGCTCGATCTTGATCGCGGAGAGCGGGCTCTCCTTCTTCGGCTCGGGCTTCGGCTGCTCGTCGGCGTTGACGTCGGCCTTCGCGTCCGGCTTGGTATCCGGCTTCGCGTCCGGCTTGGTGTCGGGCTTCGTGTCGCCCTTCGTGCCCTCGGGCGTCTCGTCCTGCGTGCGGGCAGCGGCCTCGCGCGGAAGCATCGTCGTCATGGCGAGCACCGCGGCGGCGGCAACGCATCCTCGCAAACTTGTATTGTACATATTCCTACTTCGTCTTTCGTGAGCGACGGCGAAGCGCAGCGAGACCGAGCAACGCACAAGCACCAGAACCGAATCCAAAGGCCCCCGGCCTGGGCGCGCGCGCGCCGATGGCGCAGCCCGCGAGGGCGCCCGCCCCGTCGCCCGGCGAAGCTCCTGCGCCGGAGTCCGCGCCGCCGCCGGTCGAGCCGGACGTGCCGCTCGATGACTTGCCGCTCGACCCGCTCGACCCGCTCGATCCGCCGTAGCCACCGCCGCCCGGCGTCGCGTCGTGCGCGGTGTCGGGACCGGCATCCTTGGGTCCGCCGCCGTCGCCGCCGGCCTCGCCGCCGCCGTCACCGCCGGTGCTGCCGTCCGTGCCGGAGTCGGTGTCCGCGTCGGTGCCGCCATCGATCACATCGGCCGGCGTCACGCCGAAGAACGCGAGCGCGTGAGAGGCGCCGCAGATCTGCGCGTCGATGAAGTACGAGCCGGTCGCGCCGCAGCCGCTCGCCGGATCGACGAAGAGGCCGTGGTCCTTTCCGGTGATTGCGAACGTCTCGACGACCGCGCCGGAGGTCCCGGCGTAGACCGCGTGCGGGTAGCCGCCGACGGTGTCGGTCCTCGACGGCGTTTGCCCAACACCGTTCACGTCGGTCCACTGGCGCATGAGCGCCGTCGTGTTGGACGGGTCGACGGTGCCGTCGGCGGTTCCTTGCCAGATCGAGAGGCGCGGCCACTTGCCGGAGTAGCTGGGGTTCGCAGCGCGCACGAGATCGCCCCACGCCTTGGCGGACTGGTCCTTGCCAGGCTTGATGCAGGCGTTCGCGCCGCTGACCGACTCGGTGCAGTCGTACGGGATGCCGGAGAACGTCGCTCCGGCGGCGAAGACGTCCGGCCAGGTCGCCAGCATGAGCGCCGCCTCGGCGCCGCCCGACGAGAAACCGACGACGAAGACCTTGGCCGGATCGATCGAGAAGTCCGACTTCATCTTGTCGACCATCTGCTTGATCGACAGGTTCTCGCCCTGCCCGCGCTTCACGTTGGTGGCGTCGAACCAGTTGAAGCAGCGGAGCGCGTTGTTCGCCGTCGTCTGCGCGGGGTAGACGACGTGGAACTTGTAGGTGTCGGCGAGGCCGTCGAAGCCGGCGTTCACCATGTCGGCCGCGGTCTGCGCGCATCCGTGGAGCACGAGGACGAGCGGCGCGTTCGAGCCGACCCCCGACGGGACGTAGCGGTACATGTCGAGGCCGCCGGGGTTCGACCCGAAGCCGCCGACCTGCTCGAGCGCCGCGAGCTTTAGGCCGGCGCCCGTCGTCGTCGCGTTCTCGGCCGCTGCGCCGGCGCTGCACGCGCCGACCGCGAGCCCGAGCCCGACGCACACCGCTCCCGTCGCGGCCGTGAGGGCGACCGCCTTGCCCATCGTGAGGTGTCGCATGGGGTTCCTAGTTGGTGAGCGCGGCCATCACTTGCTTGAGGCCGTTCTCGCTACGGACCGCGCCGTAGTGATTTTTGAACGCGCCGCCGACGAAGTAACAAGAGGTGTCGACGTCCGCGAGCGTGACGGTGAGGTTGTTCGCGCCCTTGAGCGTCGCGCTCCCTTGCGACACGAACTCGTCCTGGAGCGTCGCCGGGGGCGGCGGATCCTGCATGACGATCGTGACGTAGCTGACCTTGTTGCCGCCGCACACGCCGGCCTGGCCATACGCGGTGTTGCCGTCGGCGCACGGCGTCTCGTAGGCGCCGTCGGGGCCGTTGTTGGGGATCGAGAACGGCGTCGGCGTGAACGCGGTGCGATCGCCCATCTCGCAGGTGACGCGGCCGCGCATCGTGGGGTTCGACGCGCAGAGCGCGCGGAAGCTGGAGACGCCGTGGTTCGCGCCGGACGCAAGGAGAAGCGTCTTGATGCGCTCGAACGGCTTCTTCCCCGCGCGGTGGAGGCGGCGGAGCGAGTCACGGATGACGGTCGGGCCGAGCGAGAAGCCGACGATCGAGAACTTGCGGGTCGGATAGGCCGTCATCATCGAGTCGATGAAGTGCGCGAGGATCGGCACGTACCAGCCGTGGTCGATGTTGCGTCCGGCGTTCTCGGTGGCGTTGTTGCCCGTCGGGTCGTCGTTCTTGTCGATGCGTGCGTCGACGGCGAAGACCTTGAAGCCGGCGCCGAGGAGCCGCTCCGACAGCATGGGCGTCGGCGGGTTCGGCGGCGCGACGGGGGGAGTACCGCATGGCGCGGTCGACGTGTTCATCTCGTAGTCGGCGGGCGTCGACGAGTTGCCGTGCACGAGGAGGACGATCGGCTTGCTCGTGTCCTCGTTCGGCTGCGGGTACTCCTTCGCGGCGCACTTGTAGCCGGGGATGACGGCGGGCGTGTACTGGTTCGCGTTGGTCGCGCCGGCGGGGCGCGCCGAGAGGCCGTCGGTCGTGCACCCGGGGTGCTTCGTCAGATCCTCGCGGTATTGGATCGCGTCGGCGTTCGTGGTGTTCGCGGCGGGATCGCTCCCGCCCGCGTCGCCCACCGGTGGCGGCGTCGTGGTCCCGCCGTCGGTGGCGGAGGCGGTCTGCGTGAGGCACGCACCGCTCGTGAGCGCGATGAGGCCAGCCAATGCAATACGTGCAGAATACATTATGGTCACTTTCCCGTTTTCCGTGAACGACGACGCGTGACGGCGAGGCCGACGAGCGCGCCAAAACCGCCAAATCCAAGACCGCCGAAACCGGCGCGTGTCTGTGTGCTTCCGATCGAGCAGCCCGCGAGGCCGGAGCCCTGCGGGGTGCCTCCGCCGAAGACGCCTGCGTCGCCCCCCGCTCCTGCGTGCGGCGGAGTTGCTCCGGCGCCGCTTGTCCCGCTGCTTCCCCCGCCGTACCCGCCGCTGCCCGGCTTGCCGGCGTCGTGAACGGCTCCCGAGCTTCCGCTCGAACCGCCCGCGCCGTCGACGCCGCCGTCGACCGCCGCCTCCGCCGCGCCGATGCCGAAGAAGCCGGCGACGAGCTGCGCAGAGCAGATCTTCGCGTCGAGGACGTACGCCGCCGCGGTGCCGCAGCCGCCCGCCGGATCGACGAAGATGCCGTGGTCCTTGCCGGTGATCGCGTACGTCTCGACGACGACGTTGCCCGCAGAGTCCTTGTACGTGTCGTGCGGGTAGCTCTGGACGGTGTCACTTGCGGACGGCGTTGAAGGCGCGCCGTGTACGTCGGTCCACTGGCGCATCAGCTCCTTGGTGTTCGACGGATCGACCGTCGCGTCGGAGGTGCCCTGCCAGATCGAGAGACGAGGCCACGCGCCCGTGTAGCTGCTGTTGGCGGCGCGAACGAGGCTTCCCCAGGTCTTGGCGTCCTGATCTTTGCCGGGCTTCATGCACGACGACGCGCCGGCGACCGATTCCGCGCAGTCGTACGGGATGCCGCCGAACGTCGCGCCGGCCGCGAAGACGTCGGGCCACGTCGCGAGCATGAGCGCGGCCTCGGCGCCGCCCGACGAGAAGCCGACCGCGAAGACGCGCTTCGGATCGACCTGGACGTCGGCCTTCATCTTGTCGACCATCTCCTTGATCGACTGGTTCTCGCCCTGGCCGCGCTTCAAGTTCGCCGGGTTGCCGTAGACGCCGGCCCAGTTGAAGCACTTGTAGGGGTTGTTGGCCGTCGTCTGCTCCGGGTAGACGACGGTGAACTTGTACTTGTCGGCGAGCGTGTTCCAGCCGGCGTTGACCATGTCGACCGCGCCTTGCGTGCAACCGTGCATCAGCACGACGAGCGGCGCGTTCGGGCCGACGCCGGCGGGCACGTAGCGGTACATGACGAGGCCGGCGGGGTTGGTGCCGAAACCGGTGACCTGCTCGAGGCCGCTCGCCGTGACGGTGAGCGCTTCTGCGCCCCGCGTGACGTCGAGGGTGGAGTCGGTGGCGTCCGCGCATCCGACGAGTGCGACGGCGCCGGCGAAGAGGAGACCGAGCTTCATCGCGCGCCACCCTTCCGCGCGCGCGCGCGGCGGCCGAGGACGAGGACCACGCCGAGTGCACCCCAGATCGCCTCGAGGTTGCCGGCTCCGACCGCGCATCCCGACGACGACCCGGACCCCGAGCCCGAGCCCGAGCTCGATCCCGACGACGACCCCGAACCCGACTCCGAACCCGAGCCTGATCCCGACGCCGAGCCGGTGAGGCCGAAGAACTCGGCGATTTTTTGGGTCGAGCAGAGCTTCACGTCGAGCGCGTAGGCGCCTGCCGTTCCGCAGCCGTTCGCGGGATCGAGCGGAACGCCGTGGCCCATGCCCGGCACCGCGTACATTTCGACGGCGACCGCACCCTTCGCGTCGCGCCACTCGGAGCGCGCTGCACCGGACACCGTGCTCGTCGCGCTGGGCGCATCGGCGGCGCCGTGCACGCCGGCCCACTGCTTCGCGATCTCCTTCTCGTTCGCCGGCGCGACGATCGCGTCGCTGGTTCCTTGCCACACGCTCACGCGCGGCCACGTGCCGGCGTAGCCCGGGTAGGCAGAGCGAACGCGATCCGCCCAGTCTTTCGCGGTCAGCGTCTTGCCGGGGTTCATGCAGGTATACGTATCGAGGGGGCTCGTCGCGCAGTCGTAGGGAAGGCCCGCGATCGGTGCGCCCGCGGCGAAGACGTCCGGCCACATCGCGAGCATGAGCGCGGTCTCGGCGCCGCCGGCGGAGAGGCCGGTGACGAAGACGCGCTTGCCGTCGATGCTGGCGTCGGCTTTCATCTTGTCGACCATCTGCTTGATCGACGCGTTCTCGCCCTTGTCGCGCGCGAGGCCGGCGCCGTACCAGGTGAAGCAGCGCATCGCGTTGTTGGTGGTCGACTGCTCGGCATAGACGACGTGGAAGGCGTACTTGTCGGCGAGCTCGTTCCAGCCGACGTTCGCGTAGTCGGCGGCGGTCTGCGTGCAGCCGTGGAGCGCGACGACGAGCGGCGCATTGGCCTTCGCGTTCGCGGGGCTGTGGCGGAACATCTTGAGGCCGGCCGGGTTCGCGCCGAAATTCGTGACCTCGACGAGCGCGCCGCCCGCGTGGGCGGTGCCGCCGAGGGCGAAGAAGAGCGCTACGGCGAGCGTGGTCGCGGTGGCGGCCTGCGCGAGGCGCAACGTCGCGCGCATGAAGCCGCGCGTCGAGAGGAGCAGCGTCGCGACGCCGAGGAGCGCGACGCCGCTGACCATCGCGATGGCGAAGGCGATCGACGTATGGCCCAGGCGGGCGACGGCGGCGATGATCATCGGGATGAACGCCGCGACCGACGAGCCCACGTGGTAGACGAGGCCGATGCTGCGCGCCCGCGTCTCGGGCGGGAACAGATCGGTCAGCAGCATCGGCGTCACGCCGCAGACGCCCGCGCCGAAGAGGCCGGTCGCGAAGGCGCCGACGCCGAGGAGCGCAGGCGACGCGCCGACGTAGAAGGCGAGGAACGGCAGCGCGAGGAGCGCAGGCGTGGCGATGGCGACCGCCGCGCCGTGACGCGAGGCGATGAAGCCCGAGCCTATCGAGCCGATGAGCATGCCGGTCGTGAAGAGCATCACGAGGTGCGCGACGCCCTTGTCGGTCATGCCGAGCTCGGTGACGAGCATCGTCGGGTAGAGGCCGGTGAGGCCGTTGTAGGCGCTGAAGCCGACGATCATGGCGGCCGAGCCCCAGAGGATCGGACCGAGCGCGGCGCGCGGCGCCTTGATCTTGGAGACCGACGCCGTCGCGGCCTTGAGCTTCTCGTGGGCCTTCGTCCACGCGTCGCTCTCCGGGACCCATGCGCGAATCGGAAGGACCATCAACGCGGGGAGGGCCGCGAGGACGAAGAGGCCACGCCAGCCGTAGTGCGGAATGACGTAGCCGGCGGCGACCGCGGCCAGCATGTAGCCGATGGCCCAGCTGCCCTGGAGGACACCCGACGCGATGCCGCGGCTACGGGTCGGCCAGCTCTCCATCGCGAGCGCGGTGCCGCTCGCCCACTCGGCGCCCATCCCGAACCCGAAGAGGGTGCGGAGGACGAGCACCCAACCGAACGTCGGCGCCAGCGCGATCGCGCCGTCGAACACCGCGAACGAGATGATCGAGAGCATCAGCGGGAGCTTTCGCCCCCAGCGGTCCGCGGCCCAGCCGGCGAGGACGCCGCCCGCGAGGCGCGCGAGATAGGTCAGCGCGAGCGAGCCGGTCGTCGCGAACGTCTCGACGCCCATCTCCTTCGCGATGTGCGGCATCGCGAGCAGAAAGACGGTGAAGTCGAACGCGTCGAGCACCCACCCGAACCACGCTGCGCTGAACGCGAGCCACTGCGCGCGCGTCGGCTCTTTCCACCACGGTTGATTGCTGGTCGCCATCGAGCGGCGCCTTTTGCAGGCGGCGTGCCGTCGTCACGGCGGCGAAACGATCTCGAAACACGGCGAGACTCGGCGAGACGGGGACAGATGTGGGACGGGCGCGTCGCAGAGGTCGCACCCCTCGCTGCGACGCGAGTGTCGCAGACCGCTCGCGCTGCGGCTTTCAGGGGAAACAGAAGGTCGCGAAGCCGGCGTCGGGATCGACGAGGCAGCCCGGCGCGACGCCGCTGCACCCGCCGGCCGGCGGGCACGGCAGTGTGCACTTCGACGCTTTCCATGCGGCGATCGCGTTCGTATACGTGATCACGTTCTGCGCGGAGGCGTCGTCGACGTACGTGTCGCAGTCGCACTGGTCCTTGAGCTTCACGCCGCAGAAGGAGATGCCCTGCTGGCACTTTTTCGCGGGGCCGCGCGCGGCGACGACGGCGGCCTGGAATGCAGGGCAGTTTGGCGCCGTATCGGGGCCGGCGTCGACGGGCGGCGGCGCGTCGACCCGGACGTCGGCGATGGCGTCGGTCCCGGGGCGATCGACGAGGGACGCGTCCGTCGGGGCGTCGGTCGCCGCATCGAAGGACGCGCTGCCCACGGGCCATTGATAGGTGCACGCCGAGAAGCTCACGAGGAGCCCCGCGAAAAGCAGCCGATCGCGGCGCGACATCTCCTTTTGGAGACCACAAACCCGGCGGCCAGGCAAGCGCCGGACGTGCCCGATGTGCTAGGTTCCGCGCGTGTCAGCCGTACGGCACGCCGCCGCCCTCGCGACCGCGCTCGCGCTTTTTGTCGGGTCGCCGTGCGTGTTGGCGCAGGCGCCGGACATGCACGAGCAAGCGCGCGCGCACTACGACATGGGCACCGGCGCGTACGTGCGCGCGGACTACAAGACCGCGGCGCAGGAGTTCGCTCTCGCCGACCGGATGAGCCCGAGCACCGTCGCCCTCTCGGCCGCGCTCGACGCGGCGATCCAGGCCGAGCTCGCGCCGCTCGCGATGGAGCTCGTGCAACGCTCCGCGCGCGGCCCGGTCGACGCCTCGCTCTCGGTGCTCATCGTCAGGGCGCGCGCACGCTTCGCCAAGCGCGTCGGTCGCGTGAAGGTCACGTGCACGCCTGCTCCGTGCACCGCGAAGCTCGACGGAGCGGCCATCGAGCTCGACAAGGATCAGTTCGCGTGGGTCGGCAAGCACACGATCACGCTCGAGCGGGCCAGCGGCGCGAGCGAGCGCCCGGTGGACGTCACGCCAGAGGGCCGCGCGGAAATTTTCGTCGGCGCGGATGCGATCGGACCGACTCCGACTCCGACTCCGACTTCGACTCCGACCCCGACTTCGACTCCGACTCCGACTCCGACTCCGACTCCGACTCCGACGCCGACTCCGACGCCGACGCCGACTCCGAGCGACTCCGGTCTCTCCCCCGTCGTCTTCTTCCTCGGCGTGGGCATCACGGCTGTACTCGGCGGCGCGACGATCGCCTCCGGCATCGACACGTCGAAGAAGCACGACGACTATTTTTCTGCGCACTGCGACACGATCACGCGACCAGACTGCTCGTCGAAGTCGTCGGATGGAATCGCCGCGCAGCACCGCACGAACATTCTGCTCGGGGTCACCGCCGCCGCCGCGATCACGACGGCGGTGATCGGCATCGCGTTCACGCGCTGGCGGTCGAGTGTCTCGGCCCAGGTCGTCGGCAGCGCGGCCACCGCGCAGCTGCGCGTCACGTGGCCATGAGCGCGGCGCAGAAGTACGAGCCGCTCGTCAAGATCGCCTCGGGCGGCATGGCGACGGTGTTCCTGGGAGCCGGCAAAAAAGGGGAGATCGTCGCGATCAAGCGCCCGCACGAGCACCTGCTCGAGGACGCGTCGTTCCGCGCGGCGCTGCTGGAAGAGGCGCGCCTCGCGTCGCGCATCCATCACCCGAACGTCGTCGACGTGCGCGCGGTGGACGACGATCCGACGAGCCTCCAGCTCGTGATGGACTACATCGAAGGAGCGTCGCTCTCGCAGCTCCTTGTGCGATGGGGAAAGGGCGGGACTGCGGTTCCGGCGGGCGTCGCGCTGCGCATCGTCATCGACGCCTGCGCCGGCCTCCACGCGGCGCACGAGCTCCGTGGCGAGGACGGCGCGCCGCTCGGCCTCGTGCACCGCGACGTGTCGCCGCAGAACCTGCTCGTGGGGACCGATGGCATCACGCGCGTCGCCGATTTCGGTCTCGCGAAGTGCATGAGTCACGGCGACGGTTCGACGACGCAAGGCACGCTCAAGGGGAAGCTCGGGTACATGTCCCCCGAGTACGTGCGCGGTCGGAAGCCCGATCGCCGCGCCGACATCTTCGCGCTCGGCGTCGTCTTGTGGGAGTCGCTCGCGGGCAAGCGCCTCTTCAAGGGGAACAGCGAGCCGGAGACGATCGACCAGGTCCTCCGTGAAATCCCCGCGCGCGTGTCCGTCCTCGCGCCGGCGCTCGGCGAGGTGCTGGACGAGATCGTCGCGCGCTCGCTGGCGAAGCAGCCCGACGATCGCTTCGCAACGGCCCACGACCTCGGCGCTGCGCTCGACGCGACCGGCCTTGCGTCCGATCGAATCGCGGTCGGCGCGTTCGTCCGTGACGCGTTCGGCGCGGATCTCGCGTCCCGCCGCGCGGAGGCCGATCGTTCCGCGATCCGCCGCCGTCCCCGCTCGAAGCTCCCCTACTTCGCCCTAGCCATCCCCCTCGCCGCCGCGGCCTTCTTCCTCCTCCGCCCTCACGCGACCGCGACCGCCGACGCGACCGCGACCACGACCACGACCACGACCACGACCACGACCCCGATCGCGACGCCGACGCCGACGCCGACTCCGACTCCGACTCCGACGCCGACTCCGACGCCGATTCCGACGCCGACTCCGCCTCCGGATCCCACCGTCTCCTCCTCTTCTCCCGCGACCGCGCGGCCGCGGCCTCCTCCCTCCAATCGCCCGCACCTTCCTCCGCCAAACCCGTATGCGCCGGGCTCTCGTCCGCGCTAAGGACAGGGAATGCCCGCCGACTTCGAAGAAGATCACACCACGCGCGTCGCGGCCGAGAAGCGCGGGATGCGGGTTTTGTCGATCGATCTGGTGGTCGTCGATGGGCCGATGCGGGGCAAGCGGGCGCAGCTTCACGGCGGAATCGGGCGCGTCGGGGCGGCAGCAGGGAGCGATCTGAAGCTCGACGACAAAGCGGTATCCCGTGTGCATTGCGAGATCCGCGTGGGTAAAGACGGCATCACGCTCAAAGATTTAGGCAGTACCAACGGGACTTTCGTGGACGGCGTCCGTGTCCGCGACGCGGACGTCGCACCTGGCGCGCTCGTCCGCGTCGGCGGCAGCACGTTTCGCGTCGAGGTCGGCAACGAGCCCGAGTTCGTGGACGTGTCGGAGAAGGGCTCGTTCGGCGAGCTCGTCGGGACGAGTCTGGAGATGCGGCGCGTCTACGCCGTGCTCGATCGGCTGGCGGTCACCGACGCGACGCTTCTCGTACAGGGCGAGACAGGGACCGGAAAGGACGTGGTCGCGAGATCGCTGCACGCGGCGTCGAAGCGCGCGGGAGGGCCGCTCGTCGCGCTCGACTGCGGCGCGGTCCCGGAGAACCTGTTCGAGAGCGAGCTCTTCGGCCACGTGCGCGGCTCCTTCAGCGGCGCGGTGTCGGATCGCAAGGGCGTCCTCGAAGAGGCGCACGGCGGCACGCTCTTCCTCGACGAAATCGGAGAGATGCCTCTCTCGCTGCAGGCCAAGATGCTGCGCGCGCTCGAGACGCGCTCCGTGCGGCGCGTCGGCGCAAACGTCGAGCGCGCCATCGACGTTCGGATCGTCGCCGCGACCAACCGCCCGCTCGCGCGTTGCGTGAACGAAGGGACATTTCGCGAGGATTTGTACTACCGTCTCGCCGTCGTCGAGATCTCGCTGCCGCCGCTGCGCATGCGCCGCGAGGACATCCCGGTGCTCGCGCGGCACTTCTACCGGCAGCTCAAAGGATCGAGCGAGACGGCGGATCTTCCGCCCGACTTCGTGGCGCGTCTCGCCGCGCGCGCGTGGCCGGGGAACGTGCGCGAGCTGCGGAACTTCATCGAGCGGAGCGTCTCGCTCGGCTTCGTCACGCAAGGCAGCGGCCCGAACCCGCCCGCGCCCATCCCGACCGGCGCGACGCTGGAGCAGCTCGTTCCCCTTCATTTGCCGCTCAAAGACGCGCGGCAGGCGTGGACCGAGAGCTTCGAGGCGGTCTACGTGAAGAGCCTCCTCCAGAAGACCGGCGGCAACGTCACGCGCGCGGCCGAGGCGGCGGGCGTCAACCGGCGCTTCTTGCAGCGAATGATGGCGCGCCTCGGCATCGCCTCGTCGGACGCGTCCGGCGACGAGTAGCGGACGAAGCGAGGAAGCGCGCTGGCATCTCGCTCGTGTCGTCGGCGATGATCGCGGACGGCTCGCTCTCCAAGTGCTGGGGCATCTTCGCCGGCGGCACCGCGGAGCCCGCGACCGAGGAGGCGGTGCGCGCGGGTCGCACGCAGGTGCGGATGCTGGATCGCTACCCGCCCGAGGTGAACGTCGTCGGCTGGCCCCGCCTCGTGCATGACATGGCCACGCGCGGCGGCTTCGGCATTCAGGAGATCGACATGGCGATCTTCACGCAGGTCCGCGAGGGGACCATCGACGAGGCGATGACCGCGCTCGAGCTGCCGCCGGAGCGGACGCACAAGATCATGCACAAGTGGGGGTACACGGGCTCGGCGTGCGTCGCGATGGCGCTCGACGACGCGATCGAGCAGGGGCGCGTGAAGCCCGGCGCGCTGGTGGTGATGATCGGCTCCGGTGTCGGCTACAACCAGGCGGGCGTCGCGCTGCGGGTGTGACGTCGCACACGCGTCAGCGGCGCGCGAGTAGGTAGACGACGGCGGCGACGATCCAGAGCGCCGCACGCACACGCATGCGCTCGCGCAGCGCGAAGTAGGGCGCGAGCGGCGGCACCATGAGCGCCGCGGCAGCGCGCCAGCGTGGAGGGCGGCGCGCGAGGCCGACCAGGATCGTGACGTGCGCGGTGACGGTCACCGCGAAGGAGCCGATCAGCGCGGCGAACCATGCGGTCTCGTTCACGTGCCGCCGTCCTTCGCCTTGCCGCCACGGCCGCCGCGCGCCGTGCCGGTGCGCTCGACCTCACCGTCGGCGTCGAACACCGCGCCCGAGGATGCGCCCGCGACCGCGAGGGCCTTCGGGTCCGCGACGGTCGCGCCGTGAACGTCGCGCCACGTTCCCGGCGCGTAGTAGGTGATGCCCGTCACGCCGCGCGCCGTGGTCCAGGGCGAGTACGACGCGCCTTCGGGCGGGACGACCCATCGCCCCACCTTCCACGACCACTTGCCGTTGCGCCATGTCCACTCGCCATCGAGCCACACCGCGCGCGATTCTTCGGTGGGGCGCGGCGGAACGGTCTCGACGTGCGCAGGCGGCGGCGGATACTCGACCTCGACGAGCGCGCTGCTGGGCTGCGTCGCGTACGGCGGATGGGGCAGCTTCGATCCGCACCCGGCGACGCCGATCGCGAGCCCAACCGCGACGCCGACGATCGACCAGGGCCCGGCCATCACACCGAAGACTATACGCCAAAGCGCGCTACTCTGAGCGCCGCGTGACGCACCATCTCGAAGCGTGGATCCGGACCGCGCTCTTCGTGATCGCCGCGATGGCGTGCGCGCTCTTCGGCATCGCCTCCACCGGCTGCGCGACCTTGCCCGAAGGCCGCTCGGCAACCGACGCCGTGACCGTGATCGGCGCGAGCGCGGTCGACGAGGCCTCGATCACCGACGAGATCGCCACCACCGCGAGCCCCAAGTTCCTCGGCCTCATGCGTGGCGTCGTCTACGACTACGAGATCTTCGACCCGTATGCGCTGCAGCGCGATCTCGCGCGCGTCGAGCGCCTCTACCGCGCGCGTGGCTACTACCAGGCGCACGCGCGCGCGGGTCGGGTGATTTCGAGCGGAGACCAACACGTGAGGGTCGAGATCCTCGTCGAGGAGGGACCGCCGATCCTCGCCGCCGACCTGCGCGTGCTTTGGACCGGCGGGGTCCCGCCGTCGGTCGAAGCGCAGGTGAACGCCGCGACGCGCCGTGCGCTGCGTCCGGGCGCGCCGTTCGACGAAGACAAATTCAAGGACGCCGAGGCCGCCGCCAAGAAGGCGCTCACCGACAACGGCTACGCCTTCGCGCAGGTGAAGTCCGACGTCTTCATCGATCTGGTCCAGCACAAGGCCAACGTCGTGTTCGAGGTCGAGCCGGGCGTGCTTGCCGTCTTCGGGCACGTCACGATCAGCGGCCTCGACCCCGACGGCAAAGGTGGCGCGCCACAGGAGATCCCGGAGGCGTCGATCCGTCGCACACTCGACCTCACCGAAGGGGCTCCGTACTCCACCGCGGCGATCGACTCGGCCACGCAGGCGCTCCTCGATCTCGAGATCTTCAGCGTCGTGCAGATCGTCCCGACCTTGCCCGAGCCAGGCAAACCGCCGGGCTCGAACGTCGTGCCGCTCGCGATCAAGGTCGAGGTGACGAAGCTCCGTCAGCTGCGCCTCGGCGGCGGCCTCGAGTTCGATCAGATCAAGACGGATCTGCACCTTCTCGTCGGCTGGGAGGATCACAACTTCCTCGGGGGCCTCCGCGATTTCACGATCGACTTCCGGCCGGGCGCCGTCCTCTACCCGATGCGGCTCGACAACATCGTGACCCCCGAGCGGCTGCTCCCCGAGGAGCGCCTGCGTCTGCAGCTCCGGCAGCCCGGGTTTCTCGAAGCGCGTACCAACGGCTTCGTGCGGCCCGAGCTCAACACGTTCCCGCTGCTCGTGGCGACGCAGACCGACTCCGGCGAGCCGGTCGTTGGCTACACCGAGTTCAAGGGGACCACGGGCCTCGATCGCACGTTCGGTCCGCTCTTCGGGAGCATCGGCTACAACGTGCAGGTCGAGTATCCGTTCGCCTACAAAGGCACGCTCGATCCGGCGCTACGCACGCTCGTCATCTCGTACCCCGAGCTCATCACGCGCCTCGATTTGCGGGACAGCCGCATCCATCCGCGCACGGGCATCTACCTCGCCAACGATGTCCAGGTGGCCGGCGGACCGTTCCTCGGCGACGCGGTGGATCTCAAGGTCCTGCCCGAGGTGCGCACCTACGTCCCGATCAATCGGCGCATGGTGTTCGCGACGCGCGCAGCGCTCGGCTTCCTCTTTCCGTTCAACTACGGCGACGTCGTCAAGAATCACCTCGGCGACGATCTGACCGTCGACAACCGCAACGAGCGCGTCCGTGACATCGAGACCGTGTACTTCCGAGGCCTCTTCTCGGGCGGCGCCTCGTCGAACCGCGGATTTCCGATTCGCGGCGTCGCGCCGCACGGCGTCGTACCGTTCCTGAATCCGTCGACGGCGTCGCAGCAGATCGCGGCGCGGTGCAACCCGACGCGCGACAACCCCAACCCCGATCCGACGGTGTGCTCGATCCCGATCGGCGGCTTCACGCTGTGGGAGCTATCAAACGAGCTGCGCTTCGCGATCGCGGGGCCATTCTCGGCAGCGACGTTCTGCGACATGAGCGACGTGTCCCCGAAGCCCGTCAACCTTCGCTTCGATCACCTCCACCTGTCGTGCGGGCTCGGCGCGCGCTACGAGACGCCGGTTGGTCCCATTCGGCTCGACGTCGGCTACCGCATCCAGCCGCTGCAGGTCCTCGGGTATTCGAGCGAGACCGCCGTCGCTGCCAAGGAGCACGCGGAGGGAACGCAGCCGCGCTTCCTCGGGCAGCCTCTCGCCGTCGCGCTCGGGATCGGAGAGGCGTTCTGATGGCCATCGGACGCGCGCGCGTCGTCGCGGGACGGATCGCATCGGCGATCGGCGTCGCGCTCGTGTTCGTGCTCGCGGTGGCGCTGGCGGTCGTCCTCCACCTCGATCATCCGGCGGCCCGCAGATTCGCGGTAGCGCGAACCGAGGCGGCTCTCGCGCCGCTCTTCGAGGGCAAGATCGTCATCGACCACGTTGATCGGCTGAGCCTCGCGGGGCTGGCCGGCGGCGCGGCGAAGGTGGTGGCACCGGACGGAACCGTCGTGGTCCGCGCCGACGGCGTGAGGGCGAGCGGGAACGTCCTCGGCATTCTGCGATCGGCGGTGCTCGGAAAAGGCCCAATCATCGTCCCGATCGACGAGGTGACGATCGACTACGCGGAGGTCGTGCTCGACGCGGCCGCCGACGGCACTCCGAAGCTGCGCGCGGCGTTCAGGCAGAGGCCGCCCCTCTCTCCGGCGAGCCCGAACGCGCGCGGCGTCGATCTCTCGATCGCGAAGATCGTCGTGCGAACCGCGTGGGTGCACGGTCAGGTGCCCGGGACGCCGCCGTCCGACATCCAGGTCGACGGCGCGGCGGGAGCGCTCGTGTTTCGTGCGGGCGCGCTCAAGGTGGACGCGAGGCGGTTCGCGCTGCACACGCGAGGCGCGCCGCGCGGGCTCGACGCCGACGGCACGGGAGAGGCGCACCTCGCGTTCCCGGGCACCTCGGGGCCCGGCGTCGCCATCGAGGGCTCCTTCAAGGGGACGGTGGGAGGAATCGGCGCGACGATGCGCGGGGCCATCGACGGCGCGCGCGTCGACGTGACGCTCGACGTGCCGCGCGCGCCGGCCGATCGCGTCCGCGCACTCTTTCCCGACGCGCCCGCGCAAGCAGAGCTCGGCGTGAGGGTCGACGCGCATGGCCTGCTCCCGCGCCTCGACCTCGACGCGCGCGTGACGCTCGGCACCGGCGCGCTGCACGTCGTCGGGCCCGTGATCGTCGAAGGGGAGCGACGCGCCGCGCTGGTCTGGGACGTGGAGTCGCTCGATCTGCGCGCCTTCGCGGTGACCGCGCCGGTGAGCTCCCTTCGAGGACGCGGCACCGTCGACGCGACGATCGCGTCCGATGCGTCGCTCGCGGGGACGTTCACGGCGGACGTCGGGGCCGGCACCCTCGGGGGGCAGAGCTTGCCGGCCGCCACGCTGCGCGGCACGTTCTCGCGGAACGCCAACGTCGTCCGCGCGCACGCCGAGGGGAAGGTCCACGAGGTCGGCGCGCCGACCGACCTCACGCTCGACGTCGGGCCCGATGGAACCTCTTGGGCGCTCGACGCGACCGCGCGAAGCGTCATCCCACGCCTCGAGGCGGTCCCTCGCCTAGGCACCGCCGCCGAACTGCGCGGGGCGGCGGACGTACGCGCGTCGGGCAAGCTTCGCCCAGGGGTCCGCGGCTGGACCCTCGACGCGACCCTCACGGCCGACGCGCGCGGCGTTTCGCGCGGCTCCGAAAAAATCGGGCAGGCGCACGTGACGGCGCGCGCGACCGGCAAGCTCTTCGCGCCCGCGATCTCCACGACCGTCGACGGTAGAGACATCGAGCTCGGCGGGATGAAGTACACGCACGGTACGGCGAAGACGCACGGCTCGACGACCGCGCAGCACGTCGAGCTCACCCTGCAAGGCGACGGTACGCCGGACGTCACTGGCGCCGCGGAGGTCGCGCTCGGCGGAAAGATCGTCGTGCACAACGCCGACCTCACACTCACGCGTGACAAGGTCGCAGTCTCCGTGCGCGTGCCAACGGTTCGCTTCGGCACCGGCGAGCTCCACGTCGAGGACGCCGAGATCCGCGGCCTCGGCGCGCTCGCACGCGTCACGGTCGACGTGCGCGAGGGCTCCACACTTCTGCGCGCGCGCTCGCGGGGCGTGTCGATCGAGCGCGTCGCTCACCTCCTCCACCTCGAAGACGGATCGCTCGACGGACGCCTCGACTTCGACGTCGATCTCGAGCTGAAGAACGGCGGTGCCCACGGGGACGCGCACGTGAGCCTGACGCGCGGGACGTTCCGCGGGCACACGGCCACCGCGGAGCTGCACGCCACCGCAGAGGGCCGGCGTTGGGTGGTGACGGCGAAAGGTACGCTCGCGGACGTCGGCAATGTCGAGCTCGCGACGACGGACCTCGAGATCGGCGCCGAGGGCCCGCACAAGAAGACGTCGTGGAACGACGCGCTCGGCACCGTCGGCCTTCGTGGCACGGCGGACTTGGCGCAGCTGGCGTCACTGCTCCCCGCAGGCACGCTTCCGTTTGCGCCCGCTGGGATGGTCGACGTGAGCGGAGCGGTGTCTCGTCGCGGCGCCGCGCGTGACGTCGCGGTGGCGCTCGCCGCCGGCACGCGCGGCCTCGAGATCACGGCGAAACAATGGCGTGTGACGGGCGTGGAGGCGCGCGCCGGCGCGACGTACGACAGCGCAATCGGAGCGACCGCGGGCGCGCTCGTGCTCAGCGATGTCGCGGGCGAGGCCGCGCGGCTCGACGTCCAGTCCGACGCCGTGCCGTACCGAGAGCTCTGGGCGAGCCACGACGTCCGCGCGCGCCTCGCGACCGTCCCCCTCGTCGCTACGTTGGTCGTGCCATCGCGATCGGTCGACGCCCTCCCCGCCGGCCTGGCGGTGAAGGGGGCGCACGGCACCGTTCAAGGGACGGCGACGCTCCGCGGCACCGTCATCGCGCCGGATCTTCGCGTCACCGCCGCGGCGCGCGACTTCGCGGCGAAGGGGACGTCACGCGGCGGATGGCTCTCGGGGGACGTCGCGCTGCGCTACGACGGAAAGGCGGCGCACGTCGACGCGGCGGTACGCACGCCCAAGGCCCTCATCCTCGCGGGCGCCGCGGACGCGAACGCGCGCGTCGCCGATCTCCTCTCGCCGCCGCCGGGTGAGCTCCCGTGGAGCGCGTCGGGGCGCGTCGAGGTCATGGACTTTCCGCTGACGCGCGTGGCGATCTTGACCGATCACGACGTGCGCGGAAAAGTGTCGGGAAAGATCACCGTCGAGGGGCTGCACGAAGCGCCGCGCGCGTCGGTGGACCTCTCGTCGACGACGCTCCAGATCGGAAACGTCGCGTTCCCGAAGGCGTCGGTCTCGGTCACCGTCGACGGCAAGGAAGCGCGCGGCAAGGCGCGCCTCGACCAGTCGATCGGCTCGACGGCGCAGAATTTCCTCCAGCAGATCGCGGTGAGCGGCGGCTTCGGCGAGCTCGCGGGCAGCGTCGGCGTCACGTGGGGGCGCGCGCTTTTGCCGACGATCGACGCGACGCGGCCGATGAGCGCCGTGCTCGCGACGAAGCGCCTCCGCGCCGCGACGTTCCTGCCGTTTGCCGACGCGTACCTCGGCGAGCTCGACGGGCTCGTCGACGCCAACGCGATCGTCTCGCTGATGCCGGGTGCCGAGGCGCCAACCGTCGTCGGGCGAGCGACGCTGGAGTACGGCGTCGTGCAGATCGCGTCGATGGGGACCGAGCTCCACGGCGTGAGCGGAAAGCTGTCGATCGGCGCGGACGGCATGGTGCGCGTGAGCGAGGTCGTCGCGCAGGGCACCAGCGGCACGGTGAAGGCCGCCGCGTCGGCGCGTCTCGAGGGCCTTCACGTCGCGGCCGCCGCCGCCGACGTCCGAATCGCCAAAGGCGATGCCGTGCCTCTCGACCTCAAGGGCGTGCAGATGGGCGACGTCTGGGGAGAGGCGCACCTCACGGCGATCGCGTCGGCGGACAAGAGGACGATGAACGTCACGCTCGACGTCCCGAAGCTCCACGTGCAGCTCCCGCTTGCCTCGTCGCACTCGGTGAAGGATCGACCAACGCTCACCAACGTCCACGTAGGGATGTACACGCCCGGGCGCTTCACGCCTCTCGCGCTGGACAGCACGGACCTCGATCCTGTGGTCATCGCGGCCCCGACGCAGACGACGATCGTGCAGGTGAACCTCGGCTCCGAGGTCGACGTCCGCCGCGGTAGCACGCTCGCGGCGACCTTGGAGGGCAGCCCGCAGATCACGTTCGCCGACGACGCGCGCGTGACCGGTCAGATTCGCATCACGTCCGGCACCCTCCAAGTCCAGGGGAAGAAATTCGACATCGAGAAGGGAACCGTCACCTTCGTCGGGACCGACGCGTCCGATCCGCTCGTCGTCGTCACCGCCGGGTGGACCGCGACGGACGGCACGCGCGTCTACGCCGATTTCGCCGGGCCGCTCAAGACCGGGAAGGTCACCCTACGCTCCGAGCCGTCGCGCCCCAAGGACGAGATCCTCGCGCTCATCCTCTTCGGGAGCGCCGATCAGTCCTCGACGCAGTACGGCGGCGACGCGCAGGCCGACGCGAGCACGCGGGCAGGCGGGGCCGCCGGCACCTTCGCGGGCCAGGGCCTCGGCGAGGGCATCAGCGAGCTCACCGGCCTTCAAATCGCGCCGAAGATCGACACGAGCAACGCCGCCAACCCGCGACCCGAGGTCGAGGTGCAGCTCGCGCAGACGATCTCGCTCCAGATCGCCTTCGTCCTCGGCACGCCTCCGCCCGGCGCAAACCCCGACAAGACGTTCGCCACGATCGGCTGGCGGTTCGCGCAGCGCTGGTCGCTCGAGACCACCTTCGGCGATCAGGGCAGCTCGTTCGCCGACGTCGTGTGGCAGCTGCGCTACTGAACCGCGACGAGCTCGATGTCGAACACCAGGATCGCGTTCGCGGGGATGGATTTTCCCATGCCGTGGTTGCCGAACGCGAGCTCGGGAGGGATCGTCGCGCGACGCTTGCCGCCGACGCGCATGCCCGGGATCGCCCTGTTCCACCCTGCGATCGCGCCGCCGGAGCCGAGGCGGAACGAGTGCGGGCTCTTGCCGTAGGTCGACTCCACCTCGCGGCCGTCGACGAGGCGCGCGCGGTAGTGGATCGCGATCTCGCTGCCCGGGATCGCCTCCGCGCCCTTGCCCACGACGAGATCGACGACGCTGAACTTCGAGCCGATGCCGGTCAGCGGCCGGACCGGAGGACCGCTGTTCCCTGCGACGGCGCCGCGCGGCGCATCGGCGATCTGCTGCGCGACGAGCTTCTTCACGCGCGGTCCGTTCGAGCCGCCAGCCACCACCCACGGCCCGATCACGAGCGTGGGCACGGCGACGATGCCGTTCTCGGCAGCGGCCTTCTCGTCCGCCTCGATGAGGGGTCTGTGCACGTGCCCGTCGAGCGCCTTGCGCAGCTTGTCGATGTCGAGCCCGATGGCCTTGGCGTGCGTCTCGACGTCGTCGCGCGTGAGGTTCGTGGTCGTTGCGTTGAGGCGATCGTGCATGCGCCAGAAGCCCTCGCTTCCCTTTTGCGCGTAGGCCTCGCGTGCGGCCTCAGCGGCGAGCGGATCGGCGAGGTGCTGCGACATCGGCAGATCTCGCCAGACCACCTTGACGACGCCGGGGTTCTTGTTGGCGACGTCCTCGAGGAACGCGTCGACGCGGCGGCACGGACCGCACTGGAAATCCGAGAACGCCTGGATGACGAGCGGCCCCGCTTGCGCACCTTTCCATGGCGAGCTCGGGCCGAACGGGATGTTCTTCTTCACCGGCTCGCTCGGCTGGCCGTCCTTGATGAACCAGTCGTAGAGCGCCTGCGGCTCGATGCCGCTCCTCAGGATGCCCTCCGCTTTTTTGATCTCTTCCTCGACCATCGCGCTCACCCGCTCGTACGACTGCTCGCCGATGAGGCGGCGGCCGTTCACGAAGAGCTGCGGCGAGACGGTGATCTCGAGGTCCTCGGCGAGCTCCTCATCGGCCTCGACGTCGCGCTTGGACGACTGCGCCTTCACCATCGGGAGGATGACCTTGGGATCGAGATCGGCCGCGCGCGTCAGCATCTCCAGATCGCCGTCGTCGAGGTGCGCCGCGCCGAAGAGGCGGTCGTGCATATCCCAGAAGCCTTGATCGCCACGCTGCGCGCGCGCCGCGCGGGCCAAGTACACCGCGGGGTGCACGCGCATGTGCGACGGAGGTGGGCCGTCCTTCCACACGATGCGCACGCGGCTCGAGAACGAGCTCGTCACCTTTTCCAGAGCTTGCGAGGTGCGTTGGCACGCGGGGCAGTCGAACGCCGAGAAGGCCACGATCGTCACGAGCGCGGTCGGCTTTCCGCGCACCGGCGACGACGCAAGCGGAACGCGCCAGATGGCCTTCGGATCGAGCAGCTCGTTGTTCTCGCGCGAACCGCCCGGCGCGAACAGGTTCGCCGCGACGGCGCGCTCGTAGATGTCCGCGCGGGCGACGCCGGCTTGCTCCAGCGCCTTCGCCTTCGCCAGCTCCACCTCGACGGCGCTCTTCAGCGCACCTTCGGACGCCGATCCGGAGAGCGCCACCCCGTTGATGAACGTCATCGGAGGCTCCGCCGCCCCCACTCGCCGTGCCAACGCGATGTCGCGCTCGACCTTTTCGGCCCACGTCCCCGCCTCGAGCCCGCGATCGAGCTCTTGCGGCGTCAGCCCAGCGGCGAGGGCCCACTGGCGAATCGTCGACGGTGATGCCGGCTGCTGCTCGCGCGACGCC
Source organism: Polyangiales bacterium (assembly GCA_038231275.1). Classification (GTDB taxonomy): domain Bacteria; phylum Myxococcota_A; class Polyangia; order Polyangiales; family Polyangiaceae; genus JANYHK01. The sequence continues at coordinate 75,313 of JBBRLQ010000017.1, forward strand.
AGATCGCGGTACCGCAAGAACGCGCCGATCCCCTTGGCCGTGTACACGCCTTGCCCCACCGTCGCCGCAAATTTTGCCTGCAGCGCGGTGGGCGCGGGCGCATTCTTGTAAACGACGCGCAGCGTGTCGACCGGGTACGCGTCGCGCACGCGATCCGCGATCGGCACGATCGCCTTGGCCGCTGGGCTCACGAAGTCGCTGAAGACGACGAGGGTCACGTACGCCAGCGTGTTCCCGCGGACCACGTCGTCGGGCTCGATCGGGATTCGCTCCTGCGCGACGCCAGCGTCGTCGGGCGACGCCGAATTCGGCAGGCTGGTCGACCTCACCTTCGGACCGCACGCAAAAGCGGCGGCAAGCGCAAGAGCGAGGAGGAGCGACGTGAGGACGCGACGAGGCATCTGCACCCTGAGTATTGCGTGCTTCGCGTCTGCGCGGAAGGGGACGCGCGATGTTCGCGCCCGTCGAAGCTCGGTTCTGATCTAGAGGCAGCGTGCTGGAGGGAGGTCGGCCCCGTGGGTTCCACGCGCCGCCGCTCGCGTTTTGTGAGAACGTGGACGCGTGGGTGCCGCTAGCGACAGCGCGTGGACGCGGCGCGCTCCTTGGATTGCGGGTCTGCTCCTCGCCGCGCCGATCCTCGCCCTGCGTTACCCGCCGATGGGCGATCTGGCGATGCACGAGGCGCTCGTCGCGATCCTCCGGCACTGGCGCGATCCGGCGTGGGCCCCGCCCGGCCTCTACAGCGTGGTGGCGCCGCAAGCCAACCAGCTGTTCCAGCTCCTCGCCGCGGGCCTCGCCTACGTGCTCGGGCGCACCGATCTGGCGTGCAAGGTCCTGGTCGCCGCCATCGTCGCGGGGAGCACCGTCGTCACGGCGAGATCGCTCGCTCGCTCGGGCCGCGCGCCGATCGCCGCGCTCCTCGTCGCTCCGATCGTGTGCGGGTGGATGTTCACCTGGGGGCTCGTGGCCAACATGCTCGGATTCGTGCTCCTCGCGGCGTCATTTCCGCTCGCCGAGTCGGTGGCGCGAAGGCCGACGCGTCGCAGCGTCGTGGCCGCGACCGCGACGGTCTGCGTGCTCTTCTTCGCGCACGAGTCGACCGCGCTCTCGTTCGCCTTGATTCTCGGCGTCCTGAGCGTCGTCCGCGCATCGCGTCCGCTGCCGCTCCTCGCGAGGAGCGCTCCCATCGTCGTCACCCTCGCGCTCGCGATTGCGCAGTGGCGTGCGAGTCGCGGCCTCGTCGGCGCGAACATGGCCGCGATCGGGAACGACTACGGGGACGATCCGGCGGCGCGCCTCGGGATGCTGCCGGGCGCGCTCTTCGGCGGCGTCGACCAGACGAACCATGTCGTCCTCGCCGCGCTCTTGCTCGTCGCCGTCGTGATGGGGGCGCTCGCCAACCGAGGCCTCGCGCGGCGGCGCGTCTTCCCGTTGCGCGTCGCGCTCTGGAGGTACCGGCACGCCGTCCTCGCCGCGCTGTTCTTGGTTCTTTTCCTTGGATTTCCGATGTCCCTCGGCGGCAACACGCTCTTGGCGCACCGCTTTTTGCCGGTGGCGGCGCTCTTTCTCGTGGTCGCGTGTGCTCCGCGCGTCGCGACGCGCAGGTACGCCATCGTAGCGACGCTCGTGCCGCTCGTCACGTTGGGGCTCCTCGCGAGGACGTACGCAGAGAACGATCGACGCCAGCGCGATCTCGACGCCGTCCTCGCGCACCTGCCCATGGGCGTCGCCGTGGCGCAGCTCGACCTGACGCCGTTGCCGAGCGGGCGTGTCGCGCCGGTGCCGGGCCTCGCGAGCCGCGCGCAAGCGGAGCGCGGCGGGCGCATGCTCTTTGCGCTCACCGACATGCCGCCGAACCCGATCTACGTACGCGCCGACGCACGCTGGAACGAGCCGATGCTCCGGCTGGCGCACGCGCCGTTCGCGTTCATGCCGACCCACGACGCCCGACGCTTCGCGTACCTGCTCACGTTGAACCGCAGCCCGGCGGGGCGCCCTCGCGTGCGCGCGGCGCTAGCGCCGGAGGACGAGCTCGTCGCCTCCGAAGGAGAGTGGGATCTCTATCGCTCGACCTTGCCGACGGTCCCTCTCGACGCTCCGGACGCGCCGCTCCCCTCGCCACCTCCCGAGACGCTGGCCGATCGCGTAAATCGTCACGCGATCGGCGCGGTGCCGGCGCGCTGACGATCCGCGCGCGCGGGGGGAGCCGCACCGGGCGCGTGCTGGGCAGGCGACGGCGGGTGCCGAAACGCGTGGTAGCTTCCGCAGCATGCAGACGGAAGCGATGGTGCTACGCAAGCACGGCGGCCCCGAGGTCCTCGAGCGCGCCATGGTGGATTTGCCCGAGCCCGGCCCGCGCGAGGTCCGCGTTCGTGTTCGAGCCGTCGCCGTGAATCACCTCGACCTGTGGACGCGACGCGGCCTGCCGAACATGCGGCTCGAGTACCCTCATCGCCTCGGCGCCGACGTCGTCGGAGAGGTCGACGCACTCGGCCCTGGCGCGCGCGGCTGCAAGGTCGGCGACAAGATCGTGGTGAACCCGGGCGTCTCGTGCGGCGCATGCGAGCGCTGTCTCGGCGGACACGACAACCTCTGCAAGTCGTACGGCATCTTCGGCGAGAACCTCCAGGGCGGCTACGCGCAGCACATGAACGTGCCCGACGCGAACCTCCTCCCCTACCCCGGCGATCTCCCGTTCACCGACGTCGCCGCGATCCCGCTCACCTTCCTCACCGCGTGGCAGATGGTCGTCCACAAGGCGAAGGTGGTGCCGGGCCAGACGGTGCTCGTGCAAGCGGCGGGCAGCGGCGTTTCCACTGCGGCGATCCAGATCGCCAAGCTCCACGGCGCCCGCGTCTTCGCCACCGCCGGCACGCCCGAAAAATGCGCGCGCGCGCTGGCCCTCGGCGCCGACGCCGCCATCGACTACGTCCGCCAGGATTTCGTCGCCGAGACGCGCAAGCTCACGAACAAGCTCGGCGTCGACGCGGTCATCGAGCACGTGGGCGGCGAGGTCTTCGTGAAGAGCGTCCTCGCCACGCGCTGGGGCGGGCGCGTCGTCACCTGCGGGGCGACGAGCGGCTTCGAGCCCAAGCTCGATCTGCGTCAGATCTTCTTCCGCCAAATCGAGGTGCTCGGTTCGACGATGGGGAGCAAAGCCGATCTCTTCCGCATCTTGCCCCTCGTCGCCGCCGGCCGCCTGCGCCCGGTCGTCGATCGCGTCCTCCCCTTGTGGCAGGCCGCGGAGGCCCATACCGTCCTCGAAGAGAGAAAAGCGTTCGGAAAAGTGGTACTAGAGGTGTCCTGATGATCGATCCCCGCCACATCCTCTTCGGCAAGCCCGCGCTCCAGAAGGGCACCGTCCAGCTCTTCATCGGCCTGCACCTGCTTCTCGCGGGCGTGATTGGCCTCCTCCTCACCCACGAAGACTTCCTGTGGGCGCTCGTCGCGCTCGGCGCCGCGGTGGCGTGCATCGGCTCCTTCAAGCTGAGCGATCCCACCGGCTCCCGTACCTGACGGGCCCGGCCACCCCAGCGCCACTGCCTCGCCCGCGCGCTGAACTCCGCGCACGGAAGTGCTAGTCTCACGGCATGCGGTCGGGGGTGAGCCACATCATATTCGGCGTGATCCTCCTCGGAGCAGGCGTCGCCGTTACGATGATGAGCCAAGAGGTCTACTGGTGGGGCGCCATCGTCGTCGGCGTCATCGAGATCATCCGCGGCATCGTCATCTCGCTCCGCGCGCGCGGCTGACCGGACACGCCCCGCGACGATGAAGTCGGCACGCGAGCTCACGCTCCTCGATTGCTTCGGCCTCGGCATCAACGGGATCATCGGATCCGGCATTTTCCTGCTGCCGGCGATCCTCTTTCGTAGAGCGGGCGGAGCGGCGCCGTTGGCGTGGCTGCTGGTGGGTGCGTTCTGCTCGCTCGTGGCCCTCGCGTTCGCGGAGGCCGCGGGGCGAACGGATCGGCAAGGCGGCCCCTACCGCTACGCGATGGATGCGTTCGGACCGTGGGCGGCGCTCCTCGTCGGCTGGACGTCGCTCGTGAGCACGACGCTGGGATTCTCGGCGGTCTCGCACGCGTTCGCGGAGCACGCGGCGGTGTGGGCGGGCACGCGTGAGCCGCTGGCGCAGCACGCCGTCGTCGCGCTCCTCGTCATCGGGCTCTCCACCGTCAACGCGATCGGCGCGCGACCCGGCGCACGGACGTCGGCGGTCGTCAGCGTGGTGAAGGTCGCCGCGCTCCTCCTCTTTTGTGGGCTCGGTCTCCCGCACGTCGGCGCGGCCTCCTTCGCCGCGCTCCCCTCGCCCGACGTCGCGGAGTCGAGCGGCATCCTCGCCGCGGCTTCGGCGGGCCTCTTCGCGACGACCGGCTTCGAGTACGTGCCGGTGCCCGCCGGCGAGGCGCGCAGCCCGCAGCGCGACGTCGGCATCGCCGTCGTCGGAAGCGTCCTCGGCGCGACGGCGATCTACGCGATGGTGCAGCTCGTCATCGACGCAAGCGCCCCCAACCTCGCGCACGCCAAGACCCCGCTCGTCGACGCGGCGGCGGCGCTGTTCGGCCCCCTCGGCGCACACCTCATGTTCGCGGCGGCGCTCGTCAGCGCGTTCGGGTTCTGCTCGGGCTCCGCGCTGGTGGCGCCGCGGTACGTCGAGTCGCTCGCCGCCGACGGCTTTCTGCCGGCGATCTTCGCGCGACGCTCCGCACGCGGCACGCCGACCGCCGCCATCGTCCTCGTGGCGGTCGTCGTCATGATCCTCGCAACGAACCTCGACTTCGTGCGCCTCGCCGACGTCTCGGTGGTCGCGATCGTGGTGCAGTACATCGGGACGGCGCTCGCCGTCATCGCGATGCGCCGCAAGGAGGGCCCCAGTCCCGGCTTCCGGCTGCCCTTCGGGCCCGTCATTCCGATCCTCGCCGCGGCCGGCAGCACGATGTTCCTCGTCATCGCCGATCACCGCGACGTTCTCGTCGGCGCCGTCGTCCTCGCGGCCGGCGGACTGATCGGCGGCGTTTTACGCAGCCGCACGCGCGCGCGCGCCTGACGCGCTTTTCGTAGCAACTTTCCACGCGCGATGCCGATGGGGTGACAGGAGGCCCTCCCATGGCGATCGACGGCACGACCCGCAACAACACGTATTCGGACCGAGAGCTCGAACGACTCCGCGAGCATCAAGACGACACGACGCGCGGCGCGATCAACCAGATCGGCGCGCACGCCGGGCTCACGCAGACCTACCTCGTCCGTGGCGACGACAAGAGCGAGCGCGAGATCGTCCTTGCCCACAAGACCGCCACGCGCGCGGAAGGGCCCGGCATCATCGCAGAGCAAGCGGCGGACTTCGCGGTGGAGCAAGCTGCGGAGAAGGTGCTCGGGGTCGAGGTGAGCCTCATCACGCTGCCGATCAACGTTCTGAAATTCGGCTACGAAGCGCTCAAGCACATCGCCGAGGACAACAAGGTCGGGCACGAGCGCGCGGGCGCGCTGACCAAGGACGCGATGCACATCGTGCTCATGGGCAACCTGAACGGCTTGCCGAAGGAGTACGTAGAGAACCAGCTCGGGCGCTACACGGACAGCGAGAAGAAGTCGAACCTCGTCCAGAGCATGTACCGCGCGCTCGGCCGCGGCGACGACCACCAGGCGTTGCTCACGATGCAGCTGCACTGCGATCAGGGCATGAACGCCGCGCGCGGCATGTGCGACGCGAACCTGGACGCGAAGGCGTTCCTCGCCTCCCACCCCGACGCCGCAAAGCGCTGCGCCGAGGATCCGGCGTTCAAGGCAGGCTTCGACGGCGTCGCGTGGGCGAAGCAAAAGGGGCCCGCCGAATACGGCGCCGTCGTCAAAGAGCTGGAAGGCCGAGATGCCCGCTACGAAGGCGCGCACGTCGCGTGGAGGGCGTGATGAGCGCGTACCGCACCCTGCCAGCGGCGCCGACGCCGACGACCCTGGCCTGGCACGTCACCTGGACCGGACGCGGCCTTCTGGCGGCGATCGCGGCGCAAGGCGTCACGACCGGCCACCACATCGTCTACGCGCTTCTCCGCGGCGACTCCGACGACATTTTTTCCGCAGCGCTCAACGCGGTGATGCTCGCGATCACCGTCGCCTATGTCCTTCTGAAGGCGCGCCTCGCGCCGTGGAAGCTGCGCCGAATCGACGACGCCGCCAACGCGGCCATCGCCGAGTTCGATCGGATGGAGGTCGAGGAATACGACTCGAAGAAGATGTGTTAGACGAAACGCCATGTATGACGTTCGTGCCCTGAACGAGCTCGTCGCGAAGGAGAGCGCCTTCGTCGACAAGGTGACCACCGAGGTCGGCAAGGTCATCGTCGGCCAGAAGTACATGATCGAGCGGATCCTCATCGGTCTGCTCACCGGCGGTCATGTGCTCCTGGAAGGCGTCCCCGGCCTCGCCAAGACGCTGACCGTCCGCACCCTGTGCGACGCGATCAGCGCAAAATTCGCGCGGATCCAGTTCACGCCGGACCTCTTGCCGGCCGACGTGATCGGGACCGTCATCTACAACCAGCAGAAGGGCGAGTTCACCTCGAAGCTCGGACCTGTCTTCGCGAACCTCGTCCTCGCCGATGAGATCAACCGCGCGCCCGCCAAGGTGCAGAGCGCGCTGCTCGAGGCGATGCAAGAGCGCCAGGTCACCATCGGCGATCGGACCTACCCGCTCCCGTCGCCGTTCATCGTCATGGCGACGCAAAACCCGATCGAGCAGGAGGGCACCTATCCCCTGCCCGAGGCGCAGGTCGATCGCTTCATGCTCATGGTCCGCGTCGGGTATCCGTCGCGCGAGGACGAGCGCACCATCATGGACCGCATGACCGCCGCCGAGCCGACGCGCGCCGAGCCCGTCATCACGCCGCAGCAACTCCTCGACGCGCGCCGCACGATCACGCAGGTGTACGTCGACGACAAGGTGAAGGACTACATCGTCGAGGTGGTCTTCGCGACGCGCGAGCCGCAGAAGCATGGGCTAAAGGATCTCGCGCCGCTCATCGAGTACGGCGCGAGCCCGCGCGCATCGATCGCCCTGAATTTCGCGGCGCGCGCGCACGCGTTCCTGCGCCACCGCGGCTACGTGACGCCGGAGGACGTCAAGGCGGTCGGGCCCGACGTGCTTCGTCACCGCTTGGTGCTCACCTACGAGGCGGACGCCGAAGAGGTCACCGCCGAGCAGATCGTTCGTCGCGTGTTCGAGGTGGTCGAGGTCCCCTGACGGCGCCTCGCCGGAGCCGGGATTCTCGGGAAGATTTTTCTGGATCGCGCGTATGCCGCGAAGTGGAATCCCGCGCCGCGACGACCTTCGCGCTGATGTGCGCGCTGCTCGTGCCGCCCGCATGCGCGTCCGGCGACGGCGACGGCGCGGACGGCAACGATGCCGGCGCGGGGGGCGGCAGCGGCGGCGGCGGTGAAGGGGGAGCCGGAGGCGGGACCGGAAGCGGAACCGGAGGCGGAACCGGAACCGGAACCGGAACCGGAACCGGCGGTGGTATCGGTGACGGAGGAGGAGGTGGAGCCGGCGACGGTGGAGGCGGCACCGGCGACGCGGGCGCTCTCGGCGATGGCGGCAAGGGCGACGGAGGCGGCGGCGGGCCGGGCGACTCCGGAGGCGGCGGCGGCGTGATCACCGGAGGGCCGTGCATGTCCGGCGCGACCGGCGCGACCGCGTACCGCATCGGATGGATCAACGGGGGCGGGAGGGCGCAGGTCGTCTATCAGGCGTTCGGATTGCCCGATCACTCGCGCGACAAGGCGAGCGCGTACGGCTACCAGATCGGCTTCACGCCGCCCTTCGTGGATCCGAACCTCGGGCCCGGCGGGCTCGGACTGGACAGCAGCGATTTCGTCGACATCGAGATCAGCACCGCGGGCATGGCGCAGATAACGAAAGCTACGCTTTCGATCTTCGGCCGCAGCTACAACACGACTGCGAGCGGCAGCTTCAATTGGCAGACGATCACCGGCACGGGAGACGCGCCGTCCGATTTGGTCAGCAACGCGGCCCCCTACGCGTGGTACTCGGCGGACATCACGACCGAGCTCCCCGCGGGAAACGCGGGGACGCTGCTGCGCATCAAGGCGGGACCGTCGTCGGATGCGCTCGTCGTGAACGAGATCGAGCTGTGCCTCGTGGCGAATTGATCAGAGCGCGAATCAGGGCAACTTTCCGCGCTGCACGTAGACCTGAAGCCCGCTCGGACGGTCGGGCGAACGCAGCACGGTGTGCGTCGCCTTGACGAAGTCGGACTCCTTCGCGCGGTAGATGTCTACGAAGGTCTGCGGGTTCCGATCGACCAGCGGGAACCAGCTCGATTGCACCTGCACCATGATGCGGTGCCCGGTGCGGAACGTGTGGCAGACGTCCGCGAGGCCGAAGCGGACCAGCGAAGCCTGACCAGGCACGAACGGCTTCGGCGTCTCGAACGACTCGCGGAATTTTCCCCGCATCACCTCGCCGCGAAGAAGCTGCTGGTGTCCGGCGCGGCGCACGCCCCTCGGGTTCGGCTCGGGGTCCTCGACGTCCGCTGGATAGACGTCGATGAGCTTCACGACGAAGTCCGCGTCGGTGCCCGTCACCGTCACGGACAGGCTCGCCTCGAGGGGCCCCGCGATCGTCACGTCGGCGTCGAGCGGATCGGTCTGGTAGACGAGCACGTCGGGGCGGCGCGCGGCGAAGCGCTGATCGGCGACCATGTACTCCTTCGCGATCTCCGGCAATGGCTTGTCGTAATACGGGACCGGTTTGCTCGGATCGCTGACGAACGTGTCGGCGAGCGTGGCGTCTTCGGACGCGATCGGCACGGCGGCACCGAGACGTCCTTTGGCGTGGAAGAAGAGCGTTTGCGGCTTCGCATCCGCGGGCGGCCAGCTCGGGTACGCGTGCCACAGGTTGGTTCCGGTCTCGAAGATCCACGCCTCCGGCTGCGCCGCGGGACGCCCTTTGAGGTGCCGCTGGAAGAAAGGGAGCTCGATCGACTCACGAAAGAAGACGGAATTCTTTGGGCCGAACGAGACGTCGCCGAGCGCGTCGCCCTCCGAGCGGTGCCAGCCACCGTGCGACCACGGCCCCATCACGAGCGACACCTCCGCGCGTGGGCTCTGCGTGTTCCACGCGCGGTACGTCGCGAGCGCGCCCCACGCGTCTTCCTTGTCGAACCACCCGCCGACGGTCAGGATCGCCGGCTTCGCGTTCTTGTAGGCCGGCCGCGTGTCGCGCGCCTTCCAGAAATCGTCGCGCGTGCCGTGCGCCATCACGTCGGTCCAGAATGGGATCTCGCCGTGCAAGTGGCGCGCGTCGGCATTAGAGAGCGGCCCTAGACCGAGGAAGAACTCGTACGCGTCGCCGGCGTCGTACTCGAAATCCTTCTCGGCTCGTTTGACCGGCTTGGGGCGCGGCTTGCCGAAGCTCGAATAGAAGTCGAACGCCTCGGCGAGGAAGAACGCTCCGTTGTGGTGAAAATCGTCACCGAGGAACCAATCGGTGACGGGCGCCTGCGGAGACACGGCCTTCAGCGCCGGGTGCGCGTCGATCGCGGCCTGTGCGGCGTAAAAGCCGGGATACGAGTTGCCCCATACGCCGACCTTGCCGTTGTTTGCCGGCACGTTCTTCACGAGCCAATCGATGGTGTCCCACGCGTCGGTCGCCTCGTCGATGCCCTTCGCGCCGGCAGGGACGCGCGGTCGAATGTCGACGAAGGTTCCCTCGCTCATCATGCGGCCGCGGACGTCCTGGGCGACGAGGATGTATCCCTCCCGGACGAAGAGCGGAGACGGCGCCACCCCGCGGAGGCGTCTCGGGTTTCGTGCGTCGGGCGAGTTGTCGACGCCGTACGGCGCGACCGCGTAGGGCGTACGCGTGAGGATGAACGGATACGTCCGCGTCCGATCTTTGGGCGCGTAGACGGACGTGAAGAGGCGCACGCCGTCGCGCATCGGGATCATGTGCTCGTATTTCGTGTAGTGGTCGCGGAGCGCGCGCGCGACGTCGGCGTCGTCCTTGAGCTCGCCGGGAACGAGCGGCCGCGTGACTTCGTCCGGCGCCCTCCCACGCGCGGCCGGCTGCTGCGCGACGGCCGGCGGCGCCTCGGCACAAGCGAGCGACGCGAGCATCGAGGCAAAGACGGCGTCGCGAAGGACGCGTGGGGAGGCGCGCATGACCGTTTTCTATACCAGGGGTTCCCGTCTCGTGGCCCACCGGAAACATTCGAGCTCGCCTCGCCGCAAGTGATCGCAAATCGACGCGACGAGCGAAACTCCCGCGCGTCGCCTGCGTAGCGCCTCCGTCTCGCGAAGCTCGAAGCACGAAGCTCGCGAAGGAGGATACTTCCATGAACTATCGGGCATGCGCCGCGGCGCTCGCCATGGGCCTGGCTGCGTGCAGCAGCAGCAGCAGCAACACCACCGGCAGCGGCGGCAGCAGCGGCGCAGCAACCGCCGACCCGCAGCTACCCCCCACGAGCGGCTACCAGGCCATCGAGGCGTGGCTCGCGAAGGATCTCTACAAGCAGTGGCACTGCGAGGCGGCGCCGCACGCCGCGCGCTCGCCCTCGCCACACGGAATGAACCGCATCTGCAACAACGCCAAGGTCACCGCGCAGCCCGCGGGCCCCGGCGAGTACCCGGTCGGCGCGGCGAGCGTGAAGGAGCTCTACGATGACGCCGGCAAGAACGTGATCGGGTACGCCGTCGCCGTGCACGTGAGCGCCGGGAAAGACACGTCCAACTGGTACTGGGCCGAGAGAAACCCGGTCCTAGGCGCGCCCGCAAAGAACGGCTCCGCCGGGCTCGTCGCCGACGGCGTCGGGCCGACGGAAGGCGTCAGCGGACCGACCGACAAGATCTGCACGGGGTGCCACACCGGCGCGGGCAGTGACGCCGCGCACACGACGACGGACTCGCACGACTTCGTGTACACGCACGTCCCGTGATGCCGGGCGCCCAGCGGGCTCGGGCCAACCGGCCTCGTCGCACGAAGACCTGAGCCCGCGACGGACGCGTCCCGGACGCCCGCCCGGGAATAGGCGCGTGCGTCCGCGTGTCGTGCCGCCGGCAGGCGCCGGCCCGACTGTGGTAAATGGGCGCTACCCCTGGCTTTTGAGCCCGGTTGGTTCGTCCGATGATCCCCAAAGAGCTCCTCGCCGCACTCCGCACGATCGAGATCCATACGGCCCGGCTCGCCAACGAGCAGCTGAGCGGCACGTACGCGTCGAGCTTCAAGGGGCAGGGCCTCGCCTTTCGCGAGGTGCGGCCGTACCAACCAGGGGACGACGTCCGCACGATCGACTGGAACGTCTCGGCGCGCATGAACGAGGCCTTCGTGAAGGTCTTCGTCGAGGAGCGCGAGATGACCGTCATGCTGATGGTGGATCTCTCGCAGAGCGAGCGCTTCGGGACCCGCCGCGCTCCCAAGGCGCGCGTCGCGAGCGAGGTCGCGGCGCTCCTGGCCTTCAGCGCCATCCGGAACAACGATCGCGTCGGCCTCATCCTGTCGACGAGCAAGGTCGAGCGCATCGTCCCACCCAAGAAGGGCGAGAAGCACGTCATGCGCGTCGTGCGTGAAATCCTGGGCTTTACGCCGAGCAGCCCCGAGGTGAAGCGCCTCCGCGACAAGAAGCACCAGCCGATCCTCGGCGCCGCCACGGACTTGAAGGCCGGACTCGAGGCGCTCGTCGGCGTGAGCCGGCGGCGGAGCGTGGCGTTCGTCGTAAGCGATTTCTACGCCCAGGGCTTCGAGCGCGCGCTCGCGCTGGCGGCGGCCAAGCACGACGTGGTGCCGGTGGTCCTGACCGATCCGCGCGACAAGCAGCTGCCCGACGTCGGCCTCGCAACGTTCGAGGATCTCGAGAGCGGCGAGTCGATCCTCGTCGACACCGCGGATCCGCGCGTGCGCGCCCACTACGAGACCGCGATGAAGCGGCTCGCCGAGTCGCGCCGGCAGCTCTTCACGAAGCTCGGGCTCGACGCGGTCGAGATCGAAACGAGCGGCTCGTTCGTACGTCCCTTGCGCGATCTCTTCGCGAGGCGCGCCCGGAGGATGCGCACGCGATGAGCACCGTTGGTCGCACCCTCGCGATCGGGCTTCTGCTCGCGCTATTTTGGCGGGCGGACGCGTACGCGGAGGAGGACGCCGGCGCCTCCGACAGCGTGACCGGGTGCGTGGAGAGCATCCCACCGGGCGCGCAGAGGCCGCGCCTGACCGAGACGTTTCCGCCGCGTGGGATCAGCGGGTACGCGTCGACGCTGAAGGTCGTCGTCGAGCACGGCAAGGGGGAGAGCGTGCTCCCGCGCGGGCTCGAGATCGGCAGCGAGGCCGCGAAGCTGCTGAAGAAGGCCGATTTCGTGTTGCCCGATCAGGACGGAGGCAGCGCGGCCAGGCTCGACGCGCCGCAGCCGGATCCTAGCAAGCCCGATCGTGTCACGACGACGCTGGAGGTGCCGGTCGTGCCGCTCCCTGGAGAGCCAGGCCGCCACGTCCTCGTCCTGCCGCCGCTGCCGGTCGCCGTCGCGCGCGCCAACGGGGACCTTGCGACCGCGTGCACGAAGCGCCACACGATCGTCATCGAGGATCCCATCGCGCAGACGCCGGAGGCGAAGCCCAAGCCCAACCCGCCGCCAGTCATGCAGCGCGAGGAGTGGACGTCGCTGAAGATGGCGCTTCTCGTGCTCTCGCTCGGCCTCCTCGCGGGCGCGCTCCTCACGCTCCTCCTCCGAAAGTGGATGGCGCGCCCGCGTCCGGTTCCGCCGCCGCCGCCGCCGCGCCCGCCGTGGGAGATCGCGCTCGAGCGGCTCGACGAGGTGCGGCACGCGGGGCTCCTCGAGCAAGGTCGCTTCGGCGAATACTACGATCGCGTGAGCGACGCGGTGCGCGGGTACCTCGGCGGTCGCTACGGCTTCGACGGGCTCGAGTCGACGACCGACGAGATCCTCGCGGCGCTCGCGCGGCCAGGCGTCCTCGGCGACTTCGCGCTGCCCGAGATCGCGGGATTTCTCCAGGACTGCGATCTCGTCAAATTCGCGAACATGCACCCCACGCAGGACGAGTGCACGCGCGCGCTCCAGTCGGGCGAAGCGATCGTGCGCGCGACGATGCCGCGGCACCGCGCGTTCGACGCGTCGCCGCGCGCGCACGGAGCGCCGGCATGAGGGCGTTCGTCCACGGCCTCTTCGTGACGATGGGTGTGATCGCCGCGCTCGTGGCGGCGGCGGCCTACCCGATCCTCTCGAGGACCGACGCGTGGTGGAGCGCGAAATGGGCGGCGCCGTGGTGGCTCGTCGGCGTCGTCCTCGTCCCGTACGTGGTGTACCGCGCGACGTTCGGTTCGGACCTTCGCGTCCCGCGCCTCACGCTGCCGACGGTCGCGCCGCTCGTCACCGGTCCGCGCGGTCTGCGCACGCGCTTCCGCTACGTGCCCGGCGTGCTGCGTGGCGCCGCGCTCGTGATGGGCCTCCTCGCGCTCGCGCGACCGCAGAACGTGCTGCGCGGCGAGGACGCAGAGGAGCGCGGCATCGACATGGTCGTCGTGCTCGATCTCAGCGGCTCGATGCGCGCGCTCATGGACGCGCCGGAAGGTCCGTCGCCGCAGAAGCCCTCCGCCCCCGACAAGCACGCGCGCCGCCTCACGCGCCTCGACACCGCGAAGGAGGTCATCCTCGACTTCATCGCGCGCAGGAAGACCGATCGCATCGGCGTCGTCGTCTTCGGTCGCGCGGCGTACATCCTCTCGCCCCCCACCCTCGACAAGACGCTGCTCGCGGCCCTCGTCGGGAAGATGGAGCTCGATCTCATCGACGGCAACGGCACCGCGATCGGCGACGCGGTGGGCACCGCGGTGGCGCGCCTCCGCCGGAGCACCGCGCGATCGAAGGCGATCATTCTCCTGACCGACGGCGACTCGAACGCCGGGTCGATCGCCCCCGAGTACTCGTCCCACCTCGCCCAGACGCAGGGCGTGCGAGTGTACACGGTGCAGATCGGCAACGGAGACGAGGTCGACGTGCTCGACGGCGTGGATCTGTTCGGCCAGCCCCGCTACGTGCGCGCGCATTTTCCGGTGAACCCCGAGCTGCTCAAGAAGATCGCGGCCGACACCGGCGGCGATTCGTTCGTCGCGACCGACAAGCGCGGGCTCGAGCAGAGCATGCACTCGATCCTCGACAAGCTCGAAAAGACGCGGTTCGAGGCCCAGGCGGCGACGATGGAGGACCTCTTCCCGCTCCTCTTGATCCCGGCGGTCGTCCTCATCGCGCTCGAAGCGCTCGTCCGGCTCCTCCTCGTCAGGAGGTTCCCCTGATGAAGCTCCACTACGATTTCACGTCGCTGCCGGTCCTGCTCGTCGCGCTCCTGTGTGTCGGCGTGCTCGGCACATTTGCGACGGTGCTCGTCCTCGCGTCGTTCGCGCGCGTGCGCGCGGAGAAGCGCTTCGGGGAGCCGAGCCTCGTGCACGCGCTCGGAACGTACGACGCGACGGCGCGGCGCGCGTGGAAGGGGGTGCTCCTCGTCGTGGCGCTGGCGGCGGCGTTCTTGGCGCTCGCGCGACCGCAGTTCGGGCGCGGCACCCGCCTCATCCCCGCGACCAATCTCGACGTCGTGATCGTGCTCGATTTCTCGAAGAGCATGTACGCCCGCGACATCGCCCCCAGCCGCATCGCGCGCGCGAAGGCGGAGGTGGCGCAGCTCGTCCGCGCCCTCCCCGGCGCGCGCTTCGGCGCGGTCGCGTTCGCGGGCGAGCCGATGAGCTTCCCGCTCACCAGCGACGGCGCGGCGATCGCCCAGTTTTTCCGGCAGCTCGAGCCCAACGACATGCCGGTCGGCGGCACCGCCACGGCGCGCGCCCTCGAGAAGGCGCGTGAGCTGTTCGCCAGCGACCCGAAGTCGAAGGATCACGTGCGCGTCATCGTGCTCGTGACCGACGGCGAGGATCTCGAGGGCGATCCGGTCTCCGTCGCGCAGGCGTGCGCCGCCGAGAAGACGCGCATCGACGTCGTCCAGATTGGCGGACGCGCGCCCGAGGTGCTGCCCGAGGTGAACGCCGAGGGGAAGGTCGTCGGCCTGCGCCACGACGAGGACGGCAAGCCGCTCACCACCGAGCTGTCGGCGGAGGGCGAGGCGCAGCTGGCGAAGGTCGCGACCGAGACCGGCGGGACCATCGTGCGCTCGGAGCATGGCGAGACCGGCATCGACAAGATCGCGCGCGGCCTGTCGAAGATGATGCGCGAGGAGCTGAGCGAGAAGGTGGAGACGGTGTTCGCCGAGGAGTACCGGTGGCCGCTCGGCCTCGCGCTGCTCCTGCTCGCGCTCGAGGCAGTGATCGGCGAAGCGCCGCGACGGAGGCGAAATGCGCGCCCCGCGTGAGCTCTTCGCCGCGCTCGCGGCGACGTCGATGGCGCTCGGCGCGTGCGGATGGGATCCGTCACACCCGTTCGATCGCGACGCGCCCCAGGTGAAGCAAGCGGTCGCCGCGCTCGACGCCGGCGACGCCACTGCCGCGACGGCGACGCTCGAGGAGTACCTCTCGACGGGCGTATGCGACGAGGGGAAGATCGGCACTCCCGACGTGCTGAAGAAACGCCCCAATGGAACGTTCGATCTCGGGCTCTCTTTGTTCGGCATCGGCGAGTCGTATGGCCGGCGGTTCGGCGACGAGGAGCTCGACTCCGGCGCCGACGACAAGGCGCTCCGCTCCGCGCAGATCGACTGCGCGCTCCGCGTCGTGCGCGCGATCGCCACCGACGAAAAGGCGGACCTGCCGCTCCGCGCGCACGCACGGTACCTCGAGGGGAACTTGCTCTTCCTCGGCGCGCGCTACGAGGAGGCCGTCACTGCCTACGACGAGTCGCTCCGCCTCACGCCGGGCCTGGCCGACGCCGGCGATCCGAGCGCGCGCGACGCCGCATGGAATCGCGCGGTCGCCCTCCGCCGCATCGAGGACAAGAAGGACGCCGGTCCTGACGCCTCCCCTGACTCCGGCAACGACGGCGGCAAGGATGGCGGCGGCGACTCCGGCAAAAAGGATGGCGGCGGCGACTCCGGCAAGAACGACGGCGGCAGTGACTCGGGGAGCAAGAACGACGGCGGAAAGGACTCCGGCGGCGGCAACGACTCCGGCAGCCCTCCGCCCAAGCAAGACGAGGACGCGGGGCCGCCTCCGCCGCCGCGCGCGAACCAGGACGAGCGCATGCTCGACCAGCTCGAGAACGCTCCGACGGTGCAGCAAGAGGCCGCGAAGAAGAACGCCCAGAAGCGCCGCATCGTGCGCGGCATGGCGGACAAATGACGCCGGCCTCGCCCGCCGTCCTCACCCGTCTTTTCGCGGTGCTTTGCGCGTTCGGCGTGCTGGTCGTCACGCGCCCCGCCGCCGCCGCACCGCCCGAGCTACGCACGCAGATCACCGCCGACACGATCGGCGTCGGCGAGGTGATCCAGCTTCAGCTCCAGGCGATGAGCACGGGCCCCGAGCGGCCTGCTGATCCCCGCCCGGGGAACATCAACGGCTTCAGCCTGCGCGGCACGAGCGTGTCGCCGAGCACGCAGACGATCATCATCAACGGTGTTCGCACCGACAAGGTCGGCGTGACCGCGACGTGGAGCCTGTGCGCAGACAGACCTGGCACCTTCACGATCGGACCGCCGACGGTGAGCGTGGGAGGTCGTCGCTTCAGCGGGCAGCCCGCGAAGATCATGGTGCTCCCGGCTGGCCACGCCCCGCCGCGGCCTCAAGGCGGCGTCGTCGATCCGATGGATCCGTGGAAAGGGATCTTCGGCTTCGACTTCGGAAACGCTCCCGATCGCGAGGAAGATCCGCGGATCACGACGGATCCGAAGCTGTCGCTCGACGCGCCGCGGGGCGCGACCGCGTTTTTGCACGCGACGATCGATCGCGCGCGCGTGGTCGTCGGCGAGCAGGTCACGCTGTCGGTTCTTCTTTACGTCGACGCGATGGAACGCGAGCCCGATTTCACCGACGTGCACGAGGCGACCGCTGGCGACTTCCTGAAGCGATCCTTGCTCGACAACGACGCGCAGCCGCGCTTCCTCGGCGCGGCGCTCGTGGGCGGGCGGCTCTACAACGTGAAGATGATCCGGAAGAGCGCGCTCTTCCCGCTCAAGACGGGCTCGCTCGAGATCGGCCCGATGACGCTCTCGCTTGCGCGCGCGCGTGGAGACGCGAAGCGCGAGAGCGAGCCGGTGCGCGTCGATGTCACCGAGCCTCCGGTCGCCGGACGCCCCGCCGGGTACATCGTCGGCGACGTCGGGCACTTCGAGATCTCCACGGAAGTGACGCCGCGCGACGTCGAGCGCGGGGGCGCGGTGGGGGTGACGATCGAGCTCGGGGGCACGGGAAATCTCCCCTCGCAGCTCCCCGTGCCGACGCGCGCCGGTGTGGAGTGGCTGACGCCGGAGACCCACGAGAAGCTCGGCTCCACGCGCGGGACCGATCGCTTCGGCGGTAAGCGGACGTTCTCGTACGTCGTGCGAATGCAGACCGCGGGCGACGTGGACCTCGGCGAGCTCCAAGTGCCGTACTGGGACCCGGACGCGCGGACGTACGGCGTCGCGCGCGGGAAGCTCGGCGTCGTGCACGTGAAGGGCACGAGCGCGCCGTCCGCCGCCGACGCGCCGGTCGAAGCGCTGCCCGGTCTGCCGGAAGCGCGGCCCGCGCTCGCAGGTGGAAGGCCGGCCCTGCGGCGATTCGGCGATTCGTGGCTGTACTGGGCGGGGCTGCTGGTGGCGCCGCTCGCCTACCCGTTCTTTGCGGGCGCACGGGCGGCGTCACGTCGCGCTCGAGCGCGGCGCGCCGAGAAGGCCGGCGATCCGCGGACCGACATGAACGCGCGCATCGCCGAAGCGGAGACCCATGCCCGCGGCGCCGACGCGAAGGCGCTCGATCTCGCGACGGCGCGCGCGCTCGAGGCGAGCACCGTCGCGTGCGCCAACGTGAGCCTGCGCGCCGCGACCGGCGACGCCGCGGCCGAGGAGCTCTCGAAAGCCGGCGCGACCGAGGACGACGCGCGATCGCTCGCGGAGCTCTATCGCACCTGCCAAGCGGCGCGCTTTTCGCCGGAGGCCGTGCCCATCGAGGACGCGCGCGCCCGCTGGAAACAAGCGCGCGCACTCATCAAGGCGCTCGGGAAGGCGCGGGCGGCGTGACGGTCTCGGCGCGCCTAGTCGCCATCGCGATGGCGATCGTCGCGGCGCTGGCGATCGTGACCGGCGACGCTCGCGCCGACGCGGAGACCGACGATCTCGTGAAGGCAGGGACCCTCGCGCTCGCCGCCGGGAAGCCGGCGGAGGCGATCGGGAGCTTCGAGGCCCTCGCCGATCGCGGCGTCGTCGACGCGAACATGAGCCTCGATCGCGGCCTGGCGTACGCCCTTCGCGTCAAGCTCGGCGCCGACGCTCCCGGCGATCTGGGTCGGGCGGCGCACGGCTTCGAAGAGGCGCGCGCGCTCACCGCGGAGCCGGTCTTCGCCGCCGAATGCGCGCGCGCGCTCACGACCGTCCGCGCCGAGGTCGCCCGGCGTCGCGCGCGCTCCGGCGAGGCGCCGAGCCTCGAGCCCGGCGCGTCTCTCGCGCGGAGCGTCGCCCACCTCACGTCGGAGAACGGCTGGGCGCTGCTGTCGCTCGCGACGTCGCTGCTGTTCGGCGTCGGCCTCTTCGTGCGCGGCCTCGGCGAGGCGCGGCGCGCGCGGATCGGCGGAGCCATCGTCGCGTCGATCGCCGTCCCTGCCCTGCTGCTCGGGATCGCGATGCATGTCTTCGCGAAAGACGAGCGCCTTCACTTGGTCGAAGGGGTGGTCGTGGTGGCGAGCGCGCGCCTCACCGACGACGCGCACCGCCCGCTCCCCGACGCGCCGTTCGTCCCCGAGGCGGCGAAGGTCGAGATCCTCGATACCCGTGCCGGTTGGGCACGCGTGAGGTGGGGCGCGCTCGACGGCTGGATCTCCTCGAGCGCCGTACGCCCGATCGCCCGTCTGCCCTGAACGCGGCATGCTAGGATTTCCGCGCGATCGGCGCGCGCGCCGCGCGTCTCTGACGACGTCGCGCACTGGAAACGCCCGCGAACGCGGCCTTCCCGAAAAATGCTCCACATTCTACTGGTCGAAGACGATCCCGATGTCCGTAGCGCGCTTCGTGGCGCGATGGAGGAGCCTGGCCATCACGTGGACGCCGTGGCGGACGGCGCGGCGGCGCTCGAGAAGCTTGCGGGGCAGGTCTTCGATCTGGTGGTGACCGACCTTCGGCTGCCAAAGATCGACGGCCTCACCGTGTTTCGACGGACGCGGGCGCTCGCACCCAGCACCGACGTGATCCTCATGACGTCGTTCGGTGCTGTCGCCGACGCGGTCGCCGCGCTGAAGGAGGGGGCGTACGACTACCTCACGAAGCCATTCGAGCTCGACGATCTCGCAGCGCGCGTGCGCGCGATCGCCGACAAGCGCGCCCTCACGCGCGAGCTCGAGGAGGCGCGCGCGCAGCTCGCCGGGGCGGCCGACGGCGCGATCGTGGGAGGCGCGCCCGCGGTCGTCCGGCTCCTCGAGCGGCTCGGCACCGTCGCGCAGAGCGACGCGTCAGTCTTGGTGACGGGCGAGACCGGCACCGGAAAGGAGCTCGTCGCGCGGCGTATCCACGCCAAGAGCCCGCGCCACGCCGGGCCGTTCGTCGCGATCAACTGCGCCGCGTTCCCCGACACGCTCCTCGAAGCCGAGCTCTTCGGCTACGAGCGCGGCGCGTTCACCGGCGCGGCCAAGCGGCGCGACGGCCGGTTCAAGGCCGCCGACAAGGGCACGCTCCTCCTCGACGAGATCGCCGAGATGTCCCTGCCCGCGCAGGCCAAGCTCCTGCGCGTCCTGCAAGAGGGCATCATCGAGCCGCTCGGCACCAACACGGGCGTGAAGGTCGACGTCCGGGTGATCTCCTCGACACACCGCGACCTCAAGCGCCGCACCGCCGAGGGCCTCTTCCGCGAAGACCTCTACTACCGCCTCAACGTCGTCGGCCTCCACATCCCTCCGCTCCGCGAGCGGCCCGGCGATCTGCCGCTGCTCTTGCAGCATTTTTTGCGACGCTACGTGGGGCCGGGAGATCCGCTCCCGGAGGTGTCGGTGTCGGCGTGGCAGGCGCTCACGACCTACCCCTTCCTCGGCAACGTGCGGGAGTTCGGGCACGCGATCCAACACGCGGTCGTCCTCGCTGCGGGCGCCCCCATCGAGATGTCACACTTGCCCGACGACATCGCGCGAGCGCTCGTGCAGCGCCCCGCCGAAGAGCGCGCGATTCGCCCGCTCAGCGTGGCGGTCAAGCAGGCCGAGCGCGAGCACATCCTCAAGGCGCTCGCCGTCGCGAAGGGCAAGCGCACGCGCGCCGCAGAAATCCTGGGGATCTCGCGCAAGAACCTGTGGGAGAAGCTCCGCGCGCACGATCTGTCGGACTCCGACGTCGACGACTGAAGCGGCGAGGGTGAGGCGAATCAGCTCGCGGCCGCCTTCTTCGGCAGCGTGAACCAGAAGACCGAGCCGAGCCCCGGCGACGAGCGAACGCCGACCTGACCGCCGTGCGCGACGCAGAATCGCTTCACGGTCGCAAGGCCGAGGCCGAGGCCGGGCTGCGTCACGCCTTGCGCGCGCACGTACGGTTCGAAGATCACCGATTCGAGGCCGAGCGGTACTCCGGGGCCGGTGTCCTCCACCTCGAACCGCACTTCGTCACCGTTCGGCAGGACGCGCACCGTGACCTTCTTCACGGCGCTGTCGCTCATGTACTTCGTCGCGTTGCGCAGCAAGTTCGTGAGCACCGCGCCGAGCACTCCCGTACTGCACGCGACCTTCACCGGGTCGAAGGACTCCACCGTCACCTCCGGCCCCCCAACCTCCTTCGTCGAGAGCACCTCGGCCACCGTCTCGTCCAGTACGGGGCCGACGTCCGCGTCCTCGTCGGTGCTCGGCTTGCCGCCGGCGCGCGAGAACTCGAAGACGCCATCGACGAGGCTCTGCGCGCGAACGATGCACGCCTTCGCGCGGGCCAGCGCATCGGTCAATTTCGGATCGCCCTCGCTCGGACGTTTGAACGCACTGAGGCAGAAGGAGAGCGCAGACAGTGGGCTGAGGAGATCGTGCGCCACACGCCGGCCGAACAGCTCGAGATCGGCGGCGCGCTGCTCGACGAGGGCGTTGTGGGCTTCGAGGAGGCGACCGTGCGCCTGGAAGACTCGAAGCACCCAAAGCGTCGCGAGCACCCCGATGAAGAGCGCGGCGGCGTTCAGCGCCACCGATGCGCGATCACCGCTCTCCCGAAGGTCGGCGATGTGACGTGTCTCGTCGACGGCGTGGTGGGCGTTCAGGTCCATGAGGCGATCCAGTGCTCCGATGCTGCGCCGAATCCCAGGACGTATCTCCCGATCGATGACCTCTCGGGCCCCGGCGGTGTCCTCTGCTTCCAGCCTCCCCTTCAGCCTACGACCCGCCACCTGGAGCGCCGCGATCTCCCCGGGCACGGTCGAGGAGAAGAGATCCCACTCGCCTGGGTAAAAGGGCGTCTGGTGGTAGTATTCGATCTCGCGATCGACGGCTCCCCAGCGCGATTCGAGGTCGATGAGCGTTGCTGCGCGCTCCCGGGTCGGAAGGTCCGGCAGCGCTTCGGAGCTCATCTCGATGTCACGCAGCTCGTCGCACGCGGCGTTGAGGTGCTCGAGGCTCGGCAATGAGTTGGTCAGGAGGCCGACCGTCTTGGCGTCGATCCCGAGGTTGCGCACGCTGAGGTAGACGGACGATCCGAGGAAGCACAGCGCCACCAAGGAGAACGCCAGAACGATGTTGCGGGTGTAGCTACCGAATAGCATGGGCTCCTCAGGACGATCCGCGACGGTGACGCCGTTCCCGGAAGGTAACGCGGCGGCAGGCAGTCGAGTCAAATCCGGTCGTTTGTTCCGCGTGTCCCGAGTGCACTCCACGCAGCGTGCCACCTACGGGAGCTCCGCTCACGGAACGGCACAGGGCTTGCGTTGGCGCAGAGGATGCTCGACATCCTGCTCGCCGACGACGACGCGGTGATCCGCGAGAGCATCGCGGACGCGCTCGAGGATGCGGGCCACAAGGTCACTCAAGCCGTCGACGGGCAAGAGGCCGCCGACCTGAGTCGATCGCGCGTCTTCGACGTCGCGGTGTGCGACGTGCACATGCCGCGGATGGACGGCCTGACGCTCTTTCGCAAGCTGCGGCGCGAATCGCCGGCGACCGCGGTCGTCATCATGACGAGCTTCGGGCGCATCCCCGACGTCATAGGCACGCTGCGCGACGGCGCGGTCGACTACGTCACCAAGCCCTTCGATCCGGCGGAGTTCACGAAGAAGGTCATCGGCTCGATCGACGAGCGACGCGCGCTGCGCAAGACCTTCGACCGCGCGCGCGCCGCCTCGACGTCGCAGCGCACCGGGCGGCCGATCGTGGGCGACTCACCGGCGATCCGTCGCCTCGCCGATCGCGCGGCCACGCTCTCGGAGGTCGACACCCCGGTGCTGCTCACGGGCGAGACCGGCACCGGCAAGGAGCTCACCGCGCGCGTCATCCATGCGCGGAGCCCGCGCCGCGACGGACCGTTCGTCGTCATCCCGTGCTCCTCGCTCCCCGATCTCATGGTCGAGGCGGAGCTGCGCGAGCTCTCCGAGCTCCGCGCCGGCAGCCAGCGCGACGCATGGTTTCGATCGGCCGAAGGGGGCACGATCGTCCTCCAGGAAGTGGGCGCGATGGCGACCGGCGCGCAGGCGAGCCTCCTCCGCGTGCTGCGCGATCCGCAGGTGCGCGCGCGCCGGAGCCGCCAGTGGCAGCCCCTGGGCGTCCGGGTCATCGCGACGACGACGCAGGACCTCGTCGAGCGCGTCGCGGCAGGGACCTTCCTCGACGCGCTCTTCTACCAGCTGAAGGTCGCGAGCCTCCACCTGCCGCCGCTCCGCGAGCGCGAAGGAGATCTCGCGCTCCTCATCGAGTACCTCCTCCGCGAGCTCACGGTGCCCGGCGTCGCGCCTCCTGCGATCGCGCCCGACGCGTGGAACGAGCTCGGTCGCCGCACGTACGTCGGCAACGTGCGCGAGCTGCGCTGGACCCTCGAGCACGCCCTCTCGCTCATCGACGGAAAAGAGATCGCCGCCGAGCACCTACCGGAGCCCTGGAGCCTTCGGCGCCGCTGAGCGACGCTCACACGCCGTAGCCGGCGAGATCCTGTCGAAGCCCAACGAGCCGCCGCGCCGCCTGTATGACCAGCGCGACGCCGTCCGTGAGGCCTTCCTTGACGAGCGGCACCTGCGTCGCGGCGAAGAGCCCTTCTTCGGTCTTCACGAGCGCGCCCAATCTTCCCGCGTGCTCCGCGACGAGCACCGCCAGACCTTGCGCCATCGCGCTGAGCGTCTTCATCTCCGCGACGATCGCCGGATCGGCGCCTGGCGACGCGAGCGCCTTGTCGACCTGGCCCTTCACCGGATCCATCGTGTCGAGATCGGCGGCGACGATCTGGAGCGCCGCGGCGGCCTCCTCGCGCAGCCGATGGACAACCTGGGTGGCTTGCCAGCACAGCGCGTACAGCAGCGTGACGGCATCGAAGAACCCGTCGTACGGCGGCGCGCCGACGCGAACGTACGCGAACGCGATCGGCGTCCCGTCTTTGGCCCTCGCGCCGACGAGGAAGTCTTGCCCCTCCTTCCCTTCGTACTTCGCGAACGACGGGTGCAAGTCGGAGAGCTTCACGTTGCCTGCGGGCGGCGCGTCGGGTCGCGCCTTCGTCATCTTCGCCGTCACCTGCGCGAGCGCGTCCCCGGCTTGCGCGAGCGCGGTCGGGAGCTCGGCGAGCGTCCCTTCGAAGTGCCTTGCTTCGATGCGCACCGCAGCATCGGCGCTCGGCGCCGGCGGAGCCACGGGCGTCGCCACCTGCGTCTCCACGCGGGGAGGCGCGCAGTGGGCCAACAGGGCGACGACGCCGAGCGCGCCGAGGCACGCGACCTTCTTCATGGCGCCGATCCTATCCGCGGCGAGGGCGAATGCATCGCGTGTTCCAGGCTCTTGATACCGGAAATCGGCGTTGGCAAGGACTTGTCGGACTCCCGACAGGCCTCATTTTCATTAGTAGCCGGCGCATCCCGCGTCGGTCTTTCGAAGGAGTCGATCATGCTTCCGGTTCATGGCGCGGAGCTCGCGCTGGGTGGCGTGTCGCTCTTGCTTCTCTTCTTCGTCCTGGCGGGCGTCCGCTACATCCCCAATAGCCGCATCGGCGTGCTCGAGAAGCGCTGGAGCGCGCGCGGCTCGGTGAAGAGCGGCCTCATCGCGCTCGCGGGCGAAGCCGGCTATCAACCGGCGGTCCTGCGCGGCGGCATCCACTGGCGCATGCCCGTCCAGTACCGCGTGCACAAGATGGAGCTGGTCACCATCCCGCAGGGGAAGATCGGCTACATCTTCGCGCGCGACGGCAAACCCCTCGGCCCCACGCAGGCGCTCGCGTCGAACGTGACGGCCTCGAACTTCCAAGACGCGGCGGCCTTCCTGCTCTCGGGCGGCGAGCGCGGTCCTCAGCGGAAGATCCTGCGCGAGGGCACGTACGCGATCAACCTCGCGCTCTTCGTGGTCATCACGGAGACGCGCGTCCTCTACCTGACGATGGGCAAAGAGGAGGACCAGACGTTCCGGGCGATGGCGCAGGTCATCCACGAGCGCCAGGGCTTTTCGCCGGTCGTCATCAAAGGCGCGGACGATCTCGTCGGCGTCGTCACGGTGCACGACGGTCCGTCGCTGCCGCAAGGTGAGATCATCGCCCCCGTCGTCGGCGACGACGCGCACGACCCGCGCACCTACCACAACACGTTCCAGGATCCGGAGACGTTCCTCGCCGCCGGCGGCGCGCGCGGTCGTCAGCTTCAGGTCCTGGTCGAAGGCACCTACTACATCAACCGCCTCTTCGCGACGGCCGAGACGATCCCCAAGACGGTCGTCGAGGTCGGCAACGTGGGCGTCGTGGTGTCGTACGTCGGCGCGACCGGGGAGGATCTCTCCGGCGCCGCCTACAAGCACGGCGAGCTCGTGCAGAAGGGCATGCGCGGCGTGTGGAGCGCGCCGCTGCTCCCTGGCAAGTACGCGTTCAACACGTACGCCGGCAAGGTCATCATCGTGCCGACGACCAACTTCATCCTGAAGTGGGTCAAGACCCAGGTGGGCGCGCATCGCTACGACGAGAACCTCGCCGAAGTGAGCCTCATCACCAAAGACGCGTTCGAGCCGAGCCTGCCGCTCAGCGTGGTCGTGCACATCGACTACCGGAAGGCTCCGCTCGTCATCCAGAGGTTCGGCGACATCAAGAAGCTCGTCGAGCAGACGCTCGATCCGATGGTGGCGGCGTACTTCAAGAACATCGGCCAGACGCGCACGCTGATCCAGCTCCTCCAGGACAGGAGCCTCATCCAGGAGCAGTCGAGCCTGGAGATGCAAGCGCGCTTTCTGCACTACAACCTCGAGCTCGAGGAGGTGCTGATCGGCACGCCCACGTCGGCCGGCGGGGACACGCACATCGACCAGATCCTGACGCAACTGCGGTCGCGTCAGATCGCCGAGGAGCAGGTCGAGACGTACGGACGTCAAGAGAAGGCGGCCAAGAAGGAGCGTGAGCTTCGCGAGGCCCAGGCGCGCGCCGAGCAGCAGACGGCGCTGACGAAGAGCGAGCTCGACATCACGGTGCAGAGCAACCTCGGTAAGGCCGAGTACCAGCGCTCCGTCCAGCAAGCGGCCCAGATCCGCGCGCTGGCCGAGGCGAACGCCGAGAAGGCGGCCCGTCTCGGCATCGGCGACGCGATCGCCATCGAGGAGCAGGTCCGCGCCTATGGCGGCCCGAAGTACCAGGTGACGCAGCAGGTGATGACGAAATTCGCCGAGGCCATCGCCGAAGCGAAGGTCGACATCGTCCCCAAGGTCATGATGGGCGGCCACGGCGACAAGGACGGCGGCAGCCTGCTCGAGACGCTCCTCGCGCTCATGCTGTCGGACAAGATGGGCGGCGCGGAGAACGGCACCTCGCTCGGCGCGCCCGCGCGGCCGGAGGTGGAGGCGCTGAAAGCTCAGGTGAAGCAGGGGATCATGGTCAACCTTGCGTCCTTGCCCTCCGCGAAGCTTCCGTAAGCGCATCGCGAAATTGGATCCCCTAAACACGCGCAGGCCTGTAAGAATACGGGGCGGAAAGGCGAATGGCCGACCCGATCGAAGAGCTGTACACGCGGTGGAAGGAGAGCCCGAAGGACGCCGCAGCGACGCTGGCGCTCTGCGACGCCCTTCGTGGATCGGGGCGTGATCCGATCATCCAACTCGTCGGGGAGGTCGCCATTCGCGATCAGCCGGAGAACATCGCCGTCCTGATCGCGACCGCGCGGATGTACATGGAGGCACAGCGCCTTCAGGACGCCCAGACGGTGCTCGTGTCCGCGGGCAAGATCGCGCCGCGCGACGGCGGCGTTTATCGATGGCTCGGAGAGGTTCTTCTCCGCCGCGGCGACGCCGACCGCGCGGAGAAGGTCTTCGAGCGCGCGATCCAGTTCGGTGCCACCGACACCGACACCAGGCTCTGGATCGAGCGCGCGAAGGTCTTCCGGCCGATGCAGGCCAAGTCGGGCAGCCGCGCCGTCGCCGCGGAGGTCGCAAAATCCGCGGGGCTCGCGTCGAGCCTCCCGATCGCCAAGCTCTCCGGAGACGAGCCGGAGGAGGCGCGGACGAGCCAGTTCGCCGCGGGCAAGCCGCAGCCGCCGTCGAACCGCGTAAAAATGGGGAGCCTGAACGAGAACAGCGAGGTCTTCCTCTCGCCGGATCGGCCGCCCACGCCGTTCGAGCAGAAGACGGCGCAGGCGTTCGTTCCCTACGTGAAGGAGCAGATCGACACGAAGGACGGCGCCATCATCGGCGACGACGAGACCACGCTCGCGCGGCCGTCGCCGCTATCGATGCAGCGTCCGCTCGACATGACCGCGCCGCCGCCCAAGGCGCAGCCGCCCCCGATGAAGCTGCCGGGCGGCCGCCTCGCGCCGCCGGGGCCCGGTGGACGAGCGGGTGGAGCGGGTGGAGCGATGTCGGGCGGAGGCGCGGCGTCAGGACCCGCAGCGCCGCCGTTCGGCGTGCAGATCGTCACGGGGAACGCGCAGACGACGGGGTCGTCGCCGACGGCTCCTGCCTTCGCCTCGATGCAAGCGTCTTTGCCGCCGCTGCAGCCGTCGTCCTCGCGTCCGCCGCCGCCGCTGCGTCCGCCGGTCGATCTCGGTCCGGCCCTCCCGCCCTACGTGCCGCCGCCCAACGTTCCCACGACGGCGCCGACGGCGAGCCCGTTCTCGTATGGCGTCGACGCGTCGGTGCCGGTGAAGAAGCGCACACCCGATCCGCGCGACGTGCTCGACGCGCTCCAGCTCGCGGGGATCTTCGAGCCGGAAGGGGCGCAGGCGGCGGCGCCTGCGTGGGACCGCGGCGAAAAGAGGCCGAGGCGCCTGAAGAACACGATCTCCCTCGTCCTCATGACGTGCGCGCTCGCAGGCGGCGGATGGGGGATTTACCGGTACATCGGCGACAGCCGCGCGAAGCAGCACGATCTCGCCGAGCAGATCCTCGTGAAGGTCGAGGCCGATCTCCACGCCGCGCGACCTGGCGCGCTGGGCACGACGGAGCAGCAGATCGGGCGCGCGTTCGATCTCGACTCACGCTCGCCGCGCGCGGCGGTGGACTGGCTGCACGAGCGCGCGCTGCTCGGGCTCATGAAGGGGGGCGCGGACGTCGCGTTCGAGGACGCGATCACCCGCGCGCGCGAGGTGAAGGTCCCGGAGGATCATGTCGCGTTCGCGCTGCTCGCGTCGTTCCTGTTCCAGGGGGACACGGCGGGCGCGGCGGCGCTGATGCCGAAATGGGACGGCCCGTCCGCGAACGATCCCTGGTACCAGCTTGTCGCCGGCGCGACGCTAGAGCGCGCGGGTGCGCCGCGGGCGGCCGAGCGGTACGCAGCCGCAGCGAAGCTGGATCCGCAGCTCCTCGTCGCGGAGGCGATGCTCGCGCGCGCAGTCGCGATCGACGGCGACGCGCAGAAGGCGGGCGACCTCGCGCGCGCGTTCCGGCAGAAGTATCCCGATCGCGCCGAAGGCGTCGCGCTCGTGGCGTTGGCGTGGGGGCGTGACGCGTCGCGCGGGAGCGACGAGCCGACCGAGGTCGCCGATACCATCGCGCACGCCGCCGAGCTGCCCGCGTCGCTCGCGTTCGTGCCGCACGCCGTGCTCGCCCTACGGGCGATCGACAAGCACGCGCCCGCCGACGCGAAGGCCCACGTCGAGAAGGGGCTCGCGGTCGCCGACGGGCCGGGCGTCGCGTCGTGGCTCGGCTCGATCGCGATCGACAGCGGCGACGAGCAGCTCGCGCGCAAAGCGGCGCTCACAGCGGTCGGATTCTCCGCGCTGTACGCGCCGGCGCGGGTGCTCGCCGCGCGCGTGGCCCTCCTCGGCGATCGGCTCGACGAAGCGATGAAGGCGACCGAGGAGCTCGACGCCGCGTCTCCCGACGTCGCGGTCGTCCGCGCCGCCGTCGCCTACGAGAAGGTGGACGCCGACGGCCTCGAGCGCGCGTTCAAGGCGCTGCCCGACGACGTGCGGAAGCTGCCGTTCTTGGCGCCGCTCGGCTACTCGAACGACGTGCTCTTCGGCCGCCTCCAGCTCGCGCCGGAGAAGCTCGTCGGGATCTCGGACGACGAAGCGCCGTGGTCCGATCTGCTCGCGATGGACATGGCGCTCGACGCGGGCGATCTCGACTCCGCACAAAAAATCGCGGCGTCGTGGAAGGGCTCGGAGCGCCGCCCCCTCCGTGCCCTCCGCCTCGCGCGCCTCTCGCGTTACACCGCGCGCCTCGACGACGCCGACGCGCTGAGCGAGGTCGCGATCACGCAGGGAACCGTGACGGTCCGCAGTCTCGCCGAGCGCGTCTACGTGCTGGTCGCGCGCGGAAAGAGCAGCGAGGTCGGCCCGCTCCTCGCGAAGTACCCGCTCGTCCTCGGCCAAGCGCTGACGACGTGGCTCAACGCGTACGCGACGGCAGCGGGCGGAAAGGTGGACGATGCGCGCGGAAAGATCGCGCAGCTCGATCCGCTGCCGACGACGAGCCCCCTCCCCGTACGGACGATCTGCGCGATGGCGTTCGGCGCGACGCGCGACCGACGGCGCGGGGGCGAGTACGTGAAGACGATCCTCGGGCCGGGCCTCGGGAATCCCGATCTTGGGGCCGCAGCGATGGCGCTCGGCGGCCACAAGACCGAGAGGCCGGGGAAGCCGACGCTGTACCAAGGGCCGTAGCCGCATCGCGAGCAGGGTCTGAAATCCCACCGTCGTGGCGGCGATGTCGGTGATGTGCCACCGTGCGCCGTCGCCGCCGCGCGCGGGTCGGCGAATGCATTGGCAGACCGCGCGGCATGGCGGTTGCGTTGGGCGCTGCATGCGCTTTCGTTGGCTTTGGGTCGCGTCGTTCGTCTTCCTCCTCGTCGCGGCGTGCAATGGGGGAGACGGATCGCAGTGCTCGGGGTCGAGGCCGGTGTGCCCGAGGTCCTGCCCGACGCCTCACACCGAGGGCGCGTATTGCGCCGCCGGGCTGTGGCAGTGCGATCACGACGACCCCGTCAAAGTTTGTCTCGGCTGCGCGGGCGCCTTGGTGGCCACGCTGCACGCGTGCGACGTCTCGCGGGAATGCCCCGTCCACTCGTGCGCCAAAGACGACGCGAGCTGCCTCGACGCCCTCTGCGGCAAGGGGACCGTCGACGGCGGGCACGACGACGCCGGGCGTAGCGACGCGGGAGACGCGGCACCGGAGTGATCCCGCCGAGACGGGCGTTCAGAAGACCGCGCCGACCGCGAGCTCGGTGAAGCCGGGGCCCGAGGGGATGGTCACGAGCTCCACGCGAGCGAGTGCGCGGCGTTCAAGGGCAGCGTAGCCGGTGCGTTCACGCGCGGGCATCGCCGTAGTGTGCCGAATTGTTTCTCCGCTCAGCGCCGTCGACCGCCCGGGGGCGGGGGCCGGTTGAGGGAGCCTCCGCGCCCCGTCGGCGGATCGGCCGGCCAGAACGGCTCGAGCACGAGGACGAGATCGCTCTTCGGCTGCACGTCCGGTACGCGCCCCGCTTCTCCGAACGCGAGGCGCCACGGCACGAACACGCGCCGCTTTCCGCCTGCCCGCATTCCGACGAGGCCGCGCTCGAACCCGCAGATCGTCCGCGTGCTGCCCAGCACGATCTCGACCGGCGGGCCTCCCGCGCGCGTGTCGTGGAGGGGCGCGCCGGCGGACGACGACGCCACGTAGTGCACGCGCACCGTGTCGCCCGGTCCAATCTCCCGCCCGATCCCCTCCGCGAGCTCTTCGAACCGAAGCCCGGCGTCGGTCTGCCCCACCGGCGCGCAAGGCTCCGCCTCGAGCCACGGATCGTCGGTGCGCGCGTCAGCCGCCTGCGTCGTCGCAGGAAATCCCGGCCCACCACACGCAAAGGCGCCAACGGCCAGCGCCACGAGCGCCGCGCGCGCGCCCGACGCCGAGGCCACGCGCATCAACGCGGCCCGCTCGGCGCGGTTCCTCGCTCCTTCGACGCCATCGGCACGATCGAGCGCTGCTCGACCATCATCCGCAGCTCCTCGGGCTCGATCGAGCGCCCCAGCCCCTCCTCCAGGGTGATCAGCCGCCGCGAATACAGCGTATAGAGCGCTTGGTTGAGCGTCTGCATGCCGTGCTTGTCCTGGCCCATCTGCATCTGCGAGTAGAGCTGGTGGACCTTGCCTTCGCGGATCAGGTTGCGAATGGCCGCGTTCGGCACGAGCACCTCGAGCGCGAGCGCGCGTCCCGGTCCGCCGGCGCGCGGCAAGAGTTGCTGCGTGATGACGCCCTGGAGGACGAACGAGAGCTTCGCGCGGATCTGCTCCTGCTGGTGCGGCGGGAACGAGTCGATGATGCGGTTGATCGTCGAGATGGCGCTGTTGGTGTGCAGCGTCGCGAAGACGAGGTGACCGGTCTCGCTGATCGTCAGCGCCGCTTCCATCGTCTCGATGTCGCGCATTTCTCCGATGAGCACGACGTCGGGATCCTGACGCAGGACGTACTTGAGCGCGCCCTTGAACGTCGACGTGTCCGTGCCGATCTCGCGCTGGTTCACGACGCACAGCTTGTGCGGGTGCAAGTACTCGATCGGATCCTCGATCGTCATGATGTGGCAGCGCTGCTCGCTGTTGATCTTGTCGATCATGGACGCGAGCGTCGTGCTCTTGCCGCTGCCGGTCGGTCCGGTCACGAGGACGAGGCCGTTGGGCTTGGTGCACAATTCGGCGCAAATCGGCGGCAATCCAAGCTCGTCGAAGCTCAAGATCTTGAACGGGATCGTACGAAACGCGCCCGCGACGGCGCCGCGCTGCATGTAGATGTTCGCGCGGAAACGCGACAGGTTCTTCACGCCGAAGGACAGATCGAGCTCGTTGGTCTTTTCGAATTCGATCTTCTGGTCTTCGGTGAGGATCGAGTAGCAGAGCTGCTTGCTGTCCACCGGCGAGAGCGGCGGCAGCTTGAGCGGCACGATGTCGCCGTCGATGCGGAGGAGCGGCGGCGTGCCGGTCGTGATGTGCATGTCGCTCGCACCCTTCTCGATCATCGCTTTGAGAAGCTGGTGCAGATTGACTTGGAGGCCGGCCGGCTGGGTCATGTTTCTTTCTCTTGCTTCACTCAATCCGCCATCGTGACGCGGAGGATCTCCTCCGTCGTCGTCATGCCGTCCAGCACCTTCTGGATGCCGCTCTGACGCAGCGTCAGCATGCCGCTGCGGATCGCGCCGGCCTTGAGCTCGGCGGTGCTCGAGCCCTGGAGGACCATCTCCTTGAGGCCGTCGGTGAACTTCATGACCTCGTAGAGGGCGATGCGGCCCTTGTAGCCGGTGCCGTTGCACGTGCGGCAACCGACGCCCTTCATGAGCTTCGCCTTGTTGATCTGCTCCTGCGAGAAGCCGAGCTCTGCCAGGACCTGCTTCTCGAGCGCAGGCATCGCCTGCTTGCAGTCGACGCAGATCTTTCGCGCGAGACGCTGGGCGAGGACGAGGTTGACCGACGCCGTGATGAGGAACGGCTCGACGCCCATGTTGAGGAGGCGCGAGATCGTCGCCGGCGCGTCGTTGGTGTGGAGCGTCGAGAGGACCAAGTGGCCGGTGAGCGCGGCTTTGACCGCGATTTCCGCCGTCTCGAAGTCTCGAATCTCGCCGACCATGAGGATGTCGGGGTCCTGCCGGAGGAAGGCGCGCAGGGCCATCGCGAAGTTGAGGCCGATCTCGTCGTGCATCTGCACTTGGTTGATGCCGTGGAGGTTGTACTCGACGGGATCTTCCGCGGTGCTGATGTTGTGGGCGGTCTTGTTCAGCTCCTGGAGGGCCGAATAGAGCGTGGTCGTCTTGCCCGATCCGGTCGGGCCGGTGACGAGCACCATTCCCCACGGCTGGTGGATCGCCCAAAGAAAATCGTCGAGCGGCTTCTGATCGAAGCCGAGCTTCGTCATGTCGAGCTGCAGGTTCCCCTTGTCGAGGAGCCGCATGACGATCTTCTCGCCCCAGAGCGTCGGGAGCACGCTCACGCGGAAGTCCATCTCTCGACCTTTGCCGAGCTTCAGCTTGATGCGTCCGTCTTGCGGGAGGCGCCGCTCGGCGATGTCGAGCTGGCTCATGATCTTCACGCGGCTCGCGATCGCGTTCTTCAGCTTGAGCGGCGGCTGCATCTCCTCGAGGAGCACGCCGTCGATGCGGTAGCGGACCCTGAGCTTCTTTTCGTACGGCTCGATGTGGATGTCGCTCGCGCCCTTCTTGATGGCGTTGAGCAGGATCATGTTCACGAGGCGAATGACCGGTGCGTCCTCGCTCTGCTTCTCGAGCTCGAGGAGGTTCATCTCCTCTTCTTCGCCCGTGAACTCGATCTCCGACTCTTCGAAGCCGGCCATGACCTCCTCGTAGGAGGGGCCGGCGTTGTAGTACTTCTCGACGTTCGCGAGGATGGCGCCCTCGCTCGCGATCACCGGCTCGATGTTGTAGCCGGTGAGGAACTTGAGATCGTCGATGGCGTTCAGGTTCGTCGGATCGGCCATCGCGACAATGAGCGAGCTGCCGGCGCGGCTGACCGGGATGACCTTGTGCTTCTCGCACTGCTCCTTCGAGACCAGCTTCAGGATGTCCGCGTCGATCTCGTACTCTTCGAGGTTGACCGTCGGGACGCGGTACTGCTGGCTGAGGAAATTGGTGATTTCGTTGTCGCTGATGTACCCGAGCTTCGCGAGCGTGTAGCCCAGGTTCTGTCCGGAGCGCTGCTGCTCGTCCTGCGCGGCGCGGAGCTGCGCGAGGCTGATCAGCTTCTCGCGGACGAGCAGCTCACCAAGTCGGTTCGAATTGGCCATCGGTCCTTTGGTCTTCGGGTTCCGCCGGGAGGTGCCGGTCGCGTGGCTCAGCGTACGCCGTTACGGGCGGTACGGCGTTAAGGGTCGAGTATCACGCGTGGTCCGTCAAGCATTGCCGACGAATCGCCTATGGTATGCAAACGTGGTGTTCGAACGGCTCTTGAAGTCGCTCCGCGGCAAGGGGCGCGTTGCCGCGGCGGCAAAGAAGGCGGAGCTGCGAGGGGACCTGCCCAAGGCTGTAGAGCTCTTCGCCCTGGCCGAGGAGCCGGGTGAGGCGGCGCGCGTCATGCTCATGCGCGGGGACGCGGAGACCGAGCCGCGCGTTCGGCTCCAGCACTACATCCAGGCCGCCACGACGGCGCCGGAGGAGCACGCGGCCCGTCGCGAGGCGCGCTTGAAGCGGGCGGAGCTGGTCATCTTGATGGCGGGCGAGGCGGCGATCAGCGCGGTCGCTCGTAAGGACGTGCTCGGCGCGGCGGCGGATCTCGAGGCGATCGGTGAAGAGGAGAAGGCGGCGCGCGCGTACGCGATCGCTGGCGACATCGAGGGAGAGGCGCGCGCGCTCGTCGGCGCCGGGGACGTCGAGGGGCTCGAGGATTTGCTCACCGCGGAGCAAACCAAGGCGCGCGACGACCGGAAGCGGAAGGACGCGAGCGCCGACGTCGAGCTCCTCGTCGCGTGCGGGCGGAGGCGCGA
This sequence comes from Polyangiales bacterium, assembly GCA_038231275.1. Lineage (GTDB taxonomy): Bacteria > Myxococcota_A > Polyangia > Polyangiales > Polyangiaceae > JANYHK01. The sequence continues at coordinate 109,466 of JBBRLQ010000017.1, forward strand.
GGCGCTTTCGGCGGTGGAGGATCAGGCGCGGCTGCGGGCCGACGATTTGCAAGTGCGCGAGCGCGCGCACGAGCTGCGGGGGAGGCGCGCGGAGGGGCCGCTGGCGCGCGTGAACGTGCGCGATCGGCTGCTGTCGCTCGTGCTCGGCGACGAGATCGTGATCGGGCGCACGGACGGTGCGCTTCGCGTGCCGTCGAACGCCGTGAGCCGCAAGCACGTACGCATCGCGCGCGGCGCGGCCGGTGTCTTCGTCGAAGATCTGGGGAGCCGCAACGGAACGCAGCTCCACGGGATGGAGATCGCCGGAAAAATGCCGATGGGCGACGGCCTCGAGCTGAAGCTCGGCAAAGAGGTGGCGCTGCGCGTCGCGCCGAGCGCCGAGATGGAAGGCGCGATCGCGATCGATCTGGCGGGCAGCGCGTGGATCGCGCCGCTCGGCGCGGCGAAGCTCGGCGTCGGCGATTGGCGGCTCGAGCTGGCGACCGACGGCTGGGTCGAGCTCGTCTTCGGCACCCCGGAGGCCTTCGTGCGCGACGTCGCGTTGGTCGCCCGCACGACGCTCCTCACGGGCGATGCGATCGGCGAGACGCGCGGCGGCCCTGCGGTCCTGCGCGTTCTCGGGTAGTGAGGCGAGGGAGCTCCCCGCTACCAGCCAGGCGGAAGTCGCCCGGCGGCCGTGCCCGACGGCGCGTCGAAGAAGGCGCTGAGCGCGAGATCGACCGCCTTGCTCGAGGGCGAGAGCCGGAAATAGTGCCGGTGCTTCGGATCGAGCTGGCACGGCGAGTCGCCGGCCGTCGCGCCGAGGTTGGCGAGGCAACCCCACGGCGCGTCGCCTTGGTACATCACATCGTCGACGTCGACCGGCGGCTCCGCGACGATTCCGAGCGCGTGCAGCGTCTCTCGCATCGTCGTGTACTCGACCTGACCGAGCGCCTTTCCGTCGGCCGAGAACGCGTTCGCGCGGCAATCCGGCGGGTGCGCGCGCGCCTGGAGGACCTCGCCCTTCTTGTGGCCCTCTTTGAGCGGCGTGCCGAGCGTCGCGGTGCCGCCGATCAGCGACGTGACGCGAACGTTCTCGCCCACCAGCGTCGCGTCGAAGGGCGCGGCGGGGAAGCCGACCTCGGCCGCCGCGGCGAGCCCGACTTGCGTGGCGCCGCCCGCAGCATCCGAGGCGAGCGACGTCGCCGCGAGGAGCCCGCCGACGTAGAGCGCCGTCATGTGGCCGCGCTGCGCCGGCGGAAGGGGCGCGCCTCCGCAGCTCCCGAACGCGCGGCCGTCGTAATAGACGAGGTAGAGCTTGTGCGGATCTTTGAACACCGACGACAGCTCCGCCTCCAGACGATCGCGGAGCATGCGCGGTCCCGCCGGCTCGCGCGCGGTGCCGTCGGCCATCGCGGACTCGAGGAGCTCGGAGCGGAGCTTCACGTACGTGACGTCGATGACGCCGCCGCAGGTGTCGACGCGGAGCTTGGGCCCGCTCGTGCGCGCCGCGAGCCAGCCGTTCCACGCCGTGACCGAGCGCCGGATCGATCCGTCGGTGTCGAGCTCGCGCGTCGCCGTGCGATCGTTTGGTTCGACGTAGAGGACGTGGAGCTGGTACGCGCTCCCGTGATCGTCAGGAAGATCGGCGGTGCTGCGCTTCCGCCGGTACATGTCCTCGGGAGACGCGCCGTCGACCGCCTCGCTGCATCCCTCCTTGATGACGCGCACCGTCGTCTTGTCCTCCGGCCGCAGCGGCCCCGTCGGCGGCGCGACCGGCCGCTCGCACGCGAACGCGACGAGGGCCAAGGGCAAGGCCACCGCGAACCAGTGCGAGCGCGCGATCATGGCGACATGGTAGGTCCCTCGGCGCGGCGCGGACAAGCTATGGTCGGGAGAGCGATGGGCTTCTGGTCGTTCCTGACGAGAAAGAAGGGGGCGGGCGGGGTCGCGCCGACGTCGACGCGCGACGAGGCTGCACCCGCATCGAGCGCCGATCCGTTGCCGCAAGAGATCGCCCAGATCGCGCGTGTCGGGAGCGAAGGAGGGCCGACGGTTGAGGAGGCGATCGCGCGCTTCCGAATCCTCCGGCAGACCTCCGACGAGGGGCGCGCCGTGCACGAGCTCGCGCGGCGGCACGGCGAGAAGGCGCTCCCCGAGGGGCTCGCGGTCGCCGTCGCATCAGCACTCGTCGATCGCGGCGAGTCGGAGCTGGCGCTCAAGATCCTCGCGGTCACGCAGAGCTCGGCGGCGCTGCTCTTGCGCGCTGACCTGTACGGCAACGCCGGCGACGCGCCGACCGCGCTCGCCCTCACCGAGCGCGTGCTCCTTCGCGATCTCGATCACCCCGGCGCGCGCGATCGACACCGGCGCTGGCGCGAGGCGCTGGGCTTCAAGGACGAGGCGAAGCGCGAGGCGCAGACCGGCGCCACCGTCGTCACGCGCGAGCCCGACGCGCCGTTCCTGCTCCTCCGCGAGGTCGCGCGCGGCGGCGCGGGCGCGGTCTACGAGGCGGAGGATCGCGAGCTCTCGCGCAAGGTCGCCCTCAAGGTCTACCACCACGTCGATCGCGATCGCGCCCAGCTCGCGCACGAGGCGCGTGTCGCCGCCGAGCTCGCGGGGCCTGGCATCGTCCGCGTCTTCGACGCCGATCCGGCGCACGGGTGGCTCGCGCTCGAGTGGGCGCCGCTCGGCTCGGTGCGCGACCACGTGCGCGCGAAGGATCACGCGACGCTCGCGCCGCTCGAGCGCTGGGCCCTTCCCCTCGCCGCCGCCCTCGCCCGCGTGCACGCCGGCGGATGGGTGCATCAGGACGTGAAGCCGGCCAACGTGCTCTTCCTCGCGCCCGACGCGCCGCTCCTCGCGGACTTCGGCATCGCGCGCCGCGCAGGTGAGCCGAGCTGTCCGGGCAGCATCGGCTACGTCTCGCCCGAGCGCCTGAAGGGGCGCGCCAGCGATCCGCGCGACGACGTCTACGGTTTCGGGCGATTGCTCGAGGACGTGCTCGACGCGCTCGGCGATCGCGAGCTCGAGAAGTGGCGGCCGATCGCCTCGGCGTGCGTAGGCCCCGACGACGGACGACCCGCCGACGCGCGCGCGCTCCTCACCCGCTTGCGCGTCGAAGCGTAGGCGGCGCACGAACCGAGATTCCGGCGAGCTCACGGCCCAGAGAGGTGCGTCGCGACCTTCGCGAGGAGGTCAGGCTCGCGAACGAAGAGGTCGTTGTGTCCGCCGCCACGGACGTGGACGAAGCGCGCGCCGGCGATCTCTCGCGCGACCTCCTGGCCCATCCAGAAGGGCACCACGGCGTCGGCGTCGCCGTGCACGACGAGCGTAGGCGCGCGAATCTCTGCGCACTTGGCGCGCGTGTCGAAGACGTCTTTCACGATGACGCTCGCAGGAAGGATCGGTGCATGGCTCTGCACCGTCGCGGTCATCGACGTGAACGGTGTCACCAGCACGAGCGACGCGATGGCGTGGCGACGCGCGACCTCCGCGGCCACGCCGGTCCCGAGCGACGTCCCCCACACGGCCACGCGCTCGTCCGGCGTGCCGCGCGAAGCGAGGTACCGCATCGCCCCTTCGGCGTCGGCGTAGAGTCCCTCCTCCGAGGGCCCCCCCTCGCTGGCACCGTAGCCGCGGTACTCGACGAGGAGCACACCCAGCCCTCGGCGCGCGAGCGCGAGGGCGCGCTCCGAACTGTCGGCGATCGTCTCGCCGTTGCCGTGGAAGAGGACGACCGTGCGCGCGCCAGACCTCGCAGGGATCTCGAGCGCCTGCACGGCCACGCCGTCGCTCGCCGGAAAGAAGACGAGCGACGCGCCAGGCGGCGGCGTCACCACACTCAGGCGCGGCGCCGGAAAAACGAACGACCTGCAGAGGAGTCGTGCGAGGAGCACGGTGCCCCCGTACGCGACCACGATGCCCAGCGCGATTCGCGCGAGCCGCAACTGCCAAGGTGCCACCCGTGAATCCTATCGCGCCGCGCCGAAACGATCTCCGGCCCTCGCCTGCGCACGCCGCTCACCCGCTCGCGCGCCTTAGCGTCGGCGGGGCGACCTCACCGATCCCCGCCACGCCGCCGATTTCGCGGACTCCGCTGTCGAGCTCGATCTCCGGCTCGAGCTCACGCGTCGAGATCGGCGCCGACGGGACCAGCATCGACGGATCGAGCCGGACGGGACCTCGAACGCGCTTCCTGAACGACAGCTGCGTGTCGAGCGCGCCCAGCTTCGCGCGCATGAGGGTCTCGTGCTTGCGGGTGCGAATACGCCAATCGAGGGTGAAGGTGCGGTCGGCCATGGGGGGCGACGACTCCTAGAGCAGGAGCCGGGCCACATGCCCCCACGCGGACTTACTGGATTTTTTCATGGGTGGATCGCGAGTCCGCGCGACGCTTTCGCGACCCGCCGGACGCCTCCTCGCGAGCCCCCGCGCCCCCGGCCAAGTGGAGATCCCCCCCCGAATGCAGTAAAGCGGCGGGGATGCGCTTCGTACCTTCCTTGATGATCGCCGGCGTCGCCGTGTCCGGCGGGGTCCTTTTCGCGTGCGCGACGGACCGGCCGGTCATTCCAGAGACCCCGGCAGATGCCGCCCCACCGGCGGACGCGGGCGTCGTCGAGGCCGCGCCGATCGACGCGCCGGTCCCGCTGGGTCCCATCACCGCCGATCTCCAGCTCCTCGATCTGTCGTCCCTCAGGGGGCAGCTCGACCCTATGACCGAGGTCGATCCGAACGGCGACACGCGCTCGTACGGCGGGCTCGAGGCGCTCGCGGGCTACTTCGCCAAGGATCGCGCGCAGACGCCCGCCACGGTGGTCCTCACGGGCGGCGACGTCGCCGGCGCAACGCCCGAGCTCTCGGCGATCTACGACGACGTGCCCGCGGTCTCCGCGCTGAACCTCCTCGGTGCCGCGGCCGCGACGTTCGGCCCCCACGACTTCGAGCGCGGCGACGCGTTCCTCGACGCGCGCATGAGCGGCTCGGTCTTCCGTTGGGTGTCGACGAACGTGCCTGGCATCGACAAGGCGCTCGGCCCGCGTGTCGTCCTCTCGTTCCTCCTCGTCGACGTCGCGCAGACGCGCGTCAAGATCGCGGTCCTCGGCCTCTCCGAGCCTGCGCTGGCGAGCCTCGTTCCGCCCGGCGCGCTCGGGACCGCGACGGTGACCGACGCCGTCGCCGCGACCAACGCCGCGGCCGTCACCGCGCGGGCTGCCGGCGCGCACGTCGTCGTGGCGCTCGCGGCATTCGGCTCGACCGGAGCGCCGTTCGGTGAACCGGTCGGACCGCTGGTCGACTACGCGAAGAAAGTCTCCGGCGTCGACGTCGTGCTCGGCGGGCGCACCGATCAGCTGGTGAACCTGACGATCCCGCGCGACGGACGATCGATGCTCGTCCTGCAGAACCGCGACCGCGGACGCACCTACGCGCGCGTGAAGCTCCACGTCGAGGCCGGCGTCGTCACGACGTCGAGCGCCGAAATCGTCGAGCCGCTCGCCGTCACCTCGTCGCAGCTGACCGATCCCAACGGCAAGTGCGGTGGCGCCGCGCAGCCCGCGTGCCGATGCCAAGGCAGCGTCACGCCGGCGACCGATCTGCCGTGCCCGACCGGGTTCGCATGCGACGCGACGAGCGGAAGCTGCAACCAGACGGCGATGGCGCCGGATCCCGCCGCGACGGCGCTCTTGAAGCCGTTCCGCGACGGCCTGACCGCGAAGCTCGACGCGCCCCTCGGCCGCGTCGACGTTTCGTTCGTGCGCGACGGAGCAGCGGAGCGCGCCGGCGAGGTGCCGCTCGGCGATTTCGTCGCCGACGCACTGCGCGATCAGTATTCGAGCGCCGGTGTGCGCGTTGCCCTCGTCGAGGCCGCGACCCTCACGTCGGGCCTCCCCTCGTCGTACGCGCCCGCCGACGCGAGCCTTCGTCGCCCGGGCAACGTGGCGTCCCCGTTCGATCTCGTCGCCGGCGACGGATTCACCGCGGTCGTGCCCACGGCGTCGTGCGTCGTGCGATCCATCTCCGGCAAGGTCCTGTGGGACGTCCTCGAGAGCTCGGTCGGTGCGATCCCCTCACCCTCGCCGGGGTTCTTGCAGGTCTCCGGCCTGCTCTTCTCGTACAAGGCGTCGAACGCAAAGGGCTCGCGCGTGCAGAGCGTCACGCTGTCGGACGGGCATGACGTCCCCAAGGACGATCCGTCGCTCTACACGGTCGTCATGACCGACGCGACGAGCCGCGGCGACGACGGCTACCCGATGCTCGCCGAGACGCTCGCCACGCCCGGCCGAAGGCTCGTCGCCGACGTCGTTCGCGACTACATCGCGCGCGCGTCGGGCGGCGGTCCGAACGTGATCGCCGTGCCGGCGGGCGGGCGCATCACCAAGATCCCCTGATCGCGCGCTACTTCTTCGGCTTCGGCGGATCCTTCGGCGGATCCTTGGCCTTGCCGAGCTCCGGCATCTTCACCAGATCTTCGATGTTGGGGACGATGACGATCTCGATGCGCCGGTTCTTGGCGCGGCCCTTGTCGGTCCCATTTCCCTGCGCCGGATCGTACTCGGCGTAGCCGGCGGCCGAGACGGCGTCGGATTTGACGCCCTTCTCGACGAGCAACTTCACGACGGCCACGGCGCGCGCGGTGGACAGCTCCCAGTTCGACGGAAACTCCTTCGTCTTGATGGGCAGCGTGTCGGTGTGCCCCGCGACCTGGAACCTTCGGCCGGTGACGCCGCGGAGCGCCTCGGCGACTTCTCCCAGCGCTGCCTTGCCGTCCGGTTTGATCTCCGTCTTGCCCATGTCGAACAGGATGTCGGTCCCCAAGACGAGGACGATCTGGCCGCGACGGACGGTGATGTCGAGCTTGCCGGCCTCGATCATCTTCTTGAACTTCGCGAGGAAGTCCTCGAAGAGCTTGAGGCGCGCCTCCGCGGCCGCCTTCTGGCGACGCAGCTCCTCGAGCTCTGCGCGCGTCGCGTCATCGGTCGCGCTGGCCTTGCCTTCGGCCTCGGCGAGCTTCGCGCGAAGGTCGTCGAGCTCGGCCTGCTTCGCCGCGAGCGCGGCCGCGTTCTTCGTCTCGGCCTCGGTCTTGTCCGTTCGCGCCTTCTGCCCGTCGGCGACCGCGGCGTCGTATTGGCCCTTGGGTACGCCACACGCGGTGAGCACGGAGAAGAGCAAGACCGAGAGCGTCGCGTGTCGCATGAACCGCAGCCTACACCGCCGCGTGCTCGGTTTCTGCTTTGGCCTCGTTCAGGAGACGGGCGCACGTTCGACGGCGAGGAGGTTCCTCACGTCGCGGACGCGCGTGACGTTGCGGACGGCCCGCTCCGCGTCGTCGTACTGGCGCCAGAGGTCGACGTTGCCTTCGAGCGTCACGACGCCGTTCGAGACCGATGTTCGAATGCGGTCCGTGGGGACCACGACGTCCCACTCGAGGGCGCGCACGACGTCGCGCGCGAGATCGAGATCGCCGTCGCGGTCGCCGCCCTCAGCGTCAACGTGCCCCACCGCGTTCTCTTCGAGCTGTCCCATGCGTCCTCCGGTTTCGACGAATGGACGGACGAAAAGCAATCGGCGTTCCACCTCGCAACCCACACGAGCGGCGCGCGCGTGAGGCGACGACGACCGCATCTTCACGCCGCGACGCGCGCTCGCGCCAGAGTGTCCCAGCGCGCTTTTTTGCTGGTGATGGGAAGGAACGGAAACACTTCGCCGTCTCGGCGTTACCGAAGGGTGACGCGCGCGCTCAGGCTCGACGCGGATATTTCGAACGCGTGAAGAGCGCCTCGAGCGCGCGATCGTGCGTGCGCGCGAGGATGGGCAGCGCGACGACGGCGCCGATGAGGACGAAGAACATGTCCCACTGCGTGTCCCACGGATCACCCTGGGTGCCGAGGAACGCCGTGCCGACGTCGCCCGCGACGATGAGCGTCGTCCACCACTCGAGAAGCTCCCAGAAGGCCCCGATCGCGAGCGCAACGGCGCAGATCAAGAAATCGAGCCAGCGTCCGCGCTCGAGCGGGGTCCGACGGAGCAGAACCTCACGCAAGACGATCGCCGGCACGAACCCGAGCGCGAAGTGGCCGACGCGATCGTAGTGGTTGCGGCTCAAGTGGAACGTGTCCCGCAGCCAGTTGCCGAGCGGCGTGTTCGAGTACGTGTAGAAGGCGCCGTAATCGAGGATGAGCATGTGCGCGAACACCATCGCGTACACGAGGCGCGTCATCGGGAAGCGCGGGAACGCGACCCCGAGAGCGGCGAGGCCGAGGAGCCCGGGCACCACCTCGAGGAGCCAGTTCTCGCGACCCGACGGCGGATGCGCGCCGCTCGCCGCGAGCACCAGCGTGAGGACCGCCAGGAGAACGAGCGGGAAGCGCGCCTCGTCGTAGGTCCCTCGAACCGCGTCGACCGATTTCACGGGAGGAGGATCGGGCCTCGGGGCGGGTTCGGAAAAGAAAATCGCGCCCAAGCAGGAAAACGCCGGGAAACGTAGGGCTCTGGGAACCTCCGGCCTCGTCGCGTGTCGAGCCCACGGTGAACCCCCAAAGGCGCCGTCGACCCTTCCCTTCTGCACGACTCCTTTTGTCGTTCGTGGTGCTCGGCGTCGCGGCGCTCTCCGCGGCGGGTCGGTCCTCCGATGCCGCCGGCGCGCCCGATCCGGCGGCCCGCGGGCTCGACCTGTTTCTCCACGTGCCCGGGCAGGCTCCGCCGCGCGGTATCCTGCCGGTGCAAGTCGAGGCGATAGGGTTCCCAACCGCGGTGACGACCCAGCCGCTCGCGAACGTGACGATCGAGGCGGTGTGGAACCCCGAGCACCTCGGCACGCACGTGTCGGTCGCTCCTCCGGCGGTGCGCGTGAACGCCGATGCGACGGGGCGCGCCCACCTCGACGTACCGGTGCCGGACGGCGACGAGATGGAGCTCGAGTTGCTCGTCGGCGTTCGGTCCGGCGCGCACACGCGGACTCAGGCGGTGAAGGTGAAGCGCGTGCGGCCCTACGACGTCGCCCTCTTCGTTCCCGATCGGCGTGTCGTACCGGGCAGCACGATCAGCGCGTGGGTGCTGGTGACGAGCGCGCTCAGCGGGACGCCGGTCCCGCGCGCGCCGCTGACGTTGCGCCTCGGCGAGGGTGGCGTGCCGCGCTTCGAGGTCGAGCTGACCACCGACGTGTCGGGCACGGCGATGGCGCGAGTGCCGATCCCGATGACCGAGGAGCCGGCGTGGACGTGGCACCTGTCGGCCGCCGCGCGCCTCGGCGCGTTCGCCGCCGGAGATTCCGGGATCGATCTCACGCCGCGCGAAGAATCTCCGGGAAAGCCGCAGCTCCACGCGACGTGGAACGAGGACAGCGTGCTCGCTGGCGATCCTGCGCACTTCGTCCTTCGCGTGCGCGACGCGAACGATCAGCCGGTCGCGGGGCAAGCGGTGCGCTACTGGGTCGGGCCGCGCGGGACGGAGCCGCCGGACGACGCGACGGCGTGGGAGAAAGCTTCGACCCGCGCCCTCACGAGCTCGGCGGGCGAGATCACGGCGGAGGCCGCGACGCCGTCGACCCTGGTGATCGGCGTCGGCTCACAGCTCCGCGTGGTCGCGCGCGCGTCGGTGGACGGGCGCGATCTGACGTCGCAAGCGTGGGTCACCGTCGGCGCGCCCGCAGCGGAGGCGACGCTGGCGCCCGAAGGCGATCGCGTGGTGCCGGGGCTCGAGCAGCGCGTGTTCCTCTCGGTGCACGACGGGAAGGGGCGGCCCGTGAGCGCGCCGTTCCGCGTCGACGGCGACGGCCTCGTAGCCCACGTGCGCACCGACGACCACGGCGAAGCGGAGATTTCGTGGCGCGCGCCGCTCGATCTCGGCGCGGAGCGGCAGACCGGACCGTGCGCAGGAGGCGTCGCCGCGGCGGTCACCGTTCGCGCCGAGGCGCAGGTCGCCGCGCTCGCGACGCACCCTGATCCGTTCGAGCTGTGCGTGAAGGTCGATCGCGACGCGACGTCGCTCGTGCGCACCGATCGCACGCTCGTGCGCGCGGGCGACAAGGTCCACGTGCGCGTGGTGACCTCCGACGGCAAGGGACCGCGCACGCGCCGCGCGAAGGGACCCTGGAGCGTCGTCGCGAGCAACCACGCGGGCACCTCGTCGGCGAGCGCGTGGATCGAGGACGGCGAAGCGGGCGGCGACGTCGCGATCCCCACTGGCGCGAGCGGCGTGTGGTCGCTCAGCGCGACGTCCCCTGGCGGACAAGCGCAGGCGCGCGTCACGGCCGGCGCGGCGCTCGTCATACCGCCGGTCTTGCCGAAGCTCGCCGCGAAGGTCACCGGCGGCCGCGCGACGCCGGGAGGCGCCGTAGACGTCGAGGCCGTGCTCACCGACGCCGCCGGCCACGGCCTCGCCGGCTCAGTCTCGGCGGTCGTGATCGATCGCTTCGGCGGCGGCTCGATCGGCGGCCTCTCGTCGCTCGACACGCGCCGCAAGCTCTGCACGGACGCCGGCGCGGACGACGAGCGCTGCGATCCGTTCGTCGAGGGCGATCCGTCGCTCGAGCCGCTGCGGCGCTCTCTCCTCGGCGGCCGCGGGGACGCGCTCTCGCCGGTGAACGATCCCGAAGGGCGCATGCAGGCCGAGCTGCGCGACGCGTTCCGCGCGGTCGTCAAATCGCTCGAGGGGGCGGTCTTCGAGGCCGCGCACACGCCGGAGCAGCTCCGCGATGTTCGCCGCCGCGGCTCCGACGGCGCGTGGCAATGGAACCCCGAGCTCATGACGCTGGTGACCGCCGCGATGGAGCCCAAGCCGATCACTCCCGGCGGCGAGCCGCTCTCGCTCGGCGATCTCTTCGCGATCGACGGCCAAGTGACGTTCTCCAACGTCGCGCGCCGCATCACGCGGCTCAAGCTGTTCCGCGTGCTCGCGGAGATGCGCCGCTTCAAGATCGAGAAGGCGCTCGACGCCGACGAGCCGGCGCTCCGCGACCCGAACGCGCTCCTGCGGCGCCTCGTGCGCGACGAGCGACTCGAGGAGGCGGCGCTCGTCGATCCGTGGGGAGGCTCGCTGCGCTTCATGCAGACGACGGCGGCGCCGGTGCCGTTCATGACTGTCGCGCGGGGATGGGAGCTGCGCGCGCCGGGGCCCGACGGCGTGGCGGGCACGGTCGACGACGTGCGCGATCCGTTCGAGCGCGTCCTCAAGTCGGGGACGCCGTACGCCATCGCCGTCCAGGAAGATCGCATCGTCGACGCGAAGTGGGACATGGAGGTCGGCGAGACGACGGTCAGTGCGTGGCAGACGATGTTCGAGGAGCTCACCGGCAGCGCGCTCGGCAGCGGCGGCGGCGTCGGCGCCGGCGGCATCGGGCTCGGCGGAGTCGGGAGCGGCGGAGGAGGAATTGGCCACGGGCGCGCCGGCTCGGTCCGCGTCACCACCGGCAACCCGTCGGGCGTGGCGTTCTGGTCTCCTCCGATGCGCACCGACGCGAACGGACGCGTCGTCATCCACGTTCCGCTCGGCGACATCGAGACGACGTGGCGCATCGCGCTCGTCGGCGTGCCCGACGGCGCGACCCCCGCGACCGCGTCGGTCGACGTCGCCTCCGAGCTCCCCCTCGCCGCGCACATCGACGCGGGCACGCGTTGGGTCGAGGGGGATAGCGTCGACGCCGTGATCGCCGTTCGCAATCGCGCCGCGGTGCCCAAGCGCGCGACGCTGACGGTCACGGCGGGCGGCGTCCTCGAGCTCGTCGGCAGCGCGCGCGAGATGTCGCTCGACGTCCCCGCGGGGGGCATCGCCACGACGCGCGTTCGTGCGCGCGCGCGGCGTGCCGGCACCGCGGAGCTCTCCGTCGTCACGCGCGCACCGGGCCTGCCCGACGACGTCGCGCGCCACGCTTGGGAGGTGCGCCACGCGGGCGAGGCGGTGGACGTCGCGCACGTGCAGTGGATCGAAGGCGAGAACGAGCTCGGCCCGTGGCTCGATCCCAAGCCGTACGTGGCCCTCGGCCCCGCGCGTTTGATCCTCGAACGAGGGCTCGATGTGTCGCTCTCCTCGGCGCTCGACGCGCTCGATCCGGACCACCTCCGGAGCGCGCCAGAGCTCGCCGACGCCCTCGAGGTCGCGTCACGCTTGCGCGCGTGGGGGATCACGCGGGGCGGCGAGCAAGATCCGCTCGTGGTGCGCGCGACGACGATCCAGAGGAGGGCGACCGGTCGCCTCGCGGCCTACGCGCACCTCGCGGGGGCGCACGTGCGCGGCAGCGTGGCCGAGCGCGCATCGCTCTTCGCAGCGCCCGGCGAGGCAGGCGCGCTCGGCCCGCCTGCGGAGTGCCCGGTCGACGCGCCGGACGGCGATCTGCTGGCCGCGGTCGACGGTCTCGACGCCGAGCCTGCGCCGATGGCCGGCGGCGTCGCCAGCTGCTGGGACGCGTACGTGACGACGACGCTCGACGACGTGGACCGGAGCGGCGACCCGACCGCGGTGGCGCGCGCGCTCTTGGCCCTCGCCGATCGCCCGCATCGCGCCGCGCGCGCGCACGACACCGCCGAGCGGCTCGCTGCGCTGGTGGGCCTCACGAAAAGAGAGCCGCTCGCGGCGATCACGCTGCCTCCCAGCGCCGCGCGGGATCGGGCCGCGCGCGCGACGGTCTACGCGGGCCTCGTCCGCGCGATCGCGATGGACCGCGCACGCGCCGCCGAGCTCCCGCGCCTCATCGCGTGGACCGCCGTGCAGCGCGATCCACAGGGAGGCTACGGCTCGAGCAGCGCCACGCGCGCCGTCGTTCGCGCCCTCCTCGCCGCGAGCCCGCCGCCGTCGTCCGAGAAGCTCGTCGCGCACGTCGTGGTCGACGGAAAGGCAATGGACCTCGTGGTGCCGCCTGGCGCAGGCGTCGCCGCGATCACGCTCCCCGCGGGCGCGGAGGAGCTCACGGTCACCGCGAAGGGCGTCCTCGCGCGACTCGAGCGCCCCGGCCTCCGCCCATGGACCCTCCCGGAGCCAGGCGAGCCGCACGGCGCGCTCCACGCCGATATCACGTGGCCCGCCACCGCGCGCGCCGGCCGGACGGGCCTCCTCCGCGTCGCGCTCCGTCACGATGGTGGACACGCGGCCCTCGTCGACGTGAAAATCCCCCTTCCCCCCGGCGTCACGCTCGCCGAGCCCATTCCCACCGTGCGCCAGGTCCAGGGCGTCCTGACGCTGCGGCGCCAGGTCGATGGCACGCGCTTGCCGAACATCCTCGAGATCCCGATCCGCTTCCTCCTCGAGGGGAAAGTGACCGTGCCCGAGGCCCAAGCGCGCTATGCGCTCCAGGACGCGCCGCGCGTCGTCGTCCCCGCGCGGCCGTTTTCCGTCGCTTCTCCTTGACGGCCCTGCCTCCCGGATGATGCTTCTGGCATCGAAGGAAAGGCCATGGCCCCGACCACCTACACGGATCTGATCGCGAGCGTTCGCAAAGAAGTCAAAGAGGTCTCGCTCGAAGAGCTGAAGCGCCGCCTCGACGCGCGTGAGCCGTACGTGCTCCTGGACGTGCGCGAGAAGGAGGAGTACCGCGCGGGCTACATCCCCGGCGCGATCTCGATCCCGCGAGGCTTCCTCGAGATCCAGGTCGAGCAGCGCCTCCCCGAGAAGAACGCGAAGATCGTCGCCTACTGCGCAGGCGGGACACGCTCGGCCCTCGCGGCCAAGACGCTCGCCGAGCTCGGCTACACGAACGTCGAGACCGCCAACCCCGGCTTCGTCCGCTGGAAGGATCTCGGCTTCCCGATGGATACGCCGCCGCAGCTCACCGAGGCGCAGCGCGATCGCTACTCGCGCCACATCCTCCTGCCGGAGGTCGGCGACGTCGGGCAGGCGAAGCTCCTGAAGAGCAAGGTGCTCCTCCTCGGCGCGGGCGGCCTCGGCTCACCGGCGGCGCTCTACCTCGCCGCGGCGGGCGTCGGCACGCTCGGCATCGCGGACGCGGACGTGGTCGACGCGTCGAACCTCCAGCGCCAAATCCTCCACGCGACGAGCCGCGTCGGCATGCCCAAGGTCGAGAGCGCCGCGAAGGCCCTCCAAGATCTCAACCCCGACGTGAAGGTCATCGGCCACGAAGAGCGCGTCACCAGCGCCAACGTGGAGCGCCTCTTCAACGACTACGACGTCGTCGTCGACGGCACCGACAACTTCCCCACGCGGTACCTCGTCAACGACGCGAGCGTCTTCCTCGGCAAGCCCGTCGTGCACGGATCCATCTTCCGCTTCGACGGCCAGTGCACCACCTTCATGCCCGAGAGCGCCGCCAAGAAACTCGGCGTCCCGAGCGGCCCCTGCTACCGCTGCCTCTACCCCGAGCCGCCGCCGCCGCACCTCGCGCCGAGCTGCCAAGAGGCCGGCGTCCTCGGCATCTTGTGCGGCATCATTGGCACACTGCAGGCGACCGAGGCGATCAAGATCCTCCTCGGCAAGGGAGATCTGCTCGTCGGACGCCTGCTCACCTACGACAGCCTCAAGATGAAGTTCCGTGAGCTGAAGCTCCGCAAAGACGAGGCGTGCCCGGTGTGCGGCCCCAAGCCGACCATCACGAGCTACATCGACTACGAGGGCTTCTGCGCGATCGGGTGAAGCGTCGGTCGCTTACTCAGTAAGGAAGCTCGCGTTCCATCTCCGCCTTCGGGGCGGGGACCGGGGCGACGTCGGACGGTGACGCGGGGGCCGGCGTCGCGGGCGCATCCGTCGCGGGGGCCGCGTCGGGCTTCTTGATCTGCGGGAGCTCTTTCTCGATCGTCGCGAGCAGATCCTCGATCATCGCGCGCGCGTCCTTCTTCTCGTGCGCGTCGGCATCGCCGGGTGCGCCCGGCGCCGGCGCCGGCGGCGGCCACTGCGACACGTAGCGCGGCGCCTCGCCAGGACCGCTGGCGTCGATCCACGTGACGTGACCCGTCCCCGGATCGCGCACGTCGACGTGCACGAACGAGCTGTTCGGGTAGTAGCCACATCCCGTGTCGGTGAGCGTCTTGCAGAACGCGACGACGTCCTCGTTCTTCACGCCGTCGATGCGAAAGTCCATCGCGCGGCCGCTCGCGTGGTAGCTGCCGGCCGAGCTGGGGCGGGATCCCGAGATGATGCTCACCTTCGTGGGCACACCGGCCTTCGCGAAGTGCTCGCTCACGAGGCCGAGGCGCTCGATGAGCCCCGCGTCGATGCTCACCGCCGGCTTGTCGGTTCCGCCGGGGCGCAAGAGAACGCCCATCTTGTCGGCCGCGCCGGGCGCCGGGCTGCCGTCGCACTTGGTCAGCGTGACCTCTTCGTCGTCGGTGCCGCGCGCGACATGAATCGGCGCGTGGAGGCACGGAGGCTTCTGGCCCTTTTGGCCGCGCGCGAGGAGGGTGCGCGTGCGCGGTTGCGCCTTCGGCTCTTCGGCCGCGCGCGGAGACGGCGGCGGCAACGGCGGCAGCGAGTCGAGGTCCGACGAGATCGCGACGGCCAGCGAGGTACCTGGGACCGCTTGCTTGTCATTGCCGCTCTTCGCGGGCGTCTTCTTCCCGTCGGCGCGGCGAGCCTCGCGCTTCTTGCCGACGTGCTTCATGTCGGTCTTCTTGGTTTCGCCCTTCTTCACGTCCGCCTTCGGCGCGACGTCGACGGGCTTGCTCATCGCGACGGCGACGCCGTGCGTGTCGGGCTTGTTGTCGATGACGTGCTTGCGACGGCTGGTGGCGGCGAGCTTCGGCGACGCCTGCCGGCTCTTGCCGTGCTTGGCCGACGAGCGCGGCGAGGTGTGAACAGCGTGCGACGACGACGACGACGGCGGCGCGCTGCTCGCGGTCGTGGGGGCGGCCAGCGCGATGGGCGCGCTGAGAACGATGGTCAATGCGAGTGCGAGGGCGGCTTTGAAGGGCATCGAAAAATCCTCCGGCAAGACCGTTGTGCCTACATCCGACTACAAGGGCCAAATGTTCGACCTCTTTTTCTTTCGTCTGCTGTTGCCTCGCGGACGAAGCTGGGGCATCCGGGGCGCGTAGCTCGATGCCCCTTCGCCACGACTTCCACGACCCGATCTCGAAGCAGCGCCAGCGTCAGCTCGCCGCGCTCGAGGCTCTGTTCGCCCCGCGCGCGCCCGCTGCACTTCCGCCGCCCGCGCCGAGCACGCGCGCGCTCGCGAAGATCGTCGCCCATCGCGCGGCCGATCCGGCGCGCGATCGGCTCGTCGCAGGGCTGCTCGCGGCGGACGGGGCAGAGGCGGTGCGCCGCGCGGTCCTCGCGCTCGAAGGCGCAGGTCACGCGGTGCCGCGCGAGCAAGACGCGCTGCTCCGCGTCCTCCAGCACCCCGACGAACGACGCGTGCGCGCGGCGATCGACGATCTCGCCGCGCTGTTCGTCAACGGGGTGCCGCGACGCCGCACCGTGCTCGAGGCGCGGCTACGTCGTCTCGAGGATCTGGCCGACGATCCCGAGACGCGCGAGGCGGCGACCGCCCTGCGACGCCGCGTGCACCGCGCCGAGGCGTGATGGATCGCGCGACCTTCGAGGCCAAGTACAAGACGCTCCTCGCCGCGCGACGCAGCCAGACGAGCAACACCGGCTGCGTCTCCTGCGAAGGCTGCGAGCGCTGCGCCGACTCCACGTTCTGCACTGAGAGCACAGGCCTCGTCCGCTCGCACTACTGCAAAGAGTCGAGCGACTGCACCGACTCGTCGCACCTCCTTCGTTGCAAGGGATGCCTCTCGTCGCAACACCTCACGGACTGTGAAGGGTGCAGTCAGAGCGCCTACCTCGTGCGGTGCGTCGGCCTCACCGGCTGCACGTACTGCTTCGGCTGCGTCGGCGTCTCGCGGAAGGACTTCCACATCCTGAACGAGCCGTACGATCGTCAAGCGTACTTCGAGCTCACCGCTCGCCTCGCGCGCGAGCTGCGCGTCTGAGGACGGCATGAGGGCGGTCGTCCAGCGCGTCGACGAGGCCGAGGTCACCGTCGCCGGCGAGACGACGGGGAAGATCGCGCAAGGCCTGCTCGTATACTTGGGCGCCGGCAAAGGCGACACCGACGCCGATCGCACCTATGTGCTCTCGAAGGTGCTCGGCTTGCGCATCTTCGAGAACGACGCCGGCAAGATGGACAAGAGCGTCGTCGACGTCGGCGGGGGCCTGCTCGTCGTCAGTCAGTTCACGCTCTACGGCGACGTACGGCGCGGCCGGCGGCCGAGCTTCGACGACGCGATGCCACCCGAGGACGCCGAGCGCGCGTACGACGCCTTCGTCGCCGCGGCGCGCGCGGAGCTCGGCCGCGATCGCGTGAGCACCGGTTCCTTCCGCGCCGACATGCGCGTGCGCAGCGTCAACGCAGGCCCGGTCACGATCTGGATCGACAGCGCGAAATCGAGCTGAAATTCCGGGTATCCAGCGTTGCGCGGCGAGGACGTGCGCGCTACTCCTGGTCCGTGCGTTCGTGGGCAAGCATCGTTTCGTGTGTCGCGTCGGCCATCGCCGTCGCGGCGTGCGGCGCGTCCACCAACACCGCGTCGGAGAGCTTCGTCGACGCAGGCGCTCCGAACGATGATGCCGTCGCGACCGACGCAGACGCCGCGCGCGACGCGATCGCAAACCCGGGCCCGCGCGACGGCGCCACCGATCTCGCTCCCGCCGACACATGGACATGGCTCGACGTCCCCGGCGCGCGCTGCGCGAACGGATCGCCGACGGGCATCGGCGTCAACGTCCACCCGGGCGCGAAGCGCGTCTTCGTCTTCTTGCAAGGCGGCGGCGCGTGCGCGACGGCCGACACGTGCTGGATCCATCCGACCGCGACGAACATGGCGACGGGCTACGGCGTGGCGAGCTTCGTGAAGGACGTGCCCAACCTCGCGGCGCCGCTCCAGCGCTCGATCCTGAACCCACTCCGCGACGCTACGTTCGTCTACGTCCCCTACTGCACGGGTGACGTGCACGTCGGCACGGGCGTCGCGACGTACTCGGTCGATGGCATCGACACGCCGACGTACCACTACGGCGCGCGCAACCTCGACCTGTACATGGCAAAGCTCGCCGCCGCGTTGCCTCGCCCCGATCGCCTGTGGATCTACGGCGCAAGCGCCGGCGGCTATGGCTCGTTCTTGAACCAGGAGGCGGTGACGACCGCGTTCGGCGGCGTGCGCGTCGATCTCGTCGACGACTCCGGGCCTCCCATCGACTCGTCCGCGATCGGCGACGCCGCCGCCAACGCGTGGGGCGCGCGCATCTCCCCTGCGTGCACCGACTGCGTCGGCCCCAAGATGCTCACCAAGGCGTTCGCGTACGCGCGCGCGAAATATCCCGACACGCGCTACGCATTCGTCACCTACCAGACCGACACGGTGCTCCCGAGCCTCTACGGCGTCACCCCCGCCGACTTCGCGGGGGAGCTCTCGCAGCTCGTCACGAGCCTCGCCGCCGATCCGAACGCGCGGACGTTTCTCGCCATCGGTTCCGGGCACGTCGTCGGATCGACCAGCAGTCCGCTCACCGGCGTCCACCTCTTGTCGTTCCTCGGCAAGATGGTGACCGACGATCCGACGTGGGCGAACGTCGTCGAGTAGCTCGCTCCTTCGTAGTTCGGTGCCGTGTCACGGACACTTGTCGCGCGGTGTCAAGATGACCGGATCGCGCGGCGCTTGGTTGAAGTCGAACGCGCCGAGGAGGCTGCCGGCGATCCCGTCGCGCGCGCGCTTGCTCCGCGTCGTCATGAAGTGCATGCCCCAAAGCTCTTCGACCAGACGCGGCACGCTGGCCTGCTCGGTGTGGTGCTTGAGGACGTGCCCCTTCTTCGAATAGGGCGAGATGACGAGGAGCGGCAAACGGAAGCCGTTCTCCATGATCTTCCCGTTCTTGCAGCGGTGCACGCGCGGCTTCACGTGATCGTAGAAGCCTCCCCAGTCGTCCCACGTGACGACGATCGCCATCTCCTTCCACTGCGGGAGCTTCATCGCGGCGTTCACGATGTCGACGGTGAAGTTCTCGCCCTTGCACGGAGACGCCGGCGGATGCTCGGAGATCTCGCCGCCCGACAGGTGCGCGATGGTGAGGTTCGCGATGTTGCCGGCCTTCAGGTCGGCGACGAGCTGGTGCGATTTGCGGAAGTGCTTCGCGTGGCCGGGCTGCGACGCGACCGATTTGATCTGCATCGCCATCGGCCCGCCGTAGTCCATCCAGCTGAAGCCGCGCGGCAGGTGGTCGGGGAGCGACGGCAGGTTGAAGCACGGCGCGACCTTCTTCGTGTTGCACGTGAGCGGGTTGAAGGCGGTCGCCGTCAGTCCCTTACTCGCGCTGCAGCCGACGCCGGTGCAGCCGCCCTTGGCGTGGCACTTCGGGTTGTCGATCGTCGTCGAGCGGCCGAACCAGAAGACCTCGTGCCCCGGAGAGCTCGGCCCCAGCGTCGTCGAGAACATGTGATCGGCGAGGACGAACTCGCGCGCGTACTTCCAGTAGTTCGGAATTTGGTGCTCGCCGTAGCGGATGAACGGCGTCATCCCCTTGCTGTCGACGTTGAAGCCGTCCATCGCGCCGCCGGCGTATGCGTCCTGCCCGCACTTGTTGGAGTGGCAGGGGGTGCCGATCGGACCGTTGGGGGCCAAGGGCCTTCGGATGACGCGACCGCTCTTCAACTTCGCCTTGGTGCTCGACGACGCGCCGGGGAAGCCGGTGAAGTAGTTGTCGAACGTGTGGTTCTCTTTGATGAGCACCATGACGTATTTGATCTTGGAGGGGATCGCCGCCATGACCTCGGCTGTCGCCTCGAGGGGGAACGGCTCGTCGGCGGTGGCCGGGATGCCGTCGACCTCGTCGGCGCTCTCGTCCTCGCCGGCGTCCTCGGTGGACGCGAGCTCGCCGTCGGCGCCGGTGTCGGCCTCCGCCTCTGCCTCGGTGTCGTCTGCGACCCCGCCTGCGCTCGGGTCTGCGCCGGCGAACTTGGCGTTCGTACCACGCACCGGATCGGCGGCGGTGCACGCGATCGGATCGGCATCGGGATCGAGATCGGGATCGGACGCGAGCGCTTCGGCGGGCTCGGCTTCGCCGCCTTCGTCGTCGTCGGCTTCCGTGAGATCGGCCTCGGACTGGCTCGCGTCCTCGGGAGGTGCGCTGCTGCATCCGGCCGAAGAGGCGATGGCGACGACACCGGTAAGGGCAAACGAGAGGAGGAAGAGACGCGGTAAGAGACGGCCTGCTCGCATACAGGGTGCGAGAGCAAGCGCCGTGCTAGGCGCCTGGATCGGCCTCGAATCAGCGCAAAATTCGCCGGTTTCCGCCGCAGAGTGCGGCGCGCACGTATGGAGGGTTCATGCCCCACCGCGGCGCCCCGCGCAGCGTCTCGCGACGACTCGCGATGGCAGCTGCGATGGCCACTACGACGGTCCGGCGCCGATCGCGCGCTCGAGGCGCGCCCACATTCGCGGATCGCCGAGATCGCCCAGCGCCTTGCGGAACGCCGCCCACTCGGATCGGTACATCGCGAGCTTGTTCGGAACGTCGCGCGACGCTTCGACGTTGGCGATGCGATCGGCGAGCTTCAAGATCACCGCCGCGGGGAGCGCGCGGATCTTGGCGTAGGCGGTCGCGTTTCGCTCTTTGCGATCGGCCCCCTCGCCCGTCACCGCCCAGACGAGCTCCGCGACGTCGGCGCCGAAGCGCGTTTCGATCTCGTCTTTGCTGACCGGCGTGTCCTCGACGGCGTCGTGCAGCCACGCGGCGACGCCCAGCGCCCCGCCGTAGCCGAAGTCGGCGAGCACCGCGCGGACCTGCGTGAGGTGCGTCACGTACGGTGCGTCGCCATACTTCTTCGTCCCGTGCGCCGACTCGGCGAACACGCGGGCGTCCGTCTCGCGGGGATCTCGTGCGCCTTGCATGGACGGCCCGAGTGTAAGCCATCACCGACAACTTGTGGATCGGCACGACGAAACCTAGTTGAATCGCCGTCGTGAACGACGAACCGGCGGAGACGAAGGCGGAAGCTGCAGCCGAGCCGTCCGCCGCGGTGCCCCCGCCGGAGGAAACCGACGATCTCGTCTTCGAGACGCTCTGGGGTCGCGTCATGGAGGCGTGGGACGATGACAAGCCGCACGGCGCCGTCCTCGAGTATTCACTCCGCGCGCAGAGGTTGCCCGATCTCGCGGGCCGCTACCGCGCGCTCGCCGACGATCCCGAGAAGGGCGCGCGCGCGAAGAAGAAGATCGACGGCATCGTGGTGGCCGCGACCCAGCTCATGCTGTCCAGCAAGACGCCGAAGCTCGAGAAGCCGCCGCCGTACCTGACGTGGACTGCGTTCTTCATCTTCCTCGTGGTGATGGGCCTCATCGCGTACGCGCTGGCGCCCAAGAAGTAGCGCAAGCGCGATCAGCGACGGACGAGGCGAACCGCGAGCGCGAGGGCTTCGTGCATGCCGCGCGGATCGGCGGTCCCCTTCCCCGCGCGATCGTAGGCGGTGCCGTGATCGACGCTGGTGCGCACGATCGGCAGACCGAGCGAGACGTTGACGGCCTCGCCGAAGCTCGTGAGCTTCATCGCGATGGTCGCTTGGTCGTGGTACATCGCCACGGCGCCGTCGAACGTGCCGGCTGCGGCGAGGCGGAGCGCGCTCTCGGCGGGCACCGGTCCCGTGACGGTCGCGCGAATCTTCTCCCGCGCGAGGCGCGTCCGTGCGCGCGCGATGCCGGGAGTCACGGCGCGCACCTCTTGATGCCCCAGGCGCCCCGCCTCGCCGGCGTGCGGGTTGAGGCCGCACACCACGATCCTCGGGGATTTTCGGCCTGCGCGCGCGAGCAGGTCGCCGAGCCAGAACGTGGCGCGCGCGACCGCCGCGGGCGTGATCGCACGCGGAACGCTCGCGAGAGGGAGGTGCGTTGTGACGAGCGACGTGACGAGGCCTTCACCGTAGAAGGCCATCACGACCTCCCGCGCGCGCAGGCGCCGTTGGAGGTGCTCGGTGTGTCCGAGAAACGCGCGTGAGCCTGGCGCGCCGCTGCCGGCGATCGCGTCCTTGCTGACGGGACCGGTGACGAGCGCGTCGGCGTCACCTCGTCTCACGAGATCGCAGGCCGCGTCGACCCACGCGAGCTGCGCGGCGCCCGACGCGCGCGTCGGCCGACCGGGCGCGCGATCGCGGAGAGCCAGCGCCGCTCCCGGTTGGAGCACGCCCATGAGCCCGCGCGGGAGATCCCACGCGTCGGTCGCCGCCGGGACGACGACGAACCGATCCTCGGCCACGCCTGCGAGACGCGCGGCCGCCCGGATCGCGCCGAGATCGCCGACGAAGAGCGCGCGCGCCGAGCGTGGAGACAAGTCGGACGCCGCCGCGACCGAGACCTCGGGCCCGACGCCGCACGGGCAGCCGATCGATATGGCGAGGCGCGCGGGCTTCATCGCGCGCGCGCGCGGCGCGGAGACTCGGCGTCGCTCACGCCGACCTTCACCACCGGCGCGAGCTCGTCCTCGTCTACGCCGCTGCCCGCCGTATCGCTCGGCGTCCGAAGTTTGTAACCGGCGCCGCGCATCGTCTCGAGCGGGAGCGCCTCGCCGAGCTTGGCGCGCAGGCGCCGCACGTGGATGTCGACGGTGCGCGCGCCGCCGTCGTACGCCATTCCCCACACGCGCGAGAGGAGCGCGTCGCGGCTGAAGACGCGCCCACGATTGCTCGCCAGGAACGCGAGCAGCGCGAACTCCTTGGCGGTGAGCGACACCCGTCGTCCGTCGACGGTGACCTCGTGCGCCGCGCGATCGATCACGAGCCCGCCCATCTTGAGGCGCTCGTCCGTCGCGAACTCACTCCGCTTCCATTCGAGCGCGCGGATGCGCGCGTAGAGCTCCGCCGGCACGTACGGCGGGACGATGAAATCGTCGAAGCCGCTCGAAGGCTCGACGCGCGCCACCTGACGCTCGGGCACCGAGAGGATCGAAGGCACGGTCTCCAGGCTCGCCTCCCGCCGCAGCGCACGCAGCGCGGCGATCGCGAGATCGGGACGATCGCCGCCCTCGATGACGATGGCGCGCGCGCGATCCTCGCCAAGCGAAATCACGCCGGAGACGTCGTCCCACAGGTCCACCGTGCGAACGCGCGCGCCGAGCTGACGGAGCACCGCGGCCGCCCCTTCGTCGCTGTCGAGGAGCGCGCCGTGCCCGACGACCAGCACGAACGGCGATTGTGAGCCGGACATCGAACTCCTGATAGCGGGTGTCGGGCCACGGGGCAATGCGCCCGAATGCGACGGGACGACCCGGCGCAAACGCCTCGTCAAACGAACGCCATTTCGAGCAGTTACAGCCCGTGGTGCGACGCGCGCGACGCGGCCCGACTCGAGCGTGCGCGTCGGTTTCCTTGGCACGAACGCGGACGTCTGCGGACGTCGGCCCGAGTTTTCCTTCCTCGGCACGGCTCGTGTACGCTCCATCACGGTAGAACTTCATGGCGACCTGCCCCGTTTGCCGAAAGCGCTATCCCGATGACGTCACGACGTGCGCGGAGGACGGCGAGCACTTGCTCCCGAACGAAGCGTTCACGGGGGTGGACGTGGATCTGTCCGCGGGGCACGTGGTCGGCGAGTACCGCATCGAGGGAAAGCTCGGCGAGGGTGGGTTCGGCGTCGTCTACCGCGCGGTGCACCCGCTCATCGGCAAGGCGGCGGCGGTCAAGGTCCTGAACCGCCAGTATTCGGCGAACCCACAGATGGTCTCGCGCTTCATCTCCGAGGCGCGGGCGGTGAACCAGATCCGGCACCGCAACATCATCGACATCTTCGCGTTCGGCTCGCTCGAGGACGGGCGACAGTACTTCATCATGGAGCTGCTCGAGGGCCTCCCGCTCGATGGCCACCTCGCCAAGAGGGGGCGCCTCAGCGTCGAGGAGGCGGTCGCGATCCTTCGCCCCGTGGCGCGCGCGCTCGACGCCGCGCACGCGTCGGGCATCGCGCACCGCGATCTCAAGCCCGAGAACATTTTCCTCAGCTTCGACGACGAGGGCGCGCCGTACCCGAAGCTCCTCGACTTCGGCATCGCCAAGCTCCTCGCGCCCGACGCCACCGCCGGCGGACAGAGCAAGACGCGCACCGGAACGCCGATGGGGACGCCGTATTACATGTCCCCCGAGCAGTGCCGCGGGAAGAACGTCGATCAGCGCACCGACGTCTACTCGTTCGGCATCATGCTCCACCAGGTCCTCGCCGGGAAGCTGCCGTTCGAAGGCGAGGACATCATGGATCTGCTCATCAAGCAGAGCACCGCGCCCGCGCCGCCGCTGTCGACCGTGGCGACCGATCTGCCGCCGTCGCTCGACGCGCCGATCCTCGCGATGCTCGAGAAAGATCCGGCGAAGAGGCCGGCGTCGGTGGGCGGCGCGATGGAGAGCTTCATCACTGCGGCGCGTGAGTCGGGGTTCGGGGTCGCCGGAGCCGCCGGCGGCAGCGTCCTGCGCGGCCCCGGGCAGAGCGGGCCGACGCCGAACCTGCCGATCCAGTCGCGACCGCATATGACGCCCGCCGAGATGGCGGTCGCGCACGCGTCGACGATGGTGAAGGCGCCGCACCTGCAGACGTTCCAGGGCGCGGGCATGGACGTCGCCGCCGCGCCGAAGAAGCGGACCGCGATCTACGTCCTCGCGCCCGTCATGCTCCTCGTCGGGCTCGGCGTCGGCCTGTTCGTCCTCAAGCAAGCGAAGCCCTCGAAGGTCGCCGGGAAGGACCCCGTGCCGGTGACGAGCATCGCACCGTCCGCCAGCGTGAGCGCGACGCAGGCCGCGATCTCGGCGACGGTGAGCGCGCCGAAGCCGCCCGAGGACGTCCTCGTGACCGTGAAAGCGGTCCCCGAGCACGCGACGATCTACCTCGGCGACGAGCGCATCGGCGTCGCGCCCGGTCCGGTCAAGATCCGCCGCGGAACCGACAAGGTGAAGCTGACGCTGAAGGCGGATGGGTACACGCCGTACGACGTCGAGCTCGAGCCGACGGAGAACACCGTCGTGAACGCGAAGCTCGCGAAGGTGTTCGGCGGCCCCAAAAAGCCGGTGAATCCGCAAGGCGGAACCTCGGGCGAGCTCGAGGATCCGTTCAAGAAGTGAGCTCTCTCCCAAAGGTGGCCATGCGAACGAAGCTCGGGTCGTGGATGGGCGTGGGCATTCTCGTCGCCGCGTGCACGAGCTTGCCCGACGTCCCGCGGAACACGTGTGGCAACCACGTGCTCGAGACCGGCGAGGACTGCGACACGAACGTCGTCGGCACAGACAAGACGGTCTGCCGCGCGGCCGGCGTCGGCGCGTGCCGATTCGACTGCACGCAAGGGACCGATGGGACGCGCCCGCCGTGCCCGACGGGATGGTCGTGCGGCAACGACGGCATTTGCCGCGCTGCGAAGGGCGAGTTCTCGTCGCTCGCCAATCAAATTCCGAGCGACGCTGTGCAGGTCGGGCTCGCGGACTACGACGGCGACGGCCTCCAGGACGTGCGCGAGGTCTCGAAATCCGACGTCCGCATTCGCTACGGCGATCCGGCGGGGAACCTCGGGCAGACCTTCCTCATCTCGGCGCCGCGCTCGCACCCGGCGGCGGGCGTCCTCACGACCGATCCGCTCCTCGATCTCGCGTTCGAGTCGAGCACCGGCGCGATCGCGGTGTGGCGCGGCTCGTCGGATCGCACGATGTCGCCGACGACGTACCCCTCGATCCCCATCCCGACGACGCAGCCGGTCTCCTTCGTGGCCGCCGAGGTGCTCCGCAAGCGCGCCGGGATCGAGATCGTCACGCTCATCCCCGATCAAAAAGGAATCGCGGCCCTCGGGGTGCGCGGCGGCGACGAGTTGGACAGCACCATCATCACGCCGCTGTTCGTTCTCGCGAAGGGCGCGTCCGATCTCGCCATCCCGATGCGGTCCGCGCAGCTCGACGAGGATCCGGTGGCCTCGCCCTGTGACGAGATCTTGATTGCCTTCAAGGCGTCCAACGAGATCGGCGTCTTCCCGCCGTGCCGCGGAGACAACCCGAACACCGTGCTCGGCACGCAGAAGACGCTCCCTTCGGTGATCCTCCCTCCGGGGCGCACGGTCGCCGACGTCCTCATCAACGATCTCGACCGCGACGGGCACCTCGACCTCATGATCGTCGCCGACGAGAACGGGATCTTCTTCGCGCTGGGCCGCGGCGACGGCACCTTCGATGTCCCTATCGAGGCGCTCACCCTCGAGGCGGCGAGCCTCGTGCCGATCGACGTCGGCTTCCTGACCGCGGACGACGTCCTCGATATCGTCACGCCCGGCGGCATCTACCTCTTCACCCCGCCGCCCGGTCGCCCGCCGAAGGACGCAGGTGACAGCGGCGGTGGCGGTGGTGACGCGGGGAACGACGCGACGTTCGTGCCCACCACCATCGGCGTGAACTGGTCGGAAGCGCGCGTCGTGGACCTGAACGGCGACGGTCGTCCTGACGTCGTCGCCGCGTCGCCGCACCGCCTCGACGTGCTCATCAACGCGGGCAATCGCCTGTTCGACCAGCACACCTACCGCATCGAAGGAACGCCCAGTCTCCTCTCGTTCGGCGACTTCGACGGCGATCTCGTGGTCGATTTGGCTTTTCGTGAGCGGTTCGACGACAAGAGCGCCGATTCGCTCACCGTCGCCTTCGGCGGCGCGAACGGCGTGCCCAACGAGCCGGTGAGCCAGGGCCGGATCGGGACCGTGAACGTCATCTCAACGGGAGCGCTCAGCGCGGATCTTGCCACGGTCGCCGCCGACGGCCTCACCGACATCGGCGCGCTCGCGACGACCTTGGACGGCAAGATCCAGTTCGTGTCCATTCTGAACGGCTCCACCGATCGACTCCTGCAATCGCCGTTCGTGCTGACGCGGCTCAAGGGGGGCAATGGCAAGCAGATCCTCGCCTCGTCCGCGCACAGCTTCGCCGTCGGCCAGCTCACGTCGGACACGCACCCCGATCTGGCGGTCGTCGGCGTCGAGCCGGAGATCAACGGCAGCTTCGACGTGCACACGTGGCTCGTGCCGGTGACCGGCGACGCGCAGATCGATCTGGCGACGGTCAACGCCGGTCCGGTCGTCGACACGTACACGCTCGACACCGGCTCGCGGGCACAGACGCGCGGGCTCTCGTGGATCGATCCGCACGTCGAGTCGCTCGCCGTGGAGCTCGACGCCAAGACGAGCGGCGGAACCGACGAGGTCCTCGTCCTGGCCCAACCCGTCGCCGAGAGCCACGACTCCGGCGCCCTCTTCGTCTTCAAGGCCTCGTCCGGCGCGTTCGCGGCCGCGTCGCGCGTGCCGGTGGGGCTCGACGCACCCGGCGGTACGGCGTGGAGCTTGAAAAAATCGGACCTCGATGCCGACGGCGCCGTCGACGTGCTCATGACGTTCCACGACGCGAGCGGAATGCACGGCCAGGTCTTCTTCAACCTGCGGAGCGGTGGGCTCGATCCGGCGCCGGTGCGCGTGGAGGCCCCCGCCGGCACGCAGCTCCTCGCGTGGGCGGCGCTCAACGCGGACGCCGATCCCCGTCGCGAGATCGCCATGCTCACCGACAAGGGCGTCTTCCTCGCGAAGCTCGACGCGGGCGCCCGCACTTTCACCGTCTCCACCAAGCCGCTCTCCGGCGTCGCGCCGACCGGCAACGTGATCGCGTGCGGCGACATCGACGGCGACGGCATCGACGACATGGCGATCGCCGGCGCGGGCGTGCTCCAGGTCTTCCGCGGACTCCCGGTGCTCCAATGAACCATCGTCGATTTCCAGGTCGCTCGCTCGTCGGCGTCGTCGGTCTCGCCATCCTCGTTTCGTCCGTCTTGGCGTCGGCGCCTGCCCACGCGCAGTCGCCCGCGCGGCTCGATCAAGCGAGGATGCTCTTCAGCGCCGGCGCGAAGGCGTACGAGACCGGCCAGTTCAACGCCGCGATCCAGGCCTTCGAGGACGCGAACAAGATCGTCCCCAAGCCGCAGATCGTCTTTTCGATCGCGCAGGCGCACCGTCGCCAGTACTACCTCGCGAAGGAGCCCGAGCACCTGCGCGAGGCGATCCGGCGCTACCGCGAGTACGTGGACTCGGTGAAGGAGGGCGGGCGCGTGTCCGACGCCGCGCAGGCGCTCGCCGAGCTCGAGCCCATCGCCGCGCGGACCGCCATCGATCCGAGCGCACCGTCGCGGCCTGCCCCGAAAGATCCGGCGCGCGTGATGGTGATGACGCAGGTCGAGGGCGCGCGCGTCGCGATCGACGGCGCCGCGGCCAAGGCGGGCCTCGCGGTCGAGCTGAAGCCCGGCAAGCACCACATCTCCACCACCGCCGACGGCTATTTTCCCGACGAACGTGACGTGCAGGCGGTCGACAACGCGCTCGTCCCCGTCGACGTGTCGCTGCGTGAAAGGCCGGCGCGGCTCATCGTCGGCGCGCTCGCCGGCGCGCAAGTCTCGCTCGACGGACGCCCGGCGGGGACCACACCGCTGACGTCGCCGATCGAGGTCCCCCCGGGGACGCACCTGGTGACGGTCACGCGCAACGGCCACGTCGGGTACTCGCAGGAGCTCGAGCTGGCGCGCGATCAGAGAAAGCAGCTCGCGGTCGAGTTGCCGGATACGACGCAGCGCACCGTCTCCTACGCGCTCATGCTCGGCGGCGGCGCGGCCATCGTCGCGGGCGGCGTCTTTACGGGCGCTGCCCTCGTCAACCAGTCGAACGCGCAGAAAATCTTGGACCGCAAGGACACGGGCACGATCCCGCCAAACGAGGTCGACGCGTACGACTCGTCACGCGGACGACGCGACGACTGGACCAAGGCCGCGATCGCCTCGTTCGCCGTCGGCGGCGCGGTCGCACTGACAGGCGCCGTGCTCTACCTCTTCGATCCGCCCATCCTCACGATGCCGCCGCCGCGCTTCGAGGACCGCACGAAGAAGCCCGACACCAAGCCCGCCCCGGGGCGTGAGCCGATGGAGATGTCCTTCACGCCGCTGATCGGCCCAGGCCTCGGCGGCGCCGGCGTGAGCGGCCGCTTCTGAGGATCACTCGAGCGCGGCAGCCTCTCCGGCGATGCGCGGATTAGCCGATCTTCGTGCCGCCGACGGTGATCGCGCTGATCTTGATCGTCGGGCAGCCGACGCCGACCGGCACGCTCTGTCCGTCCTTGCCGCAGGTCCAGATGCCGTCGGACGTCTCGACGTCGTTGCCGAGCATCGTGACCTTGCGGAGCACGTCGGGGCCGTTGCCGATCAGGTTCACGCCCTTGAGCGGCGCGGTGATCTTGCCGTCCTCGACGAGGTAGCTCTCGGTGAGCGAGAAGACGAAGTCGCCGTTGGAGATGTCGACCTGACCGCCGCCGAAGCGCTTGGCGTAGACCCCTCGTTTGACCGTCTTCAGGATCTCCGCCGGATCGTGCTTCCCCGCCATGAGGAGCGTGTTGGTAATGCGCGGCATCGGCGCCGACGCGAAGCTCTCGCGACGCCCATTGCCGCTCGGCGGGAGCTTAAAGAAGCCGGCGCTGTGGCGGTCGTGCATGTAGCCGACGAGCTTTCCATTCTCGATGAGGACGCTCGACTTGGGCTCGTTGCCCTCGTCGTCGACGTTGATGGAGCCGCGCGACTGGAGGATGGTCGCGTCGTCGATGACCGTGCAGAGCTCGCTCGCGACCATCTGGCCGATCTGGCCGGAGTAGTTGCTCGTGCCCTTGCGGTTGAAGTCGGCCTCGAGCCCGTGGCCGACCGCTTCGTGGAGCAGGATGCCGCTGTCGCCGGGGGCGAGCACGACCTCCATCGTTCCGGCGGGGGCCTCTTGCGCGCCAAGCATCCGGAGCGCTTGCTCCGCCGCTTGCTTGGCGTGCCACTCCGGGCTCTTGCCCTCGAAGTAGCCCATCGTCGTGCGACCGCCGCCGCCGCTCGATCCTTCTTGGCGCTTGCCGTTCTCTTCGGCAATGACGCGGATGCCGAAGCGGACGAGCGGCTGCGTGTCGCGCGCGTGCTTGCCGTCGCTCGTGAAGATGAGGATCTCGCGGATCTCCTCGGCGAGGCTCGTCTCCACCTTGACGACGCGCGAGTCGACGGCGTGCGCGGCGGCGGCGGCGCGCTCGAGGATGCGCCGCTTGTCCATGCCGGGGACGTCGAGGGTGACCTTGTCGAGTTCGTAGCGCTTGGGGATCGCGACGGGGTTCATCGGGATCGGGTGCTTGGCGCCGCCGCCCGACGCGATCTGGCCGGCCGTCTCGGCGGCGTGCTTCATCGCGTCCCAATCGAGCTGCTCGACGTAGGCGTACCCGGTCGCGTCGCCCTTCTGCACGCGCA
The DNA here is from genome assembly GCA_038231275.1 of Polyangiales bacterium. Classification (GTDB taxonomy): domain Bacteria; phylum Myxococcota_A; class Polyangia; order Polyangiales; family Polyangiaceae; genus JANYHK01. The sequence goes on from JBBRLQ010000017.1 coordinate 139,675, forward strand.
CCCCGACGCCCATCGACACCGAGCGCGACGCGCTCTTCAGGATCCCCTCGTCGAACACGAGGCCTCCGCCGGCGCGGTACTCGAAGAAGAGGTCCGCGTAGTCGCCGCCTTTCGACAGCGCAACCGCAAGCAGACGCTCGGCAATTTGCGCGTCGATCGCGTTGGTCCCGCCTGCGGCGAAGGGGGCCTGGTAAAGCTCGGAGTGGGTCGCCATGTCCGTGGCTGGAGAACGTAGGCGCCTTTGTCCGGCGCGTCGACCGCCGAAACGTGCCGGCACGCACGCCCACATCACCCGACGCTGGATTCCCACGGCAGCGGAACCGTGCGCTGAGGACGGCCAACCGATCGTCGGTGCGAGCGCCCGGTAAGTATGCAAGCCGGCAGAAACAGCGCTATTATTTGTGGCGAGAGACAAACCCTTCGTGCGTCCTCACAGCCTCTTTTGGAGCGCCTCCTTCTATCGTCCGAACGCCTCGCGTTCGCGGATTGCGCATGCGCGACCCGTGCATGGACCTTTCTTCGCGTGAGTCAGCCCGATCACCCGTTCCCTGGAGCCCCTCTCCGTGGCGATTGACCGCGAAAAGGTGCTCGACGCCGCCCAGAAGTTCGTCGAGAAAAAGAAGTACGACAAGGCGGTTCTCGAGCTCCGAAAGATCATCCAGGCCGATCCGAACGACGCTCGGACGCGCCTGAAGATCGGCGACCTCGAGTCGAAGCAGGAGAGGTACGCCGACGCGGTGGCGACCTATGAAGAGGTCGGCAAGCAGTACGCGTCCCAAGGCTTCGCCCTCAAGGCGATCGCGGTCTACAAACAGATCCGCGAGATCATCGCCAAGCACGTCCCGCAGCTCGAGTCGCAGTACGCGCACATCACGCCGAAGCTCGCGGAGCTGTACCAGCAGCTGGGCCTCACGAGCGACGCGCTCGCCGCGCTGGACGAGGTCGCGACGCGCCTGCAGCGCCAGCAGCGCGACGGCGAGGCGATCGAGGTCTTCAAGAAGATCGTCGAGCTCGATCCGACCAATCCCCTGCCCCACCTTCGCCTGGCCGAGGCGCTCTCGCGCATCCAGAACGTCGACGCGGCCGTGGCCGAGTTCGCGACCGCCGCGTCGCAGCTCCTGAAGCTCGGCCGCCGCGACGACGCGCTGAAGGTCTTGGAGCGGCTGCTCCATCACAAGGCCGATCTCTCGCAGGCGCGCATCGCCGCCGAGCTGTACCTCTCGCGCGGCCAGCAGGCCGACGGCATGCAGGCACTCGCGAAGCTCCAGCTCTGCTTCCAGGCCAACCCTCGCGACCTCGACACGCTGTCCCTCCTCGCCCGCGCGTTCAACGTGATCGGGCAAGCGGCGAAGGCGATCGAAGTGCAAAAGGAGATGTGCCGGATCGCGCGCGACAACGGCAAGACCGACGTGCTCGTGCCGCTGCTCCAGCAGTTGATGCGCCTCGTCCCGAGCGACGACGGCGTCCGCAAGATGGCGCAGGCCGCGGGGCTCTTGGGCGACGCGCCGGGACCGTCGGCGCCGCCGCCGCCGCAGAACCTCGCGCCGCAGTACGGCGCGCCGCCGATGCACGCGCCGTTGCCGTCGTACGCGCGCGGCACGCCGCACATGCCGCCGATGATGCAGTCGCAGGCGCCGATGCCGCCGCCGATGGTCCAGCACCAGCAGTACCAACCGCCGCCGGCGCGCGGCGAGGAGACGTCGTACGAGGCGGTCGACGCGAACGATCTGATCCACGAAGGCAGCGGGATCGATCACGACGCGCAGCAATACCTCGAGAGCATTCCGCCGGAAGCGGTGGCGCGCGGCGGATCGCAGTCGCAGGCGTACCGCAATCAGTTCGCGTCGGAGGCGCAGCTCGAGGTCGTGGAGCAGGAGGCGCCGCAGATCGCGCCGGACATGAGCGAGCAGCTCGCGCAGGTCCTCGCCGACGCCGGCTCGTTCCGCCGCGTGCGCCTGTACGCCAAGGCGATCGCCACGCTCCGTCAGGGGCTCGAGCTCGAGCCGCGCTCGCTCGATGTGCGCGAGGCGCTGCGCGACGTGTACCTCGAGTCCGGTCGCGCGCAGGAGGCCGTCGCCGAAATGCTGGCGATGGCGTCGCTGTTCATCGACGCGCTCGACGGCGAAGGCGCCGCGCGGATGCTCCAGGACGTCCTCACCGTCGAGCCCGGCAACCGGCGCGCCGTCGAGATGCTCCGCGAGCTCGGCTACGAGTACGTCGACGAGAACGGCGAGCCCGCGGGCGGCGCCGGGGCCGGCGGCGAGTACGAGGCGGACACTGGCCAGGAGGCGCAGCGCTACTCGAACACGCCCGGCGGAGCGGCCGGCGCGACGACCGAGGCGCCGTTGCCGTCGTACGACCTCGAGGAGATGGGGCCGGACGACGTCTCCAACGAGTACAGCGATCCGCGCGTCATCATGTCGCCGCAGATGCAGGCGGCCCGCGCGCGCGGCGCGAGCGACGACTTCCCGCAAGACCCGGCCGCCGACGACGCCGAGCCGCTCCCCTCCTTCCCGCTCGATGCGCCCGAGGCCGACGTCTCGGAGCCCTTCGATCTCGTCCAGCCGCCGGACACCGCGGGCCAGACCGAGACGGGAGGCCAAGCGTACGCCCCGACCACCGATGAGGTGCAGCGCTACGAAGAAGAGCCTGCACCCAAGACCGTCGGCGGCGGCGCCGCGGAGCTCGAAGAGGCGCTCGAGGAGGCGGACTTCTTCGCGTCGCGCGGCCTCTACGAAGACGCGCGCAACACCATCAGCGATCAGCTCCAGCTCCACCCCAACAACCGCCTCCTCAAAGAGAAGCTCGCCGAGCTCGATCAGCAAGAGCAGAGCGCGAAGCGTGGGAGCGGCACCCGGGAGCGACCGCACGACGAGGACGTCAAGACCGGCATCGATCGCAGCTTCGACATCGCCGCCTCGCTCGACGCCGTCGAGGACTCGCAGGTCCCCGCCTTCGAGCAGGCCAACAAGCAGATCGACGTCGAGGAGGTCTTTGCGAAATTCAAGGAGGGCGTCGCCAAGCAGATCAGCCTGGACGACGGGCAGTCGCACTACGATCTCGGCGTCGCGTACAAGGAGATGGGCCTCACTGAAGACGCCATCCGCGAGTTCGAGACCGCGGCGCGCGACCCGAAGCGCGAGTGCGTCTGCCGCTCGATGATCGGCATGATCCAGATGGAGCGCGGCAACGTGAACGAGGCGATCGACGCGTTCATGCGCGGCCTCCACTCGCACGTGAAGAGCGCGGAGCAGGAGACGGTCCTCTCCTTCGAGATCGGCGTCGCGTACGAGCAGAAAAAAATGCACCGCGAGGCGCTCAGCTACTTCCAGAAGGTGATGCGCCGCGAGCCCAACTACCGCGACGTGCAGGAGCGCGTGCGGCGTCTCTCGAGCGCGTCCAAGGGGCCGCCGCGGCAGGCCGCGGTGGGCGACGACGAGTTCGATCGCGCCTTCGACGATATGATCGAGAAGTCGTGAGCCGCGCCTCCGCTCCCGACGTGGCGAGCGGGCCGCGCGTCGCCGCGGTCCTCGTCGTGGCAGGGGCCCTCTTCGCCGCTCCCGCCGCGCACGCCGCCCAGATCACCTTCGGCCCCGGCGACTCGTACGACAAGCTCGAGGCCGCCAAGGCGGGGGACGAGGTCATCGTCGCTCCGGGGAAATACACGTTCCGCGTGCACTTGATCCAGCTCGGCACCGCGCAGAAGCCCATCGTCATCCGCGCCGCCGATCCCAACAACAGGCCGGTGTGGGATCTGTCGGCCACGCTCGTCGAGAACGCGCCGGGCAGCTCCACCGACGGCGACCGCGGGCGCGCGTGCTGGCAGGTCGACGGCGGCACCGGCTACATCATCTCCGGCATCGAGATCACCGGCTGCCACGACGTCGACAAGAACTCCGCGGCGCTCCGCTACTACAACGCGTCCGACGTGACGCTCCGCGACGTCTACTTCCACGGGAACGACAACGGCCTCACCGGCGGCACGCAGGACAGCTCCGCGGTCGTCGAGTGGAGCGAGATCTCGAGCAACGGCGACACCACGGCGACCTCGCCGACGCACAACCTGTACATCTACGGAGGCCTCTTCGTCCTCCGCTACTCGTACATCCACGACAGCTTGCACGCGGAGAACTTCCACGTCCGCGCGCGCGAGTCGCTCATCGAAGCGAACTGGTTCGCGCGCGCGAAGAACTACGAAGGCGATCTCATGACGAGCAACGACGCCGCAGCCGCCAACGCCGGTTTTTTGCAGTCGATGATCGTCCGCGGCAACGTCTTCGTGCAGGCCGCGCAGCCCGACAACACCGGCCAGATCCTCGCCGTCTTCAACGACACGAAGACCGCCGGGACCGCGTTCGAGATCCGGATGATCGGCAACACGTTCGTCGGCGCCGGGAAGAACAGCGCGGTTTTGCACCTTTCCGACGCCGACAAGACGCCGATGCAGGCCGAGGTCTCGAACAACATCGTCTTCGGTACGAACCGTGCGTCGCTGGTGGACGACGCGAGCGGCATCGTCGTCGGCGCGAGCAACTGGATGGCCACGGGGGGCGACCCAGGCCCACTCGTCGACACGGTTTTCGGTGCGGCGCCGGGGTTCAAGAACCCTGCGATGAAGGACTACACGCTCCTCCCGACCAGCGACGCGATCGGCAAGGCGAGCGGCATTCCCAAGCTGCCGCCCGCGACCGAGTACTACAAGGACGAGGTCCTCGCCCGGCGCTACCGCCTGCGCGCGTCGACGAGGGACATCGGCGCGTTCGAGAGCACGACCACCGATCCCTCGTACGGCCCCTACGATCCGCCGCCCCCCGTCGACGCGGGCGCCCCCCCGCCGCTCACCGACAGCGGCGTCCCCATCCCGAACCCCGGCGGGAGCAGTGGCGGCGTGAAGGACGGCGGCGCGATCGGAGACGACGCCGGCAACGGCGCGGCGCCCGGCGGACCCAGCTCTGGCTGCGGCTGCGCCGTCGGACAAAACGGAAGGAGCGCCGGGCCCGGATTCATGGCGACGACGCTGCTCCTCCTCGTTTACTTCAGCCGCGATCGAGCGCGGCGACGAGGAGCGGGGCGACGCTGATCACGTTCGCGGCGCCGACCTTTTGGCTCCCGGGGTGCGAGTCCGTGCCGAGCACCGTCGCGATCGCGCCGCTCGTCAGGATGGAGTCGAGCGACGCGCCCGGCAGGACAAGATGGCTGGCGACGGCGTGCACGCGCGACGCGCCGGCGTCCATGTACGCGCGCGCGGCCTGCACGAGCGACGAGCCGGTGCGGATCATGTCGTCGTAGATCATGACCTCTTTGCCGCGCACGTCCGCGTTGACGCCGGTGACCGAGAGCGCGCCGCTCTGGGAATCGCGCTTCTTGTAGACGAACGCCGGCTCGACGCCGAGATCGCGCGCGAGGCTCTGCACCCACTTCGCGCGTCCGGCATCGGTCGCGCCGAGGACGTAGGAACTACCGGCCATGGACTTCTTGACGGCCTCGGTGACGACCGGCGCGCCGTACAGGTGGCGCGTCGTCACGGCGTCGCCGAAGTAGAACTCGATGCCGTCGGTGTGAAGATCGAAGAGGAACACGCGTGTGCCCCCTTCGCAGCCGGGGATCGCGGAGATGAGACGCGCGCGGCTCTTCGCGGTCACGACCTCGCCGATTCGAACGGCGCGCTCCATCGTCGCGTAGCCGAAGTACGGCATCACGATCGAGAGGGAGCGCGCGCCAGCGTGGGCCACGGCGCAGGCGAGATCGTAGAGCTCGAGCCAATCGAGATCGGTGGGCGTGCCGCCGAGGAGGACGACGTCGCGCGCCCACGGGCTCTCGAGGAGGCGCAGGTAGCGCTCGCCATCGGGGAACGTCTTGCGCTCGATGCCGCCCTCGTCGAACGCGCCGGCCGTGAGGAACGACGGCGCGAGGTAGGCGTAGGAGCTGATGGCGAAGAGGAGCTTCTTGGTCGTCATCGGGAGGCGGTGAGCGCCTCCTTCAGCGCGCGGACGAAGGGATCGGTCGCGTCCAGGTCGGCGAGGGCGTCGGCGCGCGCGCGTTTGCCCGAAAAAATGGCGCGAAACGCGCACTCTAGGGCCGTGATCGACTCCTCGGGCACGCCGCGCCTGCGGAGGCCCACCTTGTTGAGGGCGCGGACGCGGGCGCGATCGCCTTGCACGATCACGAACGGAGGGACGTTCGCTTCGCACATCGCGCCGGCAGCGACGAACGCGCTCTCGCCCACTTCGACGAACTGCGCGACGCCCGCGAGGCCGCCGAAGGTGGCGTGATCGCGCACGACGGCGTGGCCTGCGAGCTGCACGGCGTTCGCGAGCGTCACGTTATCGCCGACCCTCACATCGTGCGCGACGTGCGATCCGGCCATCAGAAGGTTGAAGGAGCCCACGCGCGTTCCTTCGCTCTTCGAGCTCTTGTGGATGGTGACGTGCTCGCGGATCTCGTTCTCGTCGCCGATCGAGAGGTGCGAAGTGGTGGGGCTTTCGCCGCGCCGCTTGTGCTGCGCCTCGGTACCCAGCACCGCGAACGGGTAGACGACGTTGCCACGCCCGATCACCGTGGGACCGTGCACGACGACGTGCGACAGGAGGCGCGTTCCTTCGCCGATCACGACGCGCGCGCCGACGACCGCGTACGGGCCGATCTCGACGCCCCCGGCGAGCTCCGCCTCGGGATGCACGATCGCGGTCGGGTGTATCTTGGGCACGCTCAGTCCTTCCGATCGACGACGCTCGCGAGGAGCTCGCCCTGCGCGCATAGAGTGCCCTCGACGGACGCCTCGCCGCGGAGCTTCCACACGTTGGTGCGGTGGTGGATCACCGTCACCTCGAGATCGAGCCGATCGCCGGGCGTGACGGGCCTCCGGAACTTCGCCTTGTCGATGCCGAGGAAGTACATGAGCGAGCTCTGCGCGTCGAAGGGCTCGCTCGCGTACGCGAGGAGGCCGCCGATCTGCGCGAGCGCCTCGAGGATGAGGACGCCCGGCATGATGGGGCGGCCCGGGTAGTGCCCGAGGAACCACGGCTCGTTCATGCTCACGCACTTGTGCCCGCGGATGCGCTCGTGCGCGACGACATCGGTCACGCGATCGACGAGCACGAATGGCCAGCGGTGCGGCAGGATCGCGAGGATGCGGTCGATCTCGATCGTCGTCTTCGTCATGGTGCGAGCGGGTCCTTGCCGAGGCTCTTCTGGCCCCTGTACAGGCGCGCGAGCGCGCGGAGCCAGCGGGCGCGAGGGACTGCCGGGTATCCTGCCACGACCGCCCCCGCCGGTACATCGCCGATGACCCCGCTCTTGCCGGCGAGGCGCGCGCCGTCGCCGATCGTGACGTGATCGGCGACGCCGACCTGCCCGCCGACGAGGACGCCCTTTCCGAGCGTGACCGATCCGGCGAACCCGGACTGCGCGGCGATGATGCAGCCCTCGCCGACGTCGCAGTTGTGGGCGACGTGGACCTGCGCGTCGAGCTTCGCGGCGCGGCGGATGCGCGTGGGGCCGAGCGTTCCGGCGTCGACGGTGCAGAGCGCGCCGATCACGACGTCGTCGTCGACGATCACGCCTCCCTTTTGCGGCATCGCGCGGACCTCGCCGCCGGGTCCGGTGGCCCAGCCGAATCCGGGTCGACCGACGACCGAGTTGTGGCCGACCTTCACGCGCTTGCCGAGCACGACGCCGGGCGCGAGGACCACGTTCTCGCCGAGCTCGCACCCCTCGCCGACGATCGCTGGCTCAGCCGCGGCGGCGCACAGATCCAGCAGACCGGCGAGCGCCCACGTGGCGTGAGGGTGTACCCATGCGGCGACACCCCGGACGCGCGCGTCATGGGCGAGGCCCGCGTCGACGAGCACACACGCGCCGCGGGCGTGGGCTTCCTCCGCGGCGCGGACGTATTTCGAGGCGAGCAGCGGGGCGAGATCGCCCGCAACGGCCTCGCGGATCGGGGCGAGCCGTCCAATCGTCGCGCGGCCGGCGTCGCCCAGCGCGAGCTCGCCCCCGAACCTGGAGACGAGCTCCGCGAGCGCTTCCGGCCGCGCGAGCGCGACGCTCACTTCTTGGGAGCCGCAGGGACCGGCGGGGTCGGACCAGGCGCCGGCGCCGCGCCGCCGTTCACCATCTGGATGCAGCGATCGGTGAGATCGAGATCCGTGCGCACGAACGCGACGGTGGCCTTGTCGAGCACGACGTCGAAGCCCTCGGTCGAAGCGAGGCGCTTCACGATCCCCATCACCTTCTCGAAGATGGGATCGGTCATCTCCTTTTGCTTCTTCTCGAGCTCCTTATTGTACTCAAGGAAGACCTGCTGAAGCTCGACCATCTGCTTCTGCCACTCGTCGATCCGCTTCTGCAGCGCCTCTTTGCTCATGACCTTCGACTGCTTGTCGATGTCCTCGCGCTGCTTCTGCATGTCGTTCTGCTTCTTGTTGAGCTCCTGCTGACGTGAGTCGAAGAGCTTCTTCAAGTTGGCCTGGGCGCGGAGGCCGTCCTCGGTCTGCATGACCGCGCGCTGCACGTCCACGACGGCGATTTTCTGCTCGGCGGCGCGCGCGGTCGGCCCGATCAAGAGGAGGGCGAGCGCGACGAGGGGCGCGAGGGCGAGGCGAAGCGGATGGTTCATGGGGAGGGAGGTAGCCAAACCGGTGCCAAGGGTCAAATGGCAAGGAACGTTGGGGGCTCGGGGCACCGGACGCCGGGTAAACGCCGGTTTACACCCCACCCGGCAATGGAGTCGCACGGTGAGGCACCCGACGCCCCACTCGAGGCACGGGTCGGAACGCGAAAACGCCATCTGCCGCCGATTTCTTCGAAGCACACAATCCGTTGGCGAGATGGCACGCGACGTGGATACTTCCCCAAGCGGAGGCTACGGATGCCCAGCGTATGGAGCCGATTTTCGTCTGTCGTCGGGGCCCTTGCCGCGGTGGGTGCCATCGTGTGGAGCGGGTGCGGCACCGGGGACGATCGCTACTATTGCGACAACTCCGGCTGCTACAGCTGTGACGCCTACGGGTGTCGCAACGTACCGCCTCCCGGCGTGACCCCGTGCACGGGGACGTCCAGCTGCAGCTCGGGTCAGGTCTGCACCGACCAAGGCTGCACGCAGACGTGCGGGTCGACCAGCGATTGCCCGCAAGGCACCGTCTGTACGTCGAACCTGTGCACCGCGCCTGGCGGAGTGCCGCCGACGCCGAAAGAGTGCACGACCGCCGCCGAGTGCAAGGCCGGCGAGCAGTGCGTATCGAACAAGTGCGTGCCCGGCGTCGTGAACGCCGACGGCGGCACCGACGCGACCCCGCCGCCCGACGCGGGCCCGCAGTGCACAAAGGGCGGTGACTGCGCGACCGGCCAGGCGTGCGTCGGCGGCAAATGCCAGACGTGCGGCGGCGCGGCCGGTCCGTGCGCGTGCACGAAGACGACGGACTGCACGGGCAACGACGTCTGCATCGGCGGCGTTTGCACCGCACCCGCCAACGGCTGCAAGTTCGACAGCGACTGCGGCGATCCGAACAAGGTGTGCGTGGACGGCAAGTGCGAGAACACCTGCACCACGGCCGACGGTGGCGTCTCGACCTGCCCGACCGGCTTCACATGCGTGAAGGGCGGCTGCGAGCCGAACCCGACGGGCTCGACTTGCTCCACCAACAACGACTGCAAGGCGCCGACTCCGTTCTGCGTGGGCGGCCAGTGCGAGGCCGGCTGCACCAACGACCAGCAGTGCGGCCCCGGCAACTACTGCAACAACGGCGCGTGCGCCCCCGACACGCGCCCGACCGCGAACTGCACCGGCGACCTGCAATGCAACAGCGACGCGGGCGGCCCCGCCGAAAAATGCGTCAGCGGCATCTGCAAGTTCCCGTGCTCGACCGACGCCCAGTGCGCCACGATTGACGTGCGCATCAAGTACTGCGCGCCGGACAAGGTGTGCCGCTCCTACTCCGAGGCGCACCCGCAGTGCACGTCGAAGTCGGATTGCGCGCCGACGCAGGACTGCATCTCGAACGTCTGCAAGTAACAGGGCCGCGAGTTCGCGAGCAGGCCGCTGCCTGCGCGATGTCACTCGGCGCGCCGCATGTGCCGAAAGTCACGATCCCGAGCCATGACCTCCGGGATTGGCGGCGCGCGCGGCGAGAGAGCACCCTACCGCCATGATCGACCCCCGCGGCTTCGTCCTCCCGACCATTTCCCTCGCGTTCGTCGCCGTGCTGAGCGCGTGCCCTTCGTCGGCGACCCCGTCGGCGACAAGCCCGACCGGAGCCTCACCGGCGTCACCGATCGCGTCCCAAGCCCCCGAGCCCTCGCCTGCCCTTCGCGCGGCGGTCGCCGGTGCCGCCCGAACCGACCGCGAGCGCGCGCGCGACGTGTACCGTCACCCGGCCGAGACCCTGGCGTTCTTCGGCCTGCGCGGCGATCTCACGGTCGTCGAGCTCTGGCCGGGCGGCGGCTATTACACGACGATCCTCGCCCCCGTCCTCGCCGAGCAAGGCCACCTCACGATCACCCACTTCGATCCGAAGGGCGACCCGAAATCCGAGGACACCGAGGAGGCTCAAGCCATCCTGGGGCGCCTCGCAAAGAGCCCCGCCGTCTTCGGCAAGGTCACCCCAAAGGAGCTGAAGCGCCCCGAGCTCTCGCTCGGCCCCGACGGGAGCGCCGATCTCGTGCTGACGTTTCGCAACGTCCACAACTGGATCGACGACGGCACCGCCGATCAGGTCTTCGCGGCCACCGCGCGCGTCCTGAAGAAGGGCGGTGTCCTCGGCGTCGAGGAGCACCGCGGCAAGCCGGGGATGACGACCGCGCAGATCAAGGACAGCGGCTACGTCCCCGAGACCGTCGTAGTCGCGCTCGCCGAGAAGGCCGGCCTCCGCCTCGCCGCCCGCTCGGAGATCAACGCGAACCCCAAGGACACGACGATTCACCCCAAAGGCGTGTGGGCGCTGCCGCCGGTGCTCGCCAACAAGGACGTCGATCGCGACGCCTACATCACCGTCGGCGAGAGCGACCGCATGACGCTCCGGTTCGAAAAGCCCTGACGCGGGCGCGAATCACTTGATGACGGTGAAGGCGCGCCCTTCGCTCTTCGAGCCGCCGAAGCTGCCGACGCCGTAGTAGTAGACGCCGGTCGTCGACGTGAGGGGCGCGATGTCCTTCGCCGTGATCTTCATGAAGCCGCCGATGTTGCGGGTCATGCTCGCGTCGTTGCCGCTGTAGCTCGACGTGATCGAGAAGGTGACGGAGTTCGCGTCGCTCGGCGGATCGCCCGTGACGAGGATTGTGTGCGGGCCCTCGCAGAAGGTCTGGTGCGTCGTCCAATCGAGCTCGAAGGAGCCGCCGTTCCGAAGATCCGCGACGGCGCAGACCGGGCTCGTCGTGTCGATGTCGCAACCGCCGGTGTGGACCGCGGCGACGATCGGCGTGGTCGGGCAGGTTCCGCCGCTCGGGGTCGTGGTGCCGCCGGTCGCCGCCTTCGTGTACCCGATGGTGAGCGTGTACGGAGCGGCGAGATCCTTCGAGAAGAGCGCGACCACCATCTTCCCGCTCGCCGACGCGATCTTCACGGCCGCGGGCTTGGTCGTCGCGCCGTCGGCGCCGAGCTGCTTGTAGCTGCCGTCGTACACCGCGAGATCGACGTCCGCGCCCGAGGTCCAGTCCACGTGCACGTCGAGCGCGCCGGCGTCCGTCGCGTCGAACGTGAAGAGGTCCCAGTCGCCGGTGTACTTCGTCCCGTCGCTTCCGCCGCTCGCCAGCTCTCCCTTGATCACGATCGTCTCGCTTGCCGCGAGCTTGCCGAGATCCTGCGCGTGCGCGGCGTCGGGGCCGTCGTTTGGCTCGACCTCCGCGACGTTCACGGTGGACGCGTCGACGCTACCGCTGGTGCCACTGCTACCACTGCTGCCGCCGCTCGAGCCCGTTCCGGAGGAGCCGCTCGACGTGCCCGCCGAGGTGGGGGCGGCGCTGCACCCGACCGCCGCGAGGGCGAGGGCGAGCATCGTGACCGGCATCGTCCGTGACAGGCGCTTCAGGGTCGGCATCGTCGTCTCTCCGTTCAGGTTCGGGTCGGGGTCGAGTCGCTTCGTTCGTCTCGTTCGACGTTCAAGATGCGGCGCCGGTGCCCTCTTCGCTCCTGAAGCGATCTGAAACTTCTTTCAGAGCTTGTTTGGCGCGCGTCACCGGGCCGTGCGGGAACGTGTGCAAGTGACGGTCGCCCGCGGCGAATGCGTCAGTCCATCCCCGGCTCGAAGCGCGACGGCGGCGCGTCGCACTCTTCGTCCGGGGACTCGACCTGCACAGTGACGTACTCGACGCCGAACGACGACCGCACCTTGTCGGAGATGCGACGCGCGATCGTCGGATCGGGCGTGGCGCGCACGTGGACGGTGATCGCGTCATGACCGGCCCCGAGCGTCCACACGTGGAGATCGTGGACCTCGAGGACGCCTGGAAACGCGCTCACCACCGTGCGCACCGCGCCGACGGGGAGGTGCGGCGGCGCCGCCTCGAGCAGCACGAGCGTCGCATCGCGCACGAGACGCAGCGCCCCGAAGACCAAGATCGCCGCGACGAAGAAGCTCGCAATCGGATCGACGCTCGGCGGTCCACCGGCCTTGATGACGATCGCCGCCACGATGGCCGCGAGCGACCCGAGGGTATCCCCGAGGAGGTGCAGCCACGCGCCGCGCAGGTTCATGGCGTGGCCGTGGCCGTGTCCGCCGTGCGCGTGCGCGTGCGCGTGCCCGGCGGCGCCGCTGTGATCGTGAATCGCTCCGTGAATCAGCCATGCCGAAACGCCGTTGACCGCCAGCGCAGCAAGGGCGACGTAGAGCATGATCCCGGCGTCCGGCGTCTCGTTGCCGGCGCGCAGTCCGGCGATCCCCTCGCGGATGATCCCCACCGTCGCCGCCATCACGAGCCCCGCATTGAACAGCGCCGCCACCGGCTCCGCGCGCCGCAACCCGAACGTGAACCGCGCCGTCGGCCGCCGCACCGCCAGTCGCATCGCGATGAGGCTCATCCCGAGCGCGAACACGTCCATCAAGAGGTGCAGCGCGTCGACCTTGAGCACCTCGCTCTTCGCCGCGATGGCCCCTGCGAGCTCGGCAACGAAGAAGATCGCGATGGTGATGAGGACGATGAAGAGGCGCTTGGCCTGCTTTGCCTCGCCCGCCGTGAATTTCCCGCTCGGCTTCGATGCCGGTGCGTGGTCGTCGAGATCGGCGGGCGGGTGGCCGTGCGCGTGCTCGTGGTCCGCGTGATCGTGATGCGCGTGATGCGCGGGGTCGTCGTCCGCGTGATCGTGATCGTGTGCCACCGGCGACCTCAGATGAGCACGTAGTCTTCGGCGACCGCGGTGGTCGTCGTCGCGAAGACCGTGCTGGTCTCTTCGTCGCGCTCGATCGCCAGGAGATAGAGGCCGGTGAGCATCGCCGGATATTGCCCGATGAGGTCGATGAAGTCGGCGCGGGGCAGGAACAGGGTCACCGTCGGGTGCACCGCAAGGACGTCCATGTTCGCCTTGCGTCGCAGGATGACGCCGACCTCGCCGACCACGTCGCCTACTCCGAGCGTCGCGATCACGAACGGCTCGCCCGACTCGTGGCCAACGACCGCGACCTCGCCCGACGCGATGAGGTGCATCCCGTCGGCGTCGGTGCCCTCTTCGATCAGCTTCTCGCCCTTTTCGAAGATTCGCGTCTCGAAGCGCTCGACCAGCGCGGGCCGCGACGACGCATCGACCGCGAGGAGCACCGGCGAGGTGCGGACCAGGTTGGCGACCATGCGGCGTCGGCAGTGCGCGGCCAGCTCGGCGCCGACCTCCGGGCGCTTCTCGGCGACGGCCTCCAGCGCCTCGCGCCGCGCGACCAGCAGGATCGACGGTCGGTTGGCGACGACGTTGGCCGCGCGCGGCGCGCGAGAGAGGAGCGCCATCTCGCCGAAGAGCGCGCCGTTGGTGAGGCGCGCGAGCGTGATCGACACCTGCGGCGCGTCCCCGCCGTTGCCTTCTTTCGCCGAGCGCGGCGCCGACTCGCGTCGCACCTCGAGCTCCCCGCGCGCGACGATGTACGCCTCGGCTCCTTCTTGGCCCTCTTCGATGACCGCCTTGCCGGCCGGCACGGTAATCATCTCGAACGTCGCGATGAGGGCGCGGAGACCCTCCTTCTCGAGCGAGCTGAAGAGCGGGAGCGGAGAAATCAGCGGCGGCTCGCTCTCCTCGAGCGTCTCGTACGTCTTGGACGCCTCGTGGACGATCGCGGTCCCCTTCGACAAGAGCGCGGGTCCGGTGAGGAAGGACGACAACGGGTGGAACTCCACGTCGTGCGGGAGCGGCGGAGGCGGCGGCGCGGCGGTGTCGGTCAGGCGCGGCGAGCCGAGGCAGAACGCGGCGGCGATGTCGTCGAAGTACTCGTCGGTCGCAACGCCGAGCGCCCGCAGATCCGCGACGGCCGCGACCGCGAGCGGGAGGTTCCCCGCGTCGATCGCGCGCTTGACGCCGAGCTTCAGCCCCTCGGTCGCCGCCTCGCTGCGCCCCATGTCCGCGAGGAGACGGCACGTGAGGATGAGCGCGCTCGGCACCGACGCGTCTTGCTGCACCACCGCGGCGCTCCAACGCAAGGCAGCCTCGCGCTCGCCCGCCAGCATCAACGCGAGCGCGCGATCGAGGGGCGAGTCGGTGACATGGCTACCGGGCAGAGCCGGCGGGGCCGTACGCATCGGATGTTTCGAGCGTATACCAATGTCGGGTGCTCGGCGCTTGGAACGTGTAGGGCGGTCGTCGCCGTTCGGCGGCCGACGGATCGCGCGGCTCCGGCCATTGGACGGAGAAGAGGGGATTTCGGCCCCGCGCCGGCCCGTCCGGTGTGTGCTACTCCAAACGGGTCGGCTCGCTCACCACGCAGAGGTCCTCGATGCGCGTCACTCCTTTCTCCTCCTTCTCTCTTCTGCTTGCTCTGACCCTGCCCGCGAGCGCGCTCTACGCGTGCGGGAGCACTTCGTCGAACGGCGGCACGCCGGGAGGCGGCGACGACGCGGGGGACGAGGGCGCGATCTTCCAGGACGGCGGCACCTTCGGCGACGCGCCCGGCCAGGACGCGTTCGCGCAGGGCACGTTCAACGCGCCCGATTGTCCGGGCTGCACCTTCCCGCCCGATCCGGCGCCGGCGTGCGATCCCGCGACTCCCGCGATCACGCTCGTCTACCCGACCGATGGCGTCCTCGTGCCGCCGAACATGAACACCATCTCGGTGCAGTGGACGCCGTTCGGCGCGCCGTTCACCGAGTTCGAGGTCGACTTCGCGAACGGCAACACCGACATGCGCGTCATCACCAAGTGCGCGACGCAGACGGTCGACACCGCCCAGCCCCCAGTCCCGTCGGGCGGCTGCGATCTCGAGCTCGATCCGAAGATGTGGGCGTTCGTGGCCACCGCGAACCGCGGCGGCGATCCGGTCACCGTCACCGTGCGCGGCACCACCGACGGCAAGTGCGCGAACAAGTCGACGACGTCGATCAAGATGTCGTTCGCCAACGAGGACGTGCTCGGCGGAATCTACTACTGGAAGTCCACGGTCAGCGCCGCCGGCGTCGGCGGGCAGATCTGGGTGAAGAGCTTCGGCGACGCGGTGCCCGAGGCGCTCGTCACCACCAACTCGGCGACGTGCAACGGCTGCCACGCGCTCTCGCGCGACGGCGTGCGCATGACGATCTACTCCGACGACGACGACTCGGACGACGAGTACGGCGACGTCCGCGGCACGCTCATCGACATGACGAAGACGCCGAAGGTCACGATAGGCGGCGCGTTCGGCGCAGGCTTCAGCACGTTCTCGCCCGACCACTCGAACTTCCTGTCGTCGAACGGCAACGGCAACGGCACCACCAACCTGCTGAACCTGCAGAACGGCCTCACCGGCGGCGCGGCGACGCCGATCACGGTGGGCGCGGCCGGCGAGCGGCCGACGATGCCGGACTGGTCGCCCGACGGGAAGACGGTCGTGTACGTGAAGCCTACGCTGGTCGGGCAGTGGAACGGCACGAGCCGCAAGGACGACGACCACGTCTTCGGCGGGAGCCTCTTCACGCTTCCGTACAACGGCGGCGGCGCGTTCGGAACGGAGACCGCGCTCCTGCCGTCGGCCGGCGAGAACAACTACTACCCGAGCTATTCGCCGGACGGGCAGTTCATCATGTTCAACCGCGCGCCGCACGACACCACCGTCGCGACGATCGACGGCTGCGTCGGGACGGTGCCGCAGCGCTCGTGCCCGAACGACAGCTTCTCGAACCCCGCCGCGCGCGTCATGCTCCTCTCGACGGCGGCCGGCTCCGCGCCGGTGGATTTGCAGGCGGCCAATGGTTCTCCTGCCGCGTCACCCAAGCCGCTCTCCAACTCGTGGCCGCGCTGGTCGCCGTTCGTGCAGACGTACAAGGGTCAGCGCCTCCTCTGGATCACGTTCTCCTCGACGCGCGACTACGGGCTCCTCGTGCGTAACCACAAGACGGGCATGTACCAGTGCTACCCGTCCGACAGCTTCGAGGATCCGGGCTCGTCGCACGGCCAGAAGTTCCAGCCGACGTGCCAGCAGCCGCAGCTCTGGATGGCGGCGGTGAACCTCGATCCGAAGGCGACCGATCCGTCGCACACCGCGTTCTGGCTGCCGTTCCAGGACATCAAGACGCACAACCACACTCCGCAGTGGACGCAGACGATCGCGGACAAGCCGCCCGCGGACGGCGGGGCCTGCATCACGAGCGGCGGCGACTGCCGCGCGAACCCCGGCGGCTGCTGCTCGGGCTTCTCGTGCGGCGCCGACGGGACCTGCAGCCCGATCATCCGCTGATCGATCCGCGGACGAACGCGGATCAGCCGTCGTCGTCGTCGACGCGGCGGCCGGTACGCTCCATGTACGCCGTCATCGCGTTCGCGGTGGCGGCGACGAGCGGCACGACCTTGGGGTAGTCCATGCGCGTGGGGCCGATGACGCCGAGCGTGCCCGCGGCGCGGCCGTGATCGGTGACGACGGCGCCGATGATCGAGATTTGACCGCCGCCGAGCTCGCCGGCCTCGCGTCCGACGACGACGGTGGCGCCGTTGGCCGCGAGCGTCGCCTCGAGGAGAAGCACCAGGCGCTCCTGCGCGTCGAGCGCGGAGACCACCTTCTTCATGTCGTCGGCGTCGGCGAAGTCCGGCTGATCGAGGAGGAGCGCGCGCCCCTCGATGACCAGATCCTGCCCGGCATCCAAGGACTCGGCGACGACCTGGCCGCCGAGCTCGAACGCGCGACGCCGGACCACATCGTGCTGCACGCGCTCGTCGGCGAGGCGGCGCGCGAACAGGTCACGGAGCTCGCCGAGGTTGCGCCCGTCGACGACGTCGTCGAGCACGCTGTGGATGCGAATGAGCTCGTCCTCGGTGACGCTCGCCTTGAGGAAGCGGTTCTGCACGGCGCCGTTCGACATGACGAGGACCGCGAGCAGCTCGCCCGGCACCGTACGGATGAAGCGGACGTGCTTCAAGGTGAGCGTCTCGGCGCGCGGCGCGACGACGAGCGCGGCGGTGCCGGTCAGATCGCTGAGCAGGCGCCCCGCTTCGCGCAGGACGTTCTGGCCGGGGTGCATCTCTTCGAACCGCGCGCGGATGCGGGCCTGATCTTGCGGCTGGAGCGCCTGCACCTCCATCATCGCGTCGATGAAGAGGCGGAACGCGCGATCGGTCGGCACGCGGCCGGCGCTGGTGTGCGGCTGCCGCAGGTACCCGAGCTCTTCGAGATCGGCGAGCACGTTGCGAATGCTGGCCGGCGACAGATCGATGCCGACCTTCTTCGACAAGGTGCGCGACCCCACCGGCTCGCCCGTCGCGACGAACTCGGTGACGGCGGCGTAGAGGATCTGCCGGGCGCGTGAGCTCAGCTCCGCCATGAGCTTCATTTTAGTCCGTCCACGCCATTCCGGAAAGCCGTCACACCTTTGACCACATGCTCGACCACGTGCTCGGCGCCGCAGATTGGCCCGCTCCGGCCTGGCGCGCTACGGTCGGCCCATGCGGCGTCGCTGCACCTTCGCCTCGATCGTCTCCGCGCTGGCGGCGATGACCTCGTTGGCGTCGCTAGGGTGCGCGCACGAAGATCGCCGGCAACCGAACGTGTCGTTCGCGTTCTCGGGGCCGGTCTTCGAGAAAGAGGATCCGACGCAGACGCCTGCGTACCGGTACGCGAGCCTCGGCCGGGAGGCGTGCGAGGCCGAGCTCGGCGCGCGGGCGATTCCCTTCATGCGCGTCGATGGCGCGCGCGCGGTGCTGGCCCCGGTGCGGCTGACCGGTCCGATCCGCGGCATCGCGATCCATTCGGTCTTGCCGGCGAAGCAGCGCGCGACCTCACCGCTCGAGATCCTCGACTGCCGCCTGGTGCTCGCCCTCGACGACTTCGCGCAGCTCCTCGTGCGCTACGACGTGGTCGAGGTCGTCCACATGTCCGTCTACCGCCCGCCGCGCAAGACGTGGCCAGAGGGTCGCATCGGCACCCGCCACGACGGCGCGCTCGCCATCGACATCGGTAAGTTCATCCGCAAGGACGGCACGGCGCTCGACGTCGAGAAGGACTTCCACGGCCGCATCGGCACCAGGACCTGCGGCCCCAACACCGGACCGTCACCGGTCACGCCCGAAGCGACGGCGCTGCGAAGCATGATCTGCGACGCGGCCGATCAGAAGCTCTTCAACGTGGAGCTCACGCCCGACTACAACTGGCAGCACCGCAATCACTTCCACCTCGAAGTCACCGCCAACGTGAAGTGGTTCCTGGTGCACTGAAGTGGAGCGAAGCGCAGCGGAGCGAAACGCTCCTGCCTTGAGTCGCTGCGCGCCTCCGAGCTAGCCCCACGTGCGCGCGCGGTGCCAGGCTTCGTAGGTGACGCCGCGCGGGGCCGTCTCGGTGATGACGCGGCACGGATCACGCTCGGGCTCTTCGAGGAGGGCGAAGTCGAGGTCGAGATCCGACGACTGCTGCGCGCGCGTGATCTCGAACGGGTCGATGAGCGTGCCTTGGCGCGGACGGTAGGCGGGCGCCTCGGCGGGCTGACCCCAGCGGTCGAAATGGTCGGTCAGGGTTTGCATGGTTCGTTACTAAGCAATGCCTGCGCCACCGCGAAGAGGCCGAAAAGGGGCGCGGTGCGCGGTCGGCGCGAGACGATCGGCCGTCTTTTGCCGGCCCGAAGCGGCGAGGTATGGCCCTGGTTCACCGGCGACTCAGGCGCCTCCACTTGTCGGGTGGCGCCTCCACTTGTCAGGGCCTCCTCTTGATAGGGCTTTTACTTGGGCGGCGTTCGTCGGGGCGCAGTAGTCGCATCGCGCGGAGCCGGCGCGCACAGAACGCCGTTCTGCATCGTCGACGCACAGCCGGGTCTGACCCGCGTAACCGGCCTATCCGACGGCACGATCGCGCCTGGTCGGATCCTGCGCGCGTTGCGCAAGCCGTTGGCCGCGGCTCGCTCATTGGCATTCGAGTGCGCACTTTTGGAAACCGCACGCGTACACGTTGTTCTCGGCTTGGGTCGGCGGCTTGCTCAGGCAGTCGTTGGCGCACCCGAATCCGCCGCCGGCCGCCCGACAGCCGTTGAAGCATGCAAACGACGTCATGCACGCCCCTTCGAGGAGGCATACGCCCTGTTCTTGGCAACAGCCCGCAGCGATGCACGCGCCGCAGTCGCCCGCCGCTGGCGGACAGGCGAAGGGTCCTCCGCAAACGAACGCGCTGCATCGACCGGTGCAGCATTCAGAAGGAGACGAGCACGACGTGCGGTCCGCTTTGCATGAAGATCGCGTACCGCCGCAGGTGCCACCGGCGCACGCGAGCCCGCTGCAGCAGTCGGCCGTCTCTCGGCACGTCGCGCCGGGAGGTGCGCACTCCGGAACCTTGGGCGGGTGGCCGCACGACCCGTTCCAACAGGAGAGTGCGCCACAGCATGTCGACGCCCAGGTGCACGAAAAGCCAAACTCGAGGCAGGCCGGCTCAGCGATTTCGCACTTGCCCGCCTCGCACCCGCCACTGCAACAGTCGAGCGCGTCCGTGCAGCGGAGGCCGCTCCGGATGCAGGTCGGCGCGGTGGACCCCCCTCCGTCGACATCGCCGGGCGCAGACGCCAGGTCGTCGTCGAGGCTCGAGCGGCCACAGCCGCAGACCAGACAGACCAGGCAGGCCCATCGGCACGCCCAGGTGCCAACGAGCCGAAGCGCCATCTCTCCCGTCTCTGATCTCGTCACCACACGCCGCGAATGGCCGGCGTCGCGTGACTCTTGTAAAGAATCGCTGCCGTGGCGCCTCTTGGCTGGGACGGGCCGGACTGCTATTCTAACTAGGGTTGGAATCCGACGAAAAGGCTGCCAGAGAAGAGCGGGCCGCGCGACGGCGCGCGACGTGGACCGGCGGTGTCGCGCGCTCGTTCGCCGAGCTCGAGGCGCTCGACCGCGACGCGTGGCGGGCGACGACCGGCGCCGACCGCGTGCGGATCATCTGGCCCCTCACTTGGGAAGCAATGGTGCTCGCTGGATACGATGGACCTCCACCCCGACTTCAGAGATCTGCTGGCGGAGTTCGTCGGCGCTGACGTTCGCTTCGTGGTGCTCGGCGGGTACGCCGTCGGTCACCATGCCAAGCCACGCGCGACGAAAGATCTCGACCTCCTGCTGTCGCGCGAGGGCGACAACCTCCAGCGTGCAGCAACGGCTCTCGCGCGCTTCGGCGCATCGGGCTCCGTCGTCGCCGACGTACGTTCGCTCGGGTCGGACGAGATCGTCTACATGGGCGTGCCCCCTGTTCACGTCGACATGATGGCGCGCGCAGACGGCATCGACACCGAGGAGGTGATCGTGCGCGCAGTCAGGGTCGACGTCGGCGGGCTACTGATCCCGTTCATTTCGCTGGAGGACCTCATCGCCAACAAGCGCGCTGCGGGCCGGCCGCAGGACCTGGCTGACGTCGCGTCGCTCGAGAGCCTCGCTGCGCGCGGCGAGGGGTAAAAAGACCGACCGCGTGGGATTCGTCGTCCTCCACACCACGCGGCCTATTTCGGCGGCGTCGTCGGGGCGCAGGTCGAGACGCCGGCGCCGACGATTTCGAACTGCACCGTGGTGAGCTTGGTGGTGGAGCCATCGGACGGGCGGTAGCGGAAGACGTCGGTGCTCGAGCCGGGGCCCACGAACAAGAAGAAGTCGCCGCCCCAGAAGGCGAAGGCGAAGTTGGAGCTGCCGGGGGCATAGTTGATCGCGGACTGCGGGGCCTGGCTCATGACCTGCGCGGTGCTCTTGCCGACCTCGGCGACCACGTAGGGTGAGCCCTCGAACGCGGCGAAGAGGCGCGCGTCGCCGGTGCCTGTCATCTCTGCGCGCGCTTGGACCTTGTCGTACGTGCCCACGGTGTGGAGCGTCAGCGTCTTCACGTCGAGCTGCGCGAGCGTCGCGCCCTGCGCGCTCGAGAGGAAGAGCGTCTCGTCGCTCGAGCCCGGCGCGTTGGAGGAGAACCCCATCCCGAAGTTGGTGCTGAACCCTTGCTGGTTCGGCTTGAACGCGGTCGGCGTGCACGTGGCGGTGCGCGTGTCGACGCGGACGATCTCGCCGCCTTGCATGTGGACCCACGCGATCGCCTGACGATCGACGGCCATCGAGTACACGGTACCGGAGCACGTGATCGGGCCGACCGTCGTGAACGCGACCTTGGGAGGATCGAAGCGCCGGAGGCCGCCGTTCACGTCGATGACCCACACGAACTGCGTCTCGATCGGGCACGACGCGCCGCCGCCGCCGTCGCCGGTGCCCACGCCGACGAGGCCGGACGAGCCGCTGCTCCCGCCGCTGCTCCCGCCGCTACTTCCGCCCGGCGTTCCGCCGCCGTCCTCCGACTCGGCGAAGCCGGTGGGGTGAGTCGTGGAGGGGCCACACGCGCAGGCCACGACGGGCGCGGCGAGCAGGAGACCGAGCGAGGCCAACGCGCGGTACGTCATGAGCCAACAATACGCCCGATTCGGCGACGATCGAGGGTGCATCGAGCGTGGAGCTGAGCTATCCGCACACCCCGATGACCGTAGAGGCCACCCCGGACGCCGTTGCCGACGCCGGCCCGGCCAGCTCGCGCGAGCTCTTCGGCCACCCGGTCGGGCTCTACGTCCTCTTCTTCACGGAGATGTGGGAGCGCTTTTGCTACTACGGCATGCGCGCGCTCCTGGCGCTGTACGTCGCGCACCACCTGTCGCATGCGGACATCGCGCCGCAGGTGGCAGGGCTCGCGGCGGTGCGCGGCGGGATTGAGTCGGTCTTCGGCAAGCTCGACGACGAGCAGTTCGCCGACCAAATCTACGGCCTCTACACCGCGTTCACGTACCTGACGCCGCTCTTCGGCGGCATCTTGGCCGATCGCCTCATCGGGCAGCGGAAGAGCGTGGTGATCGGCGGCGTCATCATGGCGATCGGCGAGTTCATGATGATGAAAGAGTCGCTCTTCTTCCCCGCCATGCTCACGCTGGTCATCGGCAACGGCTTCTTCAAGTCGAACATCTCGACGCAAGTGGGCGGCCTCTACAAGAAGGGGGACGAGCGCCGCGACCGCGCGTTCAACATCTTCTACGTCGGCATCAACCTGGGCGCGTGGCTGTCGCCGTTCATCTGCGGGACGCTCGGGCAGAGCAAAGGGAGCGACGGGGTCGAGCACTGGGGCTGGGGCTTCGGCGCGGCCGGCGTGGGGATGATCGTTGGACTCTGCATCTATCTGTGGGGGCAGCGCTTCCTCGCGCCCGACCAGATCATGAAGAAGAAGGCGGCGGCCCAGACCGCGAGCACGCCGCCGAAGAAGCCGCTCACCAAGGGCGAGTGGGCGCGCGTGATCGCGCTCATCGTCCTCTGCGCGCTCAACATCTCGTTCTGGGGGGTGTACGAGCAGCAGGGCAACTCGCTCCAGTTCTGGGCCGACGGCAAGGCGGATCTCCACATCTTGCGGTGGCTCGGCAGCGAGTGGGAGATGCCGTCGACGTGGTTCCAGTCGGTGAACCCGATGTTCATCTTCACGCTCACCGCGATCATCAACCCGTTCTGGGCGTACCTCGCGAGGAAGGGGAAGGATCCCTCGAGCGTCGCGAAGATGGCGATCGGCTGCTTTTTGCTGGGGATCTCGTTCCTCGTGATGATCGGCGGCGGGCGCGTCGTCGACGGCGGGCACAAGGCGAGCTTCGGGTGGCTCGTCGGCTGCACGTTCTTGCTGACGCTCGGCGAGCTGTACCTTTCGCCGGTGGGGCTCTCGCTCGTGACGAAGATTTCGCCACCGAAGATCGTGTCGATGATGATGGGGATGTGGTTCCTCTCGAGCTTCTTCGGCAACTACGCGTCGGGGTACCTGGCGACGTTCGCGAACCGAATGTCGAACAGCTCCTTCTTCCTCCTGCTCGCGGTCATCTCGCTGGTCACCGGCGTGCTGATGATCCTCCTCTACCGGCCGCTGCGCCGCGCGATAGGGGACGAGAACGAAGCGGCGACGGTCTGAGGAACGAACCCCGTGGACGCGCTCGCTCTCATGTACGACGCACCGGCGACGGTCGGATGCCCTAGCGAGTTGGAGTTCCGTGCCCAGGTCGCCGCACGCGCGGGGACGACCGGGCGCGCCGATCAGACCTTCCGGGTGAAGATCACGAGCGGCGATGCATTCGAAGGGCGTCTCACCATCGTAGATCGCGGGGAAACTGCAATGCGTCTCCTCAGCGCCGCAACCTGCGCCGAGCTGGGGCAAGCGTTAGCGCTCGCGCTCGCGACGGCGCTCGAGTCCGACGAGCCGACACCCGAACGTTCACAGGCGCCCTCCGACCCTCCTCCAAATCCCGCAACTCTCGCCGTCGCCCCCCCCGCATCGGCTTCCGCACCCTCGCGCGTTCCCGTTCCCGTTCCCCTTCCGGGAGCGGGCACGACAGACGCCCTCCCACGGGCACACACGCCTCGACGCGCGGCCGCCGGACTCGCTGGCGGACCTGCAAGCGGACTCGGCCCGCTCCTCGCGCCGGAGCTCGCAGTCTTCGCGGAGCTCGCATGGGGCGTTCGCACGGCGCGCCTGAACATCGCGACCTCACTTGGTGGTTCGATCCCCGCGGGCGATGCGCACGGCCTGCTCCGTCGCGCGGCTCTGCGGGTCGACGGCTGCCCGCTCGCGTGGGACCTCGGGGTCATCACCCCGTCCCTCTGCGCGGTTGTCGAAGGAGGCCTCCTTGTGGCGAGCGGCAGGGGCGGGGCGAGCCCGGAGTCGACGGTGCGTCCTTGGGCGGCTGCGGGTGTCCTCGCGCGCGCGCGCCTCGACGTCTCGGACCGATTTTTTTTCGAGATTGAGACGCGCGCGGCTTTTCCATTCTGGCGCGATCAGTTCTTTTTCCGCCCAAGTACGGACATTTACACTGTGCCAGTCGCCACATTCGCTACCGAGCTTGGGACCGGCGTGCGGTTTTGGTGATGAAACGTGCAATCCGCGGTCATACCTAGCGCCCCTATGATCGGTCAGGCCTCTGCCCGCATTCCCGCCTGTCCGGCGAGTGGCGTCCTCGCCGAGACGGGGGCGCGTGCGAAGGAGGAGGCGACGCGGCTCGAGGGCATCGTACGTGGGCATTACGCGTTCTTGTGGCGCTCGCTTCGTCGTCTCGGCGTGGCCGAGCGTGAGGTGGACGACGCGCTCCAGCGGGTCCTCGCCGTCCTCGCGCGCCGATTGGGTGAGATCGCGCCGGGTGCCGAGCGCAGTTTCCTCTTTCAAACCGCTCTGCGCGTCGCGGCGGAGATGCGCCGCGCAAACGCGCGCGGACGGCTTTCGTTCGACGAGGCCGCCGTCGACCGTGCGCGCGACGGCGCCCCTCTTCCTGACGAGGTTTTGGAGCGTCGTGAAGCGCGCGCGATCCTCGATGAGGTCCTGGACGCGCTCCCCCTCGACGTCCGCGCGGTCTTCGTTCTCTTCGAGCTCGAGCAGCTCACGACACCGGCGATCGCCGAGCTTCTCGCGATCCCTCCGGGCACCGTGAGCTCGCGGCTCCGGCGCGGCCGCGAGGAGTTCCAGACCCTCGCAAAACGACTCCGAGCCCAACGGGTGTTCGCGGGAGGTGCCACGTGAGCGATCCGAAGCGACTCCTCGATGCCGACGTCTCGACGTTCGAACGCTCCTTGCTCGCCTCGGGCGCAGGGGACCTCGCCCCGAAAGGCGGCGAAGACCGTGCCCTCGCGGCGCTCGGAATCGCGGGAGCCACCGCCGGAGTGATCGCGGCCAGCGCAGCGGCCAAAGCCAGCGCGAGCGCGACGCCCGTAAGCGCCGCGGCGACGAAGATCGCTACGGCGGTACTCATCAAGTGGGCGAGCCTCGGCCTCATCGCGACCGCGGCCACGGCCGGCACGATCGTCTTCGTTGCGACCCCGGCGCAGCCTCCAGCGCAAATCGAGGCGCAATTCCCGATGCCGCCTCCCAGGCTCCAAGCGGCGCCAAGACCGAATGCGAAGCCCATCGGAACACCAATTCCAGAGCCGACGCCTGCGACGACGCCGACTCCGATCGCGACGCCGACGCCGACGCCGACTCCGACTCCGATCGCGACTCCGACTCCGATCGCGACTCCGATCGCGACGCCGACTCCGACTCCGATCGCGACGCCGACTCCAACCCCGATCGTTGCGGCGGCGCCTCTGTATCCCGAGCTCACGGCGCTCGACCGCGCTCGCGACGCGCTTCGTGCGAGGGATGCCGCGGGGGCAATGCGTGCGCTGGAGGAGTATGACGCCCGCTTCCCGCGGGGTTCGCTCCGCGAAGAAGCAGATGTCGCGTGGATTCAAGCGCTCCTCGACCACGGAGACGTCGCCGCGGCAGAGGCTCGTGCGCGGGCCTTCCTCGCGGGGCGGCCGCAGAGCGCCTACACAAAACGTGTGCGGCAGCTCCTCGCGAAGACGAATCGGTGATGAGGAGTCGCCCCTCCCGGCCATCCCCCCGCGGAGGAGACGAATGTTGAAACCCACTACCCTTGCGCTGACGGTCGCCCTCGGAACGGCAATCGCCGCGACGGCGTGCGGCGGTCACGTGGCCCTCGGCGGGGCGGATGATGCCGGCGGAACCGGAAGCAATGGCGGAGACGCGGGCGCAGCCGGAACGACCGGCAACGGCCTGCCGAGCGCCAACGGCGGAACGATCGTCCCCGTAGACAACGCGCCGACGGGAACGCTCACCCAAGCGAGCAAGGTCGATCTGCTCCTCGTCATCGACAACTCCGCGTCGATGGGCGACAAGCAAGCCCTCCTCCGCAAAGCCGTTCCCGATCTGGTGACGCGACTCGTCGCCCCGAGCTGCGTGGACGCGAACGGCACCACGGTGGGAACGTCCGTAAACGGCACCTGCGCGCAAGGCAAGCTCGAGTTCGCGCCCGTTCGCGACATGCACGTCGGCGTCATCACGACCTCACTCGGCGGTCGCGGCGGCGACGTTTGCGACGGCACCGATCCCGTGGGCCAAGGCGCGAGGCGCTACGACAACGATCAGGCTCACCTTGTGATGAGAGACATCCCCCTCGCTTCCCGCTACCCCTCCGGCTTTCTCGTTTACGGAGACTTCGGCACCAAGGATCCCGCGCAACTTCGTGGCGACCTGCAGAACCTCATCGCCGGCGTGGGCGAGTACGGCTGCGGTATCGAAGCGCAGCTGGAGAGCTGGTACCGGTTCCTCGTTCAGCCCGATCCCTACGCCAGCATCGTCGCCGATCCCGCGGACGGCCGCAGGAGGGCCCTCGCCGGGATTGATACGAGGCTACTTCAGCAGCGCCACGACTTCTTGCGTCCCGATTCGCTCGTCGCCATCGTCCTTTTGACGGACGAGGACGATTCGGCGGAGGATCCGATGAGTGTCGGCGGACAGGGATGGGCGTACAGCATGAAGCGCTTTCCGGGTTCCGTCGGCGGCGGGGCGGCGCGTGGCACGTCGACCTGCGCAAGCAAGCCGACGGACAACGCTTGCACGTCGTGCGCCTTTCCAGGTGTTGGTTCGGACCCGTCGTGCCAACTCCCAGGGGACACGGACACCGCGAGCGGGCAACCGCAGCTTGGTTACTACAAGGCGGCGGAAGACACGCTGAACACGCGCTACGTGCGAATGAAGAATCGCTACGGCGTTGATCCGCAGTTTCCGTTGTCCCGATACTTCCTTGGCCTCTCTTCGGCGAAGGTCCCCACTCGCGATACGGAGCATGGCGTTTCGCCCATCAACAACGCACCCGGGTACGTGGGCACGCCGGTCTGTACCAATCCTCTCTTCGCCGCGAGGTTGCCGACCGGCGCCGTGGGCGAGGACCTCTGCAACCTTCCTCCCGGGCCGCGCGCGGCGAACATGATCGTCTTTGCGACGATAACCGGCGTCCCCTCTCAGCTGCTCAATGGGGCGCTCGAGACGACCGCGTGGACGCGCATCGTGGGCGCCGATCCCCTCGCGTACGACTACTCCGGCGTCGATGTGCACATGATCCCATCGCAGACGCCGCGCGCCGGGCTGCCGGCCCCGGATGTGAGCGACACGGCCGATCCGATGAGCGGCCGCGAATGGGACACCGGCGGCAGCGATTTGCAGTACGCGTGCACGTTCAAGCTGGCCGACCCCAAGGACTGCAAGGACCCTACATTCGCGGGCGCCTGTGATTGCACATCGGGCACCCCTCCCCTTCCGCCGCTCTGCGACGCTGCGGTTCGAACGACCCAGATCCGAGGCAAAGCGTACCCCGGGGTTCGCCAGCTCCAGCTCGCTCGCATGCTCGGCCCGCGCGCCGTGGCCGCGTCGATTTGCCCGCAGGACGTGCCGGAGGCCGACCCGCAGTACGGCTTTCGCCCTGCCCTCGAGAGTCTCGGCAACCGGATGGCGCGCTCGCTCGTCCCGCAGCAGTAAGCCACGGGTCGAGGTCACCCAGAGCATATCCCGGCAGGCGCCAGCTCGAGACAGGCGGCGACGTCCAGTCGCAGCGAACGATCCTCTCGCAGCTGGAAACGCAGCTGAAAATAGCCGCGCGCGAGCGAAGAGCGATCCATCAGCGCGAATATCCCACACGACCCAAATCGGGACCCGTGGCGGAATGTTCGACCGACCTCGTCGCACATCGAAAAACTTTTCCGTCGCCGCGCGCTTTTCGCCGGTGGCACATCGGCTGCAATTCGATCTGCTCGAACGGCGCGCGGCGCGCCTCACCACGAGGAGCAGATCATGAACGACGGAAACAAGAAGGCGACGCTGAAAGAGCTCACGCCCATCGATCCGGATTTTCTCACGGTCGTCGTCGGAGGCTGCGCGAGCTCGATGAAGGTCATCGGGGTCTCGGACGACGGCGGAGGCGCGCAAGCCGACGGCGGCGGAGGTGACGGCGGCAGCGGTGACGGTGGCGGAGCCGGCGACGGTGGCGGAGGAGCAGGAGACGGCGGCGGCGGCGGCGACGGCGGCGGCGGCGACGGCGGCGGCGGCGGCGGCGACGGCGGCGACGGGGGCGGCGGCGGAGGGGATGGCGGCGGAGGGGACGGCGGCGGCGGCGACGGCGGCGGCGGCGGCGGCGGAGGGGCCTGATTCCCGCGCGGACGGACGCCCTCGCGCACGACCACGCGCGAGGGCGATCCGTCGGAGACCAGATCGCCTCGCGACCACCAGGAGACCCACCATGAGCACGTCACGCGTTCCCGTCCTCGCCAAGCACCTGCGCCTCCGCAAGCACGAGCCCGTCGCGTACAACGCGCGGCGCTCCGAGTTGCACAAGCTCAACGCGACCGCGTATGCGATCTTGGGTCTGGTCGATGGCGCGCGCACGGTCGAGCAGATCGCAGTCGCGTGCATGGACGGCGACGACGCGGCGGCCGTCGCGTTCGCGCCCAAGGTCGAGACGTTCCTCGAGCGGTGCAAGAGCCAAGACATGATCGCGTGGAGCGCGACGTGACCGTCGCCGCGCCGTTCGCGGTCAGCTGGTATCTCACCAAGCGCTGCGATCTGTCGTGCCGCCACTGCTTCGTGCCGGTGGTGCGCCCCGACGACGCGCGCGGCGAGGTCGACACCGCCACGGCGAAGCGCTTCATCGCGTCGATCTGGAATTCGGACGTCTACATCCTCTCGTTCGCCGGCGGCGAGCCGATGCTCCGTCAGGATTTCTTCGAGCTCGCCCGCTTCGCGCGGGACCTCGGGCTCACGGTGCTCACGAGCACCAACGCGCAGCGCCTCGACGACGCCACGCTCGACCGCATCGTCGACGCCGGATTCCAGTCGCTCCAGGTGAGCCTCGACGGCCTCAGCGCGGCGCCCCACGAGGCGATCCGCGGCGCCGGCACGTTCGACGTCGCGCGCCGCGGGCTCGAGCTCACGATGCGGCGGAGCGTGGGGGGGTTGAAGGTGGTCCTCGCCGTGGCGCTCCACCGGCGCATCCTGCCGGAGCTCGACGCGATCCTCGCGTTCGCGCGCGAAAGCGGCATTTTTTCGCTCAAGCTCCAGCCCGTCGCGCGGCCGTTCCGTTACGCCGACGGCACGCCTGGGCACATCTCGGAAGACGAAGCGGCGCGCGCGATCGCCCACGCGAAGCGCGGCCTCGACGGCTCCCGCGTGCAGCTCGCCTACGCGAGCTGGGTCGACCTCTTCCTGCGCGGCGACGCCCGCCAGAGCTGCGCGCTCGGTCTCCGCACCGCCATCGTCGACGCCGAAGGGCGCGTCTCGACGTGCGACGAGATGCCCGGCACAGGCGACGCCATCGGCGGCTCTTTCTCTGACGCGTGGGAGGCCGCCGTCCGCGAGGAGCGCGCCCGCCCGCGCTGCGGTTGCTACGCGTTTCGGGATCGCAAACGGCGTCTACTGGAGGTGGCGTGATGCTCGACGTTCCCGCAACGATCAACTGGTACGTCACCAAGCGCTGCAACCTCGTCTGCACGCACTGCTACAACTACGAGGACGGCGAGGTCCCCCGCGCGAAGCAGGGAGAGCTCGATCGCGAAGAGGCGATGGCGCTCGGCGAGCGCTTGGTCGACGCCGGCGTCTTCATGATCAACCTGATCGGCGGCGAGCCGCTCACCGTGCCGTGGCTCGTCGACCTCGTGCGCGTCCTCGCGGACGGCGGAATTCGTGTATCGGTGGCGACGAACGGCACGCTGCTCGACGAGGTGCGCATCGCCGCGCTGCTGGAGGCCGGCGTCTCGCGCTTCCAGATCAGCCTCGACGGCGCGACGCCGGAGGTGCACGACGCCATCCGCGGCAAGGGCAACTTCGCGCGCGCGCTTCGCGGCCTGCGTCTCCTCCGCAAGGCCGGCCACGATCCTCAGGTCGCCTTCACCCTCATGAAGTCGAACCAGGGCGAGCTCGAGCCGCTCGTCGCGCTCCTCCGCCGTGAAGGCATCGGCCTCCTCAAGCTGAGCACCGTCATTCCGAGCGGACGCGCACAAGAGGATCTCGACGAGCTCCTGACCGGCGACGCGCTACGCGCCCGCATCAACTGGCTGCACCGCGTCGAGAAGGCCTCGCGCGGCGCGCTGCACGTCGACTACCCCTGCTTCGTCGGCCACATCGACGAGAAGACCGCGAAGGACGCGTGGAAGCCCGCCGAGAAGGCGCACCACCTCTCGTGCGGGGCCGGCATGACCCGCGCGGTGATCTGGGAGGACGGCAGCGTGGGCGCGTGCGACTTCATGCGCGAGGATCACGTTGGCGATCTGCGGAAGGACGCGATCAAGGACATCTGGACGAGCGACACCGAGGAGTTCGCGCGATGGCGCCGACTCGACAAGGTCGAGAACAAGTGCGGCTCGTGCGGGTACCAGGCCAAATGCGGCTTCGGCTGCCGCGCGAGCGCCTATTTCGGCGGCGGCGATTTCTACGGGTGGGACCCGATGTGCATCTCGACGCCGCCCCAAGGAGTCGAGCATCCGTGGGAACAGAGTCGGCCGCACGACGAGATCCGCGCGACGACGCCGCTCACCAAGCGTCGCCTCCCCGTCCTCTCGCCGCGCTCCGGAGCACCGGCGTGATCGAGGACGCGTCCCTCCCCGCGTGCTCGGCGGCCGACGTCGCCGGCGATCTCGCGCGCCTCTTCGCCGACGCGCGGGCCGTCGCGGAGTCGCTCGCCGGAGGCCTCGTATGGGTGGCCGGGACGCGCGACAAGATCCGCCTCGCGTACGACGCGTACTACGTCGCGTGCGCGGCAGAAGCGTTGCGGGAGCGGCACGCGCGCCTCGCGTGGTGGTCGACCGAGACTCCGGCCCGCGCGCCGAGCGTCACGGCGCCCGACGTCCGGCTCGACGGTCTCCGCGACTCGCTCGAGGCGCAGCTCGCGAGGACGTCGTTCGTGGCGGATGGCGACACGACCCTCGCGCTGGAGCATGCGCTCGCGCTCGTCCGCCGAGCGTCCGGCATCGGCGCTATCGCTCCGTCCATGCCTTCGTTCGCGGGCCGACCCGCGCGGGCGCCGGGGCTCCGCGAAGGAAAGCCCGCGACGCGCACCACCGTCGACCTCCTCCACACGATCGTCTTCCAGGTCGAGATCGCGGCCGTCGAGGTGTGCAGCCGCATCTGGGTGGAGCACCCCGAGGCCCCCTGGGCGCTGCACCTCGACATGGCCCGTCAGGTCTTCGACGAGGCGCGGCACGCCGAGATGCTCCTCGCCCGCCTCGAGCAGCTCGGCGGACGCGAAGGGCAAGGCCCGATCGACTACAAGGTGTGGGACACGTTCCAAGCGGTGCGCGGGTTGCCGGCGCGCCTGCTCGTACAGCACCGCATCGGCGAAGGGCGCGGCCTCGACGCGTGCGAGCAGCTTCGAAAGAGCAGCGAGGCGAGCGGCGACGTCGCGACCGCGCGCGTCTTCGAGTTCATCATGGCCGACGAGGTCCATCACGTACGCGCGGGCCACGACTGGCTGCGCGCGCTGGGGCAAGGCGATCCGGGTCGCCTCGGCGAGCTCGAGGCGGAGACGTTCGAGCGCCTCATGGATCGCGGCATTTTCGTGCCGGATCCGAAGCCCGAGCAGGTCAATGTCCGCGCGCGCCTGGCCGCCGGCTTCACGCGCGCCGACGTCGCGGAGCTGGTCGCGCCGTGAACCTCGACGTACCGAACGGACAGACCGCCGCCGCGTCGACGCGCAGCAAATCGCTGCTCGCGCTCCACGAGGAGACGAAGCTCGGGCCCGACGAGGGCGCCGCGGTGAGCCGCGAGCGGTTCCACGCGAAGGTGTCGTCCCCCACCGCGGGGCGCGTCGGCGTCGGGAACCTCAACGAGGCCGCGAGCGCGGCGTTCGCCCTCGACGTGCTCGGCCTCGCGCTCGGCGTCTCGGGTCGCGTCCCCTACCCCGTCAGATGCAACGCCTCGAGCGGCAACCTGCACACGGTCGAGGCGCGCGTCGCGTTCGCGCACGAAGGCGGCGTCGCGATCGGTCACTACGATCCAACCTCGCACACCCTCGCGCTCCGTGGCGCCGCCCGCTGCGATGCACCCGTCTCCGCGCTCCGCGTCGCGCTCAGCCTCGTGCTGGAGAGGCAGAGCGCGAAGTACGGCGCGCGCGGCTACCGCTACGGCCTCCTCGATCTTGGTCACGCGCTCGGTGCGCACGTGCTGGCCGCCCACGCGCGCGGCGCGCACGTCGCCCTCGAAGACTGGAGCGAGGAGGCGACCGGGCGCGCGTTCGGCGTGAGCCCGTTCGCCTCCGCACCCGAGCGTACCGGGCTCGTCCTTCGCGTCGCGCGCGGGCCGCTCGCCGACGCGCCTCGCCCCCGCTGCGCCGCCACCGACTCGCCCTCCGCCGTCGGCCGTGATGCCCGCATGCACGCCTGGCACGATCGCACCTCATCCGGCCACTCGCGGCTCCGCGAGGCCTTCGGCGCCGGCTGGCTCCCCGCCGCCGACTGGCGCGACGTCGGACCGACGCTCATCCGTCAACGGCGGAGCGCGCGCGCCTTCACGCCGGCGGTCCTGGCGCGAGGCGAGCTCGACGCGATCCTCCGCCCACTCGCCCGCGCGCTCGGACGCGAAGGCGCCGACGTCGCGATGCGAGCGGCCGTCGCGGCGCACGACGTACACGGTGTGGCGCCAGGATTCTACGCGCTCGCCCCCGACGGCAGCCTGAGCGCGCTCCACGTCGGCGACGTTCGCGACGACACGTGTTTCATGCACGCATGCCAGCAAATGGCCGGAGACGCCGCGTTCGTCGTCATGCTCGGCGCGCCGCTGGCCGAGCTCGTGGCGTTGCGCGGCGGACGCGCGTACCGCGACGCGCACGTGGTCGCCGGCGCGATCGGCCAGCTCCTCTGCGTCACCGCCGAGTCCGCCGCCCTGCGCGGCAACCCGATGGGGGCCTTCTTCGACGATGAGCTCGCGCCGCTCTTC
The DNA here is from genome assembly GCA_038231275.1 of Polyangiales bacterium. Classification (GTDB taxonomy): domain Bacteria; phylum Myxococcota_A; class Polyangia; order Polyangiales; family Polyangiaceae; genus JANYHK01. Next base: position 173,025 of record JBBRLQ010000017.1, read on the forward strand.
CCCGCGGGCCACGCGCCGCTCCACACGCTGGCGTTCGGCGTCCCTCGTCCACGCACTGCGTGACTTTTGGTCAGGAGCGTTCGCTGCGCTGCGCTGCGCTGCGCTCCGCTTACCGCAGCCGGGCGAGGGTCTTCGCGAAATCCTGCGGCGGCTCCACGCTCCACTGCACCGCGACCTCCGTCGCCGGGTGCACGAAGCCGAGCTCGCGCGCGTGCAGCATGAGGCGCGGCGCCGGGATCGGATCGCCGCCCAAACCGCGTACGTAGACCCGCTCGCCCACGATGGGGTGCCCAGCCTCCGAGAGGTGGACCCTGATTTGGTGCGTCCGCCCCGTCTCGAGCCTGCACGCGATGAGGGTCGCCCCCTGGAGCTTCTCGATGACCTCGACGTGCGTGATCGCGAGCTGCCCCTCGTCGTCGCGCGGCCGCGAGCCGCGGAGACCGTCGCCGCGGTTGGCGACGATGTGCGACCGGAACGTCCGCGCCTTCACGTCGCCGTGCGCGAGCGCGAAATAGCGACGATGCACCGTGTGCTCGCGAAACTGCGTCGCGAGGATCTTCTTCGCGAGCCACGTGCGCGTGAAGACGACGAGCCCGCTCGTCTCCTTGTCGATGCGGTGAACGACGCCGAGCGTCGGACGGTCGTTTCGGTCCCCCCTCTTGTCCATGCGCGACAGCGCCGCGCGGACGCGCTCGTCGAGGGTCCCGGTCTCCGACTCGTCGTACGGCACCGTGCTGATGCCGCTCGGCTTGTTGACGATCACGACGTGCGCGTCGACGAAGACGATCGCCCCCGCGGGCAAATCGGTCGCCGGACGCGGCTTCGGCGCGGTCATCGTCATCACGACCTTGGAGTCGCGCGGCACCTTCCTGCGCGGGTCGGTCCACGTCTCGCCGTCGACGGTGATCTTGCCGCGCTCGATCCAGCGGCGCGCCTCTCCCCAGCTGACGGCGTAGAGCGCACGCACGACGGCGTCGATAGGCTCTTGCGCGAGCTTCGGTGGAATGATTTTCTCGGTCACGTCCCGTCCTCTATAGCAAGCGTCGCGCAACGTGACGCTTGCTATAGCCGTCAGGTGGGTCGCGCCAGTCGTTTGCCCGCAACGGTCAAACGACTTCTGCTTATGTCGCGCACCCGGCCGGGATCCGGCGGCTTTTCGGTGGGCGTGAACCTGTGCTTGACTTCGGGGTCCCAAACTCCGCACAATCGTCGAGAAATTCGGGACTTGCCGCATATTTTCCAAGTCTCCTAGAGGAGCCTCATCGTGGCCAAGACTCTGCTCGCAGTCGATGACAGCGTGACGATGCGCAAGGTGCTCGAGATCACCTTCAGCGGGGAGGACTTCCACGTCGTCACCGCCGACGGGCACAAAGACGCGCTCTCCAAGCTCGGTGAAGATCCGCTGGTTTGCGTGATCGACACCGTGCTCGGCGGGGAGGACGGCTACGCCCTCGCGAAGGAAGTTCGAAAGCGCAGCCCGAACTCGACCATCCTGATGATGGCGAGCCGTCACAACGCGTATGACGCCGAGAAGGGCAAGGCCTCCGGCGCAGACGACTTCATGGACAAGCCGTTCGACACGCAGCAGATGATCGACAAGGTCCGCAAGGCGTCCGTCGCGCGTGACGGGGGAGTCTCGGTCTCCGCCGCCCCGGCCGCCAAGCCCGCCGCGGGCAAGGGCGCGGTCCCGCCGATCGAGCAGCGCAGCACGCAGCCGTCGCTCGGTGGCGCCGCCGCCGGAACGCGCCAGCGCGCAGCGACGTTGATGTTCGGGCACGAGCCGACGACGGGGGACCTCAAGGTCGTCGACAATCCGCCCCCTTCCAAGAGCGAGCCCGTCAAGGCCGAACCCATGAGGCGCCCTACCCCGATGCCCGTCTCGAACGTCCCCCCCGCGACCGTCGCCGCGACCCCCGCTGCATTGCACCCCAACGCGGGAGGTGCTGCCGGCGCGGCGGTCAACGGCGCCCTCGCCAGCAAGCTCGAAGGCCTCGGCCTCACGCAGCAGCAAGCCGACGCCGTCCTCGCGCTCTCGCGTGAGGTCATCGAGCGCGTCGTGTGGGAGGTCGTCCCGATCGTCGCCGAGGCGCTGGTCAAAGAAGAGATCGCGCGCCTCACCAAAGAGGCCTGATCGCTGACGTAGGCGACGACCGGACGCAGAACCGGCTTGCGGCGACCTATTTGCACGTCCCGGCGGCGTGCCTTACACTCTGTAAGGAATTTACAGTGAGGTAAGGCGAATGGCAGCCGCGACGATCACGAGCAAGGGGCAGCTCACCGTACCGCGGGAAATCCGGGCCGCGCTCGGCGTTGGCCCGGGCGATCGCCTCGCTTTCCGGATCCACGAGGACGGGAGCGTCACCGTCGAGCCCGAGACGGTCGACCTGCGGACCCTCCGCGGATCGATTCGGCCGAAGGTCCGCGGTGTGACGATCGCGGCCATGAACGACGCGATTCGTCGCTCCGCCGCCGGTCGATGATCGCTCTCGATACGAACGTCCTGGTCCGGTTCATCGTCGATGACGACAAGCACCAGGCGGCCCGAGCTCTCAAGCTGATCGAGCGGGCGATGGAGAGCCAAGAAGCCCTGTTCGTTTCGGACATCGTCTTGTGCGAGTTCGTATGGGTGCTCTCGGCCAGCTACCGGGTCGCTCGCGCCGAGATCGCGGCGACGTTGGGACGCTTGGTTCAGTCGAGGCAGCTCTCGTTCACCGACGGTGAGCGCGTGCGCCGGGCCACGGACGCCTTCGCGAAGGGCCGCGGCGACTTCGCGGACTACTTGATTCGTGAGCACGCACGCGACGCGGGCTGTACCGCCGTCGCGACCTTCGACCGCGCGCTGCTCAAGGACACGCTATTCGTCGCGCCGTGATCCACATGTCTCACGGGGGCCCGGGCCCACTCTCGCCGCGCCTGTGGTAAATCCCGCTGCATGAGCAGCGAGAGCGCCCCCGATCTTTCCAAGCCCTACGAGCCTCGCGAGGTCGAGGAGCGTTGGTACGCGTTCTGGGAGAAGCACGGCGTCTTCGAGGCCTCGGACGACGCGGCCGACGCACGGCCTGCGTACGTCATCCCGATGCCGCCGCCCAACGTCACGGGCTCGCTCCACATGGGGCACGCGCAGAGGTGCACGCTCGAGGACGCGCTCATCCGCTGGTACCGCATGCGCGGCTACAACGCGCTCTGGCAGCCCGGGATCGATCACGCCGGCATCGCCACGCAGACCGTCGTCGAGCGCCAGCTCCAGCGCGAGGGCAAGACCCGCCACGACCTCGGCCGCGCCGAGTTCTTGAAGCGCGTGTGGCAGTGGAAGGCGGAGAGCGGCGGGCGCATCTCGGTGCAGCAGCGCGTGCTCGGCGCGTCGCCCGACTGGCGCCGCACCAAGTTCACGATGGACCCGGACATGAGCCGCGCCGTCAAAGAGGCCTTCGTGCGCCTCTACGAGGACGGCAACATGTACCGCGCGACGCGCCTCATCAACTGGTGCCCGACCTGCCAGACCGCGCTGTCCGATCTCGAGGTCGAGAGCGAAGAGGGTGCGAACGGCGAGCTCTTCGAGTTTGCGTACAAGGTCGACGGCGAAGACGGCGAAATCGTCGTGGCGACGACGCGCCCGGAGACGATGCTCGGCGACACCGCGGTCGCCGTCCACCCCGACGATCCGCGCTACACGTCGCTCCATGGCAAATTCCTGATCCATCCGTTCATGGATCGAAAGGTGCCGATCGTCACCGACGCGATACTCGTCGACATGAAGTTCGGCACCGGCGCCGTGAAGGTGACGCCGGCGCACGACTTCAACGATTTTGCGACGGGCAAGCGGCACAAGCTCCAGGAGATCAACATCTTCAACCTGGACGGCACGCTCAACGACGAGGGGGGTCCGTTCAAGGGGCTCGATCGCAAGCGCGCGCGCACGGCGGTGAAGAAGGCGCTCGACGAGAAGGGCCTCGCGCGCGGAACTAAGCCGCACCAGCTCACGCTCCCCCGCTGCCAACGCTCGGGCGACGTCGTCGAGCCGATGATCTCGACGCAGTGGTTCTGCAAGATGCAGGGCATGGCCGAAGCCGCCATCAAGGCCGTGAAGGACGGACGGACGCAAATCATCCCCGAAGAGTGGGTGAAGACGTACGACCACTTCCTCGGCGAAATCCAGGATTGGTGCGTGTCCCGTCAGCTGTGGTGGGGTCACCAAATCCCGGCGTGGCACGGCCCCAACGGCGAGATCAAGGTCGCGCGCGAGCGTCCGCCCGAGTGCACCGAAGAGGCCGGCTGGACCCAAGATCCCGACGTGCTCGACACATGGTTCTCGAGCGCCCTTTGGCCGTTCGCGACGCTCGGCTGGCCGGACAAGACCCCGGCCCTCGCGAAGTTCTATCCGACGAACCCCAAGCAGCTCTCGGATCTGGAGACGGGCTACGACATCCTCTTCTTCTGGGTCGCCCGCATGATGATGTTCGGCCTCTACTTCATGAAGGAGGTCCCCTTCCGCCGCGTGCTCCTGTCCGGCCTCATCGTCGACGAGACCGGCGACAAGATGAGTAAGGTGAAGGGCAACGTGATCGATCCGCTCGATCTCATCCACGGCGCCGAGTTCACCGAGATCGTGAAAAAGACGCTCCCCGGCGCGCCCGAGGCCGAGGCGATGACGAAGTTCAAGAAGGCGTACCCGTCGGCCGCGGCGATGGGCGGGAGCTTCCCGGCGTTCGGCGCCGACGCGCTCCGCTTCACGCTCGCGACGTTCCCGCCGTCGAACAAGCGCATCGCCCTCGCCCCGAAGCGCCTCGAAGGCTACCGCCACTTCGTCAACAAGATCTGGAACGCGACGCGCTTCTCGCTCGATCAGGTGAAGCTCACGGCCTACGTCGAAAACCCGGCGCCGAAGTCGCTCTACGCGCGGTGGATCCTCTCGCGCTTCTCGAACGCCGTGCGCATCGCCAACGGCGGGATCGAAGGCTTCCGGATCGACGAGGCCGCGAACGAGGCGTACCGCTTCTTCTGGAACGATCTGTGCGACTGGTACCTCGAGCTCACGAAGACCGTGCTCGCCGAGGGCAGCCCGCTCGCGGGCCAGGCCGACGACGTGAGGGCCGCCCTCGCATATGTCCTCGAAGGTTCCTTGCGCCTGATGCACCCGATGATGCCGTACGTCACCGAGGAGCTGTGGCAGCGCGTGCCGAAGCCGGCTTCGCGCAAGGCGTCGATCGCGTTCGGCCCCTACCCGAGCCTCGAGGTCGAAGGCAAAGGGGGCGATCCCGCCGCCGAAGCGTCGATGGAGATCGTGCAGAAGGCGATCAGTGCGGCGCGCACGATCCGAAGCGAGCACGAGATCTCGCCGGCGAAGTTCGCGCCGGTCGAGTTCCGAACCGACAGCGACGCGCTCGCGAAGTTGCTCGGGGAGGTCGCCTTCTCCGCGAAGACGCTGATGCGCACGACCGACTTGCCGACGATCGCGAAGGTCGGAGGGCCGCGTGCCGCCGGCACGGTGGTGAGCGTCGTGGCGACCGACGCCGGGCCCATCGAGGTGCTCGTCGGCTTGAAGGGGCTCGTCGACAAGGCCACCGAGCTCGCGCGGATCGAGCGTGAGGTGAAGCGCATCGACAAGGACATCCAGGCGACCGAGAAAAAGCTGTCGAGCAAGGCGTTCGTCGAGAAGGCCCCCAAGGAGGTGGTCGACGAAGCGAACGCGCACTTGTCGCAGCTGAAGGCGGCGCGCGCGCGCCTCGAGGAGTCGCGGACGCTGGCGGACGAGCTGTGAGCGACTTCACGGTCGAGACGCGCGGGGGCCTCGAAAGCCTGGTCCTCCGCCACGCCGCGGGGAACGGCGAGCTCGTCCTCGCGCCTTCGCGCGGTGGAATGGCGACCCGCCTCACGCTGTCGGGCACCCCCGTCTTCTATTTGGACGAAGCGACGCTGCTCGACACCACGAAGAACGTGCGCGGCGGCAACCCGGTGCTGTTCCCTTCGCCGGGCAAGCTCACGGGCGATGCGTACGCGCGCGACGGCGTCAGGGGATCCCTCAAGCAGCACGGCTTCGCGCGCAACCTTCCGTGGGACGTCGCGCGTACCGGCACGAACGGCGGCGCCTCGGCGACCCTGCGCCTGACCTCGACCGCGTCGACGCGCGCCGAATATCCCTGGGATTTTGTTGCAGAGTACACATACACACTGACGCGCGATCTCCTGCGGATCGACCAGCACATCGAGAGCGCTGCGAGCAACGCGACGCCTATGCCCTTCGGCGCGGGGTTTCATCCGTACTTCCTCGTCAAGCAGGCCCACAAGGCCGCCGCGCGCATCGGGACGAACGCGATGCGCGCCTTCGACAATGTGACCAAGAAGGACGTCCCGCTGACGAGCATCGACCTCACGTCGAAGGAAATCGACCTCCATCTCCACGATCACGGCGCGGTCCCGTGCTCGCTCTCGCTCCCCGGCGGGGAGATCGTCGTGCGCGGCTCGGCGGAGCTCTCGCATTGGGTGATCTGGACGCTCGAGGGGAAAGACTTCGTGTGCGTCGAGCCGTGGACCTGCCCGGGCAACGCGCTCAACACCGGCGAGCGACTCATCGTCCTCCGGCCGGGAGAGCGCCGCGAGATCTGGGTCGAGATCGCGCGTTCGCCGGTCTGACCGCATGCATGGCGGCTACGCGCCGCCTCACGCCGAGTTCGCGGAAAGCTGGACGCCGTCGAGACGTGTGATCGATCCGATCTCACGCGGCGCACCGCGATCGTGCGCGATGCGCCGCGATGGATCGTCGACTCCCCGAACGTGAAAACGTCCTGATTCCCCGAGCGTTCTGCGACGTGGGTGTGTGGCGCACACCTTGCTGATGGCGCCGTTGCTCGCATCCGTCGGCGCGCCTCACGAAGCGCGAAGGTGCGTGCCCTTTATTCAATTCGATTTCAGAAAGGTCACTTCATGAAGCTCTCTCTCTTGGTCCGCGGTCTATCGGTCTCCGCGCTCGCCCTCGCCGTCGCGTGCTCGAGCGGATCGCACGACGCCACGGCGCCGGCGGATCCCAGCGTCGACCAAACCGCGCCGCAGGCCGACGGGCCCCTTCCTCCAGAGGCTGCGTACGACAACACGCCGAGCACCGACGTCGATCGGACCATCCAGATCAGCGCAGCCGAGCTCGCGCTCTCGCCCGATCTCGTGCGCGCTCCGCACGGCGGCATCCATCCGAGTTGCCTCCATGAGCTCGGCGACGGCGACGTCGTCGACACGGACGGCTCGATCAAATCCGCCGACGGCCACGTGCAGACGTTCGCGCCATGCGCATTCCCCGTGCACAAGGTCCACGCGGACGCCCCCGTCGCGCCCGAGAACGGCGTTCAGCCGCCCACCGACAACGGCTGGACCGAGGACGCCAACTGGACCTCGCCGGTCCCCGTGCAGCGCTTCTCGGCGCAGTTCCACGTGCCGGCCGCGCCGAGCGTCTACACCAATCAGCTCATCTACATGTTCCCGGCGATCGAGGACGTCGCGGGCACGAGCATCGTGCAGCCCGTGCTCCAGTATGGAAACAACGGCGCGTGGGGCGGCAACTACTGGACGATCGCCAGCTGGCTCGGCGGCGGCCAGTGGGGCGGCCACTATTACTACAGCGCGGCGCGACGCGTGACGACCGGCGAGGTCATCAGCGGCGCGATGTACGACACGCGGCAGTGCCACCCGGCGGGCTGCCAGTGGGCGGTGTCGATGCACAACTCGAAGAACACGGCGAACCTCACCGTCTACGCGATCGCGGGCATCTCGTGGCGCTGGGTCTTCGGCGGCGCGATCGAGGTCTACGGGATCAACTCGTGCCGTAAGTACCCGGCGACGTACGACAACTTCTTCAGCTTCGCGATCACCGACTACGCCGGCCATCGGCACACGCCCACGTGGCGGCCGAGCATCAACGTTCACACGTGCGGCGAACGCATCACGTCGAACTCGAGCATCGTGAACCTCTACTACTGAGGCCGTCACCGAGCTCCGCGAGATTGCCCTTCCTTATTTAGCTGCTTCACGCAGGACAGAGGGACGAAGAAAGAGTGCGCACTCAAAGACCATCGCTGCCGGCGATGAGCTCGTTCAAGGAGGGCAGAACGTGCCGACGGGCTTCGTCGCGATCGTCACGTGGCTGACCGCCTGCGCGTGGCGCCCGCTCTTGTCGTCGACGGTCGCCGTGATGTCGAGCGGCTTGCCGAGAAAGAGCGGGTTGCCCGGCGGGCCGGGATCGAGCTGGAAACGAACGCCGACGAGCTGGCACTTTCCCGCGGCGGCCGGCGCGTACGGATACGCGAATCCGGTGAGCGGCACGGTGCCGGTGCCGCTTGGCTGCGTCGCCGACAGGACGGTCTTGGTTCCGAACTGACCGACGTCCGCGACCTGCAGCGCCATCCATACGTGATGTCCGCCTTGAGGCCCGCACTCGGGCGTGAGCGTGTCGCCGTCGGCAAGGGGCGCGAACGCCGACTGGCCTTGCCCGATGACGAGCACGCTCGACGCGCCGCCCCCGCACGCGCTCGGTGGGTGCGTCGCCCAGTCTTGCGCGAAGTCGGGGAGATCGCCAAGCACCTCCGACGTGCACGCGCCGCCGATGCACGTGTCGCCAGGGTTCGTGCACGTCGGTCCGGCGGGAGGACCGCCGCCGCCGATGCCGAAGAGCGCGCAGCGCGTCTCGAGGAAGAGGTAGGCGAGGAGCGTCCGTCCCGCCACGAAGTGCGTCGTGGCCGTTCGCCGAACGACGTCGGCGCCGCGCCCGCGCGCGATCACCTGGATCGTGACCGGTGCGTCGAGGTTGTTCTTCGGAGCGTCGAGCCGCACGGCGTGAGGGAAGAGCGCGCCGGCTTCGGCGTCGAGGTTGTCGTGCGCCGCGACGACGCCCGCGACCGTGACGATGACCTCCAACCCTTCGACGACGTAGCCTTGCGACGCAAAATTCTCAGCGTCGATGCCGACCACCAACTGAGCCGCCTGCGGGCTGATCGGCGGCGGAGGCGGGGTAGGTGCGCCGTCCGGCGAGGACGAAGGAGTCCCCGAGCTCGAGGCCTCATGGCCGCCATCCGGTGAAGGAGAAGAGGAGGAGGACGAGATAGAAGAGGAGGACGAGCAGGCCGCGGCGAGGACCAACGCCAAGACGAAACCCGCCACCACCCCTGCCCGAGCGCGCGTCATGCGGCGAGGTAGCACGCGTCCGGTGGCCAGGCGAGGCATATCCTACATTTGGTTACCTCCCGTTGACGCTGGTCCCCGGCCGCTAAAGTTGCTACGTCACGCAGTCGCGAGCCCTTAGACCTATGACCGAGAGCAAGACGCAGGACGCCGACACGGAATCGCCGCCGAAGGAACGTCCCGCCACGACGAAGGAAAACGGCGCGACTCCCGTTGCGAACACGGCGCCGGAGTCGGCGTCGGGATCCGCGACGGAATCAGAGTCGGCGTCGGACTCGGAGTCGGCGTCGGACTCGGCGTCGGAGTCGGCGTCCGAGTCGGCATCGGAGTCGACGACGGAGGCCAAGGGACCGCCGTTGCTCGCGCGAGGGAATCCGCTTCGACGGATGCGCGGCGGGGTGACCGCGGCGGTAGGCGGCGTGGCGGCGTTCCTCTTGATGGCCCACAACGGGCAGCTTTCGTTCGGCGTGCCGCTCGGCCTCGTCTTCGTGCTCGTGGCGTCGTGGGGGATCATGGATCTCCTCGGCACGTTCGACGACGACGAGAAGGACGGGATGGTCCTCGCGAGCACGACGACGCTCACTGCGATCCAAGGGCCCGTCGCGTTCACGGTCCTCTCGTTCGGCGCGTTCGCCGGCTGCTTGTGGGGCGGGCAAGGCGGCGCCGGGCCGCAGATCATGTGGGGCGTCCTCGTCACGATGACGTTCCTCATGTTCGTGACGGGCCTCTTCCGCGTCGGCCAGGCGCTCGGCCCGTGGGCGAAAGACGAGCTCGGCCTCGATCGCCCCATCCTCAAGCGTCACGGCTTCTGGGTCGTCGCGGTCGGCGCGTTCCTCTACCTCCCGATGATGGGGAGCTACTCGCTCTGGGATCCGTGGGAGACGCACTACGGCGAGGTCGCGCGTGAGATCCTCGCGCGCGACGACTGGATTTCGCTCTGGTGGGCGCAGGATGGCTGGTTCTGGTCCAAGCCGATCTTGAATTTCTGGATGCAGGCGCTGTCGATGGCGTCGCTCGGCACGCACTACAAGAGCGACATGATGATGACCGGGCTGCTCGGTCACACGGCGCACCCGGAGTGGGTCGTGCGCGCGCCCAACGTGCTGCTGACGATCCTCGCGATGTACGTCATGTACAAAGGCGTCGCGAAGGTGTTCGGGCGGCGCGCGGGGATGCTCGGCGCGTTCGTCCTCGCGACGACGCCGGACTGGTTCTTCCTCGCGCACCAGACGATGACCGACATGCCGTTCGTCGCGGCGATGACGGCGGCGATGGGCCTCCTCATGCTCGGCCTCAACACCGACGAGGAGCAGCGCACGCGCCTCTACCAGCTCGACGTGGGCTCGCTGAAGCTCCGGCTGAACGGCTGGCATCTCGTCTTCGGCACCATCCTGGTCTGCGCGATCCCGCAGATCCTCTACCTCGCGTCGCGCAACCTCGAGCTCGTCATCCATGGCAATGGGCCGCACGGCTTCCGCGTGCACTACGACGAGTTCCGAAGCGGCTCGGCCGGCAACTGCGGCCTGCCCGGCAACGAGGCGTGCAACCTCTCGAACCCGGCGTCGATCCCCAAGGGCATCGTCCCCCACCCCACCGGCGTAGGCCCCAACGCGATGCGCCTCTTCGGTGCGTTCGAGCCGATCCTCCAGGCGATCGTGTGGTCGCTGGTGGCGGGCGGCCTCCTCTACATCAACTGGGGCGAGCGGCGGATTCGGCGCCTCTATTACATCGCGGCCTGGTTTTTCGCGGCGATCGCGACGATGGGAAAGGGGCCGGCGGGCTTCGGCATCCCCATCATCTGCGTGTTCGCATACCTCGCGACGAAGAAGCGCTGGAGCGAGCTGCTCAAGGTCGAGATGCTGAGCGGCCTGCTCGTCATCCTGTGCGTCGCGATCCCGTGGTGGGTCGCGATGTACGTGCGGCACGGTCCACCCTTCACCGACCGCATCATCTTCCACGACATGTTCAACCGCGCGTTCAACCACGTTCACGACACGAACGAAGGGGACGACACGAGCTTCCGCTTCTATTTGTGGCAGCTCGGCTACGCGCTGTTCCCGTGGACCGGGCTCGCGCCGCTGGGGCTCGTGTGGTGGGCGCGCCGCGGCGACTCGGCGGATCACGGCCGGGGTGACGCCTCGGTCTTCCTCGCGATGTGGTTCGTCTTCGGCTTCGCGCTGTTCTCGTTCATGGGGACCAAATTCCACCACTACATCTTCCCGGCGGTCCCGCCGGCGGCGATGCTTGTGGGCGTCGTCCTCAGCGACATGATCGGCGATCGCAAGCTCACGCAGCCCGGGCGGCTCGCGGTGTACGTCGCGGGGCTCGTCGCCGGCGCGGCGCTCGCGGTGGCTGGCGTCACGCGGCTCATGCCTGGATCGTTCTTCGGCACCAAGGATGGCGCGCTCGCGCCTGCCAGCATGCCGATCGGCCTCGCGCTCCTCGCGACCGGCCTCGTCGGCGTGGTCTTCTGCATGCGCGCGCTGCGTGCGACCTCCGAGGAGCCCGCCGCAGCTACGACCTCGCCCGACGACGAGCGGCGACGCATGCACGAGCGGCTGATGATCGGCGCTTCGACCGTGGCAGGCGCGTTCCTGCTCATCTTGGTCGTGCGCGATCTCGCGATCAAGCCCGAAGGCTCGGATCAGCCCGGCGCGATCCGCCTGCTCCAGCTCTTCACGTACAACTACCGCCGCTCGTGGCCCGACTCCCTCGACTTCAGCGCCGCGCTCACCGGCTTCGGCGCGATCGCGATCCTCGCCCTCTTCGCCCTCGCGGTCGCCAAGATCCGGCACCACGCGGTCGCCGCCATGCTTGCGCTCGGCGCGGTGTGGGCGCTGTGGGGCGTCGACGTCTACATGATCAAGACGGCGCCGCACTGGGGCCAGCACGAGGTCATCGAGGCGTACTACGTCAACCGCCAGTCGAACGAGGAGCCGCTCGTCGCCTACCAGATGAACTGGAAGGGCGAGAACTTCTACACGTCGAACCGCATCCCGGCGTTCGTGTCGAGCGGAGCCAACTTCACGAATTGGATGAAGACCCAGCGCGAGAAGGGGGTCAAGGTGATGTACTTCGTCACGGAGCACAGCCGCACCGGAGGGCTCCGCAGCGAGGTCGGCGCGAAGGCGTACCGCGAGGTCACCGATCGCGCGCTCTGCAACAAATTCGTCCTGGTGCGAGCCGAGCTCTAGCCGTGCGTTCGCTCCTGCCGCTTTTGCTCTGCGCCTTCGCGATGGGCTGCGAGGCCGCTCCGGCGGAGTCGCCCGACGAGGTGGTCGCGCGTGAGAACGCCAGAGTCTCGGCGGCGAAGCGACGCGCGGAGTCGCAGGATCGTCAGGAGCGCGTCGACGCGGCGAAGAAGAAGCAGGCGGAGGCGGAGGCGCGCGCGGCGGCCGAGCAGGCCGACGCGCAGAAGAAGACCGACGCGATGCGACGCAAGGACGCCGAGAAGGAAGCGGCGTGCGGCACCGATCGCGTCGAGCGGCGTAGGCACGCGCAAGACGCCGTCGATCGCGCCGCGAAGGACAAGGCACGCGCCGCAGAGCTCGAGGCGTACGTCGCGCGCAGCTGCAAGCGGAAGGACGTGCCGGACTTCAAGGCCGAGCAGTACGTCGACGACAAGGGCTTCGTGCAGACGCGCCAGATCCTGACCGGCCGCCACGAAGAAATCGCGTGCCCGCCCGACGCTCCCCCCGAGCTCCAGCCGGGCGGCAGCGGATTCCCGTCGGGCGTCGTGGCGATCCAAGCGTCGGCCGACGAGCGCGCGAAGAACGAGCGCTGCCAGGACGTTCAAGATCTCCTGAAGAAGTAGCCAGCTACCCTGAGGAGATGCGCCGTGCGCTCGTCCTCGGCGGTTCGCTCTACGTCGCGATTGGCTCGACATTGTACGCATTTACGCCATGACCCCTGGCGCGACGCAGTGCGTCGCCCTATGCTGAATGAGCATTCAGTCGGCGTCGAGGGCAGGCAATTGAGGCCGGACCTGGTAGGCGCCAAGGAGGCCCGCTTGTCCACGTCCAGCTCCAAGCCCATCCCCGCGATCAACCGCTACAAGGCCGACCTCCGCGAGCTCTTCTTCCTCGCGTTCGAGCAGTTCGGCCTCACCGACATCCTCGGCAAGGCTCCGTTCGACGCGTGGGGCGAGGAGGAAGTTCGCCAGTCGGTCACCGAGTGCTACCGCTGGGTTCGCGAGGTCTCGGGCCCGCTCAACGCCATCGGCGATCACGAAGGGTGTCGCATCGAGGGCGGCGCCGTCCTCACGCCGACCGGCTTCAAGGACGCGTGGAAGAAGCTGTACGAGGCGGGGTGGAAATCGATCGGCGTCAGCCCCGAGTTCGGCGGCGCCGGCGCGCCCAAGGTCGTCGTCCTCTACATCGAGGAGCTCCTCTGCGGTGCGAACACGGCCTTCACGATGTACTCGGGCCTGACGTACGGCGCCTCCGAGGTCATCGAGTCGTTCGGAACGCACGAGCAGCAGCAGCTCTTCTGCGCGCGCATGTTCGGCGGAAAGTGGGGCGGAACGATGTGCCTCACCGAGCCGCAGGCCGGCAGCGACGTCGGCTCTTCGCGCACCACCGCGACGAAGAACGCCGACGGCACGTACTCGATCCGCGGGACCAAGATCTTCATCTCCGCGGGCGATCATGATCTCGCAGAGAACGTCGTGCACCTCGTCCTCGCGCGCGTCGAAGGCGCGCCGGCGGGCACCAAGGGGCTCACGCTCTTCATCGTCCCCAAGATCCGCACGAACGCCGACGGCACCCTCGCCGGCTCGAACGACGTCACCGTGGGCGCGATCGAGCACAAGATGGGCATCAACGGCTCCGCCACGTGCGTGCTCAACTTCGGCGAGAACGGCAAATGCGTCGGCGTGCCGGTCGGCGGCGACGCGAAGCTGAACCAGGGCATGAGCCAGATGTTCAAGATGATGAACGGCGCGCGCATCGCCGTCGGCATGCAGGGCTACTCCGTCGCGTCGAGCGCGTACCTGAACGCGCTCGACTACGCGCGCGAGCGCAAGCAAGGCGCCTCCATCACGCACTGGAAGGACGCGACCGCCCCGCGCGTCCCGATCCTCGAGCACGCCGACGTGCGACGCATGCTCCTCGACATGAAGTCACGCGTCGAGGGCATCCGCGCGCTCGCGGTGAAGCTCGCCCGCCACCAGGACACCGTCGACGCGCTGACCAAGACCGGCGGCGACGACAAGGACATCGCCTACCACCAGGGTCAGGTCGATCTGCTCGTGCCGCTCGTGAAGGCGTACGGCTCCGATCAGGGCTTCCGCGTGTGCGAGACCGCGATCCAGACCTACGGTGGCGCCGGCTACACGCGCGACTACCCCGTCGAGCAGTACTGCCGCGACGCCAAGATCTTCAGCATCTACGAAGGCACGAACCACATCCAGGCGATGGATCTGGTCGGCCGCAAGCTCGGACAGGCGGGCGGCGCGAACCTGCAGGCGTTCCTCGGCGACGTCGGCAAGTTCGTCGCGAAGAACGGCGAGCATCCTACGCTCGGCGCCGCCGTGAAGAGCCTCGGCGCGGCGGCGCAAGCGATCGGCAACGGTTCGATGAAGCTCCTCATGTGGTTCCAGTCGGGCAACCTCGCGCTCGTTCCGCTGTCGGCGAACCGCTTCCTCGAGATGATGGCGGAGCTCTCCGTCGCGTGGGTGCTGCTCGACGGCGCGGTCATCGCCGAGGCGAAGAAGAAGGGCCTCGCCGAGGGCAGCCCCGATCTGGCCTTTTACACGGGCAAAACCCACGCCGCGCTCTATTACGCGCGCAACGTGCTGCCCGGCGTCGAGCACAAGGCCAAGCTGATGGACGGCGAGGACAAGACCCCGCTCGACATCCCCGACGCCGCGTTCGCGACCGTATAAACTACCGGGATGCGTCGCGCACTCCTCGTGCCTTGGCTCGTCGTCGTGTGCTCCTGCAAGGGGCCGATGGCGAAGATCGAGGCGGTTCGCGACGCGCTCGTTTCCGGTGACGACGCAGCGCTGACGAGCGCGACGAACGGCGTGCCCGCGTGCAAGGAGCCAGCCCCCGGCGCGGAGCAAGCGTGCCTCGGAGCGATCGCGGCAGCGCTCGGCTCCAAGTCGGGATTCAACGGAACGTCACCAGACCAGGCGTCCGCGGCGGCCGTCGCCCTCGTCGTCGCCCGCGATCGGCACGGCGAGTGGGCGACGGCGGCCGACGTGTGGCTCTCCGCGATTCGAACCGGGAAGGGAGCGGGCATCGACGCGCTCCGGGTCGCGGTGGCGCGGCAGATGGCGGCGAGCGCGCCCGACGTCGGCAAAGCGATCGACGACGACAAGGACACGCGGCCGCTCCTCAAGGCCGTCGCCGCCGCGATCCCCGGCGCGTGCACCACGTACGCGTCGCTGGGTGCCGGCGCGAACGAAGCGACGCTCTCTCTCGCGGCGATGCCCGATCACTCCGCGTGCGTGCAGAAGGACCTCGGCCGCAAAGACGGGCCCGGCGGCACCTACGGGCGCGGGCTCCTCCGTGCGGCGGAAGGCGCCGCGGCGATTTGGAAGGACATGGCGACCGCGCTTCGTGACGGGCTCGGGCTCACGGGCGGCGCTGCGCGGCCCGTCGTCGACACGAAGCTCGCGGCAATCGACGAGGCGACGCGAAAGCTCGCGCTGAAGAAGGTGCCGCGCGACGACGGCTGGATCAAAGAGATGACCGACTTACACGGCGACGCCGGCGTGCCGTTCGATGGCAAGCCGGCCGCGAAGGCCGACGCGGGGGCGACGCTTCGTCGTTGACCGTCAAACGGTTGGCGCACGACGTCATCGCGACGACGCGGGACCCGAACAAACTGCCCGCATTTCCAGCTCGCGGCGTCGGCACGGGGCTTGATGAGGAGTCTTGCGATGAGCAAGACAGAGTGGGACTACACCGACCTCGCCGCCGCCTACCTCAAGCGCCCGGACTACGCGGACTCCGCGATCGACGCCATGCTCGCGAAGGCGGGTGTCGGCGCCGGCGCGCGCGCGTGTGACGTCGGCGCAGGCGTCGCACACCTCACACGAATGCTCGAGCACCGCGGGCTTCACGTCGTCGCCGTCGAGCCGAACGACGCCATGCGCGGCTTCGGCAAGACGCGCACGCGCGCCGCCGTGTGGTTCGACGGGACGGGCGAGGCGACGGGCCAGCCCTCGTCGGCGTTCGATCTCGTGACCTTCGGGTCCTCCTTCAACGTCACCGATCGCCAGAAGGCGCTCGTCGAGACCGCACGCATCGCCCGCTCGCGCGGCTGGTTCGCATGCATGTGGAACCACCGCGACCTCGAAGACCCGCTGCAGGCCGCCATCGAACGCACGATCTCGGAGCGTGTCGACGGCTACGACTACGGGACGCGACGCGAGGACCAGACCACCGAGATCGACAGGAGCGGCCTCTTCGGGGAGGTCACCAAGATCGAAGGGAAGGTCGTCCACGCGCAGAGCAAGATGGAGTGCCTCGAGGCGTGGCGCTCGCACGCGACGCTCCAGCGCCAGGCCGGCAAGGCCTTTCCTGCGGTCGTCGAGGCGATCGCCACCGTGCTCGATCGCCACCCGTCGCCCACCGTCCTCATCCCGTACACGACGCGGATCTGGGTCGCCCAGCTGAAGGGATAAGGTCGATGCCCGGCGTCATCTGGATCACGGGACTCTCGGGCGCCGGCAAGACGACGCTCGCGCGGCGGGTCGTGGGCGCGCTTCGCCAGGACGCGGCGTTCGGCGAGCGTGCGATCGTTCACGTCGACGGCGACGAGATGCGCGCAGTGTTCGGCGACGATCTCGGGCACGGCCCCGCCGACCGCCGCGCCAACGCGTGGCGAATCGCGCGCACCTGCGAGCTCCTCGTACGCCAGCAGTGCTTCGTCGTCTGCTCGACGATGAGCATGTTCCAGGAGATCTATGCGCACAACCGCAGCCAGCTCTCGCCGTACATCGAGATCCTCCTCTCGGTGCCCATGGAGGTGCTCCGCGCGCGCGATTCGAAGGGCATTTACCGAGGTGGCGCGCGCAACGTGGGCGGCGTCGATCTCGAGGTGACCTGGCCAAAGACGCCCGATCTCGTGCTCTCGAGCGAGGGCGACGGCGATCTGGCCCGCAATACAGAGCTCGTCGTTGCGCGCGCGCACGCGATGGTCGGCGACGCCGCGCGGAGGAGCGCGTGACGCTCGTCTTCGGGACCAAGGCCGAGACGCTTGCGCGCGTGGCGCCACGTGTCACGACCGCGGTCGTGCCTCCTCGGGTCGCCTTCACCGTCGCGCGATGGCGCGCGGAGCGGGAGCTGGTCCTCGCAGGGGCTGCGTGCCTCGGTAGGCGCGTCGTCGTTCGGAGCTCCGCGCGCGGCGAAGACGGCCCCCGCGCGTCGATGGCCGGTGCGTTTCTCTCGATCGCGGACGTCGACCCTGCCGACGCGCGCGCCCTCGCGTTCGCGATCGACCAGGTCGTCGCGTCGTACGCGAAGGGCAATGCCCGCGCGCCTGCCGCCGACGATCAGGTGCTCGTGCAGAAGCAGGTCGAGGACGTGGCGCTCGCCGGCGTCCTCTTCACCAGTGATCTGGACACGCTCGCGCCGTACTACGTCTTCTCGTACGACGAGTCGGGGAAGACCGACACCGTCACCGGGGGCCATGAGGGGCGCGTCGCGACCGTCGTACGCTTCAAGCGCGCGCCCACTCCGGTGCGCGACGCCCGCTTCGCGCCGGTCTTCGCCCTCGGCGCCGAGCTCGAAGCGCTCTTCGCGACGCCGCATCTCGACATCGAGCTCGCCATCGACGCCCGCGGCACGCTCCATCTCCTTCAGGTGCGGCGCCTTGCGAGCGGCAGCCACGTCCGGCCTCCGAGCGGGCCGGCCCTCGAAGAGCAGCTCGAGAAGGTCGCCAAGAAATGCGAGAAGCTCGCCCTCCCGCACCCCGATCTCGCGGGCGAGGGCACGGCGTTCGGCGTAATGCCCGACTGGAACCCCGCCGAGATGATCGGCAAAAAGCCGCGCCGCCTCGCGTTGTCGCTCTACAAGGAGCTGATCACCGACTCGATCTGGGCCTACCAGCGCGACAACTACGGCTACCGCAACCTGCGCAGCTTCCCACTCCTCGTGTCGCTCATGGGGCACCCGTACGTCGACGTGCGCGTGAGCTTCAACTCGTTCGTCCCCAAAGATCTCGATCCGCGCATCGCCGACAAGCTCGTCAGCCACTACCTCGCCGAGCTCCGCCGAAGACCCGCCGACCACGACAAGGTCGAGTTCAACGTGGTCTACACGTGCGCCTATCCCGGCCTCTCCGAGCGCATCCAGGAGCTCGCCGCCCACGGATTCCGGCCCGGCGAGATCGATCGCATCAAGTTTGCGCTGCTCAAGCTCACCAACGGGATCCTCGATCCGGCGCGCGGCCTCTACGCGAAGGATCTCACGAAGGTCGACGAGCTCTCGGCCCGCCACGCGCGGACGATGTCGAGCGAGATGCCGATCCTCCACAAGATCTACTGGATCGTCGAGGACACCAAGCGCTACGGCACCCTCCCCTTCGCGGGCCTCGCGCGCGCGGGGTTCGTCGCGATGCAGATCTTGAAGGGCCTCGTCGCCCTCGGCATCTTCACGCCGGCGGATGAGGCCGTGTTCATGCAGTCGCTCGAGACCGTCTCGAGGCGCATGGCGGGTGACGTCGCGCGCCTCGCGACCGGCGAGGTCTCGCGGGAGGCGTTTCTTGCGGAGTACGGACATCTCCGCCCGGGGACGTACGACATCCTCTCGAAGCGCTACGACGAGGACTGGGGCACCTACTTCGGACAAATTGCGTCGCAGGCGCACGCGCCGGAGTCTGCGCGGCCGTTCGTCCTTCGCCCCGAGCAACGCGACGCGCTCGCCGCAGTCCTGATCGAAGAGGGATTCGAGGTCGGGCCCGACGCGCTGCTCGCCTTCATGCGAGGCGCCATCTGCGGCCGCGAGCACGGCAAATTCGTGTTCACCAAGAGCCTGAGCGACCTCCTCGTGCTCCTCGAGCAGCTGGGCGCGCGCTTCGGCGTCTCACGCGACGATCTCTCGCACCTCGACATCGGCGCCGTCCTCGCGCTCTACGCGGAGCTCGGCGCGGAGGACGTCGACGCCGTGCTGGTCGCCGACATCGCGCGTGGAAAGCGCGCACACGCCGTGACGCGGGCGCTCCGACTCCCCCACCTGATCGCTCGCCCCGAGGACGTCTACGAGTTCACGCTTGGTGACGCCGAGCCGAGCTTCGTGACGCTCGGGCGCGTGCACGCCGAGACGCTCGCGGAGGCGGAGCTCGGGCACGTCGACCCGGCCGGCAAGGTCGTCTTCGTGCGGAGCGCCGATCCCGGCTACGACTGGCTCTTCGCGCGCAAGATCGCGGGGCTCGTCACCGAGCACGGCGGCGCCAACTCGCACATGGCGATCCGCGCCGCCGAGCTCGGCGTGCCCAGCGTGATCGGGTGCGGCGAGCAATTGTTCGACGGGCTGTCCCGCGCGAAGGTGATCGAGATCGACTGCGCGAACCGCGTGGTCAGAAAGGTGGCGTGATGTGCGAACCGTTCTCGTGACGCAGCGGCTCGTCGAAGAGAGCGCGTACCCCGAGGTGCGTGAGGCGCTCGACGTGCGCTGGGGGCGATTCTTCGCGGAGCTCGGGCTCCTTCCGGTGCCGATGGCCTACGAGATCGCTCCCGATCACTACGCCTCACTGCAACCTGCGGCGGTCGTCTTGACCGGCGGCAACGACATCGTCGCGTGCTCCGACACGCCCACGTCGCGACGCCGTGACGCGTACGAGCGCCGCGTCCTCCACGCCGCCGGTGTTCACGATTGGGCTATTTTTGCCGTGTGCCGCGGCGCGCAGCTCCTCGCCGCCGAAGCGGGCGCGGCGCTGCGCGAGATCGCGGGCCACGTCGGCGCCGAGCACGCGCTCGAGGTCGTGCCTGGCGCGCCGTTCGCCCCCGAGCTCCAGAACGTGGGCCGTGTGAACTCGTTCCATCGCTGGGCCCCCGACGGCCCGCTTCTGCGCGGCTGGTCGGTCTGCGCGCGCGGTGACGACGGCGGTGTCGAGGCGATCGCGCACGCGTCGCTGCGCGCCCTCGGCGTGATGTGGCATCCCGAGCGGTACGAGACGCCGCGTCCCTGCGATCTCGCGCTCGTGCGCGCGGTGGTGGGCTCGTGAGGGCCATCGTCCTCGCTGCCGGTCAGGGCGCACGCCTGCGGCCGCTCACCGACGATCGTCCCAAGTGCATGGTCGCCTACAAGGGCATCACGCTCATCGACCGCATCCTCGCGAGCTTGCGGACGGCGGGCATCTCCGACATCGTCGTCGTGAAGGGCTACAAGGCCGACTCGCTCCACCCGCCCGGCGCGCGGACCTTCGTGAACGAGAACTACGCCGCCGGCAACATGGTCGCGACCTTGTTCACCGTCGAAGACGAGATCGAGGGCGACGTCGTCATCACGTACTCCGACATCGCCTACGGCCCCAGCGTCGTGCGAAAGCTCGCGGAGTCCGACGCCGACATCTCGATCGTCATCGACCTCGCCTGGCGCGAGCTCTGGCAGAAGCGTATGAGCGATCCCCTCGCCGACGCCGAGACGCTCAAGCTAGACGGGCGCGGCCGTGTCCGCGAGCTCGGAAAGAAGCCGTGGTCGTACGCCGACATCGAGGGGCAGTACATCGGCCTCATCAAGCTCACCGCCCGCGGCGCCGAGCGCTTGCGTGCACTCTACACGCGCCTTGATCGGACCGCGCTCTACGACGGGCAGCCGTTCGAGAAGATGTTCATGACGAGCCTCCTTCAGCGCGCCATCGACGCGGGCATCGAGGTTCGGGCGGTGCCGATCCGCGGCGGCTGGATCGAGATCGACGCGCCGAGCGACTTGGAGATCGACGTCGCCGTCTGAGGTGCGGTGGCGTTCGGCGGAGGCTTCAGGCCCCCGCCGAGCGGGCGCGGCAGTGGCAGAAGCGCGCGGATCGCGCGAGGAAGCACCGCGCGGGCGAGGTGGCGATAGGTGTAGCCCCACCGCGTGAGCATGCCCCGGGCGGCCTCGATAGGCGCCTGGGCAAAGGCGCCGCGCTCGGCCTTCGTCGGCGCGTGCATGAGGAGCGGCGCGAGGAGCCGCGCGTGCCAGCGCGCGCGGTCGTAGCCATGGTCGCGGCGGAACGCGGCGAGCAGCCCCTCGAGCACGTAGCGATCGAAGGCGTCGAGCGCCTCGTCCGTCGTATCGGCGGCCTGCCGAGTGTGTGCGCTGCTGAAGCCGTTCTGCCGCTTCACCGCCATTTGATCGCCCCAGTACGCGAGGCCGCCCCACGTGCTCGCGAGGAGCCGCTCGTCCCACGCGATCCCCAGCCACTGCGCGAGGCGCGTCATCGTCGCGCGCGGTGCGTCGTGGAGATCCTCGAGCCGCACCTCGTAGCGCCGCATCGCGCGTCGATCGAACAGCTCGCTCCACCCCGTGAGCTGGTGGCGGTAGAGCGCGTGGTAGCCGCCGGTCCGCGCCATCCTGGCGTAGGTCGCGCGATCGTCTTGCCCGAGAATGCCCGCGAGGTCGCGGTTCTTCCGGAGGTACGACGCGAGCGATCGGACGGGATCCCGCACCGTTCCGATCGCGACCATCTCTGGGAAATCTTCGAGCGCCGCACCGATACCGTCGTAGGCCTCGGGGGAGTGGAGGTGGTAGAGGAGGACCTTCTTCTTCGACACGTCCTCGCCGCGCGCCTCGGCGTACGCGAAGTGCGCGGCGAGGAAGAAGTCCCGCCGGCGGATGGCGCCAGGAGCGCGCGACGGCAACCGAGCAAGCAGCGCGTCCGTGAAGCGGTCGGCGTCGACGAACAGCGGCGTGTCCTTCGCCGGCCCCAGATCGGCGAGGCCCTCGAACCAGCGATCCGCGCGTCCGTCGAAGCACGACGGGTTCCAGGCGATGAACTTCGCGACCATCTCCTCGCGTGTGGCGGCGTTGGCGATGTCAGCCCATTGACGGTGGTGGAAGGAATTGACACGCGTCGCTGGGAACGTGAGCACCTCGGGGTGCCCATCGAAGAGGCTGTGCAGGAACACCGTGCCGCTTCTTCCCCAGAAAAACAGCGCGGCGACGCGAACGTCGGGGGCGGCGATGCGTGCGGCCTCGAATGGCATGTGCGGTGCTTATACACGCCGCATGCCGCGGGGCGCCGCACGTGGGGCGCGCGCGGATCAATCCGATTTAGCTCAGTTGGTAGAGCAGGCGGCTGTTAACCGCCGGGTCGCTGGTTCGAGTCCAGCAGTCGGAGCCACATCTGCAAATGCGCAGGCGCGCCTGACCCGTTGGTGAACTCACCGCGGGCAGTTTCCGCGAGAACGCGTC